>NZ_JAAEDL010000001.1 GCF_018129005.1 Neoroseomonas eburnea
CGGCACCGACCGCTCAGCCGCCCGCTGCCCCGCCCGTGGCGGTCCTGCCGCCGCCACCGCCGCCGGCCCCGCCGCCGGTCACGGCGGACCCCGAGCCGCCGGCAGCGTCACGCCCATCCCAGGCGGCGCAGTCGCCGCGCCCGCCGGTCACGCCGCCGCGCCAGCCTGCGCCGCCGCGGGAAGGCCCCGGGATCAGCGTGAAGCCGCCGATCCAGCGCGGCACGCCGGCGCCGGGATGGGACCCGAGCGGCAAGCCGCCCGGCTTCCGCTGATCACTCCTCGTCGTCGGAGCGCGAGGGCGGGCCAGCCAGCACGCCGCCATCGATCACGATGGTCTGCCCGGTCATGAAGGACCCGGCCGCGGAGGCGAGGAAGACCGCCGCGCCGGCGATCTCGTCGGGCTCGCCGATGCGCTTCAGCGGCGTGTCCTTGGTGCGCTTCTTGTAGATGCCCGGGTCCTCCCACAGCGCGCGGGCGAAGTCGGTGCGGATCAGGCCCGGGGCGATGGCGTTGGCGCGCACGTTCTTCGGGCCCCATTCGACCGCGAGGTTGCGCACGAGCTGCATGTCGGCCGCCTTGGAGATCGCGTAGGCGCCGAGCACCGGCGAACCGCGGAAGCCGCCGATCGAGGAGACGATGACGATGGAACCGCCGCCGCGCTCGGCCATGCCCGGCGCGGTCATGTGCGCGAGCCACAGGTTCGACTTGATGTTGGACGCCATGATCTTGTCGAAGATCTCGTCGGGCATGGTCATCGCCGGCCCGAAATGCGGGTTGATCGCGGCGTTGCAGACCATGATGTCGACCTGGCCCCAGGCGGCGACGGCGGCATCGATCAGCGCCTGGCATTCGCTCTTGCGGCCGATGTTGCAGGCGACGGCCATGGCGGTGCCGCCCTTGGCCGTGATGGCGTCCACCACTTCCTGGCAGGCCTCGACCTTGCGGGAGGAGACGACGACCTTGGCGCCGTGCTCGGCCAGGCGCTCGCAGATGGCGCGGCCGATGCCGCGGCTGCCGCCGGTGACGACGGCGACCTTGCCGGTGAGGTCGAAGAGGGACATGCGTTTCGCTCCCGTGACTGAGGATGCTGCAAGCGCAGCATGCGCGGCGCGGTTGGGCAACAGGGCGCGGCCCGCTTGCCGTCCGGGCGGTTCTGCCGGACACTTGCGCCAAGAGGGGCCGAAGTGGCCCGCATGCTTGCGAGGGAGTGACGCCCGTGTCCGGCTCTGCCGAATTCGTCCAGCACGTCCAGAATGGGGACGTGCATGTGCTGCGCCTTGCCAATCCGCCGGTGAACACGCTGCGGACGGAGATCCGGGCCGGGCTTCTCGCCGGCGTGAACGCGGCGAAGGCGGCGGGCGCCAAGGCAGTGGTGCTGATCGGCAGCGGCCGGATGTTCTGCGCCGGTGCCGAGATGACCGAGTTCGGCAAGCCGCGGCAGCCTCCCTCGCTGACCGAGGTGTTCGACGCCATCGAGGGCTATCCGGGCATCGTGGTGGCGGCGATCCATGGCTCCGCCCTCGGTGGCGGGCTGGAGCTCGCGCTTGCCTGCCATGCGCGCCTTGCCCTGGCGAATGCTCAGCTCGGCCTGCCCGAGGTGAAGCGCGGCTTCGTGCCCGGCGCCGGCGGCACGCAGCGCCTGCCGCGCATGATCGGTCCCGAGGAAGCGGCGAAGATCATCGTCTCCGGCGATCCCATCCCGGCGACCAAGGCGCAGAAGCTCGGCTTCGTCGATGCGATCATCGACGGCGACCTCGAAGAAGGTGCCGTCGCCTGGGCGCGCGCGAACATCGGCAAGACCTTCACCCTTGCGCGCAACCGCACGGACAGGATCGGCGGGCAGGACCCCGCGGCCTATGATGCGGTGGTCGCCGGGCTGCTGAAGCGCAGCCGCGGGCAGGAAAGCCCGAAGGGCTGCGCGGAGGCGGTGCGCGCCTCCTTCACCATGCCCTTCGAGAAGGGGCTGGAGAAGGAGCGCGAGCTGTTCCAGGCGCTGGTCTCCGGCGAGCAGTCCAAGGCGCTGCGCCACATCTTCTTCGGCGAGCGCGAGGTGCTGCGCATCCCCGGCCAGCCGGCCGATGCGAAGCCCCTGCCGGTCGAGCGCCTGGTGGTGATCGGCGGCGGCACCATGGGCGGCGGCATCGCCATGAGCGCGGCCAACCACGGCGTGCCCGTGACCATCGTCGAGATGACCGAGGAGGCGCTGCAGAAGGGCCTCGCGCGCTGCGACGCGAACTGGCAGCGCACCGTCTCGACCGGACGCCTGTCGCAGGCGGACTACGAGAAGCGCCGCGCGCTGCTGACCGGCAGCACGGATTTCGAGGGCACCGTCGCGAAGGCCGACCTGGTGATCGAGGCGGTCTTCGAGAACATGGAGGTGAAGAAGCAGGTCTTCGCGCGCCTCGACAAGGCGGCGCGGCCGGGGATCGTGCTCGCCACCAACACCTCGACGCTGGATGTGGACCAGATCGCGGGCGCGACCAGCCGGCCGGAACTCGTGGTCGGCATGCACTTCTTCTCGCCGGCGAACGTGATGCGCCTGCTTGAGAATGTGCGTGGGTCGAAGTCCTCCTGGGTGGCGATCGCGACGGCGACGGAATTCGGCAAGCGCATCGGCAAGCTGCCGGTCCTCGTCGGCAATTGCGACGGTTTCGTCGGCAACCGCATGACCGGCAAGCGCGGCCCGCAGGTGGAGAAGCTGCTGCTGGAAGGCTGCCTGCCGCAGGACATCGACCGCGTGATGGAAGGCTACGGCATGGCGATGGGGCCGCTGGCGGTGGGTGATCTCGCCGGGCTCGACATCGGTGCGGCGGTGCGCAAGGCGCGCGGCACTGTCGCTCCGGTGGCGGATGCGATCGTCGCCCTCGGGCGGTTCGGCCAGAAGACCGGCAAGGGCTGGTACATGTACGATGAGAAGCGCACCCGCATGCCGGACCCGGAGGTGGAGCGCATCATCCTCGAGGTCGCGGAGAAGATGCAGGTACGGCGCCGGAAGATCGAGGACCAGGAGATCCTCGAACGGCTGATGCTGCCGATGGTCAACGAGGGCGCGCGCATCCTCGAGGAAGGCGTCGCCTATCGCCCGGTGGATATCGACGTGATCTTCGCCAACGGCTTTGGCTGGCCGGCCTGGCGCGGCGGGCCGATGTTCTGGGCCGACACGCAGGGACTGAAGAACGTCCGCGACAAGCTGGCGCACTACGCCGCGGCGACGGGCGATGCGAACCTGAAGCCCGCGGCGCTGATCGAGAAACTGGCCGCCGAAGGCGGGTCCTTCGCCGGCATGGGCAGCAAGGCGGCCTGACGGAATCCAACGGGAGCAACGAGCATGGACCTCCGCTTCACCGACGAGGAACGCGCCTTCCGCGAGGAAGTGCGCGCCTGGATCGACGCGAACCTGCCCGCGGACACGCGGGAGCGCATGGCCTCCGGCCGCACGCCGACCAAGGCGATGCAGGTCGACTGGCAGCGGCGCCTGTACGACAAGGGCTGGGCGGTGCCGCATTGGCCCGTCGAGTGGGGCGGCCAGCCCTGGAGCGCGATCAAGCGCTTCATCCTGAGCGAGGAGATCCAGTCGACGCCCGCGCCCTCGCCGCTCGGCTTCAACTGCAACATGCTCGGGCCGGTGCTCGTCGCCTTCGGGACGGAGGAGCAGAAGAAGCATTTCCTGCCGAAGCTCGCCAGCCTCGACCTGTGGTTCTGCCAGGGCTTCTCGGAACCCGGCGCGGGGTCGGACCTCGCCAGCCTGAAATGCGCGGCGAAGAGGGACGGCGACCACTACATCGTCAACGGCCAGAAGACCTGGACGACGCTGGCGCAGCACGCCGACTGGATCTTCCTGCTGGTGCGGACCGACCCGGGTGCGGCGAAGCAGCAGGAGGGCATCTCCTTCCTGCTGGTGGACATGAAGACGCCGGGCATCACCGTGCGGCCGATCATCACCATCGACGGCGCGCATGAGGTGAACGAGGTCTTCTTCGACGATGTGAAGGTGCCCGTCGCCAACCTGGTCGGCACCGAGAATCGCGGCTGGGACTGCGCGAAGTTCCTGCTGTCCAACGAGCGCACCGGCCAGGCGCGCGTCGGGGCCTCGAAGGAGCGCATCCGCCGGCTGAAGCTGATCGCCAAGGAAGCCCCGGGTGGCGCGCGGCCGGTGATGGAAGACCCGCGCTTCCGGTCCCGCCTGACGGATGTGGAAGTCCAGCTCAAGGCGCTGGAGATGACGACGCTGCGCGTGCTGGCGGATGAGAACCGGCAGCTCAGCCGCGGCAAGCCGAACCCGGCATCGTCGGTGCTGAAGATCCGCGGGACGGAGCTGCAGCAGGCGATTTCCGAACTCTATGTCATGGCGGCGGGGCCGTATGGCCTCGCGGCGCCGAACGATCCCGAAGCGGATGGGCGGAACGAGCCGGACATCGCGCAGGATTGGCAGACGCTCGCCCAGGCGACCTACTTCAACTGGCGCAAGCAGAGCATCTACGGCGGATCCACCGAGATCCAGAAGAACATCATGGCCAAAGCATTCCTGGGGCTCTGAGACACATGGATTTCGATCTTTCCGAAGACCAGCGCCTGCTGCAGGACAGCCTGTCCAAGCTGCTGAAGGACAAGTACGGCTTCGAGCAGCGCAAGGGCTACATGGCCTCCGAGACCGGCTGGTCGCGCGAGGTCTGGGCCGCCTATGCCGAACTCGGCCTGCTCGGCATGCCCTTCGCCGAGGAGGATGGCGGCCTCGGCTACGGCGCCGTCGAGACCATGATCGTGACCGAGCAGATGGGACGCTCCCTGACGCTCGAACCCTTCATGTCCACGGTGGTGATGGGCGGCGGCTTCCTGCGCCATGGCGCGACGGCCGAGCAGCGCGCGGCGATGGTGCCGGAGATCGCGGCCGGCACCCTGCTGCTCGCCTTCGCGCATACCGAACCGCAGTCGCGCTTCGACCTGCACGACGTCGCGACGACGGCGAAGAAGGACGGTGCAGGCTGGGTGATCGATGGGCGCAAGGGTGTCGTCGTGCATGGCGACACGGCGGACCGGCTCATCGTCACGGCGCGCATCTCAGGCGCGCGTCGGGATCGCGATGGCATCGGCGTGTTCCTGGTGCCGGCGGATGCGCAGGGCGTGACGCGGCGGGGCTTCGGCACCGCGGACGGGCAGCGCGCGGCCGACATCACCTTCGACGGTGTGAAGGTCGGGGCCGAGGCGCTGCTGACCGGATCCGGCGGCGGCATCGCGCTGGTCGAGCGCGTGGCGGACGAGACCATCGCGGCGATGGCGGCCGAGGCCGTCGGCTGCATGGAAGCGGCGAAGGACCTGACGGTCGACTACCTGAAGACGCGCAAGCAGTTCGGGCGGCCGATCGGGTCCTTCCAGGCGCTGCAGCACCGCGCGGCGGAGATGATGGTCTGCCTCGAACAGGCGCGCTCGATGGCGATGCTCGCCGCGATGATGGCGAGCGAACCGGATGCCGCGGAGCGCCGCCGCCAGATGCGGGCCGTGAAGGTGGAGGTGGGCCGCAACGCCCGCTTCGTCGGCCAGCAGACGGTGCAGATGCATGGCGGCATCGCCATGACGATGGAGTATGCGGGCGGGCACTACCTGAAGCGGCTGACCGTCATCGAGAACATGTTCGGCGACATGGACCACCATCTCGCCGCGCTGAGCGAGGAAGGCGGCGTCTTCCTCGCGGCGTAGTCAAGGCCGGGGGAGAAGAACCTCCCCCGAACCCCCTCCCTTCTTTGTCACTTGGAGACTGACCTCCGAAGAAAGGTTCCCAAGTGCCAAAGAAGGTTGAGGGGGGCCCGGGGGGAGAAGTTCGCTTCTCCCCCCGTTCTTCACTTCATTCGCTGCACGGCTTCCCACACGCGTTCCGGCGTCGCCGGCATGTCGATGTGCATCCCGCCCAGCGCGTCCGACACTGCGTTCATCACCGCCGGCAGCGATCCGGCGCAGCCGGCCTCGCCGCACCCCTTGGCGCCGAGCGGGTTGGTCCTGCACGGGCTGGGCTGGCTCTCGAACCCGAAGGAGGGCAGGTCGTCCGCCCGCGGCAGCCCGTAATCCATGTAGGACCCGGTCAGGAGCTGCCCGTCCTCGGAATAGGCCACACGCTCGATCAGCGCCTGGCCGATGCCCTGCACGATGCCGCCATGCGCCTGGCCTTCGACCAGCAGCGGATTCACGATGACGCCGAAATCGTTCACTGACACATAGCGGTCAATCTTCACCGTGCCGATCTCCGGGTCGATCTCGACCTCGCAGATGTGGCAGCCGTTCGGGTAGGCCATCGGCGCCTGGTCGAAGACCGTGCGGCTGTCGAGCGCGTTCGGCACGTCCTGCGGCAGCGGGCCGATCTCCCGCAGCTTCGCGGCGAGCTCCATGATGCCGATGCCGCGGTCGGTGCCCATGATGGTGAAGCGGCCGGCGGCGAACTCGATGTCCTCGGCGGCTGCTTCCAGCACGTAGCCGGCGGCCTTGCGGCCCTTCTCGATGACCAGCTCGGCGGCTTCGAGGATGGCGGCGCCGGAGGCCATCAGCGACTTCGACCCGCCGGTGCCGCCGCCGGCGATCAGCCGGTCGGAATCACCCTGCACCAGCCTGATACTGTCGAAGGGCACGCCGAGCTTCTGGTGCAACACCTGGGCGAAGGGAGTCCAGTGACCCTGGCCGTAGTCGAGCGTGCCGGTGACGATGGTAACGGTGCCGTCCGGCTCGAAGACCAGCTCGCCCTGTTCCTTCATCGGCGGCGCGGTGCATTCGAGGAAATTGCCGACGCCACGCCCGCGCAGCATGCCGCGCGCCTCGCTTGCTGCCTTGCGCGCCGCGTAGCCGTCCCAGTCGGCGGCTTCCAGCGCCTTGTCGAGCAGCGCCGTGAAATCTCCCGAGTCGTAGACCGAGCCGTTGGTGGAGGTGAAGGGGAACTGCTCCGGCCTGATGTGGTTCAGCCTGCGCAGGGCGATCGGGTCCTTGCCCATCTCGCGCGCTGCCGTCTCGATCAGGCGCTCCATGAAGTAGTTGCCTTCCGGGCGGCCGGCGCCGCGGTAGGCGGAGATGGGCGTGGTGTTGGTCACCACGCAGCGCGTGTCCACCTGGAGCAGTGGCGTCTGGTAGTTCGTCTGGATGTTGCGGACGAAGTTGCCGGTGCCCATCAGCGGCGCGACGGTGGCGAGGTAGCCGCCCATGTTGCCGAAGGCGGTCAGGCGCACCGCGAGGAACCTGCCCTCGGCGTCCAGCGCCAGTTCCGCATCCACCTCGTGGTCGCGGCCGTGGCAGTCGGACAGGAAGGACCCGGTGCGCTCATCCGTCCACTTCACCGGCCGGCCGAGCACCTTCGCCGCGTGCAGCACGCAGGCATATTCCGGATAGGCGCTGGCCTTCATGCCGAAGGACCCGCCGACATTGCCGGTCAGGATGCGGACCTTCTCGACCGGAACCTTGAGGATGTCGTTCGCCATCTGGTTGCGCAGGCCGAAGACGCCCTGGCTGCCGACGCGCAGCACGTAGCGACCCTTGGCGGTATCCCATTCGCCGATCGCGGAACGCGGCTCCATGGCGCAGACGACGATGCGGCTGTTGCGGATGGACAGCCTGGTGACATGGGCGGCGCCGGCGAAGGCTTCCGCCACCTTGTCGGCGTCACCGAAATGGAAGTCGAGCACCACGTTCCCGGGAATGTGGTCGTAGAGCTGCGGCGCGCCGGGCGCGGCGGCGGCGGAGGCATCGGTCACCGCGTCGAGCGCGTCGATGTCCATCTCCACCGCCTCGGCGGCGTCCTTGGCCTGCGCCTTGGTCTCGGCGACCACGAAGGCGACCGGGTCGCCGACGAAGCGCACCTTGTCGGCGGCGAGCGGCCCGCGCTCGATGTTGATCAGCGGGCTGCCGTCGCGGTTCTTGAGCGGCAGCAGGCAACGCATCGGCCCGTATTCGGCCATGTCGGCCGCGGTGAAGACGCCGAGCACGCCCGGCATGGCCTTCGCCGCCTCGGTGCCGATGGCGTTGATGACGCCGTGCGCATAGGGGCTGCGCACCATGACGCACCAGACCTGGCCTTCGACGGCCAGGTCGTCCGTGTAGCGGCCCTGGCCGCGGAGAAGCGTGGGATCCTCCTGCCGCGGCACGGGCTGGCCGATCCCGAATTTGAGCATGGTGGGATCAGCCAGGATCGTATCGGGCATAGGGGCCTCGGGGCGCTGTGTCGGGATGCCCTACAGGTTAGGTCGAGTTTGCTGCAGCGCAACCCGGGGCCGCATCACGTGGCGGATTGGCGCGCCCAGGCGACGATCTGCTTCGCCGGCATGGCGCCGGCGCGCCGCGCCACTTCCCGCCCGCCGCGGAACAGGGCCAGGGTCGGGATGCTGCGGATCGCGAGTTCCTGCGCCAGCGCCGGCGCTTCCTCGGTCGACACCTTCACCAGGCGGACCATGGGTTCGAGAGTCGTGGCCGCGGCCTCGAATTCCGGCGCCATGGCGCGACACGGGCCGCACCAGGAGGCCCAGAAATCCACCAGCAGGGGCAGGGAGGAAGCCTGGAGGTGCCGCCGGAAGCGGGCCTCGTCCAAGGCGAGGGGGCGGCCTTCGAACAGCGGACGGCGGCAGGCACCGCAGACCGGGCGGTCGCCGAGCCGCGCCGCGGGCACGCGGTTCACCGCATCGCAATGGGGGCAGACGACCTGAAGAGGGTCGGACATGGCGCAACTCCGGATCGGATCGATAAGATCTTCGCCGGCCGCCGCCGGGCCTGCCTTGCGGCTGCGCAAGCGGCGGCTTGACCCGCGGGGCGGCCCCGCCCCAGCGTCCGCGGCCACCAGCGGGGGGAGTGCCATGGGCCGGGTTCTCGTCATCGGTTCCTACAATCGGGACACGGTGCTGCGCGTGGCGCGCTTTCCGCAACCTGGCGAAACCTTGGCGGCGTCGGGCATCGACCGCTTCCACGGCGGCAAGGGCAGCAACCAGGCGGTCGCCGCCGCGCGCGCCGGGGCCCAGGTCGCCATGGTCGCCGCCCTGGGGCAGGACGCTGCCGGCGATGCGGCAATGGAGCTCTGGGTTGCCGAGGGCGTCGATGCCGGGGCTGTCGCCCGCCTGGTCGGCCTGCCGACCGGGGAGGCGCTGATCCTCGTCGACGCCGAGGGCGAGAACGAGATCGTCGTCGTCGCCGGCGCCAATGCCATGCTCGATCCGGCGACGGCAGCCAGGGCGGCGGGCGGCGGGCCGATGCTGGTGGTGGCGCAACTCGAGACACCCCTGCCTGCGACCGAGGCTGCCTTTCGCGCGGCCCGCGCCGCCGGGGCGGTGACGCTGCTCAATGCCGCCCCGGCCCGGCCGCTGCCGGACTCGCTGCTGGCCGCGACCGACATCCTGGTGGTGAACGAGACGGAGGCCGCAATTCTGCTCGGCGGTGACGGCCCACGGGCCGAAGCGGCCGCCGCGCTGGCCTGGCGCAGCGGGCGGGGCGTGGTCCTGACGGCCGGCGCTGCCGGCGCCTACTGGGCGCCGCGCGGCGCGGGGCCGCTGCACCTGCCGGCTCCGGCGGTGACGGTGGTGGACAGCACCGGCGCCGGCGACGCCTTCATCGGGGCCTTCGCCGCCGCCCTTGCCGGCGGCCTGCCGGAGGCGGCGGCGCTGCGCCGCGGCGTGGTCGCCGGCGCCCTGGCCTGCGGCCGGCCGGGCGCGGTGCCGTCCCTGCCGCGACTCGAGGAGATCCTCGCGGCCGGCGGCTGATCCCTCGCGTCAGTAGCCGTAATATCCGTGGGGGTCGGGCTGCGCGTAATAGGGCTGCGGCTGCCAATAGGACCCCGGCGGCGGCTGGTAGGCCTGCGGCGGCGGGGGCGGCGGCTGGTAGTAGGGTGCGCTCACGTAGCCCGGCCCCGGCGAGGGGTAGTAGGTGGTCGCGCCAACCGGCGCCGGCGTGGCCATGTAGCTGGACTGCTGCTGCGGATAGCCCTGCCCGTAGCCGCCCTGGTAGGGCGCGGGCTGCTGGGGGGTGGTCGCGGCGCCGATCGCGGCTCCGCCGAGCCCGCCCGCCAGCGCGCCGATCGCCGCACCGCGGCCGCCGCCGGCCATGCCGCCGATCGCCGCGCCGGTGCCGGCGCCGATCAGCCCGCCGCCGACCGCGCGCTGGGTCGGATCGTAGGGGTTGGTGCAGGCTGCGGCGACCAGCGCCAGCAGCCCCAACGGGACAAGTCCTGGAATTCTCTTCATGGCTGCATCCTTGGCGAGCGCCGTGCCCTTGCGCCTGCAATCTGCGGTGGCGACATGGCGGGGATATGGCGACGCGGCGTGCCTCATGGCGCGTTCAGCGCCGCGGCCTCTCGAAGCCCCAGCGAGGCTCCGGCGGCGCGGAGGGCGGCCGGCCGACATAGCTGCCGGGCGGCTGCGGCGGCTCGTAGTAGCCGCCGCGTGCCGGGGGAACCGAAACCTCGGGGCGAGGACGGATCGGTCGCGGCGGCCGGTCCCAGTGTGGCGGCGGGGCCCAGTAGCCCAGGGGTGGCACGTAGGCGGGGCCCCAGCCATAGGTGAGGCTGCCCTGGGGTGCTGGTGCGGGCGGCGTGGCCGGGCGGGCGACGGGGGGCGCGGCGGGGGGCGCGCGTTCGGGCTCCGCCGAGGACGGACCGTAGATGACGTTCGGCTCGGGCGCTCCGTAGATCACGCGGGGCAGTGGCAGCGGCGCGTTGGGCTCCTGCGCTCCGGCCCCGGCCGCGAGGAGAAGCATCGGCAGCAAGGGGGACGCGCGTCGCATGGCAAAGGGTCCGTGGCGGTTCAGAACCGTCAGGGCGGAGGATAGCGCGGATCCGCACGATTCCGCAGCTTTGCCTACGCCGCTGTCCTACGGGCTATCGAGCACCCTCGCCATCGGCCCGGCGACCCTCCCGTGCGCGCCCCGCGCATCCGCTCCGCCGGACAGTCCAGGCCCGGAGAGCCGGAGCCGACGGGAGGGAGGTCCAGGGGGCCCGGCCCCCTGGCGGGGGTCTCGGGGGCGGCGCCCCCGAGCGGAGCGCGAGGCGGAGCCTCGCTGTCGCCTAGACCGGCCGGTCGCCCTTCTCGACGCGCAGGGTGCGGTTGTCGACGCCCGGCAACATGCGCGACGGGTCGCGGGTGACGATGACGTCGAGGATGGTCGGCGTGTCGGTGTTCGCCAACCCTTCGCGGATCGCCGCGCCCAGCCTGCCGGGGTCTTCCACGCGGATGCCGCGGCAGCCGAAGGCGCGGGCGGCGGCGGCGTAGTCGGTCTCGGCGAGTTCCGAGGACTGGTACTTTCCGGGCCCGTAGACGGCGTGCTGCAACGCCTTCACGTAGCCCGAGGCGCCATTGTTGAAGACGCAGAGGATGAAGTTGGCGCCGACGCGGCGCGCGGTCTCGATCTCGCCGATCGTCATGTTGAAGCCGCCGTCGCCGGTCAGGCCCACCACGCGCCGCCCAGGCCCGGCGGCAAGCTGCGCGCCGAGCGCCCCCGGCGCACCGTAGCCGATGGAGGCGAAGCCGCGATCGGCGATGAAGTGCCGCCCGGCCTTCCTGGTGTCGAACAGCAGTCCGCCCCAGTGGCCGGCGAAGCCGCCATCGGCGACGAGGATGTCCTCCTCCCCCATGGCCGCGTTCAGCTCGTTGATCAGGCGGCCGACATTGATCGGCGTCTCGTTCGATTCCAGCCGGTCGGCGGCGCCGACGCGCCAGGCGGCCATGCGCGGCGCGACGGCGCCGGCGAACTCCGCGCGGCCGTCGGGCAGCGGGCCGGAGGGCAGCGCCGCGAGCAGGTCTTCCAGCGCCAGCCGCGCATCGGCCGCCAGCGCGACATCGGCGCGGGTGGTGCGGCCGATCTCCTCCGGCACGATCTCGATGTGCACCACCGGCACGCCGGCCGGCATCAGCGAGAAGCGCTTCGTCGCGATCTCGCCGAGCTTGCAGCCGACGACGATGAGCAGGTCGGCTTCCGCGACGAAGTCGTTGGCGATGCGGCTGTAGCGCCCGAAGACACCGAGCGAGAGCGGGTGCGTGCAGGCGATCGCGCCCTTGCCCGACATGGTGTGCGCGACCGGGATGCGCCCGGCCTCGGCAAGCGCGAGCAGCGCGTCGTAGGCGGCGCTGACATGGATGCCGCCGCCGACCAGCAGCAGCGGGCGCTTCGCCCTGGCGAGCAGCGCGGCCGCACGGTTCAGCTCGTGCGGGTCGGGCCGCGTGCGGCGCGCCTGGGCCTGCAGCGTGCCGGGATCGGCCCAGATCTCGTCAGCGCCGAATTCGTGTTCGCCGTGGCAGACATCCTCCGGCACGTCGAGCACCACCGGGCCGGGGCGGCCGGAGGTGGCGACGGCGAAGGCGCGGCGCACCATCTCCGGGATGCGCTTCGTGCTCTCGACGCGGATGAGTTCCTTGCAGGCGGGGCGCAGGATCTCCACCTGCCGCGCCTCCTGCGTCATGTTCTTCCAGGCGTGGTCGCGATTGGCGTCGCCGGTGATGGCCACCAGCGGAATGCCGGCGTTGAGGCTTTCCACCAGGCCGGTCACGAGGTTCGTCGCCCCCGGCCCGAGCGTCGCGTCGACCACCCCGGGGCGGTTCGTCACCCGTGCCCAGGCGTCGGCGGCGAAGGTGCCGCAGCGTTCGTCGTTGATGAGGTAGTGCTTCAGGCCGAGCGCGCGCACCGCCTCGTAGAAGGGCAGCAACTGGAAGCCACCCATGCCGAACATCGGGCCCACATGATGGGCCTGGAGCATGCGCGCCAGCGCCTCCCCGCCCGTGATGGTCAGCGTCGCATTGGAGGGCGGGGCGTCGGTCACGCGCGGTGGTCCTTCTCGATCGCTTCGGCAAGCAGTGTGACGGCGTCGCGCACCCGCATGCCGGGCTTCAACCCAAGCGAGGCCGCGCATGCATTGACGCAGGAGATGATGCCGGTTTCGACGGCGGAGCGGCCATCGCCGATGCGCGCCGTCCAGGCGGAGTAGGTCGCGGCCGCGATGCCGCGCGCATCGAGCGCCGGCAGGCGCGTGAATCCCGCACCGTCGATGCCGCCATCGGCATCGTTGTAGAGCGCGGCGAAGACGGCGGCGCGGGCGGCGCTTTCGGGGCGACCGCCGAGCAGCCCGCCATGGCTGCCGGTGACGACGACCGTGCCGTCATCATCCGCCGTCATCAGCGAATTGGAGTCCATCGCGCAGGCGCGCGCGCGGTGCAGCCCGGGCAGGTCCACGGGAAAGCGGGACTCGACGCTGTCCGGGGCATCCATCACCGGCACCGGTGCGGCGGCGAGGCGGCGGGCGGCTTCCCGGCACCACATGCCGGGCTCGACGCCGAGTGCCGCGGCGGCGCGGTTCACATGGCTGACGACGCCGCGGCCGAGCAGATCGAAGCCGTCCCCGATGCGCGCGCTGCGGTGGGAACAGCAGGCGGCGGGAATGCCGAGCGGATCGAGATAGGCGAGCCCCGCGATGCCGGCGCCGTCGAGGCCGAGCCCCGCATCGTTCAGCACCACCCCGGCGGTGCGGGCCTTCGCCGCCAGGTAGGCGGCGTAGATCCCGCCATGGGAGCCGCCGACGATGACGCGCCCTTGCGCCTCCGGCCCCAGCCGGGTGACGCTGTCCACGACAATGAGCCGCTCCAGCATGGCGCTTGTCCTCCCTGCCCGGGAGTAGAGCGCGTTGCTTGCCGCGGCAAAAGGGGGAGGGGGTTCGCATGGTGGGGTCCGATGACCGGAGTGCGCAGGCGGCTGCGCCGCCGGGCGGCGGAGATCCGAGCCGGTCCCCGCATCGTCAGGGCTCCGCCTCCAACGAGACGGCACGGCGGCTCGCGATGCTGCGCGACATGGCGCGCATCCGCGCCTTCGAGCACGAGGCGGTTGCCGCGATGCGCAGCGGCCAGGCGCCGGGCGTGGTGCATCCCTCCATCGGGCAGGAGGGCGTGGCGGTCGGCGTCTGCGCCAACCTGCGCCGCGCGGACCGCATCACCAGCACTCATCGCGGCCACGGCCACGCCATCGCCAAGGGCGCGGACGCACGGGCGATGATGCTGGAACTGCATGGCCGCGCCGGCGGGTCGTGCGGCGGCAAGGGCGGGTCGATGCACATCGCCGATTTCGCGGTCGGCATGCTCGGCGCGAACGGCGTGGTCGGCGCCGGCATCCCGATCGCCTGCGGCGCGGCACAGGCCATCCGGCTGCGGCGCGCCGTCCGGTCGGCGGAAGCCGCAGCCCGCTTGGCCGGCGGGCAGCGGAACCGCGAACCGGCAGGCGCGGAGGAAGACGACGCGATCGTCGCCTGCTTCTTCGGCGATGGCGCGGTCAACCGCGGTCCCTTCCTGGAAGGGATGAACTGGGCGGCATTGTACCGCCTGCCGGTGCTCTTCGTCTGCGAGGACAATGGCTTCGCCGCCTTCACCCGCAACAGCGCGGTGACGGCGGGCGGCGGGCCGGCTGTCCGCGCCGAGGCCTGCGGCGTGCCGGCGATCGCCGTGGACGGGGAGGACGCGCTGGCGGTGGACGCGGTGGCGGCGGAACTCGTCGCGCGCATCCGCGGCGGCGCGGGGCCGCAGTTCCTGCACGCCAGGTGCTACCGTTGGGAGGGCCACACCGGCACCGACGCCGCCGCCTATCGCCCGGCGGAGGAAGCCGCCGCGGCGCGCGACCGCGACTGCATCCGGCGGCTCGCCGCGGCGCTGGCGACGGCGGGCGTCGCGGCGGAGGAGATCGCCGCCATCGAGGCCGAGGCAGCCGAGGAGATGGCCAGCCACCGTGCGGCCGCCATGGCCGCCCCCTGGCCCGACCCTGGCGCCGCCTTCAGCGACGTGCAGGATGCGGGGGCGCCGGCATGACCCGCATGAGCTTCGCCGAGGCCGCGCGCACCGCACTCGCCGAGGAGATGCGCCGCGACCCGTTGGTCTGGGCGCTGGGCGAGGACCTCGCGCAAGGCGGCATCTTCGGCCAGTACAAGGGCCTCGCGGAGGAGTTCGGCCCCGACCGCATCGTCTCCACCCCGATCAGCGAGAGCGCCATCATGGGCGCGGGCCTCGGCGCCGCGCTGTGCGGCACGCGTCCGGTGATCGAGATGCGCATCGCCGACTTCACCCTCTGCGCGATGGACGAGCTGGTCAGCCAGATCGCCAAGGTGCGCTACATGTTCGGCGGGCAGGGGCGCGCCGCGCTCGTGGTGCGCATGCCGCAGGGCATGTGGCGCAATTCGGCGGCGCAGCACAGCCAATGCCTGGAGGCCTGGCTGACGCATATCCCGGGCCTGGTCGTTGCCGCGCCCGGCACGCCGGCGGATGCCGCGGGGCTGTTGAAGGCCGCGATCCGCAGCGACGATCCGGTGGTGCTGATGGAGCCGAAGAACCTGTGGACCGCGGAAGGCGAGGTGCCCGAGGCGGTCGAGCCCGTCGCCCTCGGCGTCGCCCGCCAGGTGGCGCAGGGCGACGCTGCGACCGTCGTCACCTGGTCCGCCTGCGTGCCCGTGGTGGAGCAGGGCGCGCGCGACAGCGGCGTCGCCTGCGACGTCTTCGACCTGCGCAGCCTCTGGCCGTGGGACGAGGCGGCGGTGATCGCCTCGGCGCGCCGCACGGGCCGCTTGCTGGTGGTGCATGAGGCGGTGACCGTCTCCGGCTTCGGGGCGGAGGTGGTCGCGCGGGTGGTGGAAGCACTCGGGCCGGGCGGCCTGCGCGCGGTGGAACGGCTCGGTGCCCCGCGTGCGCCGGTGCCATTCAGCCCGCCGCTCGAGGACGCGATGCGCATGACGCCGGCGCGCGTCGTGCAGGCGATCCGGCGCGTCGCGTCGGCGAGGCATTGAAGAGTAAGCTTGCACGCACCGCGCGCGGGAGAGAAGGACGATCTCCCGCGCGCGTGCGCTGCGAAACAGGAACATTTCACTTGAGCGATGCGCTGCTGCGTGGTGCCTTCCGCGCCCACACGCGCAGCAGAGGGAGTGCGCCATGAGCATTGCCATTGGCCAGACGGCCCCGGATTTCGAAGCCGACACGACACAGGGACGCATCCGCTTCCACGAGTGGATCGGCGATTCCTGGGCCATCCTGTTCAGCCATCCTAAGGACTTCACGCCGGTCTGCACGACCGAGCTCGGCACCATGGCCGGGCTGAAGCCGGAGTTCGACAAGCGCAACACCAAGATCATCGGCCTCAGCGTCGATCCGGTGGGCGAGCACAGCCGCTGGGCCGACGACATCCGCGAGGTGACGGGCCATGCCGTGACCTATCCGATGATCGGCGACCCGACGCTGCATGTCTCCAAGCTCTACGGCATGCTGCCGGCGGATGCAGGGACCACATCGGAAGGGCGCACGGCCGCCAACAACCAGACCGTGCGCGTCGTCGTTATCATCGGGCCGGACAAGCAGGTGAAGTCCTACCTGGCCTATCCGATGACGGCCGGCCGCAACTTCGACGAGATCCTGCGGCTGCTCGACAGCCTGCAACTCACGGCGAAGCACAAGGTCGCGACGCCGGCCAACTGGAAGCACGGCGAGGATGTGATCATCGCCGGCTCGGTCTCGAACGAGGACGCGAAGAAGCTGTGGCCGCAGGGCTGGCGTGAGCCGAAGCCCTATATCCGCATCGTGCCGCAGCCGCAGGGCTGATCCTGGCGGCATGGGTCCATGGCCCGTGCCGAAGCCGTGAATGCGGCCCGCCGGTGGGCCGGCGACGCCGGGCAAGCCGCAGGTTTGCACTCGGCGCCCGAGGGCAGGAAATGGTGGATACCGGCGGCCGCTGGTTTGAATCCGCCGGGCCTTGCTGCCGACCTGTCGGCGGCGAGGCGCGGCGGTGTCGCGCGAAGGGTTGCTGTGGCGGCGGCGCGCGAAACAAGGCACGCATGGCGAGTCGGCCGAAAGGCTGGCCGGTTTGAGGCACCGGAAGGGGCGGATGCGATGCCCGCCTCTTCCCCACTACCCGAGCCCCATCGCCCGCGGCAGCCAGAGCGCGATATCCGGAAACACCACCACCAGCGCCAGCGCGACGAACATCGCGAGGATCATCCAGACCACCCAGGGGATGGTGGATTCCATGCTCACGCCGGCGATCCGGCAGGAGACCATGAGGTTCACCGCCATCGGCGGGGTGAACTGGCCGATCGCGATCTTCATGGTCAGGATCACGCCGAACCAGGTCAGGTCCCAGTGGAAGGTATTGGCGATCGGGATCAGCACCGGCAGCAGGATCAGGAAGGTGGAGACACCGTCGAGGAACATGCCGATGACGATCAGCACCAGCATGAGCAGCCCGATGGTGCCGTATTCGCCGAGGCCGAGCCCGACCACCCAGGTCGCGATCGGCTGCACGATGCCGAGCGTCGAGGTGGACCATGCGAAGACGCTCGCCAGCGCCACGACGATGAGGATGACGGCCGAGAGCTCGCCCGCCTCCACCAGCATCTCGTAAAGGTCGCGCAGGGTGAGGCTGCGGTAGACCACGAAGCCGACGAACAGGCCGTAGGCGACGGCCAGCACCGCCGCCTCGGTCGGCGTGACGAAGCCGGAGCGCATGGCGCCGAGGATGACGACCGGCGCCATCAGGCCCCAGATCGCCTCCTTGAAGGTGGTCCAGACGCGCAGGCGCTCCTCGGTGCGCGCCTTGCCGCCGAAATCCTTGACCATCGAGATGATCACGATCGGGACGATGATGGCGAAGCCGGCCAGGATCCCGGGGAACATGCCGGCCATGAAGATGGCTGGCACCGAGACGCCGGGCACCAGCACCGCGTAGATGATGAAGGCGATGGAGGGCGGGATGAGGATGTCCGTCGCCGCCGCCGCGCCGACCGTGCTGGCGATGAAGGATCGCGGGTAGCCATCCTTCACCATGCTGCGCGTGACCACCTGGCCGACCGCGGCCGAGGTGGCAGGCCCCGAGCCGGAGATGCCGCCGATCACCATGGCGACCAGCACGGCGACCGAGGCGAGCGCGCCGCGCCCCGCGCCGACCAGGGCGGTCGCGAAGCGCACGAGCCGCAGCGCCACGCCCGTCCGGTCGAAGACGCTGCCGACCAGCACGAACATCGGGATGGCCATGAGCGGGTATTTCGCGATGCCGGCATAGACATTGGTCGGCATGGCAAAGATGGACTGATCCGCCAGCACGATGGCGGTCGCGCCCGCCAGGCCCAGGGCGACGGCGATCGGCACGCCGCCGAGCAGCATGATGGTGAACAGCGCGAAGAGGGTGACGCCGATCATCGGATCAGCCCTCCGCCCCGCGCAGAACGCGCATCAGCCGCCCGGCGGCACGACCGATGACGACAAGCGAGAGCAGCGGCAGCCACCCGGTATAGAGCCAGTTCGGGTGGCCGAGGCCGTTCGACAGCACCTCGAAGCGGTATTCGTCGTAGGCGAGGCGGGCGCCGTACCAGGCCAGCAGGGCGAAGCAGGCGATCGTCAGGACCATCGCGGCCGCCTCGGCCCAGCGCCGGTAGGCCGGTGGCCCTTCGTCGATCAGCACGCCGATGCGGATATGCCGGCCCGTCGCCGTGGCCAGTGCGGTCCCGAGCAAGGCCACGACGACCATCAGCGCGACCGAGTATTCCTCGGTGAAGGCGAGGGAGACGTTGGTCAGGTAGCGCGTGACGACGTTGGCGGCGGTGATCAGCGCCATCGCGGCCATGGCGGCGGCAATGAGGACTTCCTCGATACGCAGCGGGACCCGCGTATGCGGGCCGGTCCGCTCGGCGGTCGGGTCGGGCTCGGCGCTCACACTCAGGCCGTCGCGGCGCGGATGGCGGCCTCGGCCTTGCGGACCAGCTCGGCGCCGACGGTCTGCGACCACTTCTCGTAGACCGGACGCGTGGCGCGGGCGAATTCCGCCTTTTCCTGCGCGGTGAGGACGGTGACCTCCACCCCGCGGCGCCGCAGTTCCTGCATCGAGGAATCGTCGCCGCCGTCGAGGCCGAGGCCGCGCCGCGTCAGCGCGATCTGGTTGCGGCCGGCTTCCTCGGCGCATTCGCGCACGAGCTGCTTGTCGGCGTCGGTGAAGCTGTTCCAGACGCTGCGGGAGAGGCAGAAGATCAGCGGGTCGTTGACGTAGTTCCACACCGTCAGGTGCTTCTGCGCCAGCGTGTCCATGCGGAAGGCGAGGAAGAGATTGATCGGGTTCTCCTGCCCGTCCACCGCGCCGGTGGACAGCGCCGGCTGCAGGTCGGCGAAGGACATCTGCACCGGATTGGCGCCGAGGGTGTTGTAGATGTCGCTGAAGATCGCCCCCGCCGCGAAGCGGATCTTCATGCCGCGCAGGTCGGCCGGCGTGCGGATGGCGCGCTTGGAGTTGGAGATCTCGCGGAAGCCGTTCTCGCCCCAGGCGAGGGGCACCACTTCCCGCCGCTCCATCACGCCGAAGATGTCGCGGCCGACCTCGCCGCCGATCAGCGCGTCGAGCGCCTTGTGGTTCGGCATCAGGAACGGGAGCTGGAACAGCCCGACCTCCCGCACCTGCGGGGCGATGTTGATGGTGCTGAACACCGAGAAGTCGATCACGCCCTGGCGCATCGCCACCAGCTCGCGCGTCTGGTCGCCGCCGACGAGCTGGCTGCCGGGATAGACCTTCACGTTGATGCGGCCGCCGGAACGCTGGGTGACCAGCTCGGCCCACTGGAAGGCGCCTTCGGCGAAGGGAATGGGCCGGTTGCCGACCACCGAGAGCTTGTATTCCGGCCGGTACTGCGCCTGCGCGCGGGCGAGGCCGGGCAGGGCGAGCCCCGCCCCGGCGGCGCCCAGAAGCAGGCTGCGGCGCGATGCGCCGGTCATGGTCTCGGTCATCTGGCGTTGCTCCCTCGATGATTCTTCGGCTGCGACGGTGTTCGGCGCTTGGCTGCAAGACTTGCCCGGCCGGGGCGGCGACCGCAAGCGGCGACCCGTTCTTGCGACCCGCGCCGCGGCGCGGCAGACCAAGGGGGATGGGAGGAAGAACGGCATGATACCCACCTCGAACCTTGCCAGCCTGCTCTTGCAGACGGCGCGGCGGCTGCCGGACCACCCGGCCCTGGTCTGGCGCGACCGGCGCTGGAACTGGGGCGAGTTGGCGGCCCGCGTGACGGCCGCGGCGGCGGCGCTGCGGGCGCGCGGCGTGGCGAAGGGCGACCGGGTGCTGGTCCATGCCCGCAATGGCAACGCCATCTTCGAGTCCGGCTGGGCCTGCTGGCTGATCGGCGCCGTCTGGGTGCCGACGAATTTCCGCCTGAGTCCGCCGGAGGTGGCCTTCCTCGCCGCCAACGCCGGCTGCCGTGCGCAAGTCTTCGACACCGGCTTCCCGGAGCACCGTGCCGCCGCACAGGCCGGCAATCCGCACTGCATGCTGGACGTCGCGATCGGGGAGGGGGAGGGCCTCACCTGGGATGATCTGGTGGCCGAGGGCAGCGGCGCGCCTGTCACTCTCACCGAGGCGGTCGATCGCGACCATCCGGCCTGGCTGTTCTACACCTCGGGCACGACCGGCCGGCCGAAGGGCGGCACGCTGACGCATGGCCAGCTCGCCTTCGTCGTGACGAACCACATCGCGGACCTGATGCCCGGGCTGACGCATCGCGACGCGTCGCTGGTGGTGGCCCCTCTATCCCACGGCGCGGGCATCCACGCGATGGCGCAGGTGGCGCGCGGCGCGGTGTCCGTGCTGCTGCCGGGCGAGCGCCTCGACGTGCCGGAGGCCTGGCGCCTGGTGGAGAAGCATCGCGTCAGCAACATGTTCACCGTGCCGACGATCCTGAACGAGCTGTGCCGCGATGCCAGCGTCGATGCGCACGACCATTCCTCGCTGCGCCACGTGATCTACGCCGGCGCGCCGATGTACCGGGAGGACCAGAAGCACGCGCTGCGCAAGCTGGGGTCCTGCCTGGTGCAGTATTTCGGCCTCGGCGAGGTGACGGGCAACATCACTGTCCTGCCGCCGGAGTGGCACAGCCTGGAGGATGATCCGGCTTTCCCGATCGGTTCCTGCGGCTATGCGCGCACCGGGATCGAGATCGCGATCCTCGATGGCGGGAACCGGCCGCTGCCGGCGAACGAGACCGGCGAGATCTGCGTGCGCGGCCCCGCGGTCATGGCGGGCTACTTCGGCAACGAGGAAGCGACGGCGAAGGCCTTCGCCGGCGGCTGGTTCCACACCGGAGACCTCGGCCATCTCGATGCGCGCGGCTTCCTCACCATCACCGGGCGGCAATCGGACATGTACATCTCCGGCGGGTCCAACGTGTATCCGCGGGAGGTGGAGGAAGCCCTGCTGACACATCCGGCCGTGGCGGAAGCCTGCGTCGTCGGCGTGCCGCATGAGAAATGGGGAGAGACGGGCGTCGCGGTGCTGGTGGCGCAACCGGACGCGACGATCGACCCCGCCGCGGTGATGGCGCATCTCGACGGACGGCTCGGGCGGTACAAATGGCCGTCGCGCATCGTGGTGTGGGATGCGCTGCCGCGGTCAGGCTACGGCAAGGTGCCGAAGAACGAGGTGAAGCGGCTGCTGGCGGAGCGGGGGGAAGATTGAAAAGGTCGGGGGAGAAGAGAACTTCTCCCCCGAACCCCCTCAACCTTCTTCGGCACCTTGGCGCTGACCTCGGCTGTCAGTCCCCAAACGACAAGGAAGGGAGGGGGATCGGGGGAGGTTCTCCTCCCCCGACCTTCCTCCGTCAGCCGCGCCCTTCGAACGGCATCTTCGTCGCCTTGATCGTCAGCGTGAAGATGTTCGACTCCAGCGGCAGGTTCGCCATGTGCAGGATCGCCTGGCCGACATGGTTCACGTCCATGGTCGGCTCCACCGCGACGCTGCCGTCGGCCTGCTTCACGCCCTTCGACATGCGCGCCGTCATCGGCGTCGCGGCGTTGCCGATGTCGATCTGCCCGGCGCAGATGTCGTACTTGCGCCCGTCGAGCATCAGCGACTTGGTGAGCCCCGTGATGGAGTGCTTCGTCGCCGTATAGGGCGCGCTGTCCGGCCGCGGCGTATGCGCGCTGATCGAGCCGTTGTTGATGATGCGCCCGCCCTGCGGCGACTGGTCCTTCATGATGCGGAACGCGGCCTGGGCGCAGAGGAAGGACCCGGTCAGGTTCACCGCCACCACGCGCGACCAGTCGGCGTAGGTCAGGTCCTCGA
The DNA here is from genome assembly GCF_018129005.1 of Neoroseomonas eburnea. Taxonomy (GTDB): domain Bacteria; phylum Pseudomonadota; class Alphaproteobacteria; order Acetobacterales; family Acetobacteraceae; genus Neoroseomonas; species Neoroseomonas eburnea. Next base: position 22,048 of record NZ_JAAEDL010000001.1, read on the forward strand.
AGGGCGTGCCGGGCACGTTCTGGCCGGCATTGTTGAACAGCAGGTCGAGCCGCCCGAAGCGCTGCTTCACCGTGCCGAACAGCGCATCGACCGAAGCCGGGTCGGCGACATCCGTGGCAACGGGAATGGCGCGCGGCGCATCGCCGCCGGCGAGTGCGGCGGTCTCCTGCAGCGCCTCGGTCCGCCGCCCGGCGAGGAAGACGGTCCAGCCGCCCCCCAGCAGGGCGAGCGCGGCGGCGCGGCCGACGCCCGTACCGGCCCCCGTGACGACGGCGATCTTGCTGGACGTGCTCATCTGCGTTTCCTCATCGGCAGCTTCGGGTCGGCGGCAATGTGCGCGGGCGGCGCGGGGCTGGCAACGCCGTCAGTAGACGGCACGGCCGCCGGAGATGTCGAAGACGCCGCCGGTCGAGAAGGAGCATTCCTCCGAGGCCAGCCAGCAGGCCATCGCCGCGATCTCCTCCACCTTCACGAAGCGGTCCATCGGGATCTTCCCCCGCATCCAGGCGACCTGCTCGGCCGTCATCTGCTTGAACAGGTCGGTCTCGGCCGCCGCCGGGGTGATGCAGTTGGCGAGCACGCCGGTCTTCGCCAATTCCTTGCCGAGCGACTTGGTGAAGCCGATCAGCCCGGCCTTGGATGCGCTGTAGTGCGACGCATTCGGATTGCCTTCCTTGCCGGCGATGGAGGCGATGTTCACCACGCGCCCATAGCCCGCCGCGATCATCCCCGGCACGACGGCGCGGGTGACGAGATAGGGCGCGATCAGGTTCACCTCGACCACGCGCTTCCATTCGGCCACCGGCAATTCCCAGGACGGGGCATTGCCGCCGGTGATGCCGGCGTTGTTGACCAGGATGTCCACCCGGCCATGCGCGGCGAGCGTCGCCTGCAGCGCGGCGCCGATCGCGGCCTCATCCGTCAGGTCGAGCGCATGGGCGCTGGCGCGGCCGAGCGAGGCGGCGGCCTCGGCGCCGGTGGCCGCATCCATGTCCCACACCGCCACCGCCGCGCCCGAATCAACCGCGCGCCGGGCGATGGCGAGCCCTATGCCGCGTGCCGCACCGGTGACGATCGCCACGCGGCCCGAAAGATCCAGACGGTTCATGGCGTTCCCCCGCGATGCCGTGCGCAGTCTCGACCAGTGAGCGTGCGACGGGAAGGGGGGCAGTAACCGGACGGTTCCCATGGCGCGCCTTCCCCCCCTATAGTCCGGCCAGAGCCGGCACCAAGCCGGCCTGGCAAAGGGAGAGTGCGTTCATGAAGCGACGGGACCTGGCGCGCGGCCTCGCGGCCGGCACGGTCCTGCTGGCGGCCCCGCGTGTCGCGCGGGCGCAGCAGGCCATCACCCTGAACGGCGCCGTGCAGTTCAACGACGACCACGTCTTCACCCGCGCCCTGGTGCGGTTCGAGGAGCTGGTGAAGCAGTACTACACCGCCCAGCCGGTGAACTTCGTGCTGCACAAGAACTCCAGCCTTGGGCTCGAGAAGCAGTATTTCGAATACATGTCGGCCGGGCGCGGCGCGGTGGATTACGGCATCGTCTCCCCGGCGCACATGTCCACCTTCAGCCGCGCCGCACCCTTCGTCGACGCGCCCTTCCTGTTCCGCGACCTGGCGCACTGGAACCAGGTGCTGGACCAGGACCTGTTCGCGCCGGTGGCTCAGGAGATCGAGCGCCGCGCCCGCGTCGCGCTGATCGGCTATGCCGGCGGCGGCGTGCGCAACATCTTCGCCAACAAGCGCGTCACCAACATGGCGGAACTCCGCGGCCTCAAGGTCCGCGTACAGGGCGCGCCGATCTGGTCGCGGACCTTCCAGGCGGCAGGGATGGCGCCCACGGTCATCGCCTACAACGAGGTCTACAACGGCATCCAGAACAACGTCATCGAGGCCGGCGAGAACGAGGCCGCGGGCGTCGAGGCGATGCGCTTCTACGAGGTGGCGCCGAACCTCATCATGACGCAGCACGCCATCACCATCCGGCCGCTGTGCTTTTCGACCCAGACCCTGTCGCGCCTGCCCGCACCGCTGCAGGAGGCGATCCGCCGCGCCGGCAAGGAAGCCGGCACCTTCGGCCGCCAGGCCGAGAGCAGCGAGGATGGCCAGAAGCTCGACCAGCTCGAACGCGCCGGCCGCCTGCGCCGCGTCGAGTTCACCGAACGCGCCGAGCTGAAGCGCGCGGTCGATCCGGTGATGGCCGCCTATGCGCGCGAGGTCGATGCGGAGACCATCTTCACCCGCATCAACGCCATCGCCTCCTGATACGCAGCCGGCCGGGGGCGATGCGCGCCGCCCGGCCGGCCCTTCCCGACAACCGGAGCGACCCATGTCCCAGCCCGGCCTGCGCGGCCTGGTGCGGTGTGCCGCTGGCTTCTATGCCCGGCTGCTCTCCGCGCTGCTTGCGATCTCCGTCCTGATCCTCGTCTTCCCGGTCACGCTGCAGGTGGTCTCGCGCCAGACATCCTGGCTGCCGCACTATATCTGGACGGAGGAGATGGCGCGCTTCCTGCTCGTCTGGACCGTCATGATCGGCGCCATCGTCGGCCAGAAGGAAGGCATCCACTTCATCGTCGATCTCTGGCCCGAGTTGAAGGGCCGCAGGCGCGCCTTCATGGACATCGTCTCGGGCCTCTTCGTGCTGGTCTTCGGCGGGATCTTCCTTTGGTTCGGGATCGAGTTCGTCGACTTCGCCTGGTTCCGCATCAGCGAGCTCGCGGAACTGCCGCTCTGGCTGATCCACCTGCCCTGGCCGATCCTGGGCTTCTCCTGGCTGCTCTTCGCCGGCGAGAAGTTCGCCGACGACCTGCGCATGCTGGTCCACGGGGAGGCCGCCTGATGGGGGGCAATGCGCTCGCCGCCGGGGAGGCGGCCTGGATCCTGTTCGGGGTCTTCTTCGTCCTGCTCGCCCTGCGCGTGCCGGTCGCCGTCGCGCTCGGCCTCGCCTGCCTGCCGGTGCTGTGGATGGAGCCGCGGCTCGGGCCGATGGTGCTGATGCAGGAGACGTTCAACGCGTACAACTCCTTCATCCTGCTCGCGGTGCCGTTCTTCCTGCTGACGGCCAACCTGATGAACGTCGGTGGCATCACCGACCGGCTGATGACGCTGTCGCGCACCATGGTCGGGCACTTCCCGGGCGGGCTCGCGCAGATCAACGTCGTGCTGTCGATCTTCTTCGCGGGCATCTCCGGCTCCTCGACCGCCGATGCCGCGTCGCAGTCGAAGATCTTCATCGATGCCCAGCGGAAGGAGGGCTACGACGACGGCTTCTCCGTCGCCATCACCGCGGTCTCGGCGGTGCTCGCGGTCATCATCCCACCCTCGATCCTGATGATCGTCTGGGGCGGCGTGCTGACCGTCTCGATCGGCGCGCTGTTCCTCGCCGGCATCCTGCCGGGGCTGCTCATCGGCCTGGTGCAGATGGCGACCGTGCATGCCTATGCGAAGGCACGCGGCTACCCGACCTATCCGCGCGCCGGCTGGGGCGAGTTCCTGCGCGCGATGGCGATCTCGATCCCCGCGCTGATGACGCCGGCCATCATCATCGGCGGCAAGGTCTTCGGCTGGTTCACTGCGACGGAAAGCGCCTGCATCGCTGTGCTCTACGCCGGCGCGCTGTCGCTGCTCTACTACCGCGAGATGGGGATGAAGGAGCTGTGGGAGGCGCTCGGCGAAACCGGAAGGCTCGCCTCGGTGGCGCTGTTCTGCGTCGGCACCGCCTCCGCCTTCGGCTGGCTGCTCGCCTATTACGAGATCCCGAAGGCGATCCTCGCCGGCGTCTCCGCCTGGGGCATGGGAAAGATCGCGACGGGCTTCTTCATCGCCGGCGTCTTCCTGGTGGTGGGATGCTTCCTCGATGCCATCCCGGCGATCATCATCGTAGGCGCCATCCTGCAGCCGCTCGCCGTCGGCGTCGGCATGGACCCGGTGCATTTCGCCATGATCGGCATCGTCAGCCTGGCCTTCGGGCTGGTGACGCCGCCCTACGGGCTCTGCCTGATGATCGCCTGCCACGTGGCCGGAATGCGCATGGCCGATGCGCTCAAGGACACGATGATCATGCTGCTGCCGATGCTCGGCGTGCTGGTGCTGGTGATCATCTGGCCGGAGGTGGTATTGTTCCTGCCGCGTCTCGTCTCGCCCGAATTCCTCGATTGACGATGCGGCCCCCCTCGGGCCGGTCTTCATGCCGGGTTGCTTGACCTCGCCCGTGCCTCGCCGCAGCTTGTCGGCGAGCAGGGGCGGGGGTTGCGGGCGATTCCGCCGGCGGTGTCCCGCGCCTGCACCGCTTCCGTACGGATCACCCGCCCATGGCCGCCAGGCGCGCTCCGCGCATCTTCATCGACGGGTACAACCTCTCGCTCGAACAGGGGACGGGCGTGGCCACCTACGCCCGCAACCTTTCCTTTTGCCTGCGTGACATCGGCGGGGAGGTCGGCGTGCTCTACGGCACCAGGGGCTCGACCATCAGCACGAACGCGCTGATCCGCGAGATCGCCTTCTTCGACCCGCGCGTGGGGAAGCCCTCGAAGGTTTCGCAGGCGGCGCACTACGTGCGCCGCGCCTTCACGACGCCGCTCGGTGAGATCGCGACCCAGGTGCCGATCACCGGGCGCGTCGTGCGCGATGCCTTCAGGAGCCGCCTGCCGTATTTCGACCACGTCTGGAACGTGCAGAACCTGTTCGAGGCGCAGCGCCAGCACTTCAACCTCTACCGCAACCGGATGACCGTCCATTTCCGTCATCCGCCGGAGGTGATGCATTGGACCTACCCGCTCGCGCTCAAGGTGCGCGGGGCGCGCAACGCCTATACGCTGCACGACCTGGTGCCTCTTCGGCTGCCCTACACGACGCTCGACAACAAGCGGCAGTACTTCCGCCTGACCCGCCAGCTCGCGCGGCGGGCCGACCACATCATCACGGTCAGCGAGGCATCGCGGCGCGACATCGTAAGCCTGCTCGGCGTGCCGGAGGACCGCGTCACCAACACCTACCAGGCGGTCGACATCCCCGCACGCCTGACCGACAAGCCGATCGCCGACGTGAAGACCGAGATCGAGGGCACCTTCGGCCTGCGCTTCCAGCGCTACTTCCTGTTCTTCGGCGCGATCGAGCCCAAGAAGAACGTCGGCCGCATGATCGAGGCCTACCTAGCCTCGGGCGTGCAGGATCCGCTGGTGATCGTCGGCAAGAAGGCCTGGAAGTCGGATGAGGAGCTGCGCCTGCTCTTCGAGAACGAACATGTGCGCTACCTGCTCACGCAGAACGGCATGACCCAGACCCGCTATCGTGTGCAGCAGGTGGACTACGCCTCCTTCCCGCTGCTGGTGAGCCTGATCCGCGGCGCAAAGGCGGTGCTCTTCCCATCGCTCTACGAGGGCTTCGGACTGCCGGCGCTGGAGGCGATGCTGCTCGGCACGCCGGTGATGACCTCCAACACCTCCTCCATGCCGGAGGTGGTGGGCGATGCCGCGATCAAGGTCGATCCCTACGACGTGCGCGCCATGGTGGAGGCGATCCGGGCCCTCGACACCGATGCCGACCTGCGCGGGCGCCTGTGCCAGGCCGGGCCCGGCCAGGCCGCGCTGTTCTCGATGGAGCGCTACCAGATGCGCCTGCGCGAGGCCTATGGCAGGATGGGCGTGAACATGGGCTGACGCGCGCCGCGACTGCACGCGGCGGCCGGATCAGGGGTGAGGAGCAGCATGGACCGTGTGGAGCAGGACGCCGGCGCGGCGAGCCCGGGTGACTGGCTGCGACAGGCGAATTCGCTCCGCGACCAGCGCATGTGGGACGCCGCCATCCTGGCCTACCGGGCCTATCTCGACCTGCGGCCGGACGACTGGCGGGCGCATATCCAGCTTGGCCACAGCCTCAAGGAATCGGGAGACCCGTCGGACGCGCTGCTCGCCTACCGCGCCGCGGAGGCGCTGGCGCCCAACAGTGCCGACGTGCACCTGCAGATCGGCCACGCGCTGAAGCTGATGGGCGATGCCGCGCAGGCCTGGCGCGCCTATGCCCGGGCACTCGAGATCGACCCGGCGAGCGAGGAGGCGGCACGCGAGGCCTCCGCCCTGGCGCGCCTGGCCACGCCGCTGGCGCGGAGCGCACGCGCGCCGGGGCAGGCGGTGCAGATCGTCTTCGACACTTCCGACCTGGTCGCCTTCCTGGCCGACAACCGCACGCCGACCGGCATCCAGCGCGTGCAGCTCAACGTCACGGCGCGGGCCCTGCTCGATCCGATCGACGATGTGGCGACCGCGGCCGTCGCCTTCGACGCCGCCGGCGGCGCGTGGCGGGAGATCGGGCGCGACCTGTTCCTGCGGCTGTGGCGCCTGTCGCGCACCGGCGGCGATCCCAAGGCCCCCGACTGGGCCGCGGTGCTGGCCGAGCTGCACGAGGCCCTGGCGGACGGCCCCGACTTCGTCTTCGCGCCGGGTGCGGCCCTCGTGAACCTCGGCACCTCCTGGTGGATCAAGGACTACTTCCTGCATGTCCGGCACGTGGCGCGGCAATACGGCGTGCGCTACGTGCCGATGATCCACGACTGCATCCCGCTGATGGCGCCCGAGCACTGCTCCCCCGCGCTGGTCGAGGAATTCGCCCAGTGGTTCTCGGGCATGCTCGCGCTGGCGGATTCGGCGCTGACCAATTCCGAATGGTCGGCCGCGGATGCGCGTCGCATCGCGCAGGAGGTCCTGCCCGGCCTCGATCTGCCGATCGCCGTCGTGCCGCTCGATGCGGATCTGCGGAAGGAACTCGGCGCGCCGGCCGCGCCGGCCTGGACGGACCGCGCCGACCTGCCGCAGCCGGGCGAGCCCTTCGTGCTCTGCGTCGGCACCATCGAGAGCCGCAAGAACCACCTGATGCTGTTCCAGGCCTGGCTGACGCTGGTGCGCAAGCATGGCGCGGAGCGCGTGCCACGGCTGGTCTGCATCGGCAAGCCCGGCTGGCTGGCCGATGCGGCGATGACGCTCTGGCGCAACTCGCCGGTGCTGCAGGACCGCGTCTCGATCGCCCATGGCGTGCCGGACGTCACGCTCGCCGGCCTCTACGGCGCGGCGCTCTTCACCGTCGCCAACAGCCACTACGAGGGCTGGGGCCTGCCGGTCACGGAGAGCCTGTCCTTCGGCCGCGTGCCGCTGGTGTCGCGCAATACCTCGCTCTCCGAGGCGGGCGGGGAGGCGGCGGTCTATTTCGAGCCGCGCAACGAACCGGACCTCGTCGCGAGGCTCGAGCAACTGATCTTCGACGCCGAGGCACGCGCGCGCCACGAGCAGAGGATCCGCGAGACGACCAGGCTGCGGAGCTGGGGCGACATCGCCGACCAGGTGATGCGCGCCGCCGCCGCCCGACGCGACGCGCCGATGCAGGACAGCGGCGCGCGGCTGCCGGTCATGCCGGGCGTGACCTATCCGCTCTGCCTGGCCGGCGGCGGACGCGCAGAGCGCGGCAAGGCCGTGGCCGACATGGTGCGTGACGGGTTGAACTGGCTCGCGCTGGAGCGGTGGGGCGTCTGGACCCGCCCCGGGGTCGCGCGGATGCGGATCGCATTGCCGCCAGGTGCGGCGGATCGTCCGCTTCGTCTCTATCTCGGCTGCGTCGCGCCGGGGGAGGAAACCACGGTGCGGCTGCGCGCCTACGGCGCCGGCACGCCGCCGCCACGCTTCGTGGCGCTTACGGCGGAAGGCGCGGGAAGCCGCTTCACCTGCGTGCTCGACGTCGCGGCGCCGGCGCGCGAGGTGCTGGTCGAGATCGACGCCGGCGTCGGCGTGCAACTCGGCTCGCAGGCGAAGCCGGACCCGCGGCGGGCCGGAATCGGCCTCACCTCCTTCATGATCTGCGCGGAGGACGATCTCGTGGGCCGGCTCGACTTCCTGGAGCGTCACGCCTTCCGCGTCCTGCGGCCGGACTGACCCGGCCGCGGGCCGCGGGAGGGGGCGCCGGCTGCCTCCGGCGGCAGCCGCCGTTGAACACTGCGCCGTGCGCCGGCGCCGGGCGCGGCCACCATCCCGCCCTTTGACCGATCGCGCCGGCCGGTCGATGCTGGCGCCACCGGAGGACACGACACCATGCCGAACTATCCCTTTGCCGCCGCCGATCTGGAAGCTCTGCGCCAGTGGGACACGCCGACCATCTGCAACGCGCTGGAGCTCGTCGCGCCGCATCGCCGCGGCCATGGCTTCACCGTGCGGCCGATGACGGCGGTGGACCCGAAGCTGCCGCCGATCTGCGGCCTGGCCCGCACCGGCACGCAGCGCGCGGCCTTTCCCTCGGGGCGGACCAAGGAGGCGGATCGCGCCATGCGGATCGCCTGGTACGAGTATGTCGCCGACGCGGCGATGCCGACCGTCGTCTGCCTGCAGGATCTCGACGACACGCCGGGCGTCGGTGCCTTCTGGGGCGAGGTGAACAGCGCCGTGCATCAGGGCCTTGGCGCGCAGGGCGTGGTGACCAACGGCTCGGTGCGCGACCTCGACATGTTCGCGCCGGGGTTCCAGGGCATCGCCGGCGTGGTGAACCCGTCGCATGCCTATGTGCACATCGTCGCGCTGAACCTCGACGTCACCATCCACGGCATGCAGGTGAAGCATGACGAGGTGGTGCATGCGGACCGCCACGGCGCTGTCGTCATCCCGCACGACGTCGTCACCAAGATCCCGGCGGCGATCGAGCTCGGCGCGCGGCGGGAGAAGGTGATCCTCGACATGGTGAAGGCGCCGGGCTTCAACGTCGCGAAGCTCAGGGAAGCGCTCTCCAAGGCGGACGACATCCACTGAAGGCGATGCGCGCACCGCTTTGTCACGTGAAGCCCGGGTGGGTCGACCACTACGGGCATATGAACCTCGCCTACTACCTCGTGGCCTTCGACCTGGCGACGGACGCGCTGTGGCCGTCGCTGGGGCTGGGCAAGGCGTTCCAGGCGAAGGGCCTCGGCACATTCGCGGCCGAATCCTGGCAGGCCTATACGCGGGAAGTGACCGAGGGCGCGCCACTCGCCTTCGACAGTGAAGTGCTGGCGTATGACGCCAAGCGCCTGCTCTGCCGTCACGTGATGTTCCACGCGGCGGAAGGCTGGCAGGCGGCGGAGAACGAGGTGCTCTACCTCTGCGTCGACCTCGGCGCGCGGCGCGTGGGCGCCTGGCCCGAGGAGGTGCTGGAGCGCTTCGCGGCGCGGGCGAGCGGCGGGGCACCGAAGCGACTGTCGTTGAAGCGGGCGGGTTGAGAGGGGCGCCGCCCCTCGCAAATTCTCCGCGCCAGGGGTCCCATTGCCGAAAGGCCTAGGAATCCGATGCCTTGAGCCTCCGCGGGTGCAGGGGACCGTGTCCCCCGCCGGGGGAGTTTGAGGGGGCAGCACCCCCTCAATTCAGCCTTTCGCGGATTCGAGCGATCCCGGCTTCGGCGCATTGATCGTCCAGATGTCCTCCCGGCGATCCGCCAACGCCGATCGCGCCGACCACCTCATCTCCCGCGCGAATCGGCAGCCCCCCTCCGATGACAAGGAAGCCCTCAGTGTCCGGCAGCCGTGCGGCGCCGGGGTTGGTCCGCACCATCTCCAGGATCTGGCTCGTGCCGGTGCGCATGCTCGCGGCCGTGTAGGCCTTGGCCCGGGCCGAGGCGACCGTGTGCGGCCCGGCGCCATCGCCGCGCAGCAGGGCGCTCAGGACGCCGGCGCGGTCCACCACCGCGGCGGTGACGCGATGCCCGCGCGCCGCGCAGGCCTCGACCGCGGCCGCCGCGGCTTCGGCGGCGAGTGGCGCGCTGATCGTGCGCTCCACCACGAGACCCTGCGCGGCAAGGGGCAGGGGGGCAAGCAGGCAGGCGGCGATCAGGGCAATGGGGCGCATGGCGCATCCTCGGGAAGGCAAGGGCGGAACGGACCGGCGCCGCAGGTTCCCATGCGGGCGCAGGGGTCGGAAGGGGTCTATGGCGCAGTTCACGGCCGTCGCGAACCGGGGGAGGGGCGCGCCCGTCGCGGCTTCCGCCCACTTCAGGCGCGGAAGCGCTCCACCCCGCCCACCACCGTCGCGACCACGCCCGTGCCGCGGATCGCCGCCGGATCGCAGGTGAGAACGTCGGTGTCGAGCACCGCCAGGTCGGCGAGCTTGCCGGGTTCGAGGCTGCCTTTCTCACCTTCCTCCCGCTGCGCCCAGGCACCCAGGGTCGTGTAGGCGGCGAGCGCCTGTGCCGGCGTCACCGCCTCCGACGCGTCGAGATCCGCGCCGGTCTGGCTGCGGCGCGTCACCATGGCGCCGATGGCGGTGAAGGGATTCACCCGGCACACCGCGAAGTCGGAATGGCCGGGCGCGGGGATGCCGGCGGCGATCAGGCTGCGGTGCGGCCACATGTGGCGCATCGCCGCCTGGCCGCGATTGGCGACATAGGCCTCGCCGAGCTCGTCCATGAAGCCGGTCGCCGAGGAATCGACGAAGCCGCCGCGCTTCAGCCGTTCGAGGATGGGCGGCGTGACGTAGCAGCAGTGTTCCACCCGCATGCGATGATCCGCCACCGGATGCGCGGCGAGCGCCGCCTCCATGACATCGAGCGCGAAGTCGATGCCGCGGTCGCCGACGCCCTCGATCATCACCTGCAGCCCGGCCTTGTGCGCGGCGGTGGCGCGCGCCGTCAGGTCGTCCCGGTCGTAGAGCAGCATGCCGGTGTTCGGCACCGGCTCGCCCGGGACCGGCGTGCCGAGATAGGGGTCCCAATAGGCGGCGGTGCGGCCGGAGGTCGAACAATCCGGACACCATTCCACGCCGATCAGCCGCAGCCACTCGTCGCCGAAGCCGGAGCGGATGCCGGCGCCGATCAGGTGCGGGATCAGCGGTTCGTCGCGCCCGCTGGCGATGATGCCCATGCGCATCCGCCAGCGGCCTTCGCGGCGCATCGTCTGGTAGGCGCGGATGGCGTGGGTCGGCGTCAGGGAATTCGCCACCGAGGTGATGCCGTGGCGCAGGCATTCGTCCTGCACCATCTCCATGCCCTCGGCGATGTCCGATTCGCTGTCGGCGCCATGCACGGCATTGAGGAAGACATGCGCCGCCGTCTCCCGCACCAGGCCGGTGAAGGCGCCGGTTGCGGGGTCGCGGTCGAAGGCGCCGAAGGGCGGGTCCGGCGCCTCCTGCCCGATGCCGCAGGCGGCGAAGGCGGCGCGATTCGCGAGGCCGAGATGCCCGTCCGTGCGCAGGATGAAGACCGGCCGGCCGCCGGAAGCGGCATCCAGCTCGTCGAGCGTCGGGTAGCCGCCGGAGGCACGCTCGTTCAGCCGGTAGAAGGCGCCCCAGCGGCCGCGCGGCAGGCCGGCGCAGACGCGGGCGATGGTCGCCAGCACCTCCTCCCGCGTCGTGACGCGGTCGGGCGAGAGCAGCGTCCAGCTCCGCAGCCGCACCGCATAGGCGTCCGGATGGGCGTGGCTGTCGACGATGCCGGGGATGACGCGGCGGCCTTCCGCGTCCAGCACGCGCGTGCGGGGACCGATATGGTCGCGCATGGCCTCGCTGCTGCCGAGCGCCACGATGCGCCCGCCGAAGGCGGCAAGTGCCTGCGCTTCCGTGCCCGCCGCATCCATCGTGGCGATGCGGCCGTTGAGCAGGACGAAATCGGCGTTCATGCCGCCACCCGGTCGATATGGTCGCGCAGCCGGTACCAGCCGCCGACGATCGGCAGGAACCAGTTCGGGTTGCCCTTGTAGAACGGCACCGTCGGGAAGCTGAGGCCATCCAGCGCGAAGGACGCGTTCTGCGCCCCGGCGATCTTCAGCGCCGCGTTGTGGCCGAGCCAGGTCGCCATGGCGACGCCCGACCCCTGGCAGCCCGCCGCGTAGTGGATGCCGTCCTGCACGCCGATATGCGGCAGGAAGTCGAAGGTGAAGGCGACGTTGCCCGTCCAGGCGTGGGTGACCCGCACGTCCTTCAACTCGGGGAAGACGCCGGTCATGAAGCGATGCAGCACCGGTGCGGCGGCGGCAGGCTCGGTCGGGCCGAAGCTCGCGCGGCCGCCCCAGAGGATGCGGTTGCCGTAGGGGGAGGGGCGGAAATAGTTCAACACCCGCTTGGTGTCGCTGATCATGCGCCGGCCGGGAAAGAGCCGGTCGATGACCTCCTGCGGCAATTCCTCCGTCGCGATGATGTAGGAGCCGACCGGGATCATCCGCCGCGCGAGCCAGGGCATGGCGGAATTGCCATGGCCATCGCGCGAGTAGCCGTTGGTGGCCACCAGCACCGCATCGGCACGCATCTGCCCGCGATCGGTCGTCAGGCGGAAGCCGGTGCCGTCCTCACGGATGCCGGCCACGCGCACGCCGTCCACCAGGCGGGCGCCGGCACGCTCCACCGCCTGCGAGAGGCCGCGCGCATACTTGCCGGGATGCAGGCTGCCCGAGGCTTCGGCGATCATGCCGCCATGGTAGTGGTCGCTGCCGAGCGCCTCGCGCTGGCGCTCGCGCGGGACCATGCGCGTCGGCAGCCCGGTCACCTCGGCGATGAAAGCGGCCTTGGCGGCGAGCGCGTCGTAGTGCCTGCGCGTCCAGGCCGGCACGAAGCGGCCGCAGCGCAGGTAGTCGCAGTCGATCCCCTCCCGCGCGATGGTTTCCTCGATGAAGGGGAATGAAGCGGCGGCGGCATCGGCGATGGCGCGCGCCTTCTCCTTGCCATGCGCCTGTTCGAGCGCGCCGGAGGCGACCTTCAGCCCGCCGGAGACCATGCCGCCGTTGCGGGAGGAAGCGCCCCAGCCGATCCGCTCCGCATCCAGCACGGCGACGTCGTGGCCGAGCCGGCGCAGCGTGAGCGCCGCCGACATTCCCGCATAGCCGCCGCCGACCACGGCCACGCCGGCATGGTCGGGCAGCACGCTGTCGCGTGTCGGCGGTTCCGCCGCTTCCCACCACCAGGGTGACGTCCTGAAGCCCGGTGCGAGCACCGCATTCGCAAGAGACATTGCCGGATGAGCCCACTCATGGTGAGAATTGCGCGGGAGACTTCACGCCAGCACTCAGGCAACCGCAAGTGGCATGACGCGGCTACGTTGCGCAGGCGGCTGCATGCCCGCCGCGCATGGGCCCGTCGAGGAGACAAGATGATGCAGACCTTCCAGCAGGATTGCGTGGAGCTGGCCTTTCGCCGGTATCGCCGCGGGGAAGTCGATCGGCGGACGCTGCTGGCCGGGCTTGGTGCGCTCGGCGTGCTGCCGCTGGCCGGCGGCAAGGCCGCCGCGCAGGAGGCGCGCCGCCTGGTGATGGTGAACTGGGGCGGCATCGCCAACCAGGGCTTCGGCCGCTTCTACGGCGACCCCTTCGTCGCCGACAATCCGGGCTGGACCGTGGTGCAGGACAGCACGGGCCCCTCCGCCGGGCGCATCCGCTCGATGGTCGAAAGCGGCCGCGTCACCTGGGACCTGTGCGATTCCTCGGCCGCCTCCTCGGTGCTGCTCGGGCGGCAGAACCTGGTGGCCAAGATCGACTATTCGATCGTCGGCCGCGACAACGTCATCGCGCCGGGCTTCGTGCTGGAATACGGGGCCGCGCCGTATTCCTTCAGTTCCGTCCTCGCCTATGACAGCGCGAAATTCCCCGATGGGGGGCCGACCTCCTGGGCGGATTTCTGGGACACGCGCAAATTCCCCGGCACCCGCCTGCTGCGCCGCGACGCGACGGCCATGCTCGACGCGGCGCAGATGGCGCTCGGCAAGGACCCGGCCAATCTCTATCCGCTCGACGTGCGCGCCGCCCTGCGCAAGGTGCAGGAACTCCGGCGCAACGCGGTGTTCTGGAGCAGCGGCAGCGAGAGCGAGCAGTTCCTGCGCACCGGCGAGGCGGTGATGGGCATCGTCTGGCACACCCGCGCCACCGTGCTCGACAAGGAGACGAACGGCCGCATCAAGTTCATCTGGAACCAGGGCCTGCTGCAGCCGGGCATCATGGTGATCCCGCGCGGCAATCCGGGCGGCGAGATGGCGCAACGGCTGCTCGCCTCCATGCTGGCCAAGCCCGAACCGCAGGTCGGCCTGCTCGGCCTGCTCGGCAACGGCCCGACCAATCCGCGCGCGGCGGCGATGGTCCCGCAGGACCTGCGCCGCTTCAACCCGACCGATCCGGACAATGCCCGCCTGCAGGTCGTGATGGACGGCAACTGGTGGGGCGACAACTACCAGCGGGTGAATGCCGACTACATCGACACCATCACCGGCTGATCCGGCATCGTGATCCTGGTCGTGAAGTCGGGGGGCGAGAAGGCCCTCCCGGAATGGAAGGCGTGCTTCGCCGAGTTCGCCCCCGGTCTCGAGGTCCGCTGGTGGGACGATCCGGCGGTGGATCCCGCGCAGGTGGACTACGCCCTGGTGTGGGAGCCGGAGCCCGGGCGGCTCGCGCGCATGCCGAAGCTGCGCGCGATCTTCGGCTCCGGCGCCGGGGTGGATTCGATCGTCGCCGATCCGCACCTGCCGAAGGGCCTTCCGCTGGTCCGCTGCGTGCCGGAGGAGGCGACGCAGCGCATGGCGGAATTCGTCTGCTGGTCGGTGCTCGCCCTGAACAAGGGCGCGCGCCGGCTGGCTCTCGCCCAGGCACGCGCCGCCTGGGATTATTTCGAGCCGCCCTATGCTGCGGCCGAGCGCACTGTCGGCATCATGGGCCTCGGCGCGATGGGGATGCGCTCGGCGGAGGTGCTGCGCGCCGTCGGCATCCCGGTGGTCGGCTGGTCGCGCACGCGCAAATCCGTGGCCGGCGTCGAGTGCTTCGCCGGCGCCGACGAATTGCCGGCCTTCCTCGCCCGCAGCGAGGTGCTGGTGTGCCTGCTGCCGGCGACGCCGGAGACGCGCGGCCTGATCGCCGCGCCGCTGCTCGCGCGCCTGCCGCGCGGCGCGGGCCTGGTGCAGGTCGGGCGCGGCGTGCAGCAGGTGCTGCCCGACATCCTCGCCGCGCTGGATGACGGGCAACTGTCCGGCGCCGTGCTCGACGTCTTCGAGCAGGAGCCGCTGCCGGCCGACAGCCCCGCCTGGGCGCATCCCAAGGTCATCGTCACGCCGCATGTCGCGAGCCTGCCGAGCCGCCGCGAACGCGCCCGCTACGTCGCCGGCTGCATCGCGCGCTTCGAGCGCGGCGAACCCCTGCCCAATCTCTACGATCCCGAGAGAGGCTACTGATGCCGCTGCCGCCGCCCCCGGTGAAGCCGGACCCGAGCCGCATCCCGACCGAGCAGGAGGTGCGCGAGGATCTCGCCGCCGCCTATCGCCTGATCGCCCTGTTCGGCATGACGGACCTGGTCTTCACCCATCTCTCGGCGCGCCTGCCCGGCGAGGGCCACCGCTTCCTGGTCAACCCCTACGGCCTGCTGTTCGAGGAGATCACCGCCAGCAGCCTGGTGGTGGTCGATGCGGAGGGCGAGCCGATGCAGGAGACCTCCTGGCCGGTGAACCCGGCCGGCTTCGTCATCCATTCAGCCGTGCATCGCGAACGCGACGACGCGATGTGCGTCATGCACACCCATACCCTCGCCGGCATGGCGGTGGCGGCGCAGTCCGGCGGGCTGCTGCCGCTCAACCAGATGAGCATGGAGTTCGACGGCCGCGTCGCGCTGCACGACTATGAGGGAATCGCGGCGGACGACAACCTGTCGGAGCGCGAGCGCCTGGTCCGCGACCTCGGCGACCGGCCCTGCATGATCCTGCGCCACCACGGGTTGCTGACCGTCGGTGCCACGGTCGCCGAGGCCTTCTACTGGATGTACTACCTGGAACAGGCCTGCCGCATCCAACTGGCGGCGCAATCCTCCGGCGCGCCGCTTGCGGTGCCGCCGGAAGCCGTGGTGCGCCGGGCGCGCGACCAGTTCGGCGACAGCCCGATCAAGGGCTGGCTGCCCTGGCAGGCGCTGAAACGGAAGCTCGACCGCGAGCAGCCGGACTACCGTTCGTGAGCGACACCAAGGGACACGCGCTCGCGCTGCGCGGGCTGAGCAAGCGCTACGGCGACTTCGTCGCGGTGAACGACGTGTCGCTCGAAGTGGGCAAGGGCGAGTTCCTCACCCTGCTCGGGCCGAGCGGTTCGGGCAAGACGACGATCCTGATGGCGATCGCCGGCTTCGTCGCGCCGTCCGACGGCGCCATCCTGCTCGACGGGCGGGACATCACGCCGCTGCCGCCGGAAAAGCGCGACTTCGGCATGGTCTTCCAGGGCTATGCGCTGTTCCCGCACATGACGGTGGCGGAGAACGTCGCCTTCCCGCTGCGCGTGCGCGGCATGTCGAAGGCGGATCGCGACGCCAAGGTGCGCGGGGCGCTGGATCTGGTGCAGCTCGCCGCCTTCGCGGACCGGCTGCCGAAGCAGCTCTCGGGCGGGCAGCAGCAGCGGGTGGCGCTCGCCCGCGCGCTGGTCTTCGATCCTGCGCTGCTGCTGCTGGATGAGCCGCTCTCGGCGCTCGACAAGAAGCTGCGCGCCGAGCTGCAGGAGGAGCTGAAGGCGCTGCATCAGCGCGTCGGGCGCACCTTCGTCAACGTGACGCATGACCAGGAGGAGGCGCTCTCCCTCTCCGACCGCATCGCCATCCTCAACCACGGACGGCTGGTGCAGGCGGGTGCTCCGGGGGAACTCTACGAGCGGCCGCGCACCCGCTTCGTCGCCGACTTCCTCGGCAAGTCGAACTTCCTCGAAGGCACGGTGCGCGGCGCGGCGCCGGGCGGCTTCGCGCTGGAGGCCGGGGCGGCGCGCCTGGCGGTCCGCCTGCCGGACGGTGCCGCGCCGCTGGCCGAGGGCAGCCGCAGCCTGCTCTCGCTGCGTCCCGAGAAGATCGCCCTGCTGGCCGAAGGCGACGCGGCGGAGAACGTGGCGGAGGGTCGCATCCTTGCCTTCGCCTATCTCGGCGCCGGCTTCTCGCTGCGCGTCGCGACGGAGCACCTGGGCGAGATCCGCGCCACCCTGCCCGCCTGGAAATCCCCGATCGCGCCGACCGAGGGGCTGCCCGTGCGGCTTGGCTGGTCGGCCGATGCCGCCGCGCCGGTCGAGGAGGACGCGGCATGAGCGCCGCCGGGCGGCCGGGTGCCGGCTGGTGGCTGCTGATCCTGCCGGCCTTCCTGCTGCTGGTGGTCTTCTACCTCGCGCCGATCGTGCAGGTACTGGCCATCAGCGTGACCGAGCCCGAGTTCGGCCTGGAGAACTATGAGCGGCTGCTCACCTCGTCGGCGGTGCAGCGGGTGATCTTCACCACCCTGCGCATCTGCATCATCACCACGGCGCTGGCATTGCTGCTCGGCTATGCCATTGCCTATGCCATCACCCTGGCAAGCCCACGCGCGCGCGGCTGGTGGATCCTGGCGGTGCTGGTGCCGCTCTGGATCTCCGTGCTCGTGCGCGCCTTCGCCTGGGTGACGCTGCTGCGCCGCCAGGGCCTGGTGAACAACACGCTGATGGAAGCGGGGCTGATCGGCGAGCCGCTGCCCCTGGTGTGGAACGAGTTCGGCATCGTCGTCGGCATGGTGCACTACATGGTGCCCTTCGCGGTGCTGCCGATGTTGTCGAGCATGCGGGAGATCGACCCGCGCCTGCTCGCTGCCGCACGCGGCCTCGGTGCGTCGCGCGGGGAGGTGTTCCGCCGCGTCTTCCTGCCGCTGTCGCTGCCGGGGGTGATCGCCTCCGGCGTGCTGGTCTTCATCTTCTCGCTCGGCTTCTACATCACGCCGGCGATCCTTGGCGGCGGCAAGACGCTGATGGTCGCGGAGTGGATCAGCCTGCAGATCCTCGACCTGATCCGCTGGGGGCTCGGCACGATGATGGCGACGGTGCTGGTGGTTGCCATCCTGGTCACGCTCGCGGTCTTCTCCCGCATCGTCGACCTGCGGCGCATCTTCGGGGCGGGGGCCTGATCCGATGGATGGCGCCTATCGTCCCGGACCGTTTGGCCGTGGCCTCGCCTGGGCCACCGCGCTCTACCTGGTGCTGCCGATCCTGATCGTCGTGCCGGTGGCACTGACCGATCAGCGCTATCTGTCGCTGCCGGAGGACGGGCTGTCGCTGCGGCATTTCGAGACGGTGCTGGCCTCGCCGGAATGGCTCGGCTCGATCTGGCAGTCCTTCACCATCGCGGTCGCAGCCACGATGCTGTCCGTCACGGCGGGGACGCTCTGCGCCATCGGCTGCTGGCGCATCTCCCGCCGCGCGACCGAGTTCGTGCGCGTGCTGATGCTGCTGCCGCTGATCATCCCGTCGATCGTCTACGCCATCGGGCTGTATCGCTACTTCGGTCCGCTCGGGTTGCTGGACCGCTTCCTCGGCGTGGTGCTCGCGCATGGGGTGACGGGGATCCCCTATGTGGTCATCACCGTCTCCACCGCGCTCGCCGCCTTCGACCCGCGCCTGGAGCAGGCGGCGCGCGGCATGGGGGCCTCGCTGTCGCAGACCCTGCGCTGGGTGATCCTGCCGCGCATCGCGCCGGGGATCTTCTCGGGCGCGATCTTCGCCTTCATCCACTCCTGGGATGAACTGGTGATGGTGCTGTTCATCGCCTCCCGCGACGTCTTCACGCTGCCGCGCCGGATCTGGGACGGCATCAACGAGAACCTCGATCCCGCCATGGCGGCTGTTGCCGTGCTGCTGATCCTCTTCACCCTGCTGCTGCTGATGGCCGACCGCGCCCTGCGCCGGCGCAGCGAAGGCTGACTGCAACCAACAACGGGAGGAACGCGCCGTGTCCCGCGCGATGTCCGAGTTCGACCATCGCTACAACATGCTGATCGAGCGCTTCGCCTCGGAGCCTGAGCCCGCCTTCCACAGCACGAGCGAACAGGAGTTCGGCTGGGGCCGTCGCTGGGGCTGCAATTCCGACATCGGCCGCCTGCGCGTCGTGCTGATGCATCGTCCCGGCGAGGAGCTGAAGGTCCTCGACGGCCTGCCGCTGATCCCCGAACTCGGTGCCTTTGGCGACCCGAAGACGGGTGCCTATTGGCGTGGCGAATTCATCCCCCCGCTCGCCGAGCAGCAGGCCCAGCACGACGCCCTGGCTGCCGCCCTGCGGGAGGAAGGCGCCGAGGTGGTGATGCTGAACCGTGTCGCGCCGGGCCGGCACAAATCCGTCTACACGCGCGATTCCTGCATTGCGCTCGATGGCGGCGCCGTCGTCACCCGCATGGGCCCGCGCATCCGGCGGGGCGAGGAACGGCCGGTGACGGAAACCCTCGCCGGGATCGGCATGCCCATCCTGCGCACCATCCACGGCACCGGGCTGATGGAGGGCGGGTCCTTCGCCTATGTCCGGCCGGACGTCGCGGTGATCGGCGTCTCCTCCCGCGTCAACGAGGAAGGGGCGCGGCAGATGGAGGAGGTGCTCGCCGTCCAGGGCACCCGCCTGATCCGCGTGCAGATCCCGGGCTACAGGCTGCATATCGACGGTGCCTTCGTGATGATCGACCACGACGTCGCGCTGGTGAACCCGGTGATCCTGCCCTTCGTCTTCATGGAGGAGCTGAAGCGCCTCGGCATCCGCATGATCCCGCTGAACAACGAGGATCCGTCCTGGGCGATCAACTGCCTGGCCGTCGCTCCGGGCCGCGTGCTGATGAGCGACCAGGTCGGCCCGCGCACGCAGGAGGCGCTGGACAAGGCCGGCATCAGCGTGCGGCTGGTGGCCTACGACAAGGTGTATCTCGGCGGGGGTGGCATCCATTGCTCGACGTCGCCGCTGGTGCGGGATCCGATCTGATGCCTTGAGAGGGGCGCTGCCCCTCTCAAACTCACCCCGCCAAAGGCCGAAAGGCCTTTGGAAACCACAACTTCGATCTCCGCGGGTCCAGGGGACCGCAGTCCCCTGGTGGGGGTGCTCGAGGGGGCAAAGCCCCCTCGATCCGGGCACCGAGGCTAGGCCGGCAGCACTCGCTCCACCGCAATGCCGCGGCAATCCATCTCGTAGTCCAATCCTTCGACCGGCGGCCGGCAATCCTGCCAGGTCAGCCCATGCCTGGCGGCGCCGCGGATGACGATCTCCGCCGTCAGCGCCGGCGGCAGCGGATGCACGGTATAGGCCTGCACCCCACTGGTCTGCGCCCAGCCGAAGCCGAGCAGCCCCATCCGCCGCTCCATCTCTCCCAGCACCCAGTGCCCCTTGCGCAGCATCCCCTCGGGCGAGGTGTCGCCATGGGCGATGGTGTTCTCGCGATAGCTCCCCTTGCCCTCGGCGGACTCGCCGCTGCCGGCGACCGCGAAGGACGGCGCCGCATCCGGGTCCGGCACGGTGTAGCAGAAGGCGTGAAAGCTCGGCTCCACCGGCGGCGCGTGGCGCGGGCAGACATTGCTCCGTGCGACCGGGTTGCGCCCGTCGTGCAGCACCGCCCATTCGCCGAGCGTGCCGGCATAGCCGGTATTGAACTGCGCGAAGCCTTCCTCGGTGAAGGGCGCGGGGGAACGCAGTTCGCAGGCCGCGAAGGCGATGCGCGGCCGACCGATCGAATCCAGGAACGCCGCGATCCGCCGCCAGCCTTCGGCGAGCGGCACGGGATCGGCGAAGCGCGCGCGTTCCAGCCGGTAGCCGGGCAGGGCGGCAACGCCGGCGGAATACTGCATCACCGCGGGAATGAAGCGGTATCCCGCCGCCGGGATCGCGATCGTGTCCATCACTGGCGCTTCGTCACACCCCAGAAGACCGGGATGGTGGTCTGGCGCAGGCCCTCGATATTGGCGCGATAGGCCGCCAGCACGCGGAACTGCCCGCCATTGATGTAGGGCAGCACCTCATAGGCACGTGCGTGCACGCGCTCCAGGATCTCGCGCCGCTTCGCCGGATCGGCTTCCTCCCACCAGGAGGCGCGCAGCCGTTCGAGCTCCGCGTCGCAAGGCCAGCCGGCGGGCGCCGTCTCGCAGGGCGCGCCGAGATAGAGGTTCACCAGCGGGTTCTGCGCATCGAGCACATTGGCGATGGTGACGAAGAGGTTCCAGCCGCCCTGCTCGACCGGCTCGCGCCGGTTGCGCCGCTGGGTCACCGTCGCCCAGTCCATGGCGACAACGTCCATGTTCAGCCCGGCACGGCGCATGTTCTCCGCCATGGTCAGCGTCACGGCGTTGTTGATCGGCGAATCCGTCGCGTTGAGGAACACCACGCGCTGGCCGTTGTAGCCGGCCTCCCGCAGCAGGGCGCGGGCGCGGTCGAGGTTGATCTCCCGCAGCCCTTCCGCGCCGGCGGCGCTCTCCAGCGGCGTGCCGCAGAGGAAATAGGCCGGGCAATAGGGCACCTGCTCGGAGGGCGCGACGCCGATCGCCTGCAGGTTCTCGTGCTGGTTCACCAGGTACAGCAGCGCCCGCCGCGCGCGCGCGTCGTTGAACGGCGGGACGGCGTGGTTCGGCCGCAGCCACACCACCGAGCCCACCGGGTTCAGCGCGAAGGTGCGGATGTTGCGGTTGCGCTGCAACACCGGCAGCACGTCCGGCGTCGGCTGCTCGATGAAGTCGATCTCGCCCGATTGCAGCGCCGCGGCCGCCGTCGCCGGATCGGAGATGCCGAGCCATTCGACGCGCTCGACCTGCACGACCTTGCCGCCGGCGAGCCCGTCCGCCGGTTCCGGCCGCGGGCGGTAGGCGGGGTTGCGGACATAGACGGCACGCTCGCCCGGCAGGAAGTCCTGCGCGCGGAAGATGAAGGGTCCGGAGCCCGTCGCATCGGTGAAGGCGACATTGGCCGGCGTGTTCGCGATCCGCTCCGGCATGACGAACAGCGCGCTGGCGGTCGAGCGCGCCAGCGCCTCCGTCACCAGGCCGAAGGGGCGGGAGAGCCGCAGCGTGAAGCTGCGGTCGTCCACCACCTCCAGTGCGCCGGTCGCCGCCAGCAGCGCGCGGCCGGCGATGTCGCGCTGGCCCCAGCGGCGGATCGAGGCGACGGCATCGGCCGCGCGCACCGGCTGGCCGTCATGGAAGGCGAGGCCCTCGCGCAGGGTGAAGCGCCAGGTCATGCGGTCGGGCGAGACCTCGAACCGCTCGACCATCTGCGGCTGCGCCTCGCCCCGGCTGTCGAGGCCGAAGAGCTGATCGTAGACGAAGAAGCCGTGGTTGCGCACGAAGGCGGCGGTCGAGACCACCGGGTCGACGCTCGCCAGCGGATTGACGAGCACCACGCGCAGCGTCCCCGAGGGCGCCGGCTGCGCCGGGGCGGGACGGGGTGCCGCCAGCAGGGCGAGCACCGCCACTGCCAGCATGGTGAACCTGCGCCTGGCCATCTCTGCCTCCGTGATGCCGTCCCGCGCCATCATGCCAGCCCTGTGAGGCTTGTCCAACGGGCGCCCTGGACGCCGCGCACGCCCGGGCCTTGAATGCGACGCTTTCGCCAAAGGGGCCGGCATGACTTTCTCCCTGCTCGGGCGTTGCGCGCGGACCGGACAGTTCGGCGCGGCGGTGACGACATCCTCCATCGCGGTCGGCACCCGCGTGCCGTTCCTCGCCGCCGGGCTGGGCGGCGTGCTGACGCAGCACCGCACCGACCCGCGGCTCGGGCCGCGCGGGCTCGACCTGCTGCGCTCCGGCTGCTCGGCGGAGGAGGCGGTGGCGGCGCTGGTCGCCTCGACGCCTGACCACCGTTGGCGGCAGATCGCGGTGATGGACCGCGAAGGCCGCACCGCGCATTTCCATGGCGAGCGCGTGAAGCCCGCGCGCGGCGTCGCGCATGGCAAGGACGTGGTCGCCATCGGCAATATCCTCGCCAATGACCGCGTGCCGGCGGCGATGGCCGAGGCCTTCCTCGCCGCCGCAGACCAGCCGCTCGCCGAGCGCCTGGTGCGCGCCCTCGAAGCCGGCGAAGCGGCCGGCGGCGAGCATGGCGAGGTCACCTCCGCCAGCCTGCTCGTCGTGCACCGCGAGGTCTTCCCATACGTCGACCTGCGCGTGGACAAGGCGGTCGGCCCGATCCCGGCGCTGCGCGCGCTGTGGGAGGAGTACGCGCCGCTCGCCGACGGCTTCGTCGCGCGCGCCGTGGCCCCCGAAGACGCGCCGATCATCTGAGGCGGCGAGGTGACGCTGGCGCCGCTCTTCGACCCCGCGGAGTTCCGCATCCCGCCCGGTGTCGCGCATGTCTGCGCGGCGGGGGAGACGCCCTTCCTCCGCCGCCACGACGCCGCCTTCGCCGCCTATGCGGAGGACAAGTCGGCCGGCTCCCCGGGACGCACGCGGCAGGAGGCGCGGCTGGCCTCCGCGCGCGCCGGCGCGGCCCGGCTGTTCGGGGTGCAGCCGGGCGACATCGGCTTCGTCTCCAGCGTCGCGGAAGGCGTCTCCATGGTGGTGGAGAGCCTCGACTGGCGCCCCGGCGACGAGGTCGTGGTCGACCCGGATGAGTACCCCTCCGTCGTCGCGCCGCTGGCGCAGCGCGAGCGGCCAGCTATCACGCTGCGCTTCGCGCCGATGAGCGACCCGGCCGCCGTCGCCGCCGCGATCACCGAACGCACGCGGATGATCGCGGTCAGTGCCGTCTCCTTCCTCAGTGCCGCGCGCTACGACCTGAGCGCGCTGCGCGCGGCGGCGGACCGCGTCGGCGCGCTGCTGGTGGTGGACTTCACGCAAGGGGCCGGTTGGCTGCCGATCCGGGCGGAGGTCGCCGACTTCGCCTTCTCCGCCACCTACAAATGGGTGCTCGGCACCACCGGCACCGCCATCGCCTATTGGAACCGGGCGCGGCAACCCGATTGGGCGCCGAGCACGGCGGGCTGGCATTCCATCGCCTCGATGGCGCGGCCGGACTGGTCGCAGGCTCCGGCGCTGCTGCCCGATGCGGCGCGCTTCACGCGCGGCAATCCGGCGCATCTCGCGCTCTACGTGCTGGATGGCGCGCTCGGCTATCTGGAGCGCTTCGGCGCCCCGGCGATCGAACGCCACGTGCAGGCGCTGACGGTGGAGATGCTGGCGCGGCTCACCGCCGCCGGCATCCCGTCCACCACGCCGCCCGATCCGCGGCAGCACGGCGCGAGCGTCTGCGTGCAGAGCCCGCACGCCGCGGCGATCGTCGCCGGGATGGAGCGGCGCGGCGTCTTCGCCTGGAACGGGCGCGGCCGTGTCCGCGTCTCCTTCCACGGCTACAACGGCGGCGAGGACATGGCGCGCGCAACGGATGCGCTGATCGCCGAATGGCGTGCCGCCACCACGACCTAGGAGGAAACCAAGCATGCGCATGAAGGCCGCCGTCCTGTTCGAGCAGGGGCTTCCCCGACCCTATGCGACGTCCCGCCCCATGGTGGTGGAGGAGGTCGAGCTCGACCCGCCCGGTCCCGGCGAGATGCTGATCGAGGTGGCCGCGGCCGGCCTGTGCCATTCGGACCTTTCGACCATCGAAAACCAGCGTCCGCGCCCGCTGCCGATCGTGATCGGCCATGAGGGTGCCGGCATCGTGCGCGAGGTCGGCCCCGGCGTCACCGACGTGAAGGAAGGGGACCACGTCGTCACCGTCTTCGCGCCGTCCTGCGGCAATTGCCGCTACTGCGTGCGCGGCCGGCCCAATATCTGCCCGACCGGCAATGCCTTCCGCGCGGCGGGGCAATTGCCGACCGGCACGCGGCGCCTGAAGCGCCTGGATGGCACGCCGATCAACCACAACAGCGGGTTGTCGCTCTATGCGCAGTATGCCGTGGTGGCGCGGCGCTCGGCGGTGAAGATCGGCAAGGACATCCCGCTCGACGATGCGGCGATCTTCGGTTGCGCGGTGATGACCGGCGCCGGCGCGGTGCTCAACACCGCCGGGCTGCGGGCTGGCGAGGCGGTCGCCGTGGTCGGCCTCGGCGGAGTCGGCATGAATGCGCTGTTCGGCGCGGTCGCGGCGGGGGCAGAGCGCATCGTCGCCATCGACACCAATCCGCAGAAGCTCGAACTGGCGAAGCAATGGGGTGCGACCGACGTCTTCCTCGCCGGCAACGAGGATTGCGCGGCGGCAGTGCGGGATGCGACCGACGGCGGCCTCGACACGGTGATCGAGACGGCGGGCAGCGTGCCCGCGATGCAGCTCGCCATCGCCATCACCGCGCGCGGCGGGGAGACGATCAGCGCCGGGCTGCCGAACATCAACGCGCAGGTCTCCTACCTGCACGCCAGCATGGTCAGCGAGGAGCGCAGCATCCGCGGCTCCTACATGGGATCCTGCGTGCCGGAGCGCGACCTGCCGCGGCTGCTCGGCCTCTATCGCCGCGGCAAGCTGCCGGTGGACAAGCTCAAGACCAGCCACATCACCTTCGATCAGATCAACGAGGGCTTCGACCTGCTGTCCGACGGCGCGGTGCTGCGGCAGATGCTGCGGCCGAACGCCTGACCTCCGGCCTGCCGGCGGCATGGGCGCATCCTGCCCATGTCGCGGGCAGAGGTGCCGCGCTTGCAACATCGTGGCGGCGTGGCAGGGTGGCGCGGATGCCGCGCCGCGCCGCCGCCTTTCCGACCCATCAGCGTTCGCGTGGCGGTGCCGCGCTGCGCTTCGCCGTCGCGCGCGGAGAGACGCGGCTTGCCGACCTCCATCAGGCGGCGCCGATGCGCGTCCTTTTCCCCACGCCGGAGCCCGGGGAACCGCCGCTGGCCGCGCTGGTGAACACGGCGGGCGGCCTCGCCGGCGGGGATGAGGTGAGGGTGGACGTCGCCCTCGGGCCGGGCGCGCATGGTTGCGTCAGCACGCCGGCGGCCGAGAAGGTCTATCGGAGCCTCGGGCCGGAGACGCGCATCGCCGCCCGGCTGGAGGTCGGCGAAGGCGCCACGCTCGAATGGCTGCCGCAGGAGACGATCCTGTTCGACGGTGCGCGCCTCACGCGGCGGCTCGATGTCGAACTCGCCCCCGGCGCGACGCTGCTGCTGGCGGAGATGCTCGTCTTCGGCCGCCACGCGCGCGGGGAGGCGTTGCGGGAGGGCAGCCTGCTCGACACCTGGCGCCTCCGCCGCGGCGGGTCGCTGGCCTGGGCGGATGGGCTGGCATTGGGGGAGGGGATGCGCGAACGGCTCGATGCCCCCTTCGGCTTCGCCGGGGCGGAGGCCTGCGCGACGCTGCTGGTCACCTCCGATGCCCCGCTCCAGGCGGCCCGCGATGCGGCGCGCAAGGCCGGCGCCGCCGCCACCCTGCCGCGTCCCGGCCTGATGGTGCTGCGCTGGCTGGGCGGTTCGGCGGAGGTGCGGGACGGTATGGCCGGCGCCATCCGTCTGCTGCGGGCGCGTGTCCTGGGCGCCGCGCCGGTGCTGCCGCGGCTGTGGACGTGTTGAGCAGAGGGCGGCCATGATGGCGCGCGGCTTGCAGCGCCGCGCGCCGGGTCGGCGGAGGAGCGGAAGCGGATGAACCTGACGCCTCGGGAAAAGGACAAGCTGCTCGTGGCGATGGCGGCGATCGTCGCGCGCCGGCGGCTGGAGCGTGGCCTCAAGCTGAACTTCCCCGAGGCGGTGGCGCTGATCACCGATTTCGTCGTGGAAGGCGCGCGCGACGGGCGCAGCGTGGCCGAGCTGATGCGCGACGGCGCCAGGGTGCTGTCGCGCGACCAGGTGATGGACGGCATCGCCGAGATGATCCACGAGATCCAGGCCGAAGCGACCTTCCCCGACGGCACGAAGCTGGTCACGGTGCATCAGCCGATCCGTGACGCGGAACCCGTCGCGGCCCAGGCCAAGGCTGCGGCGAAGAAGCCCGCCCGGCGTGCCGCCGCGAAGCCCGCGGCGAAGAAGCCCGCGAAGCGCGCCGCGGCGAAGCCGAAGCCCAAGGCGAAGCCCGCACCCGGGGCAAAGCGGCTCGCCGCGAAGGCGAAGCCCGCGGGCAAGGCGAAGGGAGCGCGCCGATGATCCCCGGCGAGATCCTCCCCGCCGCCGGTGAGATCGAGCTCAACGCCGATCGCATCGCCGTCGAGATCGAGGTTGCGAACACCGGCGACCGCCCCGTGCAGGTCGGCAGCCACTACCACTTCGCGGAGACCAACCCGCAATTGCGC
This sequence comes from Neoroseomonas eburnea, assembly GCF_018129005.1. Classification (GTDB taxonomy): domain Bacteria; phylum Pseudomonadota; class Alphaproteobacteria; order Acetobacterales; family Acetobacteraceae; genus Neoroseomonas; species Neoroseomonas eburnea. Next base: position 48,934 of record NZ_JAAEDL010000001.1, read on the forward strand.
TTCGACCGCGCGGTCGCGCGCGGGAAGCGGCTCGACATCGCCGCCGGCACCGCCGTGCGCTTCGAGCCCGGCCAGACCCGCAAGGTGCGGCTGATCCCCTTCGCCGGCGCGCGCATCGTGCACGGCTTCCGCGGCGAGACGGAAGGAGCGGTGTAGAGATGGCGACCAGGATCTCCCGCGCCGCCTATGCCGGCATGTACGGGCCGACCGTCGGCGACCGCGTCCGCCTCGCCGACACCGACATCGTCATCGAGGTCGAGAAGGACTTCACCACCTATGGCGAGGAGGTGAAGTTCGGCGGCGGCAAGGTCATCCGCGACGGCATGGGCCAGTCGCAGGTGACGCGCGCCGGCGGCGCGATGGACACCGTCATCACCAATGCGCTGATCCTCGATGCGGTCACCGGCATCGTGAAGGCGGATGTAGGCCTGAAGGACGGCCGCATCGCCGCCATCGGCAAGGCCGGCAACCCGGATACCCAGCCGGGCGTGACCATCATCATCGGCCCGGGCACCGAGATCATCGCCGGGGAAGGACGCATCCTGACCGCCGGCGGCATCGATCCGCACATCCATTTCATCTGCCCGCAGCAGATCGAGGAGGCGCTGGCCTCCGGCGTGACTTCGATGTTCGGCGGCGGCACCGGCCCGGCGCACGGCACGCTCGCCACCACCTGCACGCCGGGGCCCTGGCACCTCGCGCGCATGCTCCAGGCGGCGGAAGCCTTTCCGATGAATCTCGGCTTCCTCGGCAAGGGGAATGCCGCGCTGCCGGCGGCGCTGGAGGAACAGATCCGCGCCGGCGCCTGCGGCCTGAAGCTGCACGAGGACTGGGGCACCACGCCCAAGGCGATCGACACCTGCCTCTCGGTCGCCGATGCGATGGACATCCAGGTCGCCATCCACACCGACACGCTGAACGAATCCGGCTTCGTCGAGGAGACGATCAAGGCGATCCGCGGCCGCACCATCCAGGCCTTCCACACCGAAGGCGCCGGTGGCGGTCACGCCCCCGACATCCTGCGGCTGACCGGCGAGCCAGGCGTGCTGCCCAGCAGCACCAACCCCACCATGCCCTACACGGTGAACACGGTGGACGAGCATCTCGACATGCTCATGGTCTGCCACCACCTCGACCCGCGCATCGCCGAGGACGTCGCCTTCGCCGAAAGCCGCATCCGCAAGGAGACGATCGCGGCCGAGGACATCCTGCACGACCTCGGCGCGATCTCGATGATGTCCTCCGACAGCCAGGCCATGGGCCGGGTCGGGGAGGTCATCATCCGAACCTGGCAGACCGCCCACAAGATGAAGGCCCAGCGCGGCCGCCTGCCGGAGGAGCGCGGCGACAACGACAACCGCCGCGCGCTGCGCTACGTCGCCAAGTACACGATCAACCCGGCGATCTCCCAGGGCGTCGCCGAGCATGTCGGCAGTGTCGAGGTCGGCAAGCTCGCCGACCTGGTGCTCTGGAGCCCCGCCTTCTTCGGCGTGAAGCCGGAGATGGTGCTGAAGGGCGGAGCCATCGCCATGTCGCTGATGGGGGACCCGAACGCCTCGATCCCGACGCCGCAGCCGGTGCACTACCGCCCGATGTTCGGCGCCTTCGGCGCGGCGAGGCGGGCGACCTCGCTCACCTTCGTCTCCCAGGCGGCGATGGAGGAGGACCTTGCCGGCCGCATCGGCCTGACGCGGCCACTCGCGGCGGTGCGCAACTGCCGCGGCGGCATCGGCAAGCGCAGCATGCTGCACAACGACGCGCTGCCGCGCATCGAGGTCGATGCCGAGACCTACGAGGTGCGCGCCGACGGCGTGCTGCTCATCTGCGAACCCGCCAGGGTGCTGCCCATGGCGCAGCGCTACTTCCTGTTCTGAGGAGCACGCCATGCCGCAGGTCAGGCTGCCGCTGTCGGGCGACGTCACCCAGGTCATCAACCCGTGGACCTGGATCCTCCAGGGCAACCGGCTCAACCTGCTCACGGTGAATGTCGGCTATTCCGTCGATCCGGACCTCGAACAGGAGATCCTGGAAGGCGTGGGGAGCTACGGCCGGCAGATCGGCCACATCACCGAGGCATTGGAGGTCATCATTCGTCGCTCCGGATTGATCGAGAATCCCGACCTCCCGCGGGAGGAGAAGGATGCGCTGCTGTTGCTCCTGCAACAGGCCGCGGCGGTGCGCGAGGTGAAGAGGGGCGTCCGCGCAGGTGCCGCGCGGCGCGCCGCGGCATGAGCGAGAACATCCCCCGCGCGACGCGCGTCGCGCGTGCCGGAAGCTGGCCCGAGGCCGAAGCGCGCGACGCCGTGCTGGTCGATTTCGACGACCGCTATCGCCGCCGCAGGCTCTATACGGGGGATGGCGGCCTCGCCTTCCTGCTCGACCTGCCGGAAGCGACGGTGCTGCGCGACGGCGACGGGCTGGCGCTCGCCACCGGCGGCTTCGTGCGCGTGAAGGCGGCGCCCGAGCCGCTGGTCGAGATCACCGCCGACAGCCACGAGCATTTCGCGCGCCTCGCCTGGCACCTCGGCAACCGGCACCTGCCGACGCAGATCGCCGGCGACCGGCTGCTGATCCGCGACGACCATGTCATCGTCCACATGCTGGAAGGCCTCGGCGCGACGCTGCGCAAGGTGGACGCGCCCTTCGACCCGGAAGGCGGCGCCTATGGCGAGCACAACCACAACCCCGGCCACCAGCATCACCACCACCACCACGATCACGGCGACCACGACCATCACCACGACCACGAGCACTGCGACCACCACCACTGAGGCGCTTTACCGCCTGCTGGCCTGGCTCTCGCCGGCCTATCCGGTCGGCGCCTACACCTACAGCCACGGTCTGGAGGCGGCGGTGGAGGACGGCGCGGTGCGCAACCGCGACGACCTCGTCGCCTATGTGACGGCGGCGCTGCGCGACGGGGCAGGGCGGGTGGATGGCGCGCTGCTCGCCGCCGCGCACCGCGCCATGGCGGCGGGCAGGCCGCGCGCGCTGGATGCGGCGGCGGAACTCGGCGCCGCCTGGCGCGGCACGGCGGAGACGGCTCTCGAAGCCGAGGCGCAGGGCACCGCCTTCCTGTCGGTGACGCTCGCCGCCTGGCCGGAGCCGCGCCTCGCCGCCTTCGCCGCGCGGCATCCGCGTCGCATCGTCCATGCCGTCGCCTTCGGCGCGGCGGCGGCGGCGCATGGGGTGGATCTTCGTGCCGCGGGTTTCGGCTATCTTTCGGCCTTCGCGGCGAACCTCGTCTCGGCGGGCGTGCGGCTGGTGCCGCTCGGCCAGACCGACGGGCAGATGGCGACCGCCGCGCTGCTGCCGGTCGTCGCCGCGGCGACGGAGGCCGCGCTCGCCGCCGATCTCGACCGCCTGGGCACTGCCAGCCCGGCGCTCGACCTCTTCTCCATCCGTCACGAGACGCAATACACGAGGCTCTTCCGCTCATGAGCGCATCCGGTTCAGGCCAGACCTCCGCGCGCGACGCGCACCGCGGTCATCGGACGGCCCACGGCCCCTTCCGCGTCGGCATCGGTGGCCCCGTCGGCTCCGGCAAGACGGCGCTGACCGAGCGCCTCTGCAAGTTCCTGCGTGACCGCCATGACATCGCGGTCATCACCAACGACATCTACACCAAGGAGGATGCCGAGTTCCTGACCCGCGCCGGCGCGCTCGACCCCGAGCGCATCACCGGCGTCGAGACCGGCGGCTGCCCGCACACGGCGATCCGGGAGGATGCCTCGATCAACCTCGCCGCCGTGCACGACATGGTGGAGAAGTTCCCGGGCCTTGAGATCCTGTTCATCGAGAGCGGCGGCGACAACCTGGCCGCGACCTTCAGCCCCGAGCTCGCCGACCTGACGATCTACGTCATCGACGTCTCGGCGGGCGACAAGATCCCGCGCAAGGGCGGGCCGGGCATCACGCGGTCGGACCTGCTGGTGATCAACAAGATCGACCTCGCGCCGCTGGTCGGCGCCGACCTGTCGGTGATGGACCGCGACGCGCGGAAGATGCGCGGCAGGCGGCCCTTCGTCTTCACCAACCTGAAGAACGACCAGGGCGTGGCGGAGATCGCGGAGTTCGTCCTCCGCAGCGGGGGGATCGCCACGCCATGAACGACACGACGCGCCGCCATGCCGTCATCCTTGGCATGGGGCTGATGGGCTGCGACATCGCGGCGATCTTCCTCGCCGGCGGCTGGCGGGTGACGGCGGTCGAGACGGCGAAGGCGCGCTGGCCGGAGGCAGAGGCGCGTGTGCGGTCCTCGATCGCGCAGTTGGACGGCGACCCGGCGGAAGCGGCGCGGCTGACGCTGGTCGAGACCACGGAGGCGCCCGACTACGCCTCGGCCGAGATCGTCGTGGAGGCAGTGCCCGAGCGCCTGGCGCTGAAGCAGGACGTCTTCGCCCGCCTCGACACGCTGGTGCCGCCGCACATCCCGGTCGTCTCCAATGCTTCCGGCTACCGCATCACCGACATCGCCGGCCACATCGCGACCCGCGCGCGCTGCGCCAACCTGCACTTCTTCCTGCCGGCGCATCTGGTGCCGGGCGTCGAGGTCGTGCGTGGCGAACACACCGACCCTGCCATCTGCGACGCGGTCGCCGCCATCATGGACGGGCTCGGCCGCAAGGTGATCCGTGTGGCGAAGGACGTGCCGGGCTTCCTCGCCAACCGCATCCAGCACGCGCTGATGCGGGAGGCCTTCGCCGTCATCGACCAGGGCCTCGCCACCGCCGAGGACGTCGACAACGCTGTCCGCTATTGCTTCGGCTTCCGCTACGTCGCCGCCGGGCCGATCACGCAGAAGGAACTCGCCGGGCTGGAGACGCAGCTCGAGGCGGGCCGCACCATCTATCCCTCCCTCTGCAACAGCCCCGATCCCAGCCCCACCCTGGCGCGCCTGGTCGCCGAGAACCGGCTTGGCCCCAAGACCGGCCGCGGCTTCCGCGACTGGCCGGCGGACGTGACGGCAAAGGAACGAGCGCGTTACGAAAAGGCGCTGCTCGCCGCCGTCCGCATCCTGCGCGAGGAGGATTGAACGCGGCGCTTGACGGGCGCCCCGGCTGCCATGGACCCTCCGCTCCAAACCGAGGAGGCAACGCCATGGCTGATCCGATCCCGTATCGGCCGCTCGCGGAAGGCAGCCAGCCGCCCTACGACCTGCCCGCCTACGGCAGCACCCATGCCCGCCATCCGAAGGCGGCGCCGCTGCGCATCCCGCAGACGCTGACCGAGGTCTCGGCGCCGCGCTTCGCGCCCACCTGGTATGCGCCGCATGAGGACCTCTCGACCGTCGACGGCAAGGCGGCGCTGGGGGAGCGCATCATCGTCGCCGGCCGCGTGCTGGACGAGAACGGCCGCCCGGTGCCGGACGCCATGGTGGAGATCTGGCAGGCCAATGCCGCCGGCCGCTACCACCACCCGCGCGACCAGCACGATGCGCCGCTCGACCCGAATTTCCTCGGCCGCGGCCGCGTCTTCACGGATGCGGAGGGCAACTACCGCTTCACCACCGTGAAGCCGGGCGCCTATCCCTGGCGCAACCACTGGAACGCCTGGCGGCCGATCCACATCCATTTCGGCCTGCACGGCGCCGGCTTCGCGCAGCGCCTGGTGACGCAGATGTATTTTCCCGGCGACCCGCTGCTGGACCTCGACCCGATCTACCAGGGCAGCGGGGATGCGGAGGCGCGCAGCCGCCTCGTCGCCGCCTTCGACCTGCAGGTCACGCAGCCCGAATGGGCGCTCGGCTACCGCTTCGACATCGTGCTGCGCGGCCGTGCCGCCACGCCCTTCGAGAATGCCTGATATGATGCACGCCACCGCCAGCCAGACCGCCGGCCCCTACTGGCACATGATCGACTTCCCCGAATGGGCCGACCTGCTGCGCGCGGACGGCCCCAATGCCGGCGCGGCGGGGGAGCGCATCGTGCTCGCCGGCCGCATCACCGACGGCACCGGTGCGGCCGTCTCCGATGCCATGGTGGAGCTCTGGCAGGCCGATCCGGAGGGTCGCTACGACGCAGGCTTCCACGGCTTCGGCCGCTGCGCCACCGATCTTCAGGGTGGCTTCCGCTTCACCACGCTGAAGCCGGGCGCCGTGCCGGGCCCCGGCAACAGCACCCAGGCACCGCACATCGTGATTTCGATCTTCGCCCGCGGCCTGATGCGCGCGCTGGTGACGCGTGCCTATTTCGCCGGCGACGTGCTGCTGGCGCAGGATCCGATCCTCGCCCTGGTGCCCGAGGCCCGTCGCGATACGCTGATCGCACGCCCGGCGGGCAATGGCGAATGGCGCCTCGACATACGGTTGCAGGGGGAAGGGGAAACCGTCTTCCTGGACGTCTGACCGCGTTGCGGCGCAGCACGAATCTGCACATTGCCGTTGCCCGCGCCATGGTGCAGCATTCCCTGAGCCGCGAAACAGCGGCGGGGAGTGGACGAACAGGAATGACGACGGCGCTTGCATGGCGACCGAACCCTGATCGCGTGGAGCGCCCGGTGGAATGATCCCGGGCGCGTGCCTCTCCTTTCGACACTCATCGTCATGGAGGCCGCCCGCGTGAAGCCGACGGACATTGCGTCCCCGGAGTATTTCCACAAGGTCGTAGATTGCCAGTGGGCCTGCCCGGCCCATACGCCGGTCCCGGAATACATCCGCATGATCGCGGCGGGGCGCTACGCCGACGCCTACATGGTCAACTGGCATTCCAACGTCTTCCCCGGTATCCTCGGCCGCACCTGCGACCGCCCGTGCGAGCCCGCCTGCCGCCGCGGCCGGGTGGAGGAGGAACCGGTCGCCATCTGCCGCCTCAAGCGCGTCGCCGCCGACAACAAGGGCGATGTGAGCGGGCGGATGCCCGTGATACCCGAGGCGCGGAACGGCAGGCGGATCGCCTGCGTCGGCGCCGGGCCGGCGAGCCTGACGGTCGCGCGCGACCTTGCGCCGCTGGGGTACGAGATCCACATCTTCGACGGCGAAGCGAAGGCCGGCGGCTTTATCCGCCAGCAGATCCCGCGCTTCCGCCTGCCGGAGGAAGTGATCGACGAGGAATGCGGCTACATCCTCGATCGCGGCGGCGTGGTCAGCCACATGAACCGCCGCGTGGACAGCCTGAAGGCGCTGCTGGCGGAAGGCTACGACGCGGTCTTCGTCGGCTCCGGAGCGCCGCGCGGGCGTGAGCTGGACGTGCCCGGCCGCAAGGAGGCCGCGGCGAACATCCATCTCGGCATCGACTGGCTGGCCTCGGTCTCCTTCGGGCATGTCAGCTCGGTCGGCAGGCGCGTCATCGTGCTCGGCGGCGGCAACACGGCGATGGATTGCTGCCGTTCCGCCCGCCGCCTCGGCGGGGAGGAGGTCAAGGTCGTCGTCCGTTCCGGCTTCGAGGAAATGAAGGCGTCCCCCTGGGAGAAGGAGGACGCGATGAACGAAGGCATCCCGATCCTCAACTTCCTCGTGCCGAAGCAGGTGCTGCACGACAATGGCCGCCTCACCGGCATGGTGTTCGAGAAGGTCGCCGCGCAATACGACGACAAGGGCCGCCGCTCGCTGCTGCCGACCGGCGAGCCGGATGTCACCATCGACTGCGACACCGTGCTGGTCGCCATCGGGCAGGAGAACGCCTTCCCCTGGATCGAGCGCGACGCCGGCGTCGAATTCGACCGCTGGGGCCTGCCGAAGCTCGACGAAGCGAGCCTGCAATCCACCCATCCGCAGGTCTTCTTCGGCGGCGATGCCGCCTTCGGCCCGAAGAACATCATCTGGGCCGTGGCGCATGGGCACCAGGCGGCGGTCTCGATCGACCTGCTCTGCAAGGGCGAGGACGTCACGCGGCGTCCGCCGCCCGAGACGCACCTCGCCAGCCAGAAGATGGGCATCCACGAATGGGCCTATGACAACGAGGTCTCGCTCGACCTGCGCTTCAAGGTGCCGCATCTGCCGGCGGACAAGGCGCTGCGCGACATCGCCGCGGAGGTCGAGCTCGGCTTCGACCGGGAGATGGCCTATCACGAGACGCAGCGCTGCCTGAACTGCGACGTGCAGACGGTGTTCACGGCCAAGCTCTGCATCGAGTGCGACGCCTGCGTGGACATCTGCCCGACCGACTGCATCACCTTCACCGAGAACGGCGAGGAGGAGGAGCTGCGCACGCGGCTCAAGGCGCCGGCGGTGAACACCTACCAGGATCTCTACGTCCAGGATGGCCTCAAGACGGGCCGTGTCATGGTCAAGGACGAGGACGTCTGCCTGCACTGCGGCATGTGCGCCGAGCGCTGCCCGACCGGTGCCTGGGACATGCAGAAGTTCCTGCTCGAGACCGCGAAGCCGAAGGCGCACGCATGCCACAGCCGATAACCGCGACGAACGACTTCGTCGTCAAGTTCGCCAACGTCAACGGGTCCGGTTCCGCTTCCGCCAACGGGCTCTTCGCGAAATCGATCATGCGCATGGGCGTGCCCATCGCATCGCGCAACATCTTCCCGTCCAACATCCAGGGCCTGCCGACCTGGTTCGAGGTCCGCGTCAGCGAAGCCGGCCACATGGGCCGGCGCGGCGGCGTGGACATGATGGTCGCGATGAACCCGCAGACCTGGGACCGCGACGTCGCGGAGATCGAACCCGGCGGCTACCTCTTCTATGACTCGACGCGGCCGATGCCGAAGTCGAGGTTCCGCGACGACATCACCGTCATCGGCGTGCCGCTGACGGAGATCACCAACGCCGCCTATTCCGATCCGCGGCAGCGGCAGCTCTTCAAGAACATCGTCTATCTCGGCGCCCTCTCCGCCCTGCTCGACATGGAGGTGGAGGCGGTGCAGCAATCCATCGCCGCGCAGTTCAAGGGCAAGGAGAAGCTGATCCCGGCGAACTTCGCCGCGCTGGAGATGGGCCGCGACTGGGCGCAGCAGAACCTCGCCTGCCCGATCGGGCTGAGGCTGAAGCGCGCCGATGCCGTCGGCGACCGCATCTTCGTGGACGGCAACCAGGCCGCCGCGCTCGGCGCCGTCTATGGCGGTGCGACGGTCTGCGCCTGGTATCCGATCACTCCCTCGACCTCGCTCGCCGAGGCCTTCGAGAAGCATTGCGGCCGCCTGCGCAAGGACCCCGAGACGGGTGCGAAGCGCTACGCCATCGTGCAGGCGGAGGACGAGCTCGCCTCCATCGGCATGGTGGTCGGCGCGGCGTGGAACGGCGCGCGCGCCTTCACCGCGACCTCGGGCCCCGGCGTTTCGCTGATGCAGGAATTCCTCGGCCTCGCCTATTTCGCCGAGATCCCCGCGGTGCTCTTCGACGTGCAGCGCGCCGGACCCTCCACCGGCATGCCGACGCGCACGCAGCAGTCGGACGTACTCTCCGCCGCCTATGCGAGCCACGGCGACACCAAGCATGTGCTCCTCTTTCCCGAGGATCCGAACGAGTGCTTCGCCTTCGGCGCCGATGCCTTCGACCTCGCGGACCGGCTGCAGACACCGATCTTCGTCATGCTCGATCTCGACATCGGCATGAATGACTGGCTCTGCGCGCCCTTCGCCTGGGATCCCGATCGCAGGATGGATCGCGGCAAGGTGCTGACCGCGGCCGACCTCGAGATGGTGGCGGGCTTCGGACGATACCGCGACGTGGACGGGGACGGCATTCCCTACCGCACCTGGCCGGGCACGCACCCGGAGAAGGGCGCCTTCTTCACGCGCGGCACATCGCGCGACCGGGAAGCGCGGTACACCGAGGACGGCGGCCCCTATGTGGACAACATGCAGCGCCTGCTGAAGAAGCTGCGCACGGCGCGATCCCTGGTACCGCGGCCGATCGCGACACCGGCGAAGGAAAAGGCGCGCGACGGCGTGATCTTCTACGGCTCCACCTCCGCCGCGATGCGGGAGGCGCTGGCGGCGCTCGATGCGCAGGGCATCCATCTCGATGCCATGCGCATCCGGGCGTTCCCCTTCCATGACGACGTCGCCGAGTTCATCGCCGCGCATGACCGCGTCTTCGTGGTGGAGCAGAATCGCGACGCCCAGTTGCGCACCCTCCTCATCAACGAGGAGGAGATCGACCCCGCGCGGCTGGTGCCGGTGCTGCACTACGACGGCACGCCGATCACGGCGCGCTTCATCCGGGCCGCCATCGCCGACCGCGCATCGACGGCCAATGTCCTGCCCTTCCGCAAGGCCACGCCATGAGCTACCTGCCGAAGCCGAAGCTCCACCACCCGAAGCTGCCGACCAACGCGATCGGCCTGACGCGGCGCGACTACGAAGGCGCGATCAGCACGCTTTGCGCCGGCTGCGGGCATGATTCGATCAGCGCGGCGATCATCCAGGCCTGCTTCAACCTGTCGCTGCCGCCGCACCGCATCGCCAAGCTCTCCGGCATCGGCTGTTCGTCCAAGACGCCGACCTACTTCCTCGGCGCGGCGCACGGCTTCAACTCGGTGCATGGACGCATGCCCTCGGTGCTGACCGGCGCCTATCTCGCCAACCGGGAGCTCATCTATCTCGGCGTCTCCGGCGACGGCGACAGCGCCTCGATCGGCTTCGGCCAGTTCGCGCACAGCATCCGCCGCGGCGTGAACATGACCTACATCGTCGAGAACAACGGCGTGTACGGGCTGACCAAGGGGCAGTTCTCCGCCACCTCCGACCTCGGCTCGGTGGCGAAGAAGGGGGCGGTGAACACCGACCAGCCGATCGACCTCGCCGCCATCGCGGTGCAGCTCGGCGCCACCTTCGTCGCGCGTTCCTTCTCCGGCGACAAGGAACAGCTCGTGCCGCTGATCGAGGCCGCGCTGCTGCACGAGGGCGCCGCCTTCCTCGACGTCATCAGCCCCTGCGTCGCCTTCAACAACCACCCGGGCAGCACGAAGTCCTACGACTACGTGCGCGAGCACAATGACGCGCTGAACCGGCTCGACGTCATGCTGCCGCGGCAGGAGATCACCGCCTCCTACGCGCCGGGCGAGGTGACCGAGGTGACGCAGCACGACGGTTCCGTGCTCCGCCTGCGCAAGCTGCACGCGGACCACGACCCGACGGACCGCGCCTCCGCCATGCACCAGATCATGGAGCGCAAGGCGGCCGGCGAGATCCTGACCGGCCTGATCTATGTCGATCCGAACCCCACCGCACTGCATGAGCACCTCGGCACCATCCCCGCGCCGCTGAACGCGCTGGGCGATGCGGAGCTCTGCCCGGGCGTCGAGGCGTTGGACCGCATCAACGCCTCGCTGCGCTGAGCGGCGCGTCATGGCCTGGCGGTCCACGCTGTTCCGGGACCGGCAGGAGGCCGGCGAACGGCTGGTGCCCCTGCTGCGGGACCTCGGGCTGGACCGGCCCATCGTCTATGGCCTGCTGCGCGGCGGTGCGGCGGTCGCCGCCCCCATCGCCGCGGCGCTCGGTGCGCCCTTGCAGCCCTTCCTGGTGCGCAAGCTGGGCGTGCCCTGGCAGCCCGAGCTCGCCTTCGGCGCCCTCGCCGAAGGCGCGGCGGAACCGGTGCTGAACCAGGATGTCGTCACCCTCTGCGGCCTGACGCCCGCCCAGATGTCCCGCATCCAGGCGGAGCAGGCGCAGGAGCTCGCGCGCCGCCAGGCGGTCTATCTGCATGGCCGCGAACGGCTCGATCCGCGCGGCCGCGCCGCCATCCTGGTGGATGACGGGCTCGCCACCGGCGCCTCCGCCCGCGCCGCCCTGCGCGCGCTGCGCGGGCGGGGCGCGGCGCCGCTCATCCTCGCCATCCCGGTCGCGCCGCGCGAGAGCATCGATTCGCTCTCCGCCGAAGCCGACCGCATCGTCTGCGCCGAGGTCTCCTCCATCCCCTTCGGCATCGGTGGCTGCTACGGCGACTTCCACCAGCTCGAGGACGAGGAGGTGCTCGCCCTGCTCGCCGCCGCGGAAGGACCGCCCCAGCCATGACGACCATTCCGGCGCGCGGCTTGCCGCGCCAGGCGATCCTCGCCGAACTCGAGGAGCGCAAGCGCGGCGACCGCTCCTGGCGGCAAGGGAAGCTCGCCGTCTACTTCTACTGGCTCGACGAGGAGCTGGAGCGCGTCCAGCAGGAAGCCTATCTCGCCTTCTGGACGGAGAACAACCTCGGCCAGCGCGCCTTTCCCAGCCTGAAGTCGCTGGAGGAGGAGGTGATCGCCATGGCGCTCTCGCTGTTGGGCGGCGGCGCGGCATCGGGCGGCACCTTCACCTCGGGCGGGTCGGAGAGCATCTTCCTCGCCCTGATGGCGGCACGGAACCGGGCGCGATCGCGGCGTCGCGTCACCCGGCCGAACATCGTCCTGCCTGACAGCGCGCACCTCACCTTCGACCGCGCGGCCGAGGCGCTCGGCATCGAGGCACGCCGCGTGCCCGTCGGCCCCGCCCTGCGCGCCGGCGTTGCCGCGATGGCCGCGCGCATGGATGCCGACACCGTGGCGCTGGTCGGCTCGGCGCCGAACTACCCCTTCGGCACCTTCGACCCGATACCGGAGCTCGCGGCGCTCGCCGCCGCGCGCGGCGTGTGGATGCATGTCGATGCCTGCGTCGGCGGATTCCTCGCACCCTATGTCCGGCGTCTCGGGCACGACATCCCGCCGTTCGAACTCTCCGTGCCGGGCGTGACCTCGCTCTCGGCCGACATCCACAAGCACGGCATGGCGCCGAAGGGTGCTTCCCTGCTGCTGGTTGCGGATGCCGCCGACCGCGAATGGCACAAGTTCGAAAGCCGTGCCTGGCAGCGCGGACCCTACGCCGCCTACACGACGCAGGGCACCCGGCCCGGCGGCGCGGTGGCCGCCGCCTGGGCGGCGATGAGCCACCTCGGGGAGGAAGGCTATCTCCGCTGCGCCCGCCTCATCATGGAGGCGAAGACGATCATGACCGCCGGCATCTCAGCGATCCCGGGGCTCGAGATCCTGGCGCCGAGCGATCTCGGCATCTTCGTCTGGCGCTCGGTCGATCCGGCGCTCGACATCGGCAAGGTCGCCGCGGCGATGGATGCCGAAGGCTGGCTGGTCGGCCGCCAGCAGGAGCCCGATGGCATCCACCTGCACCTCAACCCGATCCATCGCCGCTTCGCCGAGGACTACGTCGCCGCCGTCTCCCGCGCCGTCGGCGCCGCACGGGCGGGGGAGGGCGCGCGCATGGGCGCGAACGAGCGGACCTACTGATGCCAACGGCGGCTATTCGCGACCGCTGATATCCGCCTTTTCGTGCCCTCGGAAGCCGGGCGCAAACCTCCGGTTTGCTCGGCTTCGCCGGACCACCGGCGGGCCGCATTCCGGATGCCCAGTCACGTTGCAAGGCAACGTGACTGGGTGCCCGTCGCGGCCTCGGCACGAGTGAAGAACTCGTGCCGCTCGTATGATACCGGCCAGCCATTCGGCTGACCCGGCATCAGCGACTTGGCCTCGCGCTCGGCCGCCCACCAGCCCCGCGCGCCATGCCGCTACAGGAACTTGTGGACGATATCGGTCGAGGATCTCTCGCCGATCGCGTCGAAATGCGCGGCGAGGAACTGCTCCGCCCGCTGCACGCCCAATTCACGCAGATGATGCAGGAAGCCGCGGCTGGCATTCATCTTGGACGATGCGTTCAGCGACGCCAGCTCCTCCTCCGCGTCGATCGTGTGGATGAAGCAGCGCAGATGACGGTCCTTCGGCAGCTCGCCCTTGTCGATCAGGTCGGTCACGAAGCGGATCATGCGCATCTCGCGCATCAGGGAGGAGTTGAAGGCGAGCGTGTTCATCCGGTCGACGATGTCGCGGATGTCGCGCGGCACCTCGGGGATGTTGATCGGGTTGAGCTGCACGATGAGGATATCCGGCGCCCCGCCCATGTAGATCACCGGAAAGATCGGCGGATTGCCGCAATAGCCGCCGTCCCAGTAGTGCTGGCCCTCCACCTCGACCGCCTGGAACAGCAGCGGCACGCAGGCCGAGGCCATCACCGCGTTGGCGCTCATCTCGCTGCGCTCGAACACCCGCAGCCGCCCGGTCAGCACGTTGGTCGCGCAGACGAAGAGGGCCGGGCCCGGCGCGCTGCGCAGCCGGGCGAAATCCACCACCTTCTCGATCAGCTCGTGCAGCCCGTTGCGGTTCCCGGGGTTCAGCTCATAGGGCGAGAACTGCCGCATCAGCACGTCGGCCATCCGCCAGGCCGGCGAGAAATCCATGTTGCCGGGACTGAACATCAGGTCGATCGGCGTCGGCTGCACCGGCGACAGGGTGAACATGTCGGCGACACCCTCCCAGAAGGCGTCGAGCATGCGGCGCGCTTCCGCCGGGCCGCCGGCGATCAGCCCGTCGGCGACGATCGCCGCGTTCATCGCACCGGCGCTGGTGCCGACCAGCGCCTCGACCTCCAGCCGGTCGTCCGCGAGCAGCCGGTCGAGCACGCCCCAGGTGAAGGCACCGTGCGACCCGCCGCCCTGCAGCGCGAGCTTGATCCTCTTGCGGTTCCCCTGCGTCATGCGGGTCCTACTTGCTGTCGAGCCGCGTCACCGGCGACCAGTCGTCCGGCCGGCCGCCGGGATAGCGGGCGAGCCGCGCGGCATAGGCCGCGACCAGCGGATCCTTCGCCGGGTCGCCGGCCTCGCGCAGAGCCGCGGCGGCGGCGTCGAACTGCCCGGCCCGCCAGCGGCGGATCGCCTCGCCCCAGGCCGGCAGCCGCGCCACCAGCGCGGGGTCGGCGAGCAGCGGCGCATCCTTCGGATCGGCGGCGACCGACAGACCGACCAGCTCATGCACCTCGACCGGGTCCTGCGTGCCCTTGGCCAGCACCAGGTCCACCGGGCGGAAGACGAAGCCGCTGCCGGCGCCGAGCCGCGTCTGCTCCGAGACGAGGATCTGCGTGCCGTACATCTTGTTCATGCCCTCGAGCCGCGAGGCGAGGTTCACCATCGACCCGATCGCCGTATAGGCCATGCGGTCGGAGGAGCCGACATTGCCCACCACCGCCTCCCCGGTGTGCAGCCCGAAGCGGGTGTGCAGCCGCGGCCAGCCGCGGGCCGCGAATTCCTCCTCCAGCCGCTGCGTCAGCAGCCGGGCGCGCAGCGCGGCCCGGCAGCCGTGCAGGGCATGCGCGAGGTCGCGCTTCGGCGCGTTCCAGATCGCCATCACCGCGTCGCCGATATACTTGTCGATGGTCGCGTGCTGCTCGAGCAGGTCGTCGGTGAGCTCCTGGAAATAGCTGGAGGTGACCCGCATCAGTTCTTCCGGGTCCATCCGCTCCGCGATGCTGGTGAAGCCCTGCACGTCGCTGAACATCACCGTCAGCCGCCGCCGCTCGCCGCCGAGCTCGGCCTCGGCGCCCTCGGCCATCAGCTTGCGCACCAGGTCGCGCGGGACATAGACGCTGAACAGGCGCAGCGCAGCCTTCATGCCGCCCATCGCCTCCGCCAGCCGCTCCACCTCCGTGATGCGCGACTGGAGTTGCAGCGGCTGCGCGAGGTCGAGCCGGCGGATCGCCTCCGCCTCCCGCGCCAGCATGCCGAGCGGATGCGCCACCCGCCAGGAGACGACACCGAGGCCAACCAGCCCCATCGCCAGCGCGCCGAGCGCGAGCAGCGTGCCGTTGCGGATGCCGCGGTCGATCCCCGCGGTGAAGTCGGACAGCGGCGCGAGCACGCCGGCGAGCACGCGCGGAGCAACGAAATCCTCGACCGCGGCGAGGTGGACCATGTGGTCGACGCCACCGATCGGCAGCATGTGCATCCCGCCCGGCGCGAGCCGTGCCTCGGCATAGGCGCTCCAGAGCGCGCGCATCGCCGGATCGCCGCTCGCCGCCAGCGTGGTCCAGCTGGTCCGCCCGCCCTGCGATGCCGGCTGCACCGCGTGCTGCGGGTCCTGGTGGCCGAGCAGGATGCCGTCCTCGGTGAACAGCACCGTGATCGCGTTCGGGCTGACCTTGTGGGCGGCAAGGAAGCCGCCGAGATCCGCCAGCGCCAGGTCGAGCCCGACCGCCCCGCCGCCGGCGAGGCCATGGCTGACCGTCAGGCCGGGCCGGCCGAGCAGCGGCAGGTCATAGAGCGTGGAGACATGCACGCCTGGCTCGCGCGCCTGCAGCACCCAGCTCAGCCCTCGCGCATCCCCCGCGCCGCGCGGCGCCAATGCGCGGCCGCGCGGTCCGCCCTGGGCGTCGAGGAAGGTCCAGCTCTCCGGCGTCGCCGCCTCCGCCGGCACCCGCCGCATGGCGAAGACCGCGCCGGTGGGGCGCGGTGCCGGCGCGGCGCCCTCGGGCAGCGCGGCGAGCCGCAGCACCTGATGCAGCGCACCGTCGGGCAGCACCACGCTGACCGCGAGCACCGGGGTCTCCGCGATCAATGCCCCGAGCGCAGGTTCGAGCGCCGCGCCGGCCTCGGCCGGCATGCGCGCGAGCACGGCGGCATGGCCGAGCAGCGGGTGGATCAGGCCGCGCGTGCTGGCCGCCGTGGCGGCCGCGGCGGCGGCGAGGTGGCGCTCGGCGGTCTCCTGCGCGGCGCGGGATCCGGCGTCGCGGAAGCCGACCACCACCATGGCGACCGCGGCGACGAAGACAAGGCTGAAGGCGGTGAGGATGGTGACGGTGAAGTTGAGGTGCGGCCGCAGCCTCATGGTGCCGCCCCGGCCCAGGCCAGCAATGCCTCGGCATCCGCCGGGTCCATGGTGTCGAGCGCGGCCGCACCCGCCTCCGGCGTCGCGGGTGCGAGGCCGAGGCGTGCCGCGGCCTCGCGATAGGTGGCGATCTGCGCCGCCCGCGCCGCACCGAGGCCGAGCGCCTGCGCCGGCGGGGAGGGCGGCGGCATCAGCCGGAGCAGCGCGAGGCGCGCGACGTGCCCCGCCACGGTCTCCGCCGCCGGCTGCCCGGCCGCTTCGAGTTCGAGCGC
Source organism: Neoroseomonas eburnea (assembly GCF_018129005.1). Lineage (GTDB taxonomy): Bacteria > Pseudomonadota > Alphaproteobacteria > Acetobacterales > Acetobacteraceae > Neoroseomonas > Neoroseomonas eburnea. The sequence goes on from NZ_JAAEDL010000001.1 coordinate 65,777, forward strand.
CAGCAGCCGGCTCAACCGCAGGCCGAGGTTGGGCAGGCTGCTGCCGAACAGGTCCGCCTCCCGCGCCAGGCGGCAGAGCAGGTCGGGTGCCTCCTCCTCCGCCCAGGGCCAGGTCGTCGCCAGGATGATGCGGCGCAGCTCCGCGATGGCCTCGGGCGGCACGCCGTGCTGCGCCGCGATGGCGGCGGCCACCTCGGCGGAGCGGCGCTCCAGCGCGCCGCGCTCCGTGTAGACGCGCCCGTCATGCAGCAGGTCATGCGCGGCCATGGCGGCGACGGCGAGTTCGGCTTCCTCCGTGTCGATCAGGCCGAGCCGTCGCGCGGCCCCGGCGAGCCACCCCATGGCGATCGCCGCCTCCGCCTGATGGTGGCGGTCGTGATAGGCGGGCTCGGTCCCTGGTGCGAAGGCGGCGCCGTGGCGTTCCACCGCATCGGCGATGGCGAAGGCGGCCCGGGTCAGGGGGGACGGCGCGGGCGGCCTGCCCGTGGCTTCCGCGAGCGCCTCGGCAACGGCCGCACGCATCCGCGGCGGGCCGGCGCGGCGCGCGATCAGGACCTGCTCCGCGGCCGTGAGCGCCGCCAGGGGCGCGGGCTCGCGGAAGGCGCGGTCCAATACGTCGTTGCTCGTCTCGGCCGGTGCGGCCATGACCCCCGCCGGAGGTGGACGGGCCCATCCTAGCCCGCCGGGGGACGTTCCTGGAAAGCCCCCGCATGGGGGCCACCGCGATCAGGCGACCGCCGCCTGCGGGCCGAGGCCCAGCGTCTCCCGCATGCGGCCCAGCATCTCGCGCGCCTTGTCGCCGAGTTCCTCCTCCGGACCCGCCACGTGCTCGACGGTGGCGAGCGCCTTGCGCCGGTCGGCGGCGGCGGCGAGCAGGGTGGGCAGGGCGGCGAGCGCTTCCTCCCGCGCCATGGTGACGATGACGGTCTGCTCGCGGATGATCGCCTGGCGTGCCGAGGGGCTCATGCCGACGAAGGGCGCCTCGGTGGTGAGCAGCGCATTCGACCGCGCGAGGCGCGAGCGCCGCACGCCGCCGCGCGCATCGGCCAGCAGGATCATCATCCGGATCACCGCCTCGGCATAGCCGCCCTCGGCCACCTTGCTGCGGGCATCGGCGAGCTGCGCCGGCTCGACCGAGACCGAGCGGCGCGCCGCCTCGGCCTCCGCCGCCTCGTCGTCGCCGGTGACGCCGATGGCGGCGAGGCCGCCGTAGATGGCGTGGAAGGCGGTCTCGATCCAGGCGTCGCGCCTGTCGCGCCAGCCGTCGATGCTGCGCTCGACGCTGTCGGCCCAGGCCTTCTCGATCGCGAGGAAGGGGTTGTCCGCCGCCGCCGGGGCGCGGTTGTCCCGCGCCATGGCGGCCATCGCCCGCACCGGCATCATGAAGGGGTTGAGGTCGCTGAACATGTAGCGCCGCATGCGCATCGGGCTGAGCTGCCGGCGCATCTCGGCCCCGTTCTCGGTGGCGAGCTGCCGCACGATGGGCGAGACCAGGACGTCATAGAGGCTCTGGTTCATCTCCGAGATCTTGGCGACCGCGGGAAAGGCCTCGTTGCCCGCCTCGCCCGACAGGGCGCGGATGTCGGCGATCTTCCGCTCGACGAGCTCGACCTGCCATTCCTCGTTGCTGCCGCTGCCGGCATGGCCGGTGATCTGCATCTCGTAGAGGCCCGGCGCGACCGCCTCGATCATCTCGAGCGTTGTCGCGATCTCGGTGTGTTCCTTCTTGGCGATCTTGCCGGAGACGAAGATGCCGAGATGGCCGATCTCGGAATGCAGCAGGTAGACGATGGTCTGGCCGAGCGACTTGATCTCCTGCTCGTCGCGATAGACGTCGGCGATCCAGCGCAGCGCCTGGCCGACCGGCGTGATGTTGTCGCCGGAGGAGGCGAAGACGATGACCGGCGCCTTCACCTCCCGCATGTTGAAGGTCTCGCCGCCGCCGGAGGCGATCTGGCCGGAGGAGAAGCGATTGCCGATGAAGAGGTTGTCGACGATCCAGCGGATCTCGTCACGAGTCATCAGGAAGTAGCCGCCCCACCAGCGCTCGAATTCGAGGAAGCGGTCGGCTTCGGTGTCGACCTGCGCGTAGAGGTCGAAATACTTGCGGAACCAGGTGTTGCCGGGCGAAAGGCTCTCGAAGTTCGCGACCAGCGAGGCGCCGTCGAACTTGCCGTTGCCGAGATCCGCCATCATCGAGGAAGGCCAGCCGCCGCCGGCCAGCCCGCCGAGGTAGCGCATCGGGTTGCGCCCCTTCTCACCGGCCCAGTAGGAAAGGGGGGCGCCGTTCAGCACCAGCGCGCCGACGGATTCCGGGGCGGCGGCGCCGAGCATCATGGTCGCCCAGCCGCCCTGGCAATTGCCGATGACGACCGGCTTCGGCGCCTTGGGGTGGTCCTGCGCGATGCGGGCGAGGAAGACCGATTCGGCCGCCGTCACGTCGAGGATCGTCTGCCCCTTCTCCGGTTCGCGGTAGAAGATGACGAAGTAGACAGGATGGCCGCGGCGCAGCGCGACGCCCACCTGGCTGTCGCTCTTGAAGCCGCCAATGCCGGCGCCGTGGCCGGCGCGCGGATCGATGATGACGAAGGGGCGCAGCGCCGGGTCGGTGGCCGGGTAGCCCTCGGGCGGCTTGATGCGTACCAGCGCGTAGTTGACCGGGCGGGCCAGCTTGCGGCCATCCACCACCGTTTCGTAGTCGAAGACCAGCACCGGCGGGCAGCCTGCCTTCTCATGCTCGACGAAGTTGTTCCCCGCCTGGCGCATCACGTCCCAGAACAGCAGCCAGCGCTGCGCCGCGTCGGTCGCATAGGCCTGGGCGTCCTGCGCCAGCGTCGCCGGCGTGCGGGCGAAGCGCGCGGCGAGATCCTTCAGCGCCGGCGCGGCCGTGCCCGGCGCCGGCGGCAGCAGGGCCGCGCCATGCCGGCCGACCACCTCGGCCAGCGTGCGCACCTGGTCCAGCACGCGTGTCGTCGTCTCGGTGGCCTTGTCCAGCAGTTCGCGCGTGGGCAGGCTCGGTGTGGCGTCCATGGGGAACTCCGTTCTACGGCCGTCTCTGCCCGCCCGAGGGGGGCTGGTTCAAGCGTTTTCGCTGCGCTGCAGCAAAGCGAGCACGTGCCGGGCGATCATGCCTTCCTCGTCGGTCGGCCGCACCAGGACACGGGTCGCCGCGCCGGGCGACGAGATCTCGGGCGCATTGGCGGCGTTGCGCTCGGCATCCACGGCGATGCCGAGGAAGCCGAGGCCGTCGCAGATCCGCGCCCGCAGGTTGCGAGCGTTCTCCCCGATTCCGGCGGTGAAGACCAGGGCGTCGATGCCGCCGAGCGCCGCGGCGAGCGCGCCGATCTCCCGACGCACCCGCCAGACGTAGTAGGACAGCGCCTGCGCGGCGCGGGGATCCTCGCTCTTTTCGAGGTCCCGCACGTCCTGGCTGATGCCGGACATGCCCTTGAGGCCGGCATTGCCGTAGAGCAGCCCGGTGAGGTCGGCCGCATCCATGCCTTCCGTCAGCATCAGGTGCAGCAGCACGCCGGGATCGATCTGCCCGCAGCGCGTGCCCATCGGCACGCCGTCGAGCGCGGTGAAGCCCATGGTGCTGTCCACGCTGCGCCCGTTGCGGATGGCGCAGAGCGAGGAGCCGTTGCCGAGATGGGCCACCACGACGCGCCCGGCGGCGAGCGCCGGCTCCTCCTCGGCGAGGAGATGCGAGATGTATTCGTAGGACAGGCCGTGGAAGCCGTAGCGCCGGATGCCGCGGGCGTAGAAATCGGGCGGCAGGGCGAAGGTATCGGCCTCCCAGGCATGGGCGCGATGGAAGGCGGTGTCGAAGCAGGCGATCTGAGGCACGCCGGGGAAGCGGCGCGTCGCCGCCTCGATGCCCGCGATGTTGTGCGGCTGGTGCAGCGGCGCGAGCGACATCAGCGCGCGCAGCCGCTCCATCGCCCCATCGTCCACCAGCATCGGGTCGGCGAGATCGGGCCCGCCATGCACCACGCGATGGCCGACCGCGATGATGCGGCGTCCCTCGATGGACGGCCCGATGCCCTCCATGATGCGCACCAGCGCCGTGACATGGTCGGCGACATCCGGGCCGGGCCAGCGGTGGTCGGCGAGCACATGGCGCCGCGCATCGCGCGCGATCAGGTGCGGGGAGGCGCCGATGCCTTCCATCTGCCCGTCGAGGCGGGTCTCGGCATGGTCGCCGACGACCTCGAACAGCTCGAACTTGATCGAGGAGGAGCCGGCGTTGAGGACGAGGACCGCGTCGCTCATCACGCGCCGAGCTCCGGCACCAGGCAATGCCCGGTCCGCCGCCAATGCCCGTAGAGCACCGCGAGCGCCGCGGACATCAGCCGCGCATGCTCGTCGTCGGCGCGGCTGGTCAGCATCACCGGCACCTTGGCGCCGACCACCAGCCCGCCGGTATCGGCCTGGGAGAGGAAGACGAGCTGCTTCGCCAGCATGTTGCCGGCCTCGAGATTGGGCGCCACCAGCACGTCGGCGCGGCCGGCGACGGTGGAATGGATGCCCTTGGTGCGCGCCGCCTCCAGGTCCACCGCATTGTCCATGGCGAGCGGCCCGTCCACCAGCCCGCCCTTGATCTGGCCGCGATCGGCCATCTTGGCGAGCACCGCGGCGTCGATCGTCGAGGGAATGGCCGGGTTGATCGTCTCGACCGCCGAAAGGATGCCCACCCGCGGTTCCTTCATCCCGATCGCGTTGGCGAGGTCGATCGCGTTCTGCACGATGTCGGCCTTGGTCATGAGGTCGGGCAGGATGTTGATCGCCGCGTCGGTGATCAGCATCAGCCCCTCGTGGCCGGGGATGTCGAGCACGAAGACGTGGCTGATCCGCCGGCCCGCGCGCAGGCCCCCATCGGCCTTGGTGACGTGGCGCAGCACCTCGTCGGAATGGATGTTGCCCTTCATCACCGCCTCGGCGCGGCCTTCATGCACCAGGCAGACGGCGCGGGCGGGGGCGTCGTGGGCGCTCGCCACCGCCTCGATGCACACGCCCGACAGGTCCCAGCCGAGCTTCTCCGCCTCGGCGCGGATCACCGCCTCGGGCCCGACCAGGATGGGCTCGATCAGGCCCTCCTTGGTCGCCTCCCAGGCGCCGCCGAGGGAGTTCTCGTCGGTCGGCGCGGCGATCGCGGTCGGCATCGGCGGGATGCCGCGGCAGGCCTGCAGCAGGCGGGAGAACTTGCCGCGCCGCAGCAGGGTGAGCTCGGGGATGACGACGCCGTCGGTCACCAGCCTCACCGCGGGTGGGTTGACCTCCGCCGTGCCGTCGGCGACGAGCGTTCCGTCCTCCTTCACCAGCCGGCAGTCCATCACGAGCAGGTTGCCGGGCCGCTTCTCGCGCACCGTTACGGTCGCGACCACGGCCTCGCCGGCCTGCACGCGGGCATGGAAGTGCAGCTCCTGCGACTGATACACGGTGCCCGGCCCGGGCAGCTTGTTGCCGAGCACGGCGGAGAAGAGCGAGCCGCACCACATGGCGGGCGCGACCGGCGCCTGGCCGGTTTCCTGTTCCGATTCGCCGGGCAGGTGCACCGGGTTCAGGTTGCCCGAGGCATGGGCGAAGACCACCAGGTCGTTCGGCGTGCAGACGCGGGTCGCGCTCGCGCTCTCGCCGACCTTGATGTCATCCCAGGAACGTCCGACCAGGGCAGGGGCGGTGAGGCTCACAGCGTCATCTCCGGAACGTCGTTGTCGAACATGAGGGGGGCGGCGGTGGCGGCGAGGATCTCCTCCAGCGCCACGCCCGGCGCGCGTTCGCGCAGGACCAGCCCCTCGGGCGTCGGCTCGATCACGGCGAGGTCGGTGACCACCAGGCTCACCGGCCGGGCGGAGGTCGGCGGCAGGGTCAACTCGGGGACGATCTTCGCTTCGCCCTTCGCCGCGTGCTGCATCGCCACCACCACCCGCTTCGCGCCGCTGACGAGGTCCATCGCCCCGCCCATGCCGGCGACCATCTTCCCCGGCACCATCCAGTTCGCGAGTCGTCCCTTGGCATCCACCTGCAGCCCGCCGAGCACCGTCATCGCCAGGTGCCCGCCGCGGATCAGCGCGAAGGAGGTCGCGCTGTCGAAGGCGAAGGCGCCAGGCAGGGCGGAGATGAAGCCGCCGCCGGCGTCGGTCAGGTTCGGGTCTTCCATGCCTTCCGGCGGACGGGCGCCGAAGCCGATGATGCCGTTCTCGCTCTGGAAGGCGACGAGCATCCCTTCGGGTACGTAGCGCGCGACCATGGTCGGCAGCCCGATGCCGAGGTTCACCAGAGTGCGGTCGCGCAGCTCCTGCGCGACGCGGCGGGCGATGATCTCCTTGGCGTCCATCTCAGTGCGGCCTTTCGACGAGGTGGGTCACCAGGATGCCCGGCGTGCGGACATGATCGGGCGGGATGACGCCGATCGGCACCACCTCGTCCGGCTCGGCGATCACGATCTTCGCCGCCATCGCCATGACCGGGTTGAAGTTCTGCGCCGTCAGCCGGTAGGTCAGGTTGGCGTAGTAGTCGGCCTCGTAGCAGTGCAGCAGCGCGACATCGGCGCGCAGCGGCTTCTCCAGCAGGTAGTCGCGGCCATCGACCGTGATGCGCTGCTTGCCGTCCTCGACCACCGTGCCGAGGCCGGTTGGCGTCAGCACACCGCCGAGGCCGGCCCCGCCGGCGCGGATGCGCTCGGCCAGCGTGCCCTGCGGCACCAGCTCGACCTCCATCTCGCCGGCGATCATCTTCTTCTGCGTCACCGGGTTCAGCCCGATATGGCTGACGATGCAGCGCGCGACGCAGCCGGCATCGATCAGCACGCCGATGCCGTGGCCTGGCCGCGCCGTGTCATTGGCGATGACCGTCAGGCCCCTCGCCCCGCGCGCCGCCAGCGCGGCGATCACGCGATGGGGCGAACCCACCCCCATGAAGCCGCCGATCATCACCGAAGCGCCGTCCGGGACCAGCGCCGCCGCCTCGTCCGCCGTGAGAGCCTTGCGCATCGTGCTCACGCCACGTTGTGCAGGCCGGCGTCGACGTAGATCGTGTCGCCGGTCATGCCAGACGAAGAGCCACCGACCAGGAAGGCGACCACGCGCCCGACCTCCGCGATGTCCACCAGCCGGTGCGCGGGCGCGCGCTCCATCGCCATCTGCACCAGCTCGTCGAACTGCGCGATGCCGCTCGCCGCGCGCGTCTTGAGCGGACCGGGGGAGACGGCGAAGACCCGGATGCCCTTGTCGCCGAGCTCGTTCGCCGCGTAGCGCACGCAGGCCTCGAGCGCCGCCTTCACCGGCCCCATGACGTTGTAGTTCCCGACCACCTTGTCGGCGCCGTAGTAGGACATGGTCGCCAGCACGCCGCCCTGCGTCATCAGCGGCTCGGCGAGCTTCGCCATGCGCAGGAACGACCAGCAGGAGACGTGCATCGCCTGGGCGAAGCCCTCGGCCGAGCAGTCCACCACGCGCCCGTGCAGGTCCTCGCGCGGGGCGAAGGCGATGGAGTGGATGACGAAGTCGAGCCGTCCCCATTCCCTGGCGATGCGCTCGAACAGCGCCTCGAGCTGCCCGGGCTGCTGCACGTCGAGCGGGGCGATGATCTCCGCCTGCAACTGCTCGGCCAGCGGGCGGACGTATTTCTCCGCCTTCTCGTTCAGGTAGGTGACGGCGAGGTCGGCGCCGAAGGCGCGCAGCTTCACCGCGCAGCCATAGGCGATCGAATCGGCGTTGGCGATGCCGACCACCAGGCCGCGCTTGCCCTTCAGCATGTCGCCGACGCGGCTGTTCGGGTCCCAGACGGTGGGCAGCGGGTCACGCGGACGTTGTTCCGAGGACACGGCGAAGCTCCCTGCTTGCTGCTTGCGTTGGTCCGCTCATGACGCGTCCGGGAGGACGCGGCATTGAAGTAGGACAAATCCGCACCGTTCCGCGACCACATTTTTGTTGCAACGCAGCAGAATGCGCCGCCTGGACCGCCCGGCACGGCGATGCTTCGCTTCCGGCCCAGGAGGAACGCCGCATGAAAGGTGTCGTCTTTACCGGGGACCGGAAGCTCGAGCTGATGAATTTCCCGGACCCCACGCCCGGCCCGGGGGAGGTGGTGCTGGAGATCCGCGCCTCCGGCATGTGCGGCAGCGACCTGAAATTCTATCGCGCGCCGGGCGGTCCGGGGCGGACCGCGTCGCTCGGCCTCGGCGCCACCTCCGGCCCGCTGATCGCCGGGCATGAGCCCTGCGGCGTGGTGGTCGCGATCGGCGAGGGTGTTGCTCCGAACCAGGCCTGGATCGGCATGCGCGCCATGCAGCACCACTACCGCGGCTGCGGGGTCTGCCCGCAATGCAGTACCGGCTGGATGCAGCTTTGCGTCGAGGGCGTGAAGGAAGTCTACGGCGCGACCGGCCACGGCGCCCATGCGCGCTACATGAAATGCCCGGCGCGCACGCTGGTGCCGCTGCCCGACGAGCTTTCCTTCGAGACCGGCGCCGCCATCTCCTGCGGCACCGGCACGGCCTGGGGTGCCTTGCAGCGGCTCGGGCTGACGGGGGACCAGACCATCGCGGTGTTCGGCCAGGGGCCGGTGGGGCTGTCCGCCACGCTGATCGCGGCGAAGATGGGCGCGCGGGTGATCGCGCTCGACACCTCGCCGGAACGCCTGGCGCGGGCGAAGGAATTCGGCGCCGACCTGCTGATCAATCCGGCGGAGACCAACGACGTGCTCGGCGCGATCAGGGAGGCGACGCATGGCCTCGGCGCGCATGCCTCGATCGACGCTTCCTCCAACCCGCTCGCGCGGCGCCAGGCGGTGCAGTGCGTGCGCACCTGGGGCAAGGCCTGCTTCGTGGGGGAGGGGGGCGAGGTCACCCTCGACGTCAGCCCCGACCTGCTGCGTCGCCAGGTGACGCTGATCGGGTCCTGGACCTTCTCGACCGTCGGGCAGTTCGAATGCGCGCGCTACGTGGCGGAACGCCAGGTGCCGGTGGACCGGCTGTTCACCCATCGCTGGACGCTCGACCAGGCGGAGGAGGCCTATCGCCTGTTCGACCGGCAGACCAGCGGCAAGGGCGTCATCCTGCCCGCCGCCTGACCCCCCCCCCGTTGCGCCCCGGCGCGGCGCGGCGGATGGTGCGGCGCCTGCGATTCAGAGGATACGCGATGTACATCGAACACCGGCAGTACACCTTCCATCCCGGCAAGCAGCCGCAATGGCTCGACGCTTTCGCCAACCACGGGTTCCCCTCCTCGGTCCGTACCCTGGGCGCGCCGTCGCTCGGCACCTTCACGGCCGAGGTCGGCCCCATCAACCGCTTCGTCTTCATGCGCGGCTGGGACGACATCGACACCCGCGACGCCGGCCTCGCGGCGCGCGAGGCGGATCCGCAATGGGCGGAATTCAAGAAGCACTCCGCCGGCTGCCTGATGAGCCAGGAGGTCAAGTTCCTCAAGCCGACCGGCTTCTCGCCCATCACCAGCGCGAAGGACTTCGTCTTCAAGCGCGAGATCGGCGGCAGCGGGATGATCGTCGATCACCGCACCTACGATTTCCACCCGGGCAAGATGCCGGCCTGGATCAAGGCCTATGAGGAGATCGGCCTGCCCGTGCAGAAGCGGCTGCTCGGGCAGCTCCTGATGTTCGCGGTCACCGAGATCGGGCCGATCAACCAGGTCGTGTTCATGTGGCTCTACGAGGGCTTCGGCGACCGCGACCGCCGCCGCACGGCGATGGCGAACGATCCGCAATGGCAGGAATTCGGCAAGCTCGTGGGCGGGCTCGGCGCGCTGAAGCAGCAGACCGTCATGGCGTTGAAGCCGACCTCCTTCTCGGTCGTGAAGTGATCGCGGGGGGGCGCGTCCCTCCCGCACCACGGTTGCATCCGGAGGGACGCTGCCCCTCCAGGCCACCCTGCCAAAGGCCGAAAGGCCTTTGGAAACCGGTCGTTCCGGCGGGGGCCGGGGTGGCCCGGCCACCCCGGCCCGAGAGGGGCTTGGGGAGAGGCGGCGCCTCTCCCCAACCGCGGCGCCTCTCCCCAAACGAAAGCGCGCCCCGGACCTGGTGAGGGCAGCGGGTTCACCCCCGCTTAAGCCCCGGCCGGCGAGGATGACATCCTTCGCCACCCGGTAGGACCATGCAGGAAATCGTTCGCCCCCCGGCCCCCAGTGCCGCGGACCGCTTCCTGACCTTCGCCTTCGCCGCGGCTGAGCTGCTGGTCGAAATCGATACCGACGGCCGCATCACCTTCGCCGAGGGCGCCTTCCCGGCGCGCTTCGGTCGATCTGGGCGAAGCTTCGTCGGCGAGCGGGTGCAGGCGCTGGTGGCACGTGACCTGCGCGCGGGCATGGGCACCGCGCTCGAACTCCTCAGCGCGACCGGGCGGATCCGCCCGACGGCCATCCGCCTCTCCGACAAGGCGCGTTCCCCCTTCAGCGTCGCCGGCCTCGCCGCGCCGGGGCGGGCTGGGCGCTTCTGCCTGACCTTCTCGCCGCTGCCCAACGACCTGCCGGGCGGGCCGCTGCCGGGCGGTCCCGGCCTCGCCCGCGCGGCCGAGGAACTGATCCGCACCGGCGAGGCGCCCGGCGCCCTGGGCCTGATCGAACTGACCGGCGATGGCGGGGCGATGGCACCGCGCGCCGACCTCGCCGCCCGCATCCAGGGCGTGCTGGCCTCGCATGGCGGGGCGGGGGCGGTCGCGGCGGATTTCGGCACCGGCCGCTTCGGCGTGCTGCCGGGGGAAGGGGTGCCGCATCTCGCGGATCTCGCCGGTCATGTCGCGCTGCTGCTCGCCCAGCACGGGCTGCCAGGCAGGATCGGCACGCGCGCCGTCTCCCTGGCGTCCGATGGCCTCAACCCGATCGAGGCGACGCGGGCGCTGCGCTTCGCGCTGTCGGCCTTCGCCCGCGGCGGCGATGCGGCGCTCGAGAAGGCGGGCTTCGCCGGTGGGCTCGCGGGGTTCGTCACCTCGGCCGCCGAGCGCGCCACCGCGCTCCGGCGTACCATCGCCGAGCGGCGCTTCCGCCTGGCCTTCCAGCCCATCGTCCTGCTCGCCGACCGTCGGGCCCACCACTACGAGGCGCTGCTGCGCCCGATCCCCACCCCGGGCACGCCCTATGGGGATGCCTCGGAATTCATCGCCCTGGCCGAGACGGTCGGCCTGTCGGAGGCGCTGGACTGGGCCGTGGTGGAAACCGCCTGCGAAGCCGCCCGCGCGGCCGCCGGCGCGCGCATCGCCTGCAACCTTTCCGGCCTCTCGCTGCAATCCCCCGCCTTCCGCGACCGGCTCTGCGCCAAGCTGGAGGCGGCGCCCGATCTCGCCTGCCGCCTGCTGCTCGAGATCACCGAAACCGCCGAGATCGAGGATGAAGCCGAAGCCCGCCGGACCGTGGAGGCCCTGCGCGCCCGCGGGCTGCCGATCTGCATCGACGATTTCGGCGCCGGCGCCGCCGCCTTCCGCTACCTTCGCGCCTTCCGGGTGGATTTCGTCAAGGTCGATGGCGTTTATGTGACTCATGCGCCGGAAAGCGAGCGCGACCGCGGCTTCATCTCCGCCATGGTGGACCTGGCGCGCACCGTCGGCGCCCAGGTGGTGGCCGAGCGCATCGAGACCGAGGCGCAGGCCGCGGTGATGCGCGACCTCGGCGTCTCCTTCGGCCAGGGCTACCTGTTCGGGCGGCCGGGGGCGCTGCCGGGCGGCTAACCAGCCGCTTGCCCTTCGGCGCCGGCCGGCGCAGGAAGCCAGCATGACGGCGCCCGCCCCGCCACGACTCGCCGTGGTCATCCCCTGCTACAACGAAGCCGCGAACGTCGCGCCCATGGTGGCGAAGCTGGACGCGGCCCTTGCCGGCATCCCCTGGGAAGCGATCTTCGTCGACGACGACAGCCCGGATGGCACGGCGGCGAGGGCCAAGGCCATCGCGGCGACCGACCCGCGCATCCGCTGCATCCGCCGCATCGGCCGACGCGGCCTCGCTTCCGCCTGCGTCGAGGGCATCCTCTCGACCGCGGCACCCCATGTCGCGGTGATCGACGGCGACCTGCAGCATGACGAGACGATCCTGCCCCGCATGCTCGCCGCGCTCGAAAGCGGCGAGGCCGAGGTCGCCATCGGCAGCCGCAATGTGGAAGGCGGGGCGATGGGGGAGGGGCTGTCGCCCATCCGCCGCCTTGTCTCGGATGGCGGCGCGGCGCTCGCCAACGCCGCCCTGCCGGTCAAGGTCGCCGACCCGATGAGCGGCTTCTTCGCCCTGCCGCGGCCGCTCTTCGAGGAACTTGCCCCGAAGCTCACGGCGACCGGCTTCAAGATCCTGCTCGACATCCTGCTTTCGGCCGGGCGGCCGCTGCGCATCGCCGAGATCCCCTATACCTTTCGCGCGCGGGAAGCGGGCGAGAGCAAGCTCGATGCCGGCGTGCTGCTGGAATTCGGCGGCCTGCTGGCGGACAAGGCGCTCGGCGGCATCGTGCCGCTGCGCTTCATGGCCTTCTCCCTGGTCGGCGGCATCGGCGTGCTGGTGCATCTCGTCGCGCTCGGCCTGCTGCACGGCATCGGGCCGCTGGATTTCGGGCCGGCGCAATGGGCGGCGACTCTGGTCGCGATGACGGCGAACTTCCTGCTCAACAACCGCATCACCTACCGCGACCGGCGCCTGCGCGGGCCGCGGCTGCTGCGCGGGCTGGTGCTGTTCTACGTCGTCTGCGGCATCGGCGCGGCGGCCAATGTCGGCATCGCCGGGCTGCTGGTGCGCGACGGGCTGCTCGGCTGGGGGCTCGCCGGCGGGGCGGGGGCGCTGCTCACGGTGGTGTGGAACTACGCCGTTTCCTCCACCCTGGTCTGGCGCCCGCGCTGATGCCCTGGCTCGCGGCCCTCGCCGCGCTGACGGCATTGCGTCTGGTCGTCGCCGCCGTCACGCCGCTGGCGCCGGACGAGGCGTATTACTGGGTGTGGTCGCGCGACCTGCAGGCCGGCTACCTCGACCATCCGCCGATGGTGGCGCTGTTCATCCGTGCCGGCACGATGCTGGCGGGCGAGACGGCCTTCGGCGTCCGGCTGCTGGGGCCATTGTCGCTCGCGCTCGGCTCCATCCTGCTGGCGCGGGCGGCGGAGGACCTGCTGCCCGGCCGCCGCTCCGGCCCCTGGGCGCCGGCGCTGCTCAACGCGACGCTGCTCGCCGGCGTCGGCGCCGTGACCATGACGCCCGACACGCCGTTGCTCTTCTTCTGGACTGCCGCGCTGTGGGCGGCGGCGCGGCTGCACCGCAGCGGGGATGGCCGCTGGTGGCTCGCGGTCGGCTTGTTCGCCGGGCTCGCGCTGGCGAGCAAATACACCGCCGTATTGTTCGGCGCGGGGCTGCTGATCTGGATGGTGCTGGACCCGGCGGCGCGGCGCTGGCTCGCGCGCTGGCAACTCTGGGCGGGCGGGGCGGTGGCGATGCTCGTCTTCGCGCCGGTCATCGCCTGGAACGCGGCGCATGGCTGGGCCTCCTTCGCCAAGCAGGGCGGCCGGGCCGGGTCGGGGGATGTGGCGCAGGCGCTGCGCTACCTGGGCGAGCTGCTCGGCGGCCAGGCGGGGCTGGCGACGCCGCTGGTCTTCCTGCTGTGCGTCGCCGGCGCGGGCGCGGCGGCGATCGCCTGGTGGCGCCGGCGGGATGGTGGCGCGCTGCTGCTCGCCGCCCTGGTGCTGCCCGGTGCGGCGCTGTTCCTGTGGCAGGCGACGGGCAGCCGGGTGCAGGGCAACTGGCCGGCGGTGCTCTATCCGGCGGCCGCCATCGCCGCGGCAGGGCTGTTGCAGGCGCCGGCCTGGCTGCGCCTGCGTATCCCGGCGCTGGTGCTGGGCGGGGCGATGACGGCGGCGGTCTATCTCCAGGCGATCGCCGCGCCGCTGTCCCTGCCGCGGCGCAGCGACCCGACGCTGGCCCGCCTCGGCGGCTGGGACGCCTTCGTGGCCGAGGTTGCCGCCGCCGCCGACCGCACCGGAGCCGGCTTCATCGCGGCGGAGGAATACGGGCTGGCCAGCCTGCTCGCCTTCCGGTTGCCGCCGGGCCGGCTGGTGGTGGCGATGGATCCGCGCTGGCGGCTCTTCACGCTATCGTCACCGCCGCAGGGCGTAACCGGATTGCTGGTCCGCAGCGAAAGGCGAGGCGAGGGACCGCCCCTCTGGCCCGGCGCCGAGGCGCTGCCGGGGCCGCAGGGGCGCCTTGTCCGCAGCCGGCGCGGCATCGAGGCGGAGGCCTATCGTCTGCATCGCGTCACCGCCGCGCCGGGACAGCCACCCGCCGTCGTGCTGCCACGGCCGGGCACCTGACGCCGCGGCTTGAACTCCGGGGCGGAAGGCCGATTCTTGTTTCGCACCGGAGGACCACGCATGCCGATCCGCATCCCGCGCGGCTGGGAGATTTCCGAAGCCGAGGCGACGCCCGAGCACCTTGTCTTCGGACGGCGCAAGGCGATGGGGCTGGGGGCGGGGCTGCTCGCCGCGCCGGGGCTTGCCGCCGCGCAGGGTGCGCCCGCGCTGCCGCCGGCGATGCGCAACACCCGCTACGCGCCCGGCCGCGACATCTCGGCCGAGCGCGAGGCGACCACCTTCAACAACTACTACGAGTTCGGCAGCCACAAGAGCATCAGCCGCGAGGCCCAGCGCCTGCCCCAGCGCCCCTGGACGGTGAAGGTCGAGGGCATGGTCGAGACCCCGCGCGAATTCGGCATCGACGACCTGCTGCGGAACATGCCGATCGAGGAGCGCGTCTATCGCCTGCGCTGCGTCGAGGCCTGGTCGATGGTGGTGCCCTGGACGGGATTCCCGCTCTCGGCGCTGCTGGCGGTGGTGAAACCGCTCGCCTCCGCCCGCTTCGTGGTGTTCGAGACCGCGGCGGTGCCGGGCGTCATGCCGGGGCTGCGGCAATCCTGGTACCCCTGGCCCTACATCGAGGGCTGCACCATCGCCGAAGCGGGCAACGAATTGTCGTTCATGGTGGTGGGCGCCTACGGCAAGCCGCTGCCGCCGCAGAACGGCGGGCCCATCCGCTTCCACCAGCCTTGGAAGTACGGCTTCAAGGCGGGCAAGAGCATCGTCCGCATCACGCTGACGGACCGCCGTCCGGTCTCCTTCTGGGAACGCATCCAGCCGCAGGAATACGGCTTCTGGGCCAATGTGAATCCCGAAGTGTCGCACCCGCGCTGGAGCCAGGCGAGCGAGCGCGTCATCGGCACGAACGAGCGCATCCCGACACGCCTCTTCAACGGCTACGGCGAATTCGTCGCGGACCTCTATACTGGCCTGCAGAACGAACGACTCTGGGCCTGACATGATCCTCCGCACCATTGCCCTGCTGTTCTTCAGCCTCGCCGCCGTCATGGGCTTCGCCCTCGGCTGGGGCTACGAGCTCGGTGCGGCGCTGTTCAGGGTGAATCCCGGCGCGCTCAATGCGCTGCAGGCGGGGATCCAGCGCTACCTCTTCCCGGAGGTCTGGGACGGCGCCTTCGTGCCGATCCTTGCCATGCCGGCCTGGGGCTTGCCGGTCCTGCTCGGCCTGGTCTTCCTGGCGATCAGCCTGGCGCGGGCGGGCCGGGGCTGACGCCGCACCCGTCCCGGAGGTCCAGGGGAACCGGTCCCCTGGCGGGGGTCCCGGGGGCGGGGCCCCCGGGCGGAGCGCGAGGCGGAGCCTCGCAATCTCAGTCCGGCGAGCCCCAGCGATTCACGCTCATCGCCTCGGCGCGGTGTCCCGCCTCGTCGAAGCGCACCACCTTCAGCCGCGCCGAGAAGGGGTTGCCGATGTCCATCCACACCCCGGCCGTGCTGAACGGGCCGATCGAGAGCGTGAAGTTCGACACCGTGCTCGCCCCCGCCGTGCCGCCCTTGCCGCGGAAGGCGGCGAGGCCGAACTCGTCGAGGAAGGTGTCGCCTTCCTTCCCGTCACCGAGGTTGCAGCCGTAGAACAGCACCCGCGCCTGCTTGCGCAGCAGGTCGTTCGGCAGCAGCCGCAGCATGCCGAAATCCATCCCGTCCACATGCCCATGGTCGGCGAGGCTGAGCTTGCCCGGCACGCCATGCGTGTCGAAGACGAGGAAGCGCACCTGCGCGTAGGAGGCGAGCGCCGTGCGCAACGTGTCGAGGCATGACACGGGATGGATGGCACAGTCGCCGCCGGCGTCGTCCCTGAAGGCGCGCGCGCCGGATTCGAACTGCGGATCGTGGAGGTAGAGAGTATCGACGGACTGCTTCATGGCTGCTCCGACCTGTGCGTGAGGGCAGCGGCCTTGCCCCTCGGGCCTCTTGCCGGGATCATCCTGCATCAAGTGCCGCCGGCGCGCGGTGAACCGTTTCGGAGGACCAGGAATGACGCCACGCATCGCCATCGTGGGTGCCGGCGCCGTCGGCGGGTATGCGGGGGCCTACATGGTGCAGGCCGGCCATGACGTGACCTTCGTCGATCCCTGGCCCGAGCATGTCGAGGCGATGCGCGCGCGCGGCCTGACCATTTCCCACCTCAAGGACGTGCCCGAGTTCACCGTGCCGGTGAACGCGATCCACATCACCGAGCTGCAGTCCTTCGCGAAGCAGCGCCCGATCGACATCGCCTTCGTCTGCATGAAGTCCTACGACACCGCCTGGGCGACGACGATGATCGCGCAGTACCTCTCGCCCGGCGGCTACGTCGTCTCCCTGCAGAACTGCATCAACGAGGAAGCGATCGCCGGCATCGTCGGCTGGGGCCGCGTGCTCGGCGCGATCGCCTCGCTGATCACCGTCGAGCTGACAGGCCCGGCGCAGGTGAAGCGCGCCGCCGGCAAGTCGGGCGCGTCGCACACGGTCTATCGCGTCGGCGAGCCGCACGGCCGCATCTCGCCGCGCGCGGAATTCGTCACTTCCCTGCTGGCGCTGTCGGACAGCGCGCTGACCACGCCGAATCTCTGGGGCGAGCGCTGGTCGAAGCTGGTGGCGAACGTGATGGGGAACGGCATCGCCGCCGCCACCGGCCTGGTGGCGAAGGAAGCGACCGCCGACGATGCCATCCGCGCCTTCGCCGCACGCCTCGGCTCCGAGGCGATCCGCGTCGGCCAGGCGCTCGGCTACGACCTCGAGGAGATCCTGCACCTCGACCCCGAGATCATCGCCCGCGCCGGCGAGGGCGACGAGGCGGCGCGCCGCGCCTACGACGCGCAGCGCCTGGCCGACACGCAGAAGCCCGGCGGCGGCGCGCATCGCGCCTCGATGGGACAGGACATGGTCAAGGGACGGCGGACCGAGATCGAGTTCCTCAACGGCTTCGTCGTCGCGCGGGGCGCCGAGCTCGGCATCGCTGCGCCGGCGAACGCGGCGCTGACCGGGATCGTGAAGCGCGTCGAGCGCGGCGAGGCACAGCCTTCCCCGGAGCTGATCCGCGGCCTGCGCCTGAACTGATCTTGCCGTCCGCCGCGCTTGGCGCGACCCTGCCGGCAACAACGGCAGGGGAAGGAAACGCGCCATGCGCAACCCGATGGAACTCACCGGGCGGACGGTCATCGTCACCGGCACGGGGCAGGGGATCGGCCGCGCCATCTCGGAACTCGTGCTCGATCTCGGCGGCAACCTCGTCATGGTCGAGCGCAATCCGGAGACCTTCGCGGCGGTCTCCGCCGCGCTCGCCGGCGACCGCACCCTGCCGATCCAGGGCGACGTGACGGACGAGGCGGTCTGCGCCTCCATCGTCGACCAGGCCGCCGCGCGCTTCGGCGCCGTGCACGGCCTGGTGAACAATGCCGGCATCACGCGCCCGGCGATGATCGAGAAGATGACGCTGCCGCAGTGGCAGGCGGTGATCGACGTGAACCTGACCGCCTGCCACCTGATGCAGCAGGCCGTCGGCCGCCACATGATCGCCCGCGCCAAGGCCGGCGAGGCGCGGCCCGGCGCGATCGTCAACATCTCTTCTACCGCCGGCAAGCGCGGCTCGATCGGGCAGGTGAACTACTCGGCGGCGAAGTCGGGGCTCTACGGCATCACCATGACCGCGGCGCTGGAATGGGCGCGCTACGGCATCCGGGTGAACAGCGTCGGCTTCGGCACGGTCGAGACGCCGATGACGGAGACGATCCGCTCCGACCGCTTCCGCGAACGCACCCTCGCGCGCATCCCGCTCGGGCGCATCGCCGCGCCGGCGGAGGTCGCGCCGCTGATCTGCTTCCTGCTCTCGGAGGGCGCGTCCTTCATCACCGGGCAGAACTGGCTGGAGGATGGCGGGTCGCATATGCAGCCGTGAGGGCGGCGGGGCGTGTCCGGCGATGAGGGAACCGGAGAGAGGCGTCGCCCCTCTCCGGACCTCACACCAACGGCCGCTATTCGCGACCGCTGGTATCAGGCCGCCGAACCGCGCTCCAGCATCCGCAGCACCGCCTCCGCCGCCGCCACGGAGGGTAGCCCCTCCGGCGCGCGCAGCTTCGCGAGCGATTCCGCGAAGCCGGCGCGCTGTGCCGCGGCCACATCGGGTTCCAGCATCGGCCGCAGCAGCGTCTCGGCCAGCGCCTCGGGCGTGCAGGCTTCCTGGATGCGTTCCGGCACCACCTCGCGCTCGGCGAGCAGGTTCACAAGCGAGGCGTGCGGCACCTTGACCAGGCGTCGCACGATCGCCGCCGTCACCGGGTTCACGCGATAGGCGACGACGTGCGGGATGCCGGCCACCGCCATCTCCAGCGACGACGTGCCCGACTTGATCAGCCCCGCGCCGCCGGACGCGGCGACCGCCGCGAAGGCGTCGTGCTTGGCGTCGTTGCCCTCGACCAGGATGGGCGGCACCGGCCAGTCGGCGGCGGCGTGGCGCACCGCCTCGGCGACGATCGGCGCCACCGGCACCACCGGCCGCAGCCCCGGCAGGCGCTGCTCGGCGAGGCGAAGCGCCGCGCCGAAGACGGGCAGCAGGCGGGAGACCTCCATGCGCCGGCTGCCCGGCATGACGATGACGGGGCGGTCCGCCTCCGGCAGCGCGTGCGCCGCGCGGAAGCGCGCCGCGTCGCCGGCATCCGCGCCGCTTTCCAGCACCGGATGGCCGACGAAGGTCACCGGGATGCCGGCGGACTCGAAGAACACCGGCTCGAAGGGCAGCAGGCAGAGGATGCGGTCCACCTTCTGCCGCAGCTTCACCACGCGCCCCGGCCGCCAGGCCCAGACCTGCGGCGCGACGTAGTGCACCACGGGGATGCCGAGCGGCCTCACCCGCTCGGCGACCCGCAGGGTGAAGCCCGGGCTGTCGATCGTCACCAGCACGGCGGGGCGCTTCGCCGCGACATCGGCCACCGCATCGGCCAGCAGGCGCTTCAGCCGGAAGATGCGCGGCAGCACTTCGAGCAGCCCCATCAGCGCCAGCTCGCCATAGGGGAACAGGCTCGGCACGCCCTGTTCCGCCATGCGCGGCCCGCCGATGCCGGCGAAGCGAAGGTCCGGCCGCCGCGCGCGCAGCGCGGCGATCAGCCGCGCGCCCAGCACGTCGCCGGAAGCCTCCCCGGCCACGACATAGACCAGGGTCATGCGAAGACCGCCTCCGCCGGGCGCTCGAAGGGTGCCGCCGGCCAGTCGTGGTGATTGCGCACCTGCCCGTCCCTCCGCACCGCCGCGATGCGCGCGGGATCGAGGGTGCAGAACACCCACTGCTCGGCATCGAGCGCGCCGCGCGCCAGCACCCCGTCCTCGGGGAAGCCGCGATCGACCGGGCCGAACACGGCGGCAAATCCACGGTTGACGTCGAGCGCCGCCGACCACGGCGCCTCCCCGACGGTCGGCGTGATGGCGACGTAGCACTGGTTCTCCATCGCCCGCGCCGCCGCGCCGATGCGCACGCGGTTGAAGCCGTGCATGGTGTCAGTGCAGGACGGCGCCAGCACCAGCCAGGCGCCTTCCTGCACCTGCACGCGCACATGCTTCGGGAATTCGACATCGTAGCAGACCGAGACGCCGATCCGCCCCCAGGGCGTGTCGAAGACGCCAGGATCGGCACCCTGGGTCACGCCCCAGCGTTCCGTCTCGAAGCGCGTCATGGCGCGCTTCTCCTGGAAGGCGAGCAGCCCCTCCGGCGTGATCAGCGGCGCGCGGTTGACCACGCGGCCGTCCGCACGGCGCATCGGCAGCGTGCCCGGCAGCAGCCAGACCTTCATCCGCCGTGCCGCCGCGCGCATCGCCTCCAGGATCTCCGGCGCCGCCGCGATCATGGCGGCGAGCTCCGCCGCCTCATCCGTGGCGTCGCCGCCGGCGAGCGCGGCGCCGAGCTCGACGCAGGCATATTCCGGCAGCACCAGCAGGTCGGCCTGGGCGCGGCCTTCCTCCAGCCGTGCCTCCAGCGCGCGCCCGAAGGCGGCGACCGATGCCGGGCGCCCGACGCCGTATTGCAGCAGGCCGAGACGCAGCGGCTTGGCCTCGGGCGTGCTCACAGCGGGTCCTTCACCCAGAAGCCGAGGGCGTGCGGCGTCTCGCGGTCGTCGCCGACTTCCCGCCAGTCGAACACCACGGAGATGTCGGCGCGGCGCGTGTAGCCGCGCTTCTGCCAGAAGGCGTCGAGCGGGACGTGGTCCTTCGGCCTGCGCGGGTCGTTGTCGTTGCGCGTCACCGCGCAGAAGGCCGCCGCCGCCAGGCCGAGCGCGCGCGCATGCGCCTCGCGCAGCGCGAAGAAGCGCACGCCGGCTCCCCGGCCGCGATACTCGGGCAGCAGCACGCTTTCGCCGAAATAGCAGAAGCGCGTGGGGTCGAGGCCGCGTCCGCGGAAGGCGGCCTGCACTCGCGCCGTCGCTTCCGCCATCGGCTGGCAGGTGGCGCAGCCGACCGCGCGGTTCCCGTCGATCGCCGCGATCACCGCGGCGCCCGGGCTGTCGGCATAGGCGGCGAGGTAGCGTTCCTCGTAGCCGGCCTCGCCTTCGTAGAGGTAGGGCCAGTCGCGAAAGACGGCGATGCGCAGCCCGGCGAGGCGCGGCAGCCAGGCACGCAGCGCGTCGCCGCGCAGGGTCTCGAAGCGGAGCTGTGTCTCTGACATCACCGAGTGCATAGGGGCGCGCCCGCCGGCGGGGAAGGGGGGGCGGCGCCGATCTCAGCGGTCGCGCACCACCCGGATGCCGGCGAAGACGAAGCGGTCGACCGCGGTGCCGCGCGCGCGGTTGCCGGCCCGCACGTACCAGGGCAGGTGGCTCCAGGACCCCCCGCGCATGGCCCGTGCCTCGCAATCCCCGGTCAGCCGTGCCGCCCCGTCCGGCCGCTGGCCCTCGAGGCTCGGGTTCAGGCAGTCGGCGGTCCACTGCCAGACATTGCCCAGCATGTCATGCAGGCCGAAGGCGTTCGGCCGGAAGCTGCCGACCGGCGCGGTGTAGACGTGCCCGTCGGAGCAGCGGAAGGTGAATTGCGGCCGGCGATCGAGTTCCAGCGCCGCGGCCAGCGTCAGGTCGGCGACGTTGGCGTAGTCGCAGGCCTGGGTCTGGGGCTCGCCCCAGTAGCGCGCCGTCGTGGTGCCGGCGCGGGCGGCGTATTCCCATTCCGCCTCGCTCGGCAGGCGATAGGACCTGCCGGTGCGGCGGGAAAGCCAGGCGGCATAGGCCGTCGCATCCTCCCAGTTCACGCAGACCACGGGGTGGTCGTCGCCCTGCTGGAAGCCCGGTTCGCGCCAGGTCAGCCCTTCGCGTCCGGCGTATTCGTAGCTGGTGCCGCGATTGACGAAGGTCCAGCAGCTGCGGCCCGGCTCCAGCCCGGTCTCGTTCACGAAGACGGCGAACTGCGCGCGCGTGACGCTGCGCGTCGCCATCGCAAGACCCGGCGCGATGGTGATGCGATGCTGCGGCGAGGATCGGCCGCGCAGGTTCTCCGGCACGCCCTCGCGTTCCTCCTCGCCGGGAGGCACGCCCATGACGAAGGTGCCGCCGGGCAAGGTCACCATCTCGGGGCAGTCCGCACAGTCGCGGAAGGGCCCGGACCCATCCGCCTTGACCTGCGCCCGCGCCGCGCCGGCAGCGAGGACGGAGAGGACGAGGCCGAGGACGATCGTGGCTGCGCGCATCGAAAGCTCCGATTGGAACGCCAGCCTAACGCACCCGGGAAGCGGCGCGGTAGCGCCGAGCGGCCTCAGATGCCTCCGATCGTCGCCTTTTCCTGCGCGGCGGAGAGGAAGGCGGCGAGCCCTTGCTCCACCACCTCGCGCGGCAGGTTGCGCAGCACGAAGGTGATCCTCGACCTGCGGTCGTGGTCCTGGGGCCAGGCTGCCAGTCTGACGGGTGGATGGAAGACGTGCTGCACGCCATGCACGACGACGGGGCGTTCCTCGCCCGCGATGTTCAGCAGGCCCTTCACGCGCAGCACGCTCTCGCCGCGCGTCAGCGCCAGCATCTCGAGCCAGGTCGCGACTCCCTCCCACGCCAGCGGCGCGTCGAAGGTGAGGCCGAAGGCGTGGATGCCGGCATCGTGCCGGTTGGGATCGTGGTGGTGATGGTGGTCGTGATGATGATGGTGGCCGTGCGCCTCGGCGGCGAGCCAGGCGGCCACCTCGGGGATGCGCTCGTCCGTGGCGAAGCCGCCGGCGCCGAGCAGCGCCGCCGGCGCGATCTCCCCGCCCACGGCGCGCAGCAGCGGCGCCATCGGGTTCAGCGCGCGCAACCGCGCCTCCAGCGCCGCGACGGCCTCCGGCGCGGCGAGGTCGGTCTTGCTGACCACCACGCGATCGGCCATCGCGGCCTGCTTCACCGCCTCGACCTGCGTGTCGAGCGTCGCCGCCCCGGCCATCGCATCGACCAGGGTGACGACGCCATCGAGCGCATAGGCCGACAACACCACCGGATCCGACATCAGCGTCTGCAGGATCGGCGCCGGATCGGCGAGGCCGGTGGTCTCCACCACCACGCGCCGGATCGCCCGCCCGCCTTCCGCGCGCACCGCGAGGTCGCGCAGCGCACGCACCAGGTCGCCGCGCACGGTGCAGCACAGGCAGCCGGCATTGAGCAGCACGGTGTCCTCGTCCAGCCGCTCGACCAGAAGGTGGTCAAGGCCGATCTCACCGAACTCGTTGATGAGCACCGCGGTGTTGGCCATCTCCGGTGCCTTGAGCAGCCGGTTGAGCAGCGTCGTCTTCCCCGCGCCGAGGAATCCCGTCAGCACCGTGACCGGGATCTTCGCGCCCCTCATGCGCCGTACAGCGCCTTGGGGTCGACCAGCGGATCGGCGAGGGTGGCGACCGCCCCGTCGCGGATTGCGCGGAAGAAGCAGGACCGTCGCCCGGTGTGGCAGGCGACGCCGGTCTGATCGACCAGCGCGAGCAGCGTGTCGCCGTCGCAGTCGAGCCTGAGGTCCACCAGCACCTGCTGCTGGCCCGATGTCTCCCCCTTCCGCCACAGCGCGTTGCGCGAGCGCGAGAAGTAGCAGACCCGCCCGGTGGCGAGCGTCTCCGCCACCGCTTCGGCGTTCATCCAGGCCATCATCAGCACTTCCCCGGTGTCGTGCTGCTGGGCGATGCAGGGTACGAGGCCGGCCGTATCGAAACGGATTTCGGCGAGGAAGCTGGCGGCGGCGTCGGGGGCGGTGCTGGACATGGGTCGATGATATAGTGTTTCACCCGACTGGCGAGGAGTGGTCATGGCGGAAGCGGCGACACGGGAAAAGGCGTTGCAGGAAGCGGAGCTGGCCTGCGCCCGCCGCGGCGCGCAGCTCACGCCGCTGCGCCGGCAGGTACTTGAACTGGTGCTCGGTGCCGAGGCCCCGATCGGCGCCTATGCGCTGCTCGACCGGCTGAAGTCGAGCCGCCCCGGTGCGGCGCCGCCCACCGTCTATCGCGCGCTCGATTTCCTGCTCGAGCACGGGCTCGTTCACAAGGTCGAGCGCCTGAACGCCTATATCGGCTGCAGCGACGCCGGGCACGGGCATGCGCACGACCATGGCCACCCGCACCAGTTCCTGATCTGCCGCCGCTGCGGCGCGACGATGGAGATCGCCGACCACGCCGTCGCCCACGCCATCGCCGAGGCGGCGGCGCGCGCCGGATTCGTCGCGGTCGAGGCGACGGTCGAGATCGAGGGCATCTGCGCGCGCTGCGCCGCAACGTGACTTGGCCGCGCGTCCCGCTGCTGCGGCGCGCGTCCCCTCTGCTTGCGCTGGATCATTGTGCCTGTTTCGCTTGATCGCTACCGGTCGTTCTCTAACCTCGCAACGTCCGACGGCCATCACGGCCCCGGCAAGGAGGAAGAAGGGCACCATGCATTCCCTCACTGTCACACGAGCGCTCCGGCGGGCCGGTTTCGCCGCCGCCCTTGCCGGCGCCTTCGCTGCCGTTCCCGCGCTCGCTCAGAGCCAGGCCGTCGGCGGGCCGGGTGGCGCGCCCGGCCACTTCACCACGGCGGACCTCGCGCGGCTCTGCGGCCCCGCGGCAGACAACGCCAATGCCCTCGCCATGCGCCCGGCCTGCTACGCGGCGATCGTCTCCGTCGGCCAGGCCCATTCGATCTTCACCCGCGGCCGCCAGGGTGCCAGCCCGGTCTTCTGCCTGCCGGAGCAGGCGCCGACGCTCGACCGCGTCTCGGGCGACTTCGTCTCCTGGGCGGCGGCCAACCAGCAATATGCCGGCGCGCAGGCGGCCGAGGGCCTGCTGCGCTTCGCCGCCGCCACCTACCCCTGCCCGCCCGCCGCGCGCGCTCGCCGGCGCTGAGACGAAGGAGAACGACATGACCATGACAAAGACCCTTCGCCTCAGTGCCGTGCTGGTGGCCGGCCTCGGCCTCGCGGCCTGCGAAGGCATGACGCACACGCAGCGTTCCACGGCCACCGGCGCGGGCATCGGCGCGCTCGGCGGCGCGGCGCTCGGCTCGCTGTCGGGCAATGCCGGCTGGGGCGCGCTGATCGGCGCCGGCGTCGGCGCGGCCGGCGGCTACGCGGTCGGGCGCTCGACCCAGTGAAGATGGCCCGGCCCGGGCGGCAGCGCCCGGGCCGGACCCGCGCGGTCAGCGCGGCAGGGTCGCGAGGCCCCGGTCGAGATCGGCGATCAGGTCGCCGACATCCTCGAGCCCGATATGGATGCGCACCGCGAAGCCGCCCAGGTCCGGGCTGGTCGCCGTGCGGGTGATGAAGCCGGTGGTCGGCAGCGCCAGGCTCTCGAAGCCGCCCCAGGACGCGCCGATGCCGAACAGCGCCAGGCTGTCGACGAAGCGGAAGATCTCCGCCTCCGTGTAGCGCGGCTGGAACACCACCCCGAACAGCGAGCAGGACCCTGTGAAGTCGCGCTTGAACAGCGCATGCTGCGGGTGCGAGGGCAGGCCCGGATGCAGCACGCGCAGCACCTCGGGCCGCTGTTCGAACCAGCGCGCGACCGCGAGGCCGCTCTGTTCCTGGTGCTTGAGGCGCACCGGCATGGTGCGGGCGCCGCGCAGCGCCAGCCAGCAATCGTCGGGGGCGGCGAAATGGCCCATCTGCGACGCCGCGTTGCGGACGGTCAGGTAGTCCTCCTCGGTATTCGTCGTGATCGAGCCGAGCAGCACGTCCGAATGCCCGCCGACATACTTGGTCAGCGCCTGGATCGAGACATCGACGCCATGCTTGAACGGCATGAAGTTGTGGATGCCCCAGGTGTTGTCCATCAGCACCTTGGCCCCGTGCGCATGCGCGGCGCGCGCGAGGGCCGGCACGTCCTGCAGCTCGAAGGTGTGGCTGCCGGGGCTCTCCGTATAGACGACCTTGGTGTTCGGGCGGATCAGCGCGGCGATGCCGGCCTCGTCGATGGTCGGGTCGTAGAAGGTCGTCTCGATGCCGTAGTTCGCCATCAGCCCCGTGGCGATGTTGCGCCCCGGGCCATAGACGCTGTCCGGCATCAGGCAATGCTCGCCGGCCTTGAGGTAGGCCATCAGCGGCACCGTGACCGCCGCCAGGCCGGTGCCGACGAGGACGCAGCGCGTGCCGCCCTCGATCTCGCAGATCACGTCTTCCAGCGCGTAGTGCGTCGGCCCGCCGGCGGTGCCGTAGGTCATCACCCGGTTGAAGCGGTCCTTCGCGAAGCTCCGCCGGCTTTCGCAATCCGGCACCAGCACGGTCGAGCCGCGATGGACCGCGGGGTTGACGAAGCCATGCGTGCGCGTGCCGGCGCGGCCCGCATGCGACATCCGGGTGGCGAAGCCCTGGCCGTCATGCGGGGAGGGCGTCTTGTGAGCGTCGTCGGGCATGGTCAGGCGGTCTTTTCCTTGATGGTTTCCGGGCGGGACGCCCATTCGGTCCAGGAGCCGTCATAGACGGCGGGTTCGGGCAGGCCGGCATGCACCATGCCGAAGGCCAGCACGCAGGCGGTGACGCCGGACCCGCAGGAGGTCACGACCGGCCTGCCGCCGGTCGCCCCCGCCGACGCGAAGATGGCGCGCAGCGTCGCCGGATCCTTCACCCGGCCGTCCGGGCCGGCGATCTCGCTCGACGGCACGTTCGCCGCCCCTGGCATGTGGCCGGAGGGCAGGCCGGCGCGCGGTTCCGGCGCCGTGCCGTCGAAGCGCCCCTTGGCGCGGGCGTCGATGATCAGCGCCGAGCCGTCGGCCACGATGCGCTTGATGTCGCCGATGCCCTTGAGGCGGTCGGCGCGGAAATCCGGCACGAAGGCGGCCGGGGCCGGGGCAGGGGCCTCGCCGGTTTCGACCGGCCGGCCTTCCTTCACCCAGGCGGGCAGCCCGCCATCCAGTACGGCGACGTTGTCGTGGCCGAACAGCCGCATCATCCACCAGCCGCGCGGCGAGGAGCGCAGCCCGTGCTGGTCGTAGAACACCACCCGCGTCGCATTGGAGACGCCGAGCGCGCCGACCAGCCTGGCGAAGCGCGCCGCGGTCGGGACCATGTGCGGCAGGTCGGTCTCGGCATCGGCGATGGCGTCGATGTCGAACATCCGCGCGCCGGGGATGCGCGCGGCGCGGAAGGCGTCGTGCTTGTTGCCCGGCTCGCCCGGCAGGAAGGTCGAGCAGTCGAACACCACGAGGTCGGGCTTGCCCAGTTCACCGGCCAGCCAGTCGGTCGAAACCAGCATCTCCATCGGCGTCACTCCCCTGCCAGCACGATGGTCACGCGCCGGTTCTGCTTGCCCTTGTTCTCGATCTTCGCGACCTCGACGCGGCCGATCTCGTCCGTGCGCTTCACATGCGTGCCGCCGCAGGGCTGCAGGTCGACCGGCGCGTCCTCCGCGCCGATGCGCACCAGGCGGATGCGCCCGTTGCCGCGCGGCGGCTGGACCGACAGCGTGCGCACCAGGCCGGGATTGGCGTCGAGTTCTTCCTCGCTGATCCAGCGCTCGCTGACCGGATGATTGGCGGCGACCAGCGCGTTCAGCCGTTCGGTGAGGCTTTCCTTGGTCGGCGGCTCCGGCAGGTCGAAATCGAGCCGCGACTTGTCGGCGCCGATCTGCCCGCCGGTCACGCCGGCGCCGGGGATCAGGCTGCACAGCAGGTGCAGCGAGGTGTGCATGCGCATCAGCCGGTGCCGCCGCGCCCAGTCGAGCACCGCCGTCACCTCCTCGCCCTCGGGCGGCAGCGCGGCGCCCGCGGCGGGGACATGCAGCACGGTGTCCTCGGGCCCCTTCAGCGCGTCGGCGACCGCCATCTCCCCGCCGGCCCAGCGCAGCAGCCCGACATCGCCCGGCTGTCCGCCGGCGCGGGCATAGAAATTCGTGCGGTCGAGCACCACGCCCTCCGGCGTGGCGGCGACGACACGGGCCGTCACCTCCTGCGCATAGGCGTCGTCGCGGAATACGAGTTCGGTCGGCATTCAGGTCGTCCAGTCCGGCAGCAGGGAGGCCCGCCGCCGCGCGAACCAGGACAGGCTGAGCGCGGCGGTGGCATTGTCGATGCGGTTGTCGTCGAGCATGGCGATGGCATCCGCCGCGTCCAGCACCGTGACGCGGATGTCCTCGTGCTCGTGATCGAGGCCGTGGTTCCCGGCATGCCCCGGTTCCGGCAGGCGGGTGCGGCCGAGGAAGAGGGTGATCACCTCGTCGCAGCCGCCCTGGGTCAGGATGTAGCGGCCCATCGGGGCGAAGCGGTCGGCGACCAGACCGGTCTCCTCCGCCAGTTCACGCCGGGCGGCGGCCTCGGGCTCCTCGCCATCCTCGAGCAACCCGGCGGGGCATTCGGCCATCACCGGGTCGAGCCCGGCGGCGAGCGCCGGCAGGCGGAACTGCTCGATCAGCGCGACGCGGTCCGTCCAGGGGTCCCAGGGCAGCACCGCCACCGCGCTGCCGCGGCGCCACAGCTCCCAGGTCTGCACGCCGCCCTCGGCGCCATCGAAGCGGCGGCGGCGGAAGCGGATGCGCTGGAGGGGAAAGCGGCCGTCCCACACCACCTCGTCCGAGAGTACCGTCAGGCCAGGATGGGCGGGGATCGGTTTCGCCTTGGGCGGTCTGGCGTTCATGAGCGCCGGACCCTACCCTCGGCCGCCGGAACCGTCCATGACCCCAGATTCCTCCGCGCCGCCCGACCCCGCCGCCCGGGCACGCACCCGCCGGCGCGGCATCATCCTCCTGCTTCTGGCCACCGCCGCCTTCACGATGGCGGCGGCCTGCGTCAAGGCAATCGGCCCCGCCATCCCGGTCGCGGAGGTCATCCTGTTCCGCAACCTCTTCGCCATCCCGGCCCTGCTGCCGCTGGTGCTGGCCGCGGGCGGGATGCAGGCGCTGCGCACGCGCAATCCCATGAGCCACGCCGCGCGCACCCTGTTCGGCATGATGGGGATGGTCGGCGCTTTCTACGGCTACGTGCACCTGCCGCTGGCGACGGTGACGGCGCTTGGCTTCACCATGCCGCTGTTCCTCACCGTGCTCTCGGTGCCGCTGCTCGGCGAAAGCGTCGGCTGGCGCCGCGGCGCCGCCGTGGTGGTAGGCTTCCTTGGTGTGCTGATGATGGTCCGCCCCGGATCGGAGAGCATGCAAGGCGAGGGGCTCGCGGTGCTGCTCTGCCTGCTTGGCGCCGTCGGCTGGGCGCTGGCGATGATCACCATCCGCCGCATGGGGGAGGCCGGGGAGAGCAACGCCGCCATCGTCTTCTGGTTCGCCACCGGCGCGGCGGTGCTGGCCGGCATCGCCGCCGTGCCCGCCTGGGTCTGGCCGAGCGGGTGGCAATGGCCGCTGCTGATCGGCATCGGCCTGATCTCCGCCCTGGCCCAGGTGCTGATGACGGACGCCTACCGCAACGGGGAGACGACACTGCTCGCGCCCTTCGAATATGCCGCGATCATCTGGACCACGACGCTCGGCGCGCTGGTCTGGGCGGAACTGCCGGATGGGTGGGACTTCGCCGGGATCGCGGTGCTGGTGGGAGCGGGGCTGTACATCTGGCACCGGGAAGTGACGCTCGGCGTCAAGCGCTGAAGGCGGGGCCGGAAGGCCGGCCATTCCCTTCCGGCTCGACCGCGCCGCCGCCGCGTGGCACTTCGGCGGGCATGCGGCCCAGCCTGCATCCTCGTCTCCTGAACGGCCGTTCCGGCGATCCGGCCCTCTTTGTCGAGGCGCTGCACCTGCCCGATTCCGTGCTGCTCGACTGCGGCGACGTGACCGCCTTGGCGCCGCGCCACCTGCTGCGCCTCGGCGCGCTCGGCGTCTCCCATGCCCACATGGACCATTGGGCGGGCTTCGACCGGCTGCTGCGCCTTCTTGTCGGCCGTGGCAGGACATTGCCGGTGGTCGGCCCCGCCGGGTTCGCCGACCGGTTGTTCCACCGCCTGCAGGCCTACACTTGGAACCTCGCCGACCGCATTCCCGCCGATCTCGCCTTCGAGGTCACGGAGGTGACGCGCGGCGGGATCTGGCCGCGCACGCGCCTGCGCCTGCACGGCGGCTTCCGACCGGAGCCGCTGCCAGCCCTGCCGGCGGCGGCCGACGGCACCGTGCTGCGGGTCGGCGGGCTGCGCCTGCGGGCGGTGGTGCTCGATCATTTCGTGCCCTGCCTCGGCTTCGCCCTGGAGGAGCCGGTGCATGTCAATGTCTGGCGAACCCGGCTCGAGCAGCGCGGCCTGCCCAAGGGGGCCTGGCTCGCCGGGCTGAAGGCCGCGATCGCCGAGGGGCGTCCCGACGACCTGCCGATCCCTGTCCATGCGCGCGCCTCCGGCGCCGCCGACGCGCCGGTCCTGCCGCTCGGCGAGCTGCGCGACATCGTCGCGGTCACGCCGGGCCAGCGCCTCGTCTACCTGACCGACATGCTCGACACGCCGGCGAACCGCGCCGCCGCGATCGCCCTCGCCCGCGGGGCCGACATCCTCTTCATCGAGGCGACCTTCGCCGCGGAGGACGCGGACGTTGCCGCGGCGCGCGGCCATCTGACCGCGCGAGCGGCCGGAGAGATCGCCGCCGCCGCCGGCGCGCGCCGCATCGAGCCCTTCCACTTCTCGCCGCGCTATGTCGGCCAGGAGGTCCGCCTTCTCGCCGAGGTCGCCGCCGCCGCGGGGCGCCCCGTCGGATAGCGGCGCCGGCGCCGCATCCTATTCACGCTCCCCGTTCGAGAGATGGAGCAGCACGAGCAGCGTGAAGGTCAGGAAGATCGCCGCATTGGCCTGGCCGTTCCACTCCCGTGACTGCCACATCGAGAACCATTCCCCGGCAACCACCAGGAAGCCGAGCCCGTAGAGCAGCGCGCCAGCCGTCAGCCCCAGGATGGCCGGGCCGCGCGCCGCGTTCCAGGCTGCGGCCGTCCCGCTGCGTGCGCCCCAGAGCCTCGCCACCCCGATCCAGAGCAGCAGCGCCGTCCCCGCCTGCCAGGCGATGATCGCCAGATAGGCGGCATGGTGCATCGCCGGCGAGGTCACCGCCCGCCACATCACGCCCGGCGAGCGGAAGGTGGTGTCCATCGACATCACATGCTGCACGAAGGCGAAGTTGCTGCCGTAGTCCGTGACGTTGCCGAAGGCGATGAGGCTGAAGAAGGCGGCGAGCGAGGCTGTCAGCGCGATGCGCGAAAGCCTCGGCGCCGTCATGCCCGGTCCGTCTGCAGCGCCTTGCGGAACCACACCCGCGCATGGCCTGCCGGCATGCCGTCCAGCCGCCCGAACTCGACATAGCCGTTGCGTTGCCAGAAGCCCGGCGCCTGGAAGGAGAAGGTGTCGGTATAGGCGTTGGTGCAGCCGCGCTCGCGCGCGATCGCCTCGGCGCGCCTCAGCAGCTCCGCGCCGTAGCCCTTGCCCCGCAGGTCCTGGCTCAGCCACAGCCAGTCGATGAACAGCCAGCCCCAGAAGGTCAGGCCGAGCAGCCCGCCATAGGTTTGGCCGTCGGAATCCTGGACCAGCAGCGTCACCGGCTCGCGGTCGTAGGGGCCGCCCATGGCCTGGTTGAACTCATGCAGGCCGCGCTGGATCGCGCCCACCGCCTCGAATTCCGGTGCGGCGTCCTCGACGATCTCGAAGCCGGTCGTGTCCGTAGCGTTCATCCGCCGAAGCGTCCCCATGCGGCGACGGCCACCGTCAGCAGGCCGAGCGCGAGATTGATCGTGACGCCCAGGCGGACCCGGTCCATCGCCGCGGCGGCGCCGGCGCGGTTCCCGGCGGCCAGTGCCGCGCGCATCGCCCGGAAGGGGCCGAGCGCCACGACGGCGAAGATTCCCGCCATCACGAGTCCCGTCAAATGCATGAGGTGGACATGCCAGACGCTCGCGCCGAAGCCCCAGTACCACCCGTAGACCATGGCCCAGCCGGTGAGGATGATGATCGGCACCACATGCCACAGCATGCGGAAGAACCGACGGAAGACGCCGAGCATCAGCGCCAGGCGCTGCGGCGCCTCCAGCGCCTCGTGCGCCGCGGGACGCAGGGCGAGCAGGGCGAAGGCCATGCCGCCCACCCAGATCACCGCGCCGAGGACATGCAGCACGTAGAGCAGGGTTGCCATCTCAGTCGTCCTTGAGGCCGCGCAGGGCGGCGGCGAGTGCGCGCGCCTCGGCCGCCGCGACGCCCTTCGGCGCCGCCTCCACGGCCCCGAGCCCGGCCATGAAGGCCTGGGCGAAGGCGGTCCGGTTGCCCAGCGCCGCGCCCACCAGCGGCAGGCCGCGGTCGTGGATCGCCGCCGTCACCTGGTCGAGCAGCCGGCCGGAGGCCGGTGCGCGGTTGAGCACCAGCATCACCCGCCGCCCTTCCTTCTTCGCGAGATCGAGCGTCGCGTCCATCGACCACAGGTCGGCGGCGGAGGGTTGCAGCGGTACCAGCACGAGATCCGCGCCGCGGACGGCGGTGCGGGCATCGCTGTCGTCATGCGGCGCGGTGTCGAGCAGCACGACATCGGTTTCGCGCCGCAGCCGGTCGAGGATGGAGGGCACCCGCCAGCCGGAGGGTGCCTCGAAATGCAGGGGCCGGGCCTTGCTGCTGCGGCCGCGCAACTCGTCCCAGCGGGCGAGGCTGCGCTGCGGGTCCATGTCGAGCAGCCCGACGCGTTCCCCGCCTTCGGCGAAGGCGGCGGCGAGGTTGGCGGCGATGGTGGACTTTCCCGCGCCGCCCTTGCGCTGCGCGACGGCGATGACGAAGGCCATGCGCGACTCCGACTGTTCGGGACAGAATAGCAGAGGTCGCGGAAAGCACGGTCCAGGGGACGTCCCCCGCGCCCGGCGCCCCCTCCCAAGTCAGTCCCCGAAGGACAAAGAAGGGAGGGGGAGCGGGGGAGGTTCTCCTCCCCCGCCCTTCAATCCAGGAACGGATTCCCGCCGCGCGGCCCGCGCCGCCGCGGCCCGTAGTGCTGCGCCAGGTAGTCCACGATGGTCTGCCGGAACTCCCCTTCCAGCGGGTTCATCCCGTGCTTCTCGCTCATCCAGTCCATCAGCTCGTCCCAGCGGTCGCGCGTGAAGGCGCTGCGCCGGATCAGCGCGGTGTTGTGGCAGGCGGTGCAGTAGCCGAAGACCTCGGAGCGGCCCTCGCCTTCGGCGAGTACCTCCTCCTCCTCCGCCTGGCCGGCGATCGCCGCCGCGGCCTCGGCCTGGCGGCGGGCGAGGTCGGCATCCTGCGCCAGCGCGATCGAGCCGGCGAGCAGGATGCCGGCGCTGAGCAAGCGCGCGATCCGCATCAGCCGACCAGGATCGCGACGCGGCTGATCGGGTTCGCGCCGTAGCCCTGCGGGTTCCAGTTGGCGGCGGCGTGCGGCTGCATGCGGCCCCGGCTGTCGGTGGCGCGGTACCAGATCTCGAAGTAGCCGTCGGAGGGCAGGGCGATCCGCCCGGTCCAGCGCTGCCAGGCGTGGTGGTTGGGTGGCGGGTTCACCGTCATGGCGTGCCAGCTCTGGCCGAAATCCACCGAGACGTGCACGGCGCTGACCGTCAGGTCGCCGGCCCAGGCCTGACCGCGGATGTCGAGGCCGCGGGTGCCGGCGGGCAGGCGGGCGCCGTGCGCGTGGCTCGTCAGCACCGAGCGCACGGGCATGCTCTCCATGTCGACGAAATCGGCGCCGGTGTTGCGGCTGCCCGGCACGATCGGCCGCACGGGCTCGCGGTAGGAGGTGCCGCCCATGCCGCGGCCGCGATGCGGCTCGGCCTTCAGCTCGATCCGCGTGAACCATTTCTGGCTCAGCGAGCCGGGCCAGCCGGGCACGATCATGCGCACGGGCGCGCCGTGCATCTGCGGGATCGGCTGGCCGTTCATGCGGATGGCGATGATTGTGTCCTCCTCCATCGCCTTCTCGATGCGCATGCCGCGGCTGATCGCCGGGCCCTGTGCCGAGAGGTGGCTGTCGGCGCCGTGGTGGCCGGTGAACTTCGCGCTGTCCTTCAGGCCGGCCGCGCGCAGCACGTCGCGCAGGCGCACGCCGGTCCATTCCGCGCAGGAGATGGCGCCGTTGCCCCATTGGTTGCCGGCCGCCTGGGGCGTGAAGCCGGAACGCCCGTTGCCGCCGCATTCCATTTGCAGCCGGCGCGTCACCAGCTCGAAGCGGCCCTCGAGTTCGCCGAGGCTGAGTTCGAGCGGCGTATTGACCTCCCCGTCCACGCGGATCTTCCACGCGCGCGGGTCGGCCGCGGGTTCAGGCACGGAGCCGTTGTTGCGGATGAAGAACTTGTCCGCCGGTGTCACGTCGTCATCGAGCAGGCTTTCCGGCGTCTCGGCATTCAGCGGCCGCGCACCTTGCATGATGAGACGCGCCTTGCCCTCCATCTGCAGGAACTGCGGTGCGTCCGAGCCCTGCGCCAGGGCCGCCGGCAGCAGGCCGGACGGCATGCTGCGCGCGAAGGGGATGGAGCCGCCGAGCGTCGCGCCCATGGCGGCGAGGGCTGCACCCTTCAGCGTGCCGCGCCGTCCCCAGACGAGCGCATCGGCACGCTCGGGGTCGTCGCGGTAGAGTTCCTGGACCGACCGTTCCACGGTGCGGCGATTGGACATTCGGGCCTCCCTTTTACTTGCTTATTTGTGCATGGAGATATCGGTAGAATGACCATCGGCGCAAGACCGTTTGAGTTGCTGACGCCCGAGGAGATGTCCCGCGCCGACGCACTGGCGATCGCCTCTGGCGTGCCGGGCGATCGCCTGATGGAAGCGGCGGGCCGCGCCGTGGCGCGGGCCGCGATGCGCCGTTTCCGCCCCTGCCGGACGCTGGTGCTGGCCGGCCCCGGCAACAATGGCGGTGACGGCTATGTCGCGGCGCGCTTGCTCGAACAGGCCGGCTGGCCGGTGGCGGTCGCCGCCCTCGCGCCGCCGCGGGAGGGCACCGACGCGGCCCGGGCCGCCGCCCGCTGGCGCGGTCCTATGGCGCCCTTCGCGCCGGGCGAAGCGGCGCGGGCCCGGCTGGTGGTCGATGCGGTGTTCGGTGCCGGCCTGGCGCGCCCGGTCGATGGGCTGGCGGCGGAAGCCCTCGCGGCCGCGCGGGGGCCGGTGCTGGCGGTCGACGTCCCTTCCGGGCTGGACGGCGCGACCGGGCAGGTGAGGGGCTTCGCCCCGCGCGCGGCGCTGACGGTGACGTTCTTCCGCCTCAAGCCGGGGCATCTGCTGATGCCGGGGCGGGAATTCTGCGGCGAGACGCTGCTGGCCGAGATCGGCCTGCCCGCCGCCGTGCTGGCCCAGGTCGCGCCGCGCGCCTGGCGCAACGGGCCCGGCCTGTGGCGCCTGCCGGAGCACGGGGCGGCGGCGCACAAGTACCTGCGCGGCCACGTGACCATCCTCGCCGGCGCCGGCATGACGGGGGCGGCGCGGCTCGCCGCCGAGGGGGCACGGCGGGCCGGGGCGGGGCTGGTCACGCTGGCGGCGCCTGACCGTGCCAGCGCGGATGTGCTGCGCGGCGGCGCGCCCGGGGTGATCGTCACCGAGGCGCCGCCCTCGGAGCTGCTGGAGGATGCCCGGCGGACCGCCTGGGTGGTGGGGCCGGGCCTGCCGGCCGAGGAGGCGACGCTTGCCGCGCTGCGCGCGATCGTCGCGGCCGGGCGGCGGGTGGTGGCCGATGCCGGGGCGCTCGCCGCCGCCGGCGGATCGCCCATGGCGCTGGCGGGCTGCGCCGTGCTCACGCCGCATGAAGGCGAGTTCGCCCGCGTCTTCGGCCCCGTCGCAGGGGATCGGCCGGGGGCCGTGCGGCGCGCGGCGGCGCTGACCGGCGCGGTGGTATTGCTCAAGGGGCCCGATACCGTGATCGCCGCGCCGGACGGGCAGGTTGCGATCAACGATCACGCGCCGCCCTGGCTCGCGACCGGCGGCACGGGGGATGTATTGGCCGGCGTGATCGCCGCGCTGCTGGCCGCCGGCATGCCGCCCTTCGAGGCCGCGGCCGCCGGCGCCTGGCTGCACGGCGAGGCCGCCCTGCGCTGCGGTCCCGGCCTGCTGGCCGAGGATCTCGCCCCCCGGCTGCCGGAGGCCATACGCGCCGCCGGGCAGGCGCGGCAACCCCAGGGAGCATCCGCGTGACTGCTTCGCTCACAAGGTCGTGTTCGAGGGTGGGGTGACCCACTTCCGATAGGCCTCCGGGCCATATTCAGGCCCTTGTCGGCCGGCTCTTCTCGGGGCGCCACCGATGCGTGCACCAGATCTAGACGCGCACGCAACCGCGCACCACCAGATGATGGGGCACCCAAAAAATGGACCGAATGTCTCTAGAGTATTGAAAAGTCGGTTTCTTTACGCGAAGCTAACGCACCGGATCATTCTGGGGGACATCATGAGCAGCCACCTCATCGCCGCCCTTCACCAGGAGGAACGCGCCATCATCGCCGAGCTTCGCGCCTCGCGGCCGTTCATGCGGCTCGAAGGCATCCGGCGGTTGCTCGAGATGTACGACGCGCAACCTTCCGTCTCGGTTGGGCTTGAGATGGCGCCGCCGCCGGCGGCGGACCGCGCCACCGCCTCCGTCGTGCAGATCGCGCCGCCGATGGCGGCGGCCCCGCAGGCCATCCCGATGCCGGGCCCGGTGGCAGCCATGGCCGAGGCGGCCGTCGCCGAGGCCGCCCGTACCGCTCCGCCGATGGCCGTCGCCGCCCCTGAGGAACCGGCCAGCGTCGTCTCCAGCGTGCGCGCCGCGCTGCTCGGCATCGGCAAGCCCTGACGCGCGCCGTGGCCGCGCCTGGCTGGCGCGGCGGGCAGGGTGAAGGCGGCGGAATCTCACCCGGGAAATTGGTGTTCCGTCACATTGCCTTGATTTGAAAGCATGACTTGTGTTCGCGGGTGGGCGGTGAAACGGCGGTTGCGCGCCGGCCGCCTTGCCGTCGTCCTCGCGCCACTTCACACGAAGCGGCAGCGGGCGCACCCGAGGCTGGCGTTTCACGATCTGTGTCACTAGGTTACAGGACGTCGGAACGGGAGCCACGAATGTCCGAGGTCGCCATCCAGGCAGGACTGCTCGACAGGGCACTCCGCCGCGTTTCCCTGCTCTGGCGCGACATGGCCTCGGTTGTCGGCCGCAGCGATCAGGACCCGGGCATCACCGAGCGCCTGAGCGCATGCCTCGACGCCAGGGGTGGCGAGGTTTCCGCGCGCAACCGCGCCGCCGGGCTCGCCGAAACCTACCGGACGCTCGATCACGCCGGCCGCACCGACTTTCTGCGTGCACTCGCCGCCTTCGATTCGGACCCGGCCGCGGTCGCCCGCGCCATGGAGAAGGTCGCCGCCGCCGCGGATGCGGCCGAGCGCGCCGTCGCCACCGCCCGGCTGCGCCGCGCCCTGGAGCCGCCGCGTATCCGCCTGCTGACCGCCTTCGCCGCCATCCCGGATGGGGTGAAGTTCCTGGTCGACCTGCGTGCGGACCTGCTCGCGCGGCTGAACGGGGACAAGCTGCTGCAGGCGCTGGAGACCGACCTCAAGGGCCTGCTCGCCTCCTGGTTCGATGTCGGCTTCCTGGACCTGCGCCGGATCGACTGGCGTTCCCCCGCCGCGCTGCTCGAGAAGCTGGTGGAATACGAGGCGGTCCACCGCATCCGCACCTGGCGCGACCTCAAGAACCGGCTGGATTCCGACCGCCGCTGCTACGCCTTCTTCCATCCCCGCATGCCCGAGGAGCCGCTGATCTTCGTCGAGGTCGCGCTGGTCCAGGGCATGTCGGACAGCGTGCAGCGCCTGCTGGACGAGAAGGCGCCGGTGCTCGACCCGCACAAGGCGGACACCGCGGTCTTCTATTCGATCAACAACTGCCAGCGCGGGCTGGACGGCATCTCCTTCGGCAATTTCCTGATCAAGCGGGTGGTCGGGCTGCTTTCCGATGAATTCCGCAATCTCAAGGTGTTCTGCACACTCTCTCCCATCCCGGGTTTCCGTCGTTGGCTCGATGGGGCACTGGCGGCGGGCGAGCTCCCGCTGACGGAGGAGGAACGCAAGGCGCTGCTCGCGGCCTCGCCGCCTTCCCTCGCGCTGCTGGCGCCCGAGGGCAGCCCCGCCGCAGAGCCGGAAACACCGCGGGAGGATGCGGTCGTGGCGTTGCAGCGCCTGCTGGCGCGGCGTGGCTGGTCGCGCGACGAGACCGCCGGCAAGGTGCTGGAGCCGGTGCTGACACGGCTCTGCGCCCGCTACCTGCTGCGCGAGGATGCGCCGGGCCGCCCCGGCCGCGCCCGCGACCCGGTGGCGCATTTCCACCTGTCCAACGGCGCGCGGATCGAACGGCTGAACTGGCGCGCGGATGTTTCGGAGAACGGCCAGCGCCAGGCGCTCGGGATGATGGTGAACTACCTCTACGACCCGGAGCGCATCGAGGA
This sequence comes from Neoroseomonas eburnea, assembly GCF_018129005.1. GTDB lineage: Bacteria > Pseudomonadota > Alphaproteobacteria > Acetobacterales > Acetobacteraceae > Neoroseomonas > Neoroseomonas eburnea. The sequence goes on from NZ_JAAEDL010000001.1 coordinate 103,811, forward strand.
CCATCACGAAGGCTATGTCGGCGAGGGCCGCCGCGCGGTCTCGGCGGCGATGCGGCGGCTTGCGAAGGGGTAGGGCGCGCCCGCCGCCGCTACACGAACCCCTGCATCATCGTCCGCACCCGCGGGTAGATCTCCTGCTGCCAGCGCCGTCCGGCGAAGACGCCGTAATGCCCGACGCCGGTCTGCAGATGGTGGCTGCGCATCGAGGTCGGCACGCCGCTGCACAGGTCGAGCGCCGCCATGGTCTGGCCGATGGCGCAGATGTCGTCCTTCTCGCCTTCCACCGTCATCAGCCCCATGCGCCGGATCGCCGCCGGCCGCACCGGCCGGCCGCGCCAGGTCAGGCGGCCTTCCGGCAGGTCGTGCTCCTGGAACACGCGCGAGATGGTTTCGAGATAGAAGTCCGCCGGCAGGTCCATCACCGCGAAATACTCCTCGTAGAAGCGCTGGTGCGCCTCGACCGCCTCCAGGTTGCCCTCGGCGATGTTGCGGTAATGCGTCTCATGCGCCGTGATGTGCCGCCCGATGTTCATCGTCATGAAGGCGGTGAGCTGGGTGATGCCGGCATAGACCCGCCGCCCGGCGCCGCGGCTGCCGAAGGGCACGGTCGAGATCATGTGCCGCTCGAACCACGGCAGCGTCTTCGACTTGGCCAGGCGGTTCACCCGCGTCGGGTTCAGCCGCGTGTCGATCGGCCCGGCCATCAGCACCATGCTGCGCGGGCGGCAGGGATCGCGGTCCTCGTGCATCAGCGCCGCTGCGGCGAGCGCGGGCACCGAGGGCTGGCAGACCGCCAGCAGGTGCACGCCGTCCCCCATGGCGCGCAGGAAGGTCATCACGTGCTCCACGAAGCCGTCGAGGCCGAAGCCGCCGGCCGAGAGCGGCACGTCGCGGGCGTTGTGCCAGTCCGTCACGTGCAGGTCGAAATCGGGCAGCAGCGTCTCCGCGGTGTCGCGCAGCAGGGTGGCGAAATGCCCCGACATCGGGGCGACCAGCAGCAGCGGCGGCTGGCGTCCCGGCATGTCCTTGGCGAAGCGCAGCAGCGTGCCGAAGGGGGTGGAGTGCACCGCCTCCTCTCGCACCGCGACCTCCCGGTTGCCGACCCGCGTGGTGCGGAAGCCGAAATCGGGCCGGCGGTGGGTGGTGGTGAGGCCGGACATCAGTTCCCAGGCGGCGATGGCGCGGCGCAGCGCGGGCGCGCCATCGCCGCCGGCGCCCCGGAACATGCCGGCGAGGATCGCGGCCTGGCGCCGCAGGGGCGTCATCGCAAGGCGCTGGGTCTCATAGATCGTGTAGATCATCCGCCCCCGCCGGCGCGCATCTCGCAGGCTTCCGCCCGACCTGCCGCCGATGCTAATGCTGCACCGCAACGTCGCGGAACGGCAACACTCCGCGCATGGAGAGCGGCATGGCGGAAGCGACCCTCCTGATCACGAGCCGCAACTACTCCTCCTGGTCGCTGCGCGGGTTCCTGCTCTGCCGCCTGTCCGGCCTGCCCTTCGCGACCGAGACGATCTCCCCCGACGACCCGGTGGCGCGGGAGGAGCTGCTGCTGCGCTCCTCCTCGATCCGCTACCCGTGCCTGGTGCATGACGGGGTGCGCGTCTGGGACGTGCTGGCGATCGCCGAATACCTCAACGAGATCCTGCCCGCGGCCGGCATGCTGCCGGAGCAACGCCACGCCCGCGCGCTCTGCCGCGCCATCTCGGGGGAGATGCATTCGGGCTTCGCGGCGCTGCGCTCCTCGCTGCCGATGAACCTCAAGGTACGTCGCGCGGGCTTCCCGATCTGGTCCGCCCCGCGCGCCGACATCGCGGCGATCGAGGCGATCTGGCGGGACTGCCTCGACCGCCATGGCGGGCCCTGGCTGTTCGGCGCGCGGCCGTCGATCGCCGACGCGATGTATGCGCCGGTGGCGACCCGCTTCCGCACCTACGACGTCCGGCTGGCCGAGGCGCCGGAGGCCTACGCCCGCCACGTGCTGGCCTGGCCGGACCTGGTGGAATGGGCCGAGGCCGCGCGCCGCGAGCCGGAGGAGGAGATCGCGGAGCTCGAGATCGACTTCTGAGCGCGCCATGGGGCACGGCCGGGGCGGGCGCCACCCGCGCCGGCCGTCCATCCCGCCTCAGCCCGGCACCGTCCCGGGCGGCCAGGGCGCCGGCTGCGGCACCGCGCAGGGGCCTTCCGCGTCCTGGGTGCCGAAATCCGCCGGGCCCACCACCTCCAGGTACTCCATGTCGGGCGAGTAGTCGTAGAGGAAGTGGACGATCCCGGGCCGCTGGTGGATGCAGTCGCCGGCTTCGACCAGCGTCTCCTTGTCCTCGTACATGAACTTCGCCCAGCCCTTGAGCATGAGCACGATGTGAAACTCCGCCTGGTGCGTGTGCCAGCCGGTGCCGTGTTCCGGCGCCTCGTTGGCGCGGACCAGGTGCGCGATCACCCGCCCGCCCGTCGCCGCCGCGATGCCGAGGTCGCGATAGGCGAAGAAGGACCGGAGCCCGTCGAGCCGCCACGGCGTGTCGCCGGGCTTGTTGTGGGAGAAGAGATTCACGATCGGTGAGTCGAGCATGGCGCAAACCTCCAGCATGCGTCCGGCCTTTCGGGGTCGGGCGCGGGTGAGCCGGTTGCTGGCCTTCCTCGTCGCTCTCTTGGAGGAATCTCGCCCCGTTGGCGGGCCCGAGGCAAGGAAATTGCTGCACCGCAAGGAAATACCCTGGCGGGCGCCGGCGCGGCGCGGACGATGGCCGAAAACCTTCGCCTCGCCGGCCGGGGCCACCGTCCCGTAACCCTGCGCACGGCGCGCCGAACGCCGTCGCGGCAGTCTCGCCGGTGACGAGAGCCCCCGCGAGGACGCCATGTCGACCGCCCTGATCCTGTTCTTCGGCGCGCCGCTGCTGCTGCTGGCCCTGGCCACGCGCCGGCCGGCCGCGGTGGCGCGCCTTGCCCGGGGCAGGGATCGCGCCGCCCGCCCGCCGCGTCGGGGCTGAGAAGCCGTTCGGGAGTGCCGTCGCCGGCGTGCAGCCCTGCCGGGCCGCCCCGCGGCCTTCTCCGGGCGGGGCCGAAGCCCCATAGTCTCGGATGCTGCGAAGCGGGGAGTCCGGTCCATGACGGTGCAGGACAAGGCAAGGCGGCTCGACACGCCGGACGCGGCGCGCCGGCTGGAGCTGCTGCACGCGCTGGAGCGCAAGCTGCTCTGGCTGTCGGCCTGGATGATCCATCACGCCAACCACATCCGGCCCAACCGGGACGGGCTGAAGGTGGGCGGGCACCAGGCCTCCTGCGCCTCGGCGGTCTCGATCCTGGCGGCGCTCTATTTCGGCATCCTGCGGCCGGCCGACCGGGTGGCGGTGAAACCGCATGCGGGGCCGGTGTTCCACGCCATCAACTACCTGCTCGGCCGCCAGCAGCGGGAGAAGCTCGAAACGCTGCGCCGCTTCGGCGGCATCCAGCCCTATCCGTCCCGGACCAAGGACGGGCCCGAGGTGGATTTCTCGACCGGCTCGGTCGGGCTCGGCGTCGCGCTCGCCTCCTTCGGCTCGCTGGTGCAGGACTATGTCCGGCTGCACAATCTCGCTCCCGAGGGCCTGCCCGCCGGCCGCCACATCGCCGTGGTGGGCGATGCCGAGCTCGATGAGGGCAACATCTACGAAGCCCTGCTCGAAGGCTGGAAGCACGACATCCGCAATGTCTGGTGGGTGGTGGACTACAACCGCCAGTCGCTCGATTCCGTGGTGCCGGACCGGCTGTTCGGCCGCATCGAGGGGCTGTTCCGCGACATGGGGTGGAACGTCGTCACCCTGAAATACGGGCGCAGGCTGGAAGCCGCCTTCGCCCGGCCGGGCGGCGAGGCGCTGCGCCGCTGGATCGACGACTGCCCGAACTCCCTCTACGCCGCGCTGACCTTCCAGGGGGGTGCTGCCTGGCGGCAGGCGCTGCTGGCCGATCTCGGCCGCGCCGAGGGCATCCGCGCCATCATCGACCCGCTGACCGACGACGAGCTGGCCGCGCTGATGACCAATCTCGGCGGGCACGACATCGAGACGCTGATCGAGGCCTTCCGCGCCCAGGATGCCGAGGGCGACCAGCCCACCTGCTTCATCGCCTACACCATCAAGGGCATGGGCCTGCCCTTTGCCGGCCACAAGGACAACCACGCCGGCCTGATGACGAAGGAGCAGATGGAAGGCTTCCGGGCGGCGATGAATATCCGCCCGGGGCATGAATGGGATCCCTTCGAGGGCCTCGGCATCGCCGAGGAGGAGCTGCGCGGCTTCCTCGCCGCCACGCCCTTCGCGCAGAAGCTGACGCCGGGCGGGCGGAGCCTGGTCTCGCCCGTCATCCACGTGCCCGCGGCCTTCGCCGCGCCGCGCGTGGGGGAGGGGCGCAAGCTCTCCACCCAGGCCGCCTTCGGCGACATCCTCGCCGAGATCGGGCGCGGGCAGGGCGAGTTCGCCGATCTCGCGAAGCGCATCGTCACCACCAGCCCGGACGTGACGGTCAGCACCAATCTCGGCCCCTGGGTGAACCGCCGCGGCATCTTCGACCGTCACAAGAAGAACGATGTCTTCCGTGACGCGAAGCTCGCCTCCGCCCAGCGCTGGGGCATGTCGCCGGAGGGCCAGCACGTCGAGCTCGGCATCGCCGAGCAGAACCTGTTCCTGCTGCTGGCGGGCCTCGGCCTGGCGGATCGCCTGTACGGCGCGCGGCTGCTGCCGATCGGCACGGTCTACGACCCCTTCGTCAACCGCGGCCTCGATGCGCTGATCTACGCCTGCTACCAGGATGCGCGGTTCCTCCTGGTGTCCACGCCCTCCGGCCTGACGCTGGCGCCGGAAGGCGGGCAGCACCAGTCGGTCAACACGCCGCTGATCGGCATGGCGGCGGATCGGCTGGCGAGCTTCGAGCCGGCCCATGCGGACGAACTCGCGATCCTCCTGCGCCACGCCTTCGACCACATGCAGAAGCCCGATGGCTCCGCCGTGTGGCTGCGCCTGTCCACGCGGGGGCTGGAGCAGCCGCAGCGCGTGCTTGACCCGGCCGCGGTGATCGCGGGGGCGCATTGGGCGATGCCGCCGGCACCGGGGGCACGCATCGCCATCGCCTATCAGGGCGCGATCGCACCCGAGGCGCTGGCCGCCTTCGAGGAGCTGCGCAGCGAGGAGCCCGGAGCCGGGCTGCTGGCAATCACCAGCCCCGACCGGCTGCATGCCGATTGGCTGGCGGCGCGGCGCGGCGTGCGCCGCGGGGCGCGCGGCGTCTCGCATGTCGAGACCCTGCTGGCGCCCCTGGCGCCCGATGCCGCGCTGGTGACGGTGCTGGACGGCCACCCGGCGGCGCATGCCTGGATGGGCGCGGTGCGCGGGCAGCGCGTGGTGCCGCTCGGCGTGGACCGCTTCGGCCAAGCGGGGGACATCCCCGACCTCTACCGGGACTACGGGCTGGACGCGGACGCGATCCTGGATGCCTGCGCGGAGGCGCTGCTCTAGAGCAGATCCCGATCGGGTGGAATCAGCTGGTCGGGTAAAGATGCTCGCGAAAACAAAGGGCTGGAGCGGTTGCCGTGAGCCAAGGCGAACGGAAACCGCTCCAGCGCCGGCAGCGCGTCCCCCGCTCCTGTGGCCCGCATGCCACCCAGGGCCGAATTGGCGCGTGGGTGCTTTTCCCACGTCGTGGCGGCGCTATATGGATCAGGTCGCTACGCCACCCAGGATCGTCCAATTCCTCCTGCACCCCCGGACCGCGCCCAGCCATTGCCGCCGGACCGCCTCCTGGCGGCGCTGGCACGGCTGCTGCGCCCGCTGGTGCAGTTGCAGATCCGCAGCGGCGTCACCTTCCCGGTCTTCGCCGACCTTCTGCGTGCCCTCTATGTCGAGGTCGCGCGGGACGACCTGCTGACCGACCCGCGCAGCCGCACCGACAGCCGGATCAGCCTGATGACCGGCATCCACCGCAAGGAACTCCGCCGGCAGCGCAGCCCGGGGGCGGAGCAGGAGCCGCCGGTGGTGACGCTGAACAGCCAGCTCCTCGCGCTCTGGCTCGGCTCGCCCGACTACACCGATGCCGCCGGCAGGCCCCTGGCGCTGCCGCGCAGCGGGCCCGCGCCCTCCTTCGACAGCCTGGTCGCCGCCGTGACGCGTGACCTTCGCCCGCGCGCCGTGCTCGACGACTGGATCGCCCAGGGCATGGTGACATCGGACGCCGAGGGCCGGGTGGTACTCAAGGCCGAGGCCTACCTCCCGCGCGAGGGCAGCGAGGCGCAGCTCTTCTACTTCGCGCGCAACCTGCACGACCATGTCGCGGCGGCGGCGGCCAATGTGGCGGCCGCCGGCCCGCCGCCCTTCCTCGACCGGAGCGTGCACTACGACCGGCTCGGTCCCGAGGCCGCCGCCGCGCTCGAGGCCCTGGCGCGGGAGGCCGCGCAGCGGCTGCTGGTCGAGGTCAACCGCCAGGCGCTGGCGATCGCCGAGGAGGACGAGAAGGCGGCCGCCGTCGACCCCGCCCGACCGACGCGCCGGGTCAATCTCGGCGTCTATCTCTACGCCGAGGACGATGCGCCCGATGCGCCGAAGGCCTAGCGGCGCGGCCCTCGCCGGCCTGCTGTTGCTGGCCGGCTGCACATTCGCCGAATCTCCGGCATCGCCGTCCGGAACGACGCCGCCCGGGCTGTGCCGCCTTGGCCCGGATGAAGGCCCGCCACTCGCCGATCGCGGCATCGGCGGCACCGGCGCGCCGAGCGCGATCGCCGACCGCGGTATCGGCGGGACCGGCGCACCGATGCCGGCCGCGGCGCGCGTGCAGGTCGCGGAGCGCGGGATCGGCGGCACGGGCATCATCGCCATCATCACCGGCTTCGCCAGCATCTGCCTCGGCGGCATGGAGGTGGCGCTGGATGACGCCGTCCCTGTCACGCTGAACGGCCAGGCTGTCGCCGCCTCCTCCCTGCGTGCCGGCCACCTCGCGATCGTCGAGGCCGTGGGCGGCGAAGCGGGGCTCATGGCCCGCAGCGTGCAGGTCCGCCAGGAGGTCTCCGGCCCGGTGGAGTCGGTCAGCACCAGCGGCCGGCTCCGCGTGGCCGGGCAGGCCGTCCAGATCTCCTCCGGGACTTTCGGTGCGCGCAACCCGCAGGTCGGCCAATGGGTCGCGGTGAGCGGCCTGCGCGGCCCCGATGGGGCGGTGCAGGCAACGCGCATCGACCTCCGCGCCGCCGGCGAGGTGCTGGTGCGGGGCCGCGCGACGCAGGCGGGCGGCAGGCTGCAGATCGGCGGGCTCGAAGTGCGGCATGCGCCGGCCATGGGTTCGGACGGCTTCGTCACGGCCACCGGCCGCTACCGGGCTGGCGTGCTGGAGGCCACGCAGGTCGAGCCGGACCGGCTGCCGACCGACCCCGCCGCTGCCTTCCCGGAGGCGACAAGGCGCATTCTCGTCGAATCCTACGTGATGGCGGGGGAGGAGGGGCTGCGGCTCGGCTCGGGGGCCGTGCTGCCGGCGCCCGCGGGGCTGGGCGGACCGGCGCCGCGGCGCGCGCTCGTGGAATTCGAGCGCCAGTCCGGCAGCGGCCTGCTCGCGACCCATCTGCGGATGGAAGGACCCGGCCCGATCGGCGACCCGCCGCCGGAGGCCGGGCGCACCGCAGCCTCGGCGGGGGGCCTCCAGCCGGCGCCCGTGCCGGGCCGCCCGCACGGCAATGTCGGGAGCATTCCGCGGCGGGACTCGCCCGCCGGGCGGGGACAGGCGCCGGTTCGGGGCGGTGCGCGGCAGTTGCGTCCTGCCGATGCCGCCGGCGGCCCGCCCGGCCCGCCGCGCATGCCGGGTCGCGCGGCGCCCCCGCGCTGAGGGACGGCTCGGGACTGCCGGCGCCGACCCGCCGGCCGACCCGGCCGCTCCACGACGGTTTCGCGGATACCTGGGGGATTGAGCCTGTGGGTCGGTGCCGGCGGCCGAGCCGGGCCGTCTCGGACGGGCGTTGCGCGCATCGGCCGGGAAAGCCGCGAACCCCGTACTGCCATTCTGTCCCGGCGCGTACCCGGAAAGGCGCGCCCACCCTCGCTTCCGTTCGCCTGCCGTTCATGGCGGCCCGGGGCGCAATGCAACGAATTGTCATTGCCGCTCTTGGCTCATTGATGTGGGAAAAATTCCCACATATGTCTGGCGCGCCTTCACGGAGAGATCGAGGCCCTTCGATGGAATCCCCGACCACCCCTTCCTTCGCCTGCGCCGGGCGCCTGATCTGGGCGGAGCCTGATCCGGCCACGGATGATGCGGCGCTGCCGCAGCGCGGCCTCTCGCCGGTGGTGGACCGGCCCGACCGGCGGGTCCCCGCCTGGCTGCGGGCATGCTCGCTGTTGGCCCGGCCACGGTCCTACGGCGCGACGCTGCGCGAGGCCGGCGCCGTGCTGAGGGAGGAGATCGCGGCCCTGCGTCACGACCTCGCCGAGGCCCTGCGCGACACGCCGCGCCTGCTCGCGATCCATCCGGGCCTGACGGGCCTGTCGCGGGCCGGCTCGGTCGCCGTCTTCGTCCACTATGCCCCGCTGGCGGCGGTGAGCGGCATGGTGCTGCGCCGGATCGAGCAGCTCCGCGCCGAAGGCTTCGCGGTGGTCTTCGTCAGCAATGCGCCCGGCATCCCGCCCGTAGCGCTCGCGCGGCTCAGGTCCATGTGCGGCCTCGTGGTGCTGCGGCGCAACCACGGGCTCGACTTCGGTGCCTGGCACGATGTGGCGAAGCTGCTGCGCGACGCGGCGCCCACGATGCAGGAACTGCTGCTGGCGAACGACAGCGTCTGCGGCCCCTTCCGCGCCGAGGCGCCGATCCTCGAGGCCATGCGCGCCGCCGGCCACGGCCTGTTCGGCCTGACCGAGAACCTGGCGCCGCGGCCGCATCTGCAATCCTACTTCCTGCTCGCGCGAGGCCGGCCGGTCGTGGCGGACCTCCTGCGCTTCCTCGACGGCTACAGCGTGACCGCGAGCAAGCGCCGCACGATCCGCCGCGGCGAGGTCCGGCTGAGCGGCTGGATGCGCCGCCGCGGCCATGCCGTCGCCGCCTGGTGCGGCTACGAGGCCATCGAACGTGCGGCGCTGCTGCGTGTGGCGGCGCGGCGGCGGCTGCGCGCCCTTCTGCCCGTCGTGTTCCGCGGCATTCCGGAGGACAGTCCGGTCGAGACGGCGATGATGGGAAGGGCGCTGCGCCGGCTGCCGGTCAATGCCACCCATGTCTTCTGGCGGGAGCTGGTCGAAGAATTCGGCTTTCCCTACCTCAAGAGCGAACTGCTGCTGCGCAATCCGCTCGGTGTCTCCGACCTTGCCGACTGGCGCTGGCTCCTGCCGCCGCAAAGGGAGGAGATGAACATCATCGTCTCTTCCCATCTCGCGACCATGGCCCTCGCGCCGCGCGGACGGCGCGACGGGTGATCCCGCTCGATCCGGCCCTGTGGCACTGCGCCGGGCTCGCGGCGCGGCAACTCCTGCGGCTCTGCGTCGCCTGTCTGCGCGGCTGCCGCGCCCGGCCATGGTCGCGATCGGCCGCCGGAACCGCCAGGGTCGCGCTTCCGCGACGGGCGCGACGGCGATCCCGGGACCCGCGCCGGTCCGGCGCCAGGTGATGGCTTCCGAAGGCCTTGGGGCCTTTGCGGGGTGGTCCGGAGGGGGGGGGTGCCCCATGCGCGCGAACATGGAGCGACGAGGGAGCCGGCGAGGGGCCTTGCCCCTCTCCGATCGACAGCGCCACAAATCCGCGCGCAGGGGCCTGAACGCTCCCGGCGCGGCCGGTGCACCAAGGCAGGCGCGCCGGCATGCGGGGCGATTCCCACCCCGCATGCGAAGGGCGGATGGCAATGCCCGCCGAGGAAGGTCGTCGGTCTCCGTGTCCCCTGCGGGGGCCGTGGCCGCGCCCCGCGGGGCGGTCATCGTCCGGCGAAGCTTGGAAACCCCGACATCCTGCGCTACACCCCGCCCCCTGCCGCCGCGCGGCGCCTCGCGGGCGGGCGTGGTGGAACTGGCAGACACGCCGGATTTAGGTTCCGGTGGCGCAAGCCGTGGGGGTTCGAATCCCTTCGCCCGCACCAAGGCGCCGCCGGATTTACTCTAGCTGTTGGATGGACGTCCCTCGATGCAGGTCACCGAGCTCGCGAATGACGGGCTGAAGCGCGCCTACTCCGTCACCGTTTCCGCGGGCGACATCGCCTCCACGCGCGACAAGCGCCTTGCGGAGATCGCCAAGACCGTCTCCATGCCGGGCTTCCGCCCCGGCAAGGTGCCGATGTCGGTGGTGAAGCAGCGCTATGGCGCCGCCGTGCTCGGGGAGGTGCTGGAGCAGCAGGTCACCGACGCCTCCCGCAAGGTGGTGGACGATCGCGGCCTGAAGCCCGCGCTGCAGCCCAAGATCGAGGTCACCAACTTCGCCGATGGCGCCGACCTCGAATTCCGCATGGACCTCGAGGTGCTGCCCGAGGTGCCGATGCCCGATTTCGCCGGCATCGAGCTCGAGCGCCTGAAGGCCGAGCCGTCGGACGAGGCGGTGGACAAGGCGCTCGCGTCCATCGCCGAGCGCAACGGCACGCTTGAGGACGCCGAGCCGCGCGCGGCCGGCAAGGGCGACATCCTGGTCTGCGACTTCACCGGGCGCCTGCCGGCGGACCTGCTGAAGAACGGCCCGGGCCTCGGCGCCCGCCCCGGCAATCCGGGGGAGGTGCCGACCGACTGGTCGCTCGACCTCTCGGACGGGCTGGCGCGCGAGATCGCCGCCATCGGCACCGAGCGCGGCATGCCCTGGTTCGACGCCAAGGTGACCGGCACGGCGGGGGAGGGCGCCTTCATCCGCGTCTTCGCCAGCCGGCCGAACGGCCTCGCGGTGAAGCCCGGCGCCAGCTACACGCTGTCGATGCAGGCGCATGTCGCGGCCGGCGCGCTGCCCGAGGGTGCGCGCGCCCAGTTCGGCTTCAACGAGCGTTCGGCGGACGGCTTCCTGCGCAGCACCCGCGCGCCGTCGAGCCTCAACGCCTATGGCGACCGCGCGACCTTCGAGCTGGTGTCGGATCCGGCGCTCGCCTTCGCGCGCCCGGTGATCGAGATCAGCCTGCCGGCCGGCGCCGCGGTGGACCTGACGCTGCGCGTCGGCCCCGCCCGTGTCTTCGCCGGCGCCGAGGAGCCGGAGGCCCGCGCCTTCGCCGGCGGAGCCGCGTCGGACATGCCGATCGAGGTCGGCGGCCAGGGCTTCATCCCCGGCTTCACCGAGCAGATGGAAGGCCTGGCCCCGGGCGAGACGCGCGACATCGATGTCGTCTTCCCGGGCGACTACGGCTCGGCGGAGCTCGCCGGCAAGCATGCGCGCTTCACCGTCGTGGCCAAGGCGCTGAAGTCGCGCAAGGCGCGCGCGGTGGACGACGAACTCGCCAAGGCCGTCGGCATGGACGACCTCGCCGCGCTGAAGGACGCGATCCGCGGCTCGCTCCAGCGCGAGTACGATTCGCTGTCGCGCCTGCGGGTGAAGCGGGCGCTGCTCGACAAGCTCGCCGACAGCGCCTCCTTTGCCGTGCCGGACGGCATGGTGGAGGCGGAATTCGCCCAGATCTGGCAGCGCGTGGAAGCCGACCTGCGCGCCGGCCGCCTCGACGAGGACGACCGGGGCAAGGACGAGGAGACGCTGAAGACCGAGTACCGCGGCATCGCCGAGCGTCGCATCCGCCTGGGCCTGATGCTCTCGGAGATCGGCCGCGTGAACAACGTCCAGGTCGGCGCCGAGGAGATGGCCCGCGCCGTCCGCCAGGAAGCCTCGCGCTACCCGGGTCAGGAACAGCAGGTCATGGAGTTCTTCCGCAAGAACCCCCAGGCCGCCGAAAGCCTGCGCGCGCCGCTGTTCGAGGAGAAGGTCGTCGACTTCCTGCTCGAGCTGGCGAAGGTGACCGATCGCCAGGTCGCGCCCGAGGAACTCTCCGCCGCCTGACGCAGTGCCGGGGGCGGCGCGGGCGCCGGCCGGGATATCCGGATGGAAGGCCGTCGGGGCGCAGGTCCCGGCGGCCTTGCTGTTTCGCGCCGGCACGGTTGCGGCCGAGCCGGCGCCGTTTCCTGCATGTTTTTCATGCAGACGACGCAGGTCATCATCGACGGGTTCGATTGACGCGAGGAAATACGAAGCGGGTCGTGTGCTGCTGCTTGCGCGGCACAGGGCGCCTCGCCTAGATGCGAGGGAGAGAGAAACGAGCGGCCGGACAGGCCGCCAGGAATGGGGAGAGCATACAGGGTGTCCGACGCCATCCTTGAGACGGCGGGTCTGACGAAGGAGTTCCGGGGTTTCGTCGCGGTGAACGACGTCGCCCTGAGCGTCCGTCGCGGAACGATTCATGGTCTGATCGGCCCGAACGGCGCCGGCAAGACCACCTGCTTCAACCTGCTCACCAAGTTCCTGCAGCCGACGCGCGGGACCATCCGCTACGACGGGCGCGACATCACCGGCATGAAGCCGGCGGAGGTGGCGCGGCTTGGCCTGGTGCGGTCCTTCCAGATCTCGGCGGTCTTCCCGCACCTCACGGTGCTCGAGAACGTCCGCGTCGCCCTGCAGCGGTCGCGGGGCGGCTCCTTCGACTTCTGGCGCGCCGATTCGATCCTGCGCAGCTACGACGCCCGGGCGCGGGAACTGCTCGAGGATGTCGGCCTCTCGGCCTATGCGAACCTGACGGCGGGAGAACTGCCCTATGGTCGCAAGCGGGCGCTGGAGATCGCGACGACGCTGGCGCTCGACCCCGTGATGATGCTGCTCGACGAACCGACCGCGGGCATGACGCATGACGATGTCGGGCGGATCGTCACGCTGATCCGCCGCGTCTCCGCCGGCCGCACCGTGCTGCTGGTCGAGCACAACCTGACGGTCGTCTCCGGCCTGTGCGACTTCATCACCGTGCTGGCGCGCGGGCGGGTGCTGGCGGAAGGCGACTACGCCACCGTCGCGCGCAACCCCGACGTCGTCGCCGCCTATCTCGGCACCGAAGCCCCGACGGAGGCCGCCCATGGCTGACGTGCTCGCCGAACTGCCGATCGCGGCGCAGGACGGCAACGCGCCGCTGATGGTCGTGCGCGGGCTCGAAGCCTGGTACGGCGAGAGCCACGTGCTGCATGGCGTGAACCTCGAGATCCACGAGGGCGAGGTGGTCACGCTGCTCGGCCGCAACGGCGCGGGCAAGACGACGACGCTGCGCTCGATCATGGGGGTGGTGCCGAAGCGCAGCGGCTCGGTCCACTACGCCGGGCGGGAACTGATCGGCGCGCGGTCGGACATCATCGCCCGCGCCGGCATCGCCTATTGCCCGGAGGAGCGCGGCATCTTCGCATCGCTCGACGTCACCGAGAACCTGATGCTGCCCCCGGTGGTGCGCCCGGGCGGGCTGCCGCTCGACGAGATCTACGAACTGTTCCCCAACCTCAAGGAACGGGCACGCAGCCAGGGCACCAAGCTCTCGGGCGGCGAGCAGCAGATGCTGGCGATCGCGCGCATCCTGCGCACGGGGGCGAAGCTGCTGCTGCTTGACGAGCCCTCCGAGGGCCTCGCGCCGGTCATCGTGCAGCAGATCGGCCGCACGATCCGCGCGCTGAAGCAGCGCGGCTTCACCGTGCTGCTGGTCGAGCAGAACTTCCGCTTCGCCCAGACCGTCGCCGACCGCCACTATGTGATGGAGCACGGCAAGGTGGTGGACATGGTGCGCAACGAGGATCTCACCGCTTCGCTCGACCGGCTGCACGAATACCTCGGCGTCTGACGCCGGGACACCGACCAGCGGGCGGCGCGCGGACCGCGCTGCCCGATACCGACCAGGGAGACGACCCATGAGCCAGTTGTCGCGTCGCAGCCTTCTCGCCGCCGGGGCGGCCACCGCCGGGGCCGGCGCCCTGCCGCTGTCGCGCGCCCGCGCGCAGGCGGCGAACACCATCAAGATCGGCGTGCTGAACGACCAGTCCGGCCTCTACCGGGACCTCTCGGGGCCGGGCTCGACCGCCTGCGTCCGCCAGGCGGTGCAGGAACTCGGGGCGCTCGGCTTCAATGTCGAGGTGATCCAGGCGGACCACCAGAACAAGCCCGATGTCGGGTCCAACATCGCGCGGCAGTGGCTCGACCGCGACGGTGTCGACCTCATCATCGACGTGCCGACCTCCTCCGTCGCGCTCGCCGTGGCCGGCATCGTGCGGGAGAAGAACAAGGCCTACATCAACAGCACCGGCGCCTCCTCCGACCTCACCGGCGCGCAGTGCAGCCCGAACACGGTGCACTGGACCTACGACACCTGGATGCTGGCGAACGGCACGGGCAGCGCGATGGTGCGCGCGGGCGGCGACACCTGGTTCTTCATCACCGCCGACTACGCCTTCGGCCATGCGCTGGAACGCGACACGGCGAACTTCGTGCGCGCCGCCGGCGGCCGCGTGCTCGGCCAGGTGCGCACGCCCTTCCCGGGCACCACGGACTTCTCCTCCTTCCTGGTGCAGGCGCAGTCCTCCCGCGCCAAGGTGATCGGGCTCGCGAATGCCGGCGGGGACACCATCAACTGCATCAAGCAGGCGGCCGAGTTCGGCATCACCCGCCGCGGCGTGAAGCTCGCCGGGCTGCTGGTGTTCATCACCGACGTGCATTCCCTCGGCCTGCAGACGGCCCAGGGTCTGGTGCTGACGGAATCCTTCTACTGGGATCTCAACGACCGCACCCGTGCCCTCACGGCGCGCGTGCGGCCCTCCATGCCGAACAACGCGCCGCCGACCATGGCGCAGGCCGGCTGCTATGCCGGCGCGCTGCACTACCTGAAGGCGGTGAAGGAGATGGGCGTCGCCGCGGCCAAGGCCGATGGCGCGGCGACCATCGCGCGCATGAAGGCGATGCCGACCAATGACGACGCCTTCGGCGAGGGCACGATCCGCGTCGACGGCCGCAAGATCCACCCGGTCTACCTCTTCGAGGTGAAGAAGCCCGAGGAAAGCCGGGCCGCCTGGGACTACTACAAGGTCCTGCAGACGACGCCGGCCGACCAGGCGTTCCGCCCGCTTGCCGAGGGCGGCTGCGCGCTCGTGCGGACCTGACCGCCACCAATCCAGCGGTGGAGCGGGGCCGAACCCCGCCCGCCCTTCTGCCAACACCAAGGGAGCCACGTATGACGTCCATCGACCGCCGCAGCCTTCTCGCTGCCACTGCCGCGATCGGCGCGCTGCCGCTGCACCGCGCGCGCGCGCAGGCCGCGAACACCATCAAGATCGGCGTGCTGAACGACCAGTCCGGCCTGTACCGCGACGTCAACGGGCCGGGCTCGGTGGCCTGCGTGCGCCAGGCGATCGCCGATTTCGGCGCGGCGGCGAAGGGCATCAACGTGGAGGTGCTGGTGGCCGACCACCAGAACCGCCCCGATGTCGGCGTCAACATCGCCCGCCAGTGGATCGACCGCGACGCCGTGGACCTCATCCTCGACGTGCCGACCTCCTCCGTCGCGCTGGCGGTGAACCAGGTCGTGCGGGAGAAGAACAAGGCCTACATCAATTCCTCCGGTGCCACCTCCGACCTGACGGGGGCGGCCTGCTCGCCGAACACGGTGCACTGGACCTACGACACCTACATGCTGGCGAAGTCGACCGGCGGCGCGATGGTGCGGGCGGGCGGCGACGCCTGGTTCTTCATCACCGCCGACTACGCCTTCGGCCATGCTCTGGAACGCGACACGGCCGCCTTCATCCGTGCCGCCGGCGGCCGCGTGCTCGGCCAGGTGCGCACGCCCTTCCCGGGGACGACGGATTTCTCCTCCTTCCTCGTGCAGGCGCAGGCCTCCCGCGCGAAGGTGATCGGCCTCGCCAACGCGGGCGGGGACACCATCAACTCCATCAAGCAGGCGGCGGAATTCGGCCTGACGCGGCGCGGGGTGAAGCTCGCCGCGCTGCTGATGTTCATCTCGGACGTCCACGCGCTCGGCCTGGCGACGGCGCAGGGCCTCGTCTGCACCGAGACGTTCTACTGGGACCTCAACGACCGCACCCGCGCCTTCACCCAGCGCGTGCTGCCGTCGATGCCGCAGGGGCTGCGCCCGGGCATGGCGCAGGCGGGCTGCTACTCCGGCACGCTGCACTACCTCAAGGCAGTGGCCGACATGGGCGTCGCCGCGGCCAGGGCAAGCGGCGCCGAGACGATTGCCCGCATGAAGGCGATGCCGACCGACGACGACGCCTTCGGACCCGGCAGCATCCGCGCCGACGGCCGCAAGCTGCACCCTGCCTACCTGCTGGAGGTGAAGGCGCCGGGCGAGAGCCGTGGCCCCTGGGACTACTTCAAGCTGCTGCAGACCACCGCGGCGGACGAGGCGTTCCGCCCGGTGGCCGAGGGCGGCTGCCCGCTCGTGCGGAGCTGAAACCATGATCCTGCCGCGGCACGGGGGGAGACATCCCCGGCCGCGGCGCCACGGGACCGAAACAGGGAGGAAGTACGCATGATCGACCGCCGCACATTGCTTGCCGCAGGCACCGCCGCCGCCGTGATGCCCACGCCGCTGTCGCGCGCACGCGCGCAGGCGAACACCATCAAGATCGGCGTGCTGAACGACCAGTCCGGCAGCTACAGCTACATCGCCGGGCTCAACGGCGTGATCTGCGCCCAGGTCGCGGCACAGGAATTCGGCAATCGCGGCTTCAACGTCGAGATCCTCTCGGCCGACCACCAGAACAAGCCGGATGTCGGCGCCAACATCGCGCGGCAATGGCTCGACCGCGACGGCGTGGACATGATCCTCGACGTGCCGACCTCCTCGATCGGCCTCGCCGTCAACGGCATCTGCCGGGAGAAGAACAAGGCCTACGTCAATGTCGGCTCCGCCACCGCCGACCTGACCGGGCCGCAGTGCAGCCCGAACACCATCCACTGGGTCTACGACACCTACATGCTGGCGAAGTCGACCGGCGGGGCGATGGTGCGCGCGGGCGGCGACAGTTGGTTCTTCGTCACCGCCGACTACGCCTTCGGCCACGCGCTGGAGCGCGACACGACGAACTTCGTTCGCGCAGCCGGCGGGCGGGTGATGGGCGCCGTGCGCTATCCCTTCCCGGCGACGACCGACTTCTCCTCCTTCATCGTCCAGGCGCAGGCCTCCCGGGCGAAGGTCATCGGCCTTGCGAATGCGGGCCAGGATACGACCAACTGCATCAAGCAGATCGCCGAGTTCGGCCTCACGCGCCGCGGCACCAAGGTCGCGGCGCTGCTCATGTTCATCGCCGACGTCCACGCCCTCGGCCTTGACGTGGCGCAGGGGCTGGTGATGACCGAGAGCTTCTACTGGGACATGAACGACCGCACCCGCGCCTTCACCCAGCGCGTGCGGCCGCGCCTGAACAACGGCCAGGTGCCGAACATGGTCACCGCCGGCAACTACTCGGCCACGCTGCACTACCTGAAGGCGGTCGCCGACATGGGCGTGCCGGCGGCCAAGGCCTCGGGCGTCGATGTCATCAACCGCATGAAGGCGATGCCGACCGAGGACGACGCCTTCGGCCGCGCCTCCATCCGCCCCGACGGGCGGCGGATCATCCCTTCCTACCTCTTCGAGGTGAAATCCCCGGCCGAATCCCGCGGCCCGTGGGACTACATGAAACTGCTCCAGACCACCCCGGCGGAGGAAGCCTTCCGGCCCCTCACCGAGGGCGGTTGCCCCCTCGTGCGTTCCTGACAGGAGCCTTCCCACCGCATGGACGAGATCTTCGGCATCCCTGCACCGCTGCTCTTCGGGCAGCTGCTGCTCGGCCTCATCAACGGCGCCTTCTACGCGATGCTGTCGCTCGGCCTCGCGGTGATCTTCGGGCTGCTCAACATCATCAACTTCACCCATGGCGCCCAGTTCATGATGGGCGCCTTCGCGGCATGGATGCTGCTGGAATGGGCGGGGCTCGGCTACTGGTGGGCCCTGCTGCTGGTGCCGATCATCGTCGGCGCCTCCGGCGTCATCATCGAGCGGCTGATGATCAGCCGATTGTACAAGCTCGACCACCTCTACGGCCTGCTGCTGACCTTCGGCATCGGCCTGATCATCGAGGGCCTCTTCCGCAACGAGTTCGGCTCCTCGGGCCTGCCTTACCGCATTCCGGCGGAACTCCAGGGCGCCTGGGACCTCGGCTTCATGTTCATGCCGATCTACCGGGGCTGGGTGGTGGTCTTCGCGCTCTTCGCCTGCCTCGCGACCTGGCTGGTGATCGAGAAGACGCGCCTTGGCGCCTATCTCCGCGCAGCGACGGAGAACGCGCCGCTGGTGCAGGCCTTCGGCGTGAACGTGCCGCGCATGATCACGCTGACCTACGGCGCGGGCGTCGCGCTCGCCGCGCTCGCCGGCGTGCTGGCGGCGCCGATCTATTCGGTGAACCCGCAGATGGGCAGCAACCTCATCATCGTCGTCTTCGCCGTCGTCGTGATCGGCGGCATGGGCTCGATCCTCGGCTCGGTGCTGACCGGCTTCGGCCTCGGCATCATCGAAGGCCTCACCAAGGTGTTCTGGCCGGAGGCCTCGGCCACCGTCATCTTCGTCATCATGGCGATCGTGCTGCTCGCGCGTCCCGCCGGCCTCTTCGGGAGGGCCTGATCCATGGCGTCCGAAACCACTGCCGACGCCATCGTGCCCGCCGGGGCGGCTGCCCAGGGCTTCTGGGGCTTCACGCGGCCGCAGCTTGTCGCGCTGGTCCTGCTGGTGGCCGCCCTCGTGGTGGGGCCGTATTTCCTCTACCCCGTCTTCCTGATGAAGCTGCTCTGCTTCGCGTTGTTCGCCTGCGCCTTCAACCTGCTGATCGGCTATGTCGGGCTGCTCTCCTTCGGCCATGCCGCCTATTTCGGCATGGGCGGCTACATCGCCGGCCATGCCGCCAAGGTCTGGGGCTTCAGCCCCGAGGTCGCGGTGCTGGCCGGCGCCGCCGTCGCCGGCTTCCAGGGCTGGATCTTCGGCTGGATCGCGATCCGCCGTGCCGGCATCTACTTCGCCATGATCACCCTCGCGCTCGCGCAGATGATCTACTTCTTCTGCGTGCAGGCGCCCTTCACCGGCGGCGAGGACGGCATCCAGGCGATCCCGCGCGGCAGCTTCCTGGGCAGCGTCGGCCTCGCCTCCGACTGGTCGATGTACTGGTTCGTCGCCGGCATCTTCCTGATCGGCTTCCTGCTGATCCACCGCATCATCCATTCGCCCTACGGCCAGGTGCTGAAGGCGATCCGCGAGAACGAGCCGCGCGCGACCTCGCTCGGCTACCGGACGGACGACTACAAGCTGGTCGCCTTCATCCTCTCGGCGACGCTCGCGGGCGTGGCGGGCGGGGTGAAGGCGCTGGTCTTCGGCATCGCGACGCTCACCGACGTGCACTGGGCGATGTCGGGCGAGGTGGTGCTGATGACGCTGGTGGGCGGCCTCGGCACGGTGTTCGGGCCGGTGATCGGCGCCGCCGTCATCGTGACGATGCAGAACTACCTGGCCGAGATGGGCGCCTGGGTGACGGTCATCCAGGGCGGCATCTTCGTCACCTGCGTGCTGGCGTTCCGGCGCGGGATCGTGGGGGAGATCGCCAATCTGCTGCGGGTGAAGCTGTAGAAGGTCGGGGGAGGGGAACCTCCCCCGATCCCCCTCCCTTCCGTGTCCTTTGGAGACCGACCTCGGAGGTCAGTTCCCGAGTGCCAAAGAAGCTTGGGGGGCTCGGGGGGAAGTTCCCTTCCCCCCGTCTTTACGCCTGCCCCGCCTCTTGCCACGCTGCACCGCAGCAACGGCGATGAGGCCCCCATGGCGGCGAAGAAGTTCCATCTCGGCTGGTTCCTTCAGGGATCCTCGGTACAGGCCTGGGGCGAGCCCTGGACCGGCAACATCGGCACCGAATGGATGATGCCGGAGTTCTTCATCGAGATGACCCGCAATCTCGAGCGCGCCGGCTTCGACTACGTGCTGCTCGAGGATTCCTCCTACATCGGCGAATCCTATGGCGGCTCGCGGGAGATCTACCTCCACCACGGCCTGTCCGTGCCGCGCCAGGATCCGTCCATCGTCGCCGCGCTGCTGGCGCGCGAGACGAAGCGCATCGGCATCGTCACCACGCTCGGCACCTTCGCCTATCCGCCCTACCTCCTGGCGCGCCAGATCGCGAGCCTCGACCAGATCTCCTCGGGCCGCATCGGCTGGAACGCGGTGACCGGGTCTTCCGACTTCGCCGCGCGGAATTTCGGCCTGGACGGCATGCCGCCGCACGACACGCGCTACGATATCGCCGACGAATACATGGAGGTGGTGCGCAAGCTCTGGGGCTCCTGGGAGCCCGGCGCGATCGTCGCCGATCGCGAGACCGGCGTGCTGGTGGACCACACCAAGGTCCACGCCATCGACCATGAGGGCACCTACTTCAAGGTGCGCGGCCCGCTGAACTCCGGCCCATGCGTGCAGGGCCAGCCGGTCATCGCCCAGGCCGGCGGTTCGCCCCGCGGCCGCGAATTCGCCTCCCGCCACGCCGACACCATCGTCGCCATGGTCAAGGGCACGGCGGGGATGAAGGCCTATCGCGACGACATCCGCGCCCGCATGGCGGCCCACGGCCGCAACCCGGACGACTGCAAGGTGCTTTTCCTCGTCTCCCCGGTGATCGGCGACACCGAGGAGGAAGCGCGCGCGAAGCACAAGCGACGTCTCGCCACCACCGAGGGCCAGATCGCCAAGCGGCTCGCGCATCTGTCGAAGATCACCAATCTCGATTTCGGCGCCCTGCCGCTCGACAAGCCGCTCGGCACGCTCACCACCAACGGGCATCAGCAGTCGCTTGACGAGTTCCTCAAGAAGGCCGGCAACAAGACGCTGCGCGAGGCCGCCGAGATCTACTCCGACCACGGCTCCATCCAGCTCATCGGCACGCCGGCGCAGGTCGCCGAGCAGATGGGCGCGGCGATGGAGGAGATCGGCGGCGACGGCTTCCTCATCACCAGCAACGAAACCTCCCGCCGCGTCATCGCCGAGATCGCCGACGGCCTGGTGCCCGAGCTGCAGCGCCGGGGGCTGACCCGCAGCTCCTACGACCACGCCATGTTCCGCGACAACCTGCTGGCGTTCTGATCGGATCCGCCGGCAGGCGGGGCAGGGCGAGCCCCTCGCGCCAAGCGCCTGCTCCCGATCCGCCGATCCATCGGATCGGGAGGAGGCCCCGCGTGGACCCGGGAACCCGCCGGCCGTCGTGGTGACGGTCGGCGGGGCGGTGCCTATTTCGAGCCGTACACGTCCGGCACGTAGAGTTCCTCCGGCAGCGTCGCCCGCTCGTAGTCCGGGTTGAACACGCGCTCGGGCAGGTCCACCGGCTCGTGCGGCACCTCCTCGTAGGGGATCTTCGACAGCAGGTGCGCGATGCAGTTGAGCCGCGCCAGCTTCTTGTCGTTGCCCTCGACGATGTACCACGGCGCCTCGGGGATGTTCGTGCGTTCGAACATCGCCTCCTTCGCCTTGGTGTACTGCTCCCAGCGCACCCGGGACTGAAGGTCCATCGGCGAGAGCTTCCACTGCTTGATCGGATCGTGGATGCGCATGAGGAAGCGGTACTGCTGCTCCTCGTCGGTGATGGAGAACCAGTACTTCACCAGGATGATGCCCGAGCGCACCAGCATGCGCTCGAATTCCGGCACGTCGCGGAAGAATTCCTCGACCTGGTCCTCGTCCGCGAAGTTCATCACCCGCTCCACGCCGGCGCGGTTGTACCAGGAGCGGTCGAACAGCACGATCTCGCCGGCGGCCGGCAGATGCGGAACATAGCGCTGGAAGTACCATTGCGTCTTCTCGCGGTCCGACGGCGCCGGCAGGGCGATGACGCGGCAGGACCGCGGATTGACCCGCTGGGTGATGCGCTTGATCACGCCGCCCTTGCCCGCGCTGTCGCGGCCTTCGAACAGCACGACGACCTTGAGCCCCTTGTGCGTCACCCAGTCCTGGAGCTTCACCAGTTCCGCCTGCAGGCGCAGCAGCTCGCGGAAATAGAAGCCGCGCTCGAGCGAGCTCTTCTTCCGCCGCTGCTCGAGGACGCGCAGCGCCTCGGGGATGCGGCTGTCGTCGATCTCCTGCTCCAGCTCCTCGTCGAAATCGTCCTCCAGCTCGAGGTGCAGCCAGGGGCGATCTTCCATTCGATCAGCGTCGTCGGTCATCCTGCCGTTCCGGACCATGGGGTGCCCCATTGCTAGCGGCTTCGTGGGATGCCGGTGTGACGGTTTGGAGACGGCCAGGAGGCAGAATCGCCCGCGTCCTCCTCGCTCGCTCCCGGGGGGGCCGGTGGGCGCCGCGACCGGACGCGCCCGCCACGCCGGAAAGACCCCGGCGCGCCGCCTGCCGATCGCCGCACTGCCCACCCGGAAGGCAATGATTGCGGCCCGGTTGGGCGGCCAGCCCCGCCGCCGCGGATCGTTGCGCAGCCTGGGGGCTTGCACGATCGGGCTGCGCGGGCTCTTTGGAGCCATGGCTCGGCCGGTCACATCTTCTTGCGCGCGCCACGCGGGCCCCACTCGCCGGGTGAGGCCATGACGCCGGCGCTTGAGGTCATCGGCCTGACCCTCGACTTCCGCCAGGACGGGCGCGCCGTGCGCGTGCTGGACGGCGTTTCGTTCCGGGTGGAGCAGGGCAGGACCCTTGCCATCGTCGGTGAATCGGGCTGCGGCAAGTCGGTCACCTCGCTCGCCGTGATGGGGCTGCTCCCCGGGACGGCGCGGGTGGGCGGGGCGATCCGCCTCGGAGGGCGGGAGCTGACCGCCCTGTCGCCCGAGGAACACCGCAGGCTGCGCGGCGGCGAGATGGCGATGATCTTCCAGGAGCCGATGACCAGCCTGAACCCGGCCTTCACCGCCGGCGAGCAGGTGGCCGAGGCCCTGCGCCTGCACCAGGGCCTCGACAAGGCCGCCGCCTTCGCCGAGGCCGTGCGCATGCTCGACCGCGTGCGCATCCCCGATGCGGCGCGCCGGGCGCGGCAGTACCCGCACCAGCTCTCGGGCGGCATGCGCCAGCGCGTGATGATCGCCATGGCGCTCGCCTGCCGCCCGAAGCTGCTGATCGCGGACGAGCCGACCACCGCGCTCGACGTCACCGTGCAGGCGCAGATCCTCGCGCTGCTCGACGAGATGAAGCGGGAAACCGGCACCGCCGTGGTGCTGGTGACGCACGACCTCGGCGTCGTCGCCGACCATGCCGACGAGGTCGCGGTGATGTATGCCGGCCGCATCGCGGAACAGGCGCCGGCCGCGACGCTCTTCGCGCGCCCCGAGCACCCATACACCGCCGGCCTGCTCGGCGCCGCGCCGGGGGAGGGGGAGCGTGGCGAGCGCCTGGCCAGCATCGAGGGCACCGTGCCGGACCTGCGCAACCCGCCGCCCGGCTGCCGCTTCGCGCCACGCTGCCCCTTCGCGGTGGCGCGTTGCGAGGCGGAGGCGCCGCCACTCGCCGAGGTCGCGCCAGGGCATGTCTCGGCGTGCTGGCGGGCGCCGCTGGATGGCGTGCTGGAGGCGGCATGAGACAGGCAGAAAGGTCGGGGGAGGGGAACCTCCCCCGAGCCCCCTCCCTTCTTTGTCCTTTGGAGACTGACCTCGGACGTCACTTCCCAAGTACCAAAGAAGGTTGGGGGGCTCGGGGGGAAGTTCCCTTCCCCCCGACTTCCCGATGACCCCCTTGCTCTCCCTCGACGGCCTGGTGAAGCGCTTCCCGGTGCGCGACGCCCTCGGCCGCCGTGCCGGTGCCGTGCATGCGGTGGACGGCGTCTCGCTCTCCGTCGCGCAGGGCGAGGTCCTTGCCATCGTCGGTGAATCCGGCTGCGGCAAATCGACGCTCGGCCGGCTGATGCTCAACCTCATCGAGCCCGACGCCGGCACCGTCCGGTTCGCCGGCGAGGATCTGACGAAGCTCTCCCCTTCCGCATTGCGCGCCCGCCGGCGCGACATGCAGCTCATCTTCCAGGATCCTTTCGCGAGCCTCGATCCGCGCATGACGGTCGAGCAGGCGGTGGCCGAGCCGCTCCGCCTGCACCGCATCGTGCCGCGAAACCAGGAACGCGCCCGCGTCGCCGACCTGCTCTCCCGCGTCGGGCTGCGGCCGGAACTCGCGCGCCGCTGGCCGCATGAATTCTCCGGCGGCCAGCGCCAGCGCATCGCCATCGCCCGCGCGCTCGCCAGCCAGCCGAAGCTGATCGTCGGCGATGAACCGGTCTCCGCGCTCGACGTCAGCGTGCAGGCGCAGGTCGTCAACCTGCTGTCCGACCTGATCCGCGACCTCGGCCTGACCTTCGTGCTGATCAGCCACGACCTCGGCGTGGTGCGCCACGTCGCCGACCGGGTGGCGGTGATGTACCTCGGCCGCATCGTCGAGGAAGGCCCGGCGGAGGACGTGCTCTCCGCGCCGCGGCATCCCTACACGCGCGCGCTGCTCGCCGCCGTCCCGGGGCACGGCATCAAGGCACCGCCGATCGAAGGCGACGTGCCGTCCCCCATCGCGCCGCCGCCGGGCTGCCGCTTCCATACCCGATGCCCCTTCGTCGAGGAGCGATGCCGCGTCACGCAGCCGGAACTCACAGACGGCACCCACCGCGTCGCCTGCCACCTGGCCGGGCGCCTGCCGCCGGCCCCGCCGCGGCCGGAACGCCTTGCCGGTGGCGAGCGCCTGCGGCGCCTGCAATCCTTCTTCCGGGCACCTGCCCCCCAACAGGGAGCGCACCAATGAAGACGACCATCAAGGCCATCCTCGCTGCCGCCGCGGCGATCATTCCCGCCGCCGTCACGCTCGCCCCCGCCGAGGCGCAGAACCTGCGCATCGGCCTGCGCGAGGACCCGGACATCCTCGACCCGACCCTGTCGCGCACCTATGTCGGCCGCATCGTCTACATGGCGCTGTGCGACAAGCTGTTCGACATCAACGAGCGGCTCGAGGTCGTGCCCCAACTCGCCACCGGCTTCCGGTGGGAGAACCCGACGACGCTGCTCATCACCCTGCGCGACGGTGTGCGCTTCCATGACGGCGAGGCGATGGACGCCGAGGCCGTCCGCTACTCGCTGAACCGCCACCTGACGCTGCAGGGATCCTTCCGCCGCAGCGAGATCTCGGAAGTGGACCGCATCGAGGTGGTGGACCCGCGCACGGTGCGGATCGTGCTGAAGACGCCGTCCGCCTCGTTCCTCTCGGCGCTGACCGACCGCGCCGGCATGATCGTCAGCCCCAAGGCGGCCGAGGCGCTGGGGCGCAACTTCGGCACCCGCCCCGTCTGCGCCGGCCCCTTCCGCTTCGTCGAGCGCGTGGCGCAGGAACGCATCGTCGTCGAGCGGTTCCGCGAATACTGGGATGCGGCGAACATCCACTTCGACCGCGTCACCTACCTGCCCATCCCCGACAACACGGTGCGCCTCGCCAACCTGCAATCGGGCGCCGTCGAGTTCGTCGAGCGGATGGAGCCCGACGACATGGCCACCATCGGGCGCAACCGCAACCTGCGCGCGCTGGCGGTGGACGAGCTCGGCTACCAGGGCATCACCATCAACATCGGCAACGGGGAACGCGCGAACAATCCGCTCGGCCGCGATGCCCGCGTCCGCCAGGCCTTCGAGCTGGCCATCGACCGCGCGGCCATCAACCAGGTGGTCTATGAGGGCATGTACACGCCGACGCGGCAGCCCTTCCCGCCGGCCAATCCCTTCCACGTGCGCGACTTCCCGCCGACCCAGCGCAATGTCGAGCGCGCCCGAGCCCTGCTGCGCGAGGCCGGCGTGACCACGCCCGTGCAGATCGAGATGACGGTCCCGAACAACCCCGACCTCCGCCAGGTGGGGGAGGTGATCCAGTCCATGGTCGCCGAGGCCGGGTTCAACCTTTCCCTGCGCGCGATGGAGTTCGCCTCCTCGCTCCAGGCGGCGACCCGGGGCGAGTTCCAGACCTACCTGGTTGGCTGGTCCGGTCGCACGGATCCGGACGGCAACATCTACACCTTCACCCGCACCGGCGGCGGTCAGAATGACGGCCGCTATTCCAACCCGGAGGTCGATCGCCTGCTCGATGCGGCGCGCACCGAACTCGACGTGGAGAAGCGCCGCGATCTCTACGCCCAGGTGCTGCGCATCGCCTTCGGCCAGGATGTGGGACGCATCTATCTCTGGCACCGAAAGAACGTGATGGCGCACACCGCGCGGCTGACGGGCTACCGGCCGATCTCGGACGGCATGATCCGACTGCAGGGCATGAGGATTCAATGAGCATGCGCGCCGAGGCCTTCGCCTCGTCGCCCTCGGGTGCCGGCGCCGCACTCACGTGCGGCCAGGCCTGCGCGGTTGCGCCGGCGGCATCTGATCGTCCGGGCGCGGGCGCGCGTTGCGCTCCCGGATCGCGCATGCGCGCGATCCGCCGACTGCCGCGTGTCTTGGCCGCCCCGCTGCCGGCGCCGGCCGCGGGGACGCCCTAGATGGGCATCTGGCTGCTGCGCAGGGTGGGGCAGGTCATCCCCACCCTTCTGATCCTGTCGATCCTGATCTTCGGGCTGCAGCAGCTCATGCCAGGCGACCCGGCCGTCATCCTGGCCGGAGAGGAGCGCGGGGACCCCGCCGTGCTGGCGCAGATCCGCGCCGAGCTCGGCCTCGATCGCCCGATCTACCGGCAATACGCGATCTGGATGTCGAAGGTCCTGACCGGCGATTTCGGCTTTTCCTGGCGCATCCGCGTGCCGGTCAGCGAGCTGATCCTGGCGAAGCTGCCGGTCACCTTCCAGCTCGCCTCCATGGCCTTCGTCATCGCCATCCTGATCGGCGTGCCGCTCGGCATCCTCTCCGCCGTGCGCAAGGACACGCCGGCGGACTGGGCGGCGAACGGGATCGCGCTGTTCGGCATCTCGACGCCGAACTTCTGGCTCGGGATCATGATGATCCTGCTGTTCAGCGTGGAACTGGGCTGGCTGCCGCCGTCCGGCTACGTGCCGCTGACGGAAGACCCGGTGCAGTCGCTCGCCACCACCATCATGCCGGCCTTCGTGCTCGGGACGGGCGTGGCATCCGTGCTGATGCGCCATACCCGCGCGGCGATGCTGACGGCGCTGTCGCAGGACTATGTCCGCACCGCGCGCGCCAAGGGGCTGAAGGAGCGCGTCGTCGTCTGGAAGCACGCGCTGCGCAATGCGCTGATCCCGGTGATCACGCTCGGCGCCATCGAGTTCGGCCGCCTGCTGGCCGGTGCCGTGCTGACCGAGCAGATCTTCACCATCCCGGGTTTCGGCAAGCTGATCGTCGATGCCGTGTTCAACCGCGACTATCCGGTGGTGCAGGGTGTGGTGCTCGCGACCGCGCTGATCTTCGTCCTGCTCTCCCTGGTCGCGGACATGCTCTACATGGCCATCAACCCGCGCCTGAGGAACGCGTGATGGCGTTCCTCAGCCGCTTGTCCTTGGATTGCCTCAGGCGCCGTCGCGCGCATCCGCGCGCCTGGCTTGCGCGCCGCGCACCGGCGCATCGGCGGCCGCTGCCGGTCCGGGCGCGGTCGCGCCTTGCGCCCGTTCTGCCGTGCTGCCCCATGCTTGGCCGGCAAGGGCCGCCCCGCCCCATGTCTGGTCATGGTTTCGGAAGGCCTTTCGGCCCATGCGCGCCCGATGCCGATGCGAGGCACCGGCAATGGGAACCCGGCCGGGGAGGCCTGGGGGGGCAGCGCCCCCGCAATTCCGGACCATCGACGCCATGAGCGCCACCGCCGCCGCCATCCCCGCCGGCGAAAGCCCGACCCGCCGCGCCATCAGGCGCTTCCTGCGGCACCGCCTGGCCGTCTTCGGCCTGGTCGTCGTCCTCGCCTTCGTGCTGGTGGCGATCCTCGCCCCGCTGATCGCGCCCTACGACCCCTTGCAGACCTCCTGGGCGCGCATCCGCAAGCCGCCTTCGATGGAGCACTGGTTCGGCACCGACGAGAACGGGCGCGACGTGCTCTCCCGCGTCATCTGGGGCGCGCGGGCCTCGATGATGGCGGGCGTGGTCTCGGTGCTCGGGGCGCTGCTGATCGGCGTACCGCTCGGGCTGCTGGCGGGCCTTGCCGGCGGCTGGACGGATGCGCTGATCTCCCGCGTCGCGGACGCCATGCTGTCGGTGCCCTTCCTGATCCTGGCGATCGCGCTCGCCGCCTTCCTCGGGCCGGCGCTGGAGAACGCGATGCTCGCCATCGCCATCACCGCGAGCCCGGTCTTCGTGCGCCTGTCGCGCGGCATGGCGCTGGACGCGAAATCCACCGACTGGATCGAGGCCGCCCGCGCCCTCGGCAACCCCGCCTGGCGCACCGCCTTCGTCCACGTGCTGCCCAACATCATCCCGCCGCTGCTGGTGCAGGCGACGCTCGCCATCGCCGAGGCCATCATCGCCGAGGCGGCGCTCTCCTTCCTCGGCCTCGGCCAGCAGCCGCCGAACCCGTCCTGGGGGTCGATGCTGAACTCGTCGCAGCGATTCCTGACCCAGGCGCCCTGGTTGTCGATCTTCCCCGGCCTGACCATCATGGTCGTCGTGCTGGCATTCAACCTGATGGGCGACGGGCTGCGCGATGCGCTCGACCCGCGCGCGGACAAGACATGATCGAACTGCGATCGGCGCCCGGCGACCTGCCGCGCGGGCGCCGCATCTACGCCATCGGCGACATCCACGGCACGGCGGACCGCCTGCGCGACCTGCACGCGCAGATCGCGGGCGACCTGAAGCGCCGCCCGGCCGGCTCGGCGCTGCTGATCCATCTCGGCGACTACGTGGACAAGGGCACCGACAGCCGCGCCGTGCTCGACTACCTGATCGAGCAGGATCCCGTGCCGGGCCTGCCGACCATGTTCCTCTGCGGCAACCACGAGGAGACGATGCTCGCGGCGCTCTCGGGCGACAGCGCCGCGGCGGCGGACTGGCTCTGGGGGGGCGGGCGCGCGACGCTCGATTCCTGGGGCGTCGATCCCGCGACGCCCCGCGAATCCTGGCCGGACCACTTCGCCCCGCAGCATTTCCGCTTCCTGCGGAGGCTCGGGCTGTGGCACCAGGAAGGCGGCTACCTCTTCGTCCATGCCGGCATCCGGCCCGGCATCGCGCTCGAGGACCAGTCGCGGGAGGACCTGCTGCGCATCCGCCACGACTTCCTGGGCAGCGAGCGCGACCACGGCTTCGTCGTGGTGCATGGGCATACGGCAGGTTTCCAGCCGGTGGTGCGCGACAACCGGATCTGCGTGGACACCGCGGCGTGGTCCGGCGGGCCGCTGACCTGCGCGGTGCTGGAAGGCGACCGGCTCGGATTCCTGCAGGCTTAGAACGGCCGCCCTCGGCATCGGGCCACGGCAGCCGCTCCGGTCCTGCGCCGTCACGACTGTCTTGCCCGGCGGGGTGGTCCCAGGCGGTCGGGATGTGCGCAAGTGCCGGCGCTGCGCAGCTCGCGGGATCGTCTTCGCAGGGGGGGCGGTCCGGCAGGCCGCTGAGGGCAGGGGCCGATGGCCCGGGGAGGAAGCCACGGGGAGGGCGGACGGGGAACGCCGGGCGGCGAAAGGGGCGAGGCTCCGCCTCGCGCTCCGCTCGGGGGCGCCGCCCCCGAGACCCCCGCCAGGGGACCGGGTCCCCTGGACCTCCATCTTCAGCCGCGTCGGACCGGGCCGGCGGCCATGGTCGCGTCGGCGCCCGGGGCAGGCGGTGCCAGGAAGGAGAGGTCCATCCAATAGGGGCCATCCGGCTGCGAGGGGTCGAACTGCACCTGCACCGCCGTCATCTGCCGCATCTGCGGCACAGGGTCGAACGGCAGGGGCGCGCTCTCGAACAGACGAGCCACGCCGCTGCGCGGATCCTGCCAGCGCGCCTGCACGTACCATCGCGGTCCCTCGCGCGTCAGTTCCCGCCGCAACCCGGCCAGCGGCACCGCGAAGGAGGGCAGCGCCGCCACGGCCGCCGCCGCGACCCCACGGCGGCCGAAGACGCGCATCGTCAGCACTCCGAAGCCGGCGAAGATCGCGCCCATCCCGCCGAGCAGCGTCGCCACGAACCAGCTCTCCATGAAGCCGGCCATTGCGGCGCGCTCCGGGCGCGCCGGGTCGTAGCGCACCCGCACCGCCTCGCCCACCGTGCAGCAGGGCGGGTTGGAGGCGACCGAGCCCTCGGCCCGCACCTCCTTTCCGTTCGGCAGGTTGAAGGCGAAGACCGGCGTGTAGGTGCGGGAACTGCGCCCGTCACGGTCGCGGCTGCTGCGCGTCAGCATCTGCACCACGCGGCCATCGGTCTCCACGGCGACGCGGCGGAACTGGATCTCCGACCAGGCGGCGAAGCCGGACCCGGCCAGCAGCCCGAACCCGACCAGCAGCAGGATCCAGGAGACGATGCGCGTCATCCTCCCGCCGTGGCTCACCGTCGTCGTCCGGTAGGTGACCTGCATGGGCTCCTGGCCTTGTGCTGCTACCGAATCATCCTGCCTGATTCCGCTTGTGCGCCGCGAGGGCCATCAGCCGCCGGTCGCGCCAGGCGCTGCGTTCGGCGATCGCATCCCGCGCCAGCAGGCCGCGGCGCGCCGCATCCACGCGGCCGACCGTCTCCGCGTCATAGAGGAAGGGCGCCTGTTCCTCCGTGATGCCGCCCATCAGCGGGCCGAAGCGGGCCGCATAGTCGGCGACGCCGCCGGGCGCGTTGAGGTCGATGGTCTCGAACGGCCCCATGAAGGACCAGCGCAGGCCGAGGCCCTCCTTCACGCAGGCATCGACATCCTCGACGCTCATCACCCCGTCGCGCACCAGGCGGAAGGCTTCCGCCACCAGCGCCGCCTGCAGGCGGTTCAGCACGAAGCCGCGGGTCTCCTTCATCGCGGTCACCGGCACCTGGCCGACCTTGGCCATCAGCGCGCGGGTCCGCGCGACGACTGCCGCATCGGTCCACGGCGCGCCGACCAGCTCGACCAGCGGCACGAGATAGGGCGGGTTCACCGGATGCGCGACGAGGCAGCGCGCCCGCCCCGCCAGACCCTCCGTGAACGCGCTCGCCGGAATGCCGGAGGTGGAGGAGGCGAGCACCACCTCCCGCCCGCACAGCGCATCGAGCTTCGCGAAGGTCTCGCGCTTCACCTCGACGCGTTCCGGGCCGTTCTCCTGCACATGCTCCGCGCCGGCGAGGCAATCCTCCAGCGTCGCCGCCACCGCGACGCGCGCGGCGACGGCCTCGGGCGCCTCGACGATCAGCCCGACGGCGTGCAGGTCGGCAAGCCGCGCCCGCACCACCCCCATCGCGGCATCGGAGGCGCCGTGCGCCGGGTCCCAGATCCGCACCGGGTGCCCCGCCCGCGCGAACACCATCGCCCAGGCGCTGCCGATCAGCCCCGCGCCCACCACCGCAATCCGTTCCATGCGACCGTCCTTCCCTGGCCGTGCGCCTTGAAGGCGCGCTCGCCTTGGGCGATCTAAGGCTCCGTGAGCGATCCAAGCAACGCACCCCATGTCGCGCCGCCGACCGCGCCACCGCCGCTCGGCACGCGCATGCTCGGCTTCTTCCTGCTGGCAGGGACGATGTGGGTGGCGGGGCTGCTCGCCCTGTTCCGCGCCGTCTTTGCGCTGGTGCCGACATGATCTCGGCCTTCTGGCGACGCTGGCTGCTGCCCTTCACCGTGCTGCCGCTGCTGCCGGCCACGCTGGTGAACCTGTTCGCGGGGCGGGAGGTCGCGCTCGCCGGCTGCCTGCTCGGCATCGCCCTGCCCATGCTCGCCACCTGGCTGATGCGGCGCGGCCGGGCAGGGGATGCGCAGCTCGCCGCGGCGACGATGGGCGCGGCGGCGGCGCTCGTCGCCTTCCTCGGCGCCGAGGCCGGCCCGGTCGCCGCCCTGCTGCTCGGTGCCGGCGCCTGGGGCGGCACGCGGCTGCTCTACACCGGCGTCGCCGAGGCCCCGGCGCCACCGCCCCCTGCCGAACCCGCCCCGCCCGGCCCGCTCGACGACGCACGCGCGCGGCTGCTGCGGGTGACCGAGACCGCTCGCCGCGTCTCCGAACCCCGCCTCGTGCCGGTCGCGGTCGCGATCGGCGCCGTGCTCGACGAGTTCGAACGCCGCCCGGGGCGGCTCGAGGAAGCCCGCCGCTTCCTCGGCGTGAACCTCGACGGGCTGGAACGCATCGCCGCGCGGCTCGCCGCCGGCGCCGAGCCGCCGCCCGGCCTGCCCGCGCTGCTGGCGGAACTCGAGGCCGGCGCCCGCGGCCTGCGCGATCGCCTGCGCGAGGAGGAAAGCGCCGCGCTGGAAGTCCAGGTGAAGGTGCTGGGCGATCGGCTGCGGCGCGAGGGCTACGGCTAAGAGGCCGTCCGCGAAGTCCGGCACCGGCCCGCACCCCCCCCACCCAAGCCGGCCAGCCCGTCAGTATCCTGGAATGGGTGGCCGGGTGGGGGGCGGGCCGGTGCCGGACCCGGAAACGCGCCGCGATGCGCGTTTCCGAACGGGCGCCAAGCAAGCCCCCGTTTGATCGGCGTCATGGAACTCGCCTTCAATTGCGAGGTAAAAGAATACGCTTAGATAAAATATTTGGGGAGGCAACAATGCTGCGTCGCTTCGTCCTGGCCGCCGTGCTCGCCGCTGCCGCGTGCGCGCCGGCCCAACCGCCACCCACCATGCCGAGTGCGGCAATGCCCACGGCGGTCACCACCGATCCGATCACGCAGGCCCGCCAGGGTGCGGCCAGCTTCTTCCGCGCACCGCAGGCCGGGCAGCCTGCCCAGGCCGCGCGCGCGATCGCCAACATGGAGTATCTGGCGGAGGCGGTGCCGGCCGATCCTGTCTGGCAGACGGCGAGGTCCAGTTCCCTCGTCGGGCTTGCCCAGGCCAAGAACGAGGGGCGCCGTGCCCTCGGCATTCCGGCCTCGGCCCCGTCGCAGGCGGTGATCGACGGGCTTCTCGCCGCCGCAACCGCGCTCGAGGCGAATGATCGCGCCGGCGTCGCCCGCGCGCTGCCGAGCAACGTCTTCACCGCCGGGCCGGACCAGACCGTCCGTCGCCTCTCGCAGCCGCCGCGGATCCCAAGTGCGAGCGGCGCGCTTGCTGCTCTCTCCCTGGGCCCTGGGGGGCGTTAGATCGGATCCCGATCGGGTGGATTCACCTGGTCGGGTGGAGTTGCTCGCGAGGAGGAGACGCCGGCGTGGTTGCCGTGAGCCAGGGCGCGCCGAAAGCGCTCTGGCGTGCTGTCCGCTTCCCTCGCCGGATCTCCGGTGGAGGAAGCGGACCGACCGGTCGCCGGACCAATGGCCAATGGCCTGGGCACGACGTCCGCAGGATTTTCGAACCAGGACAGGACAGCGGTGCCCGGTGGCACGGATTCGGATCACCGGGCGGAGAGGCTTGAGCCATCGAGGTGTTGGAGCGGCTTCCGGCAGCCGGTGCGAAGGATGAGGGCTCCGGCAAGGCCGCCGCGCGAGGTGCTCCGGTTCGCGCCGGGCGGCGTCGGCATGGCTCGACGGCCCTGAACCGCAGCGGTCGGCATCATCCCATCCTCGCGCAGCCGTCGAGCTTCGGGCGTGCCCACTTCGTGGGAACGCGATCCGGCGGGACTGAACTCCGCCATATCCGCGCCCGCTTCGCGAAGGAGGCTCGCCGCGATGAAGCGCCTTCTGCCGATCCTCGCCCTGCCGCTCGCCGGATGCGTCGTCGTGCAGCCGACACCGGTCCCCATTCCCGTGACACCGGTCTGCGAGGACCCCGCCGCCGGCGCAGCCTATGGCGCCGCCATCGGGGCCGGGATCGGCGCACTCGCCGGATCGGCCAGCGCCGATGCCGGACGGGGGGCGCTGATCGGGGCAGGGGTGGGGGCGCTCGCGGGGATGGCGATCGGGACGCAGCCTTGCGATGGGAAGTGACGACAGGGGCTCCGCCCCTGGACCCCGCCAGGAAACCCGGCTTCCTGGACCTTCGGGAACCGCGCGCCGGAAAGGGGGCATACGGGGATTGCTGACGACCATCGCCGTACTGGCCGCGATACCGCTGCTCCTGGTCGGAGCGCTCTGGGCCGGGCAGGAGCGCATGATCTTCCTGCCCGACACGCGTGCGATCGCCGCGCCGCCCGGATGGACACGGGAAACGCTGCGGACCGAGGACGGGCTGAACCTCGCCTTCCTGGTCGCCGAGGCACCGCCAGGCGCCCCCGTGCTGCTGCACTTCCACGGGAATGGCGGCAATGCCGAGGACCGCACGGGGCTCGGGTCGCTTCTCCGCCGCGCCGGCTATGGCGTTGTTCTTGCGGAATACCGCGGCTACGGGGGCAACCCGGGCAGGCCAGGAGAGGAGGCCATCGCCCGCGACGCGAGGTCCTATTTGGCCTGGACGCGGGCGCGCTTCGCCGGCAGCCCCGTCGCCCTGTGGGGCGAGAGCCTCGGCAGCGCCGTCGCGACGCGCCTCGCCGAGAACCAGGCCGGCATCGCGGCCCTGGTGCTCGAAAGCCCCTTCACCTCGGTCGCCGACATGGCACGCGGCATCTACCCCGTCCTGCCCACCGATTGGCTGCTGCGCCACCGCTTCGAGAGCCTGTCGCGCCTGCACGGGATCGCGGCACCGGTGCTGGTGGTGGCGAGCGAGCAGGACCGCATCACCCCGGCGGAGCACGCGCGGCGCATGGCGGAAGGTGCCAGGAACGGGGCATTGGTGATGCTGCCGGGCGAAGCGCACCCAACCGTGCTGAACGACGCGAGCGGGGAGGGGATGCGCGCCGCGCTCGACTTCCTGCGGCGGTGAGAAAGGCCCCCGGGGGTGCCGCCCCCGGACCCTGCCAGGAAACTCCGATCTCCGGACCTTCGGGGCGTGAGGCGGCGGCGCTTCGCTGCGCGGGGATGCCGATGGTGCCGCGGCACACCGGCCGGATGCGGGGAATTCTCCATCGTCGAGGGGATCGCCGCTCTGGGTCCGGACAGCCACGATGGCCGGGCGTCCCGCGTGCTGGTACAAGAGGCCGGCGTTGTTGTTCCTGTCCCTTCGCCGTGCGGAAGGACGAAGTTGCCGCAGCGAATCCCGGCTCCCGCACTGCGGATGAGATGACAAGGCATTCGGATTTCGAGATCTTCCTTGCGACGGCGCCGGGCCTGGAAGCCGCGTTGTGCGAGGAGGTGCGCGCCAAGGCATTCAAGCGGCCACGGCCCGTTCCCGGGGGCGTCGTCACCAGGGGTGGCTGGCCGGAGGTCTGGCGTGCGAACCTCTGGATCCGCGGCGCCGGTCGGGTCCTGGCGCGCATCGACGCCTTCCACGTCGTTCATCTCGCGCAACTCGACGGCCGCGCGCGCCGCGTGCCCTGGGCAAGCGTGCTGCGCCCCGACGTGCCGTTCCGGGTCGAGGCGTCCTGCGCGGGTTCGCGCATCTATCACAGCGGCGCCGCGGCCCAGCGGATCGAGACGGCCATCCGGCAGACGCTCGGCGCCCCCCATGCGCCGGATGCCGACATCGTCGTGATGGCACGCATCGAGCGTGACCTTTGCACCATCAGCGTCGACACCTCGGGCGAGCCTCTGCACAAGCGCGGCTACAAGGAGGCCGTCAATGCGGCGCCGATGCGCGAGACCATGGCGTCGCTCTTCCTTCGGCAATGCGGCTATGACGGCACCGAACCCGTGGTCGATCCGATGTGCGGGTCCGGCACCTTCGTCATCGAGGCCGCGGAGATCGCGGCGCGGCTCAATCCCGGCCGTTCCCGCCATTTCGCCTTCGAGAGGCTGGCGACCTTCGACGCGGCGGCCTGGCAGCGCATGCGCGAAACCAGGAGCGGCCGCACGCCGGCGGCCCGCTTCCTCGGCAGCGATCGCGACGCCGGGGCGATTGCCATGAGCCGCGCCAATGCCGAGCGCGCCGGCGTCGCCGACATCGCCGAATTCCGGCAGGCCACGATCAGCGAAGTCCACCCGCCGCCGGGCCCGCCGGGGCTGGTCATCGTCAATCCACCCTATGGCGGTCGCCTGGGGGATAAGAACAGCCTGCTCCCGCTTTACCGGGCGCTCGGGCAGACGCTGTCGAGCCGTTTCAAGGGCTGGCGCGTCGGGCTCATCACCAGCGAGCCCCGGCTCGCGCATGCGACGGGATTGCCGTTCCTGCCGCACGGGGCGCCGGTTCCGCATGGAGGACTGCGCGTGTTCCTGTTCCGGACCGGCGCTCTCGCCTGATCCCCCGATGCGGCGCGGTGGCACCCGGCGCGCCCTTGACCGCGCCCGCCCCCCTTGGTCCGATGCCGGGCACAAGTCGCTACCCAACCGGAGGAATCGCCATGCGCGCCTGGGCCGTCATCGAGACCGGGAAGCCGCTCAAGGAAATCGAACTGCCGACGCCGGAGCCCACCGGCAAGCAGGTGCTGCTCGAGATCACCCATGCCGGCGTCTGCCATTCCGACCTGCACATCTGGGAAGGCGAATACGACCTCGGCTCGCGCGGCAAGATGAAGCTGGCCGATCGCGGCGTCGTCCTGCCGCTGGCCATGGGGCACGAGATCGTCGGCAGGGTGCTGAAATGGGGCCCGGAGGCGAATGCCGCCGGCCTCAAGGTCGGCGACCACATGATCGTCTTCCCCTGGGTGGGCTGCGGGAAGTGCGACAAGTGCCTGGCCGACGAGGACAACATGTGCCTCACGCCGCGCTCGCTCGGCGTCTATCAGCATGGCGGCTACGCGACGCATGTGCTGGCGCCGGAACCGCGCCACCTGGTGCCGGTCGGCAAGCTCGATCCCTCGCTGGCGGCGACCTATGCCTGCTCGGGCATCACGGTGTTCAGCGCCATCAACAAGGTCATGCCGATGCCGGCGGATGATCCGATCGTGCTGGTCGGCGCCGGCGGCCTCGGGCTGAATGCCATCGCGGTGCTCAAGGCGAAGGGCCATCGCCGCATCGTGGTGGTCGATGTCAGCCAGGCGAAGCTCGACGCCGCGAAGGCGGAAGGCGCGACCGACACCGTGCTCGCCGACGGCCCCGACACGGCCAAGCGCATCATCGAGACCGCCGGCGGCCCGGTCGGTGCGATCGTCGACCTGGTGAACGGCACGGACACCGCGCGCTTCGCCTTCGACGCGCTGCGCAAGGGCGGCAAGCTGGTGCAGGTCGGCCTCTTCGGCGGCGAGATGAACATCCCGCTGCCCCTGATGCCGATCCGTGCCCTGACCGTGCAGGGTTCCTATGTCGGCAACGTGAAGGAGCTGCGGGAACTCGTCGCCATCGCCCAATCCGGCAGGATGCCGGCGATCCCCATCACCAACATGCCGCTGAACCAGGCCGATGCCGCCCTCAACCGCCTGAAGGAAGGCAAGGTCGTCGGCCGCATCGTCCTGACCGCTTCCGCTGCCTGACGCGACCGCGCCCGGCCATCGGCCGGGCGCCCTCCCAAAGACGGGAGGGGGATTCGGGGGAGGTTCTCCTCCCCCGACCTCATTGCCTCGGATACGCCCGGCCCGTCACCGGATCCTTCTGCGGGTCCTGCACCGCAGCGATGGTGCGTTCGGCGCGCAGCCTTTCCTCCGGCGCGCCGTGCAACTGGTCCGGCGGTGCCGAGCCCTCCGGATAGGCCCCTACCACCAGAAGATCCGCGCTCGCCCCGAGATTCCGGTGCCCGGTCCCTGCCGGCAGCACGACAACGTCGCCGGCGCCCAGTTCGAGCACCACGCCGCCATCCCCGCCGAGCTGCACGCGTGCCTCGCCGCGGACGACGGCGAGCGCCTCATGTGCGTTCGAGTGGTAGTGATGCCAGGCGTGGATGCCGTTCCGCCAGGCCGGCCGCCAGCCATGGCTCTGGAACAGCGCCTCGGCGGCGGAGGGATCGCCCGGGGGCACCGCCGCGCGGTGCAGCACCACCGGCAGGCGCGGGTTGTTCGGAATGTCGTGCCCGGCCGGGAGGAAGAGCATCTCCGCCCCGTCCTTGCGGTGTTCGTGCATCGCGCCCCTTCCTTGTCGCGTGGAATTCGCTTCTCCATGATGGCGCGGAGGACAGAAGGGCTCCACCATGACCGACATCGCCCCGCTCAGGGACTTCATCCGCGCCATGACCCGGCTCGCGGACGAGGGTGCCTCGGAAACGCGCTGGCTGACCGAGGGAGCGGCATTGCTGCGCCGGCTGATCGCCAATGACGCCTGGTTGCCGGAGGACTGCGCCCAGGCCGGTCCGCGCTATCGCCAGTACCTGCTGCATTGCGACCCGCTCGAGCGCTTCTGCGTCGTCTCCTTCGTCTGGGGGCCCGGCCAGAAGACGCCGGTGCACAACCACACCGTCTGGGGCCTGGTGGGTATGCTGCGCGGCGAGGAGATCTCCACCGCCATGCACCCCGGCGCGCCGATGACGATGGGCGAGGTGGATCGTCTGCGGCCGGGGGAGGTGGTGGCGGTCAGCCCCAACCTCCAGGACATCCACGTGGTGGAGAACGCGATCCCCGACGCCGCGAGCATCAGCATCCACGTCTATGGCGGGAACATCGGCGCCATTGCGCGCAGCGTCTTCGACCCGGCGACGGGTGCGCAGAAGCGCTTCGTCTCGGGCTACGACAACGCCGTGGTGCCGAACCTCTGGGACCGCAGCCAGGAAGTCCGCGCCGCCTGACCTGCGCAACGAAAAGGGCCGCCCCGGCGACGGAGCGGCCCCTGTTTCCGTGACGGCCCGGCAGGGGCTCAGCGCCGCGTCGAGCGTGCCGGCGCCTGGGCCACTTCCTCGAGCCCGAGGCTCGCGGCCTGTGCCGCATTCACCCGCAGCGGGCTGCGGCCGGCCAGCATGGTGCCGCCGGTCGTGTCGGGCCGGTTGTAGATGAAGCCCTGGACGGCATAGGTGCGCCCGTAGTTCTCGTTGCTGTGGCCGACCTGCACGCGCACCTGGGTCCAGTCGTTGTTCGGGGAGGCATCGATGACCGACACCCCGCGCATGATGCTGCCGCGGCGGATGCCCGGGCCGCCCCAGTTGGCGTGGTGGATCAGCACCTCGCGGGAGGAGATGACGCGCTCCACCACCGCGACGTGGCCGGCGCGCATGCCGCCCGACCCCGGGAAGGCCATGATGGAGCCGATCTCCGGCCGGTTGCCGCGCGCATAGAGACCAGCGGCGTTGTACCACCACTGTCCGCCATTGCCGCTGATGGCCATCCCGGTCGCCTGCCGGGCATAGGGCACGCAGGAGATGCCGGCCGAATAGCCACCTCCGCTGCGGGCGGCGGCGCGGCGGCCGTTGCGTGCCGCCGCACCGGAGCGGTCGGCCGAGGCCGTACGCACCCCGGCATTGTGGCCGCGCTGGCTGGACCCGCGGGCGGTCGCGTTGGCGGCGCTGCGCGTCGTGGGGCGGGCCGCGCCTTGCGCAGCGGAGGGGGCAGGTGCTGCCGCGGCCCGGGTTGCCGGCTTACCCTGTCGCCCATCGGTTGTTCTTGCGGCAGCGTCCTGCGCCAGCAGGCTGAAGCCACCGAACAGGATCGCCAAGGCGATCGCCGCGCCCTTTGCCCTCATGTGCCCCCTGTGCCCCCAATTCTACCCACGGGCGTTTGTGCGCCCGATCACATGAGTCGGGGTAACAAGGCGGCTCCGCGGCTGGCAACCCGGGCAACTGTTACCGGGCGAAACCTGGTGTGATTCCCGTGAATACGGATCGGAATGCGGCGAAGATTAGGAACTTGATCGTATGAATACGGCTAGATTGGGGCGTGGCAACAGTGTGTTGGCCGAAAAGCAACAGCGCCCGGCATGAGATGCCAGGCGCTGCCGCATTGAGTCGAAGACATCATTCCTGCGCGGTGCCGCACCGCGGAAGGCAGCGTCAGCGGCAGGCGGTGACCATGATCTCCACCAGGTGGCGCGGGTCGGCCATGTTGGCCTCCACGCAGGCACGGCACGGGGCCTGCCCGGCCGGCAGCCAGGCGGTCCACAGTTCGTTCATCGCGCCGCGGTCGCGGATGTCCTTCAGCCAGATCTGGGCGGTCAGCAGCCGGGTATTGTCGGTGCCGTTGGCTTCGAGCGCCGCGTCGATCTTGGCCAGGACCTCAGCGGTCTGGCCCTTGATGTCCTTGGAGAGGTCGTCGGCGGTGATGCCCGCAAGGTAGACGAAATTGTGGTACTCGACGGAGGTCGAGAGGATTTGGTTGGTGCCCTGGCGGGTAATCTTGCTCATGCCGGCCGCTCCTTCGCGATGGTGCGCATGTCGCGCGCGGCGCTTCTAGAACACATTTATTGGGCCCTCAAACGCCGGGCGGGCCGCATCCGCGGCCCTTGGCTTCGCGCGCCCTTGTTGCTCCGGGGGTTGCTGACGGTCGCGCGCCGTCGCGCTTCGCGCTCCCGGCCCGAGGCAGGGCCTCGGGCTGATGGACCCAGGGGGGGCGGGCGCGTCGACTTCAGCCGCGGAGCTTGCCGCGAAGCAGGTCCGCGCAGTGCG
Source organism: Neoroseomonas eburnea (assembly GCF_018129005.1). Classification (GTDB taxonomy): domain Bacteria; phylum Pseudomonadota; class Alphaproteobacteria; order Acetobacterales; family Acetobacteraceae; genus Neoroseomonas; species Neoroseomonas eburnea. The sequence continues at coordinate 144,114 of NZ_JAAEDL010000001.1, forward strand.
GGCAGAGGCCCGCTTCGGCCGGGTCACCCCCGTCGATCAGCAGGCGTGTCTTCGCCTCCGCGCAGGCCTCGGCGGGCGCACCGGGCCGGCAGGCTTCGAGGGCCGCGGGGCCGGCGGACTTCGCTGCCGCGCCGCGCAGGGCGCCGGCGAAGAGCAGCACGGGTAGGGCGGTGGCGGTGAGGCGGCGGCGGGTTGTCATGCGCGCATCATGCACCGTCGGCGGGTCAGGCCGCAGGAAACGCTTCAGGGCGGTGCCGCGTGCCGCCGGCCGCACAGCGGGCAGCGGTCCCAGGCCGGCGGCGGCAGGTCGCGCCGGACCGCCTCGCAACTGATGAAGCGGCCGCCCGGGTCGCCGCAATGGCGGGTTTGCTCCGCCGCGGCACGCGCGGCGGGAAGGACGAACGGCATGGCAATGAGCAGGGCGCGGCGCGGCGGCATCGCAGGCTCCATCATGTCCGGCACGATCATGCCGCCGTCGCACCCCTCACGCCACGCGATAGGTGCTGCCTGAAGCGGCTGCGCCGATCATGGCCTCATAGACCGCGACGCCGTGGATCGCGTCCTCCGGCGGCAGAGGATAGGCCGGCCCGCCGGCGACGGCGGCTGCGAAGGCCGCGAGCTCCGCGTGCTCGATGTCGGTGACGGGGAAGACACGCTCCTCGGGCGTGCCGTCGCGCCGGCAGGTGATCAGTGATTCATGCCCGTGCAGCACCGCCCAGGCATCGGTGCCGAACAGCCCGACGCGCCAGAAGCGCGGCGCCAGCGCGAGGGTGGCGAAATTCGCCGTCGCACCGCTCTCGAAGCGGAACAGCCCGGCCGTGGTGTCGTCCAGCCCGTTGTCGAGCACGCGTGCGTGGGATCGCACCGTCACCTCCGCGATGCGGCCGGCGAGGTTGATGAACATGTCCACCATGTGGATGCCCATGCCGCCCATGCCGCCGAGCGGGCTCTCGGCGCGATTGGCGCGCCACATGCCGGGTTTGTAGCCGAGCGCCCCCGGCCCGCTGAACTGCCCTTCCACGTGCAGCAGCGTGCCGAGCCGGCCATCGGCGAGCATCGCCTTCATCTCCGCGACGGCCGGCAGGAAACGGCGGTTGTGCCCGAGCGCCATCACCACCCCGGCCCGGCGACACGCGGCGACGGCGGCCTCGGCGGAGGCCTTGGTCATGGTGAAGGGCTTCTCGACGAAGACATGCTTGCCGGCGGCCGCGGCGGCGATCACCTGCTCGGCGTGCAGGCCGTGGGGGGAGGCGATGGCGACCGCCTGCACCTCGGGGTCGGCGAGCACCGCGGCGAAGTCCGGCAGGATGCGCACGCCCTGCCTGGCCGCCCATTCCGCCGCGCGCTCCGGCCGGCCGGTGCAGCCGGCGACGAAGCGGATGCCCGCACCGTTCCTGCCCTGCACGCTGTCGACCAGCGTCTGGCCCCACTTGCCCATGCCGATGATGGCGGCCTGCAGCATGAGTCGAATCCTTTCCTGTCCACGGGCGCACGTCGCGCGGCGCTGCTTCCTAGGGCAGAAGCCGATCGGGCGGAATTGTCCGGTCGGGTGAAGATGCGCGTCAAATCAAAGGGCTGGGGCGGTTGCCGTGAGCCGATGTGAACGGAAGCCACTCCAGGGCGCCCCCCAGGGCAAGGCGAGAGCCGCCGCAGAGGCCCTGTTCAGGCCGTGGCCGCCGGCACGGTCATCGCCTCGATCCTGTTGCCGTCGAGGTCGCGGATGAAGGCTGCGAAGTACTCCACCATCGTCGCCTGGCGCAGCCCGGGCGCGCCGTCATCTGCGCCCCCCTTCGCCACGGCGCGCCGGTGGAATTCGGTGACGGCGTCCGTGCTGCGCGCACGCAGGCAGACATGGGCGCCGGTATCGGGCGCCGCCCGCGGCGAATCGGGGCGGGCATTGAGCCAGAACTCCGGGTACTTCAGGCCGAACCCCACGCAGCCGGGGCGCTCCGCCAGGCGCCGGTAGCCGAGCGGCTCAAGCACCTCCTCGTAGAAGGCCACGCTGGCGACGAGGTCGCGCACCTGGATCGAGACATGGTCGATCATGGCTTCTCCTTCCCGTTCTCGTGCGCGCTCCGGCGCGATGCGCCGCCGATGCCGGGCGCGCCGCGTCAGCGCCCCGCGGCGCCGCCCTCCAACTCCGGCGCCATGCGCGGCAGCCGCGCCAGACCCCAGCCGACGGCCAGCAACGACAGCGCCACCGCCACCAGTGTCGGCCAGCGCAGCCCGAAAATCTCTCCCGCCGCGCCGAGCAGCAACGCGCCGAGCGCAGGGCAGGCGCGCGTGATCAGCCCCCAGAGGCTCAGCACCCGACCGCGCATGGCGGGGTCCGAGGCGTTCTGCGCCACGGTCTGCACGCTGATGCCGTGCACCGACCCGGCCGCGCCCATGAAGGCGGCGCAGAGCACGCCCAGGGGAAACCAGCCGGTCGCGACGAAGCCCGCGGTGGCGAACGCCAGCGCCGCCACGCCAAGCACCGCAAGCCGCGTCGTCCCGGCCATCCGTCCTCGCGCCGCGACGGCGAGGCCCGCGACCAGCGCGCCGACGCCGAAGGAGGCGGTCAGCACGGCGAGCGCCCCCGCCCCCAGGCCGAAGGTGCGCTCGACGTAGGGCGGCAGGATCTCCTGCACGCCGCGCAGCAGCAGCGCGGCCACGGCGGCGAAGGTCAGGATCGGCCCGAGGCCGGGATGGCGGGCGGCATAGCGGATTCCGTCCAGCGTCTCGCCGAGCAGGCTCGCCGTCGCCGCATGGCCGCGCCGCGCCGCGGCTTCGACGCGCAGCATCGGCGTCGTCGCGGTGGCGACGAGGTAGGCGAGGGCGTTCATCGCGATCGCCGGCCATACCCCGGCCACGGCGATCAGCGGCCCCGCCAGCGCCGGCCCGATGAAGCGCGCCACGTTGAAGGTCAGGGAATTCAGCGCGACCGCCGCCGGCAGGTCGGCGCGCGGCACCAGCCCCGGCATCAGCGACTGCCGCGCGGGCTGCGCGAAGGAGGCGGCGGTGCCGCCCACCACCTCCAGCACCAGCAACAGGCCGATCGTCATCCATCCGGTCGCGACGAGGATGGCGATCAGCGCCGCGTTCAGCCCGATCGCGGCCTGGCTCAGCATGGTCAGGCGGAGCCGGTCGGCACGGTCGGCGACCGCCCCGGCGATCGGGCTGACGACGACCGCCGGGGCGAGGTCGCAGAAGGCGACGAAGCCGACCCAGAGGGCGCTGCCCGTCAGTTCCCAGGCGAGCCAGGACACCGCGATGCGGTGCATCCACAGGCCCGTCCAGGCGGTCAGCGAGGCGCCGAAGAAGATCCGTGCGTTGCGATGCGACAACGCGCGGCTGAGCGTGCCGAAGGTCGCCATGGCGCGGCGGGCCGCGCCGTCAGTTCCTCCGCCCGCGCGGCGCGGCGGCCGGGGTGCGGTCCGTCGGCTGCGGGCCGGCGGTATTGGCGCGGATGCAGTCGCGGATCAGCTCCTCGCGCAGCACGCGGCGGTTGAAGGCATCCGACTGCACGCGCAGCGAGGGGATGGTGTTGGTCTGGTCGGTCTGGCCGATGTCGCGGTCGAGCCGGGCTTCCTGGCCCCGCTCGCGGAAGTTCACCGCGCGCTCGGCCTCGGCTTCGCAGGCGTTGCGCAGGGCCGTGTCCTGCCCGGCCCCGGCGGTCGCGGAGCTGAGGGAACGCGGCGCATCCGCGGTGGCGCAGGCGCCCAGCAGCAGCGCGGCGAGGAGCGGCAGCGAGGACGCCAGGCGGATCATGCAGGTACTCCGGAAGGAATCGGTCGCGACAATAGCCGCCGAAGGTCCCTTTCGTCGAACCTGGCTGCCGCGTCCAGGGGCATCGCCGCGGCGGCGCGCAGCAGGGCCGGGTGCAGTTCGATCCCCTCCGCCGTCAGGCTGTAGAGCCCGGCGAGCCAGCGCGCCCGCGTCATCACCTCGACCAGCGCGAGCAGCCGCAGGCAGAGCGACAGGCCGGAGAGGGTGCCGAGGTCGTGCCTGGCGTCCACCGCCTCGGCCCAGCAGGCGGCGTCGGCATCGGCGAGCAGCAGTTCCTGCGGCGAGCCATCCCGGCGCTGGAAGAGCAGCCGGCGGGGCGCGCCCCAGCGCTCGGCGGCTGCGGCGGCGCGGGCCTGCTCCCAGGCGGCTTCCAGGTCGCGCGGGGCGACGGCCGGCAGGGCCTCGGGGGGCATCGGAATGGCATAGGCGAGCACCCCGTCCGGGCTGCGCGCGACCCGGATGGGGACTGGCATGGCGGTGATATGGCGCCGCGGGGCGCGCGCCGCCAGGGCGGCGACTTGACCGTCCGCACGGCCGGCGCAGTCTTCGCGCATGACCGAGACCGCCGACCTCACCGCCACTGCCGCCCTCGCCGCAATCCGGGGCGGGCGCCTTTCCGCCGCCGGGCTGATGGAGGCCTGCCTCGACCGCATCGCTACGCGGGAGCCGCTGATCCGGGCTTTCGCCTGGCTGGACCCGGCGGCGGCGCGGCGCTCCGCGGCCGCGCTGGGGCAGGGGGCGCTCACCGGGATTCCGATTGGTATCAAGGATGTGCTCGACACGGCTGAAATGCCGTCGCAATACGGTTCGCCCGCCTGGGCGGGGCACCGGCCGCGCTCGGACGCCGCCTGTGTCGCAGCCGCGCGCGCCGCCGGCGCGGTGGTGATCGGCAAGACGGTGACGACGGAATTCGCCACCCGCCACCCCGGCCCGACCGCCAACCCGGCCAATCCGCGGCATACGCCGGGCGGGTCGTCCTCCGGCTCGGCGGCAGGCGTTGCGGCTGGGTTCTTCCCGATCGCCTTCGGCACCCAGACTGCCGGCAGCATCGTGCGCCCGGCCGCCTTCTGCGGCGTGGTCGGCTTCAAGCCCACCTACGGCACGCTGCACCGGGGCGGGATGAAGGTGATGAGCGAGAGCCTCGACACCATCGGCGTCATGGCGCGCAGCGTCGGGGACTGCGCCCTCACCATGGCGGCTGTGACCGGCCAGGATTTCGGCCAGCCGGAGGCAAAGATGGCGCGCGCGCCGCGGCTCGCGCTGGTCATGGGGCCGTCCTCACTGGAAGCGGCGCCGGAGACGCTGGCGCTGATGGAGCGCGCCGCCGAGGCCTGCCGCCGCGCCGGGGCGACGGTGACGCCGGTCACCCTGCCCGCCGTCTTCGAGGCCGCCTACGCCGCACACCCCTATGTGATGAACATGGAATCGGCCGAGGCGCTGGGCTGGGAACTCGCCCATGCCCGCGCGCAGATCTCCGGGGTGCTGCGGGAGCGGATGGACTGGGGCCGTGCGCAACCGCGGGCCAGGCTGATCGAGGGGCGCGCCGCCTTCGCCGCGGCCCGCGCCGCCTTCCCCGCCGCGATCGAAGGCTTCGACGCGGTGCTCTGCCCCGCCGCGCCGGGCGAGGCGCCGGAGGGCCTCGGCTGGACCGGCGATCCCGCCTTCAACACGCTCTGGACCCTGTTGCACGGGCCCTGCCTCACCGTGCCGGCGGGCACCGGGCCGCGCGGCTTGCCGCTCGGCGTGCAGGTGGCGGGGCGAATCGGCGATGATGCGGCGGTGCTGGCCTGGGGCGAATGGGTGCGCGCGGCGCTGGCTTGATGCGCCCGGGGCGCGGGGCTGGCCGCGGGTCCGCTGTCCCGGCCGGCTGGTGGATGTTCCGGCGCGGGGGCTGCGCCGTTTCACGGTGCGGCGGGACATTCCCCGGTATGGCGGCCCGCACCCAACCCGTGGCAAGGGACTTCGCATGACGACCGCCGCACCCGCCGCCGAACTGCGTTTCCCGGACTTCCTCTGCATCGGCGCGCAGAAGGCGGGCACGAGCTGGCTCCATGCCAACCTGCGGCGCCACCCGGGCGTCTGGATGCCCTGGATCAAGGAGCTGCAGTACTTCAACGACGTCCACCTGCCGGGGCATCGCGGCTGGACCGCGAGGCACCGGACGACCCATGCGGACGCGGCGGCGCGCCGCCTCGTCAGGGAAGCGGGGGAAGGGCCGCTGGACCTCGCCGCCCTGCATCGGATCACCTCCATCGCCATCGAGCCGCTGTCCGACGAATGGTATGGGGGCATCTTCGCCCATGCGCAGCCGGACCAGATCTGCGGCGAGGTGACGCCGGCCTACGGGCTGCTGCCCCGGGCGGGCATCGAGCATGTGAGGCGCCTCAACCCCCGCATGAAGGTGATCCTGCTGCTGCGCGATCCGGTCGCGCGCTGCTGGTCGCAGCTTCGCATGCTGGGGCGCGGGCAGGAGGATTTCGACTACATGGCGGCCGCCTCGCAGCCCGAGGTGCTGGCGCGCGCCGACTATCCGCGCATCGTCGAGGGCTGGAGCGCCGTCTTCGGCCGCGAGAACATGCTGATCCGCAAGATCGAGGACATCTCGGGCGATGTCGAAGGGTTCCTGCGCGAGCTGGCGGGCTTCCTCGGCGTGCCTTGGCATGAGGCGCTCGGCCGCAACGCGGGCGTGCCGGTCTTCGTTGGCCCGGAGGTCTCCCTGCCCGGCACGGTGGCGGTGCGCTTGCGGGAGAAGCTGGCCCCCATCTATGACCGCATGGGCGGCTATGAGGCCTATCATGCCTGATGCCGTCCGCGCGGGGCCATCCTGCCGGCCCTGCGCGCCGTCCCGCCCCGCGCCGCGCCGACCACGTCATCGGCAGGGTGCGGCGCCGGCGTCGCGGCACCGGGCAGGTCAGCGCCGGCCGGCCGAGCCGTCGAGCGTCGCCCGCAGCAGCGGGTCCATCCGCCCGGCGCGGCACGAGGCCGCGGCGCGGGTGACGAAATCGCCCGGCGGCATCGGGCTGCGGCGGCTCCGCCAGCCCGCGGCATAGGCGGCGAGATCGGCCTCCAGCAGGCCCGGCTCGTCGAGGAACCGCTCCTCCGGCACAGCTTCGATGAAGCCTTCCTCCGCCAGGTGGACGAGGAAGTCGCGCGGTTCGACGCCGGTGATGGCGTTCGCCCGCGGGTGCGTGGCGTCGAGCGTGCCGATGATGAAGTGCGGCCGGAACTGCGCGAGCCGCCGCACCTTTGTCGCGAGGCAATGGCCCGCCATGCCGCTGCCTGGGCGCCGGACCAGCACCGCCACCTCGGCGCGGATCGGCGGCAGCACGTCGAAGAGGTGCATCGCGCTGCCCTCCGACATCACGATCCGGTCGGCCGCGGCCAGCGCCGCGATCTGCTCGGCGAGCGAATGCGCCTCCGGGCGGAAGATGCGGTAGCCCTGGGTGGCGAGGAAGGATTCGATCCACGCCTCGCCGACGCAGCGGCCCGTCTGGAGATGGCCGCGCATGATCGCGAGACGGCTCGCCCCTCCGGAGGGCGCGAGCAGCGCCGGCGGCAGCATGCCGCCCAGCACCGCGCCGTACTCCGCGCTGGTCGCCGTGCCGAGCACCCTGCCGGGCTCGCCGACCACCACCTCCTCGAGGCGCATCGGGCGGTCGACCAGCAGGGGTGGCCGCGCGCCGACCAGCCGGAGCCACTCCGCGAGGAATCCCGGGATCCCGGCGCCCTGTTGCCGCGTCGCGACCAGCAGGGGCACGAGGTCCGGATCGTCGCGCAGCACCCAGAGCCGGTGCACGAACTCGCCGAGCATGTGCCCGAAATGCGCCAGGCAGGGGCCGGCGAAGGCGTAGCGGCCGCGAACCTCCTCGAAGGCGACGCCGGCGGGGACGCTCTCCGGACCGCGCGCCCAGATGCGGCCGGCGCGGGCGGGCATGTGGACCCAGCCCGGCGCGGCGGCGGGAAAGACCGGGCCACCCTCCAGCCGCCCGTCGGGCTCCGAGGGCTGCCAGCGCAGATAGGGCATGACGTGAAGGTCGTCGAAGGCTGTCGCCCGAAGCCCGGACCCCGAACCGGGCGCCGCGCTCACCCGGGCCGGCCCGTCGCCGGCAATCCCTTGAGGGCATCCGTCGTGTCGAAGTCGCGCAGCACCGCATCATCCGCCATCTCGACCTCCACCATGCGGTCGGCATGGCGGCCGATCAGGTGGCGGGCGCCGACATCGCCGGTGATGGTCATGATCTCGGGCAGGAACTCCCGCGCCCACAGCATCGGGTTGCCCTGCTTGCCGCGGAAGGTCGGCATCACGATGGCGCGCCCTTCCTCCGGGTCGAAGGCGGCGATCAGCCGGTCGAGCATCGGCCCGGAGACCAGCGGCATGTCGCCGAGGCAGACCAGGACGCCCTCCGCGCCCGGCGGCAGCGCCGCGAGGCCGGTCTTGAGCGAGGCCGAGAGGCCCTCCGCATAATCCTCGGCATGGGCGAAGATGACGGGGCGGCCGGCCAGCGCCTCTTCCACCCGGTCGCGTTCATGGCCGGTGACGACGACGACGGGGCGGGCGTGGCTCGCCAGTACGTTGTCCACGACCCGCGCGACCATCGCGACGCCCTGCGTGTCGGCGACCAGCAGCTTGTTGAGCGGCGCCATGCGGCGGGACCGCCCGGCGGCGAGGATGATGGCGGCGACGTTGCGCGCCCTGCGCGGCGCCAGCGCCGGCGGGGCGACGCGCGGCGCCTGTTCGCGCGGCAGCGGCCGGACCTCGATCTCCTTCAGCAGCCCGCCCACGCCCATCGCCATGATGGCGGCCGAGGTCACCGGCACGCCGGCGAAGAGCCGCTGCAGCACCCAGTCGAAGCCGTTGAGCTTGGGGCTGCGCGCGCAGCCCGGCAGCACCAGCGCCGGGATCTCGCCGATGCGGCCGAGGCAGAGCAGGTTGCCGGGATCGACCGGCATGCCGAAATGCTCGATGACGCCGCCGGCGCGCACGATGGCGCCGGGGCCGACATCGCGACGGTCCACCACGGCCGAGGCGCCGGCGATCAGCAGCATCTCCGCCCCGGCGCGCTTCAGGCGGCCGAGCGCCTCGACCACCGGCGTCTCCTCGTGGCGGACGCGCTCGACCGGCAGCATGCTGCCGCACAGCGCCTCCACCCGCGCGGCGGTCGCCTCCACCGCGCCTTCCATCACGCTTTCCTTGATGCCGGGCAGTTCGGTCAGCACCAGGCCGAGCTTGAGCGGGCGGAAGGGATGGATGGCGAAGGCCGGGCCCTTGCCGCTGCGCGCCACCACCTCCGCCACGCCGAGCACCGGGCCGGGCACGGTGAAGGGGATGACCTTGATGGTCGCGATCATCTCCCGCGGCACCACGGGGGTGTAGTTCGGCAGGGTGGCGACCGTCAGGCTCTCATCCACCGCGTTGATGGCATCGAGCCGCTTGGCGTCCAGCACCAGCAGGCCGGCGGTCTCGGCGAGCAGGTTGACGCGGCCGGTCGCGGCGCGGGAACGCGCGATGAGCGGCGCCGTCAGCGCCGAGGCGAGCCGTTCCGCCGCCTCGTTCTCCGGCACGTCGCCGGCTTCGAGCCGCGCGGTGACGACGTCCCGCTTGCCGGCCTCGCGCAGCGCGGCGATCGCCTCCTCGTCGAGGACGGTTCCCTTCTTGAGCACGCGGCCCGGCAGGCGCAGCGAATGGGCGAGGATGGCGCCCTTGGCTTCCTCGAGCGGTGTCGGGCCGAAGATCATGCCGACAGGCCGATGCTGATGCGGCCCTGTTCCGGGGCAGGCTGCGGGCGCGGCTGGCCGAGCGCCGCGCCGCGGCGCGCCGCGACGATCTCCGCCATGACCGAGAGCGCGATCTCGGGCGCCGTCACCGCCTCGATGTCAAGGCCGACCGGGGCGTGGATCCGCGCGAGGACGTCGTCCTCGTGGCCGAGTTCCTTCAGCCGCGCGACGCGCTTCGCATGCGTCCGCCGGCTGCCGAGGGCGCCGATGTAGAAGGCGCGGCTCCTGAGCGCCGCGTCCAGCGCGGGGTCGTCGAGCTTCGGGTCGTGGGTCAGCGTCACCACGGCGCTGCGCGCGTCGGGCTTGAGTTCCGCCATCGCCTCGTCCGGCCAGTCGGTGCGCAGCGTGACGCCGGGCAGGCGTTCCTCGGTCGCGAAGGCGCGGCGCGGATCGACGACGATCATCTCGAAGCCGAGCGGTGCGGCCATCGGCGCCATGGCCTGCGCGATGTGCACCGCGCCGACGACGATGATGCGCAGCGGCGGGTTGTGCGGGTGGACGAACCAGGTCTCGCCGTCGAGCGTGACGTTGTCGGCCTTCTCGCTGCCGAGCGCGGCGCGGGCCGCCTCGGCGAGGCCGGCGGGCAGCGCCTCCTGCGGCCAGAGGTGCTGCTCCCCGTCCGACAGGCGGGTCAGCAGGACAACCGCACGTTGCGCGGCGCGTTCGGCCTGCAGCCGGGCCAGGATATCGGCCTTCACGACAGCGGCTCCACGAAGACCTTCACCCTGCCGCCGCAGGACAGGCCGACTTCCCAGGCGCGCTCGTCCGAGACACCGAAATCGAGAAGCTGCGGCGTGCCGGTCGCCATCGCCTGCTTCGCGGCATCGGCCACCGCGCCCTCGATGCAGCCGCCGGAAACCGAGCCGGCGAGCCGGCCCGAGGCGGTGACGGCGAGGCGCGAACCGGCCGGGCGAGGGGAGGAGCCCCAGGTCTCGACCACGGTCGCGATCGCGACCTTCTCGCCTTCCGCGCGCCAGGCGGCGGCGGTGGCGAGGATGTCCTCGGAATGCGTCGTGTCGGTCATGCTGCCATCCTCCCGCGCTGCGCGGCGTGCGGGTCGGACAGGGTCGCGACCAGGTCCCGCAGGCTGTTCAGGTTATGCACCGGGCGGAAATCGTCCACATGGGGCAGCATCGCCCGGATGCCCTGGGATTTGGGCTGAAAGCCCGAGAATCTCAACAGGGGATTCAGCCAGATCAGGCGCCGGCAGGATCCGCGCAGGCGTTCGGTGGCCTCGGCGAGGCCTTTCGCACCTTCGCGGTCGAGCCCATCGGTGATGAGCAGCACCACCGCGCCCTGGCCGAGCACGCGCCGCCCCCAGAGCCGGTTGAACAGGGCGAGCGATTCGCCAATGCGCGTGCCGCCCGACCAGTCCGGCACGATATGCGAGACCATCTCGAAGGCGACTTCCGGATCACGGTGCCTGAGCTGCCGCGTCACGTTGGTCAGCCGCGTGCCGAACAGGAAAGTGTGCACGCGGTCGCGGTCGTTCGCGACGGCATGGAGGAAATGCAGCAGGATCTGCGCATAGCGGGACATGCTTCCGCTGATGTCGCACAGCGCCACGAGCGGCGGCGGCCGTGTCACGCGGCGGCGCCGTTCGAGGTCGAGGATCTCTCCGCCCGTGCGCAGGCTCTCGCGCACCGTCGCGCGCAGGTCGGCGACCGGGCCGAAGGGGTCGGGGCGGAAGCGGCGGGTGCGCTGCTCGTCGAGCGGCAGCGTCAGCCGCCTGATGGCCTGCTTCGCCTCGGCGATCTCGGCCGCCGACATCGCCTCGAAATCCATCTGCTGGAGGCGTTCGCGCTCGCTGACCGTGAAGGTCATGTCGTGCTGCGGGGGTTCCTCGGCCGGCTTCGGCGGCTTGGGCTTGTCGCCCTGCATGGCCTCGGCGAGACGCCGCGACACCGGCGGTGCCTTTTCGTCCTTCGGCTTGTTGGCGTCCATCAGGGCCATGGCGGCGGCGTGGGCGGCGGCCTCCGGGTCGCGCCAGAAGAGCTGGAAGGCCTGGTCGAAGATCTCGAAATGCTCGCGCCTGTGGACCATGACGGCGCGCAGCGCGGCGTGGACCTGGCGGCGGTCGGCGATGTCGACCTGGGTCAGGGCCTCGAGGCCGGCGATCGCCTCGCCGGGGCCGAGCGGCAGGCCGGTGCGGCGCAGCAGGCGGGTGAAGGCCAGCAGGTTGTCGGCGAGGTGCCCGCCAGGGGCCAGAGCCGCACCGGCGGCGCGGGCCTGGGCGGCGCCGATGATGCGGGAGGGGTCGCGGTCGGGGGTCATGGTCGCGGGGGAGGGGAACCTCCCCCGCACCCCCTTCCTTCCGTATCGGTCGCCAGGGCAGTCCTGGCGCGCCAGCCGGGGCCCATCCAGGTGATGGTTTCCAAAGGCCTTTCGGCCTTTGGCGGGAGGGGGCCGGGGAGGGCGGCGCCCTCCCCGGGCAGCACCCCTCGGCTCACCCCACGACCTCCGAGAGCAGCTTCGCCGCCTCCGCGCCCTTCAGCTTGGCGATGTCGTCCTGGTACTTGAGCAGCACACCAAGCGTTTCATCCACCGCGCCGGGTTCGAGTTCCTTGGCGTCGAGCGCGGCGAGCGCCTGCGCCCAGTCGATCGTCTCGGCGACGCCGGGCAGCTTGTAGTAGTCGCCCTCGCGCAGCTTCTGCACGAAGGCGACGATCTGCGCCGAAAGCTGCTCGGGCAGTCCCGGCGCGCGCACGCGCAGGATGGCGCGTTCGCGCGCCGCGTCCGGGTAGTCCACCCAGTGATAGAGGCAGCGCCGGCGCACCGCGTCATGCACTTCCCGCGTGCGGTTGGAGGTGATGATGACCACCGGCGGCGTCATCGCCTTCACCGTGCCGAGTTCCGGGATGGTGATCTGGAAGTCGGCGAGGATTTCCAGCAGGAAGGCCTCGAAGGGCTCGTCGGCGCGGTCGAGTTCGTCGATCAGCAGGACGGAGGGTTCGCCCTCCAGCGCCTGGAGCAGCGGGCGGGCCTGCAGGAAGCGGCGGTCGTAGATGCCGCGTTCCAGCGCTTCCCGGTCCGTCTCGCCGGCCGCTTCCGCGAGTCGGATGGCCATGAGCTGGCGGGCGTGGTTCCACTCATAGGCGGCGGCGGAGAGGTCGAGCCCGTCGTAGCATTGCAGGCGCACGAGATGCCGCGGCAGCATCTTCGCCAGCACCTTGGCGATCTCGGTCTTGCCGGTGCCGGGCTCGCCTTCGAGAAAGAGCGGCCGGCCCATGCGCAGCGCGAGGTGCACCGTGGTCGCCAGCGCGCGGTCGGCGATGTAGCCGCCGGCCGCGAGCAGCGCCTGGGTTTCCTCGACGGTCCGCGGAACGCTCACAGGAACATCAGCGCCAGGATGACGACCATGATGGCGCTGCCGACCCAGGCCATCAGCGGGATGCCGAGCGGCGCCTCCGGCAGCAGGTCGAAGATCGAGATGCCGGCAGGCGCGGCCGGCACCGGGCGCGGCGCGGCCGCCGTGGCGGGCGTGCCTTCCGCCGCCGCGACGGGGGCTTCGACGGGCGGCGGGGCGACGGCATTGGCGAAGCGGTCGAAGAACTGGTCCGACATCTGCTTCGCCGTGCTGTCGATCAGCCGGGCGCCGAGCTGCGCCATCTTGCCGCCGACCTGGGCCTTCACCGTGTACTTCAGCAGCGTCTCGTCCGGCCCGAGCTCCTCGAGCGCGACATCGGCGCCGCCCTTGGCGAAGCCCATGGCGCCGCCATTGCCCTCGCCGGTGATGGTGTAGGAGGCGGGGGCGTTGATGTTCTCGAGCTTCACCTTGCCGCCGAACTTCGCGGCCATCGGCCCGATCTTCAGCGCGACCTTGGCCTCGAAGGCGTCCTCCGCGGTGCGGGTGACGGACTCGCAGCCGGGAATCGCGGCACGCAGCATCTCGGGGTCGTTCAGCGCGTCCCAGACCCGCTGACGCGGGGCGGGAATGCGGCGCTCGCCGCTCATGTCCATGGGGTGGCCTCCTGTCCGGGGGCAACCTAGGGCCGGGGGGCGGGCCGGAAAAGGGGTGCCCCCCTTGTGGCGGCGCCGATCATCCTGCAAGGACGGCTGCCGAACAGGGACCGGGGGCCGCGCCTCCGCCCTGGAAGGGGGACGGAGAAACGATGCGCCTGCGCCGAGCCGCATCCGCCTGCATGGCCAGCGCCGCGCTGATGCTGGCCGGCGCAGTGTCGCCGGCGGCCGCGGCGGCCGCCTCGGGGGCGGACCTCTCGCTCGCCTGGGGCATCCCCTTCGTCGGGCTGCTGCTGTCGATCGCGCTGATGCCGCTGGTCGCCGGCCATGTCTGGCACCACCACTACGGCAAGATCGCCGCCGGCTGGGCGGTGCTGCTGGTGCTTCCCTTCGCCATCGCCTTCGGGCCGGAGCGCGCGGCCGCCGAGGTCTGGCACATCGTCCTGCAGGAATACGTCCCGTTCATCGCCCTGCTGCTCGCGCTCTACGTCACGGGCGGCGGCGTGCTGCTGAAGGGCTCGCTGGTCGGTACGCCGGCGACGAACACCGCGCTGCTCGCCTTCGGCACGGTGATCGCGAGCGTCATGGGTACCACCGGCGCCTCGATGCTGCTGATCCGCCCGGTGCTGCGGGCGAATGCGTTCCGGGCGCGCAAGACGCACACCTTCGTGTTCTTCATCTTCCTGGTCAGCAACATCGGCGGCTCGCTGACGCCGCTCGGCGACCCGCCGCTCTATCTCGGCTTCCTCAAGGGCGTGTCCTTCTTCTGGACCACGACGCACCTGTTCGGGGAATTCCTCACCTGCGCCACCATCCTGCTCGGCCTCTACTACGTGCTGGATTCCTGGGCCTGGGCGCGGGAGAAGGCGGCGCCGCGCGATACCGGCGCGAAGGAGCCGCTGCGCGTCGAAGGGCTGATGAATCTCGCGCTGGTCGGCGGGGTCGTCGGCATGGTGCTGGTCCAGGGCTACTGGCGGCCGGGTGAGGTCGCCCTGTTCGGTGACCACATCGGCATCGAGCGCCTGGTCGGCGTCGCGGTCTTTCTCGCGATCGCCTGGGTGTCCATGCGCGTCACCTCGCCGGAGCTTCGGGAAGCGAACGGCTTCGCCTGGGGCGCGATCCTCGAGGTCGCGAAGCTGTTCGCCGCCATCTTCATCACCATGGCGCCCGTGCTTGCCGTGCTGCGCGCGGGCATGGAGGGCGCGGCCGCGCCGCTGGTGGCGCTGACCTCGGACGCGGCGGGGCAGCCCGTGCCCTGGGTCTACTTCTGGCTGACCGGCGCGCTTTCCTCCTTCCTCGACAATGCGCCGACCTACCTGGTGTTCTTCAACCTCGCGGGCGGCGATCCGGTGCGCCTGATGACGGATGGCGCGCTGACGCTCGCCGCCATTTCCTGCGGCGCGGTGTTCATGGGCGCCAACTCCTACATCGGCAATGCACCCAACTTCATGGTCAAGGCCATCGTCGAGGAGAACGGGGAGCGCATGCCCTCCTTCTTCGGCTATTGCGGCTGGGCGGTGGTATTCCTCGTTCCGCTCTTCCTCCTCATCACCCTCGTCTTCTTCTGAGAAGGGGTTTCCCATGCCCTATGTCATCGCCGACGACCTGCCCGAGGAACCCGCGGGCATCCGCTTCCGCCGTCTGCTCGACCGGCCGGAGATCCTGCAGATGCCGGGCGCGCATCTCGGCATCGCCGCACTGCTGGCGAAGCAGCAGGGCTTCGAGGCGCTCTACATGTCGGGCGCGGCGATGTCCGCCACGATGGGCCTGCCCGATCTCGGCATGATCACGGTGGACGACGTCGCCTGGCACATCCGCCAGGTGGTGCGCGCCTCGGCGCTGCCGGTGCTGGTCGATGGCGACACCGGCTACGGCGAGGCGCTGAACGTCATGCACATGGTCCGCACCTTCGAGGAAGCGGGTGCTGGTGCCGTGCACCTCGAGGACCAGCTGCTGCCCAAGAAATGCGGGCACCTGAACGACAAGAAGCTCGCTTCCGCCGAGGACATGGCGGCGAAGGTCGCGGCCGCCCGCAGGGCGCGGAAGAACCTCGTCATCATCGCCCGCACCGACGCGGCGGCGAGCGAGGGGATCGACGGTGCCGTGGCCCGCGCCAGGCTGTACCTCGATGCCGGCGCCGACGCGATCTTCCCCGAGGCGCTGACCACGCGGGAGATGTTCGTCGAATTCGCGAAGCGCATGCCGGGCGTGAAGCTGCTCGCGAACATGACCGAGTTCGGCCGCACCCCCTTCTTCACCGCCGCCGAGTTCCAGGAGATGGGCTACGCGATGGTGATCTGGCCGGTCAGCCACCTGCGCATCGCCGCACGCGCGATGGAGGAGCTGTATGTCGCCATCCGCAAGGACGGCGGCACGCAGAACGCGGTCGGTCGCATGCAGACCCGCGCGCAGCTCTACGAGACCATCGGCTACCACGACTACGAGGCACTCGACGCGAGCCTGATCAAGACCGTCGTGCCGGAAGGCATGCCGCAGGGCTGATCCCGGCTGCGCGGAGGTCCGTCCTTCGCGCTTCCCGCAGCCGGTTCCGTCCTGCGCGCGTCCGCGGCGGCGCGGCCTCGCTCTCGGTTCGGCCGGGGCGGGCCGATCCGCGTGCATCGCCGCTGCGAGGATGCGCGGGCCGGGCGGTCCGCCGGCGGGGAGGGCCTCGGGAGACCATTCTCGCATCGGCCCACGGCAACCGCCCGGTCGCTGGCGTCGCCGGCAGCATCACCCGATCAGGCGGTTCCGCCTGATCGGAATCCTTCGGCGCCTCCGAGTTCCCCAGGGAAACGCGCCACCAGGTCCCGGCCGACATGGGCCGCGACGCTGTCCCAGTCGCCGAGGCGCGGCTGGCGGAACAGCCGCGCGCTCGCATACCAGGGGCAGGACTCGCCCTCGGTCTCCCAGCGCCAGTCGGCCGCGGCCGAGAGCATCACCCAGGTCGGCCGGCCCAGCGCGCCGGAAAGGTGCGCGAGGCTGGTATCGATCGAGACGACCAGATCGAGCGCCTCGATCAGTGCCGCGGTGTCGGCGAAGCTGCGGAGATCCTCGCAGAAGAAGCGCAGACCCGTGGCGGCGCGCACGAATTCCTCGTCGGCCGGCCGGATATCGTTCTGGATGTAGACCCAGTCCGCATCCAGGGAGAGCAAGGGCGCGAGCCGTTCCGGCGGGATCGAGCGCACCGGGTCGTGCCGATTCGCCGGATTGCCCCGCCAGGCGAGGCCGATGCGCGGGCGCCGGCGCGGGCCGAGGCGCTGCTCCCACGCCGCGCGCAGCACCGGGTCGGCGCGCAGGTAGCCTTCGGGATGGGGAATGGCCTCGCGCCGCGGATCGCAGGCGAGCGGCAGGCTCATCACCGGCACCTGCCAATCGTAGCTCGCCGGCGCCTCCTGGCTGCCGATCACCTCGATGCCCGGTTCGAGCTGGCGGTACAGCGCGGTCAGCGGTTCCTGCACCGCGAGCACGACGCGCGCGCCGCGGTCCCGCAGCGCCAGGGCATAGCGGGCGAACTGGATGGTGTCGCCGAGGCCCTGTTCCCACCAGACGAAGACCGTCCGGCCCGCGACCTCCTCGCCCCCCGTGAGTGTCGGCCGGTCCGGGAAGCGGTTGGCGATCGCGTCGCGCTTGCGCTTGCGCCATTCGTAGAGGCGCCAGCCTTCCTCGAACTCGCCGTTGAGCAGCAGGCCGAAGCTCTTGTTCCAGTAGGCTTCGGCATAGCCGGGGCGGAGCGCGATGGCGCGGTCGAAGCTCGCTGCCGCTTCCGGCCAGCGGCGCAGCTCGCGCAGGGCGTTGCCGCGGCTGTTGTGGGCATCGGCGAGCGCGGGGTTCAGCGCGATGGCGCGGTCGCAGGCCGCGAGCGCCTCCTCCCAGCGCCCCAGCTCGAACAGCACCTGGCCACGATTGCCGTGCGCCTCGGCGAAATCCGGGCGGAGGGCGATGGCGCGGTCATGGCTGGCGAGCGCCTCCTCCTCCCGCCGCAGGGCCGACAGGGCATTGCCGCGGTTGGTCGCCGCCTCGGCGAAGTCGGGCCGCAGCCGGAGCGCCGCGTCGTAGCTCGCCAGCGCCTCCTCCCAGCGGCGCAGCGCGAGCAGGGCGTTGCCGCGGTTGTTGTGCGCGCCAGGATAGCCGGGATCGAGCGCGATCGCCCGGTCATAGGCGGCGATCGCCTCGTCCCAGCGGCCGAGGGCACGCAGGGCGTTGCCGCGGTTGCTGTGGATCTCGGCGGCAGCGGGGCGCAGGGCGAGAGCGCGGTCGAAGCTCTCCAGCGCCTCCGGCCAGCGGCCGAGATCGGCGAGGGTATTGCCGCGGTTCGAATGCGCCTGCGCGTCGCCGGGTTGCAGCGCGACGCCGCGGTCATAGGCTGCCAGCGCCTCCTCGTGGCGCTTCAGCGCGCGCAGCGCCGCACCCCGGTTGGTGTGCGCCGCCACCAGGTCCGGATTGGCGCGCAGCGCGCGATCCATCAGCGCGAGCGCCTCGGCCGGCCGGCCGCTCTGCAGCGCGACCATGCCCTGGAGATGCAGGATCTCCGGATGGCCCGGAACTGCCTTGAGGATGCGGTCGTAGAGCGCCGAGGCTTCCTTCAGCCGCCCGCCGCGATGCAGCGCGATGGCCTGCTGGAGCAGCGCGTTGAGCCCGGCGCCTGTCTGGGGCCTCGATGCCGTCATGTCGATCCGACCCTCCTTCGCCGCCTGCCGCCGTGGCGGCGCCCCTGCCGGCACCGATAGGCAGGCGGCCGCCTTGCCGTAAAGGGCGCCGGGGCCGGGCTCAATCCACCAGGAGGTTGCCGAGCGCGAAGTCGATCGTCTGCTCGTCGGCGATCGGCGGGCGACGGAGGAAGGCGCAGAGATCGGCGATCTGCTGGGGGATCTCGGTCGCCTGGTAGAAGGCGAGGGCGGTGCCGTGGGTCCTGATCCGCTGGATCGTCCAGGCGATGGCCTGGGCGGAATAGGCGACGCCGCGCTCCTCGGCCGCGGCCAGCATGAGTCTCGCGAATTCCGCCTCGTCCGGCCCGTGGACGTGGATCTTGTAGGGCAGGCGGCGGAGGAAGGCGCCGTCCATCAGGTCCCGCGGCGAGAGGTTGGTCGAGAAGACCAGCAACTGGTCGAAGGGGATCTGGAAGGACTGGCCGGTGTGCAGCTTGAGGAAGTCGATGCGCCGGTCCATCGGCACCACCCAGCGGTTCAGCAGCGCCTCGGGGCGCACGAGCTGGCGGCCGAAATCGTCGATCAGCAGCACGCCGTTCATCGCCTTGACGTGCAGCGGCGCCTCGTAGAAGCGCGCCGTCTCCTCGAACTTCAGGTCGAGCATGTCGAGGCTGAGCTCGCCGCCGGCCGCGACGAAGGGGCGGCGGCAGGCCACCCAGCGGGGATCGAACTCGTCGGCGAGGAGGCTTGAGGAGGTCGCCCGGTCCGTCGCGGCGCCGAGCCGGCGATGCACCGAGGGGTCGAAGACCTTCACGATCTGCCCGCCCACCTCGAAGCAATGGGGCACCAGCACCATGGCGCCGAACATGCGGACCATGCGCTCGGCGATCGAGGTCTTGCCGTTGCCCGGCGCACCGTAGAGCAGCATCGAGCGGCCGGAATTGGCGGCGATGCCGACCTTGGCGAGCAGCCCCTCCGGTATGGCCAGGGGCTCCATCGCCTCGGCGACCTGCTGCGGCACGATGGTCTCGCTGCGGATGGTCTGCTGCCGCACCCTCTCGGAATAGGCGTTCAGGGAGACGGGCAGGGGGCCGATATAGGCGTTGCTGGCGAAGGCCTCGACGGCCATCGAGCGGCCGCGCGGCGTCAGCTCGACGCGCAGCTCGCCGGCGACGATGCCGGGCTTCAGCTCGACGATGCCCTGCGCGCGCGCCTGCTCCATCAGCACGCTCGACAGCCGGCGGGAGATCGCCAGCGTCTCGGCGATGCTCGCCGTGGTGCCGTGGCCGGCGGTGCTGAGGAACTTGACCAGGATGTCGAAGACGATGCGGGCCTCGATCCCGAGCTGCGCCAGGTTGTCCGGCGGGGCGGGCAGGCCCTCCTGCAGTTCGTTGACCTGGCGCGCGCTGAGCAGGCCCATCTCGACCAGCACCTCGCCGAGCGGGCGGCCGCTGAGGGACTGGCGTTCGAGCGCATCATTCACATCGTGGCGGGACAGCAGCTCGAGGGCGACAAGCAGGTCACTGAAACGCAAGGCGTGTCTCCGGCTACCGGGTCGTGGCGCGCGGGCAGGGCGCGGCGAGTCTCGGATTCGTGTGCACGCTATCCGGGTGGCGCCCGCCGGTCCATCGCTCCGACAGGCTTGCGCGCCGGGCGCGGCGCGGCATGCTTCGCGGCAGCGCCATGGCTGCCCTCCTGATCGGTTCCGAGATCTACCGCCACTCCAGCTACGGGCCGAAGCACCCGCTGGCGATTCCGCGCGTCTCCGCCATGCTCGACCTGGTGCGCGCGCTGGGCTGGCTGCCCGAGGAGCAATACCGCGACAGCCCGATGGCGAGCCCCGAGGCGCTGATGCGCTTCCACCTCCCGGAATACATCGAGGCGCTGCGGCGGGCGGAGGCGACGCAGGACGTCAGCCCGCAGGACCGCGCCCGCTACCGCATCGGCGCCGACGGCAATCCGGTCTATCCCGAAGTGTTCCGCCGCCCAGCGACCAGCGCGGGCGGCACCATGCTGGCGGCGCGGCTGACGCGCCATGGCGGGATCGTCCATGTCCCCGGCGGCGGCACGCATCACGGCCGGCCCGACCGCGCGAGCGGCTTCTGCTACCTGAACGACGCGGTGCTCGGGCTGATGGAGTGGCAGGCGTCCGGCCTCACCAACATCCTCTACGTCGATATCGACGCGCATCATGGCGACGGGGTGCAGGACGCCTTCCATGACGACCCGGGCGTCTTCACCCTCTCGGTGCATGAGGATGGGCGCTGGCCCTTCACCGGGGGTGTCGCGGATCGCGCCGGCGGCCATGCGCGCAACATCCCGGTGCCCGCCGGCTTCAACGACAGCGAGATGCTGTGGGTACTGCATGAGGCGATCTTGCCGATCATCCGCCATCTCCGCCCACAGGCGATCATGCTGCAATGCGGCGCGGATGCGCTGGAGGAGGACCCGTTGGCCCGGCTGTCGCTGTCCAACAACGCGCATCGCGCGGTGGTGGACGTGCTGATGGGGGCGGCGCCCCGGCTGATCGTGCTCGGGGGTGGCGGATACAATCCCTGGTCGGTGGCACGCTGCTGGGCCGGGATCTGGGGGCGGCTGAACGGACGCGAGTTGCCGGATCGCCTGCCGCCGGCCGCCGAGGCGGTGCTCCGCGACCTGGACTTCCACCGTGCCGCCGGGCGCAACCCGCCGGAGCACTGGTTCACCACACTGGCCGACGCACCGCGCCCGGGGGTGGTGCGGGCGGTGGTGCGGCGGGCCGCGGCGGCGGCGCTGGCGGAGCTTCCCGCCGCCCCCGGCGCCGTGGCATGAGGCGGGCATGATGCTCCGCCGCACGTTCCTCGCCGCCGCCGCCGCCGTCCCCGCTGCCCTGCGCCCCGAGGCGCTGCGGGCCCAGCCGGGGGTGGATGCGCCACAGCCGCGGCTGCCGACCGAGCCGCTGGTGATCGTCACCCGCGACGGGCGCCGGCACGGTTTCACGGTGGAGATGGCGGTCGACCCGAGCCAGCAGATGATCGGCCTGATGTTCCGCCCCTCCGTGAAGCCGGATGAGGGGATGCTGTTCGACTGGGGCGCCCCGCGCGAGAGCAGCATGTGGATGCGCAACACCATTGCCTCCCTCGACATGGTGTTCATCGCCGCCGACGGGCGCATCCACCGCATCGCGGAGCGCACCGTGCCGCAATCCCTCGCCACGGTCGCGAGCAACGGACCGGTGCGCGCGACCCTGGAACTGGCCGCCGGGGTGACGGAGCGGCTGGACATCCGGGCCGGCGACCGGGTGCTGCACCGCATCTTCGGGACGGCGCCCTGAGGCGGCTTGCCCGGGAGCGTCCCCTTCCATAGGGTGCGCCGCGACGGGGCGTGGCGCAGCCTGGCTAGCGCGCCTGTTTTGGGTACAGGAGGTCGTGGGTTCGAATCCCGCCGCCCCGATGGCATGCAGGAACCGGTTCGATGTCGCAGCAGAAGGGCCTTGCCCGCATCTACCAGCCGCCCAAGTCGGCCATGCAGTCGGGCCGCGCCAAGGCGCAGGGCTGGCTGCTGGAGTATGCGCCGGCCGAGGCGAAGCGGCTCGACCCGCTGACCGGCTGGGTCGGCTCGGGCGACATGCACGGTCAGCTCCGCCTGCGCTTCGACACGCGGGAGGAGGCGATCGCCTACGCCGAAAGGCAGGGCATCTCCTACGAGGCGGAGCCCGAGGCGGCGCGCCCGGCAATGACGCCCAAGGTCTATGCCGACAATTTCCGCTTCGGCCGGGCCGAGAACTGGTCGCACTGACCGAAGCGGCCGAGGCGTGGTAGAAGCGCGCCGGGCGCCCTTAGCTCAGTTGGATAGAGCAACGACCTTCTAAGTCGTGGGTCGGGGGTTCGAATCCCTCAGGGCGCGCCAATTCATGCGGCTCATCTATTGAATTCACAAAATGGTCCCGTCGGAGCCTCGTCCGGCTCCGAGGATGGCTCCCACACCGTGCGGGTTCGTCCGATTCCCGGATGGGCTTGGCCGCGTTCGCCACGTGGAAGGTCGTTGTCCCCGTTGTCCCGCCCGGCGGCGCGCCCCGGCGAGGCGACTCCATGGGGCCGGCTCGGCCTCCTGCCGGTTGCCGGGCGATCCGAAGCCGCCCCATTGCCCTGATTCCGAAGTCCGGCGGGCATTGTTCCCGGGCCACTTGGCCTTGTTCTCCGTGGCCCGCCTGTCGGCTTCCTTCACAGCAGATGCAGCAGGCCTCGCGGGCAGGACGCTATACGCCTTCCGGATTGCCGCGCTGCAGTTCGAAGCGCGTCGGGGAGATCTCGCCCTCGACGTCGATCGCCACCAGGGACTGGCCGAGCTGGAAATAGGCGAAGCAGGTGTCCCGCCCGCCGGCGATCCGTTCCCAGCGGGAGCAGACCTCGTCGCCGCGGATGGAAACCGTGCCGCGATCGCTTGCGCGTTGGCCCTGCACCCCGGTGAGGCGGAGCCGTTGGGACCCGTCCGCGGCGATGTACACGAGCAGCCGGCTGCCATTCGGAAGCCGTCGGTCGAGCGTATTGCCGAACACCATTTGTCGGAACTCGGCGCCGGTCAGGCGCCGGCCACCGACCACCTGCGGCACGTCGCGCGATGCGGCGGCACCGGGCGCAGGCGCGCTTGCCGGCTCCGGCACGGCGGCGCAGCCCGCGACCAGGAGAAGCAGGAAGCCGGCGGGAAAGGCTGCGATGTTCGTTCTCACGGATTCCTGGCTCCGTTCACTTCGACGCGCGGGAGGTGGAGGTGACTATTCCGTCCTGCGGCAGCGGCGGGCGCGGCGGCCGGGCGATCTCGTCCCACAGCCTGATGCTGGGCCCGGTGCGCGGCGCCGTGGTCGATGGGTGCGTCAGCTGGCCACCGCGCATGCTGCGCAGCGTCAGCGGATCCAGCGGGACCAATCCTTCAAGCCCGCTGATCGGCAGCACGGAGCGATCCGCATCCTGCGCGCGCGCCGGGCCGGCCTGGACCAGCCCGGCGGCGAGCAGCATCAGCGCGGCCATGCCGCGCAGCAGGTCGAGCGTCGAGGTGATCCGGCCCTTCATCGGCCGAATCTCTCGCGCCGGTTAAGTCCGCTCTGCAGCATCGTCCGCGTGGATGCATTGTTCAGCATCCCGCGCAGGCCGGTGACGTCGATGCCGATTTCCGTCCGCCGCTGCACGACCTGGCTGTCGGCGCTGTTCTGCAGGATGCCGACGACGCCGCCGCCACCGCCGATCTGCGTCGTCACGCGCGTCGCGCCGGCATTCAGCACATCCGTGACGACCGTCGGCGTCGCCTGGCTGAGGGAAAGTGCGCCGGTATGGCCATGCGCATCGGTCACCTGCACGACCGGCGTCGGGCCGCCGCCCGTGATCATCGTTTGCGGCAGGGTCAGGCGCTGCACGATCGCGCCGCCGAGCCGCGTTTCGATGTCGAAGCCGAAGGCCACGCTGAGCCCGCCGGGCAGGGCGAAGCCGCCGCGCATCTCCTCAAGTTCGCTTGCGGCAAGCGGCGCGGCGGCCAGGGTGAGCGCCGGCGCAGCGGGCGCGAGGTCCGGTGCCGGCTGCTGCCCGAGTCCGAGGCCGAGACCACCCGCGTAGAACGCGAAGAGATCGCGCGGCCCCTCGCCGGGGCTTCCCGCCGAGGCCGGGACGGTGCCGGTCAGCGCCAGACTGAAGGCGGCAGCGCCGAAGAGGCGTGATGTCCACATCGATCGCTCTCCTTCCGGGTCAGAAGAACCAGCGTACGGGTGGCTGGCCGCTATTATAGAGGATCGGCGGCGGCATGCCGAATCCCCGTTGATTGAGGTCCATCGCGTCGCGCACCAGTTCGCCCGGCGCCCGGGGCCGCACACCCCAGTCCTGCGCGAGATTGAAGCTGGCCTGGCCGACTTCCGGACGGTCGAGAATGACGAAGAGGACGCCGTTCCAGCTCTCTTCGAAACGGACGCGCGGCATGCTCCGCGTGCCGAGGTTGGGATCGGCGAGCAACACCCGGTCTCCGCTGACGCCGCGCACAACGACGAAATGGCGGTAGCCGTTGGTGTCAATCAGCGCGATCGCCGGCACACCCGCCTGCGCCAGGCGATCGAGCGGCAGGCGGTAGCCGTTGGAGCGCAGGCCTATGCCGGTAAGGTAGTTCTGCATGTCGAGCAGGGAGAAGCCGGCGGTACGGATCCGCTCGGTATCCCCTCGATCGATCATGCTCCGCAGCACCTCGTCCTCGGTCGTCGGCACGCCGTAGTGGTAGGTGAGCAGCGTGGCGAGCGCGGCCGAGCCGCAGGAGAAGTCGAAGCGCTGCCGGATGGTGCGGGCGAAGCGGCGCGCCCGGATGCTGGCCATCGGAACGGCAAGGTTCGGGCCACCTGTCGTCGCTTCGGTAAGTGGAACGCCGATCGGTGCCGTGCCGGTGGCGTCCGTGGCCGGCGTGCGCGCCGCCCCGCAGCCGAGCAGCAGCAGCGGCAAGCCGAGCAAGGCCGCAATGAACCGCATGGCTCGCGCCCGTTCGCGCCGCATCGCCGTCAGCGGACGGAAATGCTGATGCTGGTCGCGGCCTGGAACACCGTGTTGTTGCCGGTGTTCTGGAACACGGTCGTGACGCCGGCGTTGCCGTTCAGCGAGCCGGAGATGGTGTTGCCTCCGGTGACGCTGTTGGCGCCGACCTGGTTGCCCTGCAGCAGCGCCTGGTTGGCGGCTTCGGCGTCGAGCCCGGCGCGTCCCGTGGCGGCGGCGAGTTCCTCGGCGCCGAGCGGGGCAAGGCCGGCGAAGCGGTCGGGCAGGCGCGCTGGTTCGGAGGCGATGGCCTGCCCGGCAAATACCGCGACGGTCAGCGTCGCTGCCGCGATGGCCTTGATCATGGAATTCCTCCCTCCGGAGATGCACTCGGTCACTGCACGCAGGTCGCGCCGGCGGCCGAAGCCGCCGGCGCGTTCATGCCGAAGGATCAGCGGTTGTAGATCGCGCCGATCGCGACCGCGTTCTGGCCAAGGCTGTTGGCACCGGCGTTCTGGTTCACCTGCGCCACGCCCGTCAGGCCGTTGAAGGAATTGGTCAGGCTGACCCGGGCGGCACCGCCGCTCGCGCCAGCATGGTTGTACGCGACGCTGCCGAAGTTGCCGGCCGCGGCGATGGTGGTGGAGAGGTCTTCCTGCGCGCAGTTGCAGTACGTGATGGCGGCCAGGCCCGTCGCGTTCTGCTGGGCGCTGTTCGCCCCTGCGTTCTGGTTGACGTTGGCCGCGCCGATGAAGCCCCGGAAGGCGCCATCCATGGTGGCCGCGGCACGGTGTTCATAGTCGCGCGAAGAGTTGCCAACCACGGCGCCGATATTCGCGGCGATCGCCCAGGCGTCGCGGTCCTGCCGCTGGCCCTGGATCTGATCCACGGCCGCCACGGCGGTCGCGTTCTGTTGCAGGCTGTTGGCGCCGGCGTTCTGGTTCACCTGCACCACGCCCGTCGCAGTGGCGAAGGAGCCATCCATGTCGACGGTGGCCACGCCGCCGCCGCCGCCACCGTGGCCATGGCCGCCACGACGGCTCGGACCATCATGATGCCCGCGCCGGCCTTCCTCGCCGTTCTGGCTGCTGTTGCCCCCCACCGTGCCGACATTGGCGGCGACGGCATTGGCGTTCGCGTCACCGAAGCTGCCGCCACGACCGTGGCCATGGCCGTTCCGCGGGGTTTCCTGCACGACGCATTCGCAGCCTTCGATGTAGGCCACCGCGACCGCGTTCTGTTGTGCGCTGTTGGCGCCGGCATTCTGGTTCACGTTGGCGACGCCGCGCATGCCGCTGAAGCCGCCGGTCATGTTGACCCGTGCGCCATGATCATCGCGGGTGCCCGCGCGGTTGCGGCTGACGTCGCCGATGTTCACCGCGAGCGCCGCGGCGTAGTAGTCCTCGATCGTCCGCTGGCTGTGATGGCCGCCACGGCGGTCATCCCGCCGGTTCCCCTCCGCATAGGCGCCGCCGCTCACGACGAGCAGGCCCGCGGTGGCCAGAAGAAGCTTGCGCATGCCGTTTACCCCTTCGATCGATTGTTGTGGGCGGCCACCCGCCGGCGCGGATCGACCGTCGCGTGGCGGCAGGGCGGGGGAACGACGCATTCCGCATCGCTGCAAAGGGCTGACGTTCTCCCGCACGCCTCCGGCGCGCAGGCATGGGCAACGCAACGCCTGTGCCACGGGGTGCAGCGCCAGGGCGCGGTCCGCGAAGGCCAGGTTTTCCGGGGGTTTGCGGGAGGCGCCGCGTCGCCACGGCGGCGCCTGGAAACCACGGCGCGAGAAACCGGCCGGGATCATCATCGGCCTGGGCGAAAAGCGTAAACACGAAGTTGTCAGCGTTAACGTATCATTTACGAATTAATCACGCAGCGCAGGCGGCGCTCGTTTTCACAAATTGGTGATCTCAGGCCTCTCGTCGCAGGCCGCGCCTGCCGGCCTGACACCGGCCCCGCAGCGGCCATGCGCGCTTGCGCCGGTCGTCGCCGCGGCGCCGAGCGGGCCACAGTCTTCCACGCTTGGTTCGCCGTGGCCGCGCCGCCCCGACCGGTGCCGGCCCCTGTCTGCCTCGCCGGGTCTCGTACCGGCCAGCCTGTCGGCTGATCCGGCATGAGGGTCCTGGTCTGGCGCGCAGCCGCCACACCAGCCCTGCGCGCGCTGATCGGCGCGCAGCCGCCACACCAGCCCTGCGCGCGATGCCGTTCGCCTTGCTGATGTCCTCATCGGCAAGGCTCGGCGATATCGGGCGAGGCTGCGGGGGCGGCGGACGTGCGCGAACAGCCTTCGGCGCCCTGTGTGGCGCGCAGGCCCGCCGCGGCGCCGCGACGCGCCGCAGGCCCGGCTCCGTGGAGGCCGCTGCCTCGCGCGGCCGCCCTCAGAGGCTGAAGCGGATCGGCACGCGGAAGATGAGCCGTGCCGCCGGGGCGCTTTCCGTCGTGCCGATCTGCACACCGAGGTTGAAGCTGACCCGCTCGGAGGCCCGGTAGGACAGGCCGAAATTGAAGCTGCCGATATCGAGGCCAGAACCTGCGATCCGGCTGCCGCCGGCGCTGGAGGAGAACACCCAGACCTGTTCGTAGCCGAGGCTCAGCGAGGTGCGCTCGTTGAGCGCGAAACCGACGCCGAAATTCATCCCGATGCCGTCGCCCGGATCGAGGTCGGTGGGGGTCGAGGGTCCGCCCGCCGGATCCTGCACGTCCACGGTCCGCCCGATGTTCCAGATGTAGCGCAACCCGCCGAAGAACACCGCGGGGTCGGTGGCCCATGCGACGGTGACCCCCGGCTCGACCGACCAGAAGCCTGTTCCTGTCGGCAGTTCCCGCGCGAGCCCGCGCAGGAAGGCGCCTTGCGGGTCGTTGACGGTGTAGATCGGCACCTCGAACGGGCTGCGGCCGGTGTCGCTCTTGACCCGGAGGTTGGCGATGAAGATCGGCCAGTCCTGCTGCCCCGCGTTGATCTGGTAGCTGGCGCCGAACTCGATGTCGCCGATGCCGCTGCCCGTCGGGCCGACGGTGATCGGGGAGGCGGTGATGTCCGCCGGCGCGGTCTGGATCGTGCTGCTGCGGTAGACGTAGGGGAAGCGCGCGTTCACCTCCAGCCGGTCGGTGATGCCGTAGCGCAGCGTGAGCGCCGCGACGGTCGCGCGTTCTATGTCGCGGCGGATGTCGACGGTGCCGAAGGTGATGCCGGGGATGATGGAGAAGCCGTTCACCGCCGCCACGGTGTTCTGCGAGTAGAGGTAGTTGATCTCCGGTTCGAGCGAGATCGAGCCGCGCGGCGTCAGGATGCCGCCCACGCGCGCGAGCGTCGGGTCGGTGGCGAGGACGCGCTGCTGCTCCTGCCGGCGTGCCGCCTCGGCCTCGGCGGCGGTCGAAGGGCGCTGGCCGTCGCGCGCCGCGGCGGGCCCTCCGGTCGGCGGCGGGGCGGGTGCCGGCTGCACCACGGCCTGGTCCTCGCCCGCCGGTCGCGCGGCGGTCGGGCGGGGCGGGCGCCGCGGAGCGCCCACCGCTTGGCGCAGCCCGTCGATTTCCCGCGCCTGGGTGTCGATCAGCCGCTGCTGCCGGGAGAGCTGGTTGGCCTGCTCCTGGATCTGGCGCTGCTGGCGCTCGAACATCTCCCGCAACTGTCGCAGTTCGTCGGCCGAGGCGCCCTGGGCGAGAGCCCCCGGCGGTTGAAGCATCAGCGCGCCGGCGATCAGTGTCGCGGCACCGGGCCAGCCCGGCCGAATCCCCGTGGTCGCCATTCCCGCCGTCCTCCTCACCCCCGCTCGGCCCCTTGCCGGCACCGTCAGCGGCGCGCGGCGAGTCCGTTGCGTTCCAGCATACGGTAAAGCGTCACGCGCGAAACCTTGAGACGGCGTGCACACTGGGCGACGCAGTGCCCGCTCTGCGAGAGCGCCTCGATCAGCCCCTCGCGTTCCTCGGGCGAACCCGGGCGCGGGCGGCCGCGGCGCGGCGGCATCGCCGGGCGCTCCGCGATGGCGTCCTCCGGCATCGGGTCCAGCACGAGGTCCTCGCGGCGCACGATCCGGCCCTGCGACATCACGACCGCGCGGCGGATCACGGCGATGAGCTGGCGCACATTGCCCGGCCAGGCGTAGTCGCGCATCGCCTGCAATGCGGCCGGCTCGTAGCCTTCGACGTTCCGCCCGAAGTCGCGCGCCACGCGGTCGAGAAAGACCCGCGCAAGCAGGTCGATGTCACCGCTCCGGGCACGCAGCGGCGGCATTTCCACGGTCAGCACGGCGAGGCGATAGAAGAGGTCCTCCCGGAAATGATGGGCCTGCATGGCCGAATGCAGCGGGACATGAGTCGCCGAGACGATGCGCGTATCGACCGGGATCGGCTTGCGGCCGCCGAGGCGGGTGATCGTGCGGTCCTGGAGGAAGCGCAGCAGGTGCCCCTGGATCTCCGCAGGCAGGTCGCCGATCTCGTCGAGGAACAGGGTTCCGCCCTGCGCGAGCTCGATGTGCCCGATCCGACGGTCCACCGCGCCGGTGAAGGCGCCCTTCTCGTGGCCGAAGAGTTCCGAGTTCACGAGGCTGAGGGGCAGGGCCGCGCAGTTGATCGCGATGAAGGGACCGGCGGCGCGCGCCGAGCGTTCGTGGATCGCACGGGCCGCGAGTTCCTTGCCCGTGCCGCTCTCCCCGGTGATGAGGACGGGCGCGTCCACGGTGGCGAAGCGGCGCAGGCGTTCGAAGACCTCGAGCATGGCGGGGCTCGAGCCCACCATGAAGTTGTCGCCCCCGACGGGCTCGGCCTCGGTGGGGTAGAGGCCCGGTGCGCCGGTCGCCGCCTCCTGCCGCCGCGTCTCGAGCGCCCTGACCAGGGCGCCCATCAGCGCGCGATCGCGGGATGCTGCTCCGACAAGAAGCTCCGCCAGCTCTGCCCGGGGGAGCTGGGCGACAAGCGCGGCGTCGAGGTGCGCCGACCCGGCACCCTCACGCGGTGTAGCGAACGACCTTGCTTCGTTCGTCGGCATCGACGGCGTCTCCGTCCCCGATGGCGCGGGTTGTCATCAATCGCATGTGAACCTGTGCGACGCCGTGAGGTGCGACACAGCACGCGGACGACCAGACCGAGACCATCCCGGTACGATTTCCGGGAGCAGATCACCTCAAGGCGACGTGATGCAACCATCAAAAAAAAGACTGGTTCGTTTGAGAGAGATGACAAGCGTTGTGAGATAATTGCGTAGTCGGGTGAGGCACGCATTCCAGGCGTCTTGGCGGATTTCAAGGAGCAACGCGAAGGCGCCATATCTATTCTTGAGGCATATCATGTAATTTCGCCTAAGAGTTTATGTTGCTTCCACTAGCGCCCGCGGCAGGGCTTCGGCCGCGGGGTTCCTCGATGGCCGCACTGGCAAGGTGGGGCGCCATGCAGGCTGCCGCTGCGCCGCCCCGCCCGTGGGCTCCAAGGGTGATCGCAATGGCGGCGCGATGCACGGCGCATCGCCGGCGACCGGCTGGACCGGTTGACCCGCGCCCGGCTCCGCCCGACCCTGCCGGCAGGTTGCCCCGCCGCGAGGAGAACACGTGACCGACGCTTCGCCCCCTCGCGGCCTGCCGATCGGGACCCTGGTGCTCACGCCGTCCGGCCCCACGGCGGTGGAGGACCTGGCGCCGGGGGCCGTGGTGCTGGCCGTCTCAGGGGGGGCGGCCCCATTCCAGACCGTGGTCGAGGTCAGGCGCGTCCGGATCGAGGGGCCGGTCATCCGCATCCGCGCGAGCGCGCTCACGGACGGCGCACCGCACGAGGACCTGCTGCTGCCGCCGCGCCACGCCCTGCTGCTGGACGGCACGCTGATCGCGGCCGGAAAGCTGGTGGACGGATACGGGATCCTGTGGGAGGCGCCCGACGCACCGCTCGAGGCGATCGACCTCGTGCTCGCCGCCCACGATGCCGTGCTGGCCGGAGGGGCCGCGGTGGAAACCGCGCCGGCGGCGGATGCGCCGCCCTGCGCCCCGCGCAGAGAGCCCGACGGCGCACTGCGCGCCTTGCTGTCCTGGCGGGCGGAGGTGCTCGGCCTGGCTCCGTTGCCCGCGCCGCCCGCTGCCGCCGCGGCGCTGGTATCCGTCGCGGCGGGCACGCTGCGCGACCGCCTCGCCGGATCGCCGCTCGCTCCGGTGACGCCGCCCGCGCCACCGCTGCCCGAACCCGGCTGACGCCGCGCGCATGGCGGCGGCGCGCGGGCCTGCCTACATTGCCCTCGTCCAACCGGAGGATCCGCCATGACCGAGGCTTGCATCGTGGGCTGGGCCCACAGCCCCTTCGGCAAGCGCGAGGACGCGCCCGACCTCGAGACCCTGATCGCCGGCGTCGCGCGCGCCGCCATCGAGGATGCCGGCATCGCGCCGGAGGATGTCGATGCCGGTTTCGTCGGCGTCTTCGGCGAAGGGTTCACCCCCCAGGGCTTCCCGGCCTCGCTCGTGCTGCAATCCGTGCCCGAGCTCCGCTTCAGGCCGATCACCCGCTACGAGAATGCCTGCGCGACCGGCAGCGCCGCGATCCATGGCGCGCGGGATTTCCTCGCCGCCGGCCGCGGCCGCTTCGCGCTGGTCGTCGGGGCCGAGAAGATGACCTCGACCCCCGGGCCGAAGGTGGGCGACATCCTGCTGACGGCGTCCTACCGCAAGACCGAGCAGGACATCGACGGCGGCTTCGCCGGCGTCTTCGGACGCATCGCGGAGGCCTATTTCCAGCGCCACGGCGACCAGTCCGACGCGCTCGCCGCGATCGCGGCGAAGAACCACCGGAACGGCGTGGACAATCCCTGGGCCCAGATGCGCAAGGATCTCGGCTACGAGTTCTGCCGCACCGAGAGCGAGAAGAACCCCTATGTCGCCCGCCCGCTGAAGCGGACCGACTGCTCGCTCGTCTCCGACGGCGCCGCCGCGCTGGTGATGACCGATGCCGAGACGGCGACGGCCATGGCCAAGGCGGTGCGCTTCCGCGCCGCGGTGCAGGTCAACGACTTCCTCCCGATCGCCGCGCGCGACATCATCCGCTTCGAGGGCGCGCGCACGGCCTGGGCGCGGGCCTATGAGCAGGCGGGCATCGCGCTGTCCGACCTTTCCTTCGTCGAGACGCATGACTGCTTCACCATCGCCGAGCTCATCGAATACGAGGCGATGGGCCTGACGCCCGAAGGGCAGGGCGCGCGGGCCGCGCTGGAAGGCT
The DNA here is from genome assembly GCF_018129005.1 of Neoroseomonas eburnea. Lineage (GTDB taxonomy): Bacteria > Pseudomonadota > Alphaproteobacteria > Acetobacterales > Acetobacteraceae > Neoroseomonas > Neoroseomonas eburnea. The sequence continues at coordinate 175,924 of NZ_JAAEDL010000001.1, forward strand.
GGACCCGCGCAGACGGCCGGCTGCCGGTGAACCGCTCGGGCGGGCTCAAGTCGAAGGGCCACCCGATCGGCGCGACGGGCGTGTCCATGCACGTGCTGGCGGCGATGCAGCTTACCGGCAGCGCGGGCGCCATGCAGCTTCCGAAGGCGGAACTCGGCGGCGTGTTCAACATGGGCGGCGCGGCCGTGGCCAACTACGTCTCGGTGCTCGAGCGGGCGAAGTAGCCGTCCCGCGCCGGCAGGCATCGCGACGCGCCCGGGAGCGCCGTTCCGGGCCGGTGGGGTCGGCGCGGCGGCTGGTCCGGCCGCGGGGCCGTCGGGTGCCGCCGGGCGCGTTGTGCCGCCGCCGAATGCAGGCGCCGGCATCCATCTTTTGTTCACTTCCCTGCCGCCAGAGTGACGCCTCGGACCAGGGTCGGCAGCGCCGATCCCTGCGTTCCCCGGGCCCGGATGGAGGCGGACGGATCGCGATGGACGGGATGGCGGAGGCGGGCACCGCGACGCGGACCCCACGGGCGCCCGGCAAGGAGCAACTCGCCGCGGCCGCGCTCGAAACCCTGCCCGAGGGCGTCCTCAGCTTCGATTCCAACCTTCGCATCGGGCTGGTGAGCGGGCGCGCCAGCGTGCTGCTCGGCCTCGCCCGCACCGGCCGCCAGGCGCGCGGCCTCGCCGAGATGCTGGAGGCGAGCCCGCGGCTCGACCGCGATGCGGTCGCGGCGCTGATGGCCGCCTGCCTCGACGCCACCACGCCGGACGGGGATCGGGAGGCGAATCTCCGCCTCGAGGGCGCGCCGGGGCTGCGCTTCGGCATCCGTCGCGCGACGCCCGGCACCTGGATCCTCAGCATCGTCCCCGATACGGCGCTGGCTGGTGGAGGCGGGACGGACCCGCTCACCGGGCTTGCCGACCGCGCCATGTTCGAGGCGCGGCTCGCTGCCGCGCTCGACCGTCCGTCGCGCCGGCGCGGCGGCTGCGCCGTGCTGCTGTGCGACCTCGAAGGCATCCGCGCCGTCAACCAGGTGCTCGGCCACGCGATCGGGGAGGACCTGCTGCGCGCCGCCGCGCGCCGCCTGCAGGCCGCGGTGCGCGACGGAGACCTCGTCGCCCGCATGGCCGGGGAGGAATTCGCCGTGCTGCAGAGCGAGGTCGCCGATCCCTCCCAGGCCGCGTCGCTCGCAGGGCGGCTCGTGGACCTGCTCGGCCGCCCCTACCTCATCGCCGGGGAAACCGTCGTCGTGGCGCCGCGCGTCGGCATTGCCGTGGCGCCCTCCGACGGGAGCGAGGCGCCGCTGCTGCTGCGCCGCGCCGCCATGGCCCGGCACGAAACCCCGCTCGACAGCGACGGTGCCTGGCGCCGCTTCAGCCCGGAGATGGACACGCGCTGGCAGGAGACCCGCGCCCTGGAGGCGGCGCTCCGCCGGGCCGCCGCCGAAGGCGAGTTCGAGCTCCATTTCCAGCCGCAGGTTGCCCTGCCCGGCGCCCGCCTCACCGGCTTCGAGGCGCTGATCCGCTGGCGCCATCCGGAGCGCGGGCTGCTGACCCCGGTGATCTTCCTGCCGGTGGCCGAACGGCTCGGCCTGATGCGCCGCATCGGCGCCTGGGTACTGCGGGAGGCCTGCCGCGCCGCCGCCACCTGGCCGGCGGAGCTGCGGGTCGCGGTCAACATCTCACCCTGCCAGTTCGAGGACGGGATGCTGCCGGCGACGGTGGCAGCCGCGCTGGAGGCGAGCGGCCTGCCGCCGGGGCGGCTCGAACTCGAGGTGACCGAGACGGTGCTGCTGGCCAGCGCCGATTCCGCGCTCGGTCAGTTGCAGGCGCTGCGGGAACGCGGCGTCGGCATCGCCATGGACGATTTCGGTACCGGTCATTCCTCCCTGACGCAGTTGCGCGTCTTTCCCTTCGACCGGCTGAAGATCGACCGCTCCTTCGTCAAGGATCTGCCCTGCGGCAGCGATGCGATGGCGATCGTGCGCGCGGTGACGGGACTCGGGCGCAGCCTTGGCATGGCCGTGACGGCCGAAGGGGTCGAGACGCCCGCGCAGCTCAGCGCCCTGCTCAACGAGGGCTGCGATGCCGCCCAGGGCTATCTGTTCGGCCGGCCGGTGCCGGAAGCCCAGGTGGGGACGGCGATCGAGGCGCTCTCGGCCGGCGCGGCGGCGTGATGCCGGGTGCGCGCAGCCGGATCGGCTGCCATTCGCCCTGGCTCACGGCATCCCCCCGGATCCTCTGCTCTGGCGGGCATCTTCACCCGATCAGGTGATTCCACCTGATCGGGAACTGCTCCGACGTCCGGACATTGCTTTCGGCGGACCGGCTGTCCGGCCGCTTTCCCGCACAGCGGCGGGCGCGGCCACGCGCCGCGGCGAAGACCGGCCGCGCAAGGGCTACGCTCTGATGCGTCCGGCCCGACGCCGGCTCAACGCGGCATCGCGGCAACCGCCGCCGCCTGGTCGCGCAGCGCCTTGAGCACGCAAGGATCGAACTGCGCCGGGCTGATGCGGCCATCGCCCTCGAGCATCCGGCCGAGTGCCTCGTCGTGGTCCTGCGCGTCCTTGTAGGGGCGCTCGGAGCGCAGGGCGTCGTAGACATCGGCCACCGCCACCAAGCGCGCGGCGAGCGGGATCTTCTCGCCGGCCAGCCCGGACGGGTAGCCGCTGCCGTCCCACCGTTCGTGGTGCGCGAGCGCGATGGTGGCCGCGAGACGCATCCACGGGCTGGTGGCATAGGCGAGGATGCTGGCGCCGAGCAAGGTGTGGCGCTCCATCACGCGGCGCGCCTCGGGGTCGAGCACGTGGCGGTGACCGAGCACGCCCTCCGGCAGCGACATCTTGCCGATGTCATGCAGCGCGGCGGCGCGTTCCAGCAGTGCCTGCTGTTCCTCGGAGATGCCGAGCGCGGCCGCGAGCATCGCCGCGAGGCGCCCCACTCGGAAGGGATGCTCCCGGCCTTCCGGGTCGCTCGCGAGGCTGCGCCAGACGAGACCTTCCAATGCCTCGTCATGGGCGGAACAGACGCAGGCCAGCCGGTCCGGCGCCTTGACTGCGGGTGCGTATCCCCGTCCGCAGCGCGGACAGATCGAGGGCGTCTCGACCGGGACCAGGGAAATCGCGTTCATGCCTGCCGCCATCGGGCAACTCTGCCCTGATCGATGCTGCAACTTAGGCATCCCGAATGTCTCGGAAAAGACGCAGGCTCACGAAATTTCGCTCATGACGCGGATATCACAGGCACCAGCACCACGGCCGCCGCCTGGGCGGCGATGCCCTCGCCGCGGCCTGCGAACCCAAGGCGCTCCGTCGTGGTCGCCTTGACCGAGACGGCATCGAGCGAGGCGCCGAGAAGCTCTGCAAGCCGCGCCCGCATCGCCGGGGCGTGGGGCGCGATCTTCGGCCGTTCGCAGATCAGCGTGACGTCGGCATTGACGAGCACGCCGCCGCGCGCGGCGATACGACCCGCGGCGTGGCGCAGGAAGCGCGCGCTGTCGGCGTCCTTCCATTCGGCCTCGGAGGGCGGGAACCAGCGGCCGATGTCGCCTTCCGCCAGCGCGCCGTAGATCGCGTCGCACAGCGCATGGATGCCGACATCCGCGTCCGAATGGCCGGAAAGACCGAGCGGGAAGGGGATGGTGACGCCGCAGAGGATCAGCGGCCGGTCCTCGACCAGGCGGTGCACGTCGAAGCCCGTGCCCATGCGCGGGATGAGGCGGGCGGCGAGCTGGGCTTCCACGCGGGCGAGGTCCTCGGGCCAGGTGATCTTCACATTGCTCTCGCCGCCCGGCACCAGGACGACGGGCGCCCCTGTCGCCTCCAGCAAGGCGGCATCGTCGGTGGCGCTGCCGTCGCCCTGCCGATGGGCGGCGAGCAGCGCCGCGAACCGGAAGGCCTGCGGAGTCTGGGCGCGGAACAGGCCCTCGCGCGGCACGGTCTCGACGATGTGGCCCGCGCTGCCGCGCTTCAGCGTGTCCGTCACCGGCTGGGCGGGAATCGCGCCCGGGGCGGCCTCCAGCGCCGCGCGCAGGGCCGCCAGCGTGCCGGGCGGGATGACCGGGCGGGCGGCGTCGTGCACCAGCACCGCTTCGGGCGGGTCGGCGGTGAGCGCCTCAAGCCCCGCGCGCACGCTCGCCGCCCGGGTTGCACCGCCGGCGACCGGCGGCAGCACGGGCAGGCCGGCGAGCAGGGCAGCGACGCGCGCTTCCTCGCCATCGGCGACCACCGGCAGGACGCGCCGCACCAGACCGTCGCGCAGCAGCGCCTCGGCGGCGTGGCGGATCACGGGGCGGCCGAGCAGCGGCAGGTACTGCTTCGGCACCGGCGACCCGAATCGGGTGCCGGTGCCGGCGGCCATCAGCAGGGCGTCCATCGTCATCGGCGGTTCCGGCCCGGGAAGGGGCCGCGCGATAGACTATTTCCGCCGGTTGTCCAATGCGAAAGCGCCGCCGCCGGCGAACACCAGGTAGAGGAAGAGGAAGCAGTAGAGGATGGCGGCATCGCCGCCGTTCAGCACCGGGAAGACGCTGCGCGGCGCGTGGGAGATCCAGTAGGCGGCGGCCATCAGCCCCGAAAGCACGAAGGCGACCGGCCGGACATAGAGCCCGACGACGAGCAGCGCCCCGCCCGCGATCTCGAGCAGCCCGGCGACGCCATACATCGAAAGCAGCGCGGGGCCCGCCCCGCCATTGGGGCGCGCCGGGAAGCCGAAGAGCTTCTGCGTCCCGTGCTCGAAGAAGATCAGCGCCGCGACGATGCGGAGCAGGCCCAGCGCATGGGGCGCCCAGCGGTCGAGAGAAGGCATGGAAGGATGGCATCCCGGTCTTGTTGCAGATCAACACATGACTTCTCATTTGCCGCCCTTCAATACGTGCCGTGTCCGTTTCGGCGGCAGCGCCGGCCGGCCGGAGTTGCCGGATGGGCGTGCAGAGCCTATTTTGCTCAAATCATGAGCAACGCATCCGAGGCCGGGATTCCCCCGGCCGGCCTGACGCCGATCGAGCTCGGCGGCGCCGCCATTCCTGCCCCGGTGATCCTCGCCCCGATGTCGGGGGTGACGGACCTGCCCTTCCGGCGGCTCGCCCGCGCCCTCGGCGCGCCGATGGTGGTCAGCGAAATGATCGCGTCCCAGGCCATGGTGCGCACCAACCGGCAGACCCTGAAGATGGCGGAGGTGGACGGATTCGGCGGCCCGGCCTCGGTGCAGCTCGCCGGCTGCGACCCCGCGACCATGGCCGAGGCGGCGCGGCTGGTGGTCGACCGGGGGGCCGCGATCGTCGACATCAATTTCGGCTGCCCGGTGAAGAAGGTGGCGGTCGGACAGAGCGCCGGCTCGGCGCTGATGCGCGATGAGATCGCCGCCGCCCGCATCCTGGAGGCGACCGTGCGCGCGGTGGCCGTGCCGGTGACGCTCAAGATGCGCATGGGCTGGGACCACAACAGCCTGAATGCGCCGCGCCTCGCGCGCATCGCCGAGGAGTCGGGCATCCGCCTCGTCACCGTGCACGGCCGCACGCGGCAGATGTTCTACTCCGGCACGGCCGACTGGGACTTCATCCGCCAGGTGAAGGAGGCGGTGCGCATCCCGGTCATCGCCAATGGCGACATCGTCACGGTCGAGCACGCCGAGGAGGCGCTGCGACGTTCCGGCGCCGACGGGGTGATGATCGGCCGCGGCTGCTACGGGCGGCCATGGTTCCCGGCCGTGGTGGCGGCGCGGCTCGCCGGCCGCGCGGCAGAGGAGCCGCAGCTTGCCGAGCAGAAGCGCATCCTTCTCGAACACTACGAGGACATGCTGCTGCATCACGGCCGCGACCCCGGGGTGCGGCTCGCGCGCAAGCATGTCGCCTGGTACTCGAAGGGTCTGCCGGGATCGGCCGAGTTCCGTGTCCAGGTGAACCGCTGCGAAACGCCCGAGGCGGTGCGCGAACTCGTCCATGCCTTCTACGACCCGCTGGTCGAGCGCGGCGTCGAAGTCGTGCGCGACGCCTTCCGGGAGGCCGGCGAGGACCGGATGGCGGCATGAAGGGCGGGCTGCTGCGCCGCGCCGCGCGCCCTTCGACCTGGCGCGGCCGCGCCGCGCCGGACGCGGCGGCGATCCTCGGCGCCATCCCGGTGCCGGTGGTGGTGCTCGACGCGGCGAACCGCTTCATCAGCGTCAACGCGGCGGCCGAGCAGTTCTTCAGCAGCTCGGCCGCCTCCCTCGCGCAGCTCGGGCTGGCGGAACTGCTGCCGGCGGACAGCCGTCTCTTCGCGCTGATCGAGCAGGTGCGACGGCTCGATGCGCGCGTCTCCGACCACGACCTGGCGCTGGAAAGCCCGCGCCTTGCGCGGCGTGGCGTCAGCGTGCATGCCGCACCGCTGCCGGAACTGGCCGGTGCCGTGGTGCTGACGCTGCAGGATGGCTCGACGGCGCAGATGCTCGACCGCCAGCTCAATTTCCGCGGCGCGGCGCGTGGCGCCTCGGCGATGGCGGCGATGCTGGCGCATGAGGTGAAGAACCCGCTCTCGGGCATCCGCGGGGCGGCGCAGCTCCTGGAACAGAATGCCGGGGAGGGCGACAGGGAGCTCTGCCAGCTCATCCAGGACGAAGCGGACCGCATCCGCGGCCTGGTCGACCGCTTCGACATGTTCTCCGAGCGGCCGGTCGAACTCGGGCCGGTGAACATCCACCGGGTGCTCGACCATGTGCGGCGGATCGCCGAGAGCGGCTTCGCCTCCCATCTGCGGATCACCGAGGAATACGACCCTTCCCTGCCGGCGGTCTGGGGCAATCGGGACCTGCTTGTGCAAATTCTGCTCAATCTGGTGAAGAATGCGGCAGAAGCTGTCGATCCGGTGGGCGGTGAAATCGTGCTCTCCACTGCCTACCATCATGGCGTGCGCATTGCGGTGCCCGGTTCTGCCGACCGTGTGCACCTGCCACTGCAGATGAGCGTGCGCGACAACGGCCCTGGAATCGCCGAGGAAGTCCGCGGCACACTTTTTGAACCCTTCGTCAGCACGAAGCGGGGTGGGCAGGGGCTCGGCCTCGCTCTCGTCGCGAAGCTGGTCGCGGACCAGGGCGGGCTGATCGAGTGCGACAGCAGGCCCGGGCGGACCGTGTTCCGGCTTTCGATGCCCACGCCACCGCCGGGAAGCCTCGGGACCGCGCAATGACTGACGCCCGTACCATCCTCATCGCCGATGACGACCGCGCCATCCGCACCGTGCTGAGCCAGGCGCTCGGCCGGTCCGGCTACCAGGTGCGGGCGACGTCATCGGCTGCCACCCTCTGGCGCTGGGTGGAGGATGGGGAAGGGGACCTTGTGATCACCGACGTGGTGATGCCGGACGAGAACGGCCTCGACCTCGTCCCCCGCATCCGCCGCGTGCGCCCCGAGCTGCGCGTGGTGGTGATGAGCGCGCAATCGACCTTCGCGACGGCGGTGAAGGCGACCCAGCGCGGCGCCTTCGAATACCTGCCCAAGCCCTTCGACCTGAAGGAGCTGCTCGCGGTGGTGGAGCGCGCCCTCGCCGCCCCGGCCGAGCCGGTCGTGCCGGTGCAGGAGGGAGAGGGCGAGAAGCTCCCCCTGGTCGGCCGGTCCCAGGCGATGCAGGAGATCTACCGCACCGTCGCACGCCTCACGACCACCGACCTCACGGTGATGATCACGGGCGAGAGCGGCACCGGCAAGGAACTGGTCGCCCGCGCGCTGCACGACTACGGCAAGCGCCGCACCGGGCCCTTCGTCGCCATCAACATGGCGGCGATCCCGCGCGAGCTGATCGAGGCGGAACTCTTCGGCCATGAGCGCGGCGCCTTCACCGGCGCGCTCAACCGCGGCATCGGGCGCTTCGAGCAGGCGGCCGGCGGCACGCTGTTCCTCGACGAGATCGGCGACATGCCGCCGGAGGCGCAGACCCGTCTGCTGCGCGTGCTGCAGGAGGGCGAGTTCACCACCGTGGGCGGCCGCCAGCCGATCAAGGCGAATGTGCGCATCGTCGCGGCGACGCATCGTGACCTGCGCCAGCTCATCCGGCAGGGGTTGTTCCGCGAGGATCTCTTCTACCGCCTCAACGTCGTACCCATCCGCCTGCCGCCGCTGCGCGAGCGCATGGAGGACATCCCGCTGCTGGCGCGCCACTTCCTCGACCGCGCCAAGGCGGCCGGGCTGCCGGGCAAGCAGCTTTCGACCGAGGCGATGGATGCGCTCAAGGGCCACGCCTGGCCGGGCAATGCGCGCGAGCTCGAGAACCTCATGCGCCGCCTCGCGGCCCTGTATCCGCAGGAGGTGATCGGCGCCGACGCCGTGGCGGCCGAGCTCGCGGAGGCCGTGCAGCCGGCCGGCCCGGACGGCCAGGCGCAGCCGGCGACGCTCGAACAGGCGGTGGAACGCCATCTCCAGACCTTCATGGCGGCGCACAAGGACGGCATGCCGGTGCGCGACCTCTATGAGCGTGTCCTCGCCGAGGTGGAGCGGCCATTGCTGCGCCTCGCCCTGGGTGCGACAAGGGGCAACCAGATCAAGGCGGCGGCGATGCTTGGCCTCAACCGGAACACGCTGCGCAAGAAGATCCGCGAGCTCGAGCTGCCCGTGGTGCGCGGCCTGTCCTGACCATGCCCGGGCCCTGACATGCTGGGCCTGTTCCGCAACCGCGGCGCGCGGCCGGCCGCGCGCACCCAGAGGCACCCCAAGGAGGTGGAGCCCGCCGCCTCCTCCTGGGTCCGGCGCGCGGGGGAGCTGCTGCAGGGCGGCGGCATGACGATCGGCCTGGCGCTGGTGGCGCTGGGGCTGGGGCTTGCGACCTTCGCCGTGCTGTCGGGCGGCACGCCGCTCGGGCCGACCGGCCCGGGGCAGGTGGTCGGCGTCATCCTGGCGAACCTCGCCGTGCTGCTGATGCTGGTCGCCTCGCTGGCGGCGCGGCTGGTGCGCATGTGGGTGGAGCGCCGGCGGGGCTCCGCCGGGTCGCGCCTGCACGTGCGCCTGGTGCTGCTGTTCGGCGTGGTGGCGGTGGGGCCGTCGATCCTGGTGGCGGGCTTCGCGGCGCTGTTCTTCAACCTCGGCATCCAGTCCTGGTTCAGCGACCGGGTGCGCGACACGCTGGAGGCCTCCCTCGTCGCCTCGCGCGCCTATCTCGAGGAGCACCGCAACACCATCCGCGCCGATATCCTGGCGATGGCGAACGACCTCAACCGCGCGGCGCAGATCTACCTGCCCGACAACGGCCTCGCCTTCGCGCGGCTGCTGGCGACCCACACGGCGATCCGCGGGCTGACGGAATCGGTCGTCTTCGAACCGACGCTCGGCCAGGTGATGGCGACGGCGGGGCTGACCACCGGGGCGGTGGTGGACCCGCCGCCCTCCTGGGCGCTGGAGCAGGCGCGCGCCGGCGAGGTCGCGGTGCTGCCGGGCGAGGCCGGCGAAGGGCGGGTGCGCGCCATGGTCGCGCTCAACATCCCGCCGGGCCTGATGCTGATGATCAGCCGTCCGCTCGACCCCGGCGTGCTCGATCACATGCGCACGACGGAGCTGGCCTTCCAGGAATACGACCGGCTCGACCGCAACCGCGGTGACCTGCAGATCACCTTCTTCCTGATCTTCGCGATCGCGACGCTGCTGGTGCTGCTCGGCGCCGTGCTGCTCGGGCTGCTCATCGCCAACCGCATCGCGCGGCCGATCTCGCGCCTGATCACGGCGGCGGAAAGGGTGCGCGCGGGGGACCTCTCGACCCGCGTGCAGGAAGGCGAGGCGGATGACGAGGTCGCCAGCCTGTCGCGCGCCTTCAACCGGATGACGAGCCAGCTCGGCGCGCAGCGCGCGGAGCTGATGGAAGCCTACCGGCAGATCGACGAGCGGCGCCGCTTCACCGAGACGGTGCTCTCGGGTGTCACCGCCGGCGTCATCGGGCTCGATGCCGAGGGGCGGGTGAACCTGCCCAACCGTTCCGCCTCGGCGCTGCTCGGCGTCGATCTCGACGCGGCGATCGGGCTGCCGCTGCAGGGGGTCGCGCCGGAATTCGCGTCCCTGCTCGCCGACGCAAGGGCGCAGCCGGACCGCGCGCACACCGCGGAGATCCGTACCGGCCCGCCGGCGGCGCGGCGCACCCTGATCGTGCGCCTCGGCGCGGAGACGCAGGGCGGGCGCGTCGAGGGCTACGTCCTCACCTTCGACGACATCACCGAATTGCTGTCGGCGCAGCGCAAGGCGGCCTGGGCGGATGTCGCGCGGCGCATCGCGCACGAGATCAAGAATCCGCTGACGCCGATCCAGCTTTCCGCGGAGCGGCTGAAGCGGCGCTACCTCAAGCAGATCACCGACGATCCCGATACCTTCCGCCAGTGCACCGACACCATCGTGCGGCAGGTCGGCGACATCGGGCGCATGGTGGACGAGTTCTCCGCCTTCGCACGCATGCCGCAGCCGGTGATCCGGCCGGAAGACCCGAACCGGCTCCTGCGTGAGGCGCTGGTGCTGCAGCGCGACGCGCATCCCGAAATCACCTACGGGACGACCTATGCGGACCCGGCGCCGACGGTGCCCTGCGACCGCCGGCTGATCGGCCAGGCGCTGACCAACCTGCTGCAGAACGCGGCTGACGCGGTTGCCTCCCGTGCCGCCGAGGGGGCGGGGTGCATCGAGACACGGGTGGAGGCGACCCCCGATCATGTGATCATCACCGTCACCGATGACGGAGTCGGGCTGCCGAAGGAGGAGGACAGGGACCGCCTGACCGAGCCCTATGTCACTCACAAGCCGAAGGGAACCGGGCTTGGCCTTGCCATCGTGAAGAAGATCATGGAGGACCATGGGGGGCGGCTGGCGCTGGAGGACCGGGAAGACGGCCCCGGCGCGCGGGTCGCGCTGATCCTGCCGCTGCGCGCCGCCGGCGCGGGGGGCGAGGCCTCGGCCGATTCGTCGAGGGCCGGCGAGGGAGCGAAGGTTGCGCATGGCGCATGAGATCCTGATCGTCGACGACGAGCCGGACATCCGGGCGCTCATCGAGGGCATCCTCTCGGATGAGGGCTACGAGACGCGGCAGGCGCACAATTCCGATGCGGCGATCGCGGCCTTCCGGGCGCGGCGGCCGTCGCTCGTCGTCCTCGACATCTGGCTGCAGAACTCGCGGCTGGACGGGCTCGGCATTCTCGAGGCGCTGCACAGCGAGGAACCGCAGGTGCCGGTGGTGATGATCTCCGGCCACGGCACCATCGAGACCGCGGTGCAGGCGATCCAGCAGGGCGCCTACGACTTCATCGAGAAGCCGTTCAAGTCCGACCGGCTGCTGCTGATCGTCTCCCGCGCGCTGGAGGCGGCGCGGCTGCGGCGCGAGAACAGCGAATTGCGCCTGCGCGCGGGACCGGAGACGGAGCTGGTCGGCGGATCGGCGCCGCTGTCGCAACTGCGGGGCGCGATCGAGAAGGTGGCGCCGACCGGATCGCGCGTGCTGATCACCGGGCCCGCCGGCGCAGGCAAGGAGGTGGCGGCGCGGATGATCCATGCGCGCTCCCGCCGCGCCGACGGCCCCTTCCTGGTGCTGAACTGCGCCACGCTGAATCCCTCGCGCTTCGAGGAGGAGCTGTTCGGCGTCGAGGCCGGCGCCGACCCGCTGGCGCATCCGCGCCGCGCCGGCGTGCTGGAACGCGCCCATGGCGGGACGCTGCTGCTGGACGAGATCGCCGACATGCCGCTGGAGACCCAGGGCAAGATCGTGCGCGCGCTGCAGGAACAGGGCTTCGAGCGCATCGGCGGCGGCACGCGGGTGAAGGTGGATGTGCGCGTGCTCTCCACCACCAACCGCGACCTCGCTGCGGAGATCGCCGCCGGACGCTTCCGCGAGGATCTGTACTACCGCCTCGCCGTGGTGCCGTTGCGCGTGCCCGCGCTGCGCGAGCGGCGGGAGGACGTGCCGGTGCTGGCGCGCCATTTCATGGGCCGTTCAGCCGAGACCACCGGCATGGCCTCGCGCGAACTCTCGGAAGACGCGCTCGCCGCCATGCAGGCCTATGACTGGCCGGGCAATGTGCGGGAGCTGCGCAACCTCATCGACTGGCTGCTGATCATGGCGCCGGGCGAGGCGAGGGAAGCGATCCGCGCCGACATGCTGCCCCCGCAGGTGGGCGCGGCCGCGCCCGCGGTGCTGAAGCTCGACCGCTCCAGCGAGATCATGACCCTGCCGCTGCGCGAGGCGCGCGAATTGTTCGAGCGGCAGTACCTGGAGGCGCAGCTCCTGCGGTTCGGCGGCAATATCAGCCGCACGGCGAATTTCGTCGGCATGGAGCGCAGCGCGCTGCATCGCAAGCTGAAGTTCCTCGGCGTCCAGGCCGAGGACCGGGCGAGCCCGGTCGGCTCGGTCGGCAACGCCTGAAGGATCCCGGATGTCCCGCATCGCCTACGTCAACGGCCGCTACCTGCCGCAGCCCGAAGCCAGCGTGAACGTCGAGGATCGCGGCTACCAGTTCGGCGACGGCATCTACGAGGTCGTCCATATCTACGACGGCCGCACCATCGATGAGGACCGCCATCTCGACCGGCTGGAACGCAGCCTGCGCGAGATCAGGCTGCCCATGCCGATGTCCCGCGCGGCGCTTCGGCTGGTGCTGCGGGAGGTCGCGCGGCGCAACCGCGTGACCGAAGGGCTGCTCTACATGCAGGTGACGCGCGGCGTGGCGCGGCGCGACCATGCCTTCCCCTCGAAGCCGGTGCCCCCGGCGATCGTGGTCACCATCAAGCGCATCCCGCCCTATCCGGCGGCGGTCGATCACTGGGGCGGCAGCGCCATCACCCATCCCGACCTGCGCTGGGCGCGGCGCGACATCAAGACGGTGAATCTCCTGCCCAACTGCCTGGCGCGCCAGGCCGCGCGCGAGCAGGGCGCGATCGAGGCGGTGCTCTACGACGAGGCGACCGGGATGGTGACGGAAGGGGCGGCGACCTCCTTCTGGATCGTGGACGAGCACGGCGTCATTCGCGCGCGGCCGCTCGGCCACGAGATCCTGCCCGGCTGCACGCGCGCCGCGCTGCTCGCCGAACTCGCCGAGGCCGGCATCGGCATCGAGGAGCGCGCCTTCTCGCTCGACGAGATGCGCCGGGCGCGGGAGGCCTTCATCACTTCCGCGACGTCCTTCGTGAGGCCGATCGTGAAGATCGACGGCGCGCCGGTCGGGGACGGCAAGGTCGGGCCCGTGGTGCGGCGGCTGTTCGACATCTTTGCCCGCCACGTGAAGGGCGGGCTGAAGAACGCGGCGTGAGCGAGCGGGCCGCCAGCAACGCCGAGGTCGTCCGCGCCTTCTACGCGGAACTGTGGGAGAAGGCGGACCTCGCCCGCCTGCCGGCGCTGATGCATGACGACGTCGCCTTCCAGGGCACCTTCGGGCAGACCATGCATGGCCACGATGCCTTCGCGGCCTATGTGCGGAGCGTGCGCCATGCCTTCTCCACCTACCGCTGCGAGGTGGTGGACCTGCTGTGCGACGGCGAGCGCGTCGCCGCGCGCGTGCGATTCTCCGGGCGGCACGATGCGGGCTCCTTCCTGGATTTCGCCCCGACCGGCCGGGACCTGGCCTGGGAGGGCGTCGGCTTCTTCACCCTGGGAGCCGGGCGCATCCGGCATCTCTGGGTGATGGGAGACATGCTCGGCCTGCTCGGGCAGTTGCGGACGTGAGCATCGCGCGACGCCCCACCGCGATCCTGTGGGACTGGGACAACACGCTGGTCGATGGCTGGGCGGCGATCGAGGCCGGGCTGAACGCCGCCTTCCGCGCCTTCGGCCTGCCGGAATGGGACCGCGCCCAGGTGTTGGGCAACGTACGGAAGTCGCTGCGCGAATCCTTCCCAGCCCTGTTCGGCGCCGAGTGGGAGAGGGCGAGGGACATCTTCTACGCCGAGGTCCGCGCGCGGCACCTCGCGGTCGTCGCGCCGATGCCGGGCGCCGCGGCGGCGCTTGTCGCGGCGGGGCGGGTCGCGCCGCAGGGGGTTGTCTCCAACAAGCAGGGGCCGCTGCTGCGGGCGGAGGCCGCGCATCTCGGCTGGGCGGGACATTTCGGCGCGCTGGTGGGCGCCGGCGACGCGGCACGGGACAAGCCCGACGCGGCGCCGCTGATGATGGCGCTCGAAGCCCTCGGCGTGCCGCCCTCCCCGGAAGTCTGGTACGTGGGCGATACCATGCTCGACATGCAGGCGGCGCGCGCCGCGGGCTGCCGCGCCGTGCTGCTCGGCGACGCGGCGCATGACGGGGGCATTGCCGCGGCGGCGCCGGATGACTCCTTCGCGGACGGCCATGCGCTGGAGGCAGTGCTTCTTTCCCTTGCCAATCGCTGACGGCGCGGCGAAAACTGCCGCGCCGGCGGCCGGAAATGGTTTTCGCCGGTCCGCCCCTGGTCGGTGACCAGCAAGAAGAAGGACCGGTCAGATGGCCGCCGAGAAGTCCCAGAACGTGCAGGACGTGTTCCTGAACCACGTTCGCAAATCCAAGACCCCCGTGACGATCTTCCTGGTGAACGGCGTGAAGCTGCAGGGGATCATCACCTGGTTCGACAATTTCTCCGTGCTGCTGCGGCGGGACGGGCATACGCAGCTCGTCTACAAGCACGCGATCTCCACCGTGATGCCCGGCGCGCCGATCATGCTCTTCGACGCCACCGCGCAGGCCGGGGCGCAGCCCGCCGCGCCGGTTTCGGAAACCCGCATGACGTTGACGCGTGAGGTGGCTCCTGGCGGCAACGACTGAGGCCGACGGCGGCCAGCCGACGCGGGCCGCCGTCATCCTGCCTTTCGAGAAGCCCAGCCGCGTCGCCATCGGCGACGCGGGCGGGCACCGTGCGGCCGAGGCCCGGCTGGCCGAGGCCGTCGGCCTCGCCGCCTCGATCGGCGTCGCCATCGTCCATTCGGCGATCCATCCGCTGCGCGAGCGCCGGCCCTCGACCCTGCTGGGGGAGGGCCAGGTGGCGATGGCGGGCGAGGCGCTGAAGGCGCAGGACGTCGAGCTCGTCGTCGTCGACGCGGCGCTGACCCCGGTGCAGCAGCGCAACCTCGAAAGGGCCTGGGGCTGCAAGGTCATCGACCGCACCGGCCTGATCCTCGAGATCTTCGGCGAGCGCGCGCGCACCAAGGAGGGCGCGCTGCAGGTCGAGCTCGCGCATCTCGAATACCAGCGCACGCGGCTGGTGCGGTCCTGGACCCACCTGGAGCGCCAGCGGGGCGGCTTCGGCTTCCTCGGCGGCCCGGGCGAATCGCAGATCGAGATCGACCGCCGGCTGATCGGCGACCGCATCGTCAAGCTGAAGCGGGAGCTGGACCAGGTGCGCCGGACCCGCGGCCTGCACCGCAAGGCGCGGGAACGCGTGCCGTATCCGGTGGTCGCGCTGGTCGGCTACACCAATGCCGGCAAGTCGACCTTGTTCAACGCGCTGACCGGCGCGGGCGTCTATGCGCAGGACCAGCTCTTCGCGACGCTCGATCCGACCATGCGCGCCATCCGCCTGCCCTCGGGGCGGACGGCGATTCTGTCGGATACGGTCGGATTCATCTCCGACCTGCCGACGCAGCTCGTGGAAGCCTTCCGCGCGACGCTCGAGGAGGTCGCCGCCGCCGACATCATCCTGCATGTGCGCGACATCGCCCATCCCGACAGCGCGGCGCAGCGCGCCGATGTGCTCGGCGTGATGGAGGAGATGGCCGAAGGGCCGAATGCGAGCCTCGATGCCGACTGGCAGTCGCGCGTGCTGGAGGTGCTGAACAAGGCCGACCTGCTGGGCGGCATCGACTCCGTCGCTCGGCGCGCGCCCGGCGCGGTGCCGGTCTCGGCACTGACCGGGGAGGGGCTCGAGGAGCTGCGCCGCGCCATCGACGCCCGCCTCGCCGCCGGGCTCGAAACCGTGGAGGTGACGGTGCCGCCGGCGGATGGCGCGCGCCTCGCCTGGCTCTACGCGCATGGCGAGGTGCTGACGCGCCAGGACGCCGAGGACGGCATCCATCTGACGGTACGGCTTTCGCCCGCCAACCGCGCCCGCTTCGAGGAACGCGCATGATCGGCGCATCCCGCGCCGCCGATGTCGCCGCGCTGCTGCGGGAGGCGGCGCGGGCGGAGATCCTGCCGCGCTTCCGTCGCCTGGCGCAGGGGGCGGTGCGCGCCAAGTCCGGCCCGCTCGATCTGGTGACGGATGCCGACGAGGCCGCCGAGCGCGTGATCGAGGCGGGGCTGGCGAAGCTCTTCCCCGGCTGCGCGGTTGTCGGCGAGGAAGCGGCTGCGGCGGATCCGGCGGTGATCGACCGGCTCGCCTCGGCGGATCTCGCTTTCGTGGTGGACCCGGTGGACGGCACGGCGAACTTCGCCGCCGGCCTGCCGGTCTTCGGCACCATGGCGGCCGCGGTCGCCGGCGGCGAGGTGATCGCCGCCTGGATCCACGACCCGCTCGGCGACGACACGGCCATCGCGCTGCGGGGGGAGGGGGCCTGGATCGCCGACGGCGAGGGGCGGCACATGGCCGACCTCCGCGTCGCCGCGCCGGCGCCGCTGGAGCGCATGCTGGGTGCCATTTCCTGGACCTTCCTGCCGCCGTCCCTGCGCGGCCAGGTGACGTCGCGGTTTCCGCTCTTCGCCGGCGTCGTCGGCTACCGCTGCGCTGCGCATGAATACCGCTGGTGCGCCGGCGGGCACGGCCATGTGCTGTTCTACAACCGCCTGATGCCTTGGGACCACCTGCCGGGCTGGCTGATCCACCGCGAGGCCGGCGGCCATTCCGCGCGCTTCGACGGGTCCGCCTACCTGCCGGTGCATCGCGACGGCGGGCTGATCTGCGCCCCCGACCGTGCCTCCTGGGAAGAGGTGCGGCACGCCCTGCTCGACCCGTGAGCGAGGATGACGAGGACGGGGATGACGGGCCGCCCGGCCTGCCCCCCGGCACGCCCTTCTACATGACACCCGAGGGTGCCGCCGCCCTGCGCGAGGAACTGCGCGCCCTGTGGGAGGATGAACGGCCCAAGGTGGTGGAGGTGGTCTCCTGGGCTGCCTCGCTCGGCGACCGGTCCGAGAATGCGGACTACCAGTACGGCAAGCGCCGGTTGCGGCAGATCGACGGGCGCGTGCGCTTCCTGCGCAAGCGGCTGGAGCGCGTCCAGGTGGTCGATCCGGCGGCGCAGGCGAAGCGCGACCGGGTCTTCTTCGGCGCGACCGTGACCTATGCGCGGCTGTCCGACGACGCCGAGGTGACCATCCGCATCGTCGGGGTGGACGAGGCGGATGCGGAGCGTGGCGATATCTCCTGGGTGGCGCCCGTGGCCCGCGCGCTGCTCGGCGCACGCGTCGGCGACCTCCGCAGGCTGCGCATACCAGGTGGCAACGAGGAGATCGAAGTGGTGGCGATCGCCTACCCCGTGCGGGGTGAGCCGCCGGAGCGGCTTCCGTAGGCTCCGGCTCGCTGCGACCTTCCCGCCTCTTCTTCCTGCGAGCATCTTCACCCGATCGGGTGCGTCCACCTGATACCAGCGGCACGAGTTCTTGACTCGTGCCGAGGCCGCGAACGCGGCCCGCCGGCAGTCCGGCGAAGCCAAGCAAACCGGAGGTTTGCGCCCGGCGTCTGAGGGCACGAAACGGCCGATGCCAGCGGTCGCGAATAGCGGCCGTTGGTATGATCGGAATCGGCTCTGGCCGCAGGACCGCCGGCCTGCTGCGGCGGCTGCCCGCCGCGGTGGAGGCGAAGCATCGACAAGTTTTCGCCGGACGTGACGGCGGCCGGATCGGGCCGCCTCTAGAACGATCCTGCGTCCCACCGTGGCCGGAGGATCGAACCGTGTCGAGCCAGCCTCTGCCTCGCCTGGCCGCGCTGCATCGCCTTCGGACCCTTCTCCCCTCCGACGAGCAGCTGGTCTGGCTGACGTCGCTCGGCCTTGGCCTGCTAGCGGTGGTTGCTCTTCTTGAGCGCCATGTCTGGGGCGATACCAGTCCGATCTTCTGGGACCTGCCGGTCTATGTCGCGACGAGCGAGGCGCAGGCGCGCGGCCTCGATCCCTATGCGCCAGAGGTGATGCGGCTGCTGGGGCTGCCGGACTACCTCTTCGTGAACTCGCCGCCGATCGCGACCTGGCTGCTCGGGCTGGCCGGCGGAACGCCGCTGCGACCGCATCTCGGTGCGCTGCTCGCGCTCGCGCATGTCGGCGCCTTGCTGGCGATGCCGCTGGTGCTCGGGCGGGTGTTCTTCGGGCACGGCATGGCGGGCTTCGCCCTTGCCGCAGCCGCCTTCCTCACGATGTTCGCGGGCGCAGGCATCACCTCGGTCAGCGCCGCGAACCTCGGCACGGTCCTGCACGCGGTCATCCTGCTCGCCCTCGCGCCCGGGCTGCTGCGCGGCCGGTGGGCGGCCTTCTTCGTCGCGGTTGCGCTCGCGTCGCTCTTCAAGCCCTTCTACCTCGCCTATTGCCTGCTGCCGGCGGCAGCGAACGGCTGGAACTGGCGCCATGCGCTCGTCGGGGCGGGCATCTCGGCAACGGTGCTGGTCGCCCATGCGGCCTCGGCCCTGATCGCTCCCGAGGCCTTCTCCGGCTGGATCGCCAATCTCCGGGCGGCCATCCTCGTGCAGGGCGATACGGGCACCAACCTTCTCGGGGCGCGCGCGTTGCGCGATGGCGGCGCTCTCCGCTACCTGGTTCAGGCGGCCGTCATCGTCGCCTTCCTCGCCGTGGCGCTGCTCGGCAGGATCCGGGGCCGCGCGCTTTGGGCGGCGCTCCTGATCGTCGTGCAGTTCGTCAACCCGCGCATGATGGTCTACGATCTCGCGGTTGCCGCGATCCCATTCGCCTTCCTCGCGGCCCCGTTCATCCCCGCAGGCCGCGGCCCGCTGGCGCGGATCGGCATCGCCGTCGGGGCGGTGTCGGTCGTGCAGTTCGCCGCCTACAACGGACGATTGCTCGACGGATCTCTGCTGTTTCCGTTGATGGCGCTGGCCCTCGTCCTCGCCGCGTGTTGCGCGGGCAGAGCGGCAGAGGAACGCGCTGGCAGCTGAGGCGAGCCCGGCCGATCGGAGCCGGTCCCGCGGCGAAGGACCGACAAGTTTTCCTCGCTCGCCTCGGCGACCGAGGGGTCCCCAGCCTACAAGGAGCGGGCCTCTCCGCCATGGAAGGATCGCGCCGTGACGAGCCCGCCCATCCCTGACACCGCCTTGCAGCAGGGGTTCTGGAACCGTTGGAATACCGAGACGCGGGAACAGCGCCGCGACGAGGTTTCGTGGCGCCAGCAGCGCGAGGTCCTTGGCTGGCTGCAGGCCCTCGACCGGCGTGACCTCGACATCATCGATGTCGGTTGCGGCGCCGGATGGCTGACCGAGCATCTGCTCCCCTTCGGCCGGGTCACCGGCACCGACCTGTCGGACCAGGTGCTGGCGCGCGCGGCGACGCGCATCCCCCAGGCCAGGTTCGTGCCGGGCGACTTCATGGCGCTCGACTTCGGCGAGGCAGCCTTCGACGTGGCGGTGAGCCTCGAGGTGCTGTCCCATGTCGCCGACCAGCAGGGCTTCCTGCGGCGCGTGGCGCGGCTTCTGCGCCCGGGCGGTCACCTCATGCTGGCGACCCAGAACAGGCCCATCCTCGAACGCAACCGGATCCCGCCGCCCGAACCGGGGCAGTTGCGCAGATGGGTGGACCGGCGCGAACTGCGCGCCCTGCTCGAGCCGGAGTTCGAGGTATTGCGGATCCACACCGTGACGCCGCGCGCCGACCGGGGCCTGCTGCGCATCGCGAATTCATACAAGCTGAACCGGATGGCGAGGCTGGTCGCAGGCGACGGTTTCGAGCGGCTGAAAGAGCGATGCGGGCTCGGCTGGACGATCATGGCCTTGGGCCGGCGCCGCCCCTCCGCCCATTGACCGCGCGACCGGACAGATCGGGAAGCGTTCTCGCGCCGCGACCGAGCGTTCACGGCAGCGTGGCCGAGCCCTGGGCCATGCCGACGCGCGGTGCACGCGGCGCCTCGGAGGGGCTGGCAGGGGCCGGGGCGCGCCGGGCGCGCAGCGCCGCCTGGATCGGCATGTCCACCCGGTGATGGAAGACGGCACCGAGGATCAAGGCCACGGCCGCGCACATCAGCGCCGCCCAGTTGCCGAGTGCCAGGTCGAGACGCGCGATGGCGATGACGAGGATCGTGATCACCGAGAAGTGGGTCAGGAACAGCGAGTACGAGATGCTGCCGATCGCTGCGAGCGCGCTCGGCCCGCGCCATCTGCCCGCGCCCTCGAGGGTCGTCGCGGCGACCAGCATGACGCCGGCGGCGAGGTCGAGCAGCGGGATCGGCACGCCGCGGGTGTCGCGCTCGCCGGTTCCTTCCCAGATCACGCCGGCGGCGAAGAGAGCGGCGGCCGCCACGAAGACGAAGGACATCCCTCTCTCCCGCGACAATGCCGCCATGCGCCGCTGGGCGAGCGCGAAGATCATGCCGATGCCGAGGCCCAGGCTGCGGGAGTTGAGATAGTTCGGCACCTCCGACGGCCCGGCATCGTGGCCCGCCAGCATCATCGCCAGGACCGTGCCCTGCCAGGCGATGATCATGCCGAAGCCGAGCCGGCGATGGACAAGCACGAGCGCGACCAGAAGGCAGAACAGCGCCTCATGGACGAGGAACCAGCTGACGTTGAGCAGCGGCCGGTTGTCCTGCGGCAGAAGCAGCAGGCTCGCGAGGATCCGATGCGGCTCCAGCTTGGCTGCCTTGTCCGCCCCGCCGAAGCCGGCGAGGTAGACGGCCAGCGCCATGAGGCTGACGATCCAGAAGGCCGGAAGCAGGCGACGCGCGCGCTGGCCGAGGAACGCCGCGGCGCTGCGCCGCTCCACGCCATCGAGCAGGTAGAGGCGCGTCATCACGTAGCCGCTCAGGACGAAGAGGAAATCGACACCGCGGGCGCCGCCATGGAACAGGCCGCCGAACGGTGCCGCGGCGCTTCGCGCCACGAAGACGTCATCGACATGATAAAGGAGCACCATCAGGCTCACGATGCCGCGCATGGCATCGAGCGTGGTCAACCGCCCCGGCCGCACAGATGCGCTCCTGCGATCTTCCGCCAGCATTGCCGTTTGCCCCCGGCCCCGCCTGCCAAGGCACCTTAACGAGGAACGCAGGCACAACCGACGTCGCCGTGGAAAACTAATCCGGGCACCGGCGGGAGATGACGGCAGGCATGCACGCAGCGGGAGCGCCCATGCGGCGCGCGACGCAGGCCGCGCAACAATCCTCGTCAACGCGCAGCCAGAGGTCACATGCCATGCCATGCGACCTTCGGAGGCGCCGACGCCGATCCGACGGGCGACCTGCTCCGGCCGCCACAGCCTCGGCACCTGTGCCGGAGGCCCTACAGCGCCACCCGCATGCGCAGGAACACCACATTCTCCTGGTATTCGGCGAGCCCGCCGGTGTGCTGCACGCGGTTGACGTACTGGTAGTCCAGCGTCAACGCCAGGTTCCGGTTCATCAACCACATCGCCTGGGCTCCGAGGACGAGGTCCGTCCCGCGTTGCGTCGGCTGCTGGTACTCCTGGCCATTCAGCCCGACGATCCCGGAGATCACGATGTTGCGGTAGAGCTCGTGGTCGACGCGGAGTTGGCCATAGTTGCTGACGTAGCTCGCGGTGTTCGAGCGGATCGATTCCTGGATGCTGCGGCTGGCTGAAAGGTTCACCGTCGTCAGCGCTGTGACATTCCAGGTGACCGCGATGTCGACCGCCGGGCTGTCGAGCGGCTTGAACTGGGCGCCCGAGTATTCGCGCCGTGCATAGCCAACCGCGATGCGGGCCGACCAGACGCCGTCGAAATCGTACTTGAAGCCGACGAGCGCGGCGTAGGTCTGGCTTTCCCGGTCGCTCGCCTCGGCGGCCCTGTAGTCTATGTCCTGGTAGCGCAAGCCGAGGGTCAGGCTGCGACCCTGGACGAATTCGTAGGCGGTGTCGAAGCGGACCGTCAGGCTGTCGTAGTCGGAGCCGGAGGCGTTCCCGCCCGGTCCCGAGACGTTGTCGTAGCGGTACATGCCGTAGGAGGCGGAGAGGCCGAGCGTCACGCGATTGAGCGTGGTCGTGCCGCCGAGGCTGAGCTCGTCCACATTGTACGGGACCGGCTGCACCAGGCCGGCCTGCTGCACGTCGACGCTCTGGGGATCGAGGTGCAGCCGACGATGCGCGTAGCCGGCGGAAAGCGATGCGTTGGCGGCGAGGTCGTAGCGCCCGGAAACTCCGACGTTCCAGTCGGTCCAGTCGAAATTGCCCTCGTTGAAGTAGGTCCGGTTCAGGATGCCGGCCTCGACGCCGAGATGGTGCTGCGTCCATTCGCTGACGATCGCGCCCTGTGCGCCGAATTCGGCGAACCCGTCCGCGAGCCGCGATGTGCTGGTGCCGAGCAGGTTGTCGTCGTAGCCGACCCCGGTCGTGGCCGAAGCATCGAAGCGGAAGCTGCCGAGCCTGACGCCGGCCGGATCGACCTCCGGTCGCGACCGCCCCATGACGGTCGAGCCGCGGTCGGGTGTCGGGCCCATGCTCGCCTCATCCTGCGCCGAGGCGGTTGCCGACCAGGCGAACAGCGCCAGCAGGGCCGGGATGACGGCGGCAACGCGGCCTTGCGCCGGGGCAGGCGGGCGCATGGCGGGGCTAGCGCTGCGCATCCATGCTTCCGCGCGACAATGCCCCGCCCTTGGGAGCGCCTGGCTCGGCCGGAGTGGCAGGTGAGTCGGCATCGGGGGGCACCTTTCCGTCCGAGGCGGGGTGGAGAAACAGGCTCGCGCGCGTACCGCTGCCGACGGCGCTCTCGATCCGCAGTATGCCGCCGGAACGCTCGGCGAACTCGCGCGCCAGGGCAAGACCCAGACCGGTGCCGCGTCCGCGCGGCTTGGTCGTGAAGAAGGGCTCCATCGCCCGCGCCAGGGTCTCCGCATCCATCCCGACGCCAGTGTCCGTGATGTCGATGCGGATCCACTCGCCGCCCGGCAGGTCGTTGGCGACATTCGACGCATCAGGGCTTCCGACCAGCGCGGCGGAGATGGAGAGCACGCCGGACCCCGCCTGCGCCATGGCGTCGCGGGAATTGGTCGCGAGGTTGATCAGCATCGCCTCAAGGTCGCTGGAATCGGCCAGCACGGGCGGCAGGCAGGGCGGCAGGTCGAGGCGCACGGTGAAGGTCTCGCCGATGAGTTCCTGCATCACGTCGGCGATCTCGGTCAGCAGCGGGACCACGTCGATCGGCACGGGCTGCCGCGCGCTGCCGCGGGCGAGGGCGAGAAGGCCCCGCGCGCCGGTCGCCCCGCGCCGCGCCGCCGCGCGGGCACGCTCGATCAGCCGGGCGAGCGTGGCCTTGTCACTGAGCGAGTCAGGCATGGCGCGCAGGTAGAATTCCACGGCCTGCATCACGTTGCCGACCTCGTGCGCGACCCCGGCGGTCAGCCGGCCGAGCGTCTCGAGGCCCTGACGCTCGGCGAGGGTCCGGATGGCCGCGTCATGGTCCCGCCGCGCACGGGCAAGTGCCGCATCGAGGTATCGCCGCTCCGCCGCGCCGCGAAGAACGAGCGCAACCAGCGCCCCCAGGACCCCGCCGAGCAGGGCAACCAGCCAGGGCAGCAGCGAGCCCCCAGCAACGACCGGCACGGGGACCGCGGCCAATGCCGTGAAGCGTGTCGTCCCCACCGGCCGCCACGCCAGAGCCGTGGCGAGGCCGCCGACAGTCGCTGCCACGACGGTCCGCCCGCTTGGTGCCTGGCCCGCCGGAACCTCGCCGAAGGGCCATGGCGCGCCGGCCGGCGTACCCGAGAGCGGCAGAACCTCGGCGGGCCGCGAGCCGGTCAGGCCGATCGCAGATGGCAGCGGCTGCGCCGCCAGGATGTCGATCGGCAGGCCGGCATTCATCGCCGAGCCCTCGGGCCCGGCGGCGCCCGGCAGGGCCCGCTGAAGCAGCAGGCGCAGGCGCGGGGCCTGCTCCGGCGCAGGCGGCATGTCCGCATGTCCGATGGCTTCATCGAGGAGCTGGGCCGCCGTCGCCGCCGTCCGTTCCGCCTCGGCAAGCGCGACCGCGCGGGCGATGGCGCCGCGATGTTCGTTCACATATGCGTGGACAAGGATGAAAGCGAGCAGGGCGCCTCCGCCGGCGGCGAGCCCGACGGCCATCCACCGCCACCGCGGCCGGCGGGGCTGAGGTCGCGGCCTGGGCATCAGGCCCCCACCTCGGGGGCGAGGTGCGGGTCGGCGAGGTCAGCGCGCGGGACCATCCAGAAAATACGAATTTGCCCGAAAATTCGGCACGATGCGGCGCATGGAGGCAGGCGCGTCTCGCCGAGGCCGCCGAGGATGCCTTTGCAGGTGTGGAGGATAGTTCCAGCCTTCGTCATTGCCTCGTCAGGTGCTCACAATTCGTTTACCGATTAAAATGACACCGCCTCCTTGCTCGGGGCAAGGCAATCGTCCAAACAAACCTGCACCAAATCCTGGCCAAATGCCAAAAAAAATGGATAATAGACGGCAGGATTTCATTCGCTTTCATGGCTATCTAGCCAAGTTGTCGAGGGTTTTGTCATGGACACAACCAAGACAGTACATGTTATTGATGACGATGATCTTTTGTGCGAATCGGTGGCCAGGTTACTCGCGCTAAACGGGTATTCGGTCCATCAACACTCCTCTGCGGATGCGTTCCTCGCCTTCCAGGCCCAATGCGATCCCGCCACGCCGGCCATCGTTGTCAGCGACGTCCGCATGCCGGGATGCAGCGGCGTGGGCCTTCTCAAGGAGTTGCGCCGGCGCGCCGCAGGCAATGGCCGCACCCTGCCGGTTATCCTGGTGACCGGTCATGCGAGCGTCCCGCTGGCGGTGGAAGCCATGCGCGACGGCGCGGCGCATTTCCTCGAGAAGCCGGTCGATCCGGATCTGTTGCTGGCGACCGTCCGTGCCGCCTGCGAAAGCCTCGTGCAGGAACGGCCGCATGACGATGCGGCCCAGGCGCGCCTGAAGGACCTGACGCCACGCGAGCGCCAGGTTCTTGCCGCCTTTGTCGCGCGCGGGTCGAACAAGGCGGTGGCCAACGCTCTCCGCATGAGCCCCCGCACCGTCGAGGTCCATCGCACGCGCATCTTCCGCAAATCGGGCGCCACCTCGGTGACCGAGCTGGTGCGGATCGCGATCGAGGCCGGTGTCGTCGATCCCTTGCCCGGACCCGCTCACCAATGAGACGGGGTGAGCGAAATCACGCTGCATTCACGTCCGGGATATCCCGTATGGCGGTGCAGCATCGCAATGACTACCGTCCATTTGCTCGCAAGAGCGACCCCATCCCCCAATGGAGGCCGCCGTGCTGATCCGTCAGGATGTCACCGCAATCCCGCGCGATACGCGCACTTCCACGCGCACAATCGCCGTCGAACGGCGGTTGCGCCGTAGCGAAGCACTGCGGCCGCCCGAACGGGGCGACCTGGTCGCGCTGCGTGTCCTGGAGGGGTGCCTGCGCGTCTGCCATCCGCTGCTCGACGGGCGCCGGCAGATCACCGACTTCCTGTTCCCCCAGGACCGGATCAGCCTGATGGAAGTACGATGCCACAATGGCAGTATCGAGGCGGTCACATCTGCGCGCGTCAGCCTCTTCCCCTCGGACGGGCTGGACGGCGACGACGGCATGCACGCCGATCACTATCGGGCACGCCTCGGCGCCATGCAGGCACGCCTCTTCATGCTTGGGCACAAGAATGCGCGGGAGAAGCTCGCGGCCTTCCTGCTCGAGATGTCCGACCGCATCGGGGGAGGGGAGGACACCTTCCGCCTCGCGATGTCCCGCTACGACATCGCCGACTATCTCTGCCTCTCGCCGGAGACCGTGTGCCGCAACTTCACGCTGATGGTCTCGGACGGGCTCCTCGCCCTTCCGGACTCCCAGACGGTGCGGATCCTCCACCGCGCGCCGCTCGAATTCATCGGCCGCTGATCAGCCCCGGTTCCATGTAGCCGGGAGGCACCGCGCCCTGTGCCGCCACGCGGCGGCGGGCGGCGGTGTCGAGCCGCATCCGGATCACGGCAGCCGTCATCGCCCCGATCTGGGCGAAGAAGATCGGCGTCGTGATCATCGGTGCCGAGAGCAGCGCGGCAAGCAACTGCCCGGCCAAGGCCGCGCCGAAGGCATCGACGACGACGCGCGCGGGGTGGTCGGCCGGCGCCGTGGCACGCGCCAGGCGGGCGGCCCGGCGGAGCCGTGCGACGAACCAGACCGTGGCGATGGCGCCGAGCACCCCCGCGCCCGAGAGCAGCCCCGGGACAGCGCTGGAGGCGCGCGTGCTGCCCCAGCCGATCCCGAGCCCGCCGCTTTCGAGGAAGGCGCTCCAGGCGGCCTGGTTCATGGCCCCGCGCTCCGCGTAGGACTCGCTCTCTCCCTTGTTCAGCGTCATGACCACGACCTGCTCGACGACATCGAGCAACTGCGGCCGCATGGCCAGCAGGCCGGCCGCCAGCACCACGAAGGCCACTCCCGGCAGGGCGAGCCGGCGCAGCAGCCGCCTCAGCTCCACCTTCCGCCCGCGGAGCGCCGCCGAGCCCAGCAGGGCCGGCAGCCCCAGCACCAGCGCAGCGATGCCGGTGGTCGAGGTGCAAAGGAAGGCGGTGACGAGCACCAGGACCAGCAGCACGTCGGCGCGCATCACCCGGTGCCCGCGCAGGCACAGCGCGACACAGGCGAAGGCGACGCCCACCAGGTAGAAGGCGAAGGCGGAGGGCTCGGCGAAGGAGGATTGCAGCCGCGGCAGGGAGCCGAGGCTCTGTTCCACGATCCCCCAGCTCGGATTCGATTGCAGGAGCTCCTTCGGATAGGGGACGCCCACGGTGCGCGATGCGAACTCCCAGGCGGCGATACCCACCGCCAGGTAGCCGCCGAAGAGGTAGGCGCGCACGACCGCATTCCAGACCGCCCCGGCGCGCCCCAGGGCGAGGGCCGTCCCGCAGGCGAGCGCGACATTCGCCGCGAGATAGAGCACCTGATTGGTATTGCCCTGGCCGGGCGCCAGCGGCAGGGGTTCCGGAATCGGGCCGCGGAACTTCTGCGGCCAGACGATGATCCGTCCGGCGAAGGCATCGGGCAGCAGGACCGCCGTCACCGCGGCGTAGGCGAAGAGCAGCAGCAGCGGCGCCATGAGGTACAGCGTCGGAAGCTCCGCGACGCTGCGCCGGCCCGTGAGGTATTGCGCGCCCACCAGCGCCACCAGCATGGCCGCCGGAACAAGCCCGGGCTGCAGGCCGAAACCTCCCAGGATGAAGGCCGCCGCCGCCTCGAAGATGCCCGCGACCAGCACCAGCTGGATGAGCCGGCCGGCATCCCCGGCCCAGCGCAGGCAGAGCGCGAGGACGGTGAGCCCGACCAGCGTCGCGCTCACACCCGCCCGTCCTCCGGGTGGCCGTAGTAGCCCTGGTGGTGGCGGAACAGGTAGCCAAGGCCGTCATTCGACTGCCGCGCGAAGTGCCTCATCTTGACCTGTGTCATGACGGCGCCGATGACATGCGCCCCGCTGCCGCGCAGCAGCCGCAGGGCGTCGCGCGCCGCCGCGCGCGGCGTCCGCTCCCAGCGCACCGCGAGGATGGTCGCATCGGCGATCCGCGAAACCAGCAGCGCATCCGCGGCAGGCAGGACGGGCGGCGTATCGACCACGACGAGGTCGAAGGTCTTCGCCGACCATTCGAGAAGCTGCGACAGCCGCGGCGAGGCGAGGAGTTCCTGCGCGTCTCCCCTCCAGGTGCCGGCCGGCAGCACGTGCAGTCCCTTCTCAACCTCCCGCACCACGTCCCGACCGTCGCCGACGAGGTTGCCGGCCAGGATCTCCGACAGCCCCGGCCCCCGGCCAAGGGAGACCTCGCTCGTCTCCAGCGGATTGCGCAGGTCGGCGCCGACCAGCAGCACGCGCGCGCCGCTGCGCGCGGTGTTGCGCGCCAGGCTGAGGGCAAGGGCCGACTTGCCCTCCCGCGGCAGCGCGGAGGTGACCGTCACGATCCGCGTGCGACGGTCGTTGCCGAGGACCTGGAGCACGCCGCGCAACCGCGATACGGAAGCGTTGTACTGCGCCGCCGCGACGCTCGACCCGCGGAGCAGCGCGCGCTCGCTGATCTGCGGCATGACGCCGATCGAGGCCACGCCGAGAGCCGATTCCAGCGCATCCGGGGTGGAGAACCCCTCGCGCAGGCGCTCGAGCAGGAAGACCAGCGCGCAGCCGAGGATCAGCGACCCGCCGAAGGCGAGGACGAGCATCCGCCCACGTCGCGGCCCGCTCGGCGTGCCCGAGGGGATCGCTTCGGACACGAGCTCGGCGTCCGCCTCCTGGATGCCCTGTGCATTGGCGAGCTGCGTCGCGCGCGTGAGGAAGCTCTCGTAAATGGCGCGATTGGCCTGGGCCTCCGCCTGCATGCTCTGCAGCCGGACCTCGGCCACGTTGTCCTGCGCCACCACGCTGCGGAGCGCGGCGAGGCGCTCGCGCAGCGAGGCTTCCTGCGCGCGGGCGGCGGCGACCTCGCTGCGCAGCCCGGCCAGTGCGTTCGCCATCTCCTCCCGCAGCCGGCGTTGCAGTCCGGCGCGCTGCGAGCGCGCGGCCATCAGGTCCGGCGCCCGCGGCCCGAGCGAGGAGGCGAGCTGCGCCTCCCGCGCCGAGGCCTGTGCCTCCTGGTCGCGCAGGGTGCGGATGATCGGCGAGTTCATCACCTCGGGCAGGGCATCGGCGCGGCCACCGCTGCGCACCGCCGCCTCGGCCTCGGCGAGCTGGCCCTCCTTGCGCAACCGCTCGGTCTCGGCCGTGACGAGCTGGCGCGCGATGTCGTCGAGCTGCTGGCGATTGATCGTCTGCGACGGCGCGGTGCCGCTGCGCGTGCCGATCATCTCCGTCAGCCCGTGCTCGATCCGATAGGATTCGATGGCGCGCTCGGAGGCGCGCATCCGGTCGGCAAGCTCGGCGAGGCGGGCGCTGAACCAGGAATGCGCGCGCTCCATCGCCGCCGCCTTCTGCCTGCGACGGAACTCGAGGAGTTCCTCGGCCAGCGCGTTCACGATGCGGGCGCTGAGCTCGGGCGAACGCGTCTCGATCCAGATGATCAGGACATGCGATCGGGATTCGTTCTGAACGCCGATGCGCGCGCTCAGGATCGCCGCCGCGGTCTCCTTCGGGTCGTTCGACTCAGGCCACTGGACGGCGTCCGGGAAGAGCCCGAAATTCTCGTTCAGCACCCTCGCCAGCCTCGCGAAGCGCCCCGGTCCGCCCTGGAACTCTGGATCCGTCGCAAGGTCGAGCCGCTCCACGATCCGGCGCGAGATGGCGGGCGAGCGCAGGATGTCGATCTGCGTCCGTATGACGTTCTGGCTGCTCGCATCCGGGGATATGGCCTGCAGGTCGCTCACCTGCGTGTTCCGCGGCTCGATGAGCACGGAGGCCTCGCCGCGATAGGTCGGCGCCGCGCGGCTCAGCCAGACGAACATCGCGCCCATGCCGAGGCAGACGATCACGATGATGATCCAGGCGCGCCGCCAGAGCACTGCCATCAGACGGCGCGCGGGCGCGCCGAGCGGCTCCTGCTCCTGCACCAGCTCGGGCAGCGGACCAAACGGCACGAGGCGTGTTTCAGGCAGGTTCATCGGCGGCCGGCTCGCTGGTTCGTGGCGTCGCCTGGCTCGAATCCGTCCCGCATGCCGCCATGGGTGATTCCGTGGCCTGCGCCCCGCGCGACGCCCTGAGCGCGCTCCGCCGGCTGTTGCGGCCCGTCGCGCCCCGGCCGGCGAAGCCTGACGGAGTCCACGGAGGGGTTCTCCAGCGCGGTGCCGAGGAGCAGCATGCGCTCCGGGAAGGCCCGGCCGCGCATCACGTCGAGGAGGCCGACCATGTTGCCGCGCAGCCGGCCTCGCCGGTCGACCCAGGGTTCGGGCCACAGCACGCGTACCAGGTTCGCCGCGATGTTGCGCGCCGTCTGGCTGATGGCGCGGCGGATCGTGTAGGCGGGAACGCGTCGCGCGACGTAGAGCGGGTTCACCACCTGCGAATAGCCGAGGCGCACGCCGGCGGTGCGCCCGCCCTTGGTGCCGAGGTGCACGCCGCGCGCTCCGTCGAGCCGGAGCACCTTGCCGTGGGCACCGAGCCGGCAGCAGAACTCCGCATCCTCCTGCCAGCCATAGAGCGGCAGCCGCTCGTCGAAGCGCAGCCGGTGTCGCTCGACCGTGGCCAAGCGCAGCGCCATGTTGCAGCCGTATGCGTTGGCGATCGGGCTGGTCGCGTGCGGGTCGCCCGCGAAGTGATCCTCGGCGAGAATCCTCCGGCCGTCCGCCACCGTCAGGCCGGGCGTGGTGGCGCCGTCGCTGAGCACGACGCCGGTCGCCGCGACGACTTCCGGATCCGCGCCGAAGAGGTTCTCCATGGCCGCGAGGTAGTCGCGCCGCATCAGGAAGTCGTCGTCGAGGAAGACGAGCAGATCGCAGCCGCGGGCGTGGTCGATGATCCGGTTGCGCTGCCGCGTCAGGCCCGGTTCCGACTGCACGAACTCGACGTGCGGGAGTTGCCTCGGGGCGTGCCCGGCGTCTTCCGGGCGCGCGCAGCAGACGATGATACGCTCCGGCTGGCGGGTCTGCATCGCGAGATCGTTCAGCGTCTCGAGAAGGATCGGCGCGCGTCCGCTTGTCGGGATACCCAGGGCGATCCTCATCGGCGGTCTCCTTCGACGTGTTGCCAGGCTGTGGCTACGCCGGCGGGCATCGCTGTCGGCGGCGCGGAGGGGCCGTGCAGCCTGGCGCCCTGGATGCGGGCGGCGACCACGGCGCGCAGCTGCTCGCGCCGCCGGCACAGTTGCGTCACCGCCGCCGGGGAGCGGCGGGAGAGGGCGAGTGCGGCCTCGTGCGCCGCGACCGAGAGCCGTTCCCAGCGCGCCGGATCCTCGGCGAGGCCGCGCAGCGCCGCCGCCGCGACCTCGATGTCCGGATCGGCCCAGACGCTGCCCTGATAGATGCCGGCGCCGTCGGCCACCGGGACCAGGCGCGCAGGCACGAGCACGGCGTTCGCGTTGGTCATGAAGTCGAGATTGCCGGACCAGCCGGTCGCGACGACGGGAATGCCATGGCCCATCGCCTCGAGCATCGGCAGGCCGAAGCCCTCCGCCCGGTGCAGGGAGAGCAGCACGTCCGCCGATCGGTACAGGCCGGCAAGCGCCGCCGGGGTCAGGAAGTCGCGCAGGATGGAGACATTGGCGCAGCCCGCGGCCGCACGCTCGATCGCGCCATGCTCGCCCGGCGGGCCTCCGAGCTTGAGGACCAGGCGCGCCCGCGGCGAATCCCCGAAGGCCGCGCGGAAGGCGGCGAGGGCACCGGCAGGGTTCTTGCGCTCAAGGCTCGATCGGCTGTCGCCGAAGCTGAGGACGGTGAAGACCCTCGTCGCGTCGCGCCGCCGGCGCGGGGCGGGCAGCACGACGTGCGGCACCACCTCGATCGGGCGGCCACTCAGGCGGCGCAGGCTCTCCTGCGCGAACCTGCTCGGCGTCCAGATCTCGTTGAGCACTCTGTCGAAGCCGTTCCAGTCGGACGGCGGATCCGGCAGCTCCCACGCCCAGTAGCCGATCCGCCAGGCATGCGCGGCAGCGGGCAGCACGGCGGAGAGGAGTTGCGGCGTCTGCGGCCCGCCGCAGTGCACGATGTACGCCGTGGCCGCGTCGTGGCGCACGCGGAAGAGCGGATTGCGCAGCGCCGGGCTCGCGTCCACCAGCTCGGCGTCGATCCCCATGCGCCGCAGCATCTCGCACTGCAGCCGGGCGCCGTTGGCGATGCCGTTCTGGCGCCCGAGGGCCGCGACCACAGCGACGCGGTGGAAGGAGCGTTCCGGCTCCCGCCGTGCGATCGCCATCTGCACGACGGTCGCGCAGGCCTGCGAATAGGCCTGCACCAGCACCGGCTTCAGTGCGTCGCGCCAGCCGCTCATGGCGATGCCCGATCCGAGTGCCTGCCCACCGCCATCACCTTCGAAGCGATCCTGCGCATTGATGGCGTCGCGGCCTGCGCGGCATCAAACCATGCGATGGAAAACTCTTGTCGCGATGTGGGCGAAGGACGCGCGCGGCGACATCCGGCGGTTGTCCGGCGGCCGATGTACGCGCGCCGACGAAGACCTTGGCGCCGCCCATGGATTGCGTTCTATGCTTCGTGATCGGTTCGGCTTGGCCGCCCTTGCCAGCGAGTGTGTGGGAGACGCGCAACCGTGATGCAGAAGCTCTTCAGTGCAGCCCTCCTCGCGGCGAGCCTGCTCCTCTCCGCCTGTGAAGGGCCGGCGGCCGATCTGCCGCCTCTGCCCACGGGCGGGGCCGGCCCCTATCGCCTCGCTGCCGAGGACCAGATCCGGGTGACGGTCTTCGAGGACACGCGCCTCTCCGGCGAGTTCCGGGTCAGCGACTCCGGGACGGTCGCCATACCGCTGCTCGGGCCGGTCCAGGTGCGCGGTCTTACCGTCAGCGAGGCGGAAGCACGCATCCGGCGCGAATTCCAGCGGCGACAGCTGCTCCAGGATCCGGGAGTGGCGGTCCAGATCACCGAGTATCGGCCGATCTTCGTGCTCGGGATGGTCCAGCGTGGCGGTCAGTTCCCGTTCCAGCCGAACATGACGGTGCTCTCCGCCGTCGCGCTCGCCGGCGGGTTCAACTACCGGGCCGTGCAGGACGAGGTGTCGGTCACCCGCGTCGATTCCAATGGCACGAGCCGCGAATACAGGGCCGAACGCCCGTCGCTGCTTCAGCCCGGCGACGTCGTGATGGTGTTCGAGCGCCGCTTCTGACGAAGCACCCGCATCGCGCCGACGCGGCGCGGACAACCAGCGGGTGAGAGTGACGCGAAGTGAGTCGCGCCACTGCCTGGAAGATTTTTCGCCGCGCGACTTTGATGCCTTGGGGTGGTGCAAAGCAGCATCCCTTCCATGGACGGCATCCCCAATACCCCCACGGCGGCGGAACTCGAACGTTCGGTCGCGGCGCCCGCGAATGCTGACCGGCTCGGCACATTCGGCTTGCGCCAGGCGGGGCTTGCGGGCACGCAGAGATCCGAAGGCGCCAAGCGCGCGATGGATGTCGTGCTGACCGGCGGCTTGCTGCTGTTCCTGCTGCCGGTGATGGGCGTTGTCGCCCTGCTCATCCGCCTGGTGTCCGGGCCGCAGGTCATGGTCAGCCACCTACGTGTCGGACGCGGCGGCGCCTTGTTCCGCTGCCTCAAGTTCCGCAGCATGGTCCGCGACGCCGACCGCGTGCTGGCGGAGCACCTGGAACGCGACCCGGCCGCGTGCGCCGAGTGGCGCGAACGGCGCAAGCTGGCGCGTGACCCGCGCGTGACGCGGCTCGGGAACTTCCTTCGCCGCAGTTCGCTCGACGAATTGCCGCAGTTGTTCAACGTGCTGCGCGGCGAGATGAGCCTGGTCGGGCCCCGGCCCGTGGTCGCCGCGGAACTCGCCGAGCACTACCAGGGCGAGGCCGCGGTACTCTATTGCCGCGTGCGGCCGGGACTGACGGGGCTGTGGCAGGTCAGCGGCCGCAGCGGGCTTTCCTACGGCGATCGCGTGCAGCTCGACATGGAGTATGTGCGCCACGGTTCGATCATGATGGACCTGCGCATCCTGGGCCTCACTCCCTGGGCGGTGATCCGCGCGCGCGGCGCCTGCTGACGACACCGCGCCGTCAGGCGGGAACGAGCAATCCCTCCCGTTCCAGGACCTCCGCCGTCGCGGCGATGGTGCCGAAGGGCAGCCGGGCACGATCGGCGATGTCGAGCAGGCTCCTCGATCCGTCCGACTGGTTCAGCAGCCACAGCATCGCGAGGTTGCGCTTCGCCGCATTCGCATCGCCGCCGAGGGCGCCGTAGAGGCCGCGACGACCGAGCTGCGGCTCGCAGAAGGGCAGGGCGTTCCTCAGGCAGCGGTCCTTCTCGATCACCTCGATCGCAGCCTCGATCAGCTCGAGCGAGTGGGCGAGCATCTCCGGCCGCACGAAGTCGAGGTTGTCGGCCGAGGTGTGGTATTCGGGGAACTCGCCGAAAGGGCTCCTCTGCAGCATGCCGACAGGCAGGTCGAAGCCGGGCGAGCAGTACTGCCTTTCGTCATAGCCGTAGGGCGAGAAGTCCCGCACCTGCGCATCGGGCGCGAGGTGGCGCAGCACATGCGCCATCGCGACGTCGATCCCCGCGTCGCCGCGGCGGCTCCGCTTGTAGGTCGGCGCTCCGCAGTCGCCGACGCCGGCGATGACCAGCCCATGGCGGATCCGATCCGTCCGCTCCCGGTTGCGCGCGAGCCAGGTGATGGCACCGATGGTCCCGGGTGCGAAGAGGAAGCGATAGCTGAACCGCGTCCGCCGTCCGGCCATGCGCTCAGCCAGCCGCGCCAGCACCGCCATGCCGGAGCAATTGTCGTTGGCGAGCGAGGGGTGGCAGGAATGGGCGGACAGCAGCACCTCCTCCTCGGTCGCGCCGATATGGAGATGTTCGCCGTAGGTCAGGCTGCCGTCGACGAGCTCGCTGTCGATCCGCGCGTGGTAGGCGCCCTCCGGCAACGCCTCGAGCGCGTCATGCGACATGCAGAAGCCCCAGTTCTCGGCGTAGTAGGAGGTGCGGTAGGGAATGAGGCCGGGCTGGTCCGGCAGGGTGTGGATGTGCCGGCGCAGCTCGTGCAGCGGCAGCACCGCATCGACCGGGCCGCTGTAGCTGACGACGTGCAGCGTGCTGTCGCGCAGGCTCAGCACGCGCCGGCCAAGCGCATCCTCGATGAAGGCGTCGCGGATCCGCCACTCGCGGGGAACGGTCCAGTCGAAGACCTGCGTGCCGCTCGGCACTTCGTGGATGTCGAGCGGCAGGTGACGCGACAGGATCGCGAGGCTGCGCCGCACCCCGTCGCCGGTGATGCTGCGGCAGATCGGAAACAGCTCCGCCACCAGCGCATGAAGTGCCGCGCCGAGGGCCTCCGCCGCAGGCGAGGCCGAGGCGCAGGCCCTGTCGGTCATTCGGCGGCGAGAGGGGCCGCCTGCGCCTGCCCGTCCCCCTGCTGGCGACGCCGCAGGTCAGGCCCCAGCACGCCTTCGGCCACCAGCATGCGGATATGGCCGATGCGCTGGTAGCGTGGCCCCTCGAAGGCCTCGAGGTCGAGGTCGGAGGAACTGTAGGCGGCGTAGAGCTGCTCGGCGCCGCGGCGGACATCCCATTGCGGACGGAAATCCGGCAGGTGCCGAGTGATCTTCGAGAAGTCCACGCGGTAGGAGCGGAGGTCCGGGCCGGCATCGGGCGCGATCTCGATGCGGCAGCCGGGGACGACCTCGGCGACGACCTCGGCGATCTCCCGGATGCGGTAGTTGTGCGCCGTCTGACCGACGTTGAAGGCCTGGTTGAACACGGCCTCCTCGGGCGCGGCGAGGGCCGCGATGAAGGCGCGCGAGATGTCCTCGATATGCACGATGGGCCGCCAGGGCGAGCCATCCGACTTGAGCAGGATGCTCCCCGTCGTCACCGCCCAGGCCACGAGGTTGTTGAGCACGATGTCGAAGCGGATGCGCGGCGACAGTCCATAGGCGGTGGCAGGGCGCAGGAAGCTCGGGCAGAATCCGTCGCCGGCAAGCGCCGAGATTCCCTGTTCCGACAGGACCTTCGAACGGCCATAGGCGGTCACGGGATTCAGCGCGCCGGTCTCGTCCAGCATGCCCTCGCCGGCCTTGCCGTAGTTCGAGCAGGAGGAGGCGAAGAGAAAGCGGCGCACGCCGGCGCGCTTCGCGAGATCGGCCAGCCGCACGCTGCCGCGATGGTTGATCGCGTAGGTGCATTCCTCGTCGAGGTTGCCGAGGGGGTCGTTCGAGAGGGCGGCGAGATGGATCACCGCATCGAAGCCCGCCAGATCGTCCGCCTCCACGTCGCGCACGTCCCTGGCGATGGTCGGGACAGGGACGATCGGCCCGCCGGCCTCGTAGGTGCAGCGCTCGTACAGCCCGCTGTCGAGACCGGTCACGTCATGCCCGGCGTCGAGCAGCATGGGCGTCATCACGGTGCCGATGTAGCCGAGATGACCCGTGATGAGGACCTTCATGATGCCACTCCTCGGGCTTGCGTTGGCTGCAGAGTGCTGCCCGCCGGGGCGCCGGGAGAACGGCCCGATGCAAGAAAGATTTCGCTGGATCGCGTTGTGCTGCCGCTTCGTGGCGTGAACCGCGCCGTGCAAGCCGGGTGCGGCGACAGCCGCAGGTAGAAATTCGCCGCGCCGAACGGCGATGTGGCCGCGTGAGAAGCGCGGCGTGCGCAGCGAACGGGGTCTCTGCGTGCGCAGGATGCAGCCGCGCATCGCTGTTCAACCCTGCGGCAATGACGGATGTCAGTGTCGCCGGCGAGCACTGCGAAGATGGTCCCCTTGCACCGCGCGATGGCTCGATGAGCCGGCGCAGGGGTGCGAGGAGATGGGACGGCCATGGTCCAAGCAGGTCCGGAAACGGGAGTCCGAGGCACCTCCGAGAGCGGCGGCGCCTCCCAGCAGGAGCGCGACGCCCGCTTCAGGACCTTCCGCGAAGGCGCCTTCGTCTCGGCCTTCCTCCGCAACGCGCCGATGCAGCGCTTCTGGCTGTCGGATCTGAGGCGATCCTACCTATTCCTCTATCTCATCCGGGAGTCCGCCTGGATGCGCGGCGGGCAGGTGGGCCGCTTCCCCTTCGCGCTCGTGGCGATGCGCTCGCATCTCTCGATCGCGCGCGCCTCCCAGCTGCTCGAGATCGGCTGCGCCACCGGCGACTTCCGGCGGCAGCGCGACCCGCGGGATGCGCGGCAGTATGTCTTCGAGCCGAGCGAGAAGGCGATCGCGCTCTTCGAGCAACTCGTCGCCGACTTTCACGCGGAGGCGCCCGCGCTGATCGGGCGGCCGCGCCTGCAGGGTTCGGCGAGCCTCGACCGGCGCGCGCAGATGCAGTTCATCGATTCCGTGCTGCGCTTCCTCGGCGGTCTCAACCTCGGGGATCGCGGCGTCGGCAGTCTCAGCTTCATGCTCGCGATGCTCGACCTCCATCTGCACAGCCCCCTCGCCACGACCGACCTGATCCGGCGCGAGGCCGATCGGCTGAACGTGACCTGCGTCACCATCCGCAACCTGCTGCGGCGCGCCGAGGAGCGCGACTGGTTGCGGCGTGACCGGCGCATGCTCTCGCTGAGCGAGCAGGGGAAGCGGCGCATTGCTGCGGCCATGGATGCCTTCGAGTGCCTCGTCGAGGAGGTTCTCGACATCGCCGCGCCGCCTGCCGCGCCAGGGCTGGAGCGGCCGCTCGGATGGCGGCGGGCACCGGGCGCCTGGCGGCGCCTCGACCAGGGAAGGTAAGGACGTGGAGATGGACACCCAGTATCGCAGCTTCGCGACGTCGAGGCGGCTCCGGCGAACCGCGCACCGCCTTGTCCCTGGTGGCTGCCACACCTATGCGAAGGGCGACGACCAGTATCCGGTGCTCGCGCCGGGATTCATCGCGCGCGGATCGGGCTGCCGCGTCTGGGATGCGGACGGCAACCAGTACATCGAATACGGCATGGGCAATCGCGCAGTGGGGCTCGGCCACGCCTGGCCGGAGGTGGTGGAGGCCGCGCGTGAATGGCTCGCGCACGGGGCGAATTTCACGCGCCCGGCTGCGATCGAGGTGGAGTGCGCCGAGCAGTTCCTCGAGCTGATCGCCGGCGCCGAGATGGTCAAGTTCTGCAAGGACGGTTCGGACGCGACGTCCGGCGCCATGCGCCTCGCGCGGGCATGGACGGGCCGGGATCTCATCGCCATCTGCACCGACCATCCGTTCTTCTCCACCGACGACTGGTTCATCGGCACCACCCCGGTCGATGCCGGCATCCCGGAGGTGGTGAAGCGCCTCACGCTCGGCTTCCGCTACAACGACATCGCGAGCGTCGAGACCCTGTTCCGCGACCACCCGGGCCAGATCGCCGCGCTCATCCTGGAGCCGTCCCGGGGCGAGGATCCGGTCGACGACTTCCTGCACCATGTCCGCCGTCTCTGCACGCAGCACGGCGCTCTGCTCGTGCTGGACGAGATGATCACCGGCTTCCGCTGGCACCTCGCCGGCGCCCAGAAGCTCTATGGCGTGGAGCCGGACCTCAGCACCTTCGGCAAGGCCATGGGCAACGGCTTCTCGATTTCCGCGCTCGCCGGCAAGCGGGAGATCATGAGCCTCGGTGGCCTCGAACAGACCGAGCGGCCGCGCGTCTTCCTGCTCTCGACCACGCATGGCGCGGAAACCCACGCCATGGCCGCGGCCATCGCGAACATGCAGATCTACCGGCGCGAGCCGGTGATCGAGCATCTGCACCGGCAGGGCGCCGCCCTGCGCGCCCATGCCGAGCAGGCGATCCGGCGCCACGGGCTGCAGGACCATGTCCGCATCGTCGGCCGCAGCTGCTGCCTCGCCTATGCCACACTCGATGCCGATGGGAGGCCGTCCCAGGCCTTCCGCTCGCTCTTCCTGCAGGAGACGATCCGGCGCGGTGTGCTCATGCCCTCGCTCGTCGTCAGCTACGCGCACCAGGACGAGGACATCGTGCGCACGGTCGATGCCATCGACGGCGCCCTCGGCGTCTATCGCAGGGCGCTGGAGGACGGTGTCGAGCACCACCTGATCGGCCGGCCTTCGCAGGTCGTCTACCGGCGGTTCAACACGCCCGGGGCCGTGCCGGCGGATCTCGGCGCCGCGCGCGCATGATGGCCGTGTTCGGCCGCCGCGCCGCGCTGGGCAGTGCACTCGGCATCGCCGTGTCGCCGGCGGCCCATGCCGAGCCGGCGCCGCCGGCGCCCGCCTTCCCCCTGCGCGTTGCGGCCAGCCGCCGCCACATCGAGGACAGCAACGGACAGCCTTTCCTGCTGCACGGTGACACCGCCTGGTCCATCATTGTCCAGCTGCGGATCGAGGAGGCGGAGGAGTACCTGCGCGATCGGCGTGCGCGCGGCTTCAACACCATCCTGGTCAACCTGATCGAGCACAAATACGCTGCGCGCGCGCCGGCCAACATCTATGGCGATCCGCCCTTCCGTCGCCCCGGGGATTTCGGAAGCCCGAACGAGGCGTATTTCGCGCACGCGGACCGCGTGCTCGAAAGGGCCGCGGCACACGGCTTCCTTGTCCTGCTGGCGCCTGCCTACATCGGCTATCGCGGTGGGGACGAAGGATGGTATCGCGCGATGCTGTCTGCCGGCGAGGCGCGGCTGCGCGCCTATGGCGAATTTGTGGGCCGGCGCTACGGAAACCGCGGCAACATCATGTGGGTACATGCCGGTGACTTCGATCCGCCGGAGCGTGCGTCCGTCCTTGCAGTCGCCGATGGCATCCGGCGGCACGAGCGCATCGCCCTGCACACGGCCCATTGCGCGCCCGAGACCGCCGCGGCCGAGTTCTGGGGCGACATGCCATGGCTCGATGTCGACACCCTCTACACCTATCGCGCGGTCTACCGCGCCGCGCTGCGGGCCGAGCTGCGACGGCCACGCCGCCCCTTCTTCCTCATCGAGAGCACCTACGAGCATGAGCACGGCGTGAATGAGGAAGGGCTACGGACCCAGGCCTACCAGGCCCTGCTCGGCGGCGCATTCGGCCAGGTCTTCGGCAACAACCCGATCTGGCACTTCGGCACGCCTGGCGCACGTGATGCGCCGGTGACCTGGCGCCAGGCGCTGGGCGGCACTGGCACGCGCGGCATGGAACATCTGCTGCGCTTCTTCGCCCGCATCCCGTGGTGGCTTCTGGAGCCGGACATTGCGAATGCCCTGCTGCCCGAGCCCGCCGGCGCTGACGGCTCGCGGCAGACGGCGGCCCGGACGCGGGACGGCACATTGGCCCTGGTGCACGTGCCTTCCGGGGCGGCGGCGACGCTCGCCCCGGGCCGCATGGCAGGACCGGCGCTCACCGGCAGGTGGTTCGACCCGTCGGACGGCACCTACACGGGATCGATGGAGGCACGGGTCCAGGGCGGCGGAGGCGGACGCATCCGCTTCGGGCCCCCGGGACGCAATCGTTCGGGTTTCAGGGACTGGGTTCTGGAGGTGTCGAGCCATGCCGGGTGAAGCTCTCGACACTGCGGGGAACAGCATCGGCCGGAGGGCCGGAGCCAGCACCGGCATCGCTTCGGGGCGCCGCCCGAGGATCGCGCTGCTAGGGCAGTTCGGCGCCGGCAATCTCGGCAACGACGCATCGCTCGAAGCGATGCTCCGGATGATCCGGACGCGCATTCCCGGCGCGGGCGTGACGGTCATCTGCAGCCGGCCGGATATCGTCTCCGAGACATTCGGCCTGCCGGCCGTCGCATGGATCGGTACGCCGCCGCAGAGCAGGCTCCTGCAGCGGCTGAACGGGCTTCTCCTGAAGGTTCCGCACAAGCTTCTCGCGCCGTCGCGGGCGGCCGGCGCGCTCCGTGGCTGCGATGTGCTGGTCGTGCCCGGCACCGGCTTCCTGGACGATTTCGGCGAACGTGCCGCGGGCGGTCCCTTTGCCATCCTCAGCTGGGTCCTTGCCGCGCGGCTGATGCGATGCAGGGTCGTGATGGCCAGCATCGGCGCCGGTCCCATCCATTCGCGCGCGAGCCGGATCCTCATGATGGCCGCTGCACGGCTGGCGCATCACCTGACCTTCCGCGATGCGGCCTCGCGCGACTTCGTGGTCCGCCACGCGCATGTGCGGCGTCCGCTTGCGGTCTATCCCGACCTTGCCTTTGCGCTCCCGGCCGAGTTGCAGGAGCCGCCCGCCGGGGCGCGGCCGCTCGCGCTCGGCGTCATGCGCTACCGCGGGTGGGGCAACGAGGACGGCAGCATCTATCGCACCTACATCGCGAAGCTGGCGCGCTTCGCCCGCGGCGCGATCGAAGGCGGGCGACGGGTTCGCCTGGTCATCGGCGAGGCGGGTGACGAGGAGGCCGTGCGCGACCTTCGCTCCGCGCTTGCCGCAGCCGGCGGCGAGCGCCTGCTCGATGCCACGGAATACGCTGCCGCGCATGACATCCACGATGTCATCCGCCAGATGGCGGGCGCGGAACTCGCCGTCGCGACGCGCTTCCACAACGTCGTCGGCGCCCTGATGGCCGGAACGCCCGTCATCTCGTTGAGCTACGGGGCCAAGAACGACATCCTGCTGACCGACATGGGGCTCGGCGCCTTCTGCGCCCATGTCGAGACCTTCGATCCGGACTGGCTGGCCGAACGTGTCATGGCGCTCGCCGCGGAGCGGGAACGGCACGCCGCCATCATCCGCGAGCGCACGGCGGCGTATCGCACGGCGCTCTCGGAACAGAGCGACGTGCTCTGCGCCCTGATCGGGGGCGGCGGCGCCAATGGCGCGCCGGGACCGACGCGATGAGGCTACGGCGCGCCCTCGCGCTCTCGGCGGCGGATCGATATGTCTCGATGGTGATCGGCGCACTCGTCATCGCGGCGGTCTCGCGCATCCTCTCCCCGGAGGAGGTGGGCGTCACCGTCCTCGGCATGACGCTGTTTGCGCTCGTGGACCTCGTCCGGGACATTCCCACCACCTACCTGGTCCAGCGCCATGAGGTGACCGGCGCAACCACGCGCGCCGCCTTCACCGTCATGCTGGGCATCTCCGCCGTGGCAGCGGCGATCGTCTTCCTCGCCGCTCCCGCCCTGGCGGCGTACCAGGGAGAAGAGGGCCTCACCGGCTTCTTCAGGGTGCTGGCCCTCGCGCTGCTTCTCGGCCCCTTCGAGCGCCCGTTGACCGCGTTGCTCCGCCGTGAGCTGGCCTTCGGCCGCGTCGCCCTGGTCAATGTCACGAGCGTCGTGGCGAACGCTGTCCTGATGGTCGGACTGGCGCTGCTTGGCTTCAGCTACATGGCCTTTGCCTGGGCGCTGGTCGGGTCGGGCCTGGTGACGCTGGTGGTCGCGCACGCTGTCGGCGATCGGCGACACGTGATCGGACTGACGCGCCGCGGATGGACCGAGGCGCTGCGGATCGGGGGAGCCTCGGGCCTCTGGGGCCTGATCTCCCGGCTCACCGATACTGTCCCGCACATCGTCTTCGGCGCGCATGGAATGCTTGCGACAGTGGGCCTGTACGGACGTGCGCAGACCGTGGCCGACATGCCCGGAAAGCTGCTCCTCGCGGCCATCTGGCCGGTCGCACTGCCTGCGCTGGCTGCGCGGCAGAGGGGTGGGGAGGGCCTCAAGGGCCCGGTTCTCAATGCCATCGGCCTGTTGAGCGCCGTGCAATGGCCGGCGCTGCTCGTGCTCGCATGCCTGGCCCATCCGGCGACGCTGATCCTTCTCGGCCCGCAGTGGCTGTCCGTCGTGCCGGTGGTCCAGGTCATGCTGGTCGCGAGGCTCCTCGCGCCGATCGATGTCGTCGTCTATCCCGTTCTCATGGCGCAGGGCAGGACGCTGCGGCTGCTGATGTCGGTCGTGCTTCCGATGCCGGTCTACGTGATGGTGATCGTGCTTGCGGCACCGCACGGGCTGATGGCTGTGGCGCTGTCCTTCCTCGTGCTGGTGCCGCTCTATTCGGTCGTCGGGTACGTCTGCATCCGCGGGCCGCTCGCGCTCGGCCTGGCGGATCTGGCGAGGGCACTGGGCAAGAGCGCGGTGGCCGCGGGCGGCGCCGTCGCCGGACCTGCCGTGGTGCTGGCGATGGAAGGGTTCCGTTTCGACATCTCGATCCCCATGGCGATGCTGTCGGGGATCCTCGCCTGCGCCGGATGGAGTGCGGCGCTCGCCGCGACGGGGCACCCGCTGTGGGCCGAGCTGAAGCGCTCCTTCGACGTCGTGCGGCATCGGACTGCCCCCCACTTCGGAGCAAGACCGTGAACCACATCGCGACGGGATCATGCCCCGAAACCGCGCTGCGCAGCCCGCTCGTTGCGGACATGTCGCTGGCTCTCATCAACCGGACCGGCGCCTACCATGTCTGCCGCGAGATCGCCGACGGCTGCGCCGACCTGATCAGCGCGAGGCGGTTCTGGCGGTTGCGGCGCCAACTGGCACCGGAGCGCAATTTCCGCCGCGTCCTCGCTCGGCTCATGCTCTTCGAGATCGGCCATCCATCGCTGGGAAGCTGGCTGCCGGCGCGGCGGCGGCCGGACGAGGCCGTGCTCTACATGGATCCGCTCTACGTCATGAGCGAGGTGCCCCGGGCGAGCGACATCGTCCTGTGCCACGACATGGGTCCGGTGACCCATCCGGAGCTCTTCGGCGCGCCGACCGAGGAGAGCTACCGGAAGGCGTTCGAACTCATCCGCCTCGGCCGCCCGGGCATGGTGTTCGTGAGCGAGGCGTCGAAGGACGCCTTCACCACTCTCTACGGCACGGACTACCCGTTCCTCGAGGTCATCCCGCTGTTCGTCAGGACCTTGGACAGATCGGATGAAGGGCGGCCGCCGCAGGGGGTGACGAAGCCGTTCCTGCTGACTGTCGGCGCCTTGGACCGCCGCAAGAACCATGTGCGGAGCCTGCGGGCCTTCACCGCTGCCGGCCTCGCCCGGGAGGGCTATTCCTACGTCTTCTGCGGACCGCGCGGCAATGCGGCGGAGGAGGTCCTCGCCGAGGCCCGCGAAACACCGGGCACCATCCGCCTTGGCTATGTCGACGACGCGGAGTTGCACTGGCTCTAC
This sequence comes from Neoroseomonas eburnea, assembly GCF_018129005.1. GTDB lineage: Bacteria > Pseudomonadota > Alphaproteobacteria > Acetobacterales > Acetobacteraceae > Neoroseomonas > Neoroseomonas eburnea. The sequence continues at coordinate 219,473 of NZ_JAAEDL010000001.1, forward strand.
CGCAATGCCGCCGGCTTTGTCCTGCCCAGCCTTCTCGAAGGCTTCGGCATGCCCGCGCTGGAAGCGGCCCAGCATGGCCTGCTCTCCGTCGTCGGCACCGGCGCTGCGCAGCGCGAAGCGGTCGGGGAGGGGGCGATCTTCGTCGATGCCTCATCGGTCGACGGCATAGCCGAGGGACTGCGCCAGCTCACGCACATGGATGCCGCCGAGCGCGAAAGGCGCGTCGCCCTGGCGCGGGATCATGCGCGCGCGCTGACGCGGGAACGCTTCATCACATCGTGGCGGAGCCTGCTTGGGGCCACGCCTGCCCACAGCCAGGGGTGACATGGAATGCCGCGGTCGCAGAGCCGTAGGGATACGAAGGCAATGGCCACGCCGCCCGCCCGCCGCACGAATGCGACGGCCATGGAGGCGCGCATCTCCGCGTGCGAGACGCCTGCCACGCGGTCCGCGCCGGCGGGCAGCCCACGCCGCGGCGCCTGCCGGCCTCTCCCACGCCCCGCGGCATGGGCGGAGCCAGCCGTCGCACACCCTGGTCCGCCGAATCGTGCGGGCGCGGATCGCTTTCCATACCTGTTGCGCGCGCGTCGGCTGGAGTCGATCCGGGGCTGCTGGCCCGCACCTGGTGCCCGCGAGGACGACACGCCATGCTGAGCATCGCCATCTGCACGCATGACCGCTCGGCCGATGTGCGCATCTGTCTCGAGCACCTTCATCCCCAGATCGACTTCGCCGCCGCGGAGCTTCTGATCATCGACAGCGGCTGCTCCGCCGCCGAGGCATCCGCACTTGCCCGCGCGACGGAGGCATTCCCCGGCGCCCGTCTCATTCGGATCGCCGTGCCGGGCCTGTCCCGCGCGCGCAACGCCGCGGTGGGCGCCGCGCGTGGCGAGTGGGTCGCCTTCCTGGACGACGACGCCGTTCCCGAGGCCGGTTGGTTCGGCCATGCCATGCGCCTCGTTGCGGCTGCCCCTGACCGCTGCGGGATCATCGGCGGGACCGTCTTGCCCCTGTTTCCCGAGGGCTCAGACCCGCGGATCGGCCGGCGCTGGCGCCAATACCTATCGCTGGTCGAGCAGCCGGATGAGGCTCTGCTGGCGGCGGACGTATCGGTGTGTGGCGCCAATGCGATCTACCGACGCGCTTGCCTCGCCGACTGCGGCGGCTTTCCCGAATCGCTGGGACGGGTCGGAACCCGGCTGCTGAGCGGGGAGGAAAAGCTCGTCCAGGAGATCGCCATGCGTCGCGGCTGGACGGCGGCGCGATCGCACCTGCTGCGGGCCGGACACCGGATCCCGGTCGACCGCCTCGGACGGGACTGGGCCGCGCGCAGGGCCTATTGGGATGGTCTCAGCGACGAACGCATCAGCTTCCTCATCGGCCCCCGTACGACGGGAACCGAGGCAGCCGCGCTTGCGGCCCGCGCCGCGATCCTTGGACTCCTCTATCCCATCGCGCCGGCTGGGCAGGAATTCGACCTGCGCTTCTGGTATGCCATCGGACGCCTGCGCGAATGGCTGAACGGTCCCCCGCGGCAGACCGCAGGTTCCGATGACCCGGTCATCGCGGTCGCGGTGCCTGCGGGGCGCGAGGCCGGCGGCAAGCTGCGCTGAGCGCGGATGGTGACAGGCCCGCTCGCGATGAACTGCCGAGGGTGCCAGGCAGCAACGATCAGATCTTTGCCCGTGACGTCCCGAGGCCGGCCGCGGCATCGGGGAACCGACGACGCGGTGCGCCGACATGCGCGCGGCGGCCCCGTACGGCATGGAGCACCCAATCGGCCAGCGCGGCCGCGAAATCGGGAAGGCCGGCTTCGTCGCCGCGCAGGCGCAGTGCGCGGAGGTGCCGGTCGCAGATCTCCTTGCCGCCGGGCCTGATCCGCAGCATGAGCAGCCGGCGCAGGAAATGGCGCCGGAATGCATCCCTGCAATGCAGGTATTCCCGATGGCCCAGCGCATGGGAGAAGTGCCGGTCCAGCAGGAGCAGCCATTCCGCGTGGTACGAGAGATCACGCCCGCTCACGGTCTGCGTCGTGCTGCCCTCATGCTGTCGCCAGTAGAGCAGCTCCTCGTGGACGAACCCGTACTTGCCGAGCGCACAGGCGCGGATGTTGGCATCCGTGTCGAAGGATATGATCGTCGGATCGTAGAAATCCGCGTCCGGGCGGATGAGCGACCGCCGGAACAGGACGTTCATGCCCGAGAGAACCATGGTCTCCCGGCGGAAGTAGCGCCGGAGCATCTCGTCGCCGGCAAAGATGCTCCGCTCCTTCGGCAACTCCTCGCCGCACAGCCCGTCCGCGCGCCACTGGCAGCCGACGAGCTGCACATCGGGGCTCGACTGGGCCACCTCCACCAGGCGGCCGATCGCATGCGGGGCGAGGATGTCGTCCGCGCAGAGGAGCCAGAAATAGCTCGCCTCCTCGGGGACGCGGCGGACCACGGCGTTCCAGTTGTCGGCCATCGGCCGGGTCGTCGCGGAACGCTCGCTCAGGACCGGCACGCGCCGGCCCTCGAAGCGCGCGATGATGTCCGGCGTCGCGTCCGTGCTGGCATTGTCCTGCACGACGTGAACGAGGTTCGGATAGTCCAGGGCCTGGACGCATTCCATCGTCTTCGCGAGGTACTTCTCGCCGTTGAAGACGGGCGTGGCGATGGCCACCAGCGGCATGGAGGGATCGCAGTCCTCGTGCGCCCAGCCCGGCGACGTCTGGGCAGATCGGCCGGTCCTGCCGCTGGCCGTTCTTGAAGTTCCGACGTTCACGTGTGCACCGCCTCGGCAAAGTCCCGCCAGTTCCGGTCCTTCTCCGAGATCTCGGTGATCGGCAGCGGCCATGCGATGCCGAAGGCCGGATCGTCGTGCCGAACGCCCGTCGCCGCGGCCGGCGCATGGAACTCGGATATCAGGTAGGAAACCTCGGTATCCGGCTCGAGCGTCTGGAAGCCGTGCGCGAAGCCTTTCGGCACGTAGAGGGACCGGCGGTTCGCTGCCGTCAGGTCATAGCCCTCCCAGCGACGATAGGTCGGGGAGCGCGGCCGGAGGTCGATCAGCACGTCGCGGACCGCGCCCTTCGTGCAGGTGACAACCTTCACCTCGGCGTAGGGACCTCGCTGGAAGTGCATGCCGCGCAGGGTTCCGCGTGCCGCCGAGTGGGACAGGCTGTGCTGGACGAAGGCGGTCTCCAGGCCCTGCGCGCCGAACTCGCGCACGCAGAAGGTGCGCGCGAAGAAACCACGCGAATCATGCGCGGGTTCGGGCTCGACGATCACCACGCCGTCGAGAGCGGTCGGGATGAACCGCATGCAGGCCTCTTCGAATGTCCGGCAGGATCCTACGGGTCGCGGGCCGAAGCAGGCCGTGCACTGCGCGAAAACTTCTTCGCCATTCCCCGAGGTTCACCCGTCGCTGCCGGCTGCGGCGCATGCTTCGTCATCGCCGCGACGCGACGAGGCGCGACGACCCCTGCGCGAGGATCGCCGGCATGGTGCCCGAGCAGGTGGTGGCGGGAATGGCCGCAGGCCGCGGCGCGCGTGATGTCACGTCGTGCTGCCGCGCGTGGGTGGTCGGCGCGCTGCAGCCCTCAGCGCGCCTCCGCCCGGAAGGCGGAAAAGTTTTCGGCTGCCGGGCGGGCATCGGGCGCGCCTCTTCGCTCTGATGCTGCAGGCGCGTCGCGCCATCCGAGGCATGTCGAGGCTGCACAATGAACATCGAGACGCGACGGTTCACCATCGACGGGAGCAGCAACGCCCAGGGCTCCTGCCGTCTCTGCGGCATGCCGCTGCGCCGCAGCATGGTGGACCTCGGCATGTCGCCGCTGTGCGAGAGCTTCCGGCGGCCCGAGGAACGCGACACCATGGAGGCGCATTTCCCGCTTCATGCGCTGGTCTGCGAGACCTGCCTGCTCGTGCAGTTGAAGGCGTACGTGACGCCGGAGCACATCTTCCACGAGTACGCCTACTTCTCATCCTACTCCACAAGCTGGGTCGCGCACGCCAAGGCCTATTGCCACGCCATCGCCGCGCGCCTCGGCCTCGGCGCGAACAGCCTGGTCGTCGAGCTCGCGAGCAATGACGGCTACCTGCTCCAGCACTTCCTGCCGATGGGTATCCCCGTGCTCGGCGTCGAGCCGGCGGCCAACGTCGCCGCGGTCGCGCAGGCCAAGGGCATCCCGACGCTGGTGGAGTTCTTCGGCGTCGCCATGGCGAAGCGGATGCTCGAGGAAGGCCGCCAGGCGGACCTCGTCGCCGGCAACAACGTGCTGGCGCAGGTGCCCGACCTCAACGACTTCGTCGGCGGCATCCGCATCCTGCTGAAGCCGGAAGGCGTCTGCACGCTGGAATTCCCGCACCTCGAACGGCTGATCGAGGAGAACCAGTTCGACACGATCTACCACGAGCACTTCTCCTACTTCTCCTTCCACACCATCCTGCGCATGGCCGAGCAGCACCGGCTGAAGGTCGTGGATGTGGAGGAGCTGCGCACGCATGGCGGCTCGCTGCGCGTTCATCTCGCGCGCATCGAATCCACCCGGCCCGTGGCCCCCGCAGTCGCCGCCCTGCGCGCGCGGGAAGAGGCGGGCGGCGTGCGCGACATCGCGACCTACGAGGCCTTCGCCGAGAAGGTGAGGCGCACCAAGCGGCGCCTGCTCTCCTTCCTCATCGCCGCGAAGGAGGACGGCAGGCGCATCTGCGGCTACGGCGCGCCGGGCAAGGGCAACACGCTGCTCAACTACTGCGGCATCGGCACCGACTTCCTGGACTTCACCGTCGACCGCAACCCATACAAGCACGGGCTCTTCACCCCGGGCATGCACATTCCGATCCTGCCCGTCGAGGCGATCGACGAGGCGCGGCCCGACTACGTCCTGATCCTCCCCTGGAACCTGCGCGACGAGATCGTCGCCCAGATGCGCCACATCGGCGACTGGGGCGGGAAATTCGTGGTGCCAATCCCGGAAACGACGATCATCGACCCGAAGGAGATGCCGGCATGAAGGTCGTTCTCTTCTGCGGTGGCCTCGGCACGCGCATCCGCGAATATTCCGAGAACATCCCCAAGCCGATGATCCCGATCGGCCAGCAGCCGATCATGTGGCACGTGATGCAGTACTACAGCCACCACGGGCACAGGGATTTCGTGCTCTGCCTTGGCTACAAGGCGAACGTGGTGAAGGAGTTCTTCCTCAACCACCGCCACGAGACCTTCGCGGACTGCGTCGTCACCGGCGGCGGCGCGCAGGTCGAAACCCTCGGCCGCAAGCGTGACGACTGGCGCGTCACGATGATCGACACCGGCATCTGGCGGAACATCGGCGAGCGGCTCTGGGCGGTGCGCGAGCACGTCCGCGGGGAGGAGATGTTCCTCGCCAACTACAGCGACGGCCTGACCGATCTCGACCTCGGGGAGGTCGTCGCGCGCTTCAAGGCGAGCGACAAGATCGGTTGCTTCGTGGCCGTGCGCCCGCCGCTGACCTACCACCTGGCCGATATAGGCGAGAACGGCGAGGTGCAGGCCTTCCGCAGCTCGAACCGCGCGGACATCTGGATCAACGGCGGCTACTTCGTCTTCCGCAAGGAGATCTTCGACTACATGCGCGACGGCGAGGAACTCGTCCTCGAACCCTTCGACCGGCTGATCCGCGAGGGCAAGCTCATGGCCTACAAGCATGAAGGCTTCTGGCGCTCGATGGACACGCTGCGCGACCGCCAGGTGCTCGAGGACATGGTCGAGCGCGGCGAGATGCCCTGGCTGCCCGGCGACTACGCCGGCAAGCGCCAGCCGAGGCTCGTCGCCGCGGAATGAAGGGGCTGCGCCTCGCCGGGGCAGGGGAGGGGCTCCGGGTCCTCTGCCTCGGCGCCCATTCGGACGACATCGAGATCGGCGCCGGCGGCACCCTGTTGGAATGGCAGGCGCAGGGCATGCGCCTCGATGTCCATTGGTGCGTCCTCAGCGCCATCGGGCCGCGCGCCGAGGAGGCCTCCGCCTCGGCCGCAGCCTTCCTGGCCGGCGCCGCGGCGAGCAAGGTCGAACTGCTGGAATTCCGCGACGGCTATTTCCCCGCGCAGCGGGAGGCGATCAAGGAATGGATGCAGGACCTTGCCCGTCGCCTGCGCCCGGATGTGGTGCTGACCCACAAGGAGGATGACGCGCACCAGGATCACCGCCTGGTGCGCGAGCTGACCTGGAACGCCTTCCGCGACCAGGTCGTGCTGGAATACGAGATCCCGAAATGGGATGGCGATCTCGGCCGTTCCAACCTCTACGTGCCGATCTCCGCCGCGGCGATGGAACGGAAGCTCGCGCTGCTCGACGAGCATTTCGCGACCCAGCGGAGCAAGGACTGGTTCGACCGGGAGACCTTCCTCGGCCTCGCCCGGCTGCGCGGGATGGAATGCCGCGCGCCGGACCGCTACGCGGAAGGCTTCGTGGCCCGGAAGCTGCTGCTCGCGTGAAGGTGCCTGAAGGCGTCTGCGACAGCGCCTGAAGGCGGCGGCCAATCGGGTCTGGTGATGGGGGCCATCAGCACGCCGCCATGGCGGCCGCGGCGCGCCATGCCGATACTCCTGCCCGAGCCAGGAGAGCCGCCATGAGCACCCTCGACGAAGCCGATCCGACCTGCCCCGAGCCGCCGCCGGGCCTCGAGCATGTCATCATCCCCCGTGCCCATGACGTCGGCGGCTTCGAGGTGCGCCGCGCCTTGCCGGCGAAGGAACGGCAGATGGTCGGCCCCTTCATCTTCTTCGACCAGATGGGGCCGGGCGAGTTCCTCTCCGGCAAGGGTCTCGATGTCCGGCCGCACCCGCATATCGGGCTGTCGACCGTCACCTACCTCTTCGAGGGCGAGATCCTGCACCGCGACAGCCTCGGCAGCGCGCAGCCGATCCGCCCCGGGGAACTCAATTGGATGACCGCCGGACGCGGCATCGTGCATTCCGAGCGGACCGATCCGGCGCAGCGCAGCCAGAAGCGGCGGATGTTCGGCATCCAGTCCTGGGTGGCGCTGCCGAAGCATGCCGAGGGCACGACGCCTGGCTTCGCCCACCACGAGGCCGGCGAGCTGCCGCTGGTCGATGACCAGGGCGTGCGCATGCGCCTGATCGCCGGGGAAGGGTGGGGGCTGCGCGCGCCGGTCGCCGTCTCCTCGCCGCTCTTCTACGCCGATGCCGCGCTGTCCGCGGGGGCGCGGCTGCCGTTGCCCGAGGGCCACGATGAGCGCGGCGCCTACGTCGTCGAGGGCAGCGTCGAGGTGGCGGGAACGCAGTTCGAGGCCGGGCGGATGCTCGTCTTCCACGCCGGAGATGCGCTGGCGCTGACCGCCGGGCCCGGCGGTGCGCGGCTGCTCATGCTGGGCGGCGCCGCCATGGACGGGCCGCGCTACCTCTACTGGAACTTCGTCGCGTCCTCGCGGGAGAGGCTCGAACAGGCCAAGGCCGACTGGAAGGCGGGTCGCTTCCCGAAGGTGCCGGGGGACGAGAAGGAGTTCATCCCGCTCCCCGAGGAACGCATCGCGGTGCGGGCGGAAACCCGCCCGGCCTGAGGGACCGTTGAAAAGTCAGGCACCGGCCCGCACCCCGACCCGGCCACCCATTCCCGCATACTGGCATGGGTGCCCGGCTGGGGGTGCGGGCCGATGCCGGACATGGAAAGGCGCCGCAGGGCGCTTTTCCAGGCGGACTTTGAGGGCGCCTGGTGTCCCGGCTCCGACGTCCTGGCCACTCCGGAATCAGGACACTGGCCGCTGTCTTAGGCGGCCTGCTTGTCCGCTTCGCTCGCTGGAGATCCGGCGAACCGCCCAGGCAGGAGACTAGCGCCAGCCGAGGGCGAAGACGGCGGTCTGATCCGGCCCGTTGCGCCGGCACCGGGCGCCGAGGAAAGGCGCCCCGGTCGCGTTGACCGCGCGCACCGCGTCACGGAAGGGGCTGCAGGCCAGCCGGCCGGCGATCTGCCGTTCGGTTTCCGGCAGCCCCGCGGCCCCCTCCGGCCAGACGGCGCGCAACAGCCGCCGGGCCTCGTCGGCGTGGCCGGCATAGATCAGGCAGACGGCGATCCGGGCGGCCTCGACACCCGGATGGCGGGCCCGCCCGCCGGGGCGCGCCGCCCAGTCGGCCGCACGCAGCGCGGTGATGGCCGCCGCACTGTCCGGGTAGGTGGCGAAGCGTTGCTCCGGCGGCGGCTGATCCTCCGGCGCCGCCATGTCGGTGCAGGCGGTGCCGAGCGCCGCCGTGACCGGGCGCCGCATGGCCGCCGTGTCAGGCTCCAGGGCTCGGCCCGTCCATCGGAAGGGGACCGTAGGGCTGAGGTCTGCCGCGAGGCTGACCGGGGCCTCCCAGAAGTCGAAGACCGCATCGGAGAGCAGGATTGCCGGCCCGCCCGGCGGCGAGAGCCGGACCTCCTCCGGCTCCCGCTTGCCGAAAGGCAGGGATGCGACATGTGCCAGCCCCTGCGCGCCCTGCCGGAACAGGTGCAGGGTCCAGCAGCAATAGGCGCCGCCGGTCCAGCCGGTAACGCCGAGGGCGGTCTCGTTCTCTCCGATCGGGACTGGCGCGCCGTCCCGGAAGGTCTCGAAGCGCTGGGCGCGGGCCTGCCAGGGTGTTCGGCCGCGGCGCGAAAGGCGCAGCACTTCGCCGTCCATCGCCTGGGGCACCACCAGGACCCGGCCGGCGGCGCCGGCATCGATCAGCGTGCGCCGCGGCTGGGCGGAAGCCTCAATCAGTGAGAAAAGCCCCAGGAACAGGCAGAAAGCGACCGCAAGGCGCATCTGATCTCAAGCCTTCCGGCGCTCAGCACGCTTGGCTGCCAGCCACAGATCCTCCATCCGACTCAGATCCGTATCCGCAGGAGTCTTTCCTTCAGAAACCAAGTATTGCTCAATGTATCCGAAGCGTCGGACGAATTTACGGTTGGCCCCGCGCAGGCATTCCTCAGGGTCCAGGTCGAGCTTCCGCGCCAGGTTCGCCAGCACGAAAAGCAGATCCCCGACTTCGTCCCGCAACGCCGCAGGATCCGCATCCTTGGCATGTTCTTTCAACTCGGCCCTCAGCTCGGCCGCTTCCTCCTCGAGCTTGTCGAGCACCGAGGCAGCATCCGGCCAGTCGAAGCCGACCCGCCCCGCGCGCTTCGTCAGTTTGGCCGCGCGGGTCAGCGCCGGCAGGCCAACCGGGATGCCCGCCAGGGTGCCTCCCTCGGCCCGCGCAACGCGCTCGGCCGCCTTCTGAACTTCCCAGGCGGCGTTCTGCTGATCCGTGGTGCGCGCCTCTTCCTCGCCGAAGACATGCGGATGGCGCCGGATCATCTTGTCCGCAATGGCGCCGGCGACCTCCCCGAAGGCGAACCAGCCGCGCTCTTCGGCCATGCGCGCGTGATAGACGACCTGAAACAGCAGGTCCCCGAGTTCGTCCAGGAGCCTCGCGGGGTCGCCGGAGGCGATGGCCTCCTCCACCTCATAGGCTTCCTCGATGGTGTAGGGGGCGATGGTCGGGAAGTCCTGCTCCTGGTCCCAGGGGCATCCGGTCTCGGGGTGGCGGAGCCGGGCCATCACCTCCAGCAGGCGGGCGAGGGCGGCTTCGGGGTCCTGCGGCATTGCGGCTCCGTGGGGCTGATCCTGCCTGTCCTCACCCGGCCGCCGCCGTTCGGCAAGCCCGCGGGGTGGTGTTGCAACGCCGCAAGCCACGGCGGAGAGTGACGCCCCGAAGCATGCCGCGCCGAGGAAGGACCCTGCGCCCGATGTCGAAGGTTCGTGTCGTCTGTGGGCATGACTGCCCGGACATGTGTTCCCTGCTGGCGGAGGTTGAGGACGGCCGCATCACCCGGATCCAGGGCGACCCCGAGGACCCCTACACGGCCGGATTCGCCTGCGCCAAGGTCAACCGGGACATGGAGACGGTGCATTCCCCGGATCGCCTCCGCACCCCGCTGCGCCGCACCGGGCCCAAGGGCAGCGGGCAGTTCGCCCCCATCACCTGGGATTCGGCGCTCGATGAGATCACCACCCGGTGGAAGGCCATCATCGCCGAAAGCGGGCCGCAGGCGCTGCTCGGCTATGCCTATTCCGCCCATCAGGGGCAGATGAACCGGCGGCTGGTCGGCGGTCTCTTCCACGCTCTGGGCGCCAGCCGGCTGCAGGCGGGCACGGTCTGCGACACCTGCTGCGAGACCGCCTGGGACCTGACGCTCGGCCCGGTCGGCGGGACGGACCCGGAAAGCGTGGTCCATTCCGACCTGGTCATCGCCTGGGGCTGCGACCTGATGGCGGTGAACGTCCATTTCTGGGCGCTGCTCGAGAAGGTGCGCAGGACCGGCGTGAAGCTGGTGGTGATCGACCCGCGCCGCAGCCAGACCGCCGCGCGCGCCGACTGGCACCTGCCGATCCGCATCGGCACGGATGCCGCGCTCGCCTGCGGCATTGCCCATATCCTGCTGCGCGACGGCAAGCTGGACCGCGACTACATCGCCGCGAACACGCTCGGCTTCGACCGCTGGGCGGCGGAGGTGCTGCCCGATTTCCCGCCGGCACGGGTGGCCGGGATCACCGGCCTGCCGGTGGAGGACGTCGAGCGGCTCGCCGCCATGTACGGCGCGGCGAAGGCCTCGCTGATCCGCCTGGGCGAGGGCATGACGCGCCTTGCCCGCGGCGGCCAGGCACTGCGCGCGGTCGCGACCCTGCCGGCGCTGACCGGCGCCTATGGGCGGGAAGGGGGCGGGGCGCTGCTGCTCGCCGCCGCCTCGATGGATTTCCGGTTCGGCTTCGTGGCCAAGCCCTCCGGCCCGGAAACCTCGCGCATGGTCAACCACCTGGCGCTGGGCGAGGCGCTGGAGGAGATGGCCGACCCGCCCATCCGCGGCCTGTTCATCGCCGCCAACAACCCGGCGGTGACCAACCCCGACGTGAACCGGCTGCGGCGGGCGCTGACGCGCGAGGACCTCTTCACCGTGGTCCACGACCCCTTCATGACCGACACGGCGCGCTACGCCGACATCGTGCTGCCGGCCACGACCTATCTGGAAACCGAGGATTTCTACCGCTCCTACGGCAGCTATCGGATGCAGTACGCCCCGGCCGCCGTACCGCCGCAGCACGAAGCCCGATCGAACTTCCGCCTGGCGCAGGAACTCGGGCAGCGCATGGGCCTGACCGACCCGGCCTTCACCATGGCGCCGAAGGAGATCGTCCCGCACTTCTTCCGCGGGGCCACCGGCATCATCGCCGATGTCGATCCCGCGCAGGTCTTCGAGCGGACGGTGAAGGTGAAGCCGCCGGCGGCCCAGGACTTCCGCACGCCCTCCGGCCGGCTGGAGATCTGGTCGGAGGCGCTGGCGCAGCAGGGCGTGCCGGCCATGCCGGTCTGGCAGGAGGACGCGGCCGAGGCCGCCGACGCCGCCCGCTGGCCGCTGCGGCTGCTGACGGCGCCTGGCTACTTCCAGGCACATACGGCCTATGCCGCCTCGCCCTTCCTGCGCAGGCGGGAAGGCGCCCCCTGCGCCATACTGCACCCGCAGGACGCCGCACGCCGCGGCCTCGCGGACGGGCAGCGCGTGCGCCTGTTCAACGACCGCGGGGCGGTCGGGCTGGTGCTGAAGGTGAGCGACGAGGTCCAGCCCGGCGTCGTGCTCGTCCCCGGCCAGCGCCCTGATTCCGAAGCAGTGAACGGTACGGTGAACATGCTCTGCGACGAACGACGGACGGATATCGGGGAGGGGGCCTGCTACCAGTCGACCTTCCTCGACATCGCCCCCTGGACCGCGACGGAGGCCGCCTGATGACCGACCTCGCGACGCTGTCCGCCGTTGAGCAGGCCAGCCTGATCCGTCGCCGCCAGGCTTCCCCGGTCGAGGTCACCCGGGCGGTGCTGGACCGCATCAAGGCCTGGGAACCGCGGATCAACGCCATGGTGGTGCTCGACGAGGAGCGCGCCATGGAAACCGCCCGCGCGGCGGAGACGGCGGCGATGGGCGATGGGCCGCTCGGCCCTCTGCACGGCGTGCCGGTGTCGGTGAAGGACATCACCGCGGTCGCCGGGCTGCCGACGCGGCGCGGCTCCCGCCTGTCCAGCCCCGCGCCGCTCGAGCATGATTCGCCCATGGTTGCGCGCCTCAAGGCGGCCGGTGCGGTCATCCTCGGCAAGACCACCTCGACCGAGCAGGGCTGGACCGCGGTCAGTTCCAACCCATTGACTGGCCATACGCACAATCCGTGGAAGCACGGGCGGACGGCGGGCGGGTCCTCCTCCGGCGCGGCGGCGCTCGCCGGGGCAGGGTGCGGGGCGCTGCACATCGGCACGGACGGGGCGGGGTCGATCCGCCTGCCGGCGCATTTCTGCGGCGCGGTCGGGCACAAGCCGACCTTCGGCCTGGTGCCCTATGCGCCGGTGTCGAACAACGGCTCGCTCTCCCATGCCGGCCCGATCACCCGGAACGTGCCCGATGCCGCGCTCATGTTGGAAGTGATCTCCGGCCTTCATCCATCTGATCATACGACATTACCTGGCAGATTCAGCGCCGCCGATGCCACGGTCACGGACCTGCGCGGCCTGCGCATCGCCTATAGCCCGGACCTCGGCCATGCCCGGGTGGACCCGGAGGTCGTCGAAGCCGTCCATGCCGCCATCCCGGTCTTCGAGGCCCTCGGCGCCCGGGTCGAGGAAGTCACCCCGCCCTGGGGCCCCAAGGGGCCGGGTCTCGAACGCGACCTCTGGGGCCTTGCCATGCTGCCCTTCCTCGAGACCGATCCGGCGCGCCGGGCGGAGCAGGATCCCGGACTGGCGGCCTGCCTCGACGACTATGCCGGCATGACGCTGCAGCAGGCGATCTCGGCCCAGGCGCGGCGCATCGCCTATGCCGCCGAGATCGGCGACTGGTTCGCCTCCGGCTGGGACCTGTTGCTCACGCCGGCGGCCTCGGTCGCCGCCTTTGAAGTCGGCCGGCAGCGCCCGGCGGATTGGCCCCAGCACGCATGGGATTGGCTGGTCTGGGCGGAGTTTTCCTATCCCTTCGACCTCTCGCACGGGGCCGCGGTTTCGATTCCGTGCGGGCGGACCGGGGAGGGGCTGCCGATCGGCCTGCAACTCGCCGGACCGCGCTGCGCCGATGCGCTGGTGCTGCGGGCGGCGGGCGCCTTCCTCGAAGCCCAGCCTTTCGCGCCGGGCTTCGCGACCCTGTGATGCCGGGCAGCGCACCGCCGCGCGGCGGTGCGGCCCGCTCCGGCGGAGGCTCCGGGGGCGACGCATCGATGGCCTGCCCGCACTCGCCCTGACGGCTGCACGGGCCCGGCGCTTCCTCGAAGCCGTCTGGCCCGCCCGGCACGGCGCCGATGGCGGCGTCCCTCCGGCCATCCCCTCGGCCGGGACCTGTGGCCGTTCGAGCCGTTTCCTACGGCGCGTCATCGATGAGGAGGGCGTGGGCGCCGTGCCGGGCGTGGGGGCGGTGCGGTGGTGCCGGCAGTGTCCTGGCATGCCGAAATGCCGCATAAGATGTATTATGGAATTTTTGTGATGCCCGCCGAAGGTTGGCGTTGAAGCGGATCGATAGGACGCCGTATCGTTCCCCACGTCGATGCTGCGGAGGCTGCCGTGCATCCAGATCACGCCCTCACGCTCTCCGTCGAGGCCGATCTGCCGGATACCGGCCTCGCCCGCCTCACCAGGGATCTCCTGCGGGATCTCGCGCGCGCCGGGGTCGATGGCCACACCGCCACAGGAATCGCTGGCCCGGGCGAACGCGGTGCCGTGGCCGATCTCACCGGCATCGTCCTGGACCGTCTCGCCGGCGGCACCGTGACCGCGATCGTCGAATGCCTGAAGGCCTATTTCATACGCGAACCGAGTTTCAGCCTCACCATCCGGCGCCCCGACGGCGCCGAGGTCAAGGTGGAAGCCCGCAACGTCGCCAGCGCCGAAGTGGCCGAGCTGTTCCGCGCCGCCGGGGCGCGGTGATGCGGCACGATCATGGCCCGCCGCCTCGCCTGCCTGATCGGGAACCAGACCTTCCGGCCGGAATCCGGCCTGGAGCCGCTGAAGGGCCCGCGCAACGATGTGGAGGCCCTGGCCAGGGTTCTCGGTGATCCTGACAGCGGCGGCTTCACGATCGAGACCTTCCTCGATCGCCCCAGCGCCGAGATCAAGCGCGCGCTCAACCGCACCCTCAACGGCGCCGAGCGGGGCGACACGATCCTCATCTTCTATGCCGGCCACGGCAAGCTGGACCGCCTGGGCAAGCTCTGCCTCGCCACCGCCGATACCGAGGAAGAGGCGCTCTACGCCACCTCGATCCCGGCGCAGAACCTGCGCGACATGGTGGACCACGCCCGGGCCGACTGCACCGTGCTGCTGCTCGACTGCTGCTACAGTGGCGCCTTCGGGGGCCATCGCGGCGACGTCTCGAGCGAGATCGCCAGCCTCGCGCGCGAAGCGAGCGGCCTCTACGTGCTCACGGCCTCGACCGCGGTGCAGACCGCGAAGGAAGGCGAGACGATCGCCGGCGGCATCACCCTCGGCCGCTTCACCGCCGCGATCGTCGGGGGCATCGAGAACGGCACGGCGGACCGCGACGGGGATGGCCGGATCTCGCTCTCGGACCTGAACCGGCATCTGCGCGACACCCTGCGGGAGCAGACGCCGCAGTTCTGGGCGCAGGAGGCCTCCGGCGATCCGGTCATCGCCCGGGTGCGGATCCTCGAGACGCCCGAGGAGAAGCGCCTCCGCCGGCTCGGCGCCTGGTTCGCCGAGGGCGGAATTCCCGACGCCCTGTTCCCCCGCATGGTGGATGCGGTCCAGGGGACGGGCGAGCCGCACCTGACGGCGCTGGTACGGCGGCTGCTCGATCAGGCGGACGCCAAGCCGGCTGCCCTGGTCGTTGCCTGGAGGGGCGCGACCGAGCCGAGGAAGAGCGATCCCCGGCCGGACCTGCCGCCCCCGGAAACCCCCATGCAGCGGCGCCGGAGCCTGCTCGACCGCTGGTATGCCGAAGGCGCCCTGCGCGAAGGCGAGTACTCCGTCTTCCTCTCTGCCGTCCGCGGCGAAGGGGACCCCGCCCAGGTCGCGCTCGTGCAACGGCAGCTCGACCGGGACGGCGCGAGCGCCAAGGCGCTCCGCGCGGCGTGGACGGCGGCTGCCGCGCCCGTGGCGAAACCGGTGCAGG
The DNA here is from genome assembly GCF_018129005.1 of Neoroseomonas eburnea. Classification (GTDB taxonomy): domain Bacteria; phylum Pseudomonadota; class Alphaproteobacteria; order Acetobacterales; family Acetobacteraceae; genus Neoroseomonas; species Neoroseomonas eburnea. Next base: position 234,605 of record NZ_JAAEDL010000001.1, read on the forward strand.
CCCCGACGGCGGAGCCTGCACCCTTCGCCGCCGCGGCCCCGCCGGCCGAGGCGGCGGTGGCCCGCAGCCGCGGGCGGGACATCCTGATCGCCGTGGGCGCGGGTTTCGCTGCCGCGGTGGTGCTGATGCTGTTCGGGATCATCAGCAGCGATCCGGCCTTCCTGCTCGTTGCCATCCTTGCGGGCGCCGCGACCTACGGCGTGCGGCGCAGCCGCTAGAGAAGATCCCGGCCAATTTGCGCCCGGCGCCTGAGGGCACCAAAAGGCCGATGCCAGCGGTCGCGAATAGCGGCCGTTGGTATCAGATCTCCTCGACCTGCGAGACCCCCGGCAGCACCTTCATCGCCTGCATCACCTTCGGACCGATGTTGAAGCCGCCGGGCAGCGCGACCTCGACCTCCTGGCCGGGGCCCGTCCGCGGCACCAGCACCACCCGGCCACGGCCCCGGCCCTCGCGGGCCAGGATGGCGCGGATCGGCTCCACTGCCTCGGTCTGCTCCAGCCACAGCCGGATGCCGCCGGCGACGCCGTTCGCCGCCTTCTCCAGGGCCTCGACGTCATTGGCGGTCAGGCGCAGCGCCTCGCCCTCCATCCGCGCCTCGGCCGTGACCAGCACGGCGCTGCCTTCCGCCAGCAGCTCGCGTGACCGGTTCAGCACCTCGGAAAAGCAGGTCACCTCAAAGGAGCCCTGGGCGTCCGAGAGCCGCACCCAGGCCATCCGGCTGCCGGTCTTGGTCGTCCGCTCCTTGGCGTTCACCACCGTCCCGGCGAGCTTCAGCCGCGCCGAGCCCGCCCGCGCCCGATCCGCGATCTGCGCCGAGGGCGTCACGCCCAGCCGCTGCAGCGCCTTGCGGTAGGTGTCGAGCGGATGCGCCGAGAGATGGAAGCCGACCGCCTCGGCTTCATGGGCCAGCCGGTCCAGCAGCGGCCAATCCGGCACATCCGGCAGCCGCAACGGCTCATTTCGTTGCGCGTCCGCCCCGAACAGCCCGATCTGGCCGGAGCCGCGCTCCTCGGCCGTGGCCTGGGCACGGCGCAGGATCGTTTCGGCCCCGGCCATCACCTTGGCGCGGTTCTTCTCCAGGCTCTCGAAGGCGCCGGCGCGGGCCAGGTTCTCGATCTGCATCTTGTTGAGCAGCTTCGGATCGACCCGCGCCGCCAGGTCGGCCAGGGATTCGAACGGCCCGCCGCCGTCGCGCGCCTTCACCAGGTCCCGCATGGCGCCCTCGCCCACCCGCTTCACCGCGGCGAGCGCGAAGCGGATCGCCTGCTTGCCCTCCGCCGTCGTCTCCACGCGGAACTCGGCGCCGCTGCGGTTGATGTCCGGCGACAGCACGGGGATGCCGAGCCGCGCCGCCTCCTGCATATGCCCCGCGAGCTTGTCGGTGTTGGACAGGTCGAGCGTCATCGACGCCGCCAGGAAGGCGACCGGATGGTTCGCCTTCAGCCAGGCCGTCTGGTAGCTCACTAGCGCATAGGCCGCCGCGTGCGACTTGTTGAAGCCGTAGTCGGCGAAGCGCTCCATCAGGTCGAAGATCTCGGCCGCCTTGGCGGCGTCGATGCCGCGCTTCTCGGCGCCCTCGCAGAAGATCTTGCGCTGCGCCTCCATCTCGGAGCGGATCTTCTTGCCCATGGCGCGGCGCAGCAGGTCGGCGCCGCCGAGCGAATACCCCGCCAGGTCCTGCGCGATCTGCATGACCTGCTCCTGGTAGACCATGATGCCATAGGTCTCGGACAGGATGTGCATGATCGCCGGGTGCGGCGGCTCCCAGGGCTCGCCGAGCTTGCGCGCGCAATAGGCCGGGATGTTCGCCATCGGCCCCGGGCGGTAGAGCGCCACGGCGGCGACCAGGTCCTCGAAGCGGGAGGCGCGCATCTGCCTGAGGCAGTCCCGCATCCCCTGCCCTTCGAACTGGAAGACGCCGGCCGCGTCGCCCTTGGCCAGCATGGCGTAGGTCTTCGGATCGTCGAGCGGGATCGCCGAGATGTCCACCTCGATCCCCTGCTCGTGCAGGATGCCGAGGGCGCGCTCGATCACCGTCAGCGTCTTGAGGCCGAGGAAGTCGAACTTCACCAGGCTCGCCGCTTCCGCGTACTTCATCGAGTACTGCGTCACCAGCATCGGCGAGCGCGGATCGCGGTAGAGAGGCACGATCTCGACCAGCGGCCTGCGCCCGATCACCACGCCGGCGGCATGGGTCGAGGCATTGCGGTACAGCCCCTCCACCTGCTGCGCGATGTCGAGCAGGCGCGCGACCTGCTCGTCATTGTCGCGCATCTCCTGCAGCTTCGGCTCGCCCTCGATCGCCTGGGCGAGCGTCACCGGCTTGGCCGGGTTGAACGGGATCAGCGAGGCGATCTTGTCCACCTGCCCATAGGGCATGCCGAGCACGCGCCCGACATCGCGCACCGCTGCCTTCGCCTGCAGCTTGCCGAAGGTGATGATCTGCGCGACGCGGTCGGCGCCGTATTCGCGCACCACGTACTGGATCACCTCGTCGCGCCGGTCCTGGCAGAAATCGATGTCGAAGTCGGGCATCGACACGCGCTCGGGGTTCAGGAAGCGCTCGAACAGGAGCCCGAAGCGCAGCGGGTCGAGATCCGTGATCAGCAACGCCCAGGCGGCGACGGACCCGGCGCCCGATCCGCGCCCCGGCCCCACCGGGATGGGCGGCGTCTGCGCCTTCGCCCATTGGATGAAGTCCGCGACGATCAGGAAGTAGCCCGGGAAGCCCATCTTCTCGATGACGCCGAGCTCGTAGTCGAGCCGGTCGCGATAGACCTGCCGCTTCGCCTCGTCCGGTGCGGGGATCATGGCGTCGAGGCGCCGCTCCAGCCCCTCCTTCGCCATGGCGCGCACTGTCTCGGCTTCGGTCATGCCCTCCTTCACCTTGGGGCAGACCGGCAGTTCCGGCTTCTTGCTCTCCGCCATCACCGCGCACAGGCGGGCGATGGCGAGGGTGTTGTCGCAGGCATCGGGCAGGTCGGCGAACAACTCACGCATCGTCGCCGCCGGCTTGAACCAGTGCTCGGGCGTGACGCGGCGGCGGTCGCGCTCGGCCATGGTGCGGCCCTCGGCGATGCAGAGCAGCGCGTCGTGCGCCTCGTACATCTCGCGCCTGGCGAAGTAGACGTCGTTGGTGGCGACGATGGGCAGGTCGCGGCGTTGCGCGAGCGCGAGCAGCCCGCTTTCGATCACCTTCTCCTGCGGCAGGCCGTGGCGGTGCAGTTCGACCGCGAGCCGGTCCGGGAAGGCTTCCCGCAGCGCATCCAGGATGCGCGCCGCCGCATCACGCCGCCCGTCGCCGATCAGCCGGGCCACCGGCCCGAGCGTCCCGCCCGTCAGCAGGAAGATGCCCTGCGCATGTTCCCGCAGGAGGTCGAGCGTGATCGCCGGCCGTCCCGAGGGATCGTCCCGCAGGTAGCCCTTCGACGACAGCTTCTGCAGGTTCTCGAGCCCGGCCGCGTCCATCGCCAGTGCCACCAGCGGGTCGGGGTTCTGCCGCGCGACGTCCGGGCGGTCCGGATCGGCCTCCGCGCGCGTGAGGAACAGCCGGCAGCCCATGATCGGCTGCACGCCCTTCTTCGCGCAGTACTCGGCGAATTCCAGCGCGCCGAACATGTTGGCGCTGTCGGTCAGCGCCACGGCCGGCATGCCGTTGTCCTTCGCCAGGCTGGCGAGCTTGTCCGCCTTGATCGCCCCTTCGCTCAGCGAATAGGCGGAATGGACGTGCAGATGGATGAAGGCGGCGGCTTCGGACATCACATGACTCGCTTGAGCCGCCAGCCTAGCCCAGCGGCGGCCGCGGCGGAACGCGATGGCGCGCCGCGCCGCGCGCAAGCCGATGCTCCCCGCCGGGCCTTGCCTGGCAGGAACATGCTCGCCACCCGCCCTTCGCGGCACGTGGCTTGCTCGCCTTGCGCTGGTGTGGCGCCGCCCTCAGGATCGGCGCCGCACCCGCGCCTGTCCATGGAGCCTGCGATGACCCTGCGCCTGCTGCGCGCCTGCGCGCTGATCCTTCCCACGCTGGCCGCCGGTCCGGCCTTCGCCCACGGCGTCCATACCGAGGGCCTCGGCGCCGGCTTCGCGCATCCGCTGCTCGGCCTGGACCACCTGGTCGCCATGATCGCGATCGGCCTCTGGGCGGCGCAGTCGGACTTCGCGCGCGCCTGGGCGCTGCCGGCGGCCTTCCTCGGCGGCATGGCGGCGGGCATCGGGCTCGGCCTGTTGACGGAGCTGCCGGCCTGGATCGAGCCGGGCGTCGCCGCCACGGTGCTGGTGCTCGGCCTGGTGGTCGCGCTGGCGGTGCCGATGGGCGCGACGATCGCCCTGCCGCTCGCCGCCGCCTTCGGCCTGCTGCACGGCGCCGCGCATGGCGGGGAGATCGGCGGATCGGTGCTGCCGACCGCGCTCGGCATGCTGGCGGCTTCGGCGGTGCTGCATGCGGCGGGCTTCGCGATGGGCCGCGTCGCGGCGGGGCGCGTGGCGGTGCTGCGCGTCGGGGGCGCCGCGATCGCGGCATCGGGCGTGGCGCTGATCATCGCCGCCGGGTGATGCCGCGGCGCCGATCAGGGCCAGGGGCGGCGCCGCGCTCCGGGTCGTCGCCGCTCCTGCAAGGCGGGTCTGCGCCGGCGGCGAGAGGCCTGCGCCCTCCGGTCGGAGGCTCAGGGCTTCAACCCCTTCACCGCATTGGCCGTCGCGGTCGCGGTGATGCCGCCCGCGGGATCGATGGGCAGCCGGCTGCGGACGCGCTCCTTCAACGCCTCCGCCTCGGCGGCCGGAATGCCGGCCATGACCGCGCTCAACGCCGGGCCCTGCACGCTGGTGGTCCAGTAGGTGTCGAAATCCGCGAAGTGCCGCGAGACGGTGATCGGCCGCAGCGCGACGTCGCGCAGGCCGGCGGCCGACCAGAGCGCCCGCATGCTCTCCCGCCGTGACGCCTCGACGGATGGCGGCAACGGCACCGGCAGGCCGGATTCCCGCATCACATCCTGGATCACCGCGATGGGAAACCCCCCGCCCAGCATGTCCCAGGCATAGGCCGCGACCGTGCCGCCGGATGCGACCACCCGCGTCATCTCCGCCACGCCGCGGGCGGGGTCGGGCACGAAGAACAGGACCAGGGCCATGACCGCGGCATCGAAGCTGCCATCGGCGTAGGGCAGGTCCATGGCGCTGCCCTGCCGGAAACGGGCGGGCCGACCGGCGAGCCGATCGCGCGCGTAGGCAAGCTGGTCCGGCGAAGGGTCGATGCCCTCGACCAGCGCCGGTGCGCAACGGTCGAGCAGCAATTCGGTCGAGGCGCCGTTGCCGCAGCCGATATCGGCCCAGCGCAGGCCGGGGGCCGGCGCCACCCAATCGAGGAAGACATCCCCCGCCAGGCGGCTCCAGATCCCCATGAAGCGTTCATAGGCGGCGCCGTCGTTGAAGAGGATCTGGGGAGTCTCGGACATCGCCGCCCTCCTGTGCTGGCGGAGCGTCGCGGCGGCCAGCGTCCGGGATACGAGATGGGGACGGCGCAACCGCCTTCAACGCGTCGTGGTTTCCGGGCAGCGCATCAGGCCGCGGCTGCCTGTGCGGCCTCGAAGGCGGCCCGCGATTCACGGATCGCCTGCTGGTGCCGCGCCGCCCAATCGGCCAGCGGCGCCAGGGCCGCATGCAGCGAGACGCCCCGCGGCGTCAGCGCGTAGGTGACCTGCGGCGGGCGCCCATCGGTCACCCGGCGCGTCACCAGCCCGTCGCGTTCCAGCTGCCGCAATGTCACGGCCAGCATGCGCTGCGAAACCCCGTCGATCACCCGCCGCAGCGCGTTGAAGCGGCACGGGGCCTTGTCGAGCTCGGCGATCACCAGGACCGACCAGGCGTCGCCGACGCGATCGAGCACATCCCGGATCGGACAGTCGTGATTGACGGTGCGCGGGGCGGGCATCGGGTTCCCTCCGGGTAACCATGTGACGCGGAAATGGATCTATCGGAACCAGGTTACCAATCGTAATTGCCCTGCCCGCAACATTCCTGGCAAGGGCAAACCACATGGACATCCTGGTGATCGGCGCGAGCGGCATGATCGGCAGCCGGCTGGCGACGGAGGCGCTCTCCCGCGGCCACCGCGTCACCGCCGCGGCGCGCAACCCCGAGAAGATCGGGGCCCGTCCCGGCCTCACGCCGATGAAGCTCGAGGTGACGGACATCCCGGCGTTGTCCGCCGCCGCCGCGTCGGCCGATGTGGTGATCGCCGCCGCCAGCCCGCGCAGCACCGGCAATCCGGCGGCGGAGGCAATGGGCTACGCCGAAGCGCTGATCGCAGGCCTCGACGGCAAGCGCCTGGTGCTGGTGGGCGGCGCGGGCTCGCTGAACCTGGCCGACGGCAGCCCGGTCGCCGACCACGTGCCCGAGCCCTACAACGCCGAGGCCCGCGCCATGCGCGCCGCCTTCGAGCGCATCGCGGCGAGCGGCATCGACTTCACCGTGCTCGCCCCGGCGGGGATGGTCGCGCCGGGCGAGCGGACCGGGACCTTCCGCCTCGGCGGCCGCACGTTGCTGACGGATGCGGAAGGGCAGAGCCGCATCAGCGCCGAGGACTATGCGGTGGCGCTGCTCGATGAGGTGGAACGGCCGGCGCATCGCGGGATGATCTTCACCGCGGCGTACTGATACGGCGGGCCGGGCATTGTTGGAGGGGTGCTGACACATGGGCGCGAACACCCATGGCGCTGGTGATCGGAGAGGGGCTCTGCCCCTCTCCAAGCCTCACCCCGCCAGGGTGCAGTGCACCCTGGACCGGCCAGTAGCTGGTCCCGGCGTGACTGCCCCTCCGGCACGAAGAAGGGCGCTGCGAGCATGACGCCCGCGGGATATCCCGGGCGCCGGGCAAGGTGCTTCCTTCGTCGCCGCGGAATTCCTCCTCTGCCCGACACCGGGTGATGGTTCCCAAAGGCCTTTCGGCCTTTGGTGGGGTGAGGTCCGGAGAGGGGCAAAGCCTCTCTCCGGCTCCCACCTTCGCGCCAATGGCGCCAGGCCCCTCCGGCTGACGCCTTCAATCGGCCGGCTGTGCCGCCACGACCCGCCCCTCGCTCAGCGTCACGATCCGATCCATCCGCCCCGCGAGGTCCGGGTTGTGCGTCGCCACCAGCGCCGCGACGCCATGTCCGCGCACCTGGTCCAGCAGTTCCGCGAAGACCCGGTCCGAAGTCCCGACATCGAGGTTCCCCGTCGGCTCGTCCGCCAGCAGGATCCGTGGCCGGTTCGCCAGCGCCCGCGCGATCGCGACACGCTGCTGCTCGCCCCCCGAGAGCTTCCCCGGCCGGTGCCCCTCCCGCCCCGTCAGCCCGAAGGCCGCGAGCAGTTCCCGCGCCCGCGTCCTCGCCGCGCCGCGCGCCACGCCGGCGGCCATCTGCGGCAAGGCGATGTTCTCCTCCGCCGTGAATTCCGGCAGCAGGTGATGGAACTGGTAGACGAAGCCGATCGTCGTCCGCCGGATCGCCGTGCGGGCATCGTCCGACAGCGACCCCGCGGCGCGGCCTTCGACGAAGACCTCGCCGCCATCGGGCCTTTCCAGCAGCCCGGCGAGGTGCAGCAGCGTGGATTTGCCGGTGCCCGAGGGCGCCACCAGCGCGACGATCTCGCCCGCCGCCAGGGCCAGGTCGGCGCCGCGCAGCACCGCGAGGTCGCCGGCCCCGGATCGGTAGCGCCGTTCCACGGCGGCCAGCCGCAGCGGGAGTTCACTCATCGCGCAGCGCCTCCACGGGATCCGTCCTCGCCGCGCGCCAGGAGGGATAGAGCGTCGCCAGCAGCGACAGCAGCAGCCCGAGGCCGACCACCTGGGCCACGTCCCAGGGGTCCACCACGGCCGGAATATGGGTGAGGAAGTAGATCTGCGGATCGAAGATCGTGGTGCCCGTCAGCCGCATCAGTGCCTGGCGGATGGTTTCGAGATTGGCGCAGAAGGCGAGGCCGAGCCCGAGCCCGGCCAGCGTGCCGAGCCCGCCCACCGTCGCCCCGCAGAGCAGGAAGATGCGCAGGATCGCCCCCCTGCCCGCGCCCATGGTGCGCAGGACGGCGATGTCCTTCCCCTTGTCCTTCACCAGCATGATGAGGGAGGAGACGATGTTGAACGCCGCGACCAGGATGATCAGCGCGAGGATGAGGAACATCACGTTCCGCTGGACCTCGACGATCTCGAAGAAGCCGCTGTTCGCACCCTGCCAGTCGAGGATGGTGATGCGCCGTCCGGCCAGCGCGCGGCGGATCGCCGATGCGGCGTCCTCCGCCGCGGCCGGGTCGCGCAGATGGACCTCGATCTGGCTCGCCGCGCCGGGTCGCTGGAAGAAGAGCTGCGCGGCCGGCAGCGGCAGGAACAGGAAGCCGCCGTCGTACTCCTGCATCCCGGCCTCGAAGAGCGCGACGATGCGATAGGGGCGCAGCCGCGGCACCGTGCCGAAGACCGTGGTCCGCCCTTCCGGGGAGACCACCGTGATCCGGTCACCCACGCCGAGATCGAGCCGCCGCGCGAGGACGGTGCCGATGACGATCGCATCCTCTCCGCCGAAATCGGCGAGGCTCCCGGCGCGGATATTGTCGGCGATGATGCCGCGCGCGCGCAGGTCCTCCGGTGCGATGCCGCGCACCAGGCCGCCGGCGGACAGCCCCGCGTCCGTCGTCAGCAGCACCTGCCCCTCGAGCACCGGGGTCGCCTGCGCGACCTGCGGCAGGGCGCGGATGCGCGCGGCCGCCTCGGGGTAGTCACGCATCGGGCCTTCCGCGGCGACCACGCCGAGATGCCCGTTCACCGCCAGGATCCGCCCGAGCAGCTCCTGCCGGAAACCGCCCATCACCGCGAGCACGACGATCAGCGTGCCGACGCCGAGCGCGATGCCGAGCAGCGAGAAGCCTGCGATCAGCGACACCGCGCCCTCTCCGCGCGCGCGCAGGTAGCGCGCCGCCACGGCACGCTCGAAGGCGCCGAAGATGCGGGCCTCAGCCATGGCGCAGCGCCTCGGCCGGGTCGATCCGCGCGGCGCGCCAGCTCGGGTACAGCGTCGCCAGCAGCGACAGGCCGAAGCCGGTCGCGACGATCACCGCGACGTCGCGCACCTCGATGACGGAGGGCAGTTGCATGAGGAAGCGCAGCTCGGCGCCGAACAGGCCGGTTTCCTCGAGCCAGGCGAGGCCGCGGCGCAGCGCGGGGAAATTGGCGGCGACGCCGAGGCCGAGGGCGAAGCCCGCCAGCGTCCCGCCGCAGCCGATCGTCGCGCCGCAGAGGATGAAGATGCGCAGCACGGCACCGCGCGGCGCGCCCATCGTGCGCAGGATGGCGATGTCCCGCCCCTTGTCCTTCACCAGCATGGTCAGGGAGGAGACGATGTTGAAGGCCGCCACCACCACGATCAGCGTCAGGATCAGGAACATCACCTGCCGCTCCACCAGCACCGCAGCGTAGATGGAGCTGTTGGCGTTCTGCCAGTCGGCGACGCGCAGCCCCTGCCCCGCGAGGGCCGCGCGCAGTTCCGCCGTGACCGGCGCGACGCGGGACGGGTCGGCGAGCAGGATCTCGACCTGGTTCACCGCCTCCCCGAGGCCGAACAGCGACTGCGCGGTGGCGAGCGGCACGAAGATCGTGCGCCCGTCATATTCCGGCATGCCCATGTCGAAGGAGGCGACCATGCGCAGGCTGCGCTGGCGCGGCGCGGCGGTGAAATCCCCGCCGCGCGCCTGCGGCAGCACGACGGTCAGCGTGTCCCCCGGCATCAGGCGCAGCCGCGCCGCGAGCCGGGCGCCGACCACCACGGTATCCTCCGCCCCGAACTCGGCGAGGTCGCCGAGGCGGAGCCCGCGCCGGATGACAGGACGCGCGCGCAGCGCCTCCGGAGGCAGGCCGCGAAGCTGTGCCGCGGCTGCGCCGCCGCCCGGGCCTGTCACCAGCACCTGGCCTTCCACCGCCGGCGCGGCCTGCACGAGCCCCGCGATCCCGTTCAAGCGGGCCAGGATCGCCTGGGGGTCCTCCAGCGTGCGGCCGCGTTCGGGCTGCACGGTGAGGTGCCCGTTCAGCCCGATGATCCGCGCCATCAGGTCCTGCCGGAAGCCGTTCATCACCGAGGTGACGATGATCAGCGTCGCGACGCCGAGGGTGATCCCGACCAGGGAGAACAGCGCGGTGATCGAGACGAAGCGTTCGCCCTTGCGCGTGCGCAGATAGCGGAAGGCGACGGCGCGCTCGAAGGCGTTGAACATCGGGCCGTTCAGGCCCCGCGGATCTTCGCGATGGCGTCCTCGAGCGAGACCTCGATACGTTCGCCGGTGGCGCGGCGCTTCAGCTCCACCTTGCCGGCGGCGGCGCCGCGCGGGCCGATGATGGCCTGCCAGGGGAAGCCCATCAGGTCGGCATCGGCGAACTTCTCGCCCGCCCGTGCGCTGCGGTCGTCATAGACCGCCTCGTCGCCGAGCTTCGCGTAGAGGTCCTCGCACATCGCATCCGTCGCGGCGTCGCCCGGGCGCAGGTTCAGGATGGCGGCAGCCCAGGGCGCCACCGCGTCGGGCCAGCGGATGCCGGCCTCGTCGTGGTTCGCCTCGATCAGCGCGCCGACCAGGCGCGAGACGCCGATGCCGTAGGAGCCCATCTCCGGGATCACCGGCATGCCGTCCTGGCCCGCGACGGACAGGCCGAGCGGGGCGGAATACTTGGTGCCGAAGAAGAAGATGTGGCCGACCTCGATGCCCCTGCCCTCGCGGCGACGGGCTTCCGGAACCTCCGCCCAGGCGGCCGCGTCATGCATCTCGTCCGTCGCGGCGTAGTTGGTGGTCACGCGCTCGAAGAAGGCCTTCAGCCCCTCGACATCATCATTATCCACATCGGCGCCCGCCCAGTCCGTCGTCTCATAGGCCGCGTCGTAGAAGACGCCGCTCTCTCCGGTCTCGGCGAGGATGATGAACTCGTGCGAGAGCTTGCCGCCGATCGGCCCGGTATCCGCGCGCATCGGCACCGCTGTCAGCCCCATGCGCTGGAAGGTGCGCAGGTAGGCAAGGAACATCTGGCGGTAGGAGTGCTCGCCACCTTCCTTGTCGAGGTCGAAGGAATAGGCGTCTTTCATCAGGAATTCGCGGCCGCGCATCACGCCGAAGCGGGGGCGGACCTCGTCACGGAACTTCCACTGGATGTGATAGAGGTTGCGCGGCAGGTCCCGGTACGACTTGGCGAAGGACTTGAAGATGTCGGTGACCATTTCCTCGTTGGTCGGGCCGAACAGCATCTCGCGCTCGTGCCGGTCGCGGATGCGCAGCATCTCCTTGCCGTAGTCGTCGTAGCGGCCGGATTCCTTCCACAACTCGGCCGGCTGGATGGTCGGCATCAGGATTTCCTGCGCGCCAGCGCGGTCCTGTTCCTCGCGCACGATCTGCTCGACGCGGCGCAGCACGCGCAGCCCGGCCGGCAGCCATGCGTAGATGCCGGCCGAGGTCTGGCGGATCAGACCGGCGCGCAGCATCAGCCGGTGGGAGGCGATCTGCGCCTCGGCGGGGGTCTCTTTCAGCGTCGGCAGGAAAGCGCGGGAGAGGCGCACGGGCGGTCCTTTGCGGCGGGAATCGCCGGGGAACCTAACGGCGGAGGGCCCGGGCCGGAAGGGGCGCCGGCGCTTCCGGTGATTCGGAAGAAGCCTACGTGCAGGGCATGCATCACGACATTTTCGTGCGTCTCTGGGCGGAAGGCGCTAATTTCTGCTTGAGATGCATGCAGGCGCAGCCTAAAAAAAGGGGCCGCGCCCGAGAAGGTCGCGGCCCAAGTTTAGGGAGGAAACGCCAGTCACACGGCAGGAAGAGAACCAATCTCTTCCTGAGGCCAAGGATGGCCGGCCGGGGCATGGCGAACAATGAGATTCAGGCCGACGCAAGGGTGAAAAAAGCGGCGATGAGCCGCTTTTAGCCTTTTCTGTGTGCATTTTACATATTCTCTGCCGATTTTTTGCTCAATCGGACGGCAGCGCGAGCCAGCCCGAGCGGAAGGAGAGCCAATCGCTCTCCACCAGGAACCAGATCCCGACCCAGATCACCACCGTCAGCGCCGTGGTGGCGAGCACCTTCCACCCGAGATTCGCGGCGACCGGCGCCCCCCGCCAGCCGCCCGCCGCGGGGTCGCCCTCCGGATCGGGGCGCGCGCCGATGGGCAGGATGCAGAAAAGCGCCGTCCACCAGACGAGAAGGAAGACGACGATGCCCGTGAACCATGTCATGGAAGATGTATCTGCCCTGGAAGTTGTTGCGTTTCAGGCCGGCATTGCCCGGCTGTCCCGCGGAGCGCATTCGGAGCCGAGGAGTGCCCGATGCCAGGGAACACGTCCATGCCGCTGAGGACTGGTTATCCCGGTCCTGGCCGGAGTCACCGCCCGTGTGGCGCCTGCCGCGGGGCAAGCGGCCTCGCGGCGAACCGGTCGCACCTGTGTCATTTCGCATCGCTTGCAGCGGCCACCCATCGCGCCGCATTCCTTGGCCGCCCGCACCCTACGACGACCTGCCGACGGGCGCGACCCGCGGATCGCCGTGCCAGGCTGACTGACATGCTCCATTCGCGACATCCCGCCGCTTCGCACGGATGCTGCATGATAGGATGCTGAAGAAGGTGGGGTAGCCGCGGCTGGTTTCGGCGCGGAGAGGCCGCCCGCAACTTGAGGAGAAGGAGATCGCCAACATGGCTATCACTCGCAACGCCACGCGGGGCCTGCTGCTCGTCGGGGCCATGACCTTCACTGTTCTGCCCTGTCTCGTGCCGGTTCTCGACGCGGCTGCACATGCCCGCGGTGGTGGCGGCGGTGGTGGCGGCGGCGGCGGTGGCGGCGGCGGCGGTGGCGGTGGTGGCGGTGGTGCCGGCGGCGGTGGTGGTGGCGGTCCAGGTTCCGGTAGCGCCGGCGCCAGCGCTGACAATGGCCACGGCGGTGGCGGCCAGGGAAGCGGTCACGGAAACAGCGGCGGGCATGGCGGTGGCGGCCAGGGTGGCGGCGTTGCCGGCGGGCCAGGTCCAGGCAGCGGCCGCGGCGGTTCCGCAACCGGGATCGGCGGCCGCGGTCCCTCGGAATCCCCGGGGCGCGGCGTTGCCGGAAGTTTCGGCCGGGACACCGATCGCGGCGCGGTCGCCAGCGCGCTTGGCGCCCTCAATGCCGCGCATGCTTCGCCAACGGCCCGTGCCAATGCCGCGCCCAATTCACGCGTCGGGCAGATTGCATCCTATGAGCGGGCGATGCTCGGCGCCTTGGCCATGCCGGCGCGCACGCCGGCGGAAGCGGCCCTGCGTGATCGGGCCATCGCCGATGCGCGAGCCCGGGAACTCGCCGCCGCGGCCAACCGCCCGGTCAGCAGCGTGGTCGTCTCGCGGGTCGACTCCTTGCTCGGACTCCCGCCGAGCGACCCGACGCTTGGTGTCCCGCGATAGGGCTATGCGGCCGGCCGCATAGCCGGCGCGGGGGGAGTGGTTCAGCCTGGTCTGAGACGCTCCCGCAGCCGGGTGATGATCGCCGGATCGTACGGCATCGCGGCCGGGATGCCTTCGCGTCGGGCAAACGCCGTCAGGGCGGCGCGTGTCTGGGGTCCATCGCGGCCGTTCACCGGGGCCGTCCAGAGCCCTTGGGTGGCGAGGCCTGACTGGGCGAAGCGCGCAATCGGCCGATCCACCGGCGGGACAGGGCCGCGCGAAGTTTCACCTGCGAGGCGGCTTTCGGCATGCCTGGCCGCCACGGCAGGAACGCGCCGCTGCAGCGCCTCGCGGTATCGCCTTGCCGCCGCAACGCCGCGTCTCTCGGAGATCCGCAACCGCGCAAGCGCCTCGGCGTCATCCTGCGCCGTGCCCTCCCCGGCCACCTGCAGCAGCGCCATGGCGAAATGCGCTTCGGGATGGCCACGTTCGGCGGCTCGCTGGAACCAGACCGCGGCCCAGGCAGGTTCTCTCGACGTGCCATCGCCGGCTTCGATCAGTTGTCCAAGCCGGAACTGCGCCTCGGCCGTACCCTGTTGCGCCGATCGGTGCAGCCATGGGATCGCCGCCGCGGCATCGCGCCCGCCGTCGGGCCGGAACAGGTGGCTGCTGCCCACCATCAGCTGAGCATCGGGATCACCGAGCGCGGCGGCGGCCTCGATCAGGATCGCGGCGCGCCCAGGATCAGGAACGCCACCACGGGACGGGTTGAGTGCCCGGATTCCGTCACGGTAGAGGCCGGCGCCACGGGAACGCTCCTGCGGCGATGTCGGCGGCGGCGGTGCACTTGGCACCTCGGTCCCGCCACCCATCGAACCGCATCCGACCAGGAGCAGGCCAGCGGCCATGCAGGCCGAAATGATCGACAGACGCGGTGCGGTCATGGCGCGATCCCTGGTCTGATCAAGGATCATGTTGCAGTACGATCCGGAACAGCAACCAGCGGCTCGCTGCTTGCCCGGATCCGCCGGTCGCGTTCGCCAACTGCCGGAAGGCGCAGATGAAGGACGCCGCCGCCCCCCGAACTCCCCATCAAGGGAGACGGCCCTCAGAGACCGTTTGGAAGGTCCGGCAGCGGCCCGCCCCCCCATCCGGCCACCCATTCCAGGATACTGGCGTGGGTGGCCGGGTGGGGGGGCTGGTGCTGGACATGGAAAAGCGCCGCACGGCGCGGTTCCAAACTGATGCGGTGGACTCTCAGCACTCATCATGACCCGGGTATCGGGTTCCAGCGGCCTTTCGGCCTTTGGCTGGGAGCGCCCGAGAGGGGCGGCGTCCCTCCCGGAACCGTCTGCAAGCCATCCGCGCAGACCTGCCGGAACCGCAGCTGTACGCATTGGCCGGCGGCGACGGCTCCGGTCTGCCGATGCCGCAAGGATCTCCGCGGCATCAGACCCGCAGCAGATGGATCTCGACCGTCGGCCGCTTGCGCAGCCGGCGGCCGAGCGCCTTGCGCAGCGCGCTGCGCGCCGTCTCCCGCAACTGGTCATCCTCCCGCCGCAGCGCCACGGGCAGTTCCGAGACGACGCGGCGAAGCTCGGCGGCGATCAGCGCGGGCTCCGGGTCGCCGGTCTCGAACAGGCCGGGGGCGGAGACCTGCGGTTCCCCGAGCACCCGCCCCTGCCCATCCACCGCCAGCGAGGCCATCACCACGCCGTTGAACATCATCCGCCGGCGCGCAGCGATGATCGAGCCATCGAAGGGCAGCAGCCGGTCGCCATCCACCGCGAGCCGCCCGGCGGGCACGCCTTCCACCACCTCCGGACGGTTGCCGGAAAGCCGCAGCACGTCGCCATCCTCGACCAGGAAGGGGATGGCGCCGCATTCGGTGGCGAGCGCGGCGTGTTCCTGCATGTGGCGCCACTCGCCATGCACCGGCACGGAATAGCGCGGCTTCACCAGGGCATAGAGGCGCTTCAGCTCATCCCGCGCCGGGTGGCCGGAGACATGGACCATGTGGTCCTCATCCGTCATCACGCGGCAGCCGCGGCGCACCAGCCCGTCCTGGATGCGCTGGATCGCGCGCTCATTCCCGGGGATGCGGCGGGAGGAGAAGATGACCGTGTCCCCCTCCCCGAGCGCGATGTTGGGGTGGGTGTCCTCGGCGATCTTGGCCATGGCGGAGCGTGGTTCGCCCTGGCTGCCGGTGCAGATCAACAGGAGTTCGTCATCGGGCAGGTAGCCGGCCTCGTCCTCCGGCACGAAGGGCGGGATGGACTTCAGGTAGCCGCATTCCCGCGCCGCCGCCTCGATGTTGCGCAGCGACCGCCCGAACAACGCGACCTGCCGCCCCGCCGCGCGGCCGGCGAGCGCGATCGATTCCATCCGCGCCACGTTGGAGGCGAAGCCGGTGACGGCGACGCGCCCCTTCATCCCGCGGATCAGCGCGGCAAGGTTGCGCCGGACCTCGGCCTCGCTGCCCGAATGGCCTTCCACCATGGCGTTGGTGGAATCGCAGACCATGGCGAGCACGCCCTCCTCGCCCAGCGCGGCGAAGGCGGCTTCGTCCGTGCGGGGACCGACCAGCGGGTCGGGGTCAAGCTTCCAGTCGCCGGTGTGCAGCACCGTGCCGTGCCGGGTGCGCAGCACCAGCGCCTGGGATTCCGGCACCGAATGCGCGACCGGCAGGTACTGCAGGTCGAAGGGCCCAAGGGCGAAGCGTGCCCGCGGCTGCGTCACCACCAGCGGGACCTCCTGGATCATCCCGGCTTCGGTGAGCTTGCGCGTCAGCACGGCCGCGGCGAAGGGCGTCGCGTAGACCGGGCAGCGGAACTGCCGCCAGAGATGCACGACGGCGCCGAGATGGTCCTCATGCGCATGAGTGATCACCAGGCCCACCAGGCGGTCGCGGCGTTCCGCGAGCCAGACCGGGTCGGGAACCATGACGTCCACCTCCGGGTTGTCGCGCCCGGCGAAGCCGATGCCGCAATCGACCGCGAGCAGCGCGCCGTCACAGCGATAGACGTTGAGGTTCATGCCGATCTCGCCGGTCCCGCCCAGCGGGAGGAAGGCGAGGTCGCCGGAAACGGCGTTCATCTGGTTCAGTCGGAATCCGATCGGAGGGGGTCGCGCAATGCGCTGTGGTGGAAGACGGGGGGCGGGTTGCGGTCCGCGAGCAGCCGCAGGCCTTCCAATGTGATGTCGGGGTCTGTCTTTTCTATGACAAGGGTGCCCTCGGCAAAGAGCGGCGCCAGGCCGCCGGTGCCGATCACCTTCAGCGGCCCGCCATATTCGGCCTTGATGCGGGCGACGATGCCCTCGATCAGGCCGACATAGCCCCAATAGATGCCCGACTGCATGGCCGGCACGGTCGAGCGGCCGATGACGGCCTGCGGCCGGCCGATGCCGATGCGCGGCAGACGGGCGGCGGCACGGTGCAGCGCCTCGATCGAGAGGTTGATGCCCGGGGCGATGACGCCGCCCAGATAGGCGCCGTCGGAATCCACCACGTCGAAGGTTGTGGCGGTGCCGAAGTCGATCACCACCAGCGGGCCGCCGTAATGCGTGTGGCTCGCAAGCGCATTGAGCAGGCGGTCGGCGCCGACCTCGTTCGGCTGGTCGACGCGGATGTCGAAGCCCCAGTTGAGCGGCGCGCGGGCGATCAGCGGCTCGGTGTCGAACCAGTCGCGGCAGAGCCGGCGCAGGTTGTACAGCGCCGCCGGCACCACGGTGCCGATCACGCAGCGCAGGATCTGGTTCGGGTTGAGCCCGACATGCTGCAGCAGCGCGAGCAGCCAGACGGCGTATTCGTCCGAGGTGCGGTCGGCACGCGTCGCGATGCGCCAGCGGCCACGCCATTCCTTCCCGTCATGGACGGCGAAGACGACATTGGTGTTGCCGGCGTCGATGGCGAGCAGCATGGGTCAGGCGACCTCTCCGGAAACGATGGCGCGCAGGCGGCCATCGCTGGTGAGCAGCAGGCCGCCATCCTCGGCGAGCCCTGCGAAACGGCCGGTGATCACGTCGGCGCCACGGCGGACGACAAGTTCGGCATCCGGCGCCGGTCCGCGGGCGAGCCAGGCAGCACGGATCGCCGCGAAGCCTTCGGCCTGTTGCCGGTCGCGCCAATGGTCGAGGGCGGCGAGCAGGTCGCCGGCGAAGGCCTCGGGCGCCGGCACCGGACCGCCCAGATCGGCCAGGCAGGCCGTGGCGCGGCCCGGGACCTGTGGCGCATGCGCGAGATTCACGCCGATGCCGAGGGAGAGCCAGGCGATGCCGCCACGCTGGTCGGCCGTCGCCTCGGCGAGAATGCCGGCCATCTTGGCGCCGTTCAGCAGCAGGTCGTTCGGCCACTTCAGCCGGAGCGAAGCGGGGTCCGGCAGCAGCGGCGCGACGGCATCGGCCAGCGCCACGGCCGCGAGCAGCGCCCATTGCGGCGCGTCCCGCAGGGAGCCCGATGGGCGCAGCAGGATCGAGAGGTGCAGATTGCCGACGCGGCTGTCCCAGGCCCTGCCCTGGGTACCGCGACCAGCGGTCTGGCGCCGCGCGAGCACGGCCGCCCCGTCCGGCTCCCCGGCCTCGGCGAGCTGCGCAACCAGGTCCGAGGTGCTCGATAGCTCCTCGTGGACGCGCAGCCGGAAGCGAGGCGGAATCACCCCAGCAGGGCGGCGACGGCCGCCTGCGCGGCGGCGACCAGCGGCGCCGGGTAGAGGAAGAACAGCGTGGTGAAGAGCCCCGAGGCCGCCATCACGAAGGATGTGCTCGCCGGGCGCGCATCGAGCGCCCCGGCGGGCTCGTCGAAGAACATCACCTTCACGATGCGCAGGTAATAGAAGGCCGAGACGACCGAGGACAGCACCCCGACGATGGCGAGCGTCCACAGCCCTGCATCGACCGCCGCCTTGAAGACGAACATCTTGCCGAAGAAGCCCGCCAGCGGCGGGATGCCTGCCATCGAGAACATGAAGACCGCCATCCAGACCGCCATCGACAGGTCGGTCCTGGCCAGGCCGGCGAGGTCGGAGACCTTCTCGACCGCCCTGCCCTGCCGGCGCATTGCCACCAGCACCGCGAAGGCGCCAAGGTTCATCAGCAGGTAGATCGCCATGTAAATGAGCAGGCCGCGCATGCCGGCCTCCGACGCGCTGGCGAGGCCCACGAGCGCGTAGCCGACATGGCCGATCGAGGAATAGGCCATCAGTCGCTTGATGTTCTGCTGCCCGATGGCGGCGAAGGCACCCAGCACCATCGAGAGCAGCGAGGCCAGCACGATCACCTGCTGCCACTGGCCGGCGAGATCCCCGAAGGGGCCGCCCAGCACGCGGGCGAACAGGGCAATGGCGGCAACCTTCGGCGCGGCGGCGAAGAAGGCGGTGACCGGGGTCGGCGCACCCTCATAGACATCGGGCGTCCACATGTGGAACGGCACGGCCGAAACCTTGAAGGCGAGGCCGACGATCACGAAGACCAGGCCGACCACGACGCCGGCGGAGGCCCTGGCCGGATCCGACAGGGCATCGGCGATGCGATCGAAGGACGTCGTGCCGGCGAAGCCGTAGACCAGCGAGGAGCCATAGAGCAGCAACCCCGATGCCAGCGCACCGAGCACGAAGTACTTGAGGCCGGCTTCCGCCGAACGCTCGTCATCGCGATTGAAGGCGGCGACGACATAGAGGCTGAGCGAGAGCAGCTCGAGCCCGATGTAGAGCGTCATCAGGTCGTTGGCCGAGACCATGACCATCATGCCGAGCGTGGCGAAGAGCAGCAGCACCGGATACTCGAACCGGTCCAGCCCCTCCTTTTCGTTGTAGTCGAGCGAGAGCACGACGCCTGCCGCCGCGCCCAGCAGCACCAGCACCTTGGCGAAGCGGGAGAAGGCGTCGGAGACGAACTGCCCGCCGAAGGCGGTGCCTTCCGGGGCGCCGAGCACCAGCACCGCGGTCACCAGGAAGGCGCCCACCGTCGCCATGGCGCTGGCGAAGAAGGCGTTGCGCTTCGGCACGACGCCGACCCCGAGGATGGCGAGGCCCGAAAGCGCCAGGACGAGTTCCGGCAGGGCGAGGGTCCAGTTCATCGGGTCACATCCCCGCCAGGCGGGCCGCGCCGAGCGCGGCTTCGTGCCGTGCCACGAGCGCAGTCACCGAGGCTTCGAAGAAGGAAAGGAAGGATTGCGGCGACACGCCCATCCACACCGCCAGGATAACCAGCGGCGCGAAGACCGCGTGCTCCCGCGGCGACATGTCGAGCAGCCCGAGGAGGTCGTCCTTCGTGACGCGCCCGAAGGCGACGCGCTTGTAGAGGTAGAGCATGTAGGCCGCACCCAGGATCATGCCGAGTGCCGCCCCGAACGCGACCCAGGGGTTCACCTTCCAGGCCGAGACGATCACCAGCAGTTCGCCCGGGAAGCCGGCGAGGCCCGGCAGCGCGACCGAGGCCATGGTGAAGAGCATGAAGATCACGCCGTAGGCCGGCATGATCTTCGCGACCCCGCCATAGCGCGCGATCTCGCGGCTGTGCACGCGGTCGTAGAGCACGCCGACGCAGAGGAAGAGCGCGCCCGAGACCACGCCGTGGGAGAGCATCTGGAACAGTGCCCCCGACAGCCCCTGCACGTTGAAGGTGAAGATGCCGAGGGTGACGATGCCCATGTGGGCCACCGAGGAATAGGCGATCAGCTTCTTCATGTCCTCCTGCGCCAGCGCCACCAGGGAGGTGTAGACGACGGCGACGATGGACAGGACGTAGATGAAGGGCGCGAAATCGGCCGAGGCCTGCGGCAGCATCGGCAGACTGAAGCGCAGGAAGCCATAGGCACCCATCTTCAGCAGCACGCCCGCCAGGATGACCGAGCCCGCCGTCGGCGCTTCCACGTGCGCGTCCGGCAGCCAGGTGTGGAAGGGCCACATCGGCACCTTCACCGCGAAGGACGCGAAGAAGGCGAGGAAGATCCAGGTCTGCAGCGCCGGCGGGATGGCATGCTGGAACAGCGCGGGGATGTCGGTCGTGCCGGCGCGGTACCACAGCAGCAGGATCGCCAGCAGCATCAGCACCGAGCCGAGCAGCGTGTAGAGGAAGAACTTGAAGGAGGCATAGACCCGCCGCTTGCCGCCCCAGACCCCGATGATCAGGAACATCGGGATCAGCACGCCTTCGAAGAAGACGTAGAAGACGATGAAGTCGAGGGCTGCGAACATGCCGACCATCATCGTCTCGAGGACGAGGAAGGCGACCATGTACTCGCGCACGCGAACCTGCACCGACTCCCAGGACGCGAGGATGCAGATCGGCGTCAGCAGGGTGGAGAGCAGGACGAACAGCACCGAGATGCCGTCCACCCCCATGTGGTAGGTGATGCCGAACTCCGACATCCAGTCGAGCCGCTCCACGAACTGGAAGCCGGCATCGGCCTTGTCGAACTGGAACCACAGGATCAGCGACAGCGCGAAGACGATCAGGCTGGTCCAGAGGGCGGTCCAGCGCGCGTTCTCGGCGACGACCTTGTCATCCCCGCGCAGCGCCAGGATGAAGGCCGCCCCTGCCAATGGCAGGAAGGTGAGCAGGCTGAGCAGCGGAAAGCCGGCGGCGTTCATCGTGCGGCACCGAAGACGAGGATGGAGACGAAGACCGCGAGACCCGCGATCATGACGAAGGCGTAGTTGGCGACGCGCCCGGTCTGGATGCGCACCGCGCCCTGCGCCACGTCGGTGGCAAGCGAGGCCGCGCCGTTGGGCACGCCGTCGATGATGCGGGCATCCGCCGTCTGCCACAGCACGCGGGCGAGCGCGCGGGCGGGACGGACGAAGATCGCGTCATACAGTTCGTCGAAGTACCACTTGTTCAGCAGGAAACGGTACACGCCACCGAAAGTCTCGGCGAGCTTTCCGGGCACGCTCGGCAGCAGCATGTAGAGGATGTAGGCGAGCGCGATGCCCGCCAGCCCCACCACGGTCGGCGCGAGCGGCACCCAGGACGGGACCTCGTGCGCGTCGTGCATGATGTGGTTGTGCGGGGCGTTGACGATGGCGCCGTTCCAGAACTGCTCCCAGTGGTGGCCGACGAAGTTCTCGGCGAACAGCGCACCGATGCCGATGGCGCCGGCCGCCAGCACCAGCAGCGGGACCAGCATCACGGCCGGGCTCTCGTGCACGTGCTGCATCGTGTGGTGGTCGGCGCGCGGCTTGCCGTGGAAGGTCAGGATGATCAGGCGCCAGGAGTAGAAGGCGGTGAGGAAGGCGGCGATGATGCCGCAGGCGAAGGCGTACATGCCAACGCCGGAATGCGACGCGAAGGCGGCCTCCAGCACGAAGTCCTTCGAGAAGTAGCCGGCGAAGAAGGGTACGCCCGCGAGCGCCAGGGAGCCGACCCACATCACTGCGTAGGTGACCGGGATCTTCCGCCAGATGCCGCCCATCCTGCGGATGTCCTGCTCGTCCGACATCGCATGGATGACGGAACCCGCGCCCAGGAACAGCAGCGCCTTGAAGAAGGCGTGGGTGAAGAGGTGGAAGATCGCGCCCTGGTAGGCCCCCACCCCGGCGGCGAAGAACATGTAGCCGAGCTGCGAGCAGGTCGAATAGGCGATGATGCGCTTGATGTCGTTCTGCACGCAGCCGATCGTCGCCGCGAAGAGCGCGGTGGAGGCACCGACCACGGTGACCAGCGCGAGCGCCATCGGCGCGTATTCGAACACCGGCGACATGCGCGCCACCAGGAAGACCCCCGCCGTCACCATGGTCGCCGCATGGATCAGCGCGGAGACCGGCGTCGGACCTTCCATCGCATCCGGCAGCCAGGTGTGCAGGCCAAGCTGCGCCGACTTGCCGCAGGCACCGAGGAACAGCAGCACGCAGATCACCTCGTAGGCCGGCAGGCCCGCGAAGGTCGCGTCCTTGTGCTGATCGATGCTGCCGAAGATGGTGGCGAACTCGACCGAACCGAAGGTCCAGAAGGTCAATGCCAGGCCGAGCATGAAGAAGAGGTCGCCGACGCGGTTGACGATGAAGGCCTTGATCGCCGCGGCGCAGGCGCTCTCCTTCTCGTACCAGTAGCCGATCAGCAGGTAGCTCGCGAGGCCGACGCCTTCCCAGCCGAAGAAGAGCTGCACCAGGTTGTCCGCCGTCACCAGCATGAGCATCATGAAGGTGAAGAGCGAGAGATAGGCGAAGAAGCGCGGCGTTGTCGGATCGTGCGACATGTAGCCGACGCTGTAGATGTGGATCAGCGTCGATATCAGCGTCACCATGCCGACCATCACGGCCGACAGCGTGTCATAGCGCAGCGCCCAGGACACCTCGAACCCGCCCACGTCGAGGAAGGTGAAGATATCCACGGTCTGCGGTGCGTGGCCGAGCGCAACCTGGTAGAAGGCGGCCAGGCCGCAGATCGCGGCGAGCACCATGCAGATGACCGTGGTCATCTGCGCGGCCCTGTCGCCCATCCAGCGGCCGAAGAAGCCGGCGATCGCGGAACCCAGCAGCGGGAAGAAGACGGCGCCTGCGAACATCGCTTCAACCCTTCAGGGTCGAGATATCCTCGACCTCGATCGTTCCGCGGTTGCGGAAGTAGATGACCACGATGGCGAGCCCGATCGCCGCCTCGGCGGCTGCCACCGTCAGGATGAACATCGCGAAGACCTGGCCCGTCAGGTCGCCGAGCGCGGCGGAGAAGGCCACCAGGTTCAGGTTCACGGCGAGCAGGATCAGTTCCACCGACATCAGGATGACGATGACGTTCTTCCTGTTCAGGAAGATGCCGAACACCCCGAGGACCAGCAGGATCGCCGAGACGGTCAGGAAATGCGCGAGAGAGACGGCCATCTCAGTGGTGCCCCCCGTGTCCGTGGTGGTGCTCCACCTGCTTCGGCTTCGCCTCCTCGGGCGCCGGCGGGCGGGCGATGCCGATCTCCTTCAGTCCCGCGCCCAGCGGCACGGCGCGGAGGGAAACGGAGCCCGCGCGCGCGACCTGCTCGGCGATGTTCTGCCGGCGCGTGCCCGGCCGCGTCCGGTGCGTCAGCACGATCGCGCCGATCATCGCCACCAGCAGGATCAGGCCGCAGGCCTGAAACAGGTAGACGTAGTCCGTGTAGAGGATCTGCCCGAGCGCCTCGGCATTCGTCACCCCGGCCGGCGCGGGGTTCACCCGCAGCGCCGCCGCCTCCGGCGCGAAGCGCCAGGCGCCGACGACCATCACCAGTTCGAGGAACAGGATGCCGCCGACCACGGCCCCGATCGGCGCGTAGCGCTGGAAGCCCTCGCGCAACTGCGCGAAGTCGATGTCCAGCATCATCACGACGAAGAGGAAGAGCACCGCGACCGCACCGACGTAGACGATGACCAGGATCATCGCCAGGAATTCCGCCCCTGCGATCAGGAACAGCGCCGCGGCGTTGAAGAAGGCCAGGATCAGGAACAGCACGCTGTGCACGGGGTTGCGGCTGGTCACCACCATGACGGCGGATGCGATCAGGATGGCGGCGAAGACGTAGAAGGCGAGAGCGGCGATCACGGGCTCTCTCCTTCCTGGGGCAGTCGGGTCATGGTCGGGTCCTGCTGGGCCGCGGTGGTCAGCGGTACGGGGCGTCGAGGCGGAGCCGCTCGGCGAGCATCGGCTCCCAGCGGTCGCCGTTATCGAGCAGCTTCTCCTTGGTGTAGATCAGCTCCTCGCGGGTCTCGGCGGCGAACTCCATGTTCGGGCCTTCGACGATGGCATCGACCGGGCAGGCCTCCTCGCAGAGGCCGCAGTAGATGCACTTCGTCATGTCGATGTCGTAGCGCGTGGTGCGGCGGGATCCGTCCTCGCGCGGCTCGGCCTCGATGGTGATGGCCTGGGCGGGGCAGACGGCCTCGCACAGCTTGCAGGCGATGCAGCGCTCCTCCCCGTTGGGGTAGCGGCGCAGCGCGTGCTCCCCCTTGAAGCGGGGCCCGAGCGGCCCGCGCTCATACGGGTAGTTCAGCGTCGCCTTCTTCTTGAAGAAGTACTTCAGCGTCAGCGCCATCCCCGAGACGAGCTCGGAGAGCAGGAGGCTGCGTGCGGCGCGGTCGAGGGTTGCCATGGTCAGAGCCCCATCAAGCCGGCAGCCAGCCGGTCAGCTTCAGCACCGCCGCCGTGATGACCAGCCACACCAGGCTGAAAGGCAGGAACACCTTCCAGCCCAGGCGCATGAGCTGGTCGTAGCGGTAGCGCGGGAAGGTCGCGCGGACCCAGATGAACGTGAACAGGCAGAGGCAGATCTTGGCCACGAACCAGATCGGCCCCGGCACCCAGTTGAAAGGCGCGATGTCGATCGGCGGCAGCCACCCGCCCAGGAACAGGATCGTCGTCAGCGACGACATCAGGATCATGTTCGCGTATTCGCCGAGGAAGAACAGCGCGAAGGACATCGAGCTGTATTCGACGAAGAAGCCGGCGACGAGCTCGGACTCGCCTTCCGGCAGGTCGAAGGGCGCGCGGTTGGTCTCCGCCAGCGTCGAGATGAAGAAGATGATGAACATCGGGAACAGCGGAATGGCGAACCACACATTCTGCTGCGCCCGGACCACCTCGGTCAGGTTGAGCGAGCCGACGCAGAGCAGCACGGTCACGATCACGAAGCCCATCGAGACTTCGTAGGAGACCATCTGCGCGGCCGAACGCAGCGCGCCGAGGAAGGCGTATTTCGAGTTCGACGCCCAGCCCGCGATGATCACGCCGTAGACGCCGAGCGAGCTGATCGCGAAGAGGTACAGCACGCCGACATTGATGTCGGCGATCGCCCAGCCGTCGTTCACCGGGATGACCGCCCAGGCCAGCATCGCCAGCGTGAAGGTCAGCATCGGCGCCAGCAGGAAGAGGACCCGGTTCGCGCCAGCGGGCACGATGGTCTCCTTCATCAGCATCTTGATGGCATCGGCGAAGGGCTGCAGCAGGCCGAAGGGACCGACCACGTTCGGCCCCTTCCGCATCTGCATCGCCGCCAACACCTTGCGTTCCGCATAGGTGAGGTAGGCGACGCCGATCAGCAGCGGCACCAGCAGCGCCAGCGCCTTCACGACGGTCAGGATCAGGATCCCGATCGGGTGGGTGAAGAAGAAGTCCATCACGTCACTCCGCCGCCAGCGCCGGTGCCGGCCCGTAGACCGCGGCGCATTGCGCCATCACGTCCGACGCCCGGCTGATCACGTCCGCCAGGTGATAGACCGGGATCGGCAGCGCGAAGGCCATGGTGTTGACCGCGCCGGCATCGCCTGCCGGGCCGGTCGCGTCGGTGCAGCCGCCGCGCGCCACCTCCCCCACTCGCGAGAAGACCGCGCTTGCTTCCGCCAGCCGCGCGCGCAGGGCATCCGCATCGGCATAGGGCAGTGTCTTGCCGACGCCCTCGCTGAAGGCGCGGATGATGCGCCAGTCCTCCTTCGCCTCGCCCGGCGGGAAGATCGCCAGGCGCCCGCGCTGCGCACGACCTTCGGTGTTC
Organism: Neoroseomonas eburnea; assembly: GCF_018129005.1. GTDB lineage: Bacteria > Pseudomonadota > Alphaproteobacteria > Acetobacterales > Acetobacteraceae > Neoroseomonas > Neoroseomonas eburnea. Next base: position 260,443 of record NZ_JAAEDL010000001.1, read on the forward strand.
ACCCAGGTCGCGTCCTTCTCGGTATAGGCTGCGCCGGGAAGGATGACGTCGGCGCGCGCCGCCATCGCATCGCCGTGGTGCCCCTGGTAGATCACGAAGGTGCCCGCGGGGATGCGCGCCGGGTCGAAGCCGTCCGCATTCAGCAGCCACATCGCATCGACGCCGCCGGCCAGCATCGCCTTGAGGTCCTTGCCGCCCTGCCCCGGCACGAAGCCGAGTTCCAGCGCGCCGGCCTGCCCGCCGAACAGGTGCAGCAGGTTGAAGCCGTGCCAGTCGGGCGTCAGCATCCCGGTCTCGGCGGCGATCTTCCAGGCCGCGGCCAGCACCGCCGCGCCATCCGGCCGCTGCAGCGCGCCGCGGCCGAGGATCAGCATCGGCTTCCGCGCCGCCTTCAGCGTCTCGAGGAAGGCCGAACCTTCCAGCGCCGCCAGGTTCCCGCCCAGATGCTGCGCCGGGTAGGTCAGGTCCACGCCACGCGGGCCGACGAAGCCCACGGGGAATCCGCCCGCCGTCCAGCGCTTGCGGATGCGCGCATTCAGCACAGGCGCCTCGCGGCGCACGTCGCAGCCGATGATCAGCAGCGCATCCGCCTCGTCGATGCCGGCGATGGTGGTGTTGAAGCGCCAGAAATCCGGCCGGCTCGCATCGATCGCCGCGAAATCGTCGCGGCAGTCGAGGTTCGCCGAGCCATAGGCCGCCATCAGATCTTTCAGCGCGATGGTGCTTTCCGCATCCGCCAGCGCGCCGGCCACCGCGCCGATCCGCTCACCCGGCAGGGCGGACAGCCTGTTGGCGATCGCCGCGAAGGCTTCCGGCCAGGTCGCCGGCGTCAGCTTGCCGTCCTTCCTCACCCAGGGCCGGTCCAGCCGCCGCCGCTTCAGCCCGTCGAAGGAGAATCGGCCGCGATCGGCCATCCATTCCTCGTTCACCGCCTCATTGACGCGGGGGATGATGCGCAGCACCTCCGGCCCGCGCGCATCGACGCGGATATTCGCGCCGACCGCGTCCAGCACGTCGATGCTGTCGGTCTTCTTCAGCTCCCACGGCCGTGACACATAGGCATAGGGCCGCGAGGTCAGCGCGCCGACCGGACAGATGTCGATCAGGTTGCCGGAGAGCTCGGAGGTCAGCGCCTTCTCGACATAGGTGCCGATCTCGAGGTTCTCGCCACGGTTGGTCCCGCCCAGTTCCGGCGTGCCGGCCACCTCCGCCGAGAAGCGGACGCAGCGCGTGCACTGGATGCAGCGCGTCATCACCGTCTTGATGAGAGGACCGATATCCTTGTCCTTCACCGCCCGCTTGGGTTCCTGGTAGCGCGACCTGTCCGAGCCATAGGCATAGGCCTGGTCCTGCAGGTCGCACTCGCCGCCCTGGTCGCAGATCGGGCAGTCGAGCGGGTGGTTGATCAGCAGGAATTCCATCACGCCGCGGCGCGCATTGCGCACCACCGGCGTGTCGGTGAACACCTTCATCCCGTCCATGACGGGATAGGCGCAGGAGGCGACGGGCTTCGGCGCCTTCTCCACCTCGACCAGGCACATGCGGCAATTGCCCGCGACGGACAGCCGCTCATGGTAGCAGAAGCGCGGGATCTCCTTCCCCGCCGCCTCGCAGGCCTGCAGCACGGAGGCGCCGTTCGGCACCTCGACCTCGATACCGTCAACCGTGACCTTCGCCATCGCCGCTTACTCCGCGGCCATGCGCGTGTGCCGCGCCTTGTAGGCCATGATGCGTTCTTCCATCAGCGGCCGGAAATGCCGGATCAGCCCCTGCACCGGCCAGACGCCGCCATCGGCGAGCGCGCAGATCGTGTTGCCCTCGATGCGCCGCGTGACGTTCTCGAGCAGGTCGATCTCCTCGATCTCCGCATTGCCTTCGACCATGCGGTTCATCAGGCGCATCTGCCAGCCCATGCCTTCGCGGCAGGGCGTGCATTGGCCGCAGCTCTCATGCTTGTAGAAGGCCGCGAGCCGCGCGATCGCCTTGATGATGTCGGTGGACTTGTCCATCACGATCACCGCCGCGGTGCCAAGACCCGACTTGTGCTCGCGCAGCGCGTCGAAATCCATCAGCACGTCGTCGCAGATGTGCTTCGGCAGCAGTGGCGTGGACGACCCGCCCGGGATCACGCAGAGCAGGTTGTCCCACCCGCCCCGCACCCCGCCGGCGTGCCGCTCGATGAGCTCCCGCATCGGGATGCTCATCTCCTCCTCGACATTGCAGGGCTTGTTCACATGGCCCTGGATGCAGAAGAGCTTGGTGCCCGAGTTCTTCGGCCGCCCGAAGGAGCTGAACCAGGAGGCGCCGCGCCGCAGGATGGTCGGCACCACGGCGATGGTCTCGACGTTGTTCACCGTGGTCGGGCAGCCATAGAGCCCGACGGCCGCCGGGAATGGCGGCTTCAGCCGCGGCATGCCCTTCTTGCCTTCGAGGCTCTCGATCAGCGCCGTCTCTTCGCCGCAGATGTAGGCCCCTGCCCCGCGATGCAGGTACAGGTCGAAATCCCATCCCGAACCGGCGGCATTCCTGCCGAGCAGTCCCGCCTCATAGGCCTCGTCGATCGCGGCCTGGAGCACGACGCTCTCGTTGTAGAACTCGCCGCGGATGTAGATGTAGGCCGCATGGGCGCCCATGCCGAAGGCCGCCAGCAGGCAGCCCTCAATCAGCGTGTGCGGGTCGTGGCGGACGATGTCCCTGTCCTTGCAGGTGCCGGGCTCGGATTCGTCGCAGTTCACGACCAGATAGGACGGCCGGCCATCCGACTGCTTCGGCATGAAGGACCACTTCATGCCGGTCGGGAAGCCGGCGCCGCCGCGCCCGCGCAGGCCGGAACTCTTCATCTCCTCGACGATCCAGTCGCGGCCCTTGGCGATGATGCCGGCCGTGCCGTCCCAATTGCCGCGCCTGCGCGCCGCTTCGAGGTTCCAGGGCTGCGCACCGTAGAGATTGGTGAAGATGCGATCCTTGTCGGCCAGAGCCATCGCTTATTCCCCCGCCGCCGGCACGTCGGTCAGCACCAGCGGCCCGCCTTCCGGTGCGCTGTTCAGCCGCCCGATGGAACTGCCCGGCTTCGGCCGCTCGCCGCGCTTGAGCGCCTCGATCAGCGCGACCGTGCGCTCATAGTCGAGGTCCTCGTAGAAATCGTCGTCGACCTGCAGGATCGGAGCGTTCACGCAGGCGCCGAGGCATTCCACCTCGGTCATGGTGAACATCCCGTCCTCGCTGGTGTCGCCATAGTGCTTCACGCCGCCGGCGTCCTTGCAGGCGCGCAGCACCTCGTCCGATCCGCGCAGCCAGCACGGCGTCGTGCCGCACACCTGCAGGTGGTACTTGCCCACCGGCCTGGTGTTGAACATGAAGTAGAAGGTCGCGACCTCGTAGACGCGGATGGGCGGCATGCCGAGGCGTTCGGCCACCGCATCCATGCCCACCCGCGGCACCCAGCCGCTGTCGGTCTGCCGCTTCATCTGCTTCTGCACGACATAGAGCAGCGGGATCACCGCGCTCGCCTGCTTCCCTTCCGGATAGCGGGCGACGATCTTGGCGATCTGCGCCTCGCTCTCCGCGTCGAAGGCGAAGCTCGTCGGCTCCTCATGATGCGTAGTCACCGGTCGATCTCCCCGAACACCACGTCGAGCGAACCGATGATCGCCACGGCGTCGGCCAGCATGTGCCCCTTGGACAGCACCTCCATCGCCTGGAGATGCGCGTAACCCGGCGAGCGGATCTTGCAGCGGTACGGCCTGTTCGTGCCGTCCGCCACGAGATAGACGCCGAACTCGCCCTTCGGCGCCTCCGTCACCGTGTAGGTCGCGCCTTCCGGCACGTGATACCCTTCGGTGTAGAGCTTGAAGTGATGGATGAGCGCCTCCATCGAGCGCTTCATCTCGGAACGCTTCGGCGGCGCGATCTTGTTGTCCTGCACCTTCACCGGACCCGGCTTCATCTGAGCGAGGCACTGGTGAACGATCTTCAGGCTTTCCTTCATCTCGAGCATGCGCACGAGATAGCGGTCGTAGCAGTCGCCGCGCGTGCCGACGGGCACGTCGAACTCCATGCGGTCATAGACGTCGTAGGGCTGCGCCTTGCGCAGGTCCCATGCGCAACCGGAGGCGCGCAGGCAGGGCCCCGAGAACCCCCACTCGATCGCCTGCTCCGCCGTCATCACGCCGATATCGACCGTGCGCTGCTTGAAGATGCGGTTCTCGCTCAGCAGCCGCTCGAGATCGTCCATGAAGGCCGGGAACTTGACGGCCCAGTCCTTGATCCTGCCCTCGAGGCCCGCCGGCAGGTCCTTCGCCACCCCGCCCGGACGGAAGTAGTTCGCATGGTAGTGGCTGCCCGAGACGTTCTCGTAGAATTCCAGCAGCGTCTCGCGCTGCTCGAAGCCCCAGAGCGCCGGCGTGATGGCGCCGCAGTCCAGCGCGTAGGTGGTGATGTTGAGCAGGTGGTTCAGCAGCCGCGACAACTCGGCGAAGAGTACGCGGATGTACTGCGCGCGCTCCGGCACCTCGATGCCGAGCAGGCGCTCCGTCGCGATGGCGAAGGAATGCTCCATGCTCATCGGCGCGACGTAGTCGAGTCGGTCGAAATACGGCAGCGCCTGGATGTAGGTCTTGTGCTCGATCAGCTTCTCGGTGCCGCGATGCAGCAGGCCGACATGCGGATCGGCGCGCTCCACCACCTCGCCCTTCATCTCCAGCACCAGGCGAAGCACGCCGTGCGCGGCCGGATGCTGCGGGCCGAAATTGATGGTGTGGCTGTCGACCTCTATGGCCCGCGTCACGGACTCGGCGGCCTCGCCGGCGGGGATGATCGCCTGGCTGCTCATTCCTTCGGCCCCTCCAGACGGTTGAGGTGAACCTTCTCATCGCCGGGAAGCGTGGTCATGCCTTCCCAGGGGCTGAGGTAGTCGAAGTTGCGGAATTCCTGCGTGAGCTGCACCGGGCCATAGGCCACGCGCTTCAGCTCCTCGTCGTAGCGCAATTCGACGAAGCCGGTCAGCGGGAAGTCCTTGCGCAGCGGATGCCCCTCGAAGCCGTAATCCGTCAGGATGCGGCGCAGGTCCGGCTGGCCTTCGAAGACCACGCCGTACATGTCCCAGGTCTCGCGCTCGAACCAGGTGGCGCTCGGCCAGATGCCGACGACGGAAGGCACGCTTGCCACGCCGTCCGTCGTCACGATCACGCGGACGCGGTGGTTATGGGACAGGCTGAGCAGGTTGTAGACGACCTCGAAGCGCTCGGGCTTCTCCGGCCAATCGACGCCGCAGAGCTCCATGCACTGCTCGAAGGCGAAGCGCGGGTCGTCGCGCAGCAGCAGCATCAGCGGGATCAGCGAGTCGCGCCGTGCGCGCAGCACCAGCTCGGCGCCCCCGCGGGCGAGTTCGACCTCGGTCACCGCGCCGCCGGCAGCGGCGGCGATCGCCAGCCCCAGCGTGCGCAGCGGGTTCTCGGGCGCGGCCTCCGCGGCCGCGATCTCGTTCTCAGCCACGCAGGATGGTCCCCGTCCGCCGGATCTTCTTCTGCAGCTGCAGGATGCCGTACACGAGCGCCTCGGCGGTCGGCGGGCAGCCCGGAACATAGACATCCACCGGCACGATGCGGTCGCAGCCGCGCACCACGCTGTAGGAGTAGTGGTAGTACCCGCCGCCGTTCGCGCAGGACCCCATCGAGATCACCCAGCGCGGCTCCGACATCTGGTCGTAGACCTTGCGCAGCGCGGGGGCCATCTTGTTGGTCAGCGTGCCGGCGACGATCATCACGTCCGACTGCCGCGGCGACCCGCGCGGGATCACGCCGAACCGGTCGAGGTCGTAGCGCGCCATGTAGGCGTGGATCATCGGCACCGCGCAGCAGGCCAGGCCGAAGGTCATCGGCCACAGGCTGCCCGTGCGCGCCCAGTTCACCACCTTGTCGATGTTCGCGACGACGAAGCCCTTGTCCGTCATCTCGTCCGTCACCGCCTTCACCACCGCGTCCTGCGCGGGGCCGGGGGGCAGCGCGTCCTTGTTCCAGGCGATCTCGCCGGTGCCGCTCATCTGCAGCGTCACTCCCAGTCCAGGGCGCCTTTGCGCCACTCATAGACGAAGCCGACGGTCAGCACGAAGAGGAAGCCCATCATCGAGCCGAAGCCAAGCCAGCCGATATCCCCGAGCGCGATCGCCCAGGGGAACAGGAACGCCACCTCGAGGTCGAAGATGATGAAGAGGATGGCGACCAGGTAGAATCGCACGTCGAAGCGGTGGCGCGTGTCCTCGAAGGGCGCGAAGCCGCATTCGTAGGCCGACAGCTTCTCCGCATAGGGCTTCTGCCGCGCCGCGAGGAAGGCGCCGCCGACCATGGCGATAGCGATGCCGCCGGCGATGCCGAGGAAGACGAGGATCGGGAAATAGTCTGCCAGCAAGGGCTGGGTCATGTGCGCCTCGGTTCTCCCCTGCCCTATTCCGGGCATGACAGCGCGGCGCCCGGCCTCATGCCGCAGCGCAGCGCGGCCGGACATTAGCCCTGCTCGCGGCGCTTCGCCATAGGCCGCGGAAGGGTGTTTTCAACCTGACTTGCGATCGAGGCGCGTGGGCCATTGGCGGAAACGAAAGCGGCGCCCGGGTTGCCCCGAGGCGCCGCTTTTCCTTCGTTTCCGTCGCGTGGCGCGAGTGACGGGGCTCGAACCCGCGACCTCCGGCGTGACAGGCCGGCGCTCTAACCAACTGAGCTACACCCGCGTGCCCGCGACAGGTGGCGGGGGATACGGGCTGGCACGGGGATAGTCAAGCGGGTGATTGCGGTGATTCCGCAGGGGGATGGAGATTGTTCGGGCAGCCACGAAAGGCGCTTCCCGGATGGCCTGACAAGCGATGGCCGGCAGCTGGCCATGTCGCCCGCCGCCGCGCTCATCGGCGAGGCCGGCCCTTGCGCCCCGACGCCGGCCGCTGCCGCGCCGCGGCGACGCGCCGAGCGGCTGCCAACGCCGCCCTGGCCCAGGCGACGAGCTCCTCCGGATCGTCCAGCAACCGCTCCGGGACCTGCCAGAAGGAGAGGTCGATACTGTCGCTCCCCTTCTCGTAGCTGAGGGGCGGCGAGGCGGCCGCCTCCGCGAACATCTCCCGGTTGCCGTCGTCGACGCGAAGGTAGAGCACGTCATCGCTGACCATCGCGAGCATTGCGCCTTCGCAGAAGACGCCGCTCTTGCCGAACATGCGCCGCATGGTGAGGCGGCCGAGCGGGGCGAGCTGCTCCCGCAGGAAGGCGGCAAAACTGTCGCTGGCGACCATGGGCGCCTCCGCGGGTGGTGTCGCCTGCGCTGGGCCGCAGCGCGGCGAAGTCCGACGGGTGCAGCTTCCCCACGCCTCCGGGGAGGGAGATTGTCTCCGCGCCCGTGCGGGCGCGGAGACAATGGGCGCTGACGGGTTCGAACCGCCGACATCCTGTGTGTAAGACAGGCGCTCTACCGCTGAGCTAAGCGCCCTCTGCGAGCCCTATAGCACGAAGGGCCGGCCCTTGCGGACCGGCCCTCGCATCGTCCCTGCGGACGAAATCAGTTCACGGCGTCCTTCAGGCCCTTGCCGGCCTTGAAGCGCACCGTCGTGCTGGCGGGGATCTTGATCTCCTCGCCCGTGCGCGGGTTGCGGCCCTTGCCGGCCTTGCGCTTGGAGGTCGAGAAGGTGCCGAAGCCCACCAGGCGGACTTCCTGCTTCTTCTTCAGGGACTTCTGGATCGCCTCGAACACGGCGTCCACGACGTCCCCGGCCTTCGCCTTCGGCAGATCGGCCGCCTCGGCGACGGCGGTGATGAGATCCTGCTTGTTCACCTGGGTATCCCCCTCCGTTGGTGCGCGGATGACAGGTCGGCGAGTCGGCCGACCGGGTCGGGGCGGAGAGTAGGAGCGGCGTTTTCGCACCGTCAACGAGAGACCATCCGATTCGCCGCAGAAAACCGCCATTTTCCGCGCGCCATGCGGCAGGGATGCAACGCTGGCCTGGGTTTTCCACAGAAAACCCCGGCGAAGCCATGCTCCGCCGGGGCTTTTCAGACCTCGCCGAGGTCGCGGCGCGTCAGTGCGGCAGCGCCGATCCGACCGCCCCCTGCTCGCCCCCGCGCGGCGCCGGGCTTTCCTCCGGCTCCGCCCAGGTGATCGGCTCGGGCTTCGTCACCAGCGCCCGGCTGATCACGTCGTCCACGTGGGAGACGGGCACGAGTTCGAGCCCCTTCTTCACGTTGTCCGGGATCTCGGCGAGATCCTTCTCGTTCTCCTTCGGGATGAAGACCGTCTTGATGCCCGCGCGCAGCGCGGCCAGCAGCTTCTCCTTCAGCCCGCCGATCGGCAGCACCCGCCCGCGCAGCGTGATCTCGCCGGTCATGGCGATGTCCCGGCGCACCGGGATTCCGGTGAGAACGGAGACGATCGAGGTCGCCATGGCAATGCCCGCGGACGGCCCATCCTTCGGTGTCGCGCCTTCCGGCACGTGCACATGGATGTCCCGCATCTCGAACATCGTCGGCTTCAGGCCGAAGGTGGTCGCCCGGCTGCGCACGTAGGACATCGCCGCCGAGACGCTCTCCTGCATGACGTCGCCGAGCTTGCCGGTGGTCTTCACATTGCCCTTGCCGGGCAGCATGACCGACTCGATGGTCAGGATCTCGCCGCCCACCTCTGTCCAGGCGAGGCCGGTGACCACGCCCACCATGTCCTCGGCCTCGGCCTCGCCGTAGCGGAACTTCCGCACGCCGGCGAACTTCTCGAGGTTGCGGGCGGTGATCGCGACCTTCTTCGACTTCTTGGAGACGATCTCCTTCACCGCCTTGCGCGCCAGGCCGGCGATCTCGCGCTCGAGGTTCCGCACGCCCGCCTCGCGCGTGTAGTAGCGGATCAGGTCGCGCATCGCCTCGTCGGAGAGCGACCACTCGCCCTCCTTGAGACCGTTCGCCTCGCTCACCTTCTTCATCAGGTGTCGCTTGGCGATCTCGACCTTCTCATCCTCGGTGTAGCCGGGGATGCGGATGATCTCCATGCGGTCGAGCAGCGGCTGCGGCATGCGGAGCGAGTTCGCGGTGGTCACGAACATCACGTCCGACAGGTCGTAGTCGACCTCCAGGTAGTGGTCGTTGAAGGTCGAGTTCTGCTCCGGGTCCAGCACCTCCAGCAGCGCGCTCGACGGATCCCCGCGCCAGTCGGCGCCGAGCTTGTCGATCTCGTCCAGCAGGAAGAGCGGATTGGACGTCTTCGCCTTCTTCATGCCCTGGATCACCTTGCCGGGCATGGAGCCGATATAGGTCCGCCGATGGCCGCGCACCTCGGCCTCGTCCCGCACGCCGCCGAGCGACATGCGCACGAAGTTGCGCCCCGTCGCCTTGGCGATGGACTTGCCGAGCGAGGTCTTGCCGACGCCGGGCGGGCCCACCAGGCACAGGATCGGCCCGCGGATCTTCGGCGAGCGCGACTGCACCGCCAGGTACTCGATGATCCGTTCCTTGACCTTCTCCAGGCCGTAGTGGTCGGCCTCGAGCACCTTCTCGGCCTCGACGATGTCGTTGCGGACCTTGGAGCGCTTCTTCCAGGGGATCGACAGCATCCAGTCGAGGTAGTTGCGCACCACCGTCGCCTCGGCGCTCATCGGCGACATGGTGCGGAGCTTCTTCAGCTCCTGCATCGCCTTCTCGCGCGCTTCCTTCGACAGCTTGGTGGCCTTGATCTTGGCCTCGAGCTCGGCGGTCTCGTCCTTGCCGTCCTCGCCCTCGCCGAGCTCCTTCTGGATCGCCTTGAGCTGCTCGTTCAGGTAGTACTCGCGCTGCGTCTTCTCCATCTGCCGCTTGACGCGGTTGCGGATGCGCTTCTCCACCTGCAGCACGCCGATCTCGCCCTCCATATGGGCGAAGACGCGCTCGAGCCGCTGGGTGACGGACGGCGTCTCCAGCAGTTCCTGCTTCTCGGGGATCTTGAGGCCGAGATGCGAGGCGACGGTGTCGGCGAGCTTCGCCGGCTCCTCGATCTGGTTGATCGAGACCAGCACCTCGGGGGCGATCTTCTTGTTGAGCTTGATATACTGCTCGAACTGGGAAACCACGGTGCGCGCGAGCGCCTCGGCCTCGCGCGGTTCGGCGGTGGTCTCCTCGATCGGCTCGGCGAAGGCCTCGAAGTAGTTCGCGGTCTCCTTGAAGGCGGCGATCCTGGCGCGGCGGCCGCCTTCGACCAGCACCTTCACCGTGCCGTCCGGCAGCTTCAGCAGCTGCAGCACCGTCGAGACGGTGCCGATCTGGTACAGGTCATCGGCGCCAGGGTCGTCCTGGGCGGCGTTCTTCTGCGCGACGAGCAGGATCTGCTTGTCGTCCTTCATCACCGCCTCGAGCGCGCGGACCGACTTCTCGCGGCCGACGAAGAGGGGGACGATCATGTGCGGGAACACCACGATGTCCCTCAGGGGGAGCACCGGGAGGAGTTCGCCGCGGATGGTATCCGTCATGTGACCTCACTGGGGACAGTCGGCACCCGGCCCGCCCAAGGGGCGGCACGGGCGGGGCGCCACGGCATTCCAGGGGATGTTGGGGCCCCGGGGCGCCCGCTCAAGATCTTGACAGGGCGCCGTTGCGCGCCCCGCCGGGTTCATGCCGAGGTCTGTTCGGCCGGCCGCTCGCCGTAGATGAACAGCGGCTGGGCGCGGCTTTCCGCGACCTCCCGGTTCACCACGACCTCCTCGACAGCTTCCAGCCCGGGCAGGTCGAACATGGTCGACAGCAGGATGGCTTCCATGATGGAGCGCAGGCCGCGCGCGCCGGTCTTGCGCTGAATGGCACGGGTGGCCACCGCCTTCAGCGCGTCCTCGGTGAAGGTGAGCTTCGCCCCCTCCATCTCGAACAGCCGGGCGTACTGCTTGACCAGGGCGTTCTTCGGCTTGGTCAGGATCTCGATCAGCGCCTTCTCGTCCAGGTCGTCGAGCGTCGCGACGACCGGCAGGCGGCCGATGAATTCCGGGATCAGGCCGAACTTCAGCAGGTCCTCGGGCTCGACCTCCTTGAGGATGGCGCCGGTGCGGCGTTCATCCGGGTCGCGCACCTCGGCGCCGAAGCCCATGCCTGAGCCCTTGCCGCGCGCGCCGATGATCCGTTCCAGCCCGGCGAAGGCGCCGCCGCAGATGAACAGGATGTTGGAGGTATCCACCTGCAGGAATTCCTGCTGCGGATGCTTCCGCCCACCCTGCGGCGGCACGGAGGCGACGGTGCCCTCCATGATCTTCAGCAGCGCCTGCTGGACGCCCTCCCCGCTCACGTCGCGGGTGATCGAGGGGTTGTCCGACTTGCGGCTGATCTTGTCGACCTCGTCGATGTAGACGATGCCGCGCTGGGCGCGCTCCACGTTGTAGTCCGCGGCCTGCAGCAGCTTGAGGATGATGTTCTCGACATCCTCGCCGACATAGCCGGCCTCGGTCAGCGTGGTCGCATCCGCCATGGTGAAGGGCACGTCGAGGATGCGCGCGAGCGTCTGCGCGAGCAGCGTCTTGCCCGACCCGGTCGGCCCCACCAGCAGGATGTTCGACTTGGCGATCTCGATGTCCGGGTTCTTTCCCCCGTGCGCCAGCCGCTTGTAGTGGTTGTGGACGGCGACGGAGAGCACCTTCTTCGCGTGGTCCTGGCCGATCACGTAGTCGTCCAGGACCTTGCAGATCTCCTTGGGCGTCGGGACGCCGTCGCGCGACTTCACGAGGTGCGTCTTGTGCTCCTCGCGGATGATGTCCATGCAGAGTTCGACGCACTCGTCGCAGATGAAGACCGTCGGCCCGGCGATGAGCTTCCGGACCTCGTGCTGCGACTTGCCGCAGAACGAGCAGTAGAGGGTGTTCTTGGAATCGCCGGACTTGCTCATGCGGTCTCCGTGTTCCCCGGAAGTGCGGGAAACTGCAACAAGAATGTAGCCCCCGAAGGCCCCGGGGAAAAGCGAAAGCCGCCCCGGAGGGCGGGCCCCGTCAAGTCTTTGCCGCCTCCGCGGCCGGCACCGGGCGCTGTTCGACGACGTGGTCGACCAGGCCGAAATCGCGGGCCTCCTCGGCCGACATGTAGCTGTCGCGGTCGAGCTTGCGCTCGATCGCCTCGATCGGCTGGGCGGTGTGCTTGACGTAGATCTCGTTCAGCCGCTGGCGCAGCTTCAGGATCTCGCGGGCCTGGATCTCGATGTCGGCCGCCTGGCCCTGGGCGCCGCCGGAGGGCTGGTGGACCATGATCCGGCTGTTGGGCAGCGCGTAGCGCTTCCCATTGGCCCCGGCACAGAGCAGCAGCGACCCCATCGAGGCCGCCTGCCCGATGCAGACCGTGGAAACCGGGGAACGGATGTACTGCATGGTGTCGTACATCGCGAGCCCGGCCGATACCACGCCGCCTGGAGAATTGATGTAGAAGGCGATGTCCTTCGAAGGGTTCTCGCTTTCCAGGAACAGCAGCTGGGCGCAGATCAGCGAAGAAACCTGATCGAAGACAGGACCGGTGAGGAAGATGATCCGTTCCTTGAGCAGGCGCGAATAGATGTCGAATGCCCGTTCGCCCCGTGCCGTCTGCTCGACGACCATCGGCACCAGGGTGTTGTTGTAGACTTCGACCGGGTCACGATCCCGAAACATGGCGCGTCCTTTCGTCCCGACGGTGCCGAATCAGCCCGCCGTCTTCATGGCGAATGTGGGGCATCCCCCGCGGCCGGGAAAGACCCGCCCGGCGATCCTTCCGGCCCCGCGTCAGACCGGCACCTCGATCCGCATCCCGTCGAAGCCCGGTTCCACTTCCGGCGGCAGGTTGGCGCGCAGCCAGTCATGGTCGAGGTCCGGGCTCATATGCGTCAGCACCGTCCGCCGCGGCCGCAGGCGCCCCACCCAGTCCAGGACCTGGTCCAGGTTGGCGTGCACCTTGTGCGGCCGCCGCTGGAAGCATCCCACGATCCAGGTATCCAGGCCGTGAAGCTGCGCCAGGCTCTCCTCCGGCAGATGCACGAGGTCCGTCGAATAGGCGAAGCCATCGATCCTGAAGCCGAGCGTATCCATCACCGCATGATCCTGGCGGAAGGTCTGCACCCGGTGCCCGGCCATGGTCGCGGCATCCCCGGCACGCAGCGGCATCGGTTCCACTGCCGGCCGGTAGAAGATCGGCCCGGTCGAGGGCAGGAAGGCATAGTCGAAGCGCTGCTTCAGGATGGTCAGCGTCCGTTCCGTCCCGAAGGCCTCGAGCGGCCGCCCGGCGATGCGGTTGAGGATCCGCACCTCGTCCATGCCCATGATATGGTCGGCATGGTCGTGGGTATAGAGGATCGCGTCCACGGTGGGTACGCCGCAGGCGAGCATCTGCGCCCGCAGATCGGGGCCGGTGTCCACCAGCAGCCGCCCGCCCCCGCCGCCTTCGACGACGATGGAAGACCGGGTCCGCCGGTTCAGCGGGTTCGCGGGATCGCAGGCGCCCCACCAGCCGCGCCCGTCCTCGCCCCCGATCTGAGGAACGCCGCCGGACCCGCCGCAGCCGAGAATGGTGACGGTCAGCCCCATGAGGATCCTTGGCCCACCCGGCCGGGTGCCCGTGCCATGGCCGCGATCGCGGCATGGACGGCCTGGTCCTCCAGCGCAAGCCGCGCCGGCAGGCCGGTCCGGAACCAGGCCATGTTGTGTTCCAGCAGGGGGCGCATCTCCCGCAGCATCGCGGCCAGTTCCGACGCGGGCATGGCCATCAATCGATCGAACTCGGCGAGCACGGCATCCATCCGCAGGGCGGGATCCTCGATCGAATCGTAGTCTTCCCGAAGATACGGAGCGAAACTCCTGAAACCCAGGTCTCGCAGCAAGGCGAGGGTACCGGGCTGCCCTGCCACCAGCATCGGCTGCCCCACCACCAACGGCTTCAGGGACTTCTCCGTGAACCGCCGGATCGAAGGACCCACGAATTCGGATTCGGTCACCAGGGAGAAGGCGGTATCACGATACCACTCATCCTCCCAGCCGATGATGTAGTCCCTGCCGGGCGTCTCCGGCAGGGTGAGCGGAAGGGCGGGCCGCAGCGCCTGGAAGGCGGCCAGCCGCTCCGCATGCGTCCGCTGCCAGCGGGCAGGAACCCGTCCTTCGGGCGGGGCCCGGTGGGCGGAGACCAATCCCCGCGCGATCGCCCCACAGGCCTGCAGATGCCCGAGCACGACGATCCGATGCGCGGCATAGCGATGGTTGAGGCACAGGAAGCGCGCGGCTGCCTCCTCCCCCGTCCAGTCGAGCGCGGCCGGCGCGCGATCGGCCGGAAGGCGCTGCGCCTGCCGGGCCATGCGGCGCAGCAGCGCATGCAGCGGCCGGACCTGGATCGGGTTGTCGACGCCCTGCTTTGCCGTCCAATCAAGATAATGTACCGCGTAGTTCATGTTCTGCGTCAATTTGATGCAGCGGCCACTGTCCACGCCCGCGGCGGCGAGCATCCTATGCAACTGCCCGGCGAGCTCGGCATCGAAGGCGCGCCCTTCCAGGGTGCTGTCCAGCACCAGGGCCGCCCCGCCCCGCAGCGCCGCCGCCGTCGCCGGATCGGCGAGCGCCTGGGCGAGGTTCGTGGGCAGGCGCTCGGTGAAGCCAGCTTCCACCGCGATGACCTCGGGCCCGTCGGATGCCGCGACCAGCGCATAGAGGTGCGGCAGGCCGGCCGCATGGCCGGTGAAGCCGCCATGGGGGGCACGGGCATGCACCCTGATCGGCCGGTCTTCCGCGGGGCCGGCGCCCAGCCTCACGCCGGGCGCGCCTTCCTGAACAGCCGGTGGAAATTGTCGGTGGTCAGCGCCTCCAGCTCGGCAATTCCCATCCCGCGCACCTCCGCCAGCACCTTGGCCGTGTGCGCCACCATCCCCGGCTCGCAGCGCTTGCCCCGGAAGGGGACGGGCGCGAGGTAGGGTGAATCCGTCTCCACCAGCAGCCTGTCCGCCGGCATGTCGCGGGCGATGTCGCGGATGTCCTGGCTCCTCGGAAAGGTCAGGATGCCCGAGAAGGAGACATATCCGCCCAGTTCCACCGACTTTTCAGCGAGTTCCCGTCCGCTGCTGAAGCAATGCAGGAGGAAGTCGAAATCACCCCCCTGCTCCCGCTCCTGCCGCAGGATGGCGAGGATGTCCTCATCCGCCTGCCGCGCATGGATGGCGAGCGGCAGCCCGGCCAGCCGGGCGGCGCGTATGTGGCGGCGGAAATTCTCCGCCTGCGCATCGCGCGGTGCCTTGTCATAGAAGTAGTCGAGGCCGCTCTCGCCGATGCCGATGATGCGCGGATGGTCGGCCTCGGCCGCGATCTCCTCCGGCGTGGGCAGCGGACCCTCCCCGGCATTGTGCGGGTGGATGCCGACCGTGCCCCAGACCTCGGGGAAGCGCTCGGTCAGTTCCTTGACCTTGGCGGCCTGGGACATGCGGACGCCGATGGTGACCAAGCGGCCCACCCCGGCCTCCCTGGCGCGGGCGATCACCTGCTCGATCTCGGCCTCGACATAGTAGTCGAGGTGGCAATGGCTATCGACGAGCATCGGTCTCAGGCGGCCTTCGTCTCGATCTTGCGGAACAGCGGCGCCGGCGGCGGCAGGGGCGTGCCCCCCGGCAGCGGCGCCTCCAGCGCGGCGATGTCGCGCGCCTCGGCCGGCACCGCGAGCTGGTCGAGCAGCGCCGACATGGTTTCCGGCATGAAGGGCTGCAACAGCGTCGCCTGGCAGCGCAGGGCGGTGTGCAGGTGCCGCAGCACCGCGGCCATCCGCACCGGATCGGTCTTCTTCAGCGCCCAGGGGGCCTCCTGGGTGATGTAACCATTAGCGTCCCGCACCGAGGCCATGATCGCCTCCAGCGCCAGGTGGAATTCCTGGCGGTCCAGCCGGTCCCGCACCTGGCCCGGCAGGGCCTGCACGCCGGCCAGCAGCGCGCCGCCGACCGCGGCATCGCCTTCGGCCGGCAGCTTCCCCTCGCAGTTCCGCTGGATCAGCGAGAGGGTCCGGTTGGCGAGGTTCCCCAGCGCATCCGCCAGTTCCCCGTTCAGCCGGTTGATCAGGGCCTTGCGGGAAAAGTCTCCGTCCTGTCCGAAGGGCACTTCCCGCAGCAGGAAGTAGCGCACGGGGTCGAGCCCGTACTCCTCCACCAGCGTCACCGGATCGATCACATTGCCCAGCGACTTGCTGATCTTCTGGCCCTCGTTCGTCCACCAGCCATGGGCGAAGACGCGCTTCGCCGCCGGCAGCCCCGCCGCGAGCAGCATCGCCGGCCAGTAGATCGTGTGGAAGCGGACGATGTCCTTGCCCACGAAATGCACATCCGCCGGCCAGAAGGCCCAGCGCGGGTTCGACGTGTCGGGATAGCCCGCGGCCGTGATGTAGTTCGTCAGGGCGTCGACCCAGACATACATCACGTGCTTCTCGTCCCCCGGCACCTTCACCCCCCAGGTGAAGGAGGTGCGCGAGACGGAAAGATCGAGCTTCGGGGATCCTTCGCCGAATTCCCTGAGACCCTGCGCGACGAAGGCGCGGACCTCGTTGCGGCGGCTTTCCGGCTCGATGTCGATGCGCTCCGGATGCCCTTCCGGCAGGTCGTAGCGGCGCAGCAGTTCCGGCAGCCACTTCGACAGGCGGAAGAAGTAGGAGGGTTCCTTCACCCACTCCACCGGTGCACCGGTCGGTGCATACCTCACGCCGTCGCGTTCGGTCAGCTCGTCCGGGCCGTAGAATGCTTCATCGCGAACCGCGTACCAGCCTTCGTAGTCACCGAGGTAGATCTCGCCGCGCTCCGCCAGCACCTTCCACAGCGCGACGCAGGCCGCCTTGTGGCGCGGCTCGGTCGTGCGGATGAAGTCGTCGTTGGAGAAGCCCATCGTGACGGTCAGGTCGCGGAAGGCCTGGCTGACGCGGTCGGTGAAGGCCTGCGGGTCCTCCCCCGCGTCCTTCGCCGCCTTCTCCACCTTCTGTCCGTGCTCGTCCGTGCCGGTCAGGAAGAAGACCTCGTGCCCGTCCAGCCGCCTGAAGCGCGCCAGCACATCGGTCGCGAGCGAGGTGTAGGCATGCCCGATATGGGGCTTGTCGTTGACGTAGTAGATCGGGGTCGTGAGGTAGGTTCTGGGCTTCGCCATCGCTGTCCGGTCCGGACCGGAGAGCTTCCGCTCTGCCCCTGCAGGCCGGCGCCGCTCCGGAACATTGTCTTGTCGCGCTTCCCTGGTCGTCAGGCGCGCCCGCCCGACCCGAAAACGCTCCGCAGCGCTCCGCTCAGGGTCGCGCGAGCCAGGAAAGGCCCGTCAGCACGGCCTGCTTGCGGTCGAGATTCAACCGCTCGGTGTCGTCCGCGAGGTGGCCGAGCCTATCCCACAGCGCGGCCCACACGGCAAGCGGATGGCGGGCGAGCCAGGGCGGCGCCGGCCTGCCGCGCGCGGCCTCGCGCAGCGCCGCGGCGATCGCCCCCCGCAACAGCCCCATGAAGATGCCGAAGGCGCCCCCCGTGCGGTCGAAGGCAAGCCGGTCGGCCAGTGCATGGTCACGCGGCGGCTCGGGCATCTGCAGCGCGTCAAGCGTCGTCTCCACCATCGCCTGCAGTTCGAGGCCGCCGGCCTCGACCAGCGCCACCGCGCGCCCCGGCGAGCCCTGCGCCACCGTCGCCAGCCGCTCGCGCTCGCCCCTCGGCATGTCGGGCAGCAACCGGGCGAGCAGTTGCGCCATCTCCGCCGGTGGCAGCGGGTTGAGGTCGAGCCGCCGGCAGCGGCTCCGAATCGTCGGCAGCAACCGCTGCGGCGCCGAGCAGACCACCAGCAGCACCGTCTTCGGCGGTGGTTCCTCCAGCGTCTTGAGCAGCGTGTTCTGCACCGCCGCCTGGTCGGCGCGCTCCGCCTCGTCCAGCACGACCACGCGCCAGCCGCCCTCGGCGGCGGTCTGGGTCAGGAAGCGCACGGCCTCCCGCGCATCCTCGACGCGCAGGATGCGCTTGGTGCCGCGCTCGCCGGTGTTCGGTTCGAGCGTGAAGCAGTCGGCATGGGTGTCGGCGGCGACGCGGCGGAAGACAGCGCTCGACGGGTCCACGAAGAGCGGCGGGGCGCCCGCCGGCATCCCTGCCAGCAGCCAGCGCGCGAAGCGCCATGCGAGCGTCGCCTTGCCGATGCCGGGCGGGCCGCAGAACAGCCAGGCATGATGCAGGCGGCCGGACCGGGCGGCGGCCTCCAGGGTGCGGGCAGCGTCCTCGTGGCCGACGAGATCAGGGTTGGCGCGCGGTTCCGGCGCGGTCATGGCATGACCGGGATGGCTGGCGCGCCGGTCCTCGATGAAGGCCGCAGGGGCCTTGCCCCTCCGCACCACCCCACCAAAGGCCGGAAGGCCTCTGGGAACCATGACCTGGCGCCGGACGGGAAGGCCATTCCGGACCGGCACGGCCCGCGTCGTGCGCGGGGGCGGGCTTCGACGCTCCTTCCGACCCTGCCGCGCGGTGCCAGGTGACGGTTCCCAAAGGCCTTTCGGCCTTTGGCGGGGTGGCTTGGAGGGGCAGAGCCCCTCCAATACCCTCGCCGATCGCCGAGCCGACGCAGCGCCGCCCCTCCTCGCAACCGCCGCACCATCACAGCCTTGCCCCGACGCGCTCGCGCAGCAGCCCGACCATGTCGTCAAACACCACATCCGCCGCGCGCGACGCGTCCACCACCGCGCAACGCGCGGGCTCGGCGGCCGCGATCGCCAGGAAGCCCTCGCGGACGCGCGCATGGAACGCCTCGTCCATCCGCTCGTAGCGATCGGCGCCGCTGCGTGCCGCCGCGCGCGCCATCCCCGCCGCCACCGGCAGGTCCAGCACCAGCGTCACGTCCGGCGCGAATCCTTCGAGCGCCACCTCCGCCAGCCGCGCCCAGACCTCGCGCTTCAGACCCTGCGCGCCCTGGTAGGCGAGCGTCGAATCCGCGAAGCGGTCGCACACCACCCAGCCGCCGGATTCGAGGAACGGCCGGATCGTGCCGACCAGGTGTTCCCGCCGCGCGGCGAAATGCAGCATCGCCTCCGCCACGCTGTCCCACGGCCCATGGCCGAGCAGCAGGTCGCGAATGCGCTCGGCCCCCGGGGTGCCGCCCGGCTCGCGGGTGCGCAGCACCGGCAGGCCCGCCGCCGCCAGCGCCGCGGCCAGCCGCTTCGCCTGGGTGGACTTCCCCGCCCCCTCCCCGCCTTCGAGGGTGATGAACCTGCCGCGTTGCGTCATGCCGCGAGGATCGCCCGCTCCGCCTCCGGACGGAAGCCGCCACTCAGGAGCCGAAGACCCAGCGCCCGACCACCGCGGGGATGCGGGAGACGATACCGAGCCGCTCGACATCCGCCCCGGCCATGAGCGGTATGGTCATCTCCGGCACGCCCTGCCCGCCCACCAGCATTTCGCCGATCTGCTGGCCGCGCGCCACCGGCGCGGTCAGCGGCGACTGGTAGCGCAGCCGCACCTGGAGGTTGCGCCGCCACTGGCGCGGCAGGGTCAGCACCAGGTCGCGCCCGCCGACCATCGGCACCTTCGACCGCTCGCCGAGATAGACCGGCACGTCCTCGATCGTGTCCTGGGCACGGAACAGCACCACCGCCTCGAACTCGCGGAAGGCCCATTCCATCAGGCGCTCGCTCTCCTCGGCACGGGCGCGCATGGAGGTGAGCCCGTTGACCACCAGGATGACGCGGCGGTCGCCGCGCCTGGCGCTGCCGGTCAGGCCGTAGCCCGCTTCCTCCGTGTGGCCGGTCTTGAGCCCATCGGCCCCGGCAACGCGCGCCAGCAGCGGGTTGCGGTTCTCCTGGGTGATGTTGTTGAAGCGGAAGGAGCGCTCGTTGTAGTAGCTGTAGTAGTCGGGGAAATCGGTGATGATGCGCCGCGCGAGGATCCCGAGGTCGCGCGCGGTCATCCGGTGCTCGGGGTCCGGCCATCCGGTCGCGTTGCGGAACGTGCTGTTCTGCAGGCCGATCCGCCGCCCGGTTTCGTTCAGCAATTCTGCGAACTGGGTCTCGCTGCCGCTGATCGCCTCGGCGAGCACGATGCAGGCGTCGTTGCCCGACTGCACGATGACGCCGCGGATCAGGTCCTCGACCCGGATCTGGGACCCGAGGTCGACGAACATCTTGGAGCCGCCCATGCGCCAGGCGCGCTCGCTCACCGGCAGCGACTGGTCGAGCTGCAGCCGCCCGGCCTTCAACTGCTCGAAGACCACGTACATGGTCATCAGCTTGGACATGGAGGAAGGCGGCATCCGCTCGTCCGCGTTCTTCTCGAGCAGCACCGCGCCGGTGGCGAAGTCGATGACCAGCGCCTGCCGCGCCGCCACGTCGAGCGGGCCGAGCGGCGTATCGGCCGGCGCGCCGGGCGGGCGCGCTGGGGCGGCCGGCCGGCGCGGCTGGCGTTGTGCCAGAGCGGGGGCCGGCAGCGCCGGCGCCAGCACCGCCACGACGGCGCCACCCAGCAGGGCTCGGCGATCGGTCATGTCCGCAACTCCCTCGAATCGGCGGCCATGTCAGTCCACCAGGATGCGCGCACCGGATACGCCGGCGGCCAGAGTCCGCTCAAGCGCGGCGTCGGCCGAAGCAGCATCGGCGAAGGGACCGAGGCGCACGCGGTACTGCTGGTCCCGCCGCGGCCCGAAGGCCTCGACCCGCGCCCCCGGCACCCGGGCCGCCAGCCGCGCCGCAGCATCGGGGCGGGAGAGCGTGCCGGCCTCGACGTACAGCCGCCCGGGATGGGGGGCGCCCTGGGTCACCGTTTCGGGCAACGCGAGGTCGGCAGCGGCGACGGGCGTCACCTCCGCCGCGGCCTGGCGCACCGGGACCGCGGCGGCCACCGTGCCGGCCGCACGGGCGCCGGGCGGCGGAGCCAGGCTCTCGCTCGCCACCGCGGCGCGCGGCGCCGTCTCGATCGGAACCGTCGTCGCCGCGCGGCCGGGCACCGCCTCGGACAGCGCGCGGCTGCGGTCGCCATCCACCGCGACGCGCACCTGTGCCGTGCCGCCCTCCGGCACGCCGAGCAGCGCCGCGGCGCGGGACGAGAGCCCGATCACCCGTCCGGGCTGGACGGGTCCGCGATCGTTCACCCGCACCGCGAGCGACCGCCCGTTCTCGAGGTTGGTCACCAGCACCACCGCGGGCAGTTGCAGCGTGCGGTGGGCGGCGAGCGCGCGACCGTCGCTCCAGGCTTCGCCGTTCGCCGTCTGGCCGCCCCAGCCCGGCCCCGCATGCCGCGCGGCGAGCCCGGTCTCGACCAGCGAAAAATCCTCGCGCGGGTAGGACCAGACGCCGCCCATGCGATAGGGCTCGCCGACCGTGTAGCGCGCGGCCCCGCCCCCGCAGCCTGCCAGCAGCAGCGCGAGGAGGAATGCGGCCCCCCTCACCCCACCCGGTCCGACAGCAGCCCGACCGCAAGGCCGTAGTTCACCGGCGAGTTGTAGCGGCGGATGACGCGCAGGTTGTGATGGCCGAGGAAGACCTGGCCGCTGCCCCGGCTCGGCAGGACGATGCTCGCCTCCGGCCCGTCGGCCGGCAGCGGGTTGCCGTTGGCGTCGCGGAAGCCCATGCGGGCGAAGTCGCGCAGCGGGCGGCGGCTTTCGGTGTCGGCGCCGGAGAGGCTGAAGCCCGGCGGCGGGCGCACTTCCCGCCCCCAGGGCTCGCCGTCCCGCCAGCCGTTGCGCTGGAAATAGTGGGCGATGGAGCCGAGCGCATCGGCCCGGCTGTCCCAGATGTCACGCCGCCCGTCGCCGTCGAAATCCACCGCCAGCCGCTCGAAGTTGGAGGGCATGAATTGCGGCTGCCCCATCGCGCCGGCCCAGGACCCGCGCATGCGATCGGGGCGGATGTGCCCGTCCTCGAGGATCTTCAGCGCGGCGAAGAGCTCGTTGCGGAAATAGGAGGCGCGGCGGCCCTCCCAGGCCAGCGTCGCCAGCGCCTCGACCACGCCGAAGCCGCCGGTATTGCCGCCGAAATTGGTCTCCACGCCCCAGATCGCGACGATGACGCGGGGCGAGACGCGGTAGCGGCCCTCGATCCGGCGCAGCAGCTCGGCATTCTCGCGATAGAGCCGCTGGCCGTTCTGGATCCGCGTCGGCGTCACCATGATGCGGTCGCGGTAATCCTCCCAGGGCAGGCCGCCTTCCGCCTGGCGCCGGTCGAGCTCGATGACGCGGGAGTTGGGCCGTACGCCCGCGAAGGCGGCGGCCAGGGTGGTCTGGGAGACGCCGCGGCGGCGCGCCTCGGTCTTCACCCCTTCCACGAAGCGGTCGAAGGGGACGGAGGAGACCGGTTCCACCATCGGCGCCGGTTCGGGTGCCGGGGCGGTCGCGACCGGCGCGGCCGGCGGATTGGCGGCGGCGCAGCCGGCGAGCGGCGCAGCGGCGAGGAAGAGGCGGCGCGGGATCATGGGCGGTGGGTGCCATGCGCGCGGGGCGGATGCAAACGGCAGATGCATGCCTTGGCGCCTTCGTCCGGGATGTTAAGGTCCGTCGCATACCCGGAGGAACAACGCCATGGCCGCCGTCACGCGCGAACTCGCCGCCTTCACCGCCGCGATCCGCCTCGAATCCCTGCCCTCCGAAGTGCAGGAACGGACCCGTTTCCTGGTGCTCGACCTGGTCGGCAACATGCTGCGCGGACGTCACGATGCCGAGAGCACGGCGCCGCTGCTCGCCGCGGTGCGGGCCCTGGGCCTCGCGGCCGGCTCCGCCGCGGTGTTCGGCGATTCGGCCCGCTACACCCCGGCCGGGGCCGCGCTGGTCAATGGCACCACGGCGCATTCGCTCGACTTCGACGATACCCACGCGGCAGGCACGCTGCATCCCGGCGCGCCGGTCATTCCGGCCGCGCTCGCCGCCGCCGAGATGGTCGGCGCGGATGGCCGCACCGTGCTGGCGGCGATCGTCGCGGGCTATGAGGTGACCTGCCGGCTCGCCCTCTCCCTGCCCGGCGGCGACCACTACGAGCGCGGCTACCACCCGACCGCGACCTGCGGCGCCTTCGGCGCGGCGGCGGCGGCGGCGCGGGTCTTCGGGCTTTCGGCGGCGCAGGTCGAGGACGCCTTCGGCATCGCCCTGTCCCAGGCGGCGGGCAGCCTCCAGTTCCTCAACAACGGCGCATGGACGAAGCGCTTCCAGGTCGGCTGGTCGGCGCTGAACGGGCTGACCGCCGCCTCGCTCGCGCGCGAGGGCTTCCGCGGCGCCGGCGAGGCGCTGGAAGGCCGCGCCGGCTTCCTGCGCGCCTATGCCCCCAATCCGAAGCCCGAGCGCGCGCTGCAGGATCTCGGCACGGCATGGGAGCTGATGGAGACGGCGGTGAAGCCCTATCCGTCCTGCCGCTACGGCCACGCCAACGTGGACGCGGCGCTGGCGCTGCGCGCCGAGCTCGGCCTGAAGACCGAGGAGATCGAGTCCGTGACCATGGGCCTGCCCAACAAGGGCATGCTGCTGGTGGGCGCGCCGACGCAGTACAAGCAGAACCCGCAGAACATCGTGGACGGCCAGTTCAGCGGCCCCTTCGTGGTGGCCTGCGCCCTGGCGCGCGGGCATTTCGGCTGGGACAGCTACGCCTGGCTGCAGGATGCCGACCTGCGCGGGCTGATGAAGAAGATCCTGCCGCAGGAGGATGCCGAGGTGGAGGCCGACTTCCCCGCCTTCATGTCCGGCAAGCTGACGGTGAAGGCGCGCGGCCAGACCTTCGTGAAGAAGGTGAACATCCCGAAGGGCGAGCCGGCGAACTTCCTGACCGAGGCGGAGCTGCGCGCGAAGTTCCATGGCCTCGCCGATGCGGTGCTCGGGGCGGATCGCGCGAGACAACTTGCCGATGCGGTGCTGAACCTCGACAAGGCCGCGGACGTGCATGGCATGCTGCGGCTCGGCGCGCCGATGATGGCGGCACGCCTCGCCGGCGAGTAAGGGGTAAGGGGGAGCGCCCGGCCGGAGGGGAGCAACTCCGGCCGCCCGGGTTGCCGGGAGGTCCGGAGCGGCGATCCTGATGCCCCGCTTGCGGGCCAGGACCGCACGCCCAGGGCACGTGGAGCGGTGGCCGAGTGGTTGAAGGCACCAGTCTTGAAAACTGGCGAACTCGCAAGGGTTTCGTGGGTTCGAATCCCACCCGCTCCGCCATTTTAGCTAGCGAAATCACCGGATTGGACCGAGGTCGCTCGGCCATTCCCACGGTAGTTCCCACATTCGATGCGAGGTGGGGCACGGTCACGTCCGAAGGCAGGCCCCTGCCCTTCGGGCAAGGCTTGCGGCACCATCCTCCCTCCCCCCCCCCCGTTACACGTTGCGTCTTGACCGTGACCAAGCGCCTGAAAGCCCCGGTGGAGCCGGCCGTCCTCGCATGGTGACGGAAGACCACTCCCGCACAGATCGCAGCCACATGCAGCCGGTCGGGGTTGCGGGGGCCCGGAGCGGGTGATGCCGCTGCGCCAGCCACGCGAAGCGGCAGGCGCCGTGCAGGGCTCCCCGGGCATGCACGGCTGGATTCGCCGGCCGCGCTCGGACGGCGGCTCACGGTCCGTCCTATTGCCGCCCTCGCGGAGGAACGCCGGTGCAATACCGCGTACGGCGAGATCGGAATGCTATGCGTAGAACGCCAGCTCAGACCGTCAGGACGCATTGCTGGAAGCCGGTGAACCGACCTCGGCGGCCGGTTTCGGCCGGATCAGCCGCCGCGGCATCGGCTTGTGGCGGGGTATAGACTCGCACGGGTTTGGCGCTCGTCCGGATGCGCGGTGGCCGGAGCCTCAAATCCGGACGCCTGTGGCCGAACCTCGGCCGTGCCCTGACCGTTGCCGCATTCGGGCCCCTCGCCATTTGCTCGCGCGTGCCATGGCGGTGCCGCCCGGCGCCGCATCGCGGCGGGAGCGGCGCGGAGACCTTGGCGCCCGGCTCGCCCTGGCGGCGAGCGCGCCGATGCGAGTGGCAGTCGAGATGCGCGCGTCTCGGCAGGACGGCTGGGGATGCTCTGCGCTGGCGTAAGGACTCGGGGGGTCAGATGGCGGCACGCTGAAGTTGGAGTTGACCCGGTTTCGCGGACACCCCGAGGCTTGAGACGGAGGTGTCCAAGATGCCGAAATTCAGGGTGCCCTAGCCGCCGGAGTTCGGGCGGCAGATGGTGGAGTTGGTCCGATCGGGGCGAACGCCGGAGGACCTCCCGCGCGAGTTCGAGCCGACGGCGCAGTCGATCTGGAACTGGGTGCGGCCGGCCGAGCGCGATGGCGTCGCCCGCAAGGACGGCGGCGTGAGCAGTCCGGAGCGCGAGGAACTGGCGAAGCTCCAGCGTGCGAACCATCGCCTGCGCCAGGAGCGTGACATCTTGGCAAAGGCGGCGGCCTGGTTCGCGAGGGAGAGGACCCCGAACGGGTCTTCGAGTTCATGAGCGCGCACCAGGCCGATTTCCCGATCGCCACCATGGCCCGTGTGCTCGGCGTCTCGTCCTCCGGCTACGACGCGTGGCGCAGCCGGCCGGCCTCGGCTCATGGCAACCGTCGTCTGGCCCCCACCTTGCGGCGTGGGTTTGTGATGGTGCGCTGCCGCGGCTGAAATGGCGGCGGGGTGCTGGATGGATATCCAGGCGGAGGCTGCGAGCACTCCTACGAGAAGTCGTAGGAGCGCAGGCAGCGAGGTGGTGGAGGTGGTGACACTGTGAAGCGGGAGAATCTCATCGCGGCACGATCCGGATGACGACCAGGACCAATACCGCGCCGAGCGTCGCTGCCAGGACCACGCCCAGCATTCCGCTTCCCAGGCCGACCCCGACGGCCGGCAAAAGCCATCCCGCCACCACCGCGCCGAGGATGCCGACGACGATATTGCCTATCAGCCCCAGCGAGCCGCCTCGGACCAGCGTGCTCGCCAGGAACCCGGCCACACCTCCGATCACGATCCAGACGAGGATGGTCAAGAGATCCATCTCAGCCTCCCGTGATGACAGCTTCAGGGATCACGAATCGCTGCCCACCGATGCGGATGTGGAAGTCGTCGCCCTGGCGCCCGACTGTCATGCGCGCACCGGCATCGGCCTGTGATTCATCGTAACGCACCGGTGTCATATCCTCGAAGTAGATCACCCGGCTGCCCCCGTCTGGCCAGAACACCGTCACCTGGCCATTGCCACGCCCGCGCGTACGCTCGACACCGAACCGGCACTGCGCGACCGGCTGGCCTGCATGGCGGGCGCAAGGGATGTGGCCCGTGGCATGGAAGGTCGTGCCCGGCACCGTCGCGTCGTGAGGCCGGGTCGGCGCGGTCGCGGCGCCACCGGTCGCCGAGACCTCGATCCGGTAGTTCGCCCTCTCCCCGCGCCGCGCGGCGGCGCGGTTGAGGAACACCTGGATCAGGTAGTCGCCGTTATGCGCCGTGCGCACTTCCATCCGCGGTCCGCCGGTCTCGCCGATGTAGAGCGCGCTGTCACGCCCCGGCACATGGCCTGGTTCGAAGACGTTGAAGGCGACGGCGTCGTTCCCGGTATGGAGAACGACCCGCAGCATCTGCCCGGACGAGAG
The DNA here is from genome assembly GCF_018129005.1 of Neoroseomonas eburnea. Taxonomy (GTDB): domain Bacteria; phylum Pseudomonadota; class Alphaproteobacteria; order Acetobacterales; family Acetobacteraceae; genus Neoroseomonas; species Neoroseomonas eburnea. Next base: position 286,891 of record NZ_JAAEDL010000001.1, read on the forward strand.
CCCGAGAAGGTAGTGCACCGCCTCCCGCCCCGCGACATGGCCCGAGAGGGTCGCCCCGCTCGCGCCATGGGCGAAGTGGACATGGACCACCCGCACCTCGGCCGCCCACGCCGCCGGGGCGAGTGCAACGAGGCTGACCAGCACGGCGAGCCAGATCTTCCGCATCATGGAGCTTCCCTTCCAGCATCGCATCCGCAGGCCGGCCTCGCGCGCGCGGCGAGGCCGGCGTCACCGTCAGGTCGGGCAGTTCGTCATCGGCACCTGGGTGACCGATGTGTAGCGCCCTCCGCCGGTCACCGTGCGCACGCAGGTGCGCGAGCCTTCATGCAGCCAGAACTGGGTGAGGCCTTGCCGGCGCGCGAGGCTGAAGCCGCGCCGCTCCATCTCGCCCTCGCCGCTGGACGCGCGCGCGCCCTGCAGATCGGCGAACTGCGGTGCCGGCGCCGGCGCCGGCGCGGACGCGGCGGGCGGCGGCGTGTGGGCGGGGGGCGGCGAGCCGCCGCAGGCCGAAAGGCCGAGCAGAGCAAGAAGCGTCGGCGCAGCGAGAACGACACGGAGGCTCATGGATGATCCCTTCGGTATGTAACGCCGCGACATGGTGCCCACTCTCGGGCGTATTCGCGATCCGGATCGCGAAAGAAACATCCGATCTGCGATGCACTCCGTGAAGATCGGCGGGCGTCAGCAATCCGGATCGCGAAGACCCCATCCGATCCGCGACGCATGCGGCGAACATCGCAGCCAGGACGCGCCCGCCCGCGTGGCACGCGTGGCGCCCCGGTCGGCCTATCCCCGCCGGCGCCGCAGCGTCTCGGACGGCGTCTCGCCGAACTGGCCTCGATAAGCGGCCGCGAACCGACCGAGATGGACGAAGCCGCTGAGAAACGCAGCGGCCGCCACGCTCGGCACCGGATGATCGAGCAGCAGTCGCTCCCGCGCGCGTTCGAGCCGCGTCGCAGTCAACATCGCCCGCGGCGTCGTGCCCCGGCGGTCGTGGAAGGCCGCCTGCAGGGCACGCAGACCCACGCCGACCTCGAGCGCGAGGCCGTCGAGCGTCAGCGGCTCGTCCGATCGGGCGCGGATGATCTCCTCCGCGCGGCGGACATGCGCCTCGGAGGTGGAAACGCGACGCACGCCGGCAAAGCCGGGAGACAGATCGAATTCGGCGAGAAGATTCAGGATCAGCGCTTCCGAGGCGCGCACGGCCCCCTTGCCGTGCAGCGGACTGTCGTTAGATGCGAGTTCCCCGAGCAGGAAGCGCATGTAGCCCTCCAGGGCCCTGGCACGGGCATCCGCCGCGGCGGAGGGGAACAGGACGCCCGGCGGGCTTTCGCTGCCGGCAGCCCGCCGGTCGCCGCGGGGGGCCACCACGCCGATCGCCTCGAAGGTGGCGGCGCCGGGCGGGCGGACCATCGCGACGCGACGCCCGGGCCGGAAGTAGGATGCCGCGCCGGCCCGCGTTTCGAGAACCCTGCCGCCGGCTTCGACCGACAGCGTGCCGCGGATCGGGGCAATGAAGGCGACGACGCCGCTGTTGCGGGAGACGATGTCGTGGCCGGTCGAGCGCACCCGGGCGATGGTGACCTCGCCCAGCCTCGCCGAGCGGATACCGAGGCGGCCCCGGAGGCCGTCGAGGAGTTGGAACCGCTCGACGCTCTCGGTCAGGACGCCCGTCCCGCCGGGGACAACCATGGTCGTGGTCACGTGGCTCGGCATGGCGGCACCTTAGGCGGGACGATGGGTCCGTATCCACCTCCGTGCGCGTCGGGCGGGCGCGCTTCGCGGCGGCGGCCCTATCGCGTCCAGCTCCGCGAGCCATGGTTCTTCGCGAAGTGGATTGCTGGATCGCGAAACGGATCGCGCGCCGCGATTCCCGCCGATAGGTTGATCGACGACGGCGACGGACCACCGTGGCGCGCCCTCTATGTCGTGCATCGGTTGGGCCGAAGCGCGGCGCGAGGGCACGAAGTTGTGTAGGGGGATTGCATGAACCGCGTGGGACGCCGCGAGCCGTGGTGGTCGGGGTTGCGCCGGCTGGTCCTCGCCAGTTCGGCGCTGGTCGCGCTGCCCATGCTCGCAGCGGCGCAGGATGCGACCTGGACCGGCCCCGGCACCTCGATGCTGGATGCCGCGAACTGGTCGACCGGCGCGGTCCCGACAGGCACCGCGACCTTCGCCGGTGCGTTACCCGTCGTCCCCACCATCGTCGCGTTGACCCCCCTCAGACTGGGCGAGATACGTTTCGCGGCTGGCGCCGGGGCCTACGTCGTCACCCTCGGGACGCTGGGCCCACCCACCTCGGACGGCACGCTCAGGCTGAACGGCGCCGGCATCACCGACCTTTCGGGCCAGGCCAGCTTCGACCTCGCGGCCGGCCTGATCGTGGCGGAGGGCCAGGCGAGCCTCGGGTCGGTGCGCATCGCCAGCGGCACCAACACTGGGCTGCGGCGCGAAATCGATCTCCAGGACAATGCCCGAGGCGGCACGGCGGGACTCGTCAATGTGACCCTGAGCCTGCGCGGCAATGCCTCTGCCGAGCGTCTCACGCTGTTTGGCGAGTTGGTCGCTCGGGATAACGCCACGTTGGGAGATGCGACGATCAACATCATCGCGCTCAACGGCACGACCCGCCCGTCCGTGGTGGCGGGCAACGCCAGCCTTGGCGCCGCGCGCATCACCATCGAGGACGGCCCCAACAACATGCTGCGCGTGGCCCAGAATGCCACGGGCGGCACGGCCGCGGTGACCGTGCGGGGGGCGGGGCAATTCGATCTGAGCCTGATGACGGCTCCGAGCTTCACGATCGGCAGCCTCGCGGGCGATGGCCGCGTCCTGATCGGCACGCACCCCCGTTTCGGGCTGATCATCGACGGTCCCGGCGGCACCTTCGGCGGCACCTTCGAAGGCGGTACGGGCACGACGGCAGAGCAGGTCATCTTCCAGACCGGCACCTACAGGCTTACGGGCACCAGCCCGTTCAGCGGGGCCTACGTCGTCGGCAATAACGGCACCCTGATCGTGAACGGCGATATTAGCGCCGGCGCGCAGTTGCTCGCCGGCTCCGGTACTACGCTTCGTGGCACCGGAACCCTGCCCGCAGCCGTCGTCGGCGGCACGCTGGCCCCCGGGGATGGCGGGATCGGCACCCTGTCGGTCGCGGGGCGCCTGTTGTATGGAACCCAGGCGGTCACCGAGATCGAGGTCAACCCGGCCACCTCGGCCGCCGACCGCATCAACGTCTCCGCAGTCGCGGTCTTGGCCGGCGGGCTCCAGGTCACCTCGCTCGGCGCCGCGCTCCCGACGAATGGCCAGACCTTCACCATCCTTCAGGCCAGCGCGGTGCAGAACACCTACATCGCCGTCGCCGACAACCTCACCTTCTTCGACTTCACGCCGGTCTACACCGCGACGCAGGTCGACCTGGTCGCGACGCAGCTTCCCTTCGCGATCCCCACGGTCACCAACAACGTGCGGAACGTGACGTCGCAGGCCACGGCCCTCGACACCTATACCGCCGCGGTGGCGACCACGCCGCCGTCGGTCGCGCCGCCGGCCAATGCCGGGGTGCCTCAGCGCAATTCGGATTTCGACACCGTCCTGACGGAACTGCTTCGCATCCCGACCGCCGCGCAGGCGACGAATGCGCTGCATTCGATGACGGGCGAGGTCTATGCGTCGTTCACCACGGTCGGGCTCGAGCAGCTCGACCGCTTCCGCTACGCCGCCTTCGACGCGGCGGGCAGCTGCGAGGGCCGTGGCGGCGAGATGCGCGGGCGGTACTGCGCCTGGGCCGATGCCTACTACGTCAGCGCAAGCCTGGACGGGGAAGGCGATCTCGCGGGCTTCGACTACACGCTGGGGGGTATCCAGGGCGGCGTCGAGATGCGGGTGCAGCCCGATGCGGTGGTCGGCTTCACGGTCGGCTATGGCGAACAGCGGATGCGCAACTTCGACTTCGCCTCCCGCCGGCTGACCGGCGATGCGCTGTTCGCCGGCGTCTACGGCAGCTACGGCGTCGGCCCGTGGCAGGCGGTCGGCCTGGTCGGCTACACGCGCTTCGACGTGGATGGCGAGCGTGACATCGCGGTCGGCAGCATCGCGCGGCAGGCGCGCTCCAACTTCGGCGCCGATGGCGTGAACGCGGCGGTGGCGCTGCGCTACCGCGCGGATCTCGGGGGCTTCCGCCTCGAGCCGGAAGTGCTGCTCGCCTTCACCCAGTACTGGCAGGAGGGGTTCACCGAGACCGGCGCGGGCTCGCTGAACCTGCGCGTCAACGGCACGGACGCCAATTCCTTCGTCACCGGCATCGGCGTGCGGGCGTCGACCGAGTTCACCGTCGAGGGCCGCATGGTGCGGCCCTTCGCGGTGCTGCGCTACGAACACGACTGGTTGGCGGGGGAGAAGGAGGACCATCGCGTGAACGCGTCCTTCGCCGCGGTGCCCGAGGCCGGATCCTGGACGGTGTTCGGGCAGAACCGCGGGCGGGAGAACCTGATCGGGCGGCTCGGCGTGGTCGGGGAGTTCACATCCAACGTCGCTTTGTTCGCCACTGCCGGCGGACAGTTGAACTCGAACGGAACCGAATGGGGCGTGGGTGGCGGGTTACGCGTGACCTTCTAGCCCGCCGTAGGCGGGCCCGGGCGACGCGCCGGCGCCGGCGGAACGGATGCAGTCGGGCGCTTGCCACGGCCACGACGCCCTTCGTCGCGCTCCCGATCTCCGGAAACCACGCCGCGGACGGCGGCACCCGTGCGAAGCAGCGCAAATCGAGGTGAAACGCGCGCTGGTTGAGAGTGCGCCTCGACGGCAGTGAACTCCACCACCCCGAGAGCCGCGCGCCAATCGCGCCATAGCCGAGGATGCCGAGCGTCGTGCCCTCGGCGTCGCGGGCGATGCGCGTCGTCTTCTCCCACGCGCCGCCGGCCATGGCGGCGCCGACCGCGGGAAGATCCTTGAGCAGCGGCATCATCAGCGCGAAGGCGTGTTCCGCGATGGCGCGCGCATTGGCGCCGGCGGCACGCGTCACCGCGAGGCCGCGTGCCTCGGCGGCGGTGAGGTCGATGCCGTCCACGCCGGCGCCGTGCCGCGCGGTGACGCGCAGGCTGGGTGCGGCCGCGGTCGCCTGCGGTCGGCGGAGGGCCTCTGCCATCAGGGCAGTGCCGATACCTTGCGCTGCCTCGACGGCAAAACGACAAGCGGGCCGATCAGAGCCCAGCCGTCCTGCGTCCCGATCCGCGCCGCCGAGGCAGCCAGATAGCCAATCACCTCGCCCTCTTCCTCGGCCACGAGCGAGAGGGCGAGAGCGCCCTCTGCGCACAGCTTCTCAACGATGCCCGCCTCGGTTCCGGTGGATTGCGCACGCGTCAGGAGGGCTTCCGTGACAAGCCGGCTGATCGCCGGGATGTCATTGGCGGCTTCGTTGCGGATCAGCATGTCATGCCCCCTGATTGTCGTGTTGCATGCGAAAGGAGGTGCGGCTGCGCTTCGAGATCCGGTACGGACTGCCCGACCGGGAATTCGATCGGCCGTTTCCGCCACAATCGGGCGCAGACAGTCGGGTCGGGGCCGGCAAGGACCAACCGCGCGTCCTCCCGCTCCGGCTCCTTCAGCCGCTTCACCTGGTCCAGCTCCGGCCCACCGAACTCCGCCGCGAGCATGGCAGGTCCGCCCCGTCACCGCGATCGACCGCACCGCTTCGGCCACCGTCCTTTCCTGGCCAGCCAGCACGTCCGCCCGCCGCGGCTTCGCCGCGATGTGCTCCTGCGTGCGCGCCTTCCTGCGCACCATCCCAAATCTCTCCTTGCTGCCGCCGGGCTGCATCACCGGCGGGCCGCTTCTACGGGGCCGGGGCAGTCTTCGCCGGGCGCTGCCCACCAGGCCGGATCCGCGGGATGTTGAAGCACCCGGCCGGGTAAACTCGATCCATTTTGACGCGCTATTCACGCGTCAGAATCGAAGAGCTTGGCTAACTGAATCCCTGGACGCAGGAGGCCAATCGTGGGCGCTGTCGGCACCATCATCAAAGCCCTTGGCGATGACTCGCAGCAGTCGGCGATTTCGGTGCGGGCGGCCGTGCGGATCTATGCCGATACCTCCGATGACGCCAGCCGCGAGGCCCTGCAGCACCTCCACGCCGTCGTCGCGCTGCTGCATCGCATCGACAACCGCTAGGTCAGGGATCGCGCACTCCGGGCTCAACGGCCCGCGACCCGCCGGCAAGGCCGCCCCCTTCGGGCGGGTTCCTGCAGAGTGCCGACGCACGGAGGGCCACCTCGGCGAGACCCCGCGCGCCAATGCCGCGCAGCGCCAGGCGATGGCACGGGGGATCATATCCGGCCTCAGCCTCCGGGCCGATCCGCGAGGTCTGCACCTGCGGCTCACCTTGCCCGAGCACTGTTCGGACGGCGCCTTCACCGCGGCGGCGAAAGGGCCGGCGTGATATCGCAGCCAGCAGGCACCTTCGCCGTCGTCGCATCGCGAGCACCCCCCGCCGCGCGCCTGTGTCTCAGTCATGAACCCGCGGCCGAGCGGGTCGCGCGCGGCCAGGCTGCGGTGGTGCAATCGGCCGGGCGGCGCGGCAGCGACGACGCGCTGGTCCCGTGAGGCGCCCCCACCGGCATCGGCGGATGCGGCTGCACGGAAAGCTCGATTGACGAGCCCGCAGCTTCGGCCCCCGCGACGATGCCGGCACCCCGTCCGGCGCTGCGGTGGAGGGCCGATTCGGTGACCTCGTCCCGGCTGTCCGCGCCCCGGCGAACAACGGCGCCTTCGGCGACGCCGGCGCGCGTCTGCGCCTGATCGAACTGAGTTCATCGACACCGGGGCCAGTGCCCGCAATGCTGCCGCCGTCCAGGACGCTGCGACGCCCGGCGGCATGGACCGGCGATCCGACACCCACTGCGACGCTGCGGACGGCCCGGCGATCCGGCCCCGCGCCTTGTCGTCGACCCGTCCGGCCCTGACCCACGGCTGGAAGGCCAGCGAGGGGACCGCGACGCAACGCCGCTGGAAGGATTGCATGCGCCGGCTACATTCGACCGGCGGCGCCATGCGACCGCTGATCGGGGCTTCCGGGACCGATGCCGCCGCATCGCGGACATGCTGGCCTGCGCCGACAACATTGCTGGGGACGTGACACGACCGTGAGTCTGATTGCCGCGCTTCTGCTCCTACTCCGCCTGATCATCCTGACGACGGCCCTGGCTGTCGCCGCGGTCACCCTCCGCGCCGGCTCGAAATGGCGCCATGACCGGCGGCGCTTCGGGCTCTGCCTGCTCGGCGGCGTCGCGACCATCATCGTGGCGCTGCGGACCTTGGTCGCGCTGGCCGGCACGGCGCCGGCGGACTGGAGCGACTGGCTCCAACTGCTCCCCGATGCGACGCTGCCGGTGCTGCTCCTCGCGCTGCTGGGCAGCATGCGGCGGCAGGAGGCGGCGCGCCGCTCCGCGGCCGCGACCGCGCCCATCAACCCGGACACGGGGTTGCCCAACCGGCCTGCCCTGCTGCACCAGGTCATGCCCGCCGTGGCGCGCTGCCGGCGGGAGGCCGTGCCGTGCTCGGTCATCACCGCCGCGCTCGACGGGACGGCGGAAATCGAAGCCGCGCGCGGCCCCGCCGTCGCGGCGGACCTGCTGCGCGACTTCGCCACGGTCTTCCGCCAGGCCATGCGGGCCGGCGACCTGCCCGGCCATGTCCGCGGGGAGGTGCTGGGCGCGCTGCTGCCGGGCGCATCGGCCGAGGCGGCCGGCGCGCTCGCGGCCAGGCTGCGGGAGGAGGCCTCCGCCAGGCTGCCCCATCCCGCGATGGATGGGCGGATCCTGACGGTGAGCGTCGGCGTCGCCCTGGTCGGCGGCGGGCCCGTCTCGGCGGCCCTGGATGAGGCCTTCGCGGGCAGCGAGAGCGCCCTGGCGGCCGCCCGCGCATCAGGCGGGGACTCCGTGATGACGGCCGATCCGCCGCCGCCGCGCTCCGCGGCTCTTGCATGAGCGGCCGCGGCCGGCGCCGGTGGCCTCGTCCGGCAACCCGGCCGGCTGCCTGGAGCAGATCCCGTCCGGTTCGAATTGCCCTGACGGGTGAAGATGCCCGCTCAACCGGGGCCGGACCGCCCCCCCAGGGGGCGGGCGAGACCTCTCTAGCGTCTTGTTTTTGCGCGCATCTTCCCCGAGCCCGGTGATTCCACCCCGACCGGATCTGCTCTAGTATCGGCTGCGTGAACCTCCTCGCCCCACCGCGCGCCCGGCTACAGATCGAGGTCGTCTTCGACCTCGTCTGTCCCTGGTGCTACCTCGGCACGCGCCGCCTGCGGCGGGCGCTGCGGGCACGGCCCGACATCCTGGCCGAGATCGTCTGGCGACCCTTCCTGCTGAACCCCGACATCCCCGCGAGCGGCCTGCCGCGGCAGGATTTCCTCACGCGCAAATTCGGCGGGGAGGAGCGCGCGCGGCGCCTGCATGCGACGATCACCGAGCTCGGTCGCGTCGAGGGCGTGCCCTTCCGCTTCGAACGCATCCTGCGCATGCCCTCGAGCCTCGACGCCCACCGGCTGGTGCGCTTCGCGGCACGGGAGGGGCTGGCGCAGGCGATGGTAGACACGCTCTTCCACGCGCATTTCGCCGAGGGCGCCGACCTCGGCCACACCGACACGCTGACGCGGCTGGCCGCGCGCCTCGGACTGGATGTCGCCGCCGTACACCGCTTCCTCGATTCGGGGGCGGAGGCGGACGCGGTGCATTCGGAAAACCTCCGCGCCCACCGCCTCGGCATCAACGGCGTGCCCTGCTTCGTCATTGCGGGCCGCCACGCCATCGCCGGCGCGCAGGAACCTGAGGTGCTCGAGCGGCTGATCGACGTCGCCCTGGTCGAGGAATGAACATGCGGGGCCTTGCGCGTCACGCCCACCGCGTCTAAGGAGGCGGCCCCGCCGGGACGGGGGGCGCATAGCTCAGTGGTATGAGCGCCTGCTTGACACGCAGGAGGTCCGTGGTTCGATCCCACGTGCGCCCACCATTTTCCACGCCCCTGGATGGCGGGCGCGGGACCTGCGCTCCCTCTTCACCCTCGCACATCCAGCAGCCTGCCTGCGGCGGCTGCTCGCCACCCGTGCACGCTCCCGGCCCGGTGCCGGTGCCCTGGCCGCCCGCGCGATCCTGCCGACTGCGCTGTGCCTTGCCGGCGCTGCCGTCAGCCGGCGCCCTGCCTGATCTGCTGGAAGAAGGCGAGATCGTCGATCAGGCACCATTGCTCGGCAATGCGGCCGTCAGCGATGCGGAAGATCGAGATCCCGTCGACGCGCACCTTGGCCCCGCTCGGCGGACGATCGAGGAAGGGCCCGTCCTGCGTGCCCGTCGAGACGTAGCGCACGACGATGCGGTCGGCTTCGAACACCACCTCCTCGATCTCCTCCCGCCAATCGGGGAAGGCCGCGCGGATGCGCGCCATGGCGGCGGCGTGCCCGTCGCGATGGCCGGGCGGCTCGCCCAGCCCTTCGGCATGCGGGCGGCGAAGTCCGCGGCGTGGATCTACGGGATCGCCGCGGTGTCCCCGCTGCTCCAGGCCGCGTGCAGGCGCCGCACCAGCGCCAGGGCGGCGTCGCGCGTCATGCTCAGAACCGGTAGCGGAGGCCGAGCACGAAGGAGTTCGCGCCTTCGTACACGCCGTTGTAGGTGCCGAAGATGCCGCTGCGATGCATGTAGCGGAAGGCGACTTCGTATTGCGGATGCTCGGGCAGCGCGAAGGTGAGCTCCGGCGAGAAGAAGTTCAGCCAGCGCGACTGGTTCTCCTCGGGCCGCAGGTCGGTGCCGCGTTCGACGCGCGGCAGCCGGGTCACGTAGTCCGGGCCCATCGACAGGCCGAAGGTCGTGTAGACGTAATCCGTCCAGGGGAAGCCATCGTAGCGCAGATAGACCGCGGCCCAGAACTCGCCGCCTTCGGTGTCGCCGAAGCGGTAGGCGCCGCCGGCCTCCAGGTCGACCATGAAGAAGCGCCAGAAGCGCCCGACCCGGTAGGAGACGGCGCCGCCCGCCAGGGTGTCGTCGCCCCAGGACCCCGACCAGGGCGCGACCATCAGGTCGCGCAGCTTTCCATCCGCCACCGAGGAGCCGACGAAGAGCGTGCCCGCCCAGCGCCGCGCATCGGCCAGGGCGCGCGCACGGTCGGCAGGGGAAAGCCCCGACAGATCGGGCGCTGCGACGGTCGCCGCGACCGGCGCCGCCGGTCCCGGACCCGGCACCGGCGCGGGTTCCGGGACGGGCTGCGCCGGCAGCACCTGCTCGCGCGGCACGGCGCGCCGTTCGGGCGGCGGGCCACCGGCAACGAGCAGGACTGCGGCGGCCGCCAGGGAAGCCAGGCGGACCGCCGGGCGGAATGCGAAGGACATGCGCACGCACCTCGGTCGGAAAGAGGTCCCGCTTAGGGCCCAGCCACTCCGCTGGCAACTGCTCCCGAAACGGTCGGCGCAAACCCCCGCGCGCCGTCAGGCGGCGCGGGCCTGCCGCGCGACGCGCGCCAGGGCGGCCAGCAGGTCGCGCGCGGCCTTCACCCGCTGGGCCAGGTCCATGTCGCGCAGCAGGGCCAGCTTGTGGTCGGGGCGGAGCTTCACCGCCCCCTTCTGCGACGTCACCCAGGCGACGAGCCCGCCGGGGTTGGCGAAGCGATTGCCGCGGAAGGACAGCACCACACCCTTCGGGCCGGCATCGAGCTTCTCCACCCCCGCTTCCCGGCACAGCCGCTTGATGGCGACCACCTGGAGCAGGTTCTCGACCTCGCCCGGCAGCGGCCCGAAGCGGTCGACCAGTTCCGCCGCCATGGCATCGTTCTCGCCATCCGTGGCGAGCGCGCCGATGCGGCGGTAGAGTCCGAGGCGCACCGGCAGGTCGGCGACATAATTGTCCGGAATGAGCACCGGCAACCCGAGGTTGATCTGCGGCGTCCAGTCACGCTCCGATTCCGCGCCGCCCTTCCCTTGCCCCGCCTTGATGTCGGCGACCGCTTCCTCGAGCATCTGCTGATACAGCTCGATGCCGACCTCGCGGATCTGGCCGGATTGCTCCTCGCCGAGCAGGTTGCCGGCGCCGCGGATGTCGAGGTCGTGCGAGGCGAGGGTGAAGCCCGCGCCGAGATTGTCCAGCGTCTGCATCACTTCCAGCCGCTTCTCGGCGGCGGCGGACAGCCGGTGCGACTGCGGCCAGGTCAGGTAGGCATAGCCGCGCAGCTTGCCGCGCCCGACGCGGCCGCGAAGCTGGTAGAGCTGTGCGAGGCCGAACATGTCCGCGCGATGGATCAGCAGCGTGTTCACCGCCGGCATGTCGAGCCCGCTCTCGACGATGTTCGTCGCCAGCAGCACGTCGTGCTTGCCGTCGCCGAACTCGGTCATGATGCGTTCGAGCTCGGTCGGGCTGACGCGGCCATGCGCCTGCACGACGCGAGCCTCCGGCACGATCTCGGCGAGTCGCTCGGCGACCTTCGCCATGTCCTCGATGCGCGGCACCACGCAGAAGACCTGGCCGCCGCGGAAGCGCTCGCGCTGGATCGCCTCGCGCAGCACCACCGGGTCCCAGGGCATGATGAAGGTGCGGACCGCAAGGCGATCGACCGGCGGCGTCGCGATCACGCTCATCTCCCGCACGCCGGTCAGCGCGAGTTGCAGCGTGCGCGGGATGGGCGTGGCGGTCAGCGTCAGCACATGGACGTCGGCCTTGAGCGACTTCAGCGCCTCCTTGTGCTTGACGCCGAAATGCTGCTCCTCATCGACGATGACGAGGCCGAGATTGTCGAACTCGATGCCCTTCGCCAGCAGCGCATGGGTGCCGACGACGATGTTGACGGACCCGTCCTTGAGGCCCGCGCGGACCTCGGCGGCCTCCTTCGCGGTGACCATGCGGGAGAGTTGCGCGATGCGGACCGGGAAGCCCTGGAAGCGCGCGGCGAAGGTGCGCGCATGCTGGCGCGCGAGCAGCGTCGTCGGCACCACCACGGCGACCTGGGATCCGCTCATCGCCGCGACGAAGGCGGCGCGCAGCGCGACCTCGGTCTTGCCGAAGCCGACATCGCCGCAGATCAGCCGGTCCATCGGGCGGCCGGCGGACAGGTCCTCCAGCACATCGGCGATGGCGCGGGCCTGGTCCTCGGTCTCGGCGAAGGGGAAGCGGGCGCAGAACTCGTCCCACAGCCCTTCCGGCGGGGTGGCCAGCGTGCCGTCCTTCATCCGGCGCAGGGCGGCGGTGCGGATCAGTTCGCCCGCCATGTCGCGTATGCGCGACTTGGCCTTGGCCTTGCGGTTCTGCCAGGAGACGCCGCCGAGCTTGTCGAGCGCGACGCCCGCCGTCTCGGTGCCGAAGCGCGACAGGATCTCGATGTTCTCGACCGGCACGAAGAGCCGGTCGCCGCCGTCATAGGTCAGCCGCAGGCAGTCATGCGGCGCACCGCTGACCTCGATGGTGGTCAGGCCCTCGTAGCGCCCGATGCCGTGATCCTGGTGGACGACCAGATCGCCCTCCGCGATCTCGGTGGCGTCGGCGATGAACTGGTCGGCGCGCCGGCGACGGCGCGGCGGGCGGGCGATACGCTCGCCGAGCAGGTCCTGCTCGGCGGTGACCGCGACGCCCTCGGCGACGAAGCCGCGCTCGAGGCCCATGACCACCAGGGCGACCACGCCATCCGGAAGCTTGCGGGCGGATTTCCAGTCCTCGGCCGGGGCGGCGGCGACGCCGTTCTCCCGCAGCAGGTTGGCCATGCGCTCGCGCGAGCCCTTGGTCCAGGCGGCGAGCAGCGGCCGCCGCCCGGCCTTCACCTGCCCCGCCACGAGCACGGCGTAGGCGGCGAAGACGTTCTCGCCGGCCGTGCGCGCATCCGTCAGCAGCGGCCCGGGCCGGCCGCCGGCCTCGATGCCCTCCGCGCCGTCAGCCTTGGTGAAGGGCGAGAATTGCAGCACCGGCCCGGCCGAGAGCATCTCCTCCCAGTCCTCGCGGTCGAGATGCAGGGTCGCCGGCGGCGCGGGGCGATAGGGCACCTCCCCTTCCGCGACGCGCACCGGCACGCGGCGCGCCTGGTAATGGTCGGCCACCATCTCGAATCGGGCGGCCGCGACATCCTCCGCCTGGTGGTCGAGGCTGACCGAGGCGCCCGGGACATAATCCAGCAGCGTCGCCATGCTCTCGTGGAACAGGCCGGCCCAGTGCTCCATGCCCGGATGCTTCCGGCCGGCGCTGACCGAGACGTAGAGCGGGTCCTCCGCCGCCGCGGCGCCGAACAGCTCGCGATAGGCGGAACGGAAGCGGGCGCGCGAGGCCTCGTCGAGAAACACCTCGCCGACCGGGCGCAGGCGCAGTTCGGGCACCACCTTGCCGCTGCGCTGCGTCGCCGTGTCGAAGCGGCGCATGTCCTCGATCTCGTCGCCGAACAGGTCGAGCCGGACCGGGTCGGGCTCGCCGGCCGGATAGAGGTCCACGATGCCGCCGCGCACGGCGTATTCGCCGTGCTCCATCACCGTGCCCGTGCGGTGGTAGCCATTGGCTTCCAGGAATGTGGTCAGCGCCTCCGGTTCCACCCGGCCGCCCTTCTTCAGGTGCAGCGTGGCCCCCTGGAAGGTGGCCGGCGGCGGCACCTTCTGCGCCAGCGCATTGACCGTGGTCAGCAGGATGCGCGGACGCGTCGGCGTCTCGAGCAGCCGCGTCAGGGTCGCGACGCGCTCGGCGACGATCTCGGGGTTGGGGGAGACGCGGTCGTAGGGCAGGCAGTCCCAGGCCGGGAAGCGCAGCACCTCGACCTCGGGGGCGAAGAAGCCGATCGCCTCGGCCATGCGGGCCATGCGCGCGTCGTCGCGGCAGACATGGACCACCGGGGCGTCGGTCTCCGCCCGGCGGCGGCACAGGAGAAGGGCGTCGAAGCCTTCGGGGGCGCCGTGGACCGGAACCGCCCTCACCGTTCCGCCCCCGGCGGCACGCCGGCGCCACTGCGGCCGCATTCCGCCGCCATGCGGCGCAGCATCGGGGTATCCGCCTCGGGCGGGATCGGCCGGCGCCCCGAGAGCCAGTCGGCCAGGTCCACGTCCCAATGTTCCAGCACCGCCTCGATCTCATCGAGCTCGGCGTCGGAGAAGCCCGCCACGTTGCGGGCGACGAAGCCGCCGATCATCAGGTCGGCTTCCTTGGTGCCGCGGTGCAGCGCTCGGAAGACGAGGCGGCGGCGGCGCGGGTCGAGATCCTGGGTGTCTGTCATGTCGGCGCGATCGGTCAAGGCTGGCATATAGAGGCCGATGGGAATCGTGTCAGCCCGCGCAGAGGAGACATCGCCGCAGGTCCCGGATGCGCTGGCGCCGCTGCTGGCGCCGCTCGCCGGGCTGCGCGGCGTGAAGGAGGCCGAGGCCAGGCTGCTCGCCAAGGTCGCGGGTGGCGCGCGGGTGCTCGACCTGCTGCTGCACCTGCCGGAACGCTACCTGGTGCGCCGTCGGATCGAGCGCCCGTCCCAGGCGCTGCCGGACAGCGAGGCACTGATCCCGGTCCTCGTCTCCTCCCACAAGGCGGCGCGGTCGGCGCAGGGCCGGCCCTATGTCCGCGTCCGCTGCGAGGCGGGCGGCGAGCCGCTGACCGCCTTCCTGATGAACTGGCAGAAGGCCTGGGCGGAAAAGGCCCTGCCGGTGGGCACGACACGCTGGTTCGCCGGCACGCTGCGGGAGGAAGGCGAGGAATGGGTGGTGGTCAACCCGCAGGTTTCCTTGCGGGAGGACGGCATTCCGCTGATCCAGCCGGTCTGGCCGCTGACCGGCAAGCTGACCCTGCCGCAGGTGACGCGGGCGATGGGCGCCGCGCTGGCCCTGCTGCCCGACCTGCCGGAATGGCAGGACGCACCCCTGCTGCGGCGGGAGAAATGGCCCGGCTTCGCCCCTGCCCTGCGCAGCATCCAGGCGCCGGAGGCCGATCCGGGCGAGGCCCCGCGCCGCCGGCTGGCCTATGACGAGTTGCTCTCCGGCCAGGTGGCGCTGGGCCTGGTGCGGCGGCGGTCGCGGGTGCGGCCCGGACGAAGCCTGACCGGCGACGGCGCCCTGCGCGCCAGGGCCCTCGCCGCCTTCGGCCACCGCCCGACCGAGGCGCAGCGCCAGGCGATCGCCGAGATCGATGCCGACCTCGCCGCCCCCCACCGCATGCTGCGCCTGCTGCAGGGCGATGTCGGCGCCGGCAAGACGCTGGTCGCCGCCATGGCCATGCTGCGCGCGGCGGAAGCCGGCGCCCAGGCGGCGCTGATGGCACCGACCGAGCTGCTGGCGCGGCAGCATCTGCGGACCTTCCGGCCGCTCTGCGAGGCCGCCGGCGTGCCGGTGGCCCTGCTGACCGGCCATGTGAAGGGCGCGGAACGCCGGCGCGTGCTGAAGGGGCTTTCGGACGGCACGATCCCGCTGGTGCTCGGCACCCATGCGCTGTTCCAGGAGGGTGTCGCCTTCCGCGACCTCGGCCTCGCGGTGGTGGACGAGCAGCACCGCTTCGGCGTGGCCCAGCGCCTGATGCTCGCCGAGAAGGGCGAGGCGGTGGACATGCTGGTCATGACCGCGACCCCCATCCCCCGCACCCTGCTGCTGACGCAATGGGGGGAGATGGCGGTCAGCCGCCTCGCCGGGAAGCCGCCGGGCCGCCAGCCGATCACCACCCGCGTCGTCAGCCAGGACCGCCTGCCGGAGATCGTCGCGCGCCTCGGCGAGGCGATCGCGCGGGAGGAACGCGCCTATTGGGTGGTGCGGGCGATCACCGGCTCCGAGCGGGACGATTCGGTCGCCGCCGAGGACCGCTTCGCGGATCTCTCCGCCCGCTTCCCGGGCCAGGTCGGACTCGCCCACGGCTTGCAGGACATCGCGGTGCGGGAAGCGGCACTCGCCGATTTCGCCGCCGGGCGGACGAAGGTCCTGGTCGCCACCACCGTCGTCGAGGTCGGCGTGGACGTGCCCGAGGCGACCATCATGCTGATCGAGCAGGCCGAGCGCTTCGGCCTCGCCGCCCTGCACCAGTTGCGCGGCCGGGTCGGGCGCGGGTCGCGGCCTTCCTCGTGCCTGCTGGTGCATTCGCCGGGGCTGACGGAAGGCGAGAAGCGCCGGTTGCTGGTGCTGCGCGACTCCGATGACGGCTTCGAGATCGCCGAGGAGGATTTGCGCGCGCGCGGCGGTGGCGATGCGCTCGGCGCGCGCCAGGCCGGGCTGCCGGGGGCGCGGCTGCTCGACCCGCGGGAGGACCCGGAGGAATACGCCCGGCTGGTCGACATCGCCCATGACGACGCCGAGGTGCTGCTGCAGCGGGATCCGGAGCTGACGGGCCCCCGCGGCCAGGCAGCGCGGCTGCTGCTCGCGATCTTCGGCCACGACATCAGCATGGCGCCGCTCGACGCCGGCTAGACGCCGGCTAGACGCCGCAGAGCGGATAGCCGCGGTCGAAGATGCCGCAGCGGCCGCCGCAGCCGGCCGCGGCAAGGAGGATGCCGAGCACCGCGAGTCGCAGGATGGTGGCGCGCATGGCGGTTCCTCCGGGGGCGGACATCATCGATCCGGCGGCGCACCGTCAGCAACCCGGATCGCACGCGCGGGGGGTTGCATCCCGCCTCCGCACGGGTCAAATCGCCCGCCGCCCGAGATGGCTTCCGACCGGACTGCTGCACCACAGGGGAGACCGGCATTGGCCGCGTTGATCGAGATCGAGCGCCTGACCAAGCGCTTCGGCGCCTTCACGGCCGTGGACGACGTGTCGTTCGCGGTCGATCGCGGGGAGGTCGTGGGCTTCCTCGGCCCCAACGGCGCCGGCAAGTCCACGACGATGAAGATGCTGGCCGGCTTCGTGACGCCGACCTCCGGCACCGCGCGCATCTGCGGCGACGACGTGGTGGACCGGCCGGTCGCGGCGAAGCGCCACCTCGGCTACCTGCCGGAAGGCGCGCCGACCTATCCCGAGATGACGGTGACGGCCTTCCTCGGCTTCGTCGCCAGCATCCGCGGCTATCGCGGCTCCGAAGCGACGGACCGCGTGGCGCATGCCATGGGCCTGACGCAGCTCGAAGGCGTGCGGCTGCAACCGATCGAGACGCTGTCGAAGGGCTTCAAGCGCCGCGTCGGCCTGGCGCAATCCCTGCTGCACGACCCGCCCGTGCTGGTGCTGGACGAGCCGACCGACGGCCTCGATCCGAACCAGAAGCACGAGGTCCGCGAACTGATCCGCAAGATGGCGCCGGAGAAGGCGATCGTGATCTCGACCCATATCCTCGAGGAAGTGGACGCCGTCTGCACCCGCGCGATCATCATCGCCCGCGGCAAGGTGCTGGCCGATTCCACCCCCAAGGCGCTGGAGGCCCCGGGCCGGACGCTGGAGCAGGTCTTCCGCGACCTCACCATGCCGACGCCGGAGGCCGCGTGATGGCCGCCCTCACCGTCGCCCGCCGCGAGCTCGCGGGCTATTTCGCCACCCCGGTCGCCTATGTCTTCATCGTCATCTTCCTGATGATGGCGGGCGCGCTGACCTTCACCCTCGGCGGCTTCTTCCAGCGCGGGCAGGCCGATCTCGGGCCGTTCTTCACCTTCGTGCCCTGGCTGTTCCTCTTCCTGGTGCCGGCGCTGACCATGCGGCTCTGGGCCGAGGAACGGCGGCTCGGCACCATCGAGCTGCTGCTGACCCTGCCGCTGCCGCAATGGCAGGCGGTGCTGGGCAAGTTCCTCGCCGCCTGGGCCTTCTGCGCCATCGCGCTGCTGCTGACCTTCCCGCTGGTCCTGACGGTCAACTACCTCGGCAACCCCGACAACGGCGTGATCGCTGCGGGCTATGTCGGCTGCCTGCTGGTCGCCGGGGCCTATCTCGCGGTCGGCGCGGCGATGTCGGCGATGACGAAGAACCAGGTCATCGCCTTCGTGCTCGCCGTCGCCGTGTGCTTCCTGTTCGCCGCCGCCGGCAGCCCGGTGGTGACGGAGTTCCTGTCGCAGCGCATCCCCATGCTGGCGGAGGTCGCGCGCGGCCTGTCCATCACCGAGCGCTTCAACAGCCTGACGCGCGGCGTCATCGCGCTGCGGGACGTGGTGTTCTTCCTCTCCTTCATGGGCTTCTTCCTGTTTGTGAACGCGGTGGTGATCGACCACCGGAAGGCGGACTGAGCGATGAGCGGCATGTCCTCCCCTCGCGCCGGCTCGCGCCGGCTGTGGTCCTCGGCGCTCGGCGTGCTGGCGGCGGCCGCGCTCGCCGTCGGCGTCAACATGCTGGTGGACCGCCTGGCGCCGCGCGCGCGCGTGGATCTCACGCAGCAGCACCTCTACACCCTGTCGGAAGGCACGCGTTCCGTCCTGCAGGGCCTGCAGGACCCGGTCACGCTGCGGCTGTTCTATTCCCGCCGTCTCGGTTCCGCCGTGCCCGCCTACGGCTCCTATGCCGAGCGCGTGCGCGCGATGCTCGAGGAATACGTCGCCATCTCCGGCGGCCGCGTGCGGCTCGAGGTCTTCGACCCCGAGCCCTTCAGCGAGACCGAGGACCGCGCGCTGGCCCTCGGCCTCCAGGGCGTGCCGGTCGACCAGTCCGGCGAGCAGATCTATTTCGGCCTCGCCGGCGTGAACCTGCTCGATGACGAGCGGACCATCCCCTTCTTCCAGCCGGAGCGCGAGCGCTTCCTGGAATTCGACCTGACGCGGCTGGTCTACGAGCTGTCCAACCCGCGCCGTCCGGTCGTCGGCGTCATGTCCTCCCTGCCGCTCAACGGCGACCCGCGCATGATGATGATGATGCGCGGCAGCCCGCAGGCGCAGCCCTATGCGGTGATGCAGACGCTGCGGCAGTTCTTCACCGTGCAGGACGTGCCGCTCGACACCCAGCGCATCCCGGGCGAGGTCCAGGTGCTGATGGTCGTGCACCCGCAGAACCTCTCGGATGCGGCGCAATACGCCATCGACCAGTTCGTGATGCGCGGCGGCAAGCTGATCGTCTTCGTCGATCCGCATTCCGAAGGCCAGGCGATGCGTCCCGGCCCGGGCGGGCAGCCGCCGGCCAACGCGTCCTCCAGCCTCGACCGGCTGCTGAACGCCTGGGGTGTCGAGACGCCGCACGACCAGGTGGTGCTCGACCTGCGTGGCGCCTGGCGCGTGCGCGCCAACCCGACCGACCGCGTGCAGGCGGTGGACTACGTCGCCTGGTTCAACATGCAGGGCGATTCCATCAACCCTGCAGAGGTCGCGACGGCGCAGCTCAACCAGGTGACCGTCGCCTCGGCCGGCCCGGTGCGCCAGCGGGACGGCGCCAACATCGAGTTCGTCCCGCTGCTCACCAGCAGCGACCGCAGCATGCTCGCCAATGTCGGGCGTGTGCGGGAGAACCCGGACCCCGCCCGCATCCTCGCCGAGTTCCGCCCCGACGGGAACCGGCGGGTGATCGCGGCGCGCATCCGTGGCGAGCTCGCTTCCGCCTTCCCCGACGGCGCGCCCCCCGCACCCGAGGGTGCGGAGCGCCCGGCCGACTTCCCCGCCCATCGCGCGCGCAGCGAGGGCGCGGCCAACCTCGTCGTCTTCGCCGATGCCGACGTGCTGGAGGACCGCTTCTGGGTCCGCGTGCAGGACTTCTTCGGCCAGCAGGTCGCCACGCCCTTCAGCGACAATGGCGCGCTGGTGGCCAACATCGTGGACACCTTCTCGGGCGGGGACGCGCTGATCTCGCTGCGCTCGCGCGGCGAATCCCTGCGCCCCTTCACGGTGGTGGACGACATCCGCCGCGGCGCCGATGCGCGCTTCCGCCAGACGGAGCGCGAGCTGACCGAACGCCTGCAGCAGACCGAACGCCGCCTGCGGGAGCTTCGCCAGGGCCAGGGCGGCGAGCGCGGCCAGGGCAGCGCCGTCATCACCCCGGAGCAGCGCGCCGAGATCGACGCGGCACGCGCGCAGATCCTTCAGACCCGCCAGCAGCTCCGCGCCGTGCAGCTCGACCTGCGGCGGGACATCGAGGGCATGGAGACCTGGCTGAAGGTGCTGAACATCGCCGCCGTGCCGCTGCTGCTCGCGGTCTTCGCCATCGGCCTCGGCGTGGCGCGGTCGCGCCGGCGCGCCGCGGCGCGGTCCTGAGGAGGGCGGCATGAACCGTCGCACGCTTCTCCTGCTCAGCGGCGCCGCGGTCGTGGCGGTCGGCGGCGCGCTGCTGCTGAAGCCTTCCGAGGCGCCTCCGCCCTCCCCCGCCGGCGCGGCGCTTGCCTTTCCCGGCCTCGCGCAGCGGCTGCAGGCCGCGGCGAGGATCGTGGCCACGCGCCATGACGGCACGCTCGAGATCGCCCGCCGCGGCGAGACCTGGGTTCTGCCCGCCAAGGGCGGATATCCGGTGCGGCAGGAGAAGGTGCGCGAGCTGCTCACCGGCCTGACCGAGCTGCGCCTGACCGAACAGCGCACCGCGAACCCGGACATGCTGGACCGGCTCGGGCTGGAAGACCCGACGCGCCAGGGCGCCACTTCCACCCTGCTCCGCGTGCTGGATGCGCAGGGCGGCGTGATCGCCGAACTGGTGATCGGCCGGCGCCGCGTGCGCACCCAGGGCAACGTGCCGGAAAGCGCCTATGTGCGCCGCCCGGACGAAAGCCAGGCCTGGCTCGCGGAAGGCCGCATCCCGGTCGATGCCGACCCGCAGCTCTGGCTCGACCGCGACATCGCCAACCTGCCGCGCGAGCGCGTCCGCCGCGTCGCGATTGCCCGTGCCGGCCAGCCGCCGCTGGTGCTGGCCCGCAGCGCCGACCCGGACGGCAAGCTCCAGGTGACCGAGCCGGCCGAGGCGCCGCCCACCGAGGAGACCGCGCTCGACGAGGTCGGCCGCGCCTTCGAGTTCCTCACCTTCCTCGACGTGAAGCCCGAAGCCGAGATGCCCGGCGAGGCGCTTGGCGAGACGCGCTTCGAACTGACGGACAACCTCGCCATCGTGGTCCGCCCGCGCAAGGAGGGCGAGGCGATCTGGATCGCCCTCGCCGCCGAGGGCGACGACGAGGCGGCGCGCCTCAATGCCCGCTGGCGCGGCTGGGCCTACCAGGTCGGCCAATGGAAGGAGAAGTCCTTCGTGCCGCTGCTCTCCGACCTGCGGCGGCAGGAGGAAGCGCCGGCCGAGCCGCCCGAAGCACCTGCCGGAACCGCGGAGACGCCCACCGAGCCGCCGCGCCCGCAGTGACCGGGCGCGAATACCCCGACCGCCCCTGGGTCGGCATCGGCTGCGTCGTCTTCCGGGGCGAGCAGGTGTTGCTGGTCCGGCGCGGCAAGCCGCCGCGTCTCGGCCAATGGTCCCTGCCCGGCGGGGCGCAGCATGTCGGGGAGCGGGCGGAGGAAGCGGCGCGGCGCGAGTTGCACGAGGAAGCGGGGATCGAGGTCGGGCGCATGGCGCTCGCCATCGTCGTCGATGCGATCTCCCGCGATGCCGAGGGGCGCGCGCTCTACCACTACACGATCATCGACTTCGCGGCGGAATGGATCGCCGGCGAGGCCCGCGCCGGCGACGATGTCAGCGAGGTGGCCTGGGCGCTGCCGGCGGAACTGGACAGCTATGCGCTGACGCCGGAGACGCACCGCGCGATCGCGGCGGCACGGCAGGCGCTCGGCGTGTAGGGGGCCTGGGGGCGCAGAGGGGCCCTGCCCCCCACCGAACCACCCCGCCAAAGGCCGAAGGGCCTTTGGAAACCATCGCGCGACGCCGCGCGCCCCGGTCGGCAATGCGCCCCGGAAGCCGGTCCCGTGCACGACGCGGGTTGCGGCGTCTCCTCGAAGCCGCCAGCGGGGGCTTCAGGGCTGGAGCGGTTTCCGTTCGCCTTCGCTCACGGCAACCGCTCCAGCCATTGTTTTGGCGAGCATCTTTGCCCGATTGGGTGATTCTACCTGATCGGGATCTGCTCTAGGACGCCGAAACCTCGGTCGTTGGCTTTCGGAGGCCTATCGGCCAAAGGTTGGCAATGGCCGGTGCCATGCGCCGACCGCACCGCTCCCGCACCGATCCTGCGTCTGCCGCATCCCGCGGCAGCCCGGGCCGAGCCGTGCCGGCAGGCCGGGCAAAGATGCGCGGCACGACGCCGGCAAAGCTCACGGCAGGCTTTCCTCCGCTCCCTTCAAGCGGCAGGTTGCGCCCCCTCAGCCTGCCGGAGTCTCCCATGACCAATACCCCTCGCCTGCCACGCCGAACCGCCCTTCTGTCATCCGCCGGCCTTCTCGCCGCGCCCGCCGTCGCCGATGCCCAGCCGGTCGCCGGCGGTCGCCCCGTGCGCATGATCGTCCCCTTCCCGCCCGGTGGCGCGGTGGACATCACCAGTCGCCTGCTCGCGGAGCGGCTCGGCCCCGTGCTCGGCCAGACCGTGGTGGTGGAGAACCGCGCCGGCGCCGGCGGCCTGATCGGCGCGGATGCCATCGCCAAGGGTGACAGGGACGGCAGCGTGATCGGCCTGATCGGCGTCACCACCTTCTGCGCCCTGCCCTTCATGCACAGCCGCATGCCGTTCGACCCGCAGAAGGACCTCACGCCGATCACGCAGATCACGGACGGCGCGCTGCTCTGCGTGGTGAACGCCGAAACGGCGCGCCGTCGCGGCTGGACGGATTTCCGCGCCCTGATCACCTGGTCCCGCGCGCATCCCGAGGAGGTGCGGATGGGCTCCTCCGGGACCGGCACCTCCTCCCACCTCAACATCGAGGCGATCAACCGCTTCGCGCAGGCCAAGATCCTGCACGTGCCCTATCGCGGCGGCGGCCCGGCCATCAACGACCTGCTGGCCGGCAACATCGACATGATGTTCGACGTGATGCCGGCGCTGATGCCGCATGTGGAAAGCGGGAAGTTCAAGGCGATGGCCGTCTCCAGCGGCAACCGCCTGTCCCTCCTGCCCGAGATCCCGGGCATGAAGGACTTCGCGGATCTCGGCCTCGGCAACCACTCGGTCGAGACCTGGAACGCGGTGGCGACCGCGGGCGGCACCCCGGCCCCGATCGTGCAGCGCCTGTTCGAGGCCATCCGTACCGTCGGCCAGCAGCGCGAGTTCATCGAACGGCTCCGCCCGCTCGGCTATGGCAGCGTGCTCAGCGAGAGCCCGGCCGCGATCGCCCGGCTGATCCAGGAGGAGACGCCGCGCTGGCGGCAGCTCGTGGAGATCTCGGGCGCGCGGGTGGACTGATATCCGCGGTCGCCAGCCGCGACCGCTGGCATGACACAGAGCCTGGCCGGCCCCCGCGCAAGCCGGGGCTGGCCGCTCAGAGACCGTTCGGAAACGCGCCTCGCGGCGCGTTTCCGGGGCCGGTGCCGGACTTTCCAAACGGTCTCTCAGCCGGCGCGGATCGCCGCCTCCACCGCCAGCGCCACCTTGAGCGCCCGGCGCCCCGCAGCGCCGTCCACAACCACCGGCGCGCCGTCCAGGCAGGCAGCGACGAAGGCAGCCTGCTCGGCTTCCAGGCTGTCGTGGTCGGTCCAGGTAGCACGGTCGATGCCGCTGCCCGGCATGGCCGCGACCGCCTCCGCGCCGCCCCGCCGCAGCACGGCGAGCGAACGGGCCAGGAAATCCACCGCCATCTCCCCTTCCGTGCCGAGCACGCGCAGCCGCCGCTCCATCGCCAGGGAGACGCGGGAGGCGGTAAGCACCGCCGCCCGTCTGCCCGGGAAGACCAGCCGCGCCACCGCGAAATCCGGATGCTCCGAGGCGACGGCCGCACCCACCGCTTCGACCCGCTCCGGCTCCCCTCCCGCCAACTCCATCACCAGGTCGAGGTCGTGGATCATCAGGTCCAGCACGACCGAGACGTCCAGGCTGCGCGGCCGGAACGGCGCGGCACGCACCGCATCCCAGGACAGCGCCCGGCCGCCGGTCTCCGCCCCCGTCACCGCACGGAAAGCGGCCGAGAAGCGTTCGATATGCCCGACCTGCAGCACCCGGCCGCGCGCAGCGGCAAGGGCGATCAGCGCATCGGCCTGATCGAGCGTCGCCGCGATCGGCTTCTCGATGAAGACATGCCGGCCGGCGGCCAGGGCCGTTTCGGCGAGCGCGAAATGGAACCGCGTCGGCGCGGCAACGATCAGCGCATCGGCGGCCGCGATCAGCGCGGCGGCCTCCATCGGCACGGTGCCGACCTCCGCCCCGACCGTTGCGGCGCGTGCGGCGTCGGCATCGTGCAGCCCGACCAGGCGCAGGCGCGGATTGGCCGCCGCCTTCAGGGCATGGAAACGGCCGAAATGCCCGACCCCGAGGATGCCGAGGGCGAGTCTGCTGTCCGTGGCGCTCATGCCGGGCCTCCTAGAGCAGATCCTGCCCAGGTGGAATCACCCGATCGGGTGAAGATGCTCGCAAGAACAAGAGGCGGGAGGCGTTGCCGTGGCCCAGGGCGAACGGAAGCCGCTCCAGACCGGAATGCCGGGCATGAAAATCGGCCAGCCCGGCGGGGTTGCATCCCCTGCCCCCCCTCGCCATTGTCCGCCGCCTGAAACCCTGGGGTACTGCCTGCCCATGCTTCACTTCGCCCGCTGGAAAACGGCCGGGATCCTGTTGGTCTGCCTGCTCGGGATACTGGTCAGCGTCCCGAACCTGCTGCCGCGTTCCGCCTTCCCGGACTGGTTCCCTGTCCGGCAGGTGAATCTCGGGCTCGACCTCAGGGGCGGCTCCTACCTCCTGCTCGAGGTGGACCTGAACACGGTGGTCCGCGAGCGCCTGGATGGCATGGTGGACGGTGCTCGCACCCGGCTGCGCGCGGCCAATGTCCGCTACGTGAACCTCTCCGCGGATGCGGCGAACCGGCGCATGGGGCTGCGGGTGCTGGACGCCGCGCAGGTGCCCGCGGCGGTGACGGCGCTGCGCGAGCTGGCGAACCCGGTGACGCTCTCGACCGGCCAATCCGTGCCCGACATCGACATCACCAGCGCCCCGGACGGCACGGTGACCGCGACGCTCACGGAATCCGGCCTGCGCGCCAAGGCGACCGCCGCGGTCGAGCAGTCGATCGAGATCGTCCGCCGCCGCATCGACGAAACCGGCGTGGCCGAGGCGTTGATCGCCCGCCAGGGCCAGTCCCGCATCCTGGTGACCCTGCCTGGTGTCGAGGACCCCAACCGCATCAAGGACCTGCTCGGCCGCACGGCCCGCATGACCTTCCACCTGGTGGACGAGACCGCCGCCATGGCCGCGACGCCCCCGCCCGGCGTCATGTTCCTGCCCGGCGAGCGCGACGGCGAGCGCTATGCCATCCGTCGCCGCGTCGAGGTGGACGGCGCCAACCTGACCAACGCCCGCGCCGGCCAGGACAGCCGCACCGGCGAATGGGTGGTGAACTTCCAGTTCGATTCCGTCGGCACCCGCCGCTTCGCCCAGATCACGCGCGAGAATGTCGGCCGACCCTTCGCCGTCGTGCTCGACGAGAAGGTGATCACCGCCCCGGTCATCCGCGAGCCGATCATCGGCGGCCAGGGCCAGATCAGCGGCAGCTTCAACGCGCGTTCGGCCAACGACCTCGCCGTGCTGCTGCGGGCCGGCGCCCTGCCCGCGCCGCTGACCGTGGTGGAGGAACGCACCGTCGGACCCGAACTCGGCGCGGATGCGATCAGGGCCGGCACCATCGCGCTGGCGGCGGGCACCCTCTTCGTCTTCCTCTACATGGGCCTCGCCTACGGGTTGTTCGGCTGGTTCGCCAATGTCGCGTTGCTGTTCAACCTCGTCCTGATGATCGCCTCGATGTCGCTGATCGAGGCGACGCTGACGCTGCCGGGCATCGCCGGCATCGTGCTGACGCTGGGCACCGCGCTCGACGCCAATATCCTGATCAGCGAGCGCATACGCGAGGAAGTCCGCAACGGACGAACCCCGATCAGCGCGCTCGAGGCCGGCTACACCAAGGCCTCGGGGACGATTCTCGACTCGAACCTGACCAACCTCATCGCCATGGCCTGCCTCTACGGCTTCGGCTCCGGCCCGGTGAAGGGCTTCGCCGTGACCGTCGCGATCGGCACCGTGGTGCAGATGTGGACGGCGACGGTGCTGACGCGCCTGTTCTCCTCCTGGTGGTACCGCCGCACCCGCCCGAAGGAGCTTCCGGTGTTCCAGCGCGCGGGACTCAGCCTGTACGAGCGCCTGCGCCGCCCGCTCTTCCGCATCTTCCCCGACGGCACGCGCATTCCCTTCATGCGGGCGGCGCGGATGGGGCTGATCGTCTCGGCGCTGCTCTCCACCGCCTCGGTGGCGATCGCCTTCAAGCCCGGGCTCGAGAAGGGCATCGACTTCAAGGGCGGCATCGAGATGGAGCTGCGCACGCCGGCCGCCGGCGACATCGCGGCGCTGCGCAACGCGATGGGGGCGCTCAACCTCGGCGACGTCACCCTGCTGCAGTTCGGCGATGCCTCGACCTTCGCGCTGCGCCTGCCCGCCCAGGGCGACGAAGGCGCGGTGCAGAGCGCGGTGAACCGGGTCCGCACGGCGCTCGAGGAAGTCGCGCCCGGCACCCGCATCCTGCGGGTGGAGGCGGTGGGCAACCGCGTCTCCGACGAGCTCTTCGTCGGCGGGATGATGGCGCTCGCCCTCTCCTTCCTGGCGATGCTGATCTACATCTGGTTCCGCTTCGAATGGCAGTTCGGCATCGCCGGCGTGGCGACGCTCGTGCTCGACGTCACCAAGACGATCGGCCTGATGGTGCTGTTCCAGATCGAGTTCAACCTGACGACCATCGCCGGCATCCTCACGGTCATCGGCTTCAGCGCCAACGACAAGGTCGTGGTGTTCGACCGCATGCGGGAGAACCTGCGCAAGTTCAAGACGATGCCGCTCGACCAGCTGGTGGATCTGTCGATCAACGAGACCATGAACCGAACCCTCGGCACCTCCATGACGCTGCTGCTCTCGGCCCTGCCGCTGGCACTGTTCGGCGGGGATACGCTGTCGGGCTTCGCCTGGGTGATGGTCGCCGGCATCGTGATCTCGGCCGGCTCGTCGGTGTTCATCGCCGCGCCCATCGTGCTGTACACGGGGCGGACGCAGTTGCGGCGGGCAGATGCGGAAGCCGCGCCGCCGGCGGGCGGCAAGGCGGTACGGTAGAAGAAGGCCCGGGGGAGAGAACTCCCCCGGGAACCCCCTCCTTCTTTGCCTGTCGGCAGGGCCTGGCCGGCGCGACAGGCCGGCCCATCCTGCGGTGGTCAGCCCGACCAGGCGCGGCGGTAGAGGGCGACGATCGTCTCCGCATCCGGCACCGCCGGGTTGTTCGCGGGGCTGCCCGAGGCCAGAGCCTGGGCGGCCATGGTCGGCAGCAGGCCATCCCACTTCGCGGGGTCGATGCCGTAGGCGGCGGGCGTCGGCACGGCCAGGTCGCGATTCAGGTCGCGCAACTCCTGCAGCAGCTTCGCGCCGGCGGACTGGTCGCCTTCGGCGGCGGTTGCGACGCCCATCGCGCGGGCGGCCTCCGCGTAGCGCGGCAGCGCGGCGTTCAGGCTGTACTCCGTCACCGCCGGCAGCAGCATGGCGTTCGACAACCCGTGCGGCACGTGGAAATGCGCACCGATCGGCCGCGACATGCCATGCACCAGCGCCACCGAGGAATTGCTGAAGGCGATGCCCGCCAGCGTCGCGCCCTTCATCATCGCGGCCCGCGCGACGGCGTTGGCGGGTTCGCGATAGACCATGCGCAGGTTCGGCGCGATCAGGCGCATCGCGCGCAATGCGTATTCGTCGGCCTCGTCGTTCGCGCGCTTGCTGACGAAGGCCTCCAGCGCATGCGTCAGGCTGTCGATGCCGGTATCCGCGGTGGTGCGCGGCGGCACGCTGAAGGTCAGCTCGAAATCCACCACCGCAGCGAGCGGCAGCGCGCCCAGGCCCGCGATCAGCATCTTCTCGTCGCGCTCGGTGTCGGTGATGACGGTGAAGCGCGTCGCCTCGCTGCCCGTGCCCGCCGTGGTGGGAATGCAGATCACCGGCAGCGCGGCGCGGTTGGCCTGCGCCGGCACCTTGAAGTCGCGCATCTTCGCCCCCGCCGGCGCCGCGCCGAGGATGGCCATCGCCTTCGCCGTATCCATCGGGCTGCCGCCACCGAAACCGACCAGGCAGTCGTAGTCACCGGCTCTCATCGCCGCGACGCCGGCCTCGATCACGGTATCGGTCGGGTCCGGCACCGTGTCGGAGAAGACGCCAGGCGCCATGCCGGCGGCACGCAGCGGCGCCAGCGCCTTGTCCACCGTGCCGGAGGACACCATCCACGGATCCGTCACCACCAGCGGCTTCGACAGGCCGAACTGACCCAACACCTCGGCCAGCTTCCCGACCGCGCCACCACCGATCATCAGCAGGCGCGGCGAGACGAAACTCGTGGTCATCAGGCTTTCCCTTCGCGAAGCATGGCGATGATTCCCGAAAAATCCTTGCCCGCCCCGCCGTGCTCCACGAAGCGGCGGAACAGGTCGAGCGCATGCGCGCCGAGCGGCGTCGACGCCCCGACATCCTTCGCCGATGTCTGCGCGAGGCCGAGATCCTTCAGCATCAGCGCGGCGGAGAAGCCGGGCTTGTAGTCGCGATTGGCGGGGCTGGCCGGCACCGGGCCGGGCACCGGGCAATAGGTCGTCAGCGCCCAGGACTGCGCCGAGGATTTCGACGCCACGTCGAACAGCGCCTGGTGGGAAAGGCCGAGCTTCTCGGCCAGCACGAAGGCCTCGCAGGTCACCGTCATGGTCGCGGCGAGGATCATGTTGTTGCACAGCTTCGCCGCCTGCCCGGCGCCGGCCTCGCCGCAATGGACGATGGTGCGCCCCATGGCCTCGAGGATCGGCTTGATCTTCGCGAAGGCGTCGGCCGGGCCGCCCACCATGAAGGTGAGCGTGCCGGCCTCGGCCCCCATCACGCCGCCCGAGACCGGCGCGTCGAGGAAGGGACGTCCGGCGGCCGCCGCGACCTCCCGCGCCGTGGTGACGTCGATGGTGGAGCAGTCGATCAGGGTGGCATCCGCGCGCGCAGCCTTCGCCATGCCGCCCGCACCGAGCCAGGCATCGCGGACATGCGTGCTGGCCGGCAGCATGGTGATGACGAAGTCGGCGCCGGTCGCGGCATCGGCAGCGGAGGCGGCATGGCGGGCGCCGGGCACGGCCTCGATCGCGGCCGGCATGATGTCGAAGGCGGCGACGGCATGGCCGGCCTTGATCAGGTTGCGCGCCATGGGCGCACCCATGTTGCCGAGGCCGACGAAGCCGATGCTGGCCATGAGGTTTCCTCCACGTTTCTGGTGCGGAGGGTAGGCGGGCGAAAGGTCGGGGGGAAGAGAACTTCCCCCCGAGCCCCCCAACCTTCTTTGTCCTTTGGGACCAACTTCGGAAGTCAGTTCCCAAGTGACAAAAAAGGGAGGGGGTTCGGGGGAGGTTCACCCTCCCCCGACCTTCAGGCAGCCCGTGCCTTCGCGTACAGCGCCAACCGCCGCGCCGCGATCTCCGACAGCCCGCCCGCGAAGTCGAGCCCTGCGGCCGGCAGCGTCTCGGCGAAGTGGCAGGCCGCTTCATGCCCGGGCGCGAGGCGTCGCAGCGTCGGAACTTCCTGTCGGCACCGCTCCTGCGCGAAGGGGCAGCGCGTGTGGAAGCGGCAGCCGGCTGGCGGGTTGAGCGGGCTCGGCAGGTCGCCGCCGAGCGGCTTCACCTGGCCGCGCCGCGCCGGGTCGGGATGCGGGATCGCGGCGAGCAGAGCCCGCGTATACGGGTGCCGCGGCGCGGCGAAGAGATCCCGCTTCGGCGCCGTCTCGACGATCTGGCCGAGATACATCACGGCGACCCGGTCGGCGACGTGCTTCACCACCGCGAGATCGTGCGCGATGAACAGGTAGGCAAGCCCGAAGCGCCGCTGCAGGTCCTTCAGCAGGTTCACCACCTGCGCCTGGATCGAGACATCGAGCGCGGAAACCGGCTCGTCGCACACCACGAGCTCGGGCTGCACGGACAAGGCACGCGCGATGCCGATGCGCTGCCGCTGCCCGCCCGAGAACTCATGGGGGTAGCGCTGCGCATGGAAGGGCCGCAACCCGACGAGCGACAGCAGCTCCTCGACCCGCGTGCGGCGGGAGACGGCGTCGCCGATGCCGTGCACCTGCATCGGCTCGGCGATGGTGTCCGCCACGGTCAGGCGGGGGTTCAGGCTGGCATAGGGGTCCTGGAAGACGATCTGCATGCGCCGGCGCATGGCGCGCAGCGCGCTGCCGCCGATGCCGGTGATGTCGTCGCCCCCGAAGCGCAGCGTGCCGGCGGAAGGCTCGATCAGCCGCAGCACCAGCCGCGCGGTGGTCGACTTGCCGCAGCCGGATTCACCGACGAGCGCCAGCGTCTCCCCGCGGTTCAGGGTGAAGGAGACACCGTCCACCGCGCGCACCGTGCCGACCTGCTTCGCGAGGATCAGCCCCTTGCGGACAGGGTAGTGCTTGGCGAGGCCGTTCACCTCGAGCAGCGGCGCGGTCATGCGGCGAAGGCTTCCACGGGGGCACGCAGGCAGGCGGCGGAATGGCCGGAAACGATCTCGCGCAGCGGCGGCTGTTCGGTCCTGCATTCCGCCGTCGCGAAGGGGCAGCGCGGGTGAAAGCGGCAACCCCTGGGCAGCGCGAAGGGCGGCGGCACGCTGCCATCGATGGCGAGCAGGCTCTCGCGCTCCTCATCCAGCCGCGGCACGGAGCCGAGCAGGCCGAGCGTGTAGGGATGCATCGGGTCATTGAACAGCGCGCCGGCGGGGGCGCGTTCCACCACGCGGCCGGCGTACATGACGGCGACCTCGTCCGCCATCTCCGCCACCACGCCGAGGTCGTGGGTGATGAGGATGATGGACATCCCCGTCTCCTGCTGCAGGTCGCGCAGCAGGTCGAGGATCTGCGCCTGCACCGTCACGTCGAGCGCGGTGGTCGGTTCATCGGCGATCAGCAGCTTCGGCCGGCAGGCCAGCGCCATCGCGATCATCACGCGCTGGCGCATGCCGCCCGAAAGCTGGTGCGGGTACTCGTCGAAGCGGCGCTCCGGCGCAGGGATGCGCACGCGGTTCAGCGCCTCGATCGCGCGCTCGCGCAGCTCGGCGGCGGAAGCGCGGGCATCGTGGGCGCGCATCGCCTCGGTGATCTGGAAGCCTACCGTATGGACCGGGTTCAGGCTGGTCATCGGCTCCTGGAAGATCATCGCGACCTGGCTGCCGCGGACGTCGCGCATCTCGCCCGCCGGCAACTGCACCAGGTCGCGCCCGTCCAGCATCACACGCCCCGCCGCGACACGGCCCGGATGCGCGATCAGGCGCATGACCGACAGCGAGAGCACGGACTTGCCGCAGCCGCTCTCGCCGACAATGCCGAGCGTGCGGCCGCGGGGGACCGAGAGGTCCACCCCGTCCACCGCGGCGATCTCCCCGCCATGGGTGCGGAAGACCGTGCGCAGACCCTCGATGCT
This sequence comes from Neoroseomonas eburnea, assembly GCF_018129005.1. Classification (GTDB taxonomy): domain Bacteria; phylum Pseudomonadota; class Alphaproteobacteria; order Acetobacterales; family Acetobacteraceae; genus Neoroseomonas; species Neoroseomonas eburnea. The sequence goes on from NZ_JAAEDL010000001.1 coordinate 318,243, forward strand.
GAGGAGGCCGTCATTGGTTGCGGACATGCGCGTCAGCCCTCCGGCGCCCAAAGGCCGCGACCTGCGAATATGGGCTGCATCACGACCAATGGAATGTCGGCGGGGCGATCTTCTCGGCGGAGCGGTGCGCCCAGTCCTGCTGCGGCACGCGGCCGACCACGCGCTTCTGCGCCTCGTGCAGATGCGCCGCGGCCTGGCGGTAGTCCATGGTCAGCACTTCGCCATCCTCGACCACCTTGTTGCCGTCGACATAGAGCGCCTTCAGCGCGCGGTCGCCGGCCGCGTAGATCAGGCTGCGCACCGGGTCGTAGGCCGGGCGGATCATCGGGTGGGTGATGTCCACCAGCGAGAAGTCCGCCTTGCAACCCACCGCCAGCCGCCCGATGTCGTCGCGGCCGAGCGCCGTGGCGCCGCCGATCGTCGCGGCGTTGAACAGGTCCGTCGTCGTCATGGTGCGCGGATTGCCGGCCTGGGTGCGGGCGATGTGCGCGGCCAGCCGCATCTCGTCCAGCATGTTGTGCGGATAGGTGTCGGTGCCGATGCCCATGTTCACCCCGCTCCGCACGTAGCGGCCGAGATCCTTCATGGCGATGCCGCGGCGCGCGAAGACGGTCGGGCAATGGGCGACGGTGGTGCCGGTCTCCGCCAGGCGCTTGAGGTCCGTCTCGGTATGCCAGCGCGTCGAGGGATGGTCGTCGAGGAAGATGCCATGCCCGATGATGGCGCGCTCGCCGAGCAGGCCCATGGAATCCAGCCAGCCGATCGGCGTCATGCCGTGGCGGCGGGTGATCTCGTGGAACTCCACCACCGACTGCGCGGCATGGATCTGCCAGGACAGGCCGCGGGCATTCGCTTCCTGCCGCGATTCCTTCAGCAGGCCGGCGGAGCAGGTGTCGATCTGCGCCGGCACCACCATGCCGAAGAGGCGGCCGCATTCGTGCTGCTCGGCACGCTCGATCAGGCGGAGGGCTTCCTCCATCGCCTTCTCGCCCGCCTTCTCGTCCCACTCGTATTCCACGACGTGGCCGTTCCTGGTGTACCAGCGCGCCGAGCGGAACATCGGCGCGACGCAGACGCGCATGCCCGCCTCGGCGAGCAGGTCGAGCCAACCCGGATGCGCCATCGACAGGTCCGCAAGGGTGGTCACGCCGGAGAGCAACAGTTCCGACAGCGCCACGCGCACGCAATGCGGCACCGCTTCCGCATCGGCGCGGAAGATCGGCATGTATTCGTAGAGCGAGGAATTGTAGAGGCCCGGCGAGCCGATCTCGTCGAGGAACCCCTTGTTCAGCGGTTCGCTCGACGGATGGGAGTGGATGTTGACGAGGCCCGGCATGACCATCAGCCCACGCCCGTCGACCACTGTCTCGGCCGCGCCCTCGTAGCCGCGGCCGACGAAGGTGAGCGTGCCGTCCGCGAAGGCGACATCCGCGTCGGGCATGTAGGTGTGCGCCTTGGCGCTGCCGTCCCAGGCGACGACGAGCTCGGCGTTCCTGATGAGCGTGGTGGTCATGCCGGCCTCCTCCCTTATCGCGTCAGCCGGATGTCGAGGCCCTTGTAGAGCCCCGCACCGTAGATGCCGTGGGCACGCACGCCCTCCACGCGCTGCGCGGAGGCGACCCAGATCTGCTCATGTGCCATCGGCAGCCAGACATTGTTCTCGGCGATGATGCGCTGCGCCTGGGCGATGGCATTCGCCCGCACCTGCGGGTCGACCGCCGTGCGGGACTGCACCAGCGCCTCGTCCGTCGTCGGATCGACCCAGTTCATGCGGTTCGGCGTCGGCCGGTTGCCGCTCGCGAAGTAGAGCGAGAAGGCGTCCGAGGCCGTCACATAGGGGTAGGACATCAGGAAGGCGTCGAACTCCTGCGTCGCCAGACGGCCCCACACCACCGTGCCGTCCCAGAGCTGGATGCGCATCTCGATGCCGATGCGCCGCAGGTCGGCCTGCATCGCCTCGAGCATCTGGCGGTTCACCTCGCCCTGGCTCGCGTACATCAGGAAGGAGGCGCGCTGGCCGTCCTTCACGCGCACGCCGTCAGGCCCGGGCACCCAGCCCGCCGCGTCGAGCACGCGTCGCGCCTCATCCGCGTTGTATTGCGGCACCATGTCGGCGGCCTGCCGGTCGAAGCCCGCGACATTGGGGTTGAGGTAACCGCGCATCGGCGAGGCCGCGCCGAAGAAGGTTGCCTGCACCAGCGCCTGGCGGTTCACGCCGAGATTGATGGCGCGGCGGATCGTCGGGTCGCTCACCACCGGCTTGTCCACCTTGAAGCCGACGAAGTAGTCCCAGAAGTAGTTCTCCTGCGTCGACATGCGGATGTTCGGCATGCGGCGGAGCTGGTTCACGGCGATGTGCGGGATGTACTGCGTCACGTCGCCCTGCCCGGTCTGCAGCGCGGCGAGCCGCGTCTGGCTTTCCGGGATCATGCGCCAGATCACGCGTTCCACCTGCGGCGACGGGTTCTGGTAGATGGGCGGGCCCCAGGTGTAGCGGGGGTGGCGCTGCAGCACCATCTCCTGCCGCGGCGTCCAGGACACCCAGCAATAGGGACCGGTGCCGTTGAAGCCCTGCACGCCGAAATTCTGTCCGAGGCGTTCCACCGTCGCCTGATCGATGATCGAGGAGAAGGACAGGGTGAGCTGGTACAGCAGCTCGCCATAGGGCGCGTTCAGTTCGTATCGCACCGTGTAGTCATCGACCGCGGTCACCTCCCGCACCGGGCCGGCGCGCCAGCGCACCGGGCTGCGCGTCGCGGGGTCGAGCCAGCGGTTGATGGTGTAGACCACGTCGCGCGCGGTGAAGGGCTTGCCGTCGCAGAAGGTGACGTCGCGGCGCAGGTGGAAGGTGTAGGTCTTGCCGTCCTCGCTGACGTCCCAGCGCTCGGCGAGGCCGGGGCGGACGGTCTTCATGTCCCAGTCGAGCGACACCAGCGTGTCGCTCATCATGTAGAGCACCTCGCTCGCGGAGCGGGCGGTCGAACGCGGCGGGTCGTAGTTGTCCGCTTCGAGGAAGCGCAGCACGACCAGCGTGTTGCGCGGATTGGCCTGCGCCGCCGCCTGCTGCGCCGGCATCGCAGCGGCAAGCGCCAGCGCCACGGCGCCGATCGTCTTCCTGATCATGAGCATTCTCCCGAACACGGTTCGCATCAGAAGCGGAGCCTGGGGTCGAGCGCGTCGCGCAATGCATCCCCGAGCACATTGAAGGCCAGCACGATCACGAAGATCACCACGCAGGGGATCACCGCGATATGCGGCGCGAAGAAGAGGAAGTTGCGCCCTTCCGACGCCATGGCGCCGAGTTCCGGCACCGGCGGCTGCGCCCCGAGGCCCAGGAAGGACAACGCCGAGCCGAGCAGGATCACCTGCCCGAAGCGCAGCGTGACGAAGACGAAGATCGCCGACAGGCAATTGGGTGCGAGGTGCCGCAGGATCAGCCGCGCATCCGTCATGCCGGTGGCCCGCGCCGCCTCGATGTAGTCGAGCCGCATCACCACCATCGCCGAGCCGCGCACGATGCGCGCCATCAGCGGCACCGTCGCGACCGAGAGCGCGATGACCACGGACAGGATCCCCGGCCCGAAGATCGCCGCGATGGCGAGCCCGACCAGGATCGCCGGGAAGGACAGCATGATGTCGACGAGCCGCATGATCGGCCCGTCCAGCCAGCGGTGGTAGAAGGCCGCGAGGAAGCCGAGCAGCGCGCCGAGCCCGCCGCCCAGCAGCACCGCCGCGAATCCCATCAGCAACGAGACGCGCAGCCCGTAGAGCAGCCGCGTGATCATGTTGCGTCCCTGGGCGTCGGCGCCGAGGGGCAGGCCCTCGCTGCCCGGCGGCTGCATCGCCTTCGACAGGTCGTTGTCGAAGGGGTCGGTCGGTGCCAGCAGCGGCGCGAGAAGCGCCGCGGCGATCAGCAGCACCACCAGGGCCAGCGACACGGCCGCCGCCGGTTCCCGCAGCAGCCGCGCGAGCACGCCGGGACGCGGCGGCGCGATCGGCTCGTCGGTTTCGATCGCGGCACTCATGCGCCGCGGATCCGCGGATCGAGGGCGGCGTAGAGCACGTCCACCGTCAGGTTGATCACGATGAAACCCATGGAAAGGACGATGATGGTGCCCTGCGCCATCGGGAAGTCGGAGGACAGGATGGCGCCGACCGCGAGGCGCCCGACGCCCGGCCAGGAGAACACCGTCTCCGTCACCACCGCGCCGCCGAGCAGGAAGCCGATCTGCAACCCGATCAGCGTCACCACCGGCACCAGCGCGTTGCGCAGCGCGTGGCGCTGCACCACCAGCCGCTCCGTCAGCCCCTTGGCGCGCGCGGTGCGCACGTGGTCGGCGGACAGCACGTCGAGCAGCGCCGTGCGCGTCATGCGCGCGACCGGCCCGACGAAGACGCCGCCGAGTGTCACCGCCGGCAGGATGAGCGACATGATGCCGTCCATCGTCCACAGCGGCCCGCCGCGTCCGGTGAAGGGCAGCAACTGCCATTGGAAGCCGACGAACCAGATCAGCACCAGGCCGAGGAAGAACACCGGCACCGACACGCCGGCGACCGAGAAGGCCATGATGGCGCGATCGATCAGCGACCCGCGCCAGTACCCCGCCAGCGTGCCGAGCAGGATGCCGAGCGGGATGGACCAGAACAGGCTGGCGAACATCAGCTCGAGCGTCGGCACGATGGTCGCGCCGAGTTCCTGCACGACCGGCACGTTGTTGATGATGGAGGTGCCGAGATCCCCCTGCAGCAGCCGCCACAGATAGAGGCCGAACTGCACGGTGAGCGGCCGGTCCAGGCCGAGATCGGCCCGGATCGCCGCGATCACGTCAGGCGTGGCCGTCGGCCCGGCGCGCACCGTCGCCGGATCCGTCGGCACCACCTGCATCAGCAGGAAGCCGATCAGCAGCACCCCGAACATCACCGGAACGGCGAGGATCAGGCGATGCAGCGCATGCCGCAACATGGCGGAGCTACTGTGCCGCCACGGCGCCCGCGGCTTCGCCGTGGCGGTCGTAGATCGGGCTGCCGTCGCGGAAGGTCAGATCGGCCTGCGTCCTCAGCACGGCCTCGGGCTCGATCGCGAAGATATCGGCCGAGAGCACGGCGATGTCGGCCTGCATCCCCGGCTCCAGCGTGCCGCGGCGATCCTCGGCGAACTGCGTGAAGGCGCCGCACCAGGTGTAGCAGTGCACCGCTTCCTCGGCCGTCAGCCGCTCCTCCGGCCCCAACACCGTGCCGCGGTTGGTCCTGCGCGTGATCATGGTGAACAGGTTGACGAAGGGATCGACCGTGCAGACGGGGCAATCCGACGACGCCGCCGGGTTGTGCCCCTCGTCGAGCCAGGTCTTCATCGGATAGGCGCGCAGCGACCGCTCCGGCCCGAGGTTCTTCACGTAGAGATCGCCGAACTCGTACATGAAGGTCGGCTGGGGCACGGGCAGGATGCCGCGCGCCTTCATCCGCCGGCGCTGGTCGCGCGTGAGGAACCCGCAATGCTCGATGCGGTGGCGGCGACCGGCGAAGGGGTGCGCCTCGCTGTCGGCCGCTTCCATGCCGAGCAGCACCTGCTCGATCGCCGCATCGCCGATGGCGTGGATATCGAGCTGCCAGCCCTGCTCGTGATAGAGCTTCAGCAGCGCGTGGATCTTGTCGTCCGGGAAGGTGAAGACACCGGTGCCGCCGCCCACGCTGTCCAGATAGGGGTCGAAGAAGGCCGCCGTCAGCCCGCCGGCGGAGCCGTCGGCGAAGACCTTCACCGCGCCCCAGCGCAGGGAATCGTCGCCCTGCATCGGGCGCATCCCGGCCTCCCAGGCCTCCTGCGCGATGCCTTCGGGGTTGCCCGCCAGCACCTGCCACATGCGCAGAGGCAGCCGCCCCTGCGCGCGCGCCGCGTCATAGGCCGCGATCTCCGCCAGGCCCGCCGTCATGCCGACATTCATGTCGGTCGCCGAAGCGAAGCCGAGCGAGGCGAGATGGTCGCAGGCCGCGCCGATCCCTTCCACCATGCGCGCCTGGTCCGGTTCCGGCATCACGTCCTTCACCAGGCGCATGGCGCGTTCCTGGAACTCGCCGGTCAGCGCGCCGCCCTTGCGCACGATCACGCCGCCTTCCGGGTTCGGCGTGTTGTGGCCGACGCCGGCGAGCTTCATCGCCGCGGAATTCGCGACGCCGACATGCCCGCAGGTGCGGATGATGAAGACAGGATTGTCCGGCGCGGCGGAATCCAGTTCGGCCGCCGTCGGCTGGCGCTGCACGTCGAGCTCGCCATGATCGTAGCCGCGCCCGAGCACCCAGGCGCCCTTCGGCAGCGCCTGCGCCGCGACGCGGATGCGGCGCAGCACCTCGTCCAGCGTGCGCACCTCCTCGGCGCGCAGGTTCACCTGCGACAGGCCGAGCCCATAGGGCAGCAGGTGCATATGCGCTTCGTTGAAGGCCGGGATGGCGACGCGGCCGCCGAGGTCGATCCTCCGCGTCCCCGCGCCCGCTGCCGCCAGCGCATCAGCGCCGAGGGCGAGCACGCGGCCGTCCTTCACGGCAACCGCATCGGTGAATCCATGCGCGAGGCCGCGGAAGACGCGGCCCCCGGAGATCAGCAGGTCAGCAGTCACGAGCGGTAGTCCGGCTTTCCGTCTTCGATCAGCCGCAGCGCGGCACCCCAGGCCATGGCGAAACCCTCCTCCGCGCGCGGCCGGTTGAACTGGTCGGCGGTGTGCAGGCGCACGCTCTCGGGCGGCAGCACCAGTTCAGCCCCGCCGGCCATGGCGGAGATCTGCGCCTGGCAGGCGCGTTCCAGGTAGTAGATGTTGAGGAAGGCCTCGGCGACATTGCGCCCGCAGACCAGCAGCCCGTGGTTGCGCAGGATCATCGCATTGTGGGTGCCGAGGTCCTTCACCAGCCGCTCGCGCTCGTCGAGGTCCAGCGCGATGCCCTCGTAGTCGTGATAGGCGAGGTGGCCGTAGAACTTCAGCGCGTGCTGGCTGATCGGCAGCAGGCCCTGGCGCTGCGCCGAGACGGCGATGCCGGCCTCGGTGTGGGTGTGGATGACGACGCTCGCATCCTCGCGCGCCATGTGGATCGCGGAGTGGATGGTGAAGCCCGCGGCGTTGACCGGCTTCGATTCCGCACCTTCCTCGATGACGTTGCCGTCGAGGTCGATCTTCACCAGGTCGGAAGCGCGCATCTCATGGAACAGCACGCCGTACTTGTTGATCAGGAAGTGGTGCTCCGGCCCCGGCAGGCGCGCGCTGATGTGGGTGTAGATGAAGTCCGTCATGCGGAAATGCGCGACGAGGCGATACAGCGCCGCGAGGTCGCAGCGGATCTTCCATTCCTCTTCGCTGATGCCGCGCAGGGCGGCAGGCGGGCTGACGACGTTCATGACGATCTCTCCGGCCGGGATGGACGGACTGTCATCATCGCCCGGGCGTGCGTCAACCCGGGTTCCGCTCATCTTCTGCGCAACGTTCCCGCATCTGCCGCCATCGCGGGCAGCGGATCCATGCCGCTGCACTTACGCGGGCACGGGGCCCTCCGCCTCCTCGAGGTCCACGCCCACCCAGAGCCCGTGCTCCCCGCCGCCCAGGATCACGCCCCGCAGCGGGCTCACATCGGCGAAGTCGCGGCCCCAGGCGAGCACGACATGCTCGTCCCGCACGACGATGTCGTTGGTGGGGTCGAGCCCGACCCAACCGTGCACGGGGCCAAGCCACGCCTCGATCCAGGCATGGGACTGGTCGGCGCCGCGCCGCGCCACGCCGCCCGGCGGCGGCCTGGTGCGCACATAGCCCGAGACGTAGCGCGCCGGCAGGCCGAGCCCGCGAAGCGCGCTGATCATCACATGCGCGAAGTCCTGGCAGACGCCGCTGCGCCCTTCCAGCACCTCGGCGACCTGGGTGTTCGGGCCGGTGATGCCCGGCCGATAGGCGAAATCGCGGCGGATGCGCCCGGTCAGCTCCAGCAGCCCCGCCAGCACCGGACGTCCCGCCGGGAAGGAGGCCGCGGCGTAGCCCGTTGCGGCCGCGACCAGCGGCGCGAGCGGGCTCGGCAGGGCGAATTCCGCCGCAGACGGCGTGCGCGCCGCCGCAGCCGCCACCGCTTCCCAGGGTGTTGTCGCCGCGGCCGGCGGCGGGGCGGGGAAGCACACCTCGACCAGAGCCTCGGCCACCACCTCGAAACGCTCATGCGGCACGTCGAGGAAGGCGCGCGTCGCCTCATTGCCGAAATGGTCGCGCGACTGCGTCAGATGCGTAGGCGCCGGCGTGATCGCGAGGCTCGTCCGCGCCACCTGCTGGTGCGGCAGCCGGCGCGGCGTCAGCAGCAGGAGATGCGCCGCGAGATCGACGGGATGCGCATAGGCATAGGTGGTGACGTGACGCAGCCGGTAGATCACGCAGCCCCCTTCAGCACCGGCTCGGCCCCTTCGATGCCGAGCGTCTGCGCCGCCGGCAGCAGCGCGAAGTAGCGCCGCGTCACCGCATCCGACAGCGCCGCGATGCGCGCCGCGACCGCCTCCAGCCGCGGCGGCAGGCCTGCGGCGGCGAGGGCCTGGTCCGGTGCCGAGATCACCTCGGCGACCATCGCCTCGGCCTCCGCGAGCAACGCGGCGGCCTCGTCCGGCAGCGCGCGGTCGGCGTCGGAGGCGACCTCCGACAGGCTGCGGCTGATCGCCGTGAGCTGGAAGGCGAGCGCGCGCGGATTGCTCTCGTCCGCCAGCACGAGGTCGAGCGCCGGCGCCGGCTGCAACACCGAAAGATAGCGGCTGCGGTAGGTGATGACGCTGTCGCACAGCTCCAGCACCAGCCGCAGCCCGCCCTCGATGCGCGCCGGCGGCTGGTCGAGCGCGAAGCCGACCTCGGAGGCGACCGCCTGCGCGCGCTCCACCCGCCGACCAAGGTCGAGGAACAGCCAGGCACCGCCGCGCACCATGCTCTCGGCGGCCACGCCGGCAACGGCGGTGGCGAAGCGCAGCACCGAGATCATGGCGCGCGAGATCGCCTCCAGCCCGTCCCCGGCCTGCGCCATCTCCGCCCGCGCGGTGCGCAGCGTCAGGGTGAAGGTGGCATGCATGTCCGCCGTCAGCCGGTCCCGCACCATGGCGGTCAGCGTCGCGATGCGGTCGGCGAGCGCGGGCAGCGGGCCGCCCTCGCGCATCGCCGCAGCGATGATGCCGGGCAGCGCCTGCGCGGCGCTGGACCCGGCGACCTCCTCGGCCCCCGCGAAGCCGGCCTGGCCGAGGCAGCGGGCGAGGGCCGCGACCTCCGCCGCCTCCCGCGGCAGCACCACGCCGCGGGAGATGCGCGCCTGGGTCGCGCGCACCAGCCGCGCCGCGCGCTCCAGCCGTTCGGTGTAGCGGCCGAGCCAGAACAGGTTGTCCGCCACGCGTGACGGCAGCGCGCCGGGGGCGCGGCGGATCGGCAGCGGCGGCAGCTTGAGCGCGGCAGGGCCGATGATGTCGGCCCCTTCCTCGGCAAGCACCCAGACATCCTTGGCGAGGCCCTCGCTCGGCAGCGCGCCGCCGACGGCCGCGGCCTCCCCGATGCGGGCGAGGCCACCCGGCATGACGCGCCACGCCGCCCCGTCGAACACCGCGAACAGGCGCAGCGTGAGCGGCCGCGGCTCCAGCCGGTCGCCCACCACGCAGGGCACGACGGAGGCGACGGGCAGCCGCCGCGCGGCGAGCACCGCCGAGGGCGCGCGGGGATCGTTCGCCTCGCCCTGTCCTCCACCGCGCACGGCCCAACCCGTCTCGGTGGCGGCCTGCCTCCGGGCGGCCTCCTCGCCAAGCCAGAGCGTCTCCACCGAAGGCAGCAGCAGCGGCGCGCCGAGCAGGCGCTGCGCCACCGCCGGCAGGAAGGCCGCCAATGCCGGCGCCTCGACGAGCCCGACGCCCGGCGCGTTGAGGATCCGCACCGCGCCGTGGCGCGCCGCGTCGAGCAGCCCGGGCACGCCGCCGGTGCCGGCCTCGGCGCATTCCAGCGGGTCGAGCAGCGCGCCGTCGAGGCGGGAGAGCAGTACGTCCACCCGCTGCAGCCCCTGCAGCGTCTTGAGGTAGAGCACGCCCGCGCGGACGCTGAGGTCGCCGCACTCCACCAGCGCGCAGGAGAGTTCGCGCGACAGCAGCATGTCCTCGAACCAGCGGCGGTTGCGCGTGCCGCGCGTCAGCAGGGCGACGGCGGGATCGCCGCGCTCGGGCGGCGCAAGGCGCTGCAGCGCATCCTGCCAGAGGTCGAAGAAGGGCCGCATCGAGCGCACCGGCGCGCCCCGGAAGGCCTCCGGCATGACGCGCGCCAGCAGGCGGCGGTTCTCGCGTGCGAGGCCGGGGCCGGCGGGGGCCGTGGTGCGGTCGGCGATCACGCGCCAGGCGCCGTCCGGCCCGCGCAGCAGGTCCACCGCATAGAGGTGCAGCAGCGGCCCGGAAGGCGCCGTGCCCTCCTGCCGGCAAGCTCGCAGGAAGCCCGGATTGGCGAAGACCAGGCCGGGCGGGATCAGCCCTTCCGCCAGCAGGCGCTGCGGGCCGTAGAGATCGGCGAGCACGGCCTCCAGCAACTGCGCGCGCTGGGCGATGCCGGCTTCGAGCGCGGCGAACTCGGCGGCCGGCAGCAGCATGGGCAGCGGGTCGCAGCGCCAGGCGACCTCCCGCTTGGCGCCGGGAAGCACGGCGGCCATGCCCTCGTCCTCGAAGGCACGGTCGAGGCGGCGGGCGCGCTCGGCGAGCGCCCCTTCCCCCATGCCGCCGAGCAGGCCGAGCAGGGTGCGCCAATGCGGGCGTACGCCGCCCCTGCCGTCGACCATCTCGTCGAGGGGCGGGACGGCGGCGGAATCAGGCATGACGTCTCAGGTCTAGCGTGCAGGGCAGGTCGAGGCCGGCCGGCGGCTCGGGCGGCGCCATCGGCCCCGGCGTGTGGCCGAAGGGGAAGAAGCGGGCGCGGCGTCGGGCCTCCGCCTCGTTGGCGTTGACCGGGTAGCGTTCGTAGTTGCGCCCGCCCGGATGGGCGACATGGTAGGTCAGGCCGCCGAGGCTGCGCCCGGTCCAGCGGTCGTGGATGTCGAGGATGAGCGGCGTCTGCGGTCGGATCGTCGGGTGCAGGGAGGATGGCGGGTTCCACGCCTTGAAACGGATGCCGGCGAGGTATTCTCCGGCGCGCTCGGTCGCGCGCAGCGGCACGCCGATGCCGTTGACGGCGAGCGAGTAGCGGTCCGCGACCCAGTTGGAAACCCGCGCCTGGACACGCTCGGCGCTGCTGTCCACGTAGCGCGCGGTGCCGCCCGCCACCTGGTCCTCGGCAAGGACATGCCAGGGCTCCAGCGCATGACGCAGCTCGAGCCCGACATCGTGCACCGTCACCTCGCCGATCTTCGGGAAGCGGAAGGCGAGATGGGGCGCGAACCAGTCCGGGTCGATCGGCGCGCCCATGTTGCGCAGCTCGTCGATGGCGTCGCGGAAATCCTGCTCGCAGTAGTGCGGCAGCATGAACTGGTCGTGCAGCCGCGTGCCCCAGCGCACCAGCCGGCGCTCATAGGGGCGTTCCCAGAAGGCGGCCAGCGCCGCGCGCATCAGCAGCATCTGCACGGCCGACATCTCGGCATGCGGCGGCATCTCGAAGCCGCGGAACTCCACCAGGCCGCGGCGGCCGCTGGTGCTGCCCGGATCGTACATCTTGTCGATGCAGAACTCCGTGCGATGGGTGTTGCCGGTCATGTCCGCGAGCAGGTTGCGGAACAGCCGGTCGGTCATCCAGGGCGGCACCTCCTGCCAGGCATGCACCTTGGAGAAGGCGATCTCGAGTTCATGGATCGCATCCATCCGCGCCTCGTCGATGCGCGGATGCTGGCTGGTCGGGCCGATGAACAGCCCGCTGAACAGGTAGGACAGCGAGGGGTGGTTGTGCCAGAAGCCGACCAGCGACTTCAGCAGGTCCGGCCGGCGCAGGAAGGGGCTTTCCGCGACCGTCTCTCCGCCCATCACCACATGGTTGCCGCCGCCGGTGCCGACATGGCGGCCATCGGTCATGAACTTCTCGGCGGCGAGGCCGATCCGGCGGGCTTCCTCATAGAGCTGGCCCGTGCGCTCGACCACCTCGCCCCAATGGATGGCGGGGTGGATGTTCACCTCGATCACGCCCGGATCGGGGGTGACGGAGAAATGCAGCAGGCGCGGGTCGGAGGGCGGCAGATAGCCTTCCAGCACGACCTTGCGCCCCATCTCGGCGGCGGTGCCCTCGACCGCGGCGATCATCTCCAGCCAGTCCTCGGCGGCGAAGAGCGGCGGGAAGAAGACGTGCAGCTTGCCGTCGCGCGCTTCCACCGTGAGCGCGGTGCGCACCACGGCGGGATCGGATTCGCCGACCACCGGGATGTCCTGCGGCTGGGGGCGGAAATCCTCGATGGAGGAGGCGGTGCCCTCGCCGGGAAGCGGGCTTCGCAGGGCGCGCTGGGCCAGGCCGTCCGGCTGCATCTGCGCGCGCATCGCCCGCTGCGCCATCAGCGCGGCATGCGGCGGCAGGTCGTCGCGCCAGGCGAAGGGGTCGGCCTCGTGCTCCTGCACGCGGCGGGCGTCATCCGGGCTCATCCAGGGCAATGAGGCGAGCGGCAGGCGCAGCCCGATCGGGCTGTCGCCCGGTATCAGGAACAGGTGCTCGCCGCGGAAGAACCAGCGGCCGGACTGCCAGCGCCGCACGCCATCCTGGATCACGCGGCGGATCGGCAGCACCGAGCCGACTTCCGCCGAGAGTCCCTGGCCGAAGACGCGGGCGAGGCGCTTGCGTTCCAGGTCGTCGGCGAGCCTCGCGTCCTCGACCACCACATTGGCGGGCAGGCGCTGTTCCTTCCACAGATAGTAGTGGATGTCCTCATGCGCGCCCTGCACCAGGTCCGGATCGACCTGCAGGCGTTCGGCGAGCAGCCGGGCGAAGCGGGCGGCATCGGCCGCGGTCGCATTGTCCCTGTCGTCGTCGGAGGCGAGCAGCGCGGGGTCGGTCCAGACCGGCTCCCCATCCGCGCGCCAGTGGGAATAGAGCGCCCAGCGCGGCAGCTGCTCGCCGGGATAGTGCTTGCCCATGGCGTATTGCAGCGCCGCCCCCGGCGACCAGAGGTCCTTCAGGCGCCGCAGCAGCCGCCCGGCATAGGCGCGCTTGGTCGGGCCAAGCGCATCGGTGTTCCATTCCGCCGCGTCGCGGTCGGAGGCGGCGACGAAGGTCGGCTCGCCGCCCATGGTCAGGCGCACCCCCAGCGCCTTGAGCTTGCGGTCCACCGCCTCCCCCGCGGCGCGGATCGCCTGCCACTGCTCCGGGGCATAGGGCTTGGTAACGCGCGGCGTCTCCCGCACGCGGGTCACCTGCATCTCGAAGGAGAACGCGGTTTCGACCTCCTCCAGCCCACCCGAGATCGGCGCCGCCGATTGCGGCTCCGGCGTCGCGGCGAGCGGGATATGGCCTTCCCCGGTCATCAGGCCGGAGGTGGCGTCGAGCCCGATCCAGCCGGCGCCGGGCAGGTAGACCTCGGCCCAGGCGTGCAGGTCGGTGAAGTCGGCGGTCGGGCCCTCCGGGCCTTCCAGCGGCTTCTGGTCGGCGACGAGCTGGATCAGGTAGCCGGAGACGAAGCGTGCCGCGAAGCCCAGGCGCCGCAGGAGCTGCACCAGCAGCCAGGCGGAGTCGCGGCAGGACCCGCGCCCCTCCTCCAGCGTCTGGTCGGGTGACCACACACCGGGCTCCATGCGCACGACATAGGCGATCCGCTCCTGGACCATCTGGTTGAGGGCCACCAGCATGTCCACCGTGCGCTGCTCCACGCGGGGCACCTGCGCCAGCAGCGCCTCGAGGAGCGGACCGGAAGGATCGATCCGGCGGAACGGCGCCAGTTCCTGTTCCAGGCCCGGATCGTAGGCGAAGGGCCAGGTCTCCGCCTGGGGTTCCAGGAAGAAGTCGAAGGGGTTGATCGTCGCCATGTCGGCGACGAGGTCCACGGTGACGTCGAAATGGGTCACCCGCTCGGGAAAGACGATCCGGGCCAGGAAGTTGCCCTGCGGGTCCTGCTGCCAGTTCAGGAAGTGCGGCTGCGGTTCCACCTTCAGCGCATAGGAGAGCACCGGCGTCCGGCTGTGCGGCGCCGGCCGCAGCCGGATGGTCTGCGGGCCGAGGCTCGCCGGTCGGGCGTAGCGGTAGGTCGTGCGGTGCGTCAGCGCGACATGGAGGGACATGGCCGGTCCTGGCTGGGGTGGTTCCTGTTTTCCATGGATGCAAGCCCCGGTCCACCGGAAGCGTCGACCGCAGCCGTTGCGCCGCATCAAGGCCGGGGCCGCGCAGGGCATCCTACGTGGGACGCAAGGAACCGGGAGGAATGCCGCATGCCCGCCACGCTGGTCGTCGCCACCTATGTCCTGCTCGTCCTGCTGCCGGTCGGGTTGGGCTGGGTCCTGGTGAAACCGGGGCGGCCCTGGCTCGATGAGGTGTCTTCGGCCCTCGCCATGGCGGGATTCGCGGCGCTCCTGCTGGAATTCCTGCTCTCCGGGCGCTTCCGGGCGATCAGTGGTGGAATCGGGATCGACCGGACCATGCGCTGGCATCAGCACTTCGCCAGGGTGCTCACCGTCGCGCTGCTGCTCCATCCCTTCCTCTACACCACGCCGACCGGGGCGCAGTTCCTGCGGCCCGACGACCTGACGCATGCGGGCGCGCTGAAGCTCGGGTCCGACACCGTCCTGACGGGCCTGGTGGCATGGCTGCTGCTCGGGGTGCTGACCATCACGGCGATCGGGCGGGACCTGCTGCCCTGGCGCTACGAGGCCTGGCGGCTGACGCACGGGCTCGGCGCGGCGGCGATCGCGGTGCTCGGCCTCTGGCACACGCTCGGTGCCGGGCGCTATGCGGCGCACCCGGTGCTGGCCGGCTATTGGGTCGCGATGTTCGCGCTGGCGCTGGTCGCGCTGGCCTCGGTCTATCTGGTCCGGCCGTTTCGGCTGTGGCGCAGGCCCTGGCGCGTCGCGGCCGTCGGCCCGGCGGCCGAGCGTATCTGGGAGGTGGTGCTGGAACCGATGGGCCATGCCGGGCTGCGCTTCCGCGCTGGGCAGTTCGCCTGGATCCGCCTCGACCGCGGGCCCTTCTCGATGCGGGAACATCCCTTCTCCATCGCCTCGGCCCCCGGCGCCGGCAGGCGGCTCTCCTTCCTCATCAAGGAAGCCGGGGATTTCACCAGCACCATCGGCAGGCTGCCCGTTGGCGCGCGAGCCTTCGTCGAGGGCCCGCACGGGAACCTCGTGGTGGATGGGCGGAGCGAGCCGGGGCTCTGCCTGATCGGCGGCGGGGCGGGCATCGCGCCGCTGCTGTCCATCCTGCGCTCGGAAGGAGGCGCCCGGCCGGCGCTGGTCATCTACGGCAACCGGCACCAAGGCCAGATCCTGGCCAGGGAGGACCTGGACGCCTCGGGTGCGGAGGTCGTCCATGTGCTGCAGGAGCCTCCGCCGGGTTGGGCGGGGCCAACCGGGCTCGTCAGCCGCGACCTGGTGCGCGAACGCTGCACCGCGGCGGCGCGGGCGGGCTGGCTGTTCGCGCTCTGCGGCCCGCCGCCGATGATGCGGGAGGTCCGCGCCGGGCTGCAGGCGCTGGGCGTGCCCGCCTCCCGCATCCTGGAGGAGCGCTTCGTCTACGATTGACCCCCCGGCGGCTCGGCCTAGGCTGGACCGGTCCGGGAAAGGGAAGAACGCACATGGCCGAACTGGTCATCCGCGGCGGCACGGTGGTGGACGGCACGGGCGCGGCGCCCGTCGAGGCCGATATCGCCATCGCCGGGGGCCGCATCGTCGAGATCGGCCGCGTCGCCGGCCGCGGGCGGGAGGAGATCGACGCGCGCGGCCGCATCGTCTGCCCCGGCTTCGTCGACATCCACACCCACTACGACGGCCAGGCGGTGTGGGATTCCCACCTCGCGCCCTCCGCCTGGCATGGCGTGACCACTGCGGTGATGGGCAATTGCGGCGTCGGCTTCGCCCCCTGCCGCGCCGCAGATCGCGACAAGCTGATCGAGTTGATGGAGGGCGTGGAGGACATCCCCGGGCCGATCCTGCATGAGGGCCTCGACTGGCGCTGGGAAACCTTTCCCGAATACCTCGACGCGCTGGACGCCCGGCCGCGCGACATCGACATCTGCGCCCTGCTGCCGCACGCCGCGCTGCGCGTGCACGTGATGGGCGGGCGCGGCCTGGACCTGGAGAACGCCAACCAGGCCGACATCGCGGCGATGCGCGCCCTGGTCGCCGAGGCGGTGCGCGCCGGTGCCTTCGGCGTCTCCACCTCCCGCACCATCAGCCACAAGACGCTGGCCGGCGACCCGACGCCGACCCTGCGCGCGCAGGAGGAAGAGCTCCTCGGCCTCGCCGAGGGGCTGCGCGATGCCGGCGGCGGGCTGCTGGAACTGGTTTCCGACTGGAACACCCCGGACCCTGCGACGGAGTTCGGCATCGTCCGCCGCGTGGTCGAGGCGACCGGGCAGCCCGTCCTGTTCTCCCTCACCGCGCGGCACGACCGGACGGAGGCGTGGAAGGAGCTCCTCGCCCTGTCCGACGCGGCCGCGGCGCGGGGCCTGCCGATCCGCCCGGTCTTCCCGCCGCGGCCGATCGGCATCCTGCTCGGCTTGCAGGGCAGCCAGAATCCCTTCGCCGGCTGCCCCTCCTACAAGGAGATCGCGCACCTGCCCGCGCCGCAGCGCGCCGCCGCCATGCGCGACCCCGCCTTCCGCGCGCGCATCCTGTCGGAGGACCGGATCAGCGGCAGCAGCTTCCCGCTGATCACCCGCCTGTCCTTCGAGCGCATGTTCCCCTTCGGCGATCCGCCGGACTACGCGCCGCCCAAGGAGGCCTCGATCGCCGCCATCGCCGCGCGCGAGGGGCGCAGCGCGGAGGAGGTCGCCTATGACATCCTGACGGCGCATGACGGCGCCGACTTCATCTTCGCGCCGCTGACCAATTTTCATGACTATTCGCTCTCCGCCAGCGCCGAATGCCTGCGGCACCCGAACGCCATCGCCGGGCTGTCGGATGGCGGGGCGCATGTCGGCTTCATCTCCGACGGGTCCTTCCCGACCTTCCTGCTGGCCTATTGGGCGCGCGACGCGAAGGAACAGGTCTTCGCGCTGCCCGAGATCGTGCGCCGCCTGACCTCCGACACCGCGCGCGCCGCCGGGCTGGCCGATCGCGGCGTGCTGAAGCCGGGGATGAAGGCGGATGTGAACGTCTTCGACTTCAACGCCCTGTCGCTGGACGCGCCGCGCATGGTGAACGACCTGCCGGCCGGCGGGCGGCGACTGCTGCAACGCGCGAAGGGATACGTCGCGACGGTGGTGAACGGCGTCGTCACCTACCGCGACGGAGAGGCGACCGGGGCCTTGCCCGGTCGGCTGGTGCGCGCCGGGCGATGAGGCGGATCGCCCGCGGCGCCGTGGGCCGTGCGGGCGACGACGCACGCGCTGCGAAGGCGCGGCCGGTTCCACGCGGGCAGGACCGCGCCTGCCCCCCGCCGCATCCACCTGTGATCCACTTCACTGACTTTCGCCGGACAGCGCCGATACTTCACGGGCTGTGGCCGAAGCTCCGCTCGCATTCCCGATGCCCGGCACCTGACGGGCGGTCTCCGCTCCCTGTGCCGTGCGGGCTACCCAGGCTGAACGGACGGCGACGGAGGAGGCCACCGCGAACCGGAGTGTTCCGCATGGCCAGCAATGGGAGCCTTCGACGCCGCCTGGCGCCGCTCGCGATGGTCGCCGCCTTTTCGAACCCCGGCGGACCGGGCCTCGCCCCCGGCCGCGGCGACCACCACGTGTCGCTGCGCTACGTCGAGGGCGGCTGCCGCATCCTCGGCCCCTTCGCCACCACCCGGCGTGCCATCGCGGTCGCCAACGAGGCCCGCAGCCACGCGTCCAGCGTGATCGCCTTCCACGACGGCGAGGGCTACTACGTCCGCGTCTGCTGAACCGCTCGTTCAGCCGGAGGAGCGCCGCGCCTCCAGCAGCCGCACCAGCGCAGCGTCCCGGCGGCGCGCGAGTTCCGCCGGGGTCGCGCCGCCGGTGCCTTCCGCGACGCCTTCCACCAGCATCTGCTGCACCGCCGCGTTCACCTTCGGGTCGCCGAGGTCCATCCACCAGCTTTCCAGCGCCGGCAGCAGGTGGTGCAGGAAATGCTCCATGCCGCCTTCCCCGCCCGCCAGGTGAAAGGTCGTGTGCGGACCCATCAGCGCCCAGCGCAGGCCCGGGCCTTCGCTGATCGCGGCATCGACATCGGCGACTGAGGCCACGCCCTCCGCCACGAGGTGCACCGCCTCCCGCCACAGCGCCGCCTGCAGGCGGTTGGCGAGATGCCCCGGCACCTCCTTGCGGATCTCGATCGGGTGCTTGCCGATGGAGCGATAGAAGGCCATCGCCGCGGCCACCGCCTCGGGGCTGCCCTTGGCGCCGCCCACCACCTCGACCAGCGGGATCAGGTGCGGCGGGTTGAAGGGATGGCCGATCAGGACGCGCTCCGGATGCCGGCAGGTCTCCGACAGCCGGCTCGCCAGCAGGCCGGAGGTGGAGGAGGAGATCACCACATCCGCCGGCAGCACAGCATCGATGCGCGACAGCAGTTCCTGCTTGATCGGCAGGCGTTCCGGCGCGCTCTCCTGCACGAAATCGGCGCCGGCGACGGCGGCGGCGGGGTCGGCCTCGAACCGCCAGGCCGCCGGGTCGGCATCCGGCCTGCCGCCGAGCCGCGCCAGGATCGGCCAGGCCTCCTCCACCATGCGGCGGATCAGGTCGGGTGCGCCGGGGGACGGATCGCTGGCCACCACCTCCAGCCCTCGGCTGAGGAAAAACGCCGCCCAGGACGCCCCGATCGTACCCGCCCCGATCACCGCGACGCGCTTCACCGTGCCCGCTTCACCCCGCATGCCGGTCCCTCCCATGCTTCCGGCGCAGGCTACATCGCCCGTCCCGCCCTGGCCACGCGGCGGCACCGGGGCTAGCGTCCGCCGGAAACGGAGGACGCCCATGCAGGATCTCGTCGGCAGGCTGAACGCCATCTGCGATGCCCAGCCCTTCACCACCACCTGGTACGTGAAGGACCTCGTGACCGGTTGGGAGGCCGACCGCGGCGGCGACGTGGTCGTACCGTCCGCCAGCACACGCAAGACCTCGATCCTGATGCACGCGCTGTCGAAGGTGCATGAGGGCCGGCTGCGCCTCGACGAGCCCTGCACCATCGAGGCCCGCCTGCAGGAAGGCGTGGACAGCGGCACCTACCAGTACATGACGCCCGGCTGCGTCATTCCGCTGCGCGATGCCCTCGTGAACATGATCATCACCAGCGACAACGTCTGCACGCAGATCGTGCTCGAACGCCTCGACCGCGACGAGCTGAACGCCTGGTGCCGGCGCATCGGCATGACGGGCACGACGCACCGAGTGAATTTCCCGCCGCCCGGCCTGCCGTGGGACCACCCGGTCGACGCCGTCGCGAGCACCACCGCGCGCGACCAGGGCCTATTGCTGGATCGCATGGTGAAGGGTGCCGCCGACGCAACCGAAGCGGCCGCCCTCGGCGCGACGCCGGAACTCTGCGGATTGGCGCTCGACATCCTCTCCTGGCAGCGGCTGCGCAACCTGATCCCGTCGCTGCTGCCGCAGAAGGCGAAGGTCGCCAACAAGACCGGCCGCGGCCCGCGCGGCCGCATGGATGCCGGCGTCGTCTACAAGGACGACGCGCCGCGCTTCATCATCACCGTCTACATGGACCGGGTGCCCGACACCCTGCCGGACGGGCTGCCCGGCTACACCGCAGCCTATGCCACCGCCGGGCGACTGACCCGTGCCTGCTGGGATGCGATGACCTGATGACGACCGACGCCGAATTCGAAGCCGCGATCGCGGCGCTGCAAGACTGGGTGGGCCGCGAGCGGATCGTGGAGGACGAGATCGGCCTGTCCTCCGCCCGCCGCATCGCGGGGATGCTGGACATCGACCCCGCATCCCTGAAGCAGGGCGACGAGCTGCCGCCGCACTGGTTCACCATGTTCTTCCCCGACATCGCGAAGCAGAGCGACATCGGCCCCGACGGCCATCCCAACAAGGGGGTCTTCCTGCCGCCGATCCCCCTGCCCCGCCGCATGGGCGCCGGCCGCCGCGTGACGATCGACGGCTGCTTGCGCATCGGCGAGCCGGCGATCAAGCGCGCCATCGTCGCCCAGGTCCTGCCCAAGATCGGCCGCACCGGGCGCATGGCGATCCTGACCATGCGCCACGTCATCGAGACCCGCGGCCAGGTGATCGCGGTCGACGAGTTCGACGCCATGTACCGGGAAGCCCCGCCGCCGGGCCAGCCCAGCGCCTCCACCCCGCCGGTTCCGGCGCCGGACGACGCCGCCTGGAAGGACACGGCGCTGCTCTCCTCCCCGCTGGTGTTCCGCTATTCCTCGGTGACCTGGAACGCGCACCGCATCCACTACGACGCGGACTATGCGCGGCAGGAGGAAGGCTACCCCGCGACGGTGCAGAATGGCGGCCTGACCATGCAGCTCATGCTCGACGCCGCGCTCAGGCGCGCGCCGGGGCGGCTGAAGGGCTTCACCGCGCGGCTCGCCCGCCCGCTCTGGGTCGGCGACACCGTGACGCTCTGCGGCGCCGCGCCGGCGAACGGCAAGATGGAGTGCTGGGCCGCCGACAAGGACGGCCATCTCTGCGCGAAGATGGAGCTGGAGTTCGCGGCATGACGCGCGCCTCCCCCGCCACCTGGCGGTCGCTGATGTTCGTGCCGGCGACCGGTGAGAAGTTCGTCGCCAAGGCGCACACCCGCGGCGCCGATGTGGTCATCCTCGACCTCGAGGATTCCATCCCGCCGGGCGAGAAGCCGGCGGCGCGCGCGGCGCTGCCCGCCGCCTCCGTGATCGTCAGCCAGGCGGGCGCCGAGGTCGCGGTGCGCATCAATCGCGCGCTCGACCTCGCCGTCGCGGACATCGCCGCCGCCGTGATGCCCTCCGTCGGCACGCTGATGCTGCCGAAGGTGATGGGGCCGGAGCATATCCGCCTGCTCTCCGAGGTCGTCGCGGCGCGCGAGGCGGCGCAGGGCATGACGCCCGGCCATACGCGCTTCGTGGCGGTGGTGGAGACGCCGGACGCGCTGCCGCTGCTCGGCGCCATCGCGACGGCCGATCCGCGCGTGGTGGCGATCGGCGTCGGCGCGGAGGACCTCTCGACCGAGATGGAGGCCGTGCCGGGCGCGGACCTGCTCTATGTCTTCGCGATGATGGTCGTCGCGGCGGCGCGGGCGGCGAGGATCCAGCCGATGGGCTCGGTCGGGCCCTTCGCGGATTTCTCGGACCTCGCGGGCTATCGCGCCTCGCTGCGGCGCTCCCGCGCGCTGGGCTTCGCCTGCCAGGCCTGCATCCACCCGGCGCAGGTGCCGATCATCAACGAGGAATACGGACCTTCCCCGGCGGAGGTGGAACGCGCGCGACGGCTGATCGCGGCTTTCGACGCGGCGCTGGCCGAAGGCAAGGGCGCCGTCGCCTTCGAGGGGCAGATGATCGACCTGCCGGTGGTGGAACGGGCACGGCGGCTGCTGGCGCGGGCGAAGTAAGGTTGGGGGAGGAGAACCTCCCCCAAACCCCCCTCCCTTCTTTGTCCTTTGGAGACTGACTTCCGAAGTCAGTTCCCAAAAGACAAAGAAGGTTGAGGGGGGGCCAGGGGGGGAGAAGTTCCCTTCTCCCCCCCCCCCCCCCTCTCACATCTCGCACATCGTGAGGATGCGTTCGTCGATCAGCGGCGTGTAGGCTTCGCGCACCTTGGGCATGCGCGGGTTCTGCGTATGCGCCTTCACCGCGTCGCGGTCGGTGTAGACCTCGACCAGCATGATGCGCCCTTCGTCCCTGGTGCCGTCCGCCTTGAGCGGCTGCAGCACCTCGAAGCGCTCGCAGCCGGGTTCCTCGGCGACGGTCAGCTTCGCGTGCTCGCGGATCAGCGCGTCGAAGGCGGCGTGGCAGCCGGGCTTCGGGCGGAATTCGACGTGGATGGCGATCTTCGGCATGGCGGTTCCTTCCCTTGCGGATGACCGCAGGGTGGCGCGGAACCGCCGCGCCGGGAAGATCAGGCGGCCGCGTAGCGGGACAGCGCCAGGTCCGCGGTGTCGATCTCAGGCTTCCTGCCGGTGACGAGGTCCGCCAGCACGCGCCCCGACCCGCAGGCCATGGTCCAGCCCAGCGTGCCGTGCCCGGTGTTGAGGTGCATGTTGCGGAAGCGCGTCGGCCCGACCACCGGCGTGCCGTCCGGCGTCATCGGGCGCAGGCCGGTCCAGAACTGCGCCTCGGCCACGTCGCCACCGCGGGGGAAGAGGTCGGTGACGGAGTGTTCCAGCGTCTCCCGCCGCGGCTTGCGCAGCTTCAGCGAGAAGCCGGCGAGTTCCGCCGTGCCGCCGACGCGGATGCGGTCGCCGAGACGGGTGATGGCGACCTTGTAGGTCTCGTCCATCACGGTCGAGACCGGGGCGCCGGCCTCCTCGCGGATCGGGATGGTGAGCGAGTAGCCCTTCACCGGATAGACCGGCACGCGCACACCGAGCGGCGCGAGCAGCTCCGGCGTGAAGCTGCCGAGCGCCACCACGTAGCTGTCGGCCGTCTCGACGCCGGTCTCCGTCACCACGCCGGTGATGCGGTCGCCCTCGGACTGCAGCCCGCGGATGGTCACGCCGTAGCGGAACTTGACGCCGATCGCCTCGGCCATGCCGGCCAGGCGCTGGGTGAAGATGTGGGCATCGCCGGTCTCGTCGCCCGGCAGGCGCAGGCCGCCGACGAACTTGCCCTGAACGTGCTTCAGCGCCGGTTCGGCGGCGATGCAGGCGGCGGGGTCGAGCACCTCGTAGGGCACCTTGAAGGTGTCGAGCACCGCGGTGTCGTCGCCGACATGGTCGAGCTGCTTCTGCGTGCGGAAGAGCTGCAGCGTGCCCATGCTGCGCCCGTCATAGGCGATGCCGGTCTCGCGCCGGAGGTCGCCCAGGCAGTCGCGGGAGTATTCGGCCAGCCGCACCATGCGCGACTTGTTGAGGCGGTAGGCGGCCTCGGTGCAGTTCGCGAGCATCATCGCCAGCCAGGAATAGAGGCGGCGATCGGCGCGCGGCCAGAGCACCAGCGGGCGATGGCGCATCATCAGCCACTTCAGCGCCTTCACCGGGATGCCCGGCCCGGCCCAGGGAGCGGAATAGGCGTAGGAGAGCTGCCCGGCATTGGCGAAGGAGGTCTCCATGCCCGCGGCAGGCTGCCGGTCGAGCACGGTCACCTCATGCCCCGCACGGGCCAGGTACCAGGCGCTGGTCACGCCGACGACGCCGCTGCCAAGGACGATGACGCGCATGGGGGGGGCACCCTTTGCCGGAGGAATGCTGCGATGCGTCAATGGTGTGACGGTTGCAGGTCGCATGTGCTGCGGAAGAGGCACAGAAGATGCCACATGGCTGGCATTCGGTCGCAGAATCTGCGAAATGATCGCAGATCATGCCAAGCCTCGATGACGCCGACCTGCGGATCCTCCGTGCCCTGCGCCAGGACGGGCGCATGACCAATGCCGCGCTGGCGGAGGTCGTGGGCCTGTCGCCATCCGCCTGCCTGCGCCGGCTGCGGCTGCTCGAACGCAGCGGGGTGATCCGCGGCTACACCGCCATTGTCGATGAACCTGAGGCGCGGGAGACGGTGACGGTGATCGTGCAGATCACGCTCGACCGGCAGACCGAGGAACACCTGTCGCGCTTCGAGGCCGCGGTGCGACGCCTACCGGAGGTGCACGAGTGCTACCTGATGACCGGCATGTCGGACTACCTGCTGCGGGTCGAGGCACGCGACGCCGCGGACTACGAGCGCATCCACAAGGAGCAGCTCTCGCGCCTGCCAGGGGTGGCGCGGATCCAGTCGTCCTTCGCGATCCGCCGCGTGATCGGCAGCCGCGGCTAGGCCGCGGCGGCGAGCTTCTCCGTCCGTGCGAGCCGCCCGAGCAGGTAGTCCACCTCCCCCGCCGTCTCCGCCGTCAGCTTCGGCCCCGGTGCGCGCAGCGTGTCATGCGCGATGATGCCGCGCTTCTTCAGCACGTACTTCCGGATGGCGAGGCCAAGCCCCGGCTGCACCTCGGTGCGGATCAGCGGCAGGTGCGTGTCGAACAGATCCTGCGCCGCATCCCGCTGGCCGGCCCACATCAGCGCGCAGACCTTCACCAGCATTTCCGGGAAGGCGTACCCCGTCATGATGCCGTCCGCGCCGCGCGCCAGTTCCTCCGGCAGGAACTGCCCGCCGACGCCGCCGAGGATGGAGACACGCGGCATCTTCCCCTCCGCTTCCATCCGCCGAATCGCCGTCAGCTTGTCGAGGCCGGGCCAATCCTCCGCCTTCAGCATCACCATGCGCGGATCGGCCGCCATGCGCGCGATCATCGGCGCCGTCATGGTGATGCCCGTAAGCTGCGGATAGTCCTGCAGCACGAAGGGCGCGTCCACCGCATCCATCGCCTGGGCGATGTAGGAGACCACCGCCTCATCCCCCTTCAGCCCCGGCGGCGGGGAGACCATGATCCCCGCCGCGCCGAGATCGAGCACCGCGCGCGACAGCGCCTTCATCTGCGCGAAGCCGGGCGCGGAGGCGCCGACCACCACCGGCACCCGCCCGGCCGCGCGCTTCAGCACGCGCGCGACGAAGGCGACGCTTTCCTCCTGCGTCAGCTTCGGCGCCTCCCCCATCACGCCGAGCAGCGTCAGCCCCGAGGCGCCGGCCGCGAGGAAGGCATCGGTCATGCGATCGGCGCTGTCGAGGTCGAGCGACCCGTCAGGCAGGAACGGCGTCGGCGCGATGACGAAAACGCCCTTGGCGGAACGGTCGAGCATGGGCATCCCTCCCGGCTGGAAACTCCGCGCCACCATAGCGCCGACACAAGGAACCGCCATATGGACCAGGCCTTCATCCCCGCCGTCTTCCTGCGCGGCGGCTCCTCCAAGGGCGTGTTCTTCCATGCGAAGGACCTGCCGCGGGACCGCGCGCGGCAGGATGCCATCTTCCTGTCGGTGCTCGGCAGCCCCGATCCCTACGGGCGGCAGCTCGACGGCATGGGCGGGGGCATCTCCTCCCTGTCCAAGGCCGTGATCATCGGCCCGCCCACGCACCCGGACGCGGATGTGGACTACACCTTCGCCCAGGTCGCAGTGGATCGCCCGTTGGTGGACTGGAGCGGCAACTGCGGCAACCTCTCCTCCGCGGTCGGCCCTTTCGCCGTGGATGAGGGCCTGGTGCGCGCGAGCGATGGCGAAGCGCTGATCCGCATCCATCAGGTCAATACGAAGCGCATCATCCATGCGCGCTTCCTGGTGCGCGGCCGCCGGGCGGCGACGGAGGGCGACTTCGCCATGGCCGGCGTCGCCGGCACCGGCGCCCGCATCCGGCTGGATTTCCTGAGCCCCGGCGGCGGCGCCACCGGGCGGCTGCTGCCGACCGGCAACGCGCAGGACGTACTGGAGCATGCCGGCCGCCGCTACCGCGCGACGCTGATCGACGCCGCCAATGCCTGCGTCTTCCTCGACGCGCGGGAAGTCGGCCTGACCGGCACGGAAAGCCCCGAGGCGATCGAGGCCGACCCCGCCCGCATGGCGCTGCTGGACGCGCTGCGCCGGCAGGCGGCGGTGCGCATGGGGCTGGCCGCGACGCCCGAGGCCGCACCGCTCGCCATCCCGAAGGTCGCGGTCGTCGCCGCGCCCGCCGCCTATCGCGCGCTCGATGGCGCCGCCATCGCCGCCGACACGCATGAGATCGCGGTGCGCATGATCTCGATGGAGCGCGCGCACCGCGCGGTACCGCTGACCGGCGGCATGGCGCTCGGCGTCGCCTGCCGCATCGAGGGTTCGCTGCCGCATGCGCTGGCCGCGCCGCCGGCGCGCGCGGAGGAAGTGCGCCTCGCCAATCCCTCCGGCCTGCTCTCGGTCGGCGCGGAGGTCCGCCGCACCGAGGCCGGTTGGCACGCCGACAGCGCCGTGGTGTTCCGCACCGCGCGCCGGCTGATGCAGGGTGCCGTCGCGGTGCCGACCCGCCTGCTTTGACGCCGGGCGGCGGCGTGCCATCCTCCCGCCGTCCAGGAACGACGCGAGGGAACCCCGCACATGACCAGCCGCCGTCAGCTGCTGGCAGTCGCCGCGGCGATCGCCGCCGCACGCGCCGCACAGGCACAGACCGCCTGGCCCGACCGCCCGATCCGCGTCATCGTCCCCTTCGCCGCCGGCGGCAATGCCGACACCGTGGGGCGCCTGCTGCAGCCGCGGCTGCAGGACCGCCTCGGCCAGCCGGTGGTGGTGGAGAACCGCCCCGGCGCCGGCGGCAGCGTGGGCGCCGAGGCCGTCGCCCGCGCGCGGCCGGATGGATACACGCTGCTCATCGGCTCCAACGGGCCGCTCAGCGTCAATCCGGTGGTGCAGTCCCGCCTGCCCTATGACGCGGTGAGGGACTTCGCGCCGATCGGCATGGCGATGCAGGTGCCGCACTGCCTGATGGTGCAGGCCAATGCGCCCTACCGCACCGTCGCCGACGTCGTCGCGGCCTCCCGAGCGCAGGCGGATGCCATCGGCATCGGCACTGCGGGCGTCGCGAGCGCGACCCACCTGGCCCTCGAATCCTTCAAGGCGGTGAGCGGCGCGCGGCTGCTGCACGTCCCCTATCGCGGCGGCGGCGCGGCGGTGCCGGATTTCGTCGCGGGCAACCTGCCCATGCTGTTCACCGAATTCTCGACCGCGCTGCCGCTGCACAACGACCGCAAGGGGCGGATCATCGCCGTCGCCTCCGCCGCGCGCCTGCCCGCGCTGCCCGAGGTGCCGACGATGATCGAGCAGGGTGTCGCGGACTTCACCGCCGCCTCCTATGTCGGGCTGGTCGCGACGGCGGGCACGCCACCCGAAGCGATGCGCGCCCTCGGTGCCGCGCTGGCGGCGATCGTCGCCGAACCCGACTTCCGCAGCCGCATGGCGGCCATGGGCGGCGAGGCGGCCAGCGGCGCCCTCGCCACCCCCGCCGGCTTCGCCGCCTTCATCGCGACGGATCTGGAAAGGTCGCGCGCCGCCGCGCAAGCCGCAGGAATCCGCCCCGAATGACGCTTCGAGAAACCCCGCCCGGCGCCACCGACTGCCACTGCCACATCTTCGGCCCGGCGGCGACATTCCCCTATGCCGAGCCGCGTTCCTACACGCCGGAGGACGAGACGCTCGAGGACTACCTCGCGTTGCTGGATCGCCTGGACCTGGATCGTGGCGTGATCGTGCAGCCCTCGGCCTATGACCGCGACAATGCCTGCACGCTGGATGCGCTGCGCCGCGCGCCGGACCGCCTGCGCGGCGTCGCCGTGGTCGGGTCGGAGGCGACGGCCGACACGCTGCGCGCCATGCATCGCGACGGCATCCGCGGCCTGCGCGCCAACGAGTACCGGCGCGACGGCGTCGCCGCCTATCACGGCGGGGTGCGGCTCGCGGAGATCGAGCCCTTCATGCCGCTGATGGCGGAACTCGGCTGGCACCTGCAGCTCTGGATCGACGCGCGGCACCTGCCGGAGCTCGAACCGCGGCTTGCGAAGCTGCCGGTGCCGATCGTGGTGGACCACATGGGACGCATGCACCACAGCCACGGCATCAACGACCCGGGCTTCCAGGCGCTGGTGCGCAGCGTGGGCGAAGGCCGCTACATGGCGAAACTGTCCGGCACCTATCGCCTCGGCGCGACGAAGCCGGACTACCTCGAAGCCAAGCCCTTCCATGACGCGCTGGTGGCCGCGAACCCCGAGGCGCTGGTCTGGGGTACGGACTGGCCGCATCCCCGCCCCGATGGCGGGCGCCCGGACGCCGCTCGGCTGCTGCGCGTCTTCCTCGACTGGACGACCGATCCGGTGGTGCGGAAGAAGATCCTGACCGACACGCCCGCGCGGCTCTACGACTTCCCGGCGGTCTGACCATGGCTTCCGCGCGCCGTCCGACCTTCCTCCTGCCGCCGGGCACCTGCGACACGCATGTGCACATCTGGGGGCCTTTCGACCGCTATCCCGTCGCCAAGGGCGCCCCCTATACGCCGCCCGAGCGCAACCGGGACGATCTGGTGGCGCTGCATGCGCGGCTCGGCGTGCAGCGCGCGGTGATCGTGCAGACCACGGTGTACAAGTCCGACAATCGGGCGATGCTGGACGCCATCGCGACGAGCAACGGGGCCTGGCGCGGCGTGGCGCTGGTGGACGAAACCTTCGGCGACGCCGAGTACAAGGTGCTGCACGATGGCGGCGTGCGTGGCGTGCGCTTCGGCTTCGTGAAGCATCTCGGCGGCGTGCCGGACCTCGCGCTGGTGCGGCGCACCACCGACCGGATCGCGGAGATGGGCTGGCACCTGGTGCTGCACCTCGATGCGGCGAACATCCCGGAATTCGAGGAGCTGCTGCGCTCCTTCACCCTGCCGGTGGTGATCGACCACATGGGCCGCGTGCCGGTGCAGGACGGGCTGGAGCAGGCGCCGTTCCGCATCCTGCTCGACCTGATGCGGCGGCCGAACTTCTGGGTGAAGGTCTCGGGCAGCGAGCGCATCTCCGCCGCCGGCCCGCCCTTCCGCGACGCCATCCCCTTCGCGCGGAAACTGATCGAGGCCGCGCCCGACCGCACCCTCTGGGGCACCGACTGGCCGCATCCTAACGTCCGGTGGGAGCCGGACGAGGCGGACCTCGTGGACCTGCTGCCGGAATTCGGCGACGCCGTCGCGCTCAGGCGCCTGCTGGTCGACAACCCCGCACGACTCTACGGTTTCGCATGACCGGCGATCTTCATTCCTGGCTCGGACGCAAGCGTCGCGTCACCGACGAGATGGCAGCGCCGCTGGTGCGCCGCATGGCCGCCTTGACCGACCGCGCCGATGTCGCGCTCGATCGCGGCGCGCCGGTGCCGAACCACTGGCTCTGCATGCTGTTCGACGACGCCGCGCCGCAATCCCAGCTCGGCCCGGACGGGCATCCGGCGAAGGGAGACTTCCTGCCGCCCGTCCCCCTGCCCCGTCGCATGCTCGGCGGCCGGCGCCTGACCTATCACGCGCCGGTGCGCGTCGGCGATACGCTCGAACGCGAGACGGAGATCGCCGCCATCACACCCAAGGTCGGCCGCAGCGGCGCGATGATACTCGTCATGCTCCGCCATACCATCGCGGGGCCCGATGGCCTGGTGGCGGTGGAGGAGCAGGACATCGCCTATCTCGAACCCAAGCGCGATGCCCCGGCACCGAAGGCGCCGCCAGCCGAAGCGCCCGTCGCCGCGTGGCGCGATCCCTTCGCGCCGGACCCGGTGATGCTGTTCCGCTATTCGGCGCTCGCCTTCAATGGTCATCGCATCCACTACGACGCCGACTACGCGCGGGACGTGGAGGGATACCCGGCGCTGGTGGTCAATGGCGGCGTGACGACGCTTTTCCTGCTGGAAGCGGCACTGCGCCATGCGCCCGGCGCCCAGGTCCGCAGCTACGACGCCCGTACGCTGAAGCCGCTGTTCTGCGGCCGCCCCGCGGAGCTCTGCGCCGGCACTCCGGACAAGGCCGGCCGCTGCACCCTCTGGGCCGAGGACGAGACAGGTGCCATCGCGCTGCGCATCCAGGCGAGGCTCGCGCCATGAGCGGCCCGCTCGACGGCATCCGCGTGCTCGACCTTTCCGCGGTCGTGGTCGGCCCGCTCTGCACCGGCGTGCTGGCGGAACACGGCGCCGAGGTCATCAAGATCGAGAGCCCCGGCGGCGACCTGCTGCGCACCCTCGCCGGCAAGGGCCGCAGCCCGGGGATGAACGGCAAGTTCCTCAACTTCAACCGCGGCAAGAAGTCGCTTGCGATCGACCTGAAGCGGCCGGCGGGCACTGCGGCGCTGAAGCGCCTGGCCGCGACCGTGGATGTGTTCGTGACGAACATCCGCCCCGATGCACAGGCCCGCCTCGGCGTCGATGCGGACAGCCTGCGCGCCGCCGCGCCGCGGCTGATCCATTGTTCCATCACCGGCTTCGGCAGCGGCGGCCCCTATGCCGGGCGGCCGGCCTACGACACGGTGATCCAGGGCGTCTCCGGCGTCGCCGGCTGCTTCGAGGCCTCGACCGGCGAGCCGCGCTACGTGCCCTTCCTGGTCGCCGACCACACGGTCGGGCTGATCGCCGCGCAGATGATCGGCTTCGCGCTGTTCCGCCGCGAGAAGACCGGCCTCGGCGAAGCGATCGAGGTGCCGATGTTCGAGAACATGGCCGCCTACGTCATGCAGGAGCATCTCGGCGCGCATTCCTTCCGCCCCCCGCTCGGCCCGCCCGGCGACCACCGCGTGCTGAGCCCTGACGGCAAGCCGCTGCCGACCAGGGACGGCTACATCTGCATCTCCGCCAACACCGACGCGCAGGCGCATGCCTTCTTCGACGCCATCGGCCGGCCGGAGCTGAAGACCGATCCGCGCTTCGCCAGGGTCGCGCAGCGCGTGCAGCACACGAAGGAGTATTTCCACATCCGCGCCACCTCCCTCGGCGGCCGCACCACCGCGGAATGGCTCGAAATCTTCGACCGCGTGGACGTGCCGGCCTCCCCCTACAACACCATCGCCTCGCTGATCGACGACCCGCATCTGCGCGCCGTGGGCATGGTGCGGGAGGAGGACCACCCGACCGAAGGCGCGACCTGGGCGATCGGCGCACCGAACCGGCTTTCCGGCGGCACGGCGCCGCCGCGGCCGCCGGCGCCGCGCCTCGGGGCGGATGGCGCCGGGGTGCTGGCGGCGGCCGGGCTGACGCAGGACGAGATCGAGGCCCTGCGCCGCGACGGCGTGCTGATCGAGCCACCGCCATGACCCGGCGGGCGCGCGGCACCGCCATCCCCGGCACGACGCCCGCCGAGCCGGCCGGCCATGACGTGCGCCCGGCCGGCCGCTATACCGCTGTGCAACGCGCACGCCGAGGCGCGCCGATCCGCCGCGCCAACCTCGCCCTCGGCTGAACCGGAGAACACCATGGCCGCCTTCACCTTCGACCACATCCACCTGCGCAGCCCGGACCCGGAGGCGACCGCCGCCTTCTACGCCCGCGTCTTCGGCGCCGAGCTCAAGCACGGCCCGCAGCGCATCGACATCAACCTCGGCGGCCAGGCGATCTTCGTCTCGCCGATCAACGAAACCACGACCGGCGATGCGCCCTCCGCGCCCTATCGCGGGCTCGAGCATATCGGCCTGGCGGTGACGGACATCGACGCGGTGGTGGCGGAGATGAAGACGAAGGGCGTGACCTTCACCATGGAGCCGACCACCATCCGCCCAGGCGTGCGCATCGCCTTCCTGCGCGGGCCGGAGAATGTCTCGATCGAGCTGCTCGAACGGAGCGCGGCCTGAGCGCCTCCGACGGGCGCAGCACCGAAGGACCGGACCGGCCGCGCCATGGCGCGGACGTCGTCGTCATCGGCGCCGGCCCCGCCGGGCTGATGGCGGCGGAGGCGGCGGCCGAGGCCGGCACGCGCGTCACGGTGCTGGACCACATGCCCTCCCCGGCGCGCAAGCTGCTGATCGCCGGGCGCGGCGGGCTGAACCTGACGCATTCGGAGCCGCTCGATCGCTTCCTCGATCGCTACGGCGAGGCGCGGGCGCGGCTCGCACCGTCCATCCGTGCCTTTCCGCCGGAGGCGCTGGTCGCGTGGTGCGAAGCGCTGGGGCAGGAGACCTTCGTCGGCTCCTCCGGGCGCATCTTCCCGAAGGCGATGAAGGCGTCGCCGCTGCTGAGAGCGTGGATGGCGCGGCTCGCGGCGCTCGGCGTCACGCTGCGGCCACGGCATCGCTGGCTGGGCTTCGCGCCGGATGATGCGCTGCGCTTCGACGCGCCGGCTGGCGAGATGCTGCTGCGGCCGCGCGCGACGGTGCTGGCGCTCGGCGGCGCCTCCTGGCCGCGGCTCGGGTCGGACGGCACCTGGCCGGCGCTGCTGCCGGGCTGCGAGGTCGTGCCGCTGCGCCCCGCCAACATGGGCTTCGCCGTCGCCTGGTCGGAGCATCTGCGCAGGCGCTTCGCCGGCACGCCGCTGAAGCGCATCGCCGTGAGCTTCGCGGGCATCACCCTGCGCGGCGAAGCGATGATCACCGAGCAGGGCATCGAAGGCGGCGCGATTTACGCGCTCTCCGCGCCGCTGCGGGAGGCGATCACGGCGCAGGGCGATGCGACGCTGTTCATCGACTTGCGGCCCGACATCGACCTGCCGGAGCTGGCGAGGCGCCTCGCGCCGCGGCCGGCGGCGGTGTCGCTCTCCAACCATCTGCGCCGCGCGGGCGGGCTTCCGCCCGTCGCCGTCGCGCTGGTGCAGGAGGCGCTGCACGGCGGCGCCGCGCGCGACGATCTCGCGATGCTGGTCAAGGCGCTGCCGCTGCGTCTGACGGCGCCCTTCCCCATCGCGCGCGCCATCTCCTCGGCCGGCGGCCTGGCCTGGAGCGCGGTGGACGACGCGCTCATGCTGAAGCGCCACCCCGGCGTCTTCGCCTGCGGCGAGATGCTCGACTGGGAAGCACCGACCGGCGGCTACCTGCTGCAGGCCTGCTTCGCCACTGGCCGCGCGGCGGGGCGCGCGGCCGCGTCCTGGGCGGTCAGCCAGAAGCCGCGCTGATCGCGCGCCACAGCTTCTCCGGCGTCGCCGGCATGTCGGGCGCGGTCGCGCCGATCTGGGCCAGCGCGTCGGCGACGGCGTTCATCACCACCTGCGGCGCGGCGATGGCGCCGGCCTGCCCGACGCCCTTCACGCCAAGCGGGTTCGCCGCCGTCGGCGTGCCTTCCAGCAGCACGTCGAGGTCGGGCAGGTCATCCGCGCGCGGCAGCGCGTAGTCCATCAGCGATCCCGTCACGATCTGCCCGGAGTCCGCGTCATAGGCGACGTTCTCCAGCAGCGCCTGGCCGATGCCCTGGGCCAGCCCGCCCTGCACCTGCCCCGCCGTCAGCAGCGGGTTCACCAGGCGCCCGTAGTCGTCCACCGCGGTGTAGCGCCGCAGCGTGGCGAGGCCGGTGTCGCGGTCGATCTCGACCTCGGCGGCCTGGCAGCCATTGGGGAAGGTGACGAGGTCATTGGCGTTGTAGGCCTCGGCCGACAGCCCGGGTGCCACGCCCTCGGGCAGGCTGGCGGGGTCCTCGGCGGCGCGGGCGATGCCGGGCAGGTCCACGAAGCGATCCGTGCCGCGCACGGTGAAGCGGGCTTCGGCGAAGTCGAGTTCCGCCGCATCGGCTTGCAGCAGATGCGCGGCGATGGTCCGCGCCTTGGTGAGCAGCGCCTCCACCGCCAGCACCAGCGCGTGCCCGCCCATGTGCAGGGACCGCGCACCGCCATGGCCGTGGCCGTTCGCGATCAGGTCGGTGTCGGCCTGGCGGTAGCGGATGGCTTCCACCGGCAGGCCCAGCCGGTCGGCGGCGACCTGCGGGAAGGACGTCTCGTGCCCCTGTCCGTTCGAATGCGAGCCGACCACGATGGTCGCGCTGCCATCGGGCGCGATGCTCGCAGTCGCCCATTCGCCCGGCGCGCCGCGCGCCGTCTCCAGGAAGCAGGCGACGCCGCGCCCGAGCAGCGCGCCGCGCGCGGCGGCCTCGGCGCGCCGCGCGGCGAAGCCGGCGGCATCCGAGGCGCGCGCCAGCACGTCGAGATTCGCCGCGAAGCGCCCGCCATCCACCGCCATGCCCATCGCCGTGCGCCGCGGCGCCTCGGGCAGCAGGTTGAGCGCGCGCAGCGCGGCGGGGTCGGCGCCGGCCTCGCGCGCGGCGGCATCGACCAGGCGCTCGATGATGTAGTTCGCCTCCGGCTTGCCGGCGCCGCGATAGGCGTCGATCGGCACGGTGTTGGTGAAGGCGCCGCGCACCGTCAGATGCATCGCCGGGATGGCGTAGACGCCGCCCATCGCCGTGCTGAAGGCATTGGTCGGGCAATGCGGCCCGACGGCCGAGAGATAGGCGCCCATGTCGGCCACCGTCTCGACATCGAGGGCGAGGAAGCGTCCTTCCCCATCCAGCGCGAGCCGCGCCGTACCGCGCAGGTCGCGGCCATGCACGGCGCCGGCGAACTCCTCGCTGGCCTCGGCGACCCACCGGATCGATCGGCCGAGCCGCCGCGCGGCGACCAGCGCCAGCACGTAGTCCGGGAAGAGCAGGTTCTTCAGCCCGAAGCCGCCGCCGACATCCGGGCAGGAGAGATGGAAGGCGTCCTCCGGCAGGCCGAAGACGGTGGCGAGCTGCCGACGCACGCCATGCACGCCCATGCCGGTGAAGACCAGGTCGAAGCCGCCCCCGGCGAAGCGCGCGAGGCAGGCACGCGGTTCCAGCGGCAGCGCATGGACGCGGTTGTTGAAGAGATCCAGCGAGACGATGCGCGCGGCGCGCGCGAAGGCGGCATCGGTCGCGGCGCGGTCGCCCTTCTCGAAGCGGAAGACCTCGTTGCCCGGTGCCTGCGGCCAGATCTGCGGCGCGCCGGGCGCGAGCGCCGCCGCGCCGTCCACCACCGCGGGCAGCGGTTCGTAGTCGACCTCGATCAGTTCGGCGGCGTCGCGCGCGGCGGCCTCGCTCTCCGCCACCACGAAGGCGACGGGCTGGCCGACATGGCGCACGCGGTCGCGCGCCAGCACCGGGCGCTCGGGCACGACCATCGGCTTCACCGAGGCGAGCACGCTGGTGCAGGGCAGCGGGCGGATGCCTTCGGCGTCGAGCTCCGCCGCGGTCAGCACCGCCACGACGCCGGGCGCGGCGCGCGCCGCGCTCACCTCCAGCGCGCGGATCTCCGCATGCGCGTGCGGGGAACGCAGCACCACGGCATGCAGCGCGCCCGGCGCATCGAGATCGGCGACGTAGCGGCCGCGCCCGGTCAGGAAGCGGGTATCCTCGAAGCGCCGCAGGGGCTGGCCACTGTAGGTCACAGCGCTTCCCCGGCGCCGAGCCCGTCCAGCGGCGTCGGCACGCACCATTCGTCGCCGCGCGCGGTGGTCACGTATTCCGGCCAGCGCAGGTCGACGGGCGCGGCGAAATCCTTCGGCAGCAGCGGCGCGACCCAGTTCGACCCGCCCATGCCGCCGCCGGTGCGGTCCCGCCACTCGGCCTGCGCGGCCTCCAGCAGGCCCGGCTTGGCGGCGAGGTCGAGCAGCGTCAGCGCCATGGTCTTCGCCGCGACGAACATGCCCGGGTCGATCGCCGCCGGCAGGCCGCCGAGCGCGTTGTAGGACCACATCGGGTAGTCGAAATCCGCATCCGGCGCGCGCAGGCGCGGGCGCGCGGTCAGCAGCCGCACCGTCGGGCAGTGCCAGCAGAACTCGACATAGTCGTCCGCCGAGAGATGCATCTGCCAGGGCGGCAGGAAGTGGCGCATGCCGGCCTCGAATTCCGCCGGCGTCGTCAGCTTCGTATTGGCCGCGGCGAAGGGGTCCTCCATCGGCGCGAGACCCAGGTTGGACTGGATCTCCCGCGCGAAGGCCTTGGCCGTCTCGGAGTACGCGGGCGGGCCGACCTCCTGCAGGTTGGCCCAGGTGGCGTCGGTCAGCACCGTATTGGCGAGGCCGACGCGCGTCCTGGTCACCCAGCGCAGATGTGCCGTGCAGGCGGTCGCCGCGGCGGCGGAACGCGCGTTGTTCATCAGCACATTGGCGATCTGCTGCGCCATCGGCAGCGACGGCGTGCGCCAGGAATACTGGATCTGCGTGAAGCGTGGCGCCAGATTGTCCGAGGTCGCGTCACCGCCGTGCAGGATGCACTCGTTCAGCGTCCAGGCGCCGGCATGCGGGAACATCGCCTCCTTGGTGTACTTGGTCGTCGTGTACATCAGGCACAGAGCGTCGGTCGCGCCCGGCGCGCGCGCCGCGGCGTGGCCGACATCGCGGATCGGCAGCAGGGACTTGTCGATCCAGGTCTCGGGACTGTCGCAGGTGAAGGTGATGACGGCCGACCAATAGGCGCCGAACTGCGTCTCCGCCGTCACCGTGTTCTGCATGTGCGGGTGGTAGACGACGGCCGCATCCAGCCCGTCGTAGTAGCCCTTCGCGGCGTGCACGGGCTTCGATCCGCAGACCTTCTCCGCCGGCTCGCCGAACAGGACCAGGCGGCCCGGCGTGCCCGTGGCCTCCAGAGCCGCCTTGGCGGCGAGGATCGAGGTCAGCGCCGCGGTGCCGAGCGAGGAATGCGGATCGGTATGCCCGGCCGCATAGGGGTGCATGCCCGCGCGCGGTTCCCGCCGCGGCACCACCGCCTGGCAGTTGCCCGGCACCGCATCGTATTCGGAGAAGGAGGCGAGCAACGGCCCGCCCTTGCCCCAGCGCGCGCAGAAGGCAGTCGGCATGCCGCCGGAGCCTTCCTCGACCTCGAAGCCCTCGGCGCGCAGAACCTCCACATAGGCCCTGGCGCTGCGGTATTCGCGCCAGGCCGGTTCCGCGAAGTGCCAGATGCGCTCGTTGAAGGCGGACATCCGCGCCTCGTTCGCGGAGATCCAGTCGAGCGCCGTCCGGCGCAGGGCGGAAAGATCGGTCATGCGGAATCCCCGGTGTCCAAGCCGGGCGCATGATGCGACGGGGGCTATCCCCGCGCCAGACGCCGCGCCACGAAGTCGAGCCGGTCCTGGCCCCAGAAGATGTCGTCCCCGATCACATAGCTCGGCGCGCCGAAGACGCCCCGGGCCAGCGCCGCCTGGGTGTCGGCCATGCGGCGCTCGGGCCAGCGGGGTTCGGCGCCGAGGGCCATGACCTTCTCGGCATCGAGGCCACAGTCGCGGATCAGCGCCGCCAGCGTCGCGGGGTCGGCGGGGTCCTTCTCTTCCTCCCACAGGGCCTTCAGCACGCGGTGGGCGAGGCGGATCGCCGGCGCGTCGCCGATCGTCTCCCGCACGGCGATGACGCAGGCGGCGGTCGGCAATTCATTGTGCGGAAAGTGCTTCGGCTGGATGGCGATGGGGATGCCCAGCGCCTCCCGCCAGCGCGCCAGCTCCTGCAGGCGATAGGCTTGGCGCTGCGGCGAGCGCTTCGGCAGCGGCAGGCCGCCGGAGCCGGCGAAGATGGTGCCGAAATCGACCGGAAAGATGCGCAGGCCGGCGCCGTGCTGCGCGGCGAGCGCCTCGATCCGCGCCGCGCCGAGATGCGTCCAGGGCGAGTTCAGCGAGGCGTAGTAGTCGATGTGCAGGGCCATGGCGTTCCTACTCGGTCACGGGGCAGGCGGTGGCGGCGCGGACTTCGTCGAGCGTCACGCCGGGGGCGAGGTCGCGCACGGCGAAGCCCTCCCCGGTCGGCGCGAAGAGGCCGAGGTCGGTGGCGACCAGCGTCACCACGCCGCGCGCGGTGATCGGCAGGGTGCATCTCGGCAGCAGGCGCGGCGAGCCATCCCGCGTGCGGTGTTCCAGCATCAGGAAGACGCGCTTCGCCGAGGCCGCGAGGTCCATCGCCCCGCCGATGCCACCCCCCTTGGCGCCCTTCACCTTCCAGTTGGCGAAGTCGCCGTTCGCCGCGGCCTCGTAGGCGCCCATCACCGTCACGTCCATGCGGCCGCCGCGGATCAGCGCGAAGCTGTCGGCGTGATGGACGATGGCGGCGCCCGGCAGCAACGTGACGTTCTGGCCGCCGGCATTGACCAGGTGCAGGTCCTCCTGCCCCGGCGGCGTCACCGGGCCGTAGCCGATGACGCCGTTCTCGGAATGGAACACCACTTCGCGGTCGCCGAGCGGCACGTCGGCGATCAGCGTCGGCATGCCGACGCCGAGATTGACGATCCAGCCATCCTCGAATTCGCGCGCCAGGCGTTCGGCCATCTGCATGCGGGTCCAGCTCATCGCGCGGGCACCTCCCGCCTGACCGGCCATATCCCGTGCGGCGGTGGCGGGATGGCGACGAGACGCTGCACCAGGATGCCCGGCGTGTGCACGTCATCGGGGTCGATCGCGCCGGCGGGGAGGATCGGTTCCTCCACCTCGACGATCACGGTCTTCGCGGCCATCGCCATGAGCGGCGCGAAGTTGCGCTGGCTGCGGCGGAAGCGGAGATTGCCGGCCTCGTCCGCCTGGTGCGCGCGCAGCAGCGCGACGTCGACGGGCAGCGCGTATTCCAGCAGGACTTCGCGGCCGTTGATGACGCGGGTCTCGCGGCCCTCGGCGAGTTCCGTGCCGACCGCAGTCGGCGTGTAGAAGGCGGGGATGCCGGCGCCGGCGGCGCGCAGGCGCTCGGCCAGCGTGCCCTGGGGGACGATCTCGGCCTCGACCTCGCCGCGTTCGTAGTAGGGCGTGAAGGGCAGCATGTCCGAGGCGCGGGTCGCCGCGGTGAAGGAGCAGACCACCTTCGCCACCTGCCCGTTCTCCACCAGCATGCCGATGTCGGGCATGCGCGGCTTGTGGGCGCCGCCGGTGGTGTTGGCGATGCAGGTCAGGCGCTTCGCCCCCTGGCGGCCGAGCGCCGCGATCAGGTTGAACGGCACGCCAGGCTGCGCGAAGCCGCCGAAGGCGATCGTCGCGCCGTCCGGAATGCCCGCCACCGCTGCGTCGAAATCCGCCACGACCTTGTTGCGTCGCGTCATGCTTCCGTCCCCGTCCCTTTCCGCCATGGTCCGGCGCCCTGGGGCGGCTGTCCAGGGGAGGAGAAGGCGCGTTCCGGGGCAGCAGATGCATGCCTTCTCCGGCATCTCCGGCAGCATCGTTAGACGCCTGTGAAAGCCTCATCAAAACCGCAAACCAGTATCAAAAATGCGTTGCGGCGCTTCACGATCCCGCCTCACCTTCCTCATGAGCACGGGCCCTGCGACCAGGCGGTCCGGCCGCAGCGAAACCGGCCCTGGTCCTTGCCGGCAGAGGAGCGGAGGTGATGAAGGTATTCGGAAACCGTCCGATGACCGAAGCGCCACGCGCTTCGACCCCGATCGCGACGGATCGCAAGCCGCCGATCGAGGCTGCGGCATCGGCGGTGGAACAGGCGTTGGCCGAGGCGCATGAGGCCGGCGACCTGGCTGCGGTGCGGCTGCTGCATGCGGTTCTCGGCCTGCTCTGCGTCTCGGCCTCGGCCCCGGCCCCGGCTTCGGCCGAACCACATATGCACTGAGGCCGGCCGGCATCGCGGCGGGCCGTGCCCGCGCCGCCGGGCCAGCCGTGCGATCCGCCGCGAGGTTGAAGGACGGGTGCGACCTCCCGGCCCGCCCGGAGGAACCCGGGGCGAAGCCTTCGCGGGTGTCCGGTGCGGTCGATCCGCCCGCGTGGCCCGCTGGCAGGACTCGCCCGCCCGTCTATAACCCCACCCGATGCGCGACCTGCTGATCACCAATGCCCGCCTGCTCGACCCCGCTTCCGGCCTCGACGCGCCTGGCGCGTTGCTGGCGCGCGACGGGGCCATCGCCGATCTCGGCCCCGGCCTGACGGCGCCCGAGGGCGCCGAGACGCTCGACGCGGGCGGCGCCTGCCTCGCCCCCGGGCTGGTGGATCTGCGCGCCAATCTCGGCGAGCCGGGCGCCGAGCACCGCGAGACCATCGCCTCGGCCGCCGCGGCGGCGGCCGCGGGCGGCATCACCACGCTCTGCGTGTTGCCGGATACCGATCCGGCGCTCGACGACCCCGCGCTGCTGTCCTTCATGATCCGGCGCGGGGAAGCCACGGGCTCGGTTGCCCTGCTGCCCTACGGCGCGGCCACCGCCGGCTGCGCCGGCAAGGAGCTTGCGGAGTTCGGCCTGCTGCGCGAGGCCGGCGCCATCGCCTTCACCGACGGCGCGCACGCCATCGGCTCGGCGCGCACCATGCGGCTCGCGCTGTCCTACGCGCGGGCCTTCGGCACCTTCGTCGTGCAGCACCCGGAAGAGCCTTCGCTCGCCGCAGGGGGCGCGGCGACCGAGGGCGAGCTCGCCACCCGGCTCGGCCTGCCCGCCATCCCGCCGGCCGCCGAGGCGATGATGGTCGCGCGCGACATCGCCCTGGCGCGCCTCACCGGCGGCCACGTGCATTTCGCCCATGTCAGCACGGCGGCGGCACT
This sequence comes from Neoroseomonas eburnea, assembly GCF_018129005.1. Classification (GTDB taxonomy): domain Bacteria; phylum Pseudomonadota; class Alphaproteobacteria; order Acetobacterales; family Acetobacteraceae; genus Neoroseomonas; species Neoroseomonas eburnea. The sequence goes on from NZ_JAAEDL010000001.1 coordinate 358,218, forward strand.
CGACCTGATCCGCGCCGCCAAGGCGGAGGGCCTTGCTGTCACCGCCGATACCGCGCCGCCCTATTTCGACCTGAACGAGACGGCGATCGGCGACTACCGGACCTATGCGAAGCTGTCGCCGCCGCTGCGCACGGAGGCCGACCGCCAGGCGGTGGTGGTGGCGCTGTCGGACGGGACGCTCGATGCCGTCGCCTCCGACCACCAGCCGCGGGACGCGGATGACAAGCGCCTGCCCTTCGCCCAGGCCGAGGCCGGGGGCGCCGGGCTCGCGACGCTGCTGGGGGTGACGCTGGCGCGGGTGCATGGGGGCGACCTGCCGATGCTGACCGCACTCGGGCTGCTGACGGCGAAGCCGGCGGCGCTGCTCGGGCTTGCCTGCGGGCGGCTGGCCAAGGGCGCACCGGCGGACCTGGTGCTGTTCCACCCGGATCGCGGCTGGAAGGTCGAGGCCGGGAAGCTGCCGGGCAAGGCGCAGAACTCGCCCTTCGACGGGCGCGCGCTGGAAGGCCGCGTGCTCGGCACCTGGAAAGCCGGGCGACGGGTGTTCGGAGGCTGACGGCGGTGGAGGATCCGGGCCTTGCCTTTCTCGCCGCTCTGGTCGGCGGCTACCTGATCGGCTCCATTCCCTTCGGGCTGATCCTGACGCAGGCCGCGGGGCTCGGGGATATCCGCGCGATCGGATCGGGCAATATCGGCGCGACCAATGTGCTGCGGACCGGCAGGAAGGGCCTGGCGGCGGCAACGCTGCTGCTCGATGGCCTGAAGGGCGCGCTGTCGGTGCTGCTGCTGCGCTGGCTGGCCGGCGACCAGGACCTGGTCGCCGGGACGGCGGCCGTGCTGGGGCACACCTTTCCGGTCTGGCTCGGGTTCAGGGGCGGCAAGGGCGTGGCCACGGGGCTCGGCGTCTATCTGGCGGCGATGTGGCCAGTGGGCCTGGGCTGCTGCGCGGTGTGGCTGGCCGCGGCGAAGCTGACGCGACGATCCTCGGCGGCGGCGCTCACCGCGGTCGCGGCGGCGCCGCTGCTGGCGCTGCTGCTGGTGGACGGGGAGCACGCGCTGCTCGCCCTGCTGGTCGGCGTGCTGATCTTCTGGCGGCATGAGGGCAACATCCGGCGACTGCTGGCAGGGACCGAGCCGCGGATCGGCGAGAAGGGGTAAGGCCGGGCGCCGGAGAAGGCCTCGGCCGCCGGAAACCGCTCCAGCCCGCGCAACGACGGCGCGTTCCGGACGAATGCGCTGAAGGCCCCGGGGGGGCAGGCACCGGGGCGTGGCTCCCGCTCGGGCGCTGTCGGGATGGCGACATCCTCGCGTCAAGGATTGACCAAATCAAAGGGCGACTGAGAACATATTGCAAACATTCGCAGGAATCGGGCGGATCGCATGGCCAGGGCGAGCCATGGCTCCGCAGGCAGGTTTGCGCCGGCGCGCGATTGTCGGAGGTGGCCGGTGCCTGGCGGCGACGGGTGCCTGATCAGCGCGTGATCGGCCAGCCGGCCGCGGCCCGGCGCGCGTCGCCGCCCAGGAGGAAGGCGGCAAGGATATCGCGACGGCCGATATCGACCAGGAGTTGAATTTCCGTACAATCACCTCGGTGAATCCGATCATGCCCCTCCCCCCGGATCCTGTCCCCCGTCCTGGCGGAGGCGTGGGGGCGGCGCCCCCACGGACTGCGATGACCCTCGCCCTCCTTCGCCTCGCCCGCACCGACGGCATTGGCCCGCTGACCTTCCGTCGCCTGCTGGCCCGCCACCGCGACCCGGAGGCGGCGCTGGCGGCGCTGCCTGCGCTTTCCGCGAAGCGCAGCACGCCCTACGTGCCCCAGCCGGAATCCGAAGCCCGCCGCGAGATCGCCGCGCTGGCGAAGCGTGGTGGCCGCTTCGTCTTTCTCGACGACCCGCTGTATCCGCCGCTGCTGGCGCTGCTGCCCGATGCCCCGCCGGTGCTCGCCGTCCTCGGCGATGCCTCTCTGCTGGCCGCGCCGGCGGTGGCGATCGTCGGCGCGCGCAATGCCTCCTCCGCCGGCCGGCGCGTCGCCGAGGAACTGGCCGAGGCCCTGGCCGCGAAGGGCCTGACCATCGTCTCCGGCCTGGCGCGCGGCATCGACACGGCGGCGCATGAGGGCGCGCTGCGCGGCGGGCCGACGATCGCGGTGCTGCCGGGCGGCCTCGATGTGCCCTACCCGCCTGAGAACGCCGGGCTCGCCGGGCGAATCGCCGAACGCGGCGCGGTCATCGCCGAAAGCCCGCTCGGCACCGCGCCGCTGAACCGGCATTTCCCGCGCCGCAACCGCATCGTCGCCGGCCTGTCGCTCGGCGTGGTGGTGGTGGAGGCGGCGCACCGTTCCGGCACGCTGATCACCGCGCGGCTCGCGCTCGAACATGGGCGGGAGGTCTTCGCGGTGCCCGGCAGCCCGCTCGACCCGCGCTGCCGCGGCGCCAACGACCTGATCCGGCAGGGCGCGCACCTCACCGAAACGGCGGAGGATGTGCTGGAGCACCTGCCGGAATCCCCCCGTGCCGCCCCCTTGTTCGACCCCGCCCGGATGGCTTCCGCCGCCCCGGAAGCGGCCGGCGATGGCTCCGACCCCCTCGGCCCGCCCCTGGAAGGGGCATCCGAAGTGCTTGAACTGATTGGATTGTCGCCAGTATCGGTTGACGAGGTGCTGCGGCGCTGCCACCTGACGGCTCCCGAACTCCAGGCCGTGCTGACTGAACTGGAGCTCGAAGGCCGGGTGGAACTGCTGCCCGGCCACCGCGTCATGCGCAGTGCGAACGGGTGATCCTGGAAAAGATGTCCGACGTCGTCGTCGTTGAATCTCCGGCCAAGGCCAAGACGATCGAGAAGTATCTCGGGCGCGACTTCACCGTGCTCGCGAGCTTCGGCCATGTCCGCGACCTGGAGGAGAAGGACGGCGCCGTCCTGCCCGACCAGGACTTCGCCATGGTCTGGGGCAAGGATGGGCGCGGGGAGGCGCAGGTCGGCAAGATCGCGCAGGCGCTGAAGGGGGCGAAGCGGCTCTACCTCGCCACCGACCCCGATCGCGAAGGCGAGGCGATCTCCTGGCACGTGAAGGACATGCTCGGCCAGCGCGGGGCGCTGAAGGGCAAGGACGTCCGGCGCATCACCTTCAACGAGATCACCAGGCGCGCCGTGCAGCACGCGGTGGCGCATCCGCGCGACCTCGACGTGCCGCTGATCGACGCGTACCTGGCGCGCCGGGCGCTCGACTACCTGGTGGGCTACACGCTGTCGCCGCTGCTGTGGCGCAAGCTGCCGGGGTCGCGGTCGGCGGGGCGCGTGCAGTCGGTCGCGCTGCGGCTGATCTGCGAGCGCGAGGCCGAGATCGAAGCCTTCAAGGCGCGCGAATACTGGTCCATCGAGGGCAAGTTCCAGACCCCGGCCGGCGCGCCCTTCACGGCGCGGATGACGCATCTGGACGGCAGGAAGCTCGACCAGTTCGACCTGCCGGATGCGGCGACGGCGGCCCGCGCCAAGGCGCTGGCGGAGGCCGGCAGCTACACCGTCGCCGCGGTCGAGAAGAAGCGCACGCGGCGCAACCCGCCGCCGCCCTTCATGACCTCGACGCTGCAGATGGAGGCCTCCCGCAAGCTCGGCATGGGCGCGCAGCAGGCGATGCGCACGGCGCAGCAGCTCTACGAGGCCGGCCACATCACCTACATGCGGACCGACGGTGTCACCATGGCGCGGGAGGCGGTCTTCGCCATCCGCGACCATGTGAAGGACGCGTTCGGCCCCGACTACCTGCCGAGCGCGCCGCGCGAATACCAGTCCAAGGCGAAGAACGCTCAGGAAGCACACGAGGCGATCCGCCCGACCGACGTCACCCGTACGCCGGAGAGCATGCAGGGCGAGCTGGAAGGCGCGCAGGCACGGCTCTACGAACTGATCTGGAAGCGTGCCGTCGCCTCCCAGATGGCGGCGGCGGAGCTCGACCAGACGGCGGTGGACATCGCCTCGGCGGACGGGAAGATCCGTTTCCGGGCAACGGGTTCCGTCGTGGCCTTCGATGGCTTCCTGAAGCTGTATCGGGAAGACGAGGACGATCGCGCGGCGGATGCCCGCGCCGGCATCGCCGCGCCGCCGAACGGCGCCGAGGCCGAGGACGACACCCGCATCCTCCCGCCGATGAAGGAACACGACCCGCTCAAGCGCGGCGAGATCACGGCGAGCCAGCACTTCACCCAGCCGCCGCCACGCTATTCCGAGGCGTCGCTGGTCAAGCGGCTGGAGGAGCTCGGGATCGGGCGGCCCTCGACCTATGCCTCCATCCTGCAGCGGCTGCAGGACCTGAAATACGTCACGCTCGAAAAGCGCCGCTTTGTGGCGCAGGACCTCGGGCGGATGGTCACCACCTTCCTGGTCCGCTTCTTCGAGAAATACGTGGACACCGGCTTCACCTCCCAGATGGAGGAGAAGCTCGACGAGATCTCCGAGGGCCGCGCCGAATGGCGCGCGGTGATGCGCGCCTTCTGGAAGGAATTCTCGGCGGCGGTGGAGGCGACCAAGGATCTCAAGATCCGCGACGTCATCGACGCGCTGGACGAGGATCTCGGCCCGCACATCTTCCCCGAGCGGCCGGACGGGACCGACCCGCGGCTCTGCCCGACCTGCGGCAAGGGGCGGCTGGGGCTGCGGCTGGGGCGGACGGGGGCCTTCATCGGCTGCTCGAACTATCCGGAATGCCGCTACACGCGGCCCTTCGGCGTCGATTCGGGCGAGGGCGAAGGCGCAGCACCGGCCGAACAGGAACTCGGCGTCGATCCGGCGACCGGCCAGGCGGTGACGCTGAAGCGCGGGCCCTATGGCTTCTACATCCAGCTCGGCGAGCCTGGGACGGATGCCAAGGGCAAGCCGACCAAGCCCAAAAGAACCAGCCTTCCCAATGGTGTGTCGCCCGATACTGTCACGTTGGATCAGGCAATCGGGCTGCTCTCCCTGCCGCGCACGATCGGCTTCGATCCGGAGACGGGGGAGGAGATCACCGCCGGGCTCGGCCGCTTCGGGCCCTATGTCCGCTGCGGGTCGGTCTTCAAGTCGCTCGACAAGGACGACGACGTGCTGACGGTGGGGATGAACCGCGCGCTGGCGCTGCTCGCCGATGCGCGGGCGCGGGTGCGCGAACTTGGCCCGCACCCGAAGGACCAGGAGCCCGTCGTGGTGCGGAAGGGTCGCTTCGGACCCTATGCGCAGCACGGCAAGACGGTCGCCAACCTGCCGCGTGACGTGGCGATGGAGGACCTCACCCTCGCCGAGGCCGTCGCGCTGCTCGAGGAGAAGGGCAAGGCGCTGAAGCCGCGCGGTGCCGCCGGGCGCAGGGGCGCGGCCGGCAAGGCGGCCCCGCGCAAGGCCGCGGCGGCAAGCGAGGGCACCGCCACGCGCAAGCCGGCCGCCGCCAAGGCTCCGGCGCGCAAGGCGGCGGCCAAGCCCGCGGCGAAGAAGCCCGCGGCCAAGGCGCCCGCCAAGGCCAAGGCCGCGCCCCGCGCCGGCAAGACCGCCCGCTGATGCCCCGGCGCGGGCCGCCCGTGAAGGGCCACAAGGCTCGCACCCGGAAGGGAAGCGCCGCGGCGTCCGGTGCGGGGCCGCGCAAGGGCAAGCCCGCGCCGGGCGGCGCCGTTCGCGACGCCGGGCCGTCCGGGCAGGTCCCGAAGGGCCGTGGCGCGCACGCTGCCGGCGACGACCGCCCCCGGCGCCCGCGCGCGCCGGACGACCAGGGCGCCGCGCCATCCCGCGAGCCCGACCCCGCGCACCGTGGCGTCGAATCCGGCGAGGAGGCGGCACCTGCGCGCCGCAGTCATCGCGATGCCGGCCCGCGGGGCGCCAAGCCCGCCGCGAAGCCCCACCGCAGCACCGCCAAGGCCGCGGCGGGCCCGCGCGCCAGTGCCAAGCGCCGCGCCGCCGCGCGAACCGAAGGCCCCGCGCCGCTGCCCGGCAAGGCGGAACTGCGCGCCTTCCTCGCCGAGGCCACCGGCCGCGTCACCAAATCCGACATCGCCCGCGCCTTCGGCCTCTCCTCCGACCAGCGGGCGGCGCTGCGCGCCCTGTTGCGCGAGCTGGCGGCGGAGGGCGGCTCCGCCCCGGCGGGCAAGCGTGCCGTCATCGCCCCCTCCCGCCTGCCGGAGATCACGCCGGTCGAGATCACCGGCACCGACCCCGATGGCGACCCGATCGCGCGCCCGGTCGGCTGGCAGGGCGAAGGCCGACCGCCAATCATCTACATGCGCCCCGAACCCGCCGGCCGCCCGGCGCTGACCGCCGGGGAACGGGTGCTCGCCCGGCTGAAGGCCATCGGGCCGGGCAAATACGAAGGCCGTACCTTCAAGCGCATCGGCGGCGCGCCGCCGGCCCGCATCCTCGGCGTCTTCGAGGAAGGCCGCATCATCCCGACCGACCGGCGCCAGAAGGGCATCTGGCAGGTCCCGCCGGGCGAAGAGGGCGGCGCCAGGCCGGGCGAGATCGTGCTCGCCGAACCCCTGCCTTCCACCCGCCACCTCGGGCCCAAGCCGGCGCGGATCACCGAACGGCTCGGGGTGATGGGGGAACCGCGCTCGGTCTCCCTCGTCTGCATCCATGCCCACGGCATCCCGGACGTCTTCCCGGCCGAGGCGGTGCAGCAGGCGGAGCGAGCGAAGGGTGTCGCCGTCCGCGGCCGCACCGATCTGCGCGACATCCCGCTGGTGACGATCGACGGCGCGGACGCGCGCGACTTCGACGACGCCGTCTTCGCCGAGCCGGAGGGCGAAGGCTGGCGCATCCTCGTCGCCATCGCCGATGTCGCCCACTACGTCACGCCCGGCAGCCACCTGGACCGGGAAGCCTGGGCGCGCGGCAATTCGGTCTATTTCCCCGACCGCGTCGTGCCGATGCTGCCAGAGGCGCTGTCCAACGGCTGGTGCAGCCTGCGCCCGGCCGAGGATCGCGGCTGCCTCTTCGTCGAGATGCGCTTCGATGCCCATGGCCGCAAGCACGGCCATACCTTCGGGCGCGGCATCATGCGCTCCGCCGCGCGGCTGACCTACGAGCAGGTACAGGAAGCCGCCGATGCCGGCGCCGACCACGGCACCCTGCCCCCCGGGCACATCGCGCGGCTCTATGGCGCCTACCGCGCCCTGCTCGGCGCGCGGGAGAAGCGCGGCACGCTCGACCTCGACATGCCGGAGCGCAAGGTCGACCTCGACAGCCATGGCCGCGTCACCGGCGTCAGCCCGCGGCCGCGGCTCGATTCGCACCGGCTGATCGAGGAATTCATGGTCGCCGCCAATGTCTGCGCGGCCGAGGAACTGGAACGCCTCACCCAGCCCTGCATGTACCGCGTGCACGACCGCCCCTCGGACCAGAAGCTGGAAGGGCTGCGGCAGTTCCTCGCGACCTTCGAGATCACCCTGCCGCCATCCGACCGCCTGCATCCGCGCGACTTCGCCGGCGTGCTGGGCAAGGTGCGCGGGACGCCGCATGAGCGCCTGGTCAACGAGGCGGTGCTGCGCGGCCAGTCCCAGGCGGCCTACGCGCCCGACAACATCGGCCATTTCGGCCTCGCGCTCGCGCGCTACGCGCATTTCACCTCGCCGATCCGCCGCTATGCGGACCTGCTGGTGCACCGCGCGCTCATCCGCGGCCTCAAGCTCGGCAAGGACGGGCTGGAGGAAACCGAGGCAGCCCGCTTCCCCGACACGGCGGAGCACATCACCTCCACCGAACGCCGCGCCGCCGCCGCCGAGCGCGACGCCGTCGACCGCTACCTCGCAGCCTTTATGGCACAACGAGTCGGAGAGTCGTTCGAAGCACGAATTTCCGGGGTGACTCGCTTCGGTCTCTTCGTCACGCTGGAAGAGAACGGGGCGAGCGGAATCGTCCCCCTCGGATCACTGCCGGACGACAGATGGGACTTGGACGAGGCCACGCAGACGCTGGCCGGTCGCAGGACGAGATTGACCTTCAGCCTGGGCCAGGCGGTCGAGGCCCGGCTTGTGGAGGCCACGCCCCGGACCGGCGGGATGGTCTTCCACATCATGCAGGGGCTGCCCTCGCGCGGCCGCGGGCGCCCTGCGCCCAAGGGACGCCAGCGCGAGCGTCGCCGCTGATCCTGCTGTTCCTGCTGCTGCTGCCCGGCATGGCGGTGGCGCAGGAGGCAGCGCGCAACGCGCCCTATCCGCGCGACGAGATGCGCCTGGTGATCGGCACCGGCTTCGCCGCCGTCCTCGAGCGCCATCTCGAAGCGGCGACGCCTGCCGACCTGCTGGTCTGGGGGCTCGCCGGTCTCACGGATGTCGATCCGGCCCTCACCGTCCATCGCAGCGACCGCGAGGTGCGGCTCGCCCTCGGCGGGCACACGCTGTTGACGCGCCCCGCCCCGCCGGCCGTCGGCCGGGAGGGCCCGGCGGCGGCCGGCGGGGCTGCGGCGGATGCGCTCACCCTTTTCCAGCAGGCGGCCTGGGCGGCCTCCCCGGCCCTGCGCAGCGCCGGGGCGCCGCGGCTGATCCGCGAATCCTTCGAGGCGGTCTTCGCCCATCTCGACCCGTTCAGCCGCTACGTGACGCCGGAGGAGGCGCAGGCCGCGCGCGAGCGCCGCACCGGCGAGGCCGGGCTCGGGCTGCGGCTCGCGCCGGGGCGCGGCGCCGGGGCAGTGATCGCCGCCCTCGCTCATGACGGGCCGGCCGCGGCGGCCGGGCTCGAGGTGGGCGACCGCGTGCTGGCGATCGACGGCGTGCCGCTGCGCACCCGCGATGCCGGTACCGCCGCGGGGCTGCTCGAAGGCCCCGCCGGATCCGAGGTGCGGCTGCTGGTCCAGCAGGGCCGCCGGCGGCGGGAGGTGACGCTGCTGCGCACCCTGCCGGTCGGCACGCCGGTCACCGCCGAGCGCCAGGAGGAGGTGCTGATCATCCGCGTGCCCGGCTTCTCGGCGCAGACCGAACGGCAGGCGGCAGCGGCATTGCTCGCCGCGCTGGCACAGGGCGCGCCGCAGGCCGTGCTGCTCGACCTGCGCGGCAACCGAGGCGGTCTGCTCTCCCAGGCGGCGGCGGTGGCCGACATCTTCCTGGGCGACGGGGAGGCCTTCCGCACCCTCGGCCGCCACCCGGAGGCGAGCCGCATCTACGTCACGGCGCGGCCTGACCTTTCGGAAGGCGTACCCCTGGTCGTGCTGGTGGACGGCCGCACGGCGTCCTCGGCCGAGATCGTCGCGGCGAGCCTCGGCGACCGGGGGCGCGCCGCCATCGTCGGCACCGTGACGACCGGCAAGGGGCTGGTGCAGCTCGTCGTCCCCCTGCCCGACGGCGGCGAGCTCCTGATGTCCTGGTCGCGCCTGATCATGCCGGCCGGCTGGCCGCTGCAGGGCGTCGGCGTGCTGCCCGGGCTCTGCACCTATGGCGGGGCCGAGGCGGCGGGGCGCAACCTCGCCGCGCTGCGCGCCGGGGCGCGCCCGATGGGACCGGCCCAGGCGCGGCAGCGTGCGCTGCGGCACCCGGTTCCTGCTGCGGCGGCGGAGGAGCTCCGCGCCACCTGCCCGCCCGGCGAGGGGCAGGATTCGGACCTCGCCCTCGCGCGCAGCCTCGCCCTCGATCCGCTGGCATTGGCGGCGGCGACGGCGCGATGAGATCGCTGGCGGCTTCGCGCCGCCGGATGCGCTCTTTCGCTTGACGCCGGCGCCGCGGTCGCTAGTTTCCGGCCTCTCGCGCCCGGGGCCCACTCGCCCACGGGCCATGGAGTCGTGACATGGCCAAGTCGAATACCATCCTCATCCGCCTCGTGAGCAGCGCCGATACGGGCTACTTCTACGTGACGAAGAAGAACACCCGGACGATGACCTCCAAGATGGAGAAGAAGAAGTACGATCCGGTGGCGCGCAAGCACGTCGTCTTCCGCGAAGCCAAGATCAAGTAGATCTCGCATCGCGTGGCTGCCGCGCGTCCTCGGCGCGCGGTGATTCCGATCGACAATACCTGCCGGGTGCATGGCCAGGGGCGCTATCGCGCGCCCTTGTGGTTTCTGCGCTGTGGCGTTGCCGGACCCGAACACCCGTCGTGAGCGCGACCCGGGCGCCTGCTTGCGGCGTCCTCGCGCGGCGCCGGCCCGCCGGTCCCAACCGCTGCCGGAAGCTTCGGCGCAAGGGTAGGCCCCTGGCGAGGCAGGCATCGCCAGAAACCGAAGTCCCACGCACCAAACCCGGGAGCTTCGTCGAGCGCGAGTGAACACGTATCCTCGCCCGATCACGGCAGGCGAGGCGACCCAGGCTCCCTCCTATTCCGCCACCGCGCCCCAGTCCTCCGCCGTCGCCATCTCGACACGGTTCCGCCCGCGTTCCTTGGCGCGGTACAGCGCCGCATCGGCGGCGGCGATCAGCCGGTCGGCATCGAGGTCCCCGCGCGCGACGGCGGTGCCGATGCTCACCGTGACCGGCAGGAGCAGGCCGGGCGCCGGGACCGGCCGGTCGGCGATGGCCGCGCGCAGACGCTCGGCGACCGCGGCGGCCTCCTCGTCGCCCGCGCCGGTCATCACCACCAGGAACTCCTCCCCGCCATAGCGCGCGACGACGTCGACGGCGCGCAGATGCTCGCGCAGCCGTGCCGCGACCTCCTTCAGCGCGACATCGCCCGCGGCGTGCCCGTGGCGGTCGTTGAGCGGCTTGAAGCGGTCCACGTCGAGCAGCAGCACCGTCGCCGCGGCGCCGCTGCGCAGCAGCGAATCGAGGTGGCGGCGAACGTAGCGGCGGTTGCGCAACCCGGTCAGCGGGTCCGTCACGGCGAGTTCGAGCGAACGGTCCAGGCTTTCGCGCAGCAGGTCCTGGAAGCGCCGGCGGCGGAGCTGGTTGCGCACCCGCGCGCGCAGCTCCGGCGGGTCGACCGGGCGCATGACATGGTCGCTCGCACCGAGGTCGAAGGCGCGCAGCACCGCCTGCCGCTGGTCCTCCGCCGCCAGCAGGATCAGCGGCATGTCGCGACTCTCGTTGCGCGCGCGCAGGCGCGAGGCGAGCCGCAGCGCATCCCCGCCGGGAAGCGGCAGGCTCAGCAGGACCAGGTCGTGCAGCTCGTCCTGCAGGATCTCCCAGGCGCTGGCCTCGTCCGCGGCGTGGTCGACCACCAGGCCGTCGGCGGCGAGCGCCTCGGTGACGGTGCCGGCCTCCAGGGCGTGGCCGCCGGCAAGCAGGATCCGGGCGCCGACCCAGGCGTCCGTCGGCGCCTCTCCCGCGTCGAAGCCGAATTCGCGCGCGGTCTCCGCCCGCAGCCGCCATGCATCGAGCACCTGCTTGACGCGCAGCAGGGCACGCAGCCGGGCGAAGAGCAGCGCGGTGTCCACCGGCTTCGAGATGAAGTCGTCCGCCCCGGCCTCGAGGCCGCGCACCCGCTCGGCCTGCTCGGTCAGGGCCGTGACCATGACGACCGGGATGTGGGCGGTGGCGGGCTGCGCCTTGAGGCGCTGGCACACCTCGTAGCCGCCCATGCCCGGCATCATCACGTCAAGCAGCACGACGTCGGGCGACCAGGCGGCGGAGAGGGCGAGGGCCTCCGGCCCGGAGGCGGCGAGCGCCACCTCGAAATACTCGGCCCGCAGCTTCGCTTCGAGCAGGCGCAGGTTCGCCGGAACGTCGTCGACGACAAGAACGCGCGCAGTCACGAAAGCCCCCCCTGGCCGGCGCCATCGAACCGTAACTGGCCCGCCCCGTCCACAGCACCTATCACCCGAAGAATGACAAGCCCTTGAATTGTCAGAAATTTGTCACGGAGCGATAGATGTCCGGCATCACCCTTGGCGACCGCAGCGCCCCGCGTCCGGCGGGTGGCTTCAGCCTCTTCCTGCGCCGCTGGATGGCGAATCCGTTGCAGATGGGGTCGGTGGTGCCGTCCTCCCCGGCGCTGGGCAGGCGCGTCGCGGCACTGGTGGAGCGGCAGGGCGATGAAGTGGTGGTCGAACTGGGCGCCGGCACGGGCGCGATCTCCCGCGCGCTGCTGGCCGGCGGCGTGCCGCCGGAGCGGCTGGTGGTGGTCGAGATCGTCCCCGAGATGGCCCGCCACCTGGCGCGCAGCCTGCCCGGCGTGACAGTGATCGAGGGCGACGCCTTCGCGCTCTCCGAGGCGCTGCCGGCGGCCCTTCACGGCAAGGTCGGCACCGCGATCTGCGGCATCCCGCTGGTGCTGCTGCCGACCGAGCAGCAGCGGCGCTTCGTGGCAGCGGTCGAGTCGGTGGCGCCGGGGCGCGGCTTCCTGCTCTACACCTACTGCGCGACCTCCCCGCTGCCATACCGGAAGCTCGGCCTGACGGCGCGGCGCGAGGCCTGGACGCCGCTCAACCTGCCGCCCGCGAGCGTGTGGCGGTATCGTCCCGCCGGATAACTGCCGCATACGGACCCTCACGCGCCGCGGCCCTCGCGCCGCGGCGGAATGCTACACGCGCAACCTCGCAAATACATAGAATCCAACGGTGGCGCTTTGCGTCAGGCGCTTGTCAGGGTGACCTCGCGCCCGTCCCGGTGGCGGAGACGGGCGACGAGTCGCGGATGCGGGCTCGGGCGGACCTTCACTGCATCCGCGAGGCCACGGTCGGTGAGCGAGGCGCGGAGCGCCGTGGCATCCGGGTGTTCGGCTTCCAGCGATGCCAGGCGCCAGCCGGAATCCCGCAGGTGCTTCGCTGCGCGTTCCCCGTTCCACTGGATCAATGGCGGAATCAGGTTGTCCATGTCCTGCCGCTGCGGCGGGAATGCCATCCGCCAGGACAGGTTGCCGCGCGACATCTCCCGGATCTCCCCGGCCTGGGAGGGGCCGAGGCGCGCCACGACGGCATCGAGCGCCGGGGTGGAGGCGACATAGGCGATCAGCCGCGGCTCGGCCTCCAGCGCTGTCCTGAGCGAGGCGTCGTCGAGGTCGAAGGGGCGCGGATGCGGCGGGTCCGGCTGGGCCGGATCGGGGGCGATGAGTTCGAGGTAGCAGTTGGCGCCCATGCCGAGCAGCATGTTGTGGGTGCCGAAGCCCGGATGCGCGCCGCCCTTGGTCGGCTTCACGCCGAGCAGTTCCTCGATGTGGCGCGCACCCTCCTCGAGCGTGCGCGCCCCGATCACGATGTGGTCAATCTCGGCCATGCGTTGCTGGTGTTCCTGTTGGTCCCGGCGCCCGGTCAGCGCGCCGCGAACTGGGTCTTGCCGAACATGATGTCCCGTTCGGCGTCGGTCATCGTGCCTTGGCGCTGGTGCTCCGCGAGCACGGCGACGCCGCGCCGCACGGCGGGCCGCGCGGCGATGGCATCGTGCCAACGCCGTACGTTCGGATATAGATCGAGATCAACGTTCCGGCGGCCCGGATTGCGGATCCAGGGGAAGGTCGCGATGTCGGCGATGGTGTAGTCGGTCCCCGCGAGATAGGCGCTTTCGCCCAGCCGCTTGTCGAGCACGCGGTGCAGGCGGGCGACCTCGTTGGAGTAGCGTTCGATGGCGTAGGGCAGCTTCTCCGCCGCGTAGTTCGCGAAATGATTGTACTGCCCGAACATCGGCCCGACGCCACCCATCTGGAACATCACCCATTGCAGGCACCGATAGCGGGTGGCGGGGTCCTTCGGCCAGAGATCGCTGCCGGCCTTCTCGGCCAGGTAGATCAGGATCGCGCCGCTCTCGAAGAGGCTGAAGCGCTCGCCGCCCGGGCCGTCGGGGTCGACGATCGCGGGGATGCGGTGGTTCGGTGTGATGGCGAGGAACTCGGCGCGGAACTGCTCGCCCTTGCCGATGGCGACGGGCACCACCTCATAGGGCAGGCCGAGTTCCTCCAGCAGGATGTGCACCTTGTGGCCGTTCGGGGTCGGCCAGGTCCACACCTGAAGCTTCCGGCGCGCCTCCGAAGCGGGCATGACGTTCTCCCTGCGGTGTATGCAACCATGGGGAGAGGCCGGGACGGGCGCAAGCCTGCTGCGACGGATGAATGCTCCATGACGGGCGCGGCGCGAAGGCGGCGGCGATCCGCGCCGCATCGCCGGAGGAGCGGATGGCGGAACCTGTCCTCCGCCTTGACCCAGCGCAACCGGCCTGCCGTGGTGCCGGCCCCGTCACCGGACCCTGCCCATGGACCAACCCGCCCCCCGCCCGAAGATCGCCGAGACCTTCATCCACCCGAGCGCGAAGCTGCGCGAGGCGACGATCGGGGCGCGCTGCGAGATCCTCGAACGCTGCGGCATCGAATACGCGACGATCGGGGATGCGTCCTATCTGGGGCATGACTGCCAGGTGGCCGATGCGGAGATCGGCAAGTTCTGCGCCATCGCGGCGCATGTGCGGATCGGACCGCCCAACCATCCGATGGAGCGGCCGTCCCAGCACCGCTTCACCTACGTGCCCGAATACTACGACCTGGCGCAGCGGCGGGACGACGCCTTCTTCGCCGCCCGCCGCGCCGCACGCACGCGCATCGGCCACGATGTCTGGATCGGCCACGGCGTGACGGTGCTGGCGGGGGTGACGGTGGGGGACGGCGCGGTGCTCGCCGCCGGCTGCGTGGTGGCGAAGGATGTCGCGCCCTACACCATCGTCGGCGGCGTGCCCGCGAAGCCGATCCGCGAGCGCTTCAGCCGCGAGATCGCCGCGCGGCTGCAGCGCATCGCATGGTGGGACTGGCCCTTCGAGACCATCATGGCGCGGCTCGCGAGCTTCCGGTCGGAGGACGTCGCAGCCTTCTGCGACAGCTGGGAGACGGCGACGGAGGCGTGATCCGCCGGCGCGGTCAGCCCCCTGCCCGCAGCAACTCGGCGGCGATCGCCGCCCATTCCCCGTCGAGCGGCCCCGCCGCCGGAGACCGTCCGGCGCGGCGGTACCAGTAGCCGGCATTGGCGAGGTCGCCTTCCCTGCGATGGAGGTAGGCGTGCACCCACGCGCCGGCGGCATCCTCCACCGCCTGGGCGTGGCCGTGGGCGCGGTCCCAGTCGCCGCGCGCATCCCACCACAACGCCAGCAGCGGCTCGGTGAGGCCGGCCGGCGGGGTGGGCTCTCGGGTGCTGCGCTCGAATTCCTCGAAGGTCATGCGCCGTCCCTCCCGTGGCGTTTCGTCCCGTCGGACCGCTGCCACAGCCGGGCGCCGATGTCAGATCCCGCCCGGCGAACGGATCGGGCTGCCATCCACGAGCCGCGCCAGCGCGAAGGGCGTGGCGTCCACCACCGGCGGCGCGCCGGTCGCGAGGTCGGCCGCCAGCCGCCCCGCGCCCGGGCCGATGCCGAAGCCGTGGCCGCTGAAGCCCGCCGCCACCACCAGGCCCGGCAGGGCATCGACACGGGAGATCACCGGCACCGCATCCGGCGTCGAATCGATCCAGCCCGCCCAGAGCCGCGCCGCCCGGATGCCGGCAAGTTCCGGATAGGCGGCGACGATCTGGCGCAGCGCCGGCTCGACGATGCTGGTCTTGGGCTTCGCCTCCAGCACGCGGATCTTCTCGAATACCGTCGGCCGGTCGAAGGACCACCTGCCATGCCAGGCGTCCGGTCCCTCGAAGAACGAACGGCCCAGCCGCAGTTCCACCACCTTCCAGTTCTTCCGCAGGCTCGGCAGGAACTTGCGCGCGTAGCGGATGCCGGCGGGCGTGAGTTCCAGCCGCCCGCGCGCGTTGGCGGCGACGATGTAGCCGCCATCCAGCAGCGGCGTCAGGATGAAGTCCGGCGTGAACAGCCCGCCGGGGCTGACCTGCTTCGCCGGCGTCGTGGCGAAGACGGTCGAGTGCACCGAGGATTGCGGCATGTCGATGCCGTGGCGGCGCAGGAACATCGATGCCCAGGCGCCGGCGGCGAGGATCACCGCCTGGCTGCGGATGCGCCCCTTCTCGGTGAAGACGCCGCTGATCCGCCCGCCCGTCGTGTCCAGGCCGCGCACGGCGCAGGTCTGGTGCAGCGTCACACCGAGGGCGCGCGCCGCCTTCGCCAGGGCCGGCGCGGCCATCGCCGGCTCGGCCCGGCCGTCGCGCGGCGAGACGACGCCGCCGATCCAGTCCTGCTCGTTGCCGGGCGTCAGGCGCTTCGCCTCGGCGCCGTCGATCATGCGCACCGGCGCCTGGTAGGCCGCGGCCATCTCGGCCCATTCCTGCCAGCGGGCGAGCTGCGCCGGGTCCTTGGTGGCATAGACCAGGCCGTTGCGGCGAAAGCCCATGTCGGCGCCGATCTCGGCCGGCAGCCGGTCCCACAGCTCGTGGCTGTGCTGCATGAGCGGGATCTCCCGCTCGTCGCGGTTCAGCAGCCGGCACCAGCCCCAGTTGCGGCTCGACTGCTCCCCGGCCACCACGCCCTTCTCCAGCAGGGCGACGGAATGGCCGGCCTTCGCCAGGGCGTAGGCCGCGGAGACGCCGACGATGCCGGCGCCGATCACCACGACATCCGCTGCCTCGGGCAGCGTCGCGTCGCCCTCGACCGTGTCGAGCAGCCTGGTGCCGACCATCAGGCGGCAGAGCCCCGAGGCGCCCCACGCAACCGCAGGAGGGACCGGCGTCGGGCCGCGGCGGCATGCCTGCGCGATGGGGCGGAGGAAGGCGTCTGCACGGCGGGGAAGCCGTGACTCGGCTGCGCGGTCATGACCCGAGTCATCACCGCGCGGCTTGCCCCTGTCCAGATCCGTTCAGGCATTTCGCGCCGCAGGCCCGGGCGGTCATGCCGCGCGCTGGCCATGCGGGCGCGGAAACGGCGCCTGGACACCCGCGATCGGGCAATGCCGCGAGGAGCGGAGCGCCTCCCCTCCCCTTCGCGGTGTCATACCGCGGAGCCCTGTGACCTCATCGTCCAGGCTCGGCGGTATGGCGCGCGGAGCGGGGGGGCAGCCGCGCGCGAAACCAAGGCGCTGATACCGAGTCAGCCGAAAGGCCGGCCGGTATCAGGCATTGCCCGACAGGTATTCCATCGCCGCCTGCACGCCGCCGGCCTTGTGCGGCACGTCCGCGGCGCGCAGCCCCATCTCGACGCCCCCCAGCGTGCCGATGAGCTGCAGGTCGCCGAAATCGCCGAGATGGCCGATGCGGAACACCCGGTCGTTCAACGGACCGAGTCCGTTGCCGAGGGACATGTTGAACTTCTCCAGGATGGTCGCCCGCAGCGCATTGGCGGAATGGCCCTCCGGCAGGCGCACCGCCGTCAGCGACGACGAGTAGTGCCGCGGCTCCGCGCACTGGACCTCGAAGCCCCAGTGGCGCACGGCGCGGCGCGTCGCCTCGGCGTGGCGGTCGTGGCGGGCGAAGACGTTGTCGAGGCCTTCCTCCATCAGCATGTCGACGGCGGCGTCGAGGCCGTAGAGCAGGTTCGTCGCCGGCGTATAGGGGAAGTAGCCGGTGGCGTTGGCCGCCAGCATCGGCTTCCAGTCCCAGAAGGAACGCGGCAGCTTCGCCGTCTCGCTCGCCTTCAGCGCCTTCTGCGAGATGGCGTTGAAGGACAGGCCCGGCGGCAGCATCAGACCCTTCTGGGAGCCCGCCACCGTGACGTCCACGCCCCATTCGTCATGCCGGTAGTCGATCGAGCCGAGCGAGGAGATGGTGTCCACCAGCAGCAGCGCCGGATGGCCGGCGGCGTCCATGGCGCGCCGCACCTCGTCGATGCGGGAGGTGCAGCCGGTGCTCGTCTCGTTGTGCACGACGCAGACCGCCTTGATGGCATGCGTCCTGTCGTCGCGCAGGCGCTGTTCGATCTGCGCGACATCGGCGCCCCGGCGCCAGTCGGTCTTCACGAAGTCGGTGACGATGCCGAGGCGGCCGGCCATCTCGTGCCAGAGATGGGCGAACCAGCCGGTCTCGCACATCAGCACGCGGTCGCCGGGGGAGAGCGTGTTGGTCAGCGCCGCTTCCCAGGCCCCGGTGCCGGAGGCCGGGTAGATCACGACCGGGCCTTCGGTCCTGAAGACGTGCCGCACCTTTTCCAGCAGGGCCTTTCCGAGCTTGCCGAAATCCGGCCCACGATGGTCCATGGTAGGGTTGTCCATCGCCCGCAGCACGCGGTCCGGCACGTTGGTCGGCCCCGGGATCTGCAGGAAATGGCGGCCGGCGACCGGCTTGGACTGGAAATAGGCCATGGGCGGCTCCTCTCTTCGGGGCGCTTCATGCGACAGGCGCGGCCCTGGCGCCAATGAGTTCGGCTTGTCGCTGCGATGAACATTATGGATCGGACAGCGCGGCGCTTCGCGGCTAGGGTCCGGCCACGAGAAAGGACCGGCCGGAGACGCCCGAGACGATGCCCGAAGCCATCATGCTGCGCGACCATGGCGGACCGGAGGCGCTGCGGGCGGAGAAGGTCGCCGTGCCGCCGCCCGGCCCCGGCGAGCTCCGCCTGCGCCAGACCGCCGTCGGCGTGAACTTCCACGATTGCTACGTGCGTTCGGGCCTCTACCGCACCCTGCCCCTGCCCGGCGTGCCGGGCATCGAGGCGGCCGGGGTGGTCGAGGCCGTCGGCCCCGGCGTGACCGGCTTCGCGCCGGGCGATCGCGTCGGCTACGTCACCGGCGGCTATGGCGCCTATGCGTCGCACCGCGTGCTGCCGGCGGCGCTGGCGCTGCGCCTGCCGGGCTGGATGGACGAACGGCTTGCCGCCAGCGTGCTGCTCAAGGGGCTGACGGCTGAGATGCTGCTGCGCCAGGTGCATCGCGTCGAGGCCGGCCAGACCATCCTGGTGCATGCCGCGGCGGGCGGCGTCGGGCGGCTGCTCTGCCAATGGGCGGCGCATCTCGGCGCGACGGTGATCGGCACGGCGGGGTCGGCGGCGAAGGCCGAGGCCGCGCGCGCCGCCGGCTGCGCGCATGTCGTCCTGTATCGCGAGCAGGATTTCGTGGCCGAGGTGAAGCGCATCACCGGCGGGCGCGGCGTCGATGCCGCCTATGATTCGGTGGGCAAGGACACCTTCGACGGATCGCTGGACTGCCTCGCGCCACGGGGGCACCTGGTGAATTTCGGGCAGGCATCCGGGCCGGTCCCGCCCTTCCAGGTGCAGCGGTTGGCGGCGAAGTCGAACAGCCTGACGCGGCCGATCGTCTTCCACTACCTCGCCGGGCGGACCGCGCTGGAGGCGATGGCGGCGTCGCTCTTCGCGGTGCTGGAGAACGGCGCCGTGCGCGCCGAACCCGGCGCCACGCTGCCGCTGGCCGAAGCCGCGCGCGCCCACCACCTCCTCGAATCCCGGCAGGCCGAGGCGCCCCTCGTCCTGCTGCCGCAGGAACAGGCCTGATGAACGTCACCACCCGCCCGAGCCTCGGCGACAGCCGCCTGGCCGACCGCCTGCGCCGCGAGACGCGCGGCGAGGTCCTCTTCTCCGCCTCCGACCGCGGCCGCTACGCCACCGATGCGAGCATCTACCAGATCGAACCCTATGGCGTTCTGGTGCCGCGCGGGATCGAGGACGTGCAGGCCGCGATGGCAATCTGCCGCGAGGAAGGCATCCCCGTCCTGCCGCGCGGCGGCGGCACCTCGCAATGCGGGCAGACGGTGAACCGGGCGCTGGTGCTGGACTGCACGAAGTACCTGCGCAACCTCGTCAGCGTCGATCCGGCGGCGCGTACGGCACGGGTGGAGCCCGGCATCACGCTCGGCGCGCTGAACGATGCGCTGAAGGCCCACGGGCTGTTCTTCCCGGTGGATCCCTCCACCTGGCAGCGCTGCACCATCGGCGGCATGGCGGGGAACAATTCCTGCGGGTCGAAATCCATCCGCTACGGACTGATGGCGGACAACGTGACGGCGATCGACGCGCTGCTGGCGGACGGGTCGCGCTTCACCTTCGGCGACCTGCCGGACAATCTCGGCGGCGACATCCCGGCGCCGGCGGCGGAGCTCATCCAGCGGCTGCGCGCGCTCGGGGCGCGCGAGGCGGAGGAGATCGCCGCGCGCTTCCCGCACCAGCTCCGCCGCGTCGGCGGCTACAACATCGAAAGCCTGACGCCGGCGGCACGCGCGGAAGGGCGCGGCAATCTCGCACGGCTGCTGGTGGGCTCGGAAGGCACGCTCGCCTTCTCCGCCGCGCTGGATCTGAAGCTGTGGCCGATCAAGCCGCGCAAGATGCTCGGCATCTGCCAGTTCCCGACCTTCCGCGCGGCGATGGCGGCCTCCCAGCACCTCGTCACGCTGGACCCGGAAGCGGTGGAGCTGGTGGACCGCACGATGATCGACCTCGGGCGGTCGATCCCGATCTACCGCGCCACCATCGACCGGATGGTGACCACCCCAGCGGGCAAGCCCGCCGGGGGCCCCGGCCAGGGCGAACCGGACAGCCTGCTGATCGTCGAGTTCCACGGGCATGAGGACGCGCCGCTGCTCGCCGCGCTCGATCGGCTGGAGGAGATGATGGCCGATCTCGGCTATCCGGACGCCGTGGTGCGTGCGACGGATGCCGGCTTCCAGGCCGCGATCGCCGAGGTGCGCGAGGCCGGCCTCAACATCATGATGTCGATGAAGGGCGACGGGAAGCCGGTTTCCTTCATCGAGGATTGCGCGGTGGGTCTGGAAGACCTCGCCGACTACACGGAACGGCTGAACGACGTCTTCGCGAAGCACGGCACCAGGGGCACCTGGTATGCCCACGCCTCGGTCGGCTGCCTGCATGTCCGTCCGGTGCTGAACATGAAGGACGGCGAGGACGTGCGGAAGATGCGCGCGATCGCCGAGGAATGCTTCGCCCTGGTGCGCGAATACAAGGGAAGCCATTCCGGCGAGCATGGCGACGGCATCGTCCGCTCCGAGTTCAACGAGCCGATGTTCGGCAGCCGCATCGCCCGCGCCTTCGAGGAGGTGAAGGATGCCTTCGACCCCAAGGCGCTGCTCAACCCCGGCCGCGTCGTTCGCCCGCCGAGGATGGATGACCGCTCGCTGTTCCGCTACGCGCCCGGCTATGCGGCGGATCAGGCCGTCACCCCGACGCTCGACTGGTCGGAGCATCCCGGCCCCCTCGGCGGCCTGCTCGGCGCCGTCGAGATGTGCAACAACAACGGCACCTGCCGGAAATTCGACGCCAACGTCATGTGCCCGTCCTACCGCGTCACGCGGGACGAGCAGCACCTGACGCGCGGCCGCGCCAATACGCTGCGGCTCGCCGTGACCGGGCAGCTCGGGCCGGATGCGCTGGCCTCGGACGAGGTCGCGGCGGCGATGCGGCTCTGCGTCTCCTGCAAGGGCTGCAAGCGCGAATGCCCGACCGGGGTGGACATGGCGCGGATGAAGATCGAGGTGCTCGCCGCGCGCGCCAGGGCGCGGGGCATCGGCTGGCGGGAACGCATCATCGCGACGCTGCCGCGCTGGGCGCCCTTCGCGGCGATGGCGCCTTTCGTCGCCAATGCGCGCAACACCGTTCCCGGGCTCGCATGGCTGTCCGAACGCCTGCTCGGCCTCGCCGCCGAACGTTCCCTGCCGCGCTTCCGCGGCGATGCCTTTCACGATGCCGAGCTGCGCGCGCCGGACGGGCGGGAGGGCGAGGTCATCCTGCTGCCGGACGCCTTCAACCGCTACTTCGAGCCGGAGAACCTGCGCGCCGCCATCGCCGTGCTCCGGGCCGCCGGCTACGATCCCGCCGTGGCGCGCCCGCCGCGGGGCGCGCGGCCGCTCGACGAAGGCCGCACGCTGCTCGCCGCCGGGCTGGTGGAGGAAGCGCGCGCCGAGGCATGGCGAACCATCGGGGCGCTGGCGCCCTTCTCCGCCCCCGTGGTCGGCATCGAGCCTTCGTCGCTGACCACGCTGCGCGACGAGTTCCTCGCCCTGCTGCCCGGCGAAGCTGCCCGCGCGCTCGCCGCCCGCGCCTTCCTGCTGTCGGAATTCCTGGAGCGTGAGAAGGCGGTGCTGCCGCTGAAGCCGATCACGGCCGAGGCGCATATCCACGGCCATTGCCACCAGAAGGCCTTCCACGCCTTCCCGCAGGCGGTCGCGCTGCTGAAGCGCATCCCGGGGCTGAAGGTCACGCCGATCGCGTCGTCCTGCTGCGGCATGGCCGGCGCCTTCGGCTATCAGGCGGAGACGCTGGCGACGTCGAAGGCGATGGCGGAACTCTCGCTGCTGCCGGCCGTGCGCGCGGCGGCGCCGGACGCGCTGATCATTGCCGACGGCACCTCCTGCCGGCATCAGATCAAGGACCTGTCGGGCCGCACGGCCCAGCATTCGGTGCGCATCCTGGAGATGGCCCTCGCATGACCACGCCCGCCGACATCCTTGCCTTCTGGTTCACCGAGGGCCCCGACAGCTTCCGCGAGGCCTGGTTCCGCAAGGACGAGGCCTTCGACACCGCCATCCGCGACCGCTTCGGCGCCGCGACCATCGCGGCCCGCGACGGCGGACTCGATGCCTGGGCGGCGCTGCCGGATAGCGCGCTGGCGCTGCTGATCCTGCTCGACCAGTTCCCGCGCAACCTGCACCGCGGCAGCGCCGAGGCCTTCGCCTCCGACGCGCATGCCCGCGCCGTCGCGCGGGACGTCGTGCTGCGCCGCCGCTTCGACCTGGCGCTGACGCCGACCGAACGCTGCTTCCTCTACCTGCCCTTCGAGCATTCGGAGGCGATGGCCGACCAGGATCTCTCGGTCGCGCTGTTCGAGGGGCTGCGCGACGATCCGCGCTTCGCCAGGCCCGGCGGCACGATCGACTATGCCTGGCGGCACCATGCGGTGATCGCCCGCTTCGGCCGCTTCCCGCACCGCAACGCGGCGCTGGGGCGGGCGAGCACCGCCGAGGAAGAGGCCTGGCTCACCGCAGGCGGGGGATTCTGAAGGAGCAAGCGCCGGGGACGCAGGAGGCGCGAGGCCGACGGGCTACCTCTCATTCCTGTTCCTGGCGTGCCTCAGATGAAAATCCATCCTCCTGGCATAGCTATCCCCTTCATATGCCAGAAGTATTTCGGAGTGGCTTATCGCTTCCTCGATCCGGTCCAGCGCCTCCAGCGCAAACACCAATCGGCGCCTGTCCATCAGCCTTCCTTGGTTTATGTTGTATATATCCGTCAGGTTCGCATCATTTATGCTGCGCTGGACGGGGACGCCCCGATTCCTGTTCAGCGCATGTATTGAATTTCTGACCACGAAGCTGACTGCATTTTCATTTATTCTTACCGCTTCTGCATAGTAGTGACGGGCCATATCGAAGGCGTCGAAATCCCCCCTGGAAGAAAACATCCTCTCGACCCAAACATCCGCGTAGAAATTCGCGAGATTCAGGGCCACTTCCAGGTTGTTCTGCGACAGCCTGCCCGATTGGATATATGCCTCCTCCGCCCGCTGGAACTCGCCGCGTCGCTCATGGATCAGTCCCTCTGCCATGAAGATCACATGGTTGTTGGCATTGATGGACTTCGCCACGCCGATCTCGCGGATGGCGTCCTGATATCTATGCATATAGGAATATGCTATTGCCAGATTTATGACGATCTGAAAATTTTTTTCCGAACGATCGAGCGCGGCGATGTAATTACTCTCCGCCTCTCTGTAGTTTGCCATGGAAAAATATGCGTTTCCTCGATTTGCATAGACATGATAAGATTCATTATTGTATTGTAACGCCCTGTCGAATTCCCGTATGGCCGCCTGCGGATCCTGCATTTTCAGCAGATATATAATTCCCTGCAGATTTATCGCCCGCCAGCGTTCCGGCCTTGATATGAGCCTGCTTTCCGCCTCCCTCGCCAACCTCATCAACTCATCAGGGCTGCGACTCGCATCGGAATACTCCGCCGCTGCGACATGAAATGGAGATATCTCCATCAGGATGCGGACAGCCGCCCGTCGCAGCGCCTCGTCCAGCGCATCGTCGCCATTGATCTGAACATTGTGTATTCTGTTGCTTCCTTCGGTCATGCGAACGCGCAGGAAGCTGCCGCCCTCCTGCTCGACGATCTCGCCGAAGATTCGCGGGCGCGGGCGTGCCAGGGCGTGGCGAACCAGTTCCACCACGCCCGAGATCGACATGCCGGTCCCAGGAACGCTGAAATCGGGAAAATCCCGCCCCACGCCACCCGCGCGGGGCGCGAGATCGGTCGGCGCACGTCTCTGCAATCCTTCTATTTCGTCCAGAAGGCGCCGGGCCAATACATCCGATGTGAGCCCGCGGTTCGCCAGGGATGGCGGAACCGATATGGGCTGTATCAACACGACTGTCGTGTCGATTTCGTTCTTCACGATCCAGAAGCCCAGCAGCGTCACGGCTGCCAGCAGAACCGCGCCGATCGAAGCGGTGATGAAGGTGGGTATCCGGGCCAGAAATCCTGCCAGCCAGACGATCGCGTTCCCGATGCCGCGAATGATCGCCTTGACCTTGCTCTTCCATGTCGAAGGTGCCTCCGCCTCTCCGATGGGCGGCGGGGCCGGATCGGGGTGAATGGTCACCGGGAATTCGACGGGCCATTGCGCCATCGACACAGAAAATCGAATCCCCATGTGCCGCGCAATTCAATTCTTGTCTCACGCACCCAGCGTCCCGGCCGCCGCCGAACGCCGACAGGGCGAGGACGAATGCGGCGCCACCGGCGGCTGCGGCCAAGCCCTGCCCACCGCCTGGCGATGACGCTGCGGGCGAAGCCGCCTGCCTCACCGTGCCCGGAACAGCGGCCGGGCATCTCCACCGCAAGCTTGCTGCACCGCACAAAATTCTTGTTGCATCGCACAATGCGGTTCGCTATTTGTCCCCGTAAGACCTTCGGGGACGAAGGCAACGGGAAGGATCAGCCCCCGACGCACGGCCCCACAGGAGGGTTCCGATGTCGCGTCTGCTGTCCCGTCGCTTCATTCTCGCCACCGGCCTCGCCGCCCCGGCGCTGATCCAGGCTCGCAGCGCCAGCGCCTCCGAGGAAGTGGACGTCGAGCTCATCCTCGCCGTCGATGTCTCCCGCTCCGTCGATACCGAGGAGATGGAGATGCAGATGCGCGGCTATGCCGAGGCCTTCCGTGACCCGCGCCTGGCCGAGGGCATCGCCGGCGGGCCGCTCGGCGCGATCGCCGTCACCCTCTTCGTCTGGTCCGACTGGAACATCCAGCAGACCCTGGTCCCCTGGATGCGCCTCGACGGCGGGCCGAGCTGCGAGCGCTTCGCCCGCGCGATCGACGGCGCCTCCCGCGAGACCTACCTCTACACCTCGATCTCCGGCGCGATCGACTACGCCGGCAACCAGTTCGGCCAGCGCTATACCGGGCTGCGCCAGGTGGTCGACATCTCGGGCGACGGGGTGAACAATTCCGGCCGACCGCTCGCCGCCGCCCGGGCGGAGGCGCTGGAGAAGGGGATCGTGCTGAACGGTCTTGCCGTGCTGGACCGCACGCCGCCGCCCTCCACCCTGCTCGCCGGCCTTCCGCCGGTGGACGAATACTACCGCGACGAGGTGATCGGCGGACCCGGCGCCTTCCTCATGGTCGCCGAGGGATATGAATCCTTCGCCGACGCGGTGCGGCGCAAGCTGATCCGCGAGATCGCCGGCCTGTCCGGGCCGCTGGTGGAACGCGCGACAGCCTAGAGCGGTTTCCGTTCGCCTTGGCTCACGGCAACCGCTCCAGCCTTCTGCTTTCGCGAGCATCTTCACCCGATCAGGTCGACAATCTGATCGGGTGAAGATGCCCCCGACAACAGGAGGCTGGCGTGGCTGCGGTGAGCCCGGTCGAACGGGGACCGCTCCGGGCCGCGCCCCGCACGGGGGGGCTTGCGCCGCCGCGGCGGCACGCCATACCGGCGGTGATGACCCAGATTGCCACCATCATCGGGGGCAGGCCGGCCTCCCGCCGCCCGCCCGCATGACCCCGCCCCCCGAACGGGTCGAGGACGCCCTCGCTGATGCCTTCGCGCGGCTGTCGCGCGGCGCGGCCGACAGCGGCAGCCCCTTCCACACCCCGGCGCTGGCGACGCTCGGCCTGGACGGCGCACCGAACCTGCGCACCGTCGTGCTGCGTGCCGTCGATCCGGTCGCGCGCAGGCTGCGAATCCATACCGACCGGCGCAGCGCCAAGGCCGCCGAGATCCTCCGCGATGGACGCGCGATGCTGCATGGTTACGATCCCTCCGCGCTGGTCCAGATCCGGCTCTCCGGCCACGCGACCCTGCATCTGGAGGACGACATCGCCGAGGCCGCCTGGGCCGACAGCCGGGAGACGAGCCGCATGCTCTACGCCGCCGGGCACGCCCCCGGCACCCCCCTCCCCGCGCCGCCGCAAGCGCCGAGCGACGCCGAGGCGGGCCGCGCCAACTTCGCCGCCGTCACGCTGCGGATCGAGACGCTCGACTGGCTGCTGCTGGCCCCCGCCGGCCATTGCCGCGCGCGCTTCGCCTGGGGGACGGACGGGGCGCTCGCCGCCGGCTGGATCGCGCCATGAGCGAGCCTGCCATCCGCGAGGCCATCCTCGCCCAGGCCGCCGCGTGCGGGGCCGGGAAGAGCATCTGCCCCTCCGACGTCGCCCGCGCCCTCGCACCCGAGCAGTGGCGGCCGTTGATGACGCGCGTGCGCCGGGAAGCGATCCTGCTGGCGCGCGAAGGCCGGCTCGACATCCTGCGCAAGGGCAAGCCGGTGGATCCCGCCGAGGAGATCCGCGGCGTGATCCGACTGAGGATCCGGCCGTGATCTCCATGCTGTTCTCGCGCGGCGCCGATGGCGTGCCGGCGCCGTCGCCGCTCGATTTCGCGACCCTGGCCCTGCCGGCCACCCCCAACACCTGCCTGCTGACGCCGAGCACGGCGCCGGGCGCGGGCCACCTGCACCGCGACCCATTCCCCGTGCCGGTCGACGACGCCTTCGCCGCCATCCGCGCGGTCGCAGCCGCCCAGCCGCGCACCTTTCCGCTCGCCGACTACCCGGAGCGTCGCCAGGCGCAATGGGTCGTGCGCTCGCGGCTGATGAACTACCCCGACATCGTGGTGGCCGAGGTCGCGCCCGCCGGCGACGGCACCGGCCTCTGGCTCTATTCCCGCAGCCTGATCGGACGGTCGGATTTCGGGGTGAACCGGGCGCGCGTGCTGGCGTGGCTGACGGAATTCGAGGCGCGGCTGCGCCGCGGTTGAGGAGACAAGCATGCGCCGCCTCGGTCCCTTCCTGCGCGACGCCTGGGCGCTCGCCCGGCCCTACTGGTCCAGCGAGGATCGCTGGCGCGCACGCGGGCTGCTCGC
The DNA here is from genome assembly GCF_018129005.1 of Neoroseomonas eburnea. Lineage (GTDB taxonomy): Bacteria > Pseudomonadota > Alphaproteobacteria > Acetobacterales > Acetobacteraceae > Neoroseomonas > Neoroseomonas eburnea. The sequence continues at coordinate 385,263 of NZ_JAAEDL010000001.1, forward strand.
CGTCGTCGTCGCGCTGAACCTTTCGCTGGTCGGCATGACGGTGCTGCTGACCTACTGGCAGCGCGCCTTCTACAACACGCTCGAGGCCAAGGACTGGGACGGCTTCATCGCCCTGCTCTTCACCTGGCACACCACCGAGGCGGAAGGCTGGCTGCCCGGCTTCTCCATCGTCGCGGCGGCCTACATCCTGATCGCGGTCTATCAGCTCTATCTGCGCCAGGCGCTGCAGATCCGCTGGCGGCGCTGGCTGACCGAGATCTACCTGACGCAATGGCTGGAAGGCCGTGCCTATTACCGCATGGCGCTGACCGACCCGGTGACCGACAACCCGGACCAGCGCATCGCGGAAGACGCGCGCATGTTCGTGGACGACACGCTCTCGCTCGGCCTCGGGCTGATGAACTCGGTCGTGACGCTGGCCTCCTTCATCATCGTGCTGTGGTCGCTCTCGGGGCCGCTGAACGTGCTGGGCGTCGAGATCCCGGGCTATATGGTGTGGGTGGCGCTGATCTATGCCCTGCTCGGCACCTGGCTCGCGCATCTCATCGGGCGGCCGCTGATCGCGCTGAACTTCACCCAGCAGAAGGTCGAGGCGGATTTCCGCTTCGCCCTGGTGCGCTTCCGCGAGAACAGCGAAGGCATCGCCCTCTATGGCGGCGAGGCCGACGAGCAGCGCGGCCTGACGCAGCGCTTCCGCGCGCTGATGGAGAACTGGTGGGCGATCATGACGGCCACCAAGCGGCTCACCTTCTTCACCGCGGGCTATACGCAGGTGGCGATCGTCTTCCCCATCGTGGTGGCGGCGCCGGCCTATTTCGCCGGGCGCATCCCGCTCGGCGGGCTGATCCAGACCTCCTCCGCCTTCGGGCAGGTGCAGGGCGCGCTGTCCTGGTTCGTCGACAACTACGCGCGGCTGACCGAATGGCGCGCGACGGTGGAGCGCCTCACCGGCTTCACCCGCGCGGTCCGCGCGGCACGCGGCGCCGATGCGGGGCCGGTCGTGGCGAAGGGCACGGCGCCCGCGCTGTCGCTGCGCGGCGTGACGCTGGAACTGCCGGACGGGCGCGTGCTGCTCGACCGCGGGGAGGCAGAGATCGCGCCAGGCGAGGCGGTGGTGATCACCGGCGCCTCGGGCTCCGGCAAGTCGACCCTGTTCCGCGCCATCGCCGGCATCTGGCCCTTCGGCAGCGGACGCATCGACCTGCCGGCCACCGGCCGCGCGCTGTTCCTGCCGCAGCGGCCCTATATCCCGCTCGGCACGCTCAAGCGGGCGGTCTGCTACCCGGAGGACGAGGCCGGCTTCACCGACGCGGCGGTGGCCGAGGCGCTGGAGGCAGCCGAACTCGGCCATCTCATGTCCCGGCTGCACGAGGCCGATGCCTGGGACAAGCGGCTCTCGGGCGGGGAACAGCAGCGCATCGCGCTCGCCCGCGCGCTGCTGCTGAAGCCGGACTGGCTGTTCCTGGACGAGGCGACGGCGAGCCTCGATCCGGGGGCCGAGGAACGGCTCTATCGGCGGCTGAAGGAAAGGCTGCCGGGCACGGCGCTGATCTCCATCGCACACCGCCCGGCGGTGGCGAGGTTCCACGGCCGCGCGATGAGGATCGAAGGGCAGAAGCTGAAGGTCGGGGGAGGAGAACCTCCCCCGAACCCCCTCCCTTCTCTTTCACCTGGAGACTGACCTTCGAAGTCAGCTCCCAGGTGACAAGGAAGGTTGAGGGGGGTCCGGGGGGAGAAGTTCCCTTCTCCCCCCCGCCTTCTTCAATCCACCGTGGCCCCGGACCGCCGCACCACCTCCGCCCAGCGCGCCACGTCCGCCCGCTGCGTCTCGCGGAACTGCTCCGGCGTATTCGGCGCGGCCGGCGGGCTGATCGCCTGGTTCTCGACCAGCCAGGCGCGGAACTCGGGCGTCGAGATGATGCGGTTCACCTCGGTGTTCATCCGCCGCACGATCGGCTCGGGCAGGTTCGCCGGACCGAGGATGCCGTACCAGGTCGAGGTGTCCATCGCCGGCAGGCCGCAGGCCTCGGCGACGGTCGGCACCTCCGGCAGGGCAGCGAGGCGTTCCCGCGTCAGCACGAAGAGCGGGCGGACCTGGCCCTGGCGGATCGGCCCCATGGCGGCGCCGGTCTGGTTGAAGAACAGGTCGGTGTCGCCGGCGAGCAGCGACGCGACCGCGCCGGGCTGACCACGGAAGGGCACGTGCAGCAGTTCGAGCCGGGCGGCGGTCGCGAATTGCGCGCCGGCAAGATGCGTCGATGCGCCGTTGCCCGTCGAGGCGTAGGACAGCGCCTGCGGCCGCGCGCGCGCCGCGGTCAGCACATCCTGGCAGGACCGCAGGTTCGGCCGCTTCTCCGGGTTCACGAGCAGCACGTTCGGCACGTCCCCGAGCAGGACGACAGGCGTGAAGTCGCGCATCACGTCGAACGGCAGGTTGCGGTACAGCGCCGCGTTGATCGCGTGCGTCCCGGCCGTGCCGAAGTAGAAGGTGTAGCCGTCCGGCCGCGCCTTCGCGACGTAGTCCGACCCGATATTGCCGCCGGCACCGGTGCGGTTGTCCACCACCACCGGCTGGCCCAGGGCGCGGGACAGCGGCTCGGCGAGGCGCCGGGCGTAGATGTCCGTCCCCGCGCCGTTCGGGAAGCCGCCCATCAGGGTGACGGGCCGGCTCGGCCAGGCGTCCTGCGCGAGGGCCGGCAGGGAAGTGGCGGCAGCAATCGCCGCGGCGAAAAGGGTACGACGCATCATGATCCCGGTCTCCTTGTATGACGTGCGGCTGGGCCGGCATGCGCGAAGGCGCTAGGCTGCCCGGCCATGAACGTCTCCTCCCCGGCCCCGAACCTCGCGCGGATCGCGCGCGGCGGGAAGTCCATCTATGGCGCGCCGCTCGGCATCCTCATGCTCGAGGCGCGCTTCCCCCGCATCCCCGGCGACATGGGGAATGGCGAAACCTGGCCCTTCCCGGTGCTGTTCCGCGTGGTGCGCGGGGCGACGCCGGAGAAGGTCGTTCTGAATGGCGCGCGCGGCCTGCTGCCGGAATTCATCGCCGCAGCGCAGGACCTGGTCGATCTCGGTGCCGAGGCGATCACCACCAACTGCGGCTTCCTCTCCCTGTTCCAGAAGGAGCTGGCGGCGGCGGTCGGCGTGCCGGTGGCGACCTCCTCCCTCATGCAGGTGCCCTGGGTGCAGGCGACGCTGCCGCCCGGAAAGCGCGTCGGCGTGGTGACGGTGAGCAAGGGGGCCCTCACGCCGGCGCACCTGGAGGCGGCCGGCGTGCCGCTCGACACCCCGGTCATGGGCACGGAGGGCGGTCGCGAATTCTTCCGCGTGCTGATCTCCGCGGCGAAGAACGACCTCGACGTGGCGCTCGCCGAGCAGGACATCCTGGACGCCGGGCGCGCGCTGGTGGCGGCGCATCCGGAGGTCGGCGCGATCGTGCTGGAATGCACCAACATGCCGCCCTATGCGGCAGCACTGCAGGCGGCGGTCGGGCTGCCGGTCTACGACATCTACTCGATGGTTTCGTATTTCCACGCCGGGCTGCGGCCGCGGTCTTTTGGTTGAGCCCTCGGGCACCGCGCATCCGCGCGGCTTGGCTTCGCGGCCGCGGGGCGCGCCGGCGGCGGCTGACGGTGGTGCGCGGTCGCGCTGTGCGCTCCCGGCTCGAGGCGGGGCCTCGGGCCGAAGGCGGGCCTGCCTCGAAGGCTGACGCGGTTCGTCCACCCGATGGGTGTCGCGCGTCCGGGGCGCTCCGACGGCAGCCGACGGGCGCGCGCGGTCGGACCGCGCGCGCCCGGCGAGCCGGCAGCGCGCCGCCATGCGCCGACGCGGCTCAGCCCTGGAAGAGGCTGAGCAGGCTCTGCGGCGCCTGGTTGGCGATGGAGAGCGACTGCGTGCCGAGCTGCTGGCGGATCTGCAATGCCTGCAGCCGCGCCGATTCCTTCGCCAGGTCGGCGTCGATCAGCGCGCCGAGGCCGCCGTCGAGCGCGTCGAGCTTGTCGCGGTTGTAGGCGATCTGGGCATCGACATAGCGCGAGTCCGAGCCGTACTGGTTCAGCGCATTGGCGATGACGGTGTTGACATTGCCCCAGTCGCCGCCGGCGGCAATGGCGGCCTGGGCCGTCGCCGCATCGGTCGGCGCGGCCGCGATCACCATGGTGCCAAGCCCGTCCACCGAGGTCAGGGTGTAGGTCGTACCGGCCTCGTTGCGGGTGGTCGTGATGTCGCCGCCCGCCGGCGCGGTGGTGGAGAGCAGCGTGCGCCCGTTGTAGGTGGCATCCGTGATGAAGTTCTGGATCTGGGTGCGCAGCGCCTCGTACTGGGCTTCGTATTGCGCACGCTGGTCGGTGTTGAGCGTGTCGTCGGCGAGGCGCACCAGGGTTTCGCGCACCTTCACCATGGTCTCGGACACCTTGTTGAGGCCGGAGAGCGCGGTGTCGAGAATGCCCTTCACGCCGCCGAGCTGCTCGTTCGCGGCGGTCAGGCCGGCGACGTCGGCGCGCACCGATTGCGCCACGGCGAAGGCCGCGCCGTCATCCTTCGCGTCCGAGACGCGGTAGCCGGTCGAGACGCGCTTCTGCGTGGTGTTCAGCGCCTCATTCGTGCGGTTCAGCGACTGCAGCGCCACCATGGCGCCCATATTGGTGTTGACGGAATTGAGGCTCATCGGGTTCTTCCCTTCGCAATGACGGGATATTCCCGTCGGCGTCGAAGTCTTGCGCAGGAAGGTGAAAGAACCGCTAACCGCGCCGTCGGGGGCGGGCAAGAAAAAGCCCCGCGGCCTTTCGGCGGCGGGGCTTTCACGGACCATCCCCGAAGGGATCAGTCCTTCATGTTCACGGCCTGGCGACCGCGCTGGCCGTCGCGCACCTCGAGCGAAACCTTCTCGCCCTGCTGCACGTCCTGCTTGCCGGCGCGCTGCAGGACGGAGGAGTGCAGGAACACATCCTGACCGCCATCGTCCGGCGTCACGAAACCGAAGCCGCGGACCTGGTCGAACCACTTGACCGTGCCGTTGATGTCGTAGGTCGGCCCGCCCTCATCGCGGCCGAATTCGCGCCGCGGCGGACGGTCGCCGAAAGCGCGCGGCGGACGGTCGCCGAAGCCGCCGCCACCGAAGCCGCCGCCACCGAAATCGCGGCGCGGGGGACGGTCCCCGAAGTCGCGCCGCGGCGGACGGTCGCCGAAGCCACCGCCACCGAAGCCACCGCCGCCGCCGAAGTCACGGCGCGGGGGGCGATCGCCGAAATCGCGCCGCGGGGGACGGTCCCCGAAGCCACCGCCGCCGCCGAAATCGCGACGCGGCGGGCGCGCACCGGCGCCGCCGCCCTCGCCGCGCTTCAGTTCGACGATCCGCGTCACCAGACGCCGGCCCTGCCGGTCCGTGCCGATCTCGCAGACGAGCTTGTCGCCGGTGTCCGGCGGCTCGATCCCCGCCTCGGTCAGCGCCGAGGCATGGAAGAAGACGTCGTTGCCGTCCGGCCCGAGCACGAACCCGAAGCCTTTACGACCATTGTACCATTTCACCTCGGCCTCGATCGGCCCGGCGCCACCCTGGTTATCGATATCGGAAGACACGTTCCTGCAGTTCCACGAATAACAGGCGATCCTGCGGGATGCAGGACCGCTGAGTGTCAGGATGGCACCGCCAACACCCGAAAGCGAGAAAAATTCGGGGCCGCCTCTTCAGGCGAATCGCCGGGGATCGAAGGACGCGATCGGGATCTCCGGCGGGCGGCCGGAGAGCAGGTCCGCCACCACCCTGCCCGTCCGCGCCCCGGCCACCAGGCCGGTATGGCCGTGGCCGAAGGCATGGATCACGTCCGGCGTCGCGCTCGACGGGCCGAGGCAGGGCATGCCGTCCGGCATCGACGGACGATGTCCCATCCACACCTTCACGCGGCTGGTCGGCAGGTCCCGCGGCAGGCCCGGGAAGCAGCGCAGCAGGTGGTCGCGCAGGATCTCCGCCCGCTTCCAGTTGGGCTCGGCCTCGAGGCCGGCGATCTCCACCTGGCCGGCGCAACGCAGCCCGTTCCGGGTCCGCATCACCGACATCTTGCCATCCGAGGGCATCAGCCCGTGACGGGGGGCGACCTCGGGGTCCGCGACCTCGGCGTGGTAGCCGCGCTCGGTTTCGAGCGGCACGTTGTCCCCCGCCGCCGCGGCGAGCGGCTTGGCATGCGCCCCGGCGGCGATGATCGCGGCATCGGCCAGGATGTCGCCCTGGGTCGTGCGCACGGCGGTCAGCCGCCCGCCCTCGATGGCGAAGCCGGTGGCGGCGGCGCGGCGGAGGTCCGCCCCCTGCCTGACGGCATGCGCCACCAGCGCGGCGGTGTAGGCGCCGGGGTCGGTGCAGTGCCCGCCCTCCTCCACCAGCACGCCGAAGGTGTAGCGGCGGTCGAGCTCCGGTTCCCGCTGCCGCAGGTCGTTGGCGTCGAGTTCGATCCAGCGTACGCCGACCCTGTGCCGGATCTCCCAGGCCATGGCCTCGGCCTCGAAATCGGCGCGCGAAGGGTAGACGTAGATCAGGCCGCGGCGCTCGATCAGGTGGCCGACGCCAGCTTCCTCCGCCAGCGCCTTGTGCAGCGCGGGCGCATCGACCACCAGCGGGCGCAGCGCGCGGGCGGCGGCCTCGACACGGTCCCAGGTCCAGCCGGCGCGCAGGTAGCGGATCAGCCACGGCGCGACGCGCGGGAAGTAGGACCAGCGGATCGCCAGCGGCCCGAGCGGGTCCGCGAGGAACTTCGGCACCTTCTTCCACAGGCCGGGCACCGCCGGCGGGATGACCGACATCGGGCTGAGCCAGCAGCCATTGCCGTAGGAGGCGGCCTGTTCGCCGCCCGGCTCGGCCGGATCGACAATGGTGACGCGGAAGCCGCGGCGAAGCGCCTCCACGGCCGAGCAGGCGCCGACGATGCCGGCGCCGATCACCGCCACATGGCGTGTCATGATGCGCGTATTTTCCCGATCGTTTTCGAGGGGCCGGACTGCACCTGCTTGCCCGCCAGATGCTGGTCGAGGAAGAAGAGGCGGTCCTGGCCCCAGAGCCAAAGGTCGTCACAGAAATAGGTCGGCGCGCCGAAGACGCCGCGGTGCACCGCCTCCAGGTTGTTGCGGTCCCATTCCGCCATCACGGAAGGGCTTTCCTCCTCCCGGTGCAGGGCTTCGCCGGGCAGTCCTTCCTCCTCGGCGATGGCGACGCGCACGCGCGGGTCGGCGATGTCGCGTTCCTCGAGCCACAGCGCGCGCAGCAGCGCGTGGGAGAGCGACATGGCGTCCATGCCACGCGCCTGCGCCGCCATCACCATGCGGCCCGCCGGGCGCTGGTCGGTCGGCGGGTAGTGCTTCGGCTTCAGCCTCAGCGGCAGGCCGAGATGACGCGACCAGCGGTCGAGTTCCAGCGCGTGGTAGTCCTGCCGTGGCTCCGGCCGCGAGCGCAGCGGGATGCCGCCGGTGTGCTTGATGACCAGGCGGAAGTCATAGGGCCTGAGGAGGAGCGTCGCGCCGTGGCGCTTCACGATGTCCTGCAACTGCGGCCCGCCGAGATACATCCACGGCGAGGAGAGGGTGTAGAAGCACTCCACCGTCTGGCCCATGGCGGTCACCCCTTCTGGGTGCGGCCGGGATCGGCCGCGGCGAGCAGCGAGACATGGGCGGAGACGACGCGCCAGCCATGCCCCGGCAGGCGCGCCATGATCTTCGTCTCGCGCCCGATCAGGCCGGTGCCGACACGCTCGTACTCCAGATGGGTGCAGGCGAAGTCGCGGCCGAAGCTGGTGATGTGGATACGCTTCTGCATGCGGGGCGCGTAGGATCTCACGGTGGCGCGGAAGGCGCGGATGGCGTCGATGCCGTAGAGGATCTCGGTGATGCCGAAGCGGACGGTGCGCGGGTCCGGCCAGAAGGAGGCATCGAGCACCGCGGTGTCATTGGCCGCGATAGCGGTCTCGTAGCGGTCGAAGACCGCGCGGACCTCGGCGATGATGTCTGGGTCGTCGATCTCCACGGTCCGGCTCCCGATCCTGCGGAAAGATGCCGCGCGGCGCCCCGCTTGGCGAGGGCCGAGTTCAGGCCGCCGCGCAGGCCGCAGGTGTCAGGGCAAGGGCCGCCAGCTCCAGCACGCGCCCGCGAGTCGCAGGGAGAGCCAGCCGCCCAGGCCCTCGGGCAGGATGCGGCCGAGCGACGCGCCCGGCAGCCTGTCGCGCAGCCAGGCTGCCTCGTGCCGGCCATGCAGCCGGAAGGCGGTGCCGAAGATGCGCCGCCATTCCGCTTCGCTGCGGTAGAAGGTCGCGCGGCGGACATGCGCGCATTCCTCGGCCGCCGCCGCGTCCGTGACCGGACGCCCGCGCAACAGGCGCGCAAGCCGGAGCAGCCGCCGCTCGGCCTTCGATCCCTCCGGGAGGCGATGCACCAACGGGGCGCCGAGATGCGGCTCGACCCAGGTCTCCCGGACGGGAAAGAGGGCCAGCAGGATGCCCTCCGGCGTCAGCACCCGCCGCAGTTCGGCGAGCGCCTTCTCAGGTTCGGGAACGTGCTCGAAGACCTGGTTCGCCGTCACCACGTCGAAGCTGCCGTCGGCGAAGGGCAGCGAAGCGTCGGGGGAGAACAGCGCGACGCGGCCCGGCACGCGGACACCGAGGGAGAACATGTCCCACTCCGCGTTCTTCACATCCACGCCGAAGGCGTCGAAGCCCTGGGCGAGCGCCGCCTCCAGCAACCCGCCGCGGCCGCAGCCGAAATCAAGGAACCGCCCGCCGGGGCGCGCGAGGCTCGCGGCCATCTCCGCCGCGAAGCCGTAGTTGCGCGACACGACTAGGACCGGAGGAGGACGGCCGCCCCCTCCCTGCTCAGGCATCCGGGCCAGCAAGGTGCTGGCTCGCATCCAGCCGGGGCGTGCAGCGCTGCCACCCGTCCGCTGACTTCCGTCATAATCGGTGTCACCCCGCCGCCGCGACCGCGCGCTTGGCCATGACCGTCACCAGATGGGCACGATATTCGGCGCTGCCGTGGATGTCGCTGTTGAGGTCGTCCGCGGCCTGCTTCACGCCGGCGACAGCATCCACCGACCAGTTGGCGGCAAGTGCGGCCTCCATGTCCGCCTGGCGGAAGACGCAGGGGCCGGCGCCATTGACCGCGACGCGCACGCCGCCGGCCGTCTTCGCCACGAAGACGCCGGCCATGACGTAGCGGCTCGCCGGGTTCTTCATCTTGGCGTAGCCCGCCTTCTCCGGGATCGGAAACTCGATCGCGGTCAGGATCTCGCTCGGCTCGAGCGCCGTGGTGAACATCCCGAGGAAGAAGTCGTCCGCGGCGATCTTGCGGCTGGAAGTGTGGATGGTCGCGCCCAGGCCGAGCACGGCAGCCGGGTAATCCGCCGCCGGGTCGTTGTTGGACACCGAACCGCCCATCGTGCCGCGATTGCGCACCTGCACGTCGCCGATATGGTCGGCCATATAGGCGAGCGCCGGGATGGCGGCCTTCACCTCCGCGCTCGTCGCGACCTCGACATGGCGGGTCAGCGCGCCGATGACGATGGCATTGCCGACCTTCCTGATGCCCTTGAGCTCGGCGATGCCTGACAGGTCCACCAGCGCCGAGGGCTTGTTCAGCCGATGCTTGAGCGCCGGCAGCAGTGTGTGGCCGCCGGAGATCGCCTTCGCGTCGGGATCGGCCAGCAGCTTGACGGCGTCGGCGACCGTGGCGGGCTTGTGGTAGGCAAAATCGTACATCTCGCTTGCTCCTTGCGTCGCGATCCGGCCGGTCTACGCCTCCGCGCCTCGACAGGGTCCGCGCGAAGCGTGCTTCGCGGGGTGTCTCGGCGCTCCGACGATCGGCCGGCGGCTGGTCCCCTACTCCGCCGCCTGACGGCGGCCGCCATTGATGATCTGCCAGATCTTGGCCGGTGTCGCCGGCATGTCCAGTGTCCGTACGCCGTAATCGCGCAGCGCATCCACCACGGCGTTGATGACGGCGGGCGGGGAGCCGATCGCACCCACCTCCCCGCAGCCCTTCACGCCGAGAGGATTGTGCGTGCACAGCGTGGTGTGCGTCGCCACGCCGACCGGCGGCAGGTCATCCGCGCGCGGCATGGTGTAGTCCATCATCGACCCCGAGAGGAGCTGGCCATCCGCGTCGTAGATGCAGGTCTCCAGCAGCGCCTGGCCGATGCCCTGGGCGATGCCGCCCTGCACCTGGCCCTCCACGATCATCGGGTTGATGACTCGGCCGACATCGTCCACGGCCGTGAAGTTCACCATCGAGACCTTGCCCGTGTCGGGGTCGATCTCGACCTCGGCGATGTGGCAGCCGCCGGGATAGGTGAAGTTCTTGGGGTCGTAGAAGGCGGTTTCCTCGAGCCCGGGCTCGAGTTCGTCGATCGGGTAGTTGTGCGGCACGTAGGCGGCCACCGAGATGTCCACCAGCGCCTTGGTCTTGTCCGTGCCGGCGACGCGGAAGGTGCCGCGGTCGAACTCGATGTCGTCGACCGAGGCCTCCATCAGGTGGGCGGCGATGCGCTTGCCCTTGGCGATGATCTTGTCCATCGCCTTCATCATCGCGCTGCCGCCGACCGCGAGGCTTCGGGACCCGTAGGTGCCCATGCCGAAGGGCACCTTGGCTGTATCGCCATGCACGATGTCCACCTGGGATACCGGCACGCCGAGCTTGTCGGCGACGAGCTGGGCGAAGGTGGTCTCGTGCCCCTGGCCGTGGCTGTGCGCGCCGGTCAGCACCGTCACGCTGCCGGTCGGGTGCACGCGGATGGTGCCGACCTCATAGAGGCCCGCACGGGCGCCAAGGCTGCCCACCACGGCCGAAGGAGCGATGCCGCAGGCCTCCAGGTAGGTCGAGCAGCCGATGCCGCGCAGCTTGCCCTGCCGGGCGGCTTCAGCGCGGCGCGCTTCGAAGCCGGCCCAGTCGGCCGCGGCCAGCGCCTGGTCCAGCGTCGCCTGGTAGTTGCCGGAATCGTACTGCAGCGCCACCGGCGTCTGGTAGGGGAACTGGTCGGGCTGGATGAAGTTGCGGCGACGGAGCTCGATGCGGTCGATGCCGGTCTCCTTCGCCGCCACGTCCATCAGCCGTTCCAGCAGGAAGGTCGCCTCCGGCCGGCCGGCGCCGCGATAGGCGTCCACCGGCACGGTGTTGGTGAAGACCGCCTTCACCTCACAGTAGATCACCGGCGTCGTGTAGGTGCCGGCGAGCAGCGTGGCATAGAGGTAGGTCGGCACGCAGGGCGCGAAGGTGGACAGGTAGGCGCCCATGTTGGCGTAGGTGTGCACGCGCAGGCCGAGGATCTTGCCGTTCGCATCCAGCGCGAGCTCGGCCTTCGACACGTGGTCGCGGCCGTGCGCGTCCGACATGAAGGATTCGGTGCGGTCCGCCGTCCACTTGACCGGGCGGGCCAGCTTGCCGGCCGACCAGGTGACGATCGCCTCCTCGGCGTAGTGGTAGATCTTGGAGCCGAAGCCGCCGCCGACATCCGGCGCGACCACGCGCAGCTTGCTCTCGGGAATGTGCAGCACGTTGGCGCCCATCAGCAGGCGAATGACGTGCGGGTTCTGGCTGGTGGTATGGAGGGTGTACTCGCCCGTCGTGCGGTCGAACTCGCCGAGCGCGGCGCGCGGCTCCATCGCGTTCGGGATCAGGCGGTTGTTGACCAGGTCCAGCGAGACGACCTTGGCGGCGCCGGCGAAAGCCTGGTCGAGCACCGCCTTGTCGCCGATGTGCCAGTCGTAGCAGAGGTTGTTCGCCACGCCGTCATGGATCACCGGCGCGCCGGGCTTCAGCGCGGCTTCCATGGTCGCCGCGGCCGGCAGCACCTCATAGTCCACGATGACCGCTTCCGCCGCGTCGCGCGCCTGTTCGCGCGTCGCGGCGATGGCGACGGCGACCGGGTCGCCGACATGGCGCACCTTCTCGGCCGCCATGACCGGGTGCGGCGGCTCGGCCATCGGCGAGCCGTCCTTGTTGTGGATCTGCCACCCGCAGGGCAGGCCGCCGAGCGCGTCCTTCGCCATGTCGGCGCCGGTGAACACCGCGACCACGCCCGGCATCTTCGCCGCCGCGGCGGTGTCAACGCCCCTGATGCGCGCATGGGCGTGCGGGCTGCGGACGATCCAGGCGTGCAGCTGCCCCTGGCGGTTGAAGTCGTCCGTGTAGGCGCCGCGTCCCTGGAGGAAACGGAAATCCTCCTTCCGCCGGACGCTCGCGCCGATGCCTTCGAACGGTGCCACGACGTTCATGACCTGTCCCCTCCCTTGAGGGCTTTTCGTTGAGCGGGCCGGCTTCGCCGGTCCCGAATTGTTGAGGCGCGCGCGAGCGCGCCCGATTGCCCGCGGCCGGCAAAGCCGCCCGCCGCTACTCCGCCGCGCGCGCGATCTCGCTCCGCCTGCCGTGCATGACCTCGGCCGCGGCGGCGATCGCCTTGACGATGTTGTGGTAGCCCGTGCAACGGCAGAGGTTGCCCTCGAGACCCTCGCGGATCTGCTGCTCGGTGAGCCCGCCGGGGTTCTTCTGCACCAGGTCGATCGCGCTCATGACCATGCCCGGAGTGCAGAAGCCGCACTGCAGGGCGTGGTATTCGCGGAAGGCCTCCTGCATCGGGTGCAGCGTGCCGTCCGGCTTGGCGAGGCCCTCGATGGTGGTGACCTGCGCGCCATCTGCCATCACCGCAAGGGTGGTGCACGACTTCACGCTCTCGCCGTTGATGTGCACGACGCAGGCGCCGCACTGGCTGGTGTCGCAGCCGACATGGGTGCCGGTCAGCCGCAGCTTCTCCCGCAGGAGCTCCACCAGAAGAGTGCGGCCCTCCACCTCGGCCGTGTGGGTCTGGCCGTTCACGGTCAGTGTGACCTGCGGCATCGTGCGTCTCCCTGAGTCGATGGATCGCCGCGCATGTGGTGCCCGGCTGTCGGGGCGCAAGCCTCGCGCTGCCGCCCATGCCTCGTCAAGCGTCGGACGCTGCCCGGACGCGCGGCGATCCGCGGGTTGCGAATGAGTCGCAACACCTTGCCGGCGCCGCGGTCCGGCTGCACCGGCCCAATGCCGCGTCAGCCGGTTCATCGCGATCAGAAGCGGAAACAGCGCCGAGATGACTGGCCGCAGCGGCACCCAGGCTGCGCCCAGGACCGTCACCACGCCCGACAACCGCGGCTGACCCGACGACAACGCGCCAGACCGGGGCACAGGAGCCCGACGCCTTGAAATTCCCAGCAGATGCGCCGGAAAACCGCCTGGATCCGGCGGTGGTCGGCGGAGGGGACGGGCAATGCCTCCTTTGCCCGTCCCCCGCGCGATCAGTGATGCGCGATCACCGCTGCCCCGCGCGCGCCGGCCAGCGGGTTCTCCGCCGCCGGCAGGTCGTGCAGATGGCAGGCCGCGAAATGGCCGTCCTCGGTCTGCCGGAGCTGCGGCTCGTCCTGCTTGCAGCGATCGAAGGCGTAGGGGCAGCGCGTGTGGAAGCGGCAGCCCTTGGGCGGCCGGATCGGGGACGGCACGTCACCCTTGAGGATGATGCGCTCCCGCGCCGCGCCGGGCTCCGGCACCGGCACGGCGGAGAGCAGCGCCTCGGTATAGGGATGCTTCGGCGCGGCGAAGAGCTGCCGCTTCGGCGCGACCTCCACGATCTTGCCGAGGTACATCACCGCGACGCGGTGCGTCATGTGCTCGACGATCGCCAGGTCGTGGCTGATGAAGAGCATCGCCAGGCCGAGTTCCTTCTGCAGGTCCTGCAGCAGGTTCACGATCTGCGCCTTCACCGAGACGTCGAGGGCGGAGACCGCCTCGTCGCAGATGATAAGGTCCGGATCCGCCGCCAGCGCGCGCGCGATGCAGATACGCTGGCGCTGGCCGCCGGAGAATTCGTGGGGCCAGCGGTTCACCGCATCGCGCGGCAGGCGCACGCGGTCCATCAGCTCGGCCACGCGGCGCTCGATGTCCGCGGCATCCTTCGCCAGGCCGAAATTGCGGATCGGCTCGGCGAGGATGTCGCGCACGCGCATGCGCGGGTTCAGCGAGGAGAACGGATCCTGGAAGACCACCTGCATGCGCCGGCGCATCGGCCGCAGCGTTCCGGCCGGCATGTCGTCGATGCGCGTGCCGTCGAGCACCACCTGCCCGTCGGTGATGTCGAACAGCCGCAGGATGGCCTTGCCGACGGTGGACTTGCCGCAGCCGGACTCGCCGACCAGCGACAGCGTCTCGCCCTTCTCGATCGAGAAGGAGACACCGTCCACCGCGTAGACATGGCCGGTGACGCCGCCGAAGAAGCCGGCGCGGATCGGGAAGTGCTTCTTGAGGTCGTTGACCTCGAGGATCGGCTGGCTCATGCGGCGACCGCCTCCTTCATGGCGTAGTGGCACGCCGCGATATGGCCATCGGCCTTTTCCTCGAGCGCGGGGGCGACCTTCCGGCAGAGGTCCGTCGTGTGGCTGCAGCGGCTGGCGAAGACGCAGCCTTCGAGCTTGCGCTTGAGGCTCGGCACCAGGCCCGGGATCTCCTGCAGCCGCGTTTCCTCCCCGGTCAGGGAGGAGCCGAGCTTCGGCATCGAGCCGAGCAGGCCCTGGGTGTAGGGATGGCGCGGGTTGCGGAAGAGCTTCTCGACCGAGGCTTCCTCCACCTTGCGGCCCGCATACATGACAATGACGCGTTCCGCGACTTCGGCCACCACCCCGAGGTCATGGGTGATGATGACGATCGCCGCCCCCACGGTGCGCTTGAGGTCCCGCATCAGGTCGAGGATCTGCGCCTGGATGGTGACGTCGAGCGCGGTGGTCGGCTCGTCCGCGATCAGCAGCTTCGGATTGCAGGCGAGCGCGATGGCGATCATCACGCGCTGGCGCATGCCGCCCGAGAGCTGGTGCGGGTATTCGCGCACGCGCCGCTCGGGTTCGGGGATGCCGACGAGCTTCAGCATCTCCACCGCGCGGGCCTCGGCCTGCTGGGCGGACATGCCCTGGTGCAGGCGGAGCGTCTCGCCGATCTGCCGTCCCACGGTGAGCACCGGGTTCAGCGAGGTCATCGGCTCCTGGAAGATCATGCTGATCTCGTTGCCGCGGATGGCGCGCATCTCGCGGTCCGAGCACTTCAGCAGGTCGCGGCCGTTGAAGCGGATGGAACCGGCGATCTTGCCCGGCGGCTCGGGGATGAGCCGCAGGATGGACATGGCGGTGACGGACTTGCCGCAGCCGGACTCGCCCACGATCGCGACGGTCTCGCCGGCGTTGACGTGGAAGTTCACGCCGTCGACCGCACGGTTGATCCCGTCGGGCGCGCGGAAATGCGTCTGCAGGTTCTCGACTTCGAGCAGTGCCATGGGCGTCAGATCCTCTTGGCCATGCGCGGGTCGAGCGCATCGCGCAGACCGTCGCCGAGCAGGTTCACGGCGAGCACGGTGATGGACAGGAACAGCGCGGGGAAGAACACAATGTAGGGCTTCACCTGCCACAGCGCGCGGCCTTCCGCCATGATGTTCCCCCAGGAGGGGATGATCGGCGGCGTGCCGGCACCGATGAAGGACAGGATCGATTCCACGATCATCGCGGAGGCGCAGATGTAGGTCGCCTGCACCGTCATCGGCGCCACGGTATTGGGCAGGATGTGGCGCCAGATGATGACCGGCGTGCGCGTGCCGCAGGACACCGCGGCATCGACATAGGGCTGCTCGCGCAGGCTCAGCACCACGCCGCGCACCAGGCGGGAGACGCGCGGCACCTCGGCGATGGTGATGGCGATGATGACGTTGCCGACCGAACCTCGCGTCAGCGCCATCAGCGCGATGGCGAGCAGGATCGGCGGGATGGACATCATGCCGTCCATCACGCGCATGACGATGCTGTCCGCCCAGCGCACGAAACCGGAGACCAGGCCGATGGTGAGGCCGACGATCGAGGACAGCACGGCCACCGAGAAGCCGACGATCAGCGACACCCGCGCCCCGTAGATGACGCGCGAATAGACGTCCCGGCCCAGCATGTCGGTGCCGAACCAGTACATGGCCGAGGGTTCGCGCGTGCGACGGGCCGGCGCCAGCGCCGTCGGGTCCACGGTGAACAGCAGCGGCGCGAAGACCGCCATCAGCACCATCAGCAGCACGATGGCGCCGCCGATGGCGATCGAGGGGTTGCGCCACAGGAAGCCGATGAATCCCTTGCGGGTCTTCACTGGCGGCATGATGTCGGGCATCGGCGTCGCGGCCTTGACGGCCTCCGGCGACACCTGGCCCGGGCTGAGAACGGAAGCGGAGGCCATCAGTACCGGATCCTCGGGTCGAACAGGGTGTAGAGCAGGTCGATCGCGAGATTGACCAGCACGTAGACGAAGGAGAACAGCAGCACGACGCCCTGGATGACGGGGTAGTCGCGCCGCAGGATCGCATCCACGGTCAGCCGGCCGAGGCCCGGAATCGCGAAGACGCTTTCCGTCACCACCGCGCCGCCGATCAGCAGCGCGATGCCGATGCCGATGACCGTCACGATCGGCACGGCCGCGTTCTTCAGCGCGTGCAGGAACAGGATGGAGGTCTGCCCCGCGCCCTTGGCGCGCGCGGTGCGGATGTAGTCCTGCTGCAGCACTTCCAGCATCGTCGCGCGGGTGATGCGGGCGATCAGAGCGATATAGACCGAGCCCAGCGCGATGGCGGGCAGGATCAGGTTCTCGAACCACGGCCAAAGGCCCTCGCTGAACGAGGTGTAGCCCTGCACCGGCAGCCAATCGAGTTCGAGCGCGAAGACGTAGGCGAGCAGGTAGCCCACCACGAAGACCGGCACCGAGAAGCCGAGCACCGCGAAGCCCATCACGGAACGGTCGATCCAGGTGCCGACCTTCCATGCCGCCACCACGCCCATCGGGATGGCGATGGAGACGGCGAGGATCAGCGTCACGAGCATCAGCGACAGCGTCGGCTCGATGCGCTGCTTGATCATCGTCACGACCGGCAGGTTGGTGAAGATCGAGACTCCGAGATCACCCCGCAGGATGTCGAACACCCAGGCCCCGAACCGGACGAGGTAAGGCCGGTCGAGGCCCAGGCTCTGGCGGATGCGTTCGACGTCCTCGGGGGTCGCCTGGTCGCCCGCGATGACTGCCGCCGGATCGCCCGGCGCGATGTAGAGAAGACTGAAGACGAAGAGCGCCACCACCGCCATCACGGGGATGGTGGCGAGGACTCGGCGGACGACATAGGCGAACATGTTTCTCGCTTGCCTGTTGGCTTGTTATGCCTTCGTGACATTCCAGAAGAAGGGCAGCGGCCCCTTCTGGATGCCCGAGACGTTGCTGCGCCACGCGGTGTAGCCCAGGAAGAAGCCCGTGGGGGCGTAGACGACGTAGTCCATCGCGGCGCGGTTGATCTTCGCCATCGCCGCGCGCTCGCTGGCCGCGTCAGGCGCCGCGAACCACTCGGCGACGCCGGCCTCGACGGCCTGGTTCGACGGCCAGCCGAACCAGGCGCCGTCGCCATTGGCGCGCAGCGCGTTGTAGGAGGCCGGGTTCACGCAGTCGGCGCCGGCGTGCCAGGTGTGGAACATGGCCCAGCCGCCCTGGTTCGGCGGGTTCTTCATCGCACGCCGCTGGCCGACCGTGCCCCAGTCGGTGGCGACGAAATCGACATTCATGCCGAGCCGCTTCAGCAGGTCGGCCGTCACGTCGCCCATCGCCTTGAGCGGCGGCTGGTCCTGCGCGACCAGGCAGGTGACCGGCTGGCCCGAATACCCGCCCTCCGCGAGCAGGCGCTTGGCCGCATCGATGTTGCGCGGCCCCTTGAGGATATCGCCGCCTTCCTCGGTGTAGCCGGGCGTCCCCGGCGTGAAGAAGCCAGGCAGCGGCTTCCACAGCGCATCGTCGCTGCCGACGATGGCGCGCATGTAGTCCTCCTGGCTCATGGCCATCAGGATGGCCTGGCGCACCTTCTGGCTGTTGAAGGGCGCATGCAGGTGGTTCATGCGGAACGCGCCGACATTGCCGAGCGGGTCGGCGATATCCACGCGGATGTTGCGGTTGCGCCGCATCACCGGGATCAGGTCGGACAGCGGGTTCTCCCACCAGTCCACCTCCCCGTTCTGCAGCGCGGCCGAGGCGGTGGCCGGGTCGGGCATCACCACCCATTCCACGCGGTCGACGTTGATGCGCTTGCCGCCCGAGAGCCAGTTCGCCGCCTCGCTGCGCGGCACGTAGCCGTCGAACTTCTGGAACACCGCCTTCGCACCCGGCACCCACTCGTCGCGCAGGAAGCGCATCGGGCCGGAGCCGACATACTCGCCGATCTGCTGGAAGGGATCGGTGCGCGCGATGCGCTCCGGCATGATGAAGCAGATCGGCGTGTTGGTCTTGCCGAAGGCGAAGCGCATCTTCGGATAGGGGCTCTTGAGCACGATGCGGAAGGTGCGGTCGTCGACCGCCGTCATCGCGTTGAGCTGCGCGCGGATCATCTGGCCCATCGGATCGCGCGGCATCCAGCGCGTGATGGAGGCGATGACGTCCTTCGCCAGCACCGGCTCGTTGTCATGGAACTTGAGCCCGGCGCGCAGCTTGAAGGTCCAGGTCAGGCCGTCCGAGGAAACCTCGTCGCCCTCCACCATCTGCGGCTTCGGCTCGAGCTTGTCGTCCACGCCGTAGAGCGTGTCCCACACCATCGCCGAGGCGTTGCGGACGACATATTGCGTCCCCCAGATTGGGTCGAAATTCGCCAGGTTGGCCTGCGGCACGAAGCGCAGCGTGCGCGCCGCGGCCCCCTGCGACAGCGCCGGAGCGGACATGCCGCCCGAGCCTCCGATCGCCGCCGCGCCCACACCCGCCTTGAGGAACGTCCTACGGTCCATTCACCGTCTCCCGATTGGCACCCTGGCAGAGCCTCTCCTGCCTGGGGCGCAGTCACATTGCATCAAATGTAGGCGCTTCACCAGCACCCTCGGGGGCTGCCCCCTGCCTCGACGCGACCGGTCCAGACCGGCCGCGCCGCATTGCGGCAGAAGATCAGCATTTAACGTGCCAGGAGGGGCGTCAGCCCTTGCCGATGTTCCAGAACACGGTGGCAGGCGCGCGGAAGACGCCCGTCACGTTGCGGCGCCAGGCCGAAGGCTGCCAGTAGTAGCCGAGCGGGATGTAGTACATCTCGCGCATCGCCACGCGGTTGAGTTCCTCGGCGATGCGGCGGCCTTCGGCCGGATCGCCCCCCTTCTCGACCCATTCGCCGCGCAGCCGCTCCACCTCCGGCACGTCCGGCCAGCCGAACCAGGCGTTGTTGCCGTTGGCGCGCAGGAAGAGGTTGAACACCGGCAGCGCCAGCGACTGGCCGGAGGAGGTGGTGTGGAAGACGCTCCAGCCGCCGCGCTCCACCGGCTCCTTGCTGGCGCGGCGCTGGACCACCGTGCCCCAGTCGGCCGAGATGAATTCGAGGTTCATCCCGATGCGCCGCAGCAGGTCGGCGGTGACGAGCGACAGCGCATTGATCTGCGGGTAGTCGCCCGGCGCGATCAGCACGACCTTCTCGTTGTTGTAGCCGGCCTCGCGCAGCGCCTGCTTCGCCCGTTCGACGTTGCGCACCTTGAGCAGGTCGCTGCCCACTTCGTTGGCAAGCGGGGTTCCGCAGGTGAAGACGCCCTCGCAGGCGCCCCAGTCCGCCGGATCGTCGCCGGCGACCGCGCGCAGGTAGTCGCGCTGGTCCACCGCCATCGCGACGGCGCGGCGGATCGCCGGGTTGTTGAAGGGCGGCTGCAGGGTGTTGAAGCGGCAGACGCCGTAGGTGCCGTCGAGCAGGCGCTGCTCCACCACCACGTCGCGCGCGCGGCGCAGCATCGGCAGCAGGTCGTGCAGCGGGTATTCCCAGTAGTCCTGCTCGCCCTGCGCCATCGCGTTGCCGCTCGTCGCGGGGTCGGTGATGATTGTCCACTCGATGCGGTCGATGCGCGGGATGCGGCCGCCGGCAAGGCCGTCCACCGGCTCCTGGCGCGGCACGTAGCGCTCGTTGCGCGCCCAGACGGCGCGCTGGCCAGGGTTCCACTCGTCGCGCACGAACTTGAAGGGGCCCGAGCCGACCGTCTCGCGGATCTGCTGGAAGGCGTCCGTCCCGGCGATGCGCTCGGGCATGACGAAGCAGGGGAACTGGGTCTGTCCCAGCGCCATGATCAGCAGCGGCGTCGGCTTGCTCAGCCGGAAGCGGAAGCGCCGGTCGTCGAGCGCGCTGAGCTCGGCGACATTCGGCCACAGCACCTGCATGAAGGGATCGCGCCGGCGCCAGCGGTCGATCGAGGCCACCGCGTCCTTCGCGAGCACCTTCTCCCCGTCATGGAAGAAGAGATTGTCGCGCAGCGTGAAGGTCCAGCTCAGCTGGTCCGGGGAGATCTCCCAGCCCTGCGCCATCTGCGGCCTGATGTCGCCCTTGGAATCCTGGGCGCAGATCTGGTCGTAGATCATGAAGGCGTGGTTGCGGGTGACGACCGCCGTCGTCCACACCGGGTCCAGGCTGGTGAGGTTCGCCTGCGGGATGACGCGCAGCGTGCGCGCCGCAGCGCCTTGCGACAGGGCCGGCGCGGAGACGCCCGCCGCGGCGAGACCCGCGGTGGCGCCGAGGAAGGTTCTGCGTTCCATGGCTTGCATCTCTCCGTGTCAGGCCCGCCGGATGTTCCAGAACAGCGCGAGCCCGGGAACGCGGTTGGTCAGGTTGCGCTTGATCGCCGTCAGCGAGAGGTAGGAACCGACCGGCACATAGGGCAGCTCGTCCATCGCGACCGTCTGCATCTCGCGCGCGATGCGCTGCTCGGCCGCGAGGTCGGGCGCGTCGAACCAGGCGTCGCGCAGCTCCTCGAGCCGCGGCACGGTCGGCCAGCCCACCCAGGCCTGCGCGCCGTTGCCGCGCACCGGGAAATGCGCCGCCGGGTCGGCGAAGTCGAAGGAGGAGAAGGCGGTGAGCAGCATCGACCAGCCGCCCTTGTCCACCGGCTCGCGCGAGGTGCGGCGCTGCACCACCGTCCCCCAGTCCGTCAGCACGATGTCGGCGTTGAAGCCGAGCCGGCGCACGAGGTCGGCGCAGACCTGCGTCATCGCCGAGGGGGCGAGGATGTCGGTCGGCCCGATCAGGCGCATCGGCTGGTTCGTGTAGCCGGCCTCGCGCATCAGCGCCTTGGCGCGGTCGAGGCTGCGCGGCCCGGTGAGCGGCCCCATGCCGGCGTCGTTCGCGAGCGGCGTGCCCGGCGTGAACAGCCCGACATTGGTGAAGTAGGTCGCCGGATCGGTGCCGACGATCGCCTGCATGAAATCCTCCTGGCTGATCGCCGGAAGGATCGCCTGGCGCATCTTCTTGTCGTTGAAGGGCGCGTGCAGATGGTTGAAGCGCAGGATGCCGGTCAGCGGCAGCGGGTCGATCGCCTCGATCGCGATCTGCCGGTTGCGGCGCAGGAGCTGCTGGATCTCCGGCGGCGGCTGCTCGTACCAGTCGATCTCGCCGGTCTGCAGCGCGGCGGCCGCGGTCGCGGCATCGACGATGATGTGCCACTCGACGCGGTCGAAATGCGCGACCTTCGGGCCGGCGGTCAGGCTCGGCGTGCCGTTCGCCACCGGCACGTAGTCGGCGAAGCGCTCGTAGACCACGCGGCTGCCGGAGTTGAACTCATCGGCCTTGAACTTGAAGGGGCCGGAGCCGATCGCCTCGCGCACCTGCTGGAAGGGGTCGGTCTCCGCCAGGCGCTGCGGCATGATGAAGGCCGGGCTGTTGGAGACCTGGCCGAGCGCCTTGAACAGCAGCGGGAAGGCCCGCTTCAGGCGGAAGCGCAGGCGGCGGTCGTCCACCACCTCGATATCATCGACCACCGTCGCGAGCTTCTGGCCGAAGGGGTTGCGGCGCATCCAGCGCTTGATGGAAGGCACCGCATCCTGCGCGCGCACCCTCTCGCCATCGTGGAACTTCAGCCCCTCGCGCAGGGTGATGGTGACGGTCTTGCCGTCATTCTCGGCCACGTGGCCCTCGGCCATCTGCGGCTGCGGACGGAACTGCGCGTCCAGGCCGTAGAGGCTGTCGTAGATCATGTGCCCGTGGTTGCGGGTGATGTTCGCGGTCGTCCAGATCGGGTCGAGGCTGGTCAGGTTCGCCTGCGGCACCATCTTCAGCACGCGGCTCTGCGCGGGCTGCGCAAAGGAAGCGCGCGGCAATGCGGCAGCGGCCCCCGCGGCAGCGGAGGCTCTCAGCAGGTCACGGCGGTTCATACTCAGTCTCCCAGGCCAGACAGTCGCTGCATCAGACCAGCCGAAGGCAGGATCGGCAACCCCGCATCAGCTTCGTTGCAAGTTCCAGAACAGCGGGGGCCCCTTCAGCATGCCGGAAATGCCGCGGCGATAGGCAGTCGCCTGGAAATACTGCCCAAGCGGCAGGTAGGGCACTTCGCGCAGCGCCTCGGCCTGGATCTCGCGCGCCACGCGCTGCTGGGCTGCGAGATCCGGGGCGTCGAACCATTGCGCGCGCAGCTCCTCCATGCGCGGCATGGTCGGCCAGCCGAACCAGGCGCGCTCCCCGGTGCCGCGCAGCGCCTGGTGCACGCCGGGATTGGCCAGGTCGAGACCGGACCAGAAGGTGAAGAACATGCTCCAGCCGCCGGCAGCCGGCGGATCGCGCCGGGCGCGACGCTGCACCACGGACGCCCAGTCCGCGGAGACGAGTTCCACCTCGATGCCGGCGCGGCGCAGCATCTCGGCGCCGGTATTGGCGAGGGCGGAGAGGGTCGGAAAGTCGCTGGCGGCGAGCAGCACCGCCTTCTCCCCGCCGTAGCCGGCCTCGGCGATCTCGCGCTTCGCCTTCTCGACATCGCGCGCGCCGGTCAGCACGGCCATGCCCTCGTCGTTCGCGAGCGGCGTGCCGGGCGCGAAGATGCCGACATCGTCGCGCCACAGGCTGCGGTCGCTGCCGACCACCGCGGTCATGAAGGCTTCCTGGTCCACCGCGCCGAGCAGCGCCCGGCGAATCGCCGGGCGGTCGAAGGGCGGATGCAGGTGGTTGAAGCGCGCGATGCCGACGAAGCCGGTCGGATCGAGGATCTCGAGCACGATGTTGCGGTTGCGGCGCAGGGTGGCCTGGATGTCGCCGATGGGATTTTCCCACCAGTCCACCTCGCCCGCCTGCAGGGCGGCGGCGGCGCTGCCCGGATCGGGCATGACATGCCACTCGACGCGATCGAGATGGACGCGCTTCGGCCCCGCCGTCCAGGTCGGCACGCCTTCCGGCCGCGGCACGTAGTCGGCGAAGCGTTCATAGACCGCGCGCCGGCCCGGCACGCGCTCATCGGCGAGAAACCGGAACGGCCCGCTGCCGACGATCTCTGTCACCGGCCGGGTCGGCGGCGTCGCGGCCAGGCGCTCGGGCATGATGAAGCAGACCGGCGGCGTCGGCTTGGCGAGCGCATCGAGCAGCAGCGCGAACGGTCGCGACAGGCGGAACAGGATGGTGCGGTCGTCGGGGGCGGAAAGTTCCTCCGTCCGCGCGATCAGCACCTGGCCGAGCGGGTCGCGCGCCGCCCAGCGGCGGATGGACGCGACGCAGTCCGCCGCGCGCACCGGCTCCCCGTCGTGGAACTTCAGTCCCTCGCGCAGGCGGATGGTGACGCGGCGGCCGTCATTCTCGACGCTGTGGCCCTCGGCCATCTGCGGCTCGGCCGCATAGTCCTGGTTGAACCCGTAGAGCGTGTCCCACACCGCGAAGCCATGGTGACGGGTGGCATAGGCGGTGGTGACGATGGGGTCGAGCGCACCGGGATCCGCCTGCGGCACGAACTTCAGGACCCGCGCGGCGCCTGCGGTCCCCTGCCCCAGCGCCGCGCGCGCCGGCCCGCCGGCCAGGGCGGCCGCGCCGGCGAGAAGATGGCGTCGCTGCATTCGCACCTCCGGGGCTCGCACGGCGCCTTCTGGACCAGATCGCCCGGCGCCGCGCAAGGGGCGCCGGGCATCCTCCCGCCGCATCAGGCCCGGCGGACGTTCCAGAACAGCGGCGGCTGGCCCTTCAGTATGCCGGTCAGGTTCCGGCGGTAGGCCGTCGGCTGGTAGTACATGCCGGTCGGGACATAGGGCACCTCCTCGAAGGCGATGCGCTGCATCTCCGTCGTTGCCGCCTTTGCCGCGGCGTCGTTCGGCGCGTCGAACCAGGCGTTGCGCTGCGCCTCGATCGCCGGGATGGTCGGCCAGCCCGGCCAGGCGGCGTCGCCATGGCCGCGGATCGAGGCATGGCTCGCCGGATTCCAATGGTCCACGCCCGACCAGAAGGTGAAGAAGCCCGACCAGCCGCCCTGATCGAGGGCATTCTTGCTGGCGCGGCGCTGCACCACCGTGCCCCAGTCGGCGCTGATCAGATCGACGTTGAAGCCCATGCGGCGGAACAGGTCCGCCCCCACCAGCGTCGCGGCATTGATCGAGGCGAGGTCGGTCGCGTTCAGCAGCACCAGCCGCGCCCCCATCGCGCCGGCCGCCTGCAGTTCCGCCCTCGCCGCATCGATCGATTTCTTCAGCCGGTCGAGCCCGACGGTGGCGGCGGAAGGCGATTCCGGGGCGAAGAAGCCGATGCCCTCGCGCTTCAGGGTCTGGTAGCCGGGCACCGTCGCATCGCCGATCACCGCCGTCATGAAGTCCATCTGGTTGACGGCGGTGATCACCGCGCGGCGCACCGCGGGGTTGTTGAACGGCGCGGTCAGGTGGTTCGGCCGGAAGATGCCGATCAGCCCGGTGGCGTTGATCACGTCCACCGCGATGTTGCGGTTGCGCGCGACGAGCGGAAAGAGGTCGGCGGTCGGCTGCTCCCACCAGTCGATCTCGCCCGATTGCAGCGCCGCGGCGGCGGTGGAGGCATCGGGGATGATCCGCCACTCGACGCGATCGAAATGCGCGACCTTGGGGCCCGCGGTCATCGACGGCGTGCCGTTCGCCACCGGCACGTAGTCCGGGTTGCGGACATAGGCGATGCTCGACCCCGGCACCCATTCGTTCTGCACGAAGCGGTAGGGTCCGCTGCCCACCGCCTCGGCCAGGTTGGTGAAGGGATCAACGTTGGCCAGCCGCTCGGGCATGATGAAGAGGCAGGAGGTCGTGACCTTCGAGAAGGCCTCCAGCATCTTCGGGAAGGGCCGCGACAGCCTGATGCTGAAGACGCGGTCGCTGTCCTCCGTCATGTCGGCGACGCGCGCCAGCAGTTCCTGGCCGAAGGCATCGCGCCGGCCCCAGCGGCGGATCGAGGCGATGCAGTCGCGCCCGCGCACCGGGCTGCCGTCATGGAACTTCAGCCCTTCCCGCAGGGTGAAGCGCCACAGCAGGCCGCCATTCTCCACCACATGGCCCTGCGCCATCTGCGGCTGCGGCTCGAACTTGTCGTTCATGCCGTAGAGCTGGTCGAAGACCAGGAAGGCGTGGTCGCGCGCGACGAAGGCCGTGTTGGTGAAGGGGTCGATGTTGGGCAGGTTGGCATGCGGCACGTATTTCAGCGTGCGCGCCGCGGCGGGCTGCGCGAGCGAGGGCCGCGCCAGGGCGGAGGCCGTGGCGGCGAGGGCGGCGCCCGCCAGCAGGTCGCGTCGGAACATCAAGGTCGTTCTCCCAGGGGTACAGCGGGGGCGGAGCCTAGCGGCCGGCGTTCAGCCGATCCAGCGCGACGACGCCGCGCGTCCCGTCCGCAAGGCCCGCGGCATCCGCAGCGAAACGAGCGGACAGGCAGGCCACTGAAAACAAAGGCGGGCTGCGCAGGGGCACCTTCGGGGCGACGTCGCGACCGGGACGCCGGGGGAAGCGGCGGAATGACCGGCAAGGCGTGGCGGCCTGCGCGCCACGCCGCCTCAATACCCCGCCGGCCGGTGGCCGAATCCGAGCGCCGGCGTCTCCGCCGTGTCGATCCACACCGCCTTGCTCTGGGTCAGTTCCGCCAGCACCTCCGCCCCCGAGGAGCGCCCGTAGCCCGATGCCCCGAAGCCGCCGAAGGGCACCGAGACATGGATGGTGCGGTAGCCGTTCACCCAGAATGTGCCGGCGCGCACCGATGCCGCGACGCGGTGCGCCCGCCCGACATCGCGTGTCCACACCGCGCCGGCCAGGCCGAAGCGGGTGGCGTTGGCGAGCGCGATCGCCTCCGCCTCGTCCTCGAAGGGGATGGCGGCGACGACGGGGCCGAAGATCTCCTCCTGCGCCGGCCCTGCGGCATTGGACAGGCCCGCGAGCACGGTCGGCGGCACCCAGAACCCGTGCTCCGGCAGGCCCGGCGGCGGCGCGGCGGCGATGACGCGGGCGCCTTCGGCCGCGCCCTGCCCGACCAGCGCGCGGACATGGGCGAATTGCCGCGCATTCGCGACGGGGCCCATCTCGGTGGCGGCATCCAGGGGATCGCCGAGCCGGATGCGCGAGGCCGCCTCCGCCATCGCCGCGACGAAGCGGTCATGCACCGACCGCTGCACCAGCAGGCGCGAGCCGGCGACGCAGGACTGCCCGCTGCCGGCGAAGATCGCCTGTTGCGCGCCCTGCACGGCGGCGGCGAAGTCGGCGTCGTCGAAGACGATGTTCGCGCTCTTGCCGCCGAGTTCGAGCACGCAGGGGATGGTGCGCGCCGCGCAGGCGGCGGCGACCGCGGCCCCCGAGGCCGGGCCGCCGACGAAGACCACCTTCGCGACCTCCGGCGCCGCGAGCAGCGCCGCGCCGCTCCCCTGCCCCGGCCCGCAGACCACCTGCACCAGGCCGCGCGGCAGCCCCGCTTCGAGGCACAGCCGCCCGAGCGCGAGCGAGGTCAGCGGCGTGAACTCGGAGGGCTTCAGCACCACCGCATTGCCCGCGGCGAGCGCCGGAAACACGTTCCACCCGGCGGTGAACAGCGGCGCGTTCCAGGGCGTGACGGCGAGCACCACGCCGAAGGGCTCCCGCCGCACGATCACCGTGTGGCCGGAGGGCACGGGCACCGTGCGGCCCTCGATCTTGTCGCACCAGCCGGCCCAGTATTCGGCCATCTCGGCGACGCGCGCGGCCTCCCCGCGCGCATCGCGCAGCGGCTTGCCGGACTGGGCCGATTCGAGGCGCGCCAGCGCCTCCGCGTCACGGCGCACCAGCGCGCCGACCGCCCAGAGGCGCCGGCCGCGCTCGGCGGCGGACAGCGCCAGCCATTCGCGCTGCGCCCGCGCGGCGCCGGCGCAGGCAGCCGCGACGAGCGAGCCGTCGGCCGCGGCATAGTCCATCAGCGCCGCGCCGGTGGCCGGATCGGTCAGCGTCACGCCCGGGCCGGCGGCCTCCGCGATCTCGCCATCCACCAGGCTGCCGGCGCGGCCGCCGAGCAGCGCCGCAACGCCGGCCTCGAGCTCCGGCCTTGCCGAGAAGACCGTCATGCCACTTCCCCTTCGAAGATGGCGGCGGAAAGCCGGTTGAAGTCGGCCTCGTCGGGCACGGCGGCGGACAGCGCCTCCCACGCCGCGGCGGCGCGGGCGGTGGCGTCGAGCGGCGCGCCGACCGCCCCGGCCAGCGCCACCGCAAGGCGCACATCCTTGCGCATCAGCCCGGCGGAGAAGCCGGAATCGAAAGCGCCGCCGAGGATCCAGCGGGGCCAGTTCACCTCCGTCGCCGCCGAGCGGCCGGAGGCGCCGTTGATCACGGGCAGGAGTGCCTCCGGGGCCACGCCGGCCGCCGCACCGAGGCGCAGCGCCTCCCCCGCGACGACGAGATGCGTCGCCACCAGCAGGTTGTTCACCAGCTTCGCCACCTGGCCGGCACCGGAAGGGCCGATATGCAGCAGCCTGGCCGCCAGCCGGTCGAGCAGCGGCCGCGCACGATCGAGCGCGGCAGCGTCGCCGCCGACCATCATCGCCAGCGTCCCGGCGGCCGCACCGGCCGGACCGCCCGAGACCGGCGCGTCGAGATAGGCGCATCCCGCCGCCGCGGCCTGTGCGGCGAAGCCGCGCACCGCCCCGGGCGAGAGGGTCGAGGTGTCGGCGATGACCGCGTCCCGCGGCAGGACCGGCAGCAATTCGGCGAGCACGGCGCCGACCGCCGCCTCGTTCGGCAGGGACAGCACGGTCACCGGCGCCCCGGCATCGGCCAGGGCCGCCGGCGCCCTCGCCCCGGCTTCGGCCGCCGCGGCCCGTTTCGCCGGATCGAGGTCCCAGGCCGAGACGGCCACACCGAGCTCGCGCAGCCGGCGCAGCATCGCCATCCCCATGTTGCCGAGACCGATCACAGCGACCATTGCCACCCCGCCTGCAAGACGCCGCGGGAAAGTGGCAGCGCGGACCCGGCTGGGCAAGGCGAGGCGGCCGCCCTACACCCCCGGGCATGGAGCAGGTCCCCTTCATCGACTCGCTGCTCGTGCGGCTGCTCGGCCAGGAGCGCGCGCGGCTGCTGCTGGAATTCATGCGCTTCGGCATCGTCGGCACCATCGGCTTCGTGGTCGACACGGCGGTGCTCTACGGCGCGCTGGCGCTGGGCGGCGGGCTCTACCTCGGCCGTGCGATCTCCTACGTGTCGGCGGCGACCACCACCTGGGGGCTCAACCGCGTCTGGACCTTCCGCGGCCGCGGCAGCGGGCCGGTGCACCGGCAATGGGCGCTGTTCCTGGTGGTGAACCTGGTCGGCTTCGCGCTGAACTACGGGACCTATGCCCTGCTGGTGAGCCTGGTGCCGCTGGTGGCGGCGCACCCGGTCCTCGGCGTCGCCGCCGGGTCGATCGCCGGGATGTTCACCAATTTCGCGCTCTCCCGCCGCCTGGTCTTCGCCGGCGTGCGGGGCTGAGCCTGGCTGGCATCCTGCTTCCGAAGTCGCCAGGACTTCGGAAGCAGGACGCTAGGCGCCCCCCGGGCCGGACCGCATCATCCCGAGCAGCGCGACGAAGAAGGCCCCGAAGGCCAGTTGCAGCCCGAGCACCATGGCCGTGACCGAGGCGATCGCGACCCGCATCGCCCCCATGCCGGCCAGCGGCCCGAAATGCTCCGCCCCCCACATCGCCACGGCAGCGACGCCGAGGCCGAGCCCCGCCAGCACCAGCACCACCGCCACGATCAGCGCCGGCTCCAGCCCGAAGCGGGCAAGCAGCGCGGTGAGCCGCTTCTCCTCCGGCACCACGCCCTGCTGGGCGCCGTGGATGCGCGCGAAGACCCAGAACTGCACCGCCTGGAAGCCCATCACCACGGCGCCCGAGGCATAGAGCAGCGTGTGGACGTCGAAGGTCACGCCGCCCACCGCAACCGGCCCCGGCAGCAGCGCCGCCATCGCCGCCAGCCCGGCGAGGAACAGCGCGGCGCCCGGATAGAGGAACAGCCAGCGCGGGCAGAAGACGAGCAGGAAGCGCAGATGCCGCCAGCCATCCCGCCAGGAGCGCAGGTGCGGCGGCCGCGATCGCCCGTCCGGCGACAGCGTCGTCGGCACCTCGGCCATGCGCAGGCCGTTGACGGTCGCCTTCACCACCATCTCGGAGGCGAATTCCATCCCCGGCGCGCGCAGGTCGAGCGCCAGCATCGCCGCCCGGTCGAAGCCACGCAGCCCGCAGTGGAAATCGCCGACCGGGCTGCCGAAGAAGAGCCGCCCGATGGTCGACAACACCGGATTGCCCAGGTAGCGGTGCAGCGGCGGCATCGCCCCGGGCCGGATCCCGCCCTTGAAGCGGTTGCCCATCACCAGCTCGAAGCCTTCGCGCAGCCTGTCCACGAAGGGATCGAGCGCCGCGAAATCGTAGGAATCGTCGCTGTCGCCCATGATGACGTAGCGCCCGCGCGCCGCGCGGATGCCGGCGATCAGCGCGGCGCCGTAGCCGCGCTGCGGCACCGGCACCACCCGGGCGCCGAGCGCCTCGGCGATGGACTGGCTGCCGTCGGTGCTGCCGTTGTCGGCGACCAGCACCTCCCCGGCCACGCCGGCGCGGGCCAGGTAGCCCATCGCCTTGCGCACGCATGTCCCGAGGGTCTCGGCCTCGTTCAGGCATGGCATCAGGATGGTGAGCTCGATCGTCGCCGCCCCGGTCGCGACCTGCGGTTCAACCCTGTCCATGCCGGTCCCGAGACTCCCTTGCGACGCCGCGGCCGCGCGGCATCCTCACGGGGGAAGCCTCGGCGCGTCACGCGCGAATTGTCACCGATCATACATTGATTCGACGGATGATATGGTGTGTCAGGCGCTGCCTGCACGCTCATGCAGTCGCGGACGGCGCGGGAACAGGACGGAAAGCGAGCGCCACGATGGCGAGGGCGGACGACAGGGCACGGGCTTGCGTGGCGCCGGACGGCAGCCGCTGCGACAGGGCGCCGGCGCATGGCTGCTGATCCCAGGGCGCTCCTCGGCGAGGCGAAGCCGACCGCGACGCTTCTCGGCCGCGCCGTGGCCGCCTGCCGCGGCCAGTTCATCGCCGTCGGCGTGTTCAGCGGCGTGGTCAACGTGCTGCAGCTCACCGTCTCGCTCTACATGATGCAGGTGTTCGACCGGGTGCTCGCGACCCGCAACCTCGACACGCTGCTCCACCTGACGCTGATCGCCTTCATCGCGCTCGGGCTGCTGGCGCTGCTCGAAGGGGCGCGGTCCCGCGTCATGCAGCGCATCGGCGCCTGGGTGGAGGAGAAGGTCGCGCCGGAAAGCTTCAGCCGCGCCATCGAGAGCCAGCTCCGCGGCCGGCCCTACCGGATGGAGGCGCTGCGCGACCTCGGCGTCTGCCGCGGCTTCATCGGCTCCCCCGGCGCGCTGTCGCTCTACGACGTGCCCTGGGTGCCGGCCTATCTGGTGGTGATCTTCCTGCTCCATCCGCTGCTCGGCACCGTCGCGCTGGCCGGCGCGGTGCTGCTGTTCGGCCTGACAGTCTTCAACGAGCTCGCCACCTCGAAGCTGCTGCGGGAGGCGAACACCGCCGCCATGGCGACGCAGCGGCGGGCCGATTCCATCGTCCGCAACGCCGAGGTCATCGACAGCATGGGCATGCTGCCCGCCGTCATGGCGCGCTGGCGCGCCGGCGTGGTCGAGATGTCGGGGCCGATGAACCGCGCCATGGACCGCGCGGCGCCTCTGCTCGCCTTCACCAAGTTCTTCCGCCTGGTGATCCAGGTCGCGATCCTCGGCATCGGCGCCTATCTGGTGCTGGGGCAGGAACTGACCGCGGGCGCCTCGATCGCCGCTTCGATCATCATGGGCCGGGCGCTGGCGCCGGTGGAACAGCTCATCGGCGGCTGGAAGCAGCTCGTGCAGGCGCGGCAGTCGTGGAAGCGGCTGCAGGCCTTCCTGATGCTGCCGCGGCTGCGCCCGCCGGGCATCCCGCTGCCCGCGCCCACGGGGCGGCTCTCGGTCGAACGCGTGACCTACGGCTTCCCCGGGTCGAGCGTCGCCACCATCAAGGGCGTCGCCTTCGCGCTCGAGCCGGGGGAGAGCCTCGCGGTGATCGGGCCTTCCGCCGCGGGCAAGACCACGCTGATCCGCCTGCTCACCGGCACGCTGCAGCCCAATGCCGGCTCCGTGCGGCTCGACGGCGCCGATGTCTACACCTGGCAGCGCGAGGATTTCGGCCGCCATGTCGGCTACCTGCCGCAGGATGTCGAACTCTTCGACGGCACGGTGCTCGACAACATCGCCCGCATGGCCGAGGCCCCGGCCGAGGCGGTGTTCGACGCGGCGAAGCTCGCCGGCGCGCATGAGATGATCCTGCGCCTGCCGAAGGGCTACGAGACCGAGATCGGCGAGGGCGGGCAGCATCTCTCGGGCGGGCAGCGCCAGCAGATCGGCCTGGCCCGCGCGATGTTCGGCAACCCCAAGCTGATCGTGCTGGACGAGCCGAATTCCAACCTCGACGGCGATGCCGAATCCGCCCTGCTGCGCGCGCTGCACGACCTCCGGCGGCGCGGCACGACGGTGGTGCTCGTCTCCCACCGCCCGGTGCTGGTGCAAGGGGTGGAGAAGGTGCTGCTGATGCGCGACGGCGCGGTCGAGATGTTCGGCCCGCGCGCCGAAGTGCTGAAGAAGATCATGAAGCCCGCCCAGCCGACACCGATCCCGGCGCCGGCCAATCGCATCGCAGGCCGGGAGGCACAGGCGTGAGCGAAGCCGCACCCGCCGCCCCGCCGCCGGGTCAGGACATCATCCCCCGGCGGGAACGCCTGCCCGCGGTCGAGCTGACCCTGCCCGCGGTGCCCGGGCCGGCCCCCCACCCCCGCACGCGCGGCACCATCCTCTTCGGCTTCGCGGCGATCGGCCTGTTCTTCGGGGCCTTCGGCGCCTGGTCCGCGCTGGCACCGCTGAGCGAGGCGGCGATCGCCCCCGGCATGATCAAGGTGGAGGGCACGCGCCGCACCATCCAGCACCTGGAAGGCGGCATCGTGCGGGAGATCCTGGTGCGCGACGGCGACCGGGTCCGCGCCGGCCAGGTGCTGGTGCGGCTCGACGACATCCGCGCCGGGGCGGATTTCGAGACGCTGCGCAGCCAGCGCTGGTCCTTCCTGGCGCAGGATGCGCGCCTGACCGCCGAGCTCGAGGACCGCCCGGAACCCGCCTTCCCGCCCGAGTTGCTGGAGGCGGGCGAGGCCCGCGCCACGGATGCGATCGCCGGCCAGCGCGCCGTCTTCGAGGCGCGGCGCGCCGCGCTGGTCAGCCAGGTCGCGGTGCAGCAGGCGCGCATCGGCCAGCAGGAGGCGATCATCTCCGGCGCCACCGGCCAGCTCCGGTCCCAGCGCCAGCAGCTCGAACTGATCCGGCGGGAGGAAGAACTCACCCGCGTGCTGGTGCAGCAGGGCCTGCAGCGGCTGCCGACGCTGCTCGCGCTGCAGCGCACCGCCGCGTCGCTCGAAGGCCAGGCGGAGGACCTGCAGGGCCAGCTCGACCGCGCCGCGCAGGCGATCGCCGAGGCCCGCAGCACCATCGCCTCCATCATCGGCCAGCGCCGGCAGGAGGTGGCGGCGGAACAGCGCGACCTGCGCACCCGCGTCGCGGAGGTGGAGGAGCGGCTGCGCGCCGCGCGCGACGTCGCGGTGCGGCGCGACATCGCGGCACCGGAGGACGGCACGGTGCTGAACCTCCGCCTGTTCAACATCGGCGCCGTGGTGCGCCCCGGCGACCCGGTGATGGACCTGGTGCCGGCGCAGGACCGCCTGGTCGCCGAGGTGAACGTCCAGCCCAACGACATCGACGTCGTCCATGTCGGGCTGCAGGCCGAGGTGCGGCTGCCCGCCTTCAAGCAGCGCCTGGTGCCCTACCTGCACGGCCACGTCACCTTCGTCGCGCAGGACGTGACCATCGACGAACGCACCCGTGCGAGCTTCTACCGCGCGCACATCCTGATCGACGCGGAGCAGCTCAGCCGCTCCGAGGGCGTGCAGCTCGTCCCCGGCATGCCGGTCGAGGCGATGATCCAGATCGGTGAGCGCAGCTTCCTGCGCTACATCACGCAGCCCGTGCGCGACAGCTTCACGCGCGCCTTCCGGGAACAATAGGACAAGAGGATTCCAGAATGGCTGATACCCGCACGACCGTCTTCGCCGATGGCGTCATCGAGGCGCAGGTCGCGCACGGCGTCGCGCGCATCACGCTGGCGACGACGGGTTCCGACGGCAAGGCCGTGCCCTGCGCCACGCTGTGCGTGCCGGTGACGCAGCTTCCGGCCATGGTCAACGGCATGGGCAACCTGCTGAAGCAGATCGAGGAACGCGTCCGCGCGCAGGTCCAGCAGCAGCAGGCGGCACAGCCGGCCGCGGCGGCCGATACCCCCACCGGGGCCTTCCGCTTCCAGAGCTGAATCCCGCGGCACAGTGCGTACGGCCGGTCAGCGGGCCGCGTACGCAACCGAAGGAACCCGGGCGGTGGCCGGCGCGCCGGCCACGCAGGCGACGGCCTCCCGGTGGTCGGGCATGCCGGTGAAGACGAAGGCGTTCTCGCCCATGTTAACGACCTCCGCATCGATGCCGGAGATCGCCCTGTAGAAGCTCCGGCTGGTCCGCGTGAACGGGATCAGGTGATCGTGCAGTTCCACGATGAGCAGCCGGGCGCGGTCGATCCATTCGGTATTCTTCGCGAAGATCTCGCTCTCCGCCCCCTCGACGTCGATCTTCGCGATGAGGATGCGCTCGTGCTTCTCCTGGCGCAGGATGTCGGACACGCCGAGCGCCTCGAAGGAAACTTCCGTACCGGCACCCGGGCCGCGCCCGACCTGGAACGCCCAGGGCTCCGCGCCCGGATTGCGCAGGCAGACGCGCTCCTTCTCCGCCCAGAGCGCCATGCGCAGCGGGGTGATGTTCGGATGGCCCGCGGTGTTGCGTCGGAGCAGCTCGAAATTCGCGCCCTCGGGCTCCAGGGACACGATCCTCGCCTGCGGGAAGCGGCGCGCGAACCAGATCGCCGCCAGCCCGATGTTCCCCCCGGCGTCGATGATGAGCGGCGTGCCGCCGGCGCGCACATCCTCCTCATAGGCCTCCCGGACGAAGGCGGATTGCCGCACGTCCTCGAAGTTCTCGAAGTCGTATTCCCGCAGTGCGAAGATCTGGCAGAAGGTATGGAAGTCGCTGGTCCGCGCGCGCAGCAGGATGTCCTCACGCGTGCCGCGCAACCTGACGCGGATCACGCGCCCCGGATTCGAACGGTAGTTCCGCCAGATCAGCGCCGCGGTCCCGGCCAGGCCCAGTGCTTCCACGAGCCCGGCCAGCATGCCGACGCGCTTGCCCCACCAGATCGATCGGATCATCCCCGTCTCCCTGCGCCTCGTCGGCGGCGATGCCCGTCCAGGCCCGGTGCGGCAGTGTGGCCACCCCGTGCGGGCCGGAACAAAGCGTGCAGGGAAAAACTTGTCGGGCGATCCGGGAACGGGAGTGTCCTTTCAGGACCGTTCAGCGGTCGCCATAGCCCCGCGGGTGCTTCTCCCGCCAGGCCCAGGCGGTACGCACGATGTCGTCCAGCGCACCGAGCCTCGGCGCCCAGCCGGTCTCGGCGCGCAGGCGGTCGCTCGCCGCCACCAGGACCGCCGGGTCGCCGGCGCGCCGGGGTCCGATGGAATGCGGCACCTGGCGGCCGCCGACGCGCTCCACCGCGGCAATCACCTCCTTCACCGAGGCACCGGTCCCGCTGCCGATGTTGTAGCGGCAGGAGCCATGCGTCTCGAGCCGCACCAGCGCCGCGAGATGTGCCTCCGCGAGATCCGTCACATGCACGTAGTCGCGGATGCAGGTGCCGTCGGGCGTCGGGTAGTCGTCACCGAACACCGTGAGCGCCGGGCGGCGGCCGAGCGCGGCATCGATCGCGAGCGGCACCAGGTGCGTCTCGGGATCGTGGTCCTCGCCGGCACGGCCGGCGGGATCGGAGCCCGCGGCATTGAAGTAGCGCAGCGCGGCGTAGCGCAGCCCGTGGATGCGCTCCGCCCAGGCAAGGCCTTCCTCCACCATCCGCTTGCTGTCGCCATAGGGGTTGGAGGGCGCGATGCGGCACTCCTCGTCGATCGGCACGCGCTCCGGCTCGCCGAACAGCGCGGCGGTGGAGGAGAGCACGAAGCGCAGGCAGCCGGCCTTGATGGCGGCCTCGGCGAGGCGCAGCGAATGGCCGACATTCTCGGCGATGTAGTGCAGCGGATCCTTCATGCTGGCGCCGACGAGCGAGAGCGCCGCGAAATGCAGCACCGCATCGAAGCGCCAGGCGGCGAAGACCTCCGCGACGCGCGTCGCGTCGGCGAGGTCCGCTTCCACCAGCGTGGCGCCGGACGGCACCGCGGCGCGGTGGCCCTGGGAGAGGTTGTCGAGCACCACCACCTCGGCACCGCGGTCGAGCAGGGCAAGCACCAGATGGCTGCCGACGAAACCGGCGCCGCCGGTCACGAGATATCGGGGCAAGCAGATCCTCCTTGGCGGACGGCGGCAGTTCCAGGCGCCGCCGATCTGCTTTAGCAATCGGGCATGGGCAAGGCATCTCTTCTCGCGCTGCTGGCGCTGCTGCTCCCGCGGATCGTGATGGCGCAGGGCATCACGCGCGCGGACCTCTGGGGCGCCGTCAGCGCGCCGGCGCCGGGACCGGCGCGGATTGTCGGCAGCACCGGCCTCGGCTGCATCGCCGGCGCCGTGCGACTGCCGGACGAAGGGCCGGGCTGGCAGGCTGTCCGGGTTTCACGCAACCGCCACTGGGGGCATCCGGCCATGGTGAGCTGGGTGCAGGATTTCGCCGCGGCGGCGCGGGCGCGGGGCTTCCCCGATCTGTGGATCGGCGACCTTTCCCAGCCGCGCGGCGGACCGATGACCTATGGCCACGCCAGCCATCAGGCCGGCATCGACGCCGATATCTGGCTGGACCTGAGCCCGAAGCCGAGCGTGCCGGCGGTGCAGCGGGAGAACCCGCCCGTCGCCTCCCTGGTATTGCCGGACGAATCGGGGGTCGATCCGGCGCGCTTCACGGATCGGCACGCCGCGCTGATCCGGCTGGCGGCGGAACAGCGCGGGCTCGACCGGCTGCTGGTGAACCACGCCATCAAGCGGGAACTCTGCCGGCGGCATCGGGGGGAAGCCTGGCTGAGGCGGGTGCGCCCCTGGCGCGGGCACGATTCGCACATGCACATCCGGCTGCCCTGCCCGGCGGGACAGGCGGAGTGCCGGGGCATCGCACCGCCGCCGCCCGGGGACGGCTGCGATGCCAGCCTCGACTGGTGGCTGACGCCGGAGGCTCGGCGGCCGGCGCCGCGGGCGCCCGGGCCGGCGCCGCAATTGCCGGCCGCCTGCGCGGGGATCCTGGCGGCGCGGTGATGGTGAGGGGGGCGTTGCCCCCTCGCGCTCCCCCACCAGGGGACGCGGTCCCCTGGACCCGCGGTCACTCAAGCAATCGGTTTCCAAAGGCCCCGAGGCCTTGGCGGGGCGAGCATGAAGGAGGCAAAGCCCCCCTCGCCCGTGTCACCAGCGCCTCGCCGGTCCGCAATCCAGGTGCACGAACCCGTCGCGCCGATAGAGCCCGACGCCCCCGATCTGCATGTCCGCCGCCACCCGCGCTATCCCCATCGCCTGCCGCCCGGGCAGGCGCACATCGGCCGCCATGCCCGACATGTGCAGCGACACGCGCGAAACACGCCGCGACTGGCGCGCCCGCGCCGCATTGGTCTCGGGCGCGCGGTAGCCGCTGATCACCTCGTAGTGGTCATCCGAGTCGAGATGCCGCGCGACGGTGTGCAGCACATCGAAGAGCCTCGGGTCCATGGGCGTTGTTTCGTCCATGGACGGGTCACGGAAGAGGAGATCGAGGCGGCGCAGCGCCTCACGGTCGTACCGCCCCTCGCGCCAATAGACGCCTTCGAAGGATTCGCCCGTCTGGACCCTGCGGATGCGGACGACGCGCGCACCGCCGGCCGCCGCCTGCGCGGCGGCCGTTGCCGGCGCCACGGCCAGGGCGAGCAGCCCGCCGAGGCCGGCACGGATCACTTCACGCCGCCGCGCCACCACCGGATCGCAGCACGGGCAGTCCAGACGATGGAACACGCGCGCCATGGGTCAGCGTGTCCCGGTGTTGCGGGCAGCCCCCCCGTCCACCGAGGCGAGACGCTGGTTCTGCGCGCGATCCAGGGCGCGGGCGTATTCGGCATCGAGTTCGTAGATATCCTGGCGCATGACGACGCGGCCCCCTTCCACGATGACGGTCGTGTAGTGCAGCCGTACCGGGATGGAGCGCGCGAGGGGTGCGCTGCGGGTGGCACGGCTGGCCAGGACGCGGTCCACCTGCGCCCTGTCCCAGGACCCTGTGCCGGATAGCGCCTCGGAAAGCAACTCCATCGGCCTCTCGAGTCGGATGCAGCCGGAGGAGAAGGCCCGCTGGCCCCGGCTGAACAGATGCCGGTCCGGGGTGTCGTGCATGTAGATGTCGTCGCCGTTCGGCATGACGAACTTGATGCGGCCGAGGGCGTTGGTGTCACCCGCGTCCTGCCGGATGTAGTAGGGGAAGTTGGTGCGGCTGTAGCCGCTGAAATCGATCGTGGTCGGGTCGATCTCCACCACCTCGCCGTCGATGCGCTGGTACATGCGGTAGCCGCGCGCCTGCATCGCCGCCGGGTCGCG
Source organism: Neoroseomonas eburnea (assembly GCF_018129005.1). GTDB lineage: Bacteria > Pseudomonadota > Alphaproteobacteria > Acetobacterales > Acetobacteraceae > Neoroseomonas > Neoroseomonas eburnea. The sequence goes on from NZ_JAAEDL010000001.1 coordinate 423,212, forward strand.
GCGGAAGCGCGGCAGCAGGTCCTCGCGCGCATTGCGCTCGGGCACGCCCCATTGCGGGTTGAACTGCACTGAGGTCATGCGGACGTTGAGCATCGGCGTCTGCCGGTCGCGCCGGCCGACGATGACGGCCATGTCGCGCACCACCCGGTCGCCTTCCAGCAATTGCAGGCGATAGTGCGGAATGTTGACCTCGATGCGACGCTCGGTGGAGCGTGGCGGCTGGCCGCGGCGCATGTCGAGCGCGACGCGAAGCTGGTTGACCTTCGCCTCGGCCGGAATGTTCAGCGTCGCCCAGGTGATGGCGCCGACGCGCCCATCCGTCTCCAGGCCTTCCTGCGCCTGGAACTGGCGCACGGCGGCGAGCAGTCGCTCGTCATAGACCGGGTTGGTCGCCGCGGCGCCCTCGACCAGGGCGGCATCGATGAAGGCCAGGCGCGCGCGCAGCTGCGGCACGCGGGCCGCATCCGTGCTGCCGGGCTCCAGCGTGCGACGCGTGTCGCCGGTGATGCGCGGCCAGCCGCCGGCGGCGACGAGGGCCCGGTAGCGCGCGAGCTCCGCCTTCAGCGCCGGCGCGTCCGGCGGCAGGTTGGAGGCACGCTCGATGACCTCCGCCGGCTCCCGTGCCGTGCCGAGTTCCGCCATCCAGGCCGAAACATTCACCGAGGAAGGATCGCGCCGCAGGTCCACCCGCCCGCGCAGCGAGGCGACGCGGCCGAGCAGCAGGTCCGTCAGTGCCGCCCGAGCCGCGCGCATCGTTTCGGCATTGTACCGGGCCGGATCGGCGGCGGCCAGCTCCGCCGGCGGGACGTGGTAGTGCCGCGGGTCGAGCCCGTCCTCCGCGAGCCGGGACAGGCGATCCGCGAGGCGGGCCATCGCGGCCGGGGAGGCAACCTCCGACGCGGCCGGATAGGCGGCCGGAGCCACCCCCTGGGACAGGGCCGGCGGCGGGAGAAGTGCGGTGGAGGCGAGGAGAGACAGGACGAGAACAGCGCGCATGACGATTTCGTAAGGGCCACCTCTGAAAAAGCCAAGAATACGATGCGGCGGCGGAGCGTTATTTCTCGTGCTGTTGCAGCAATTCCGCACAGCCGGTCGGGAATTCCCTCCCCTCCCCGGGGCGGTGCGGGCCGGCGCCGGAGATCGGAATGCCCGAATGGCGCGTTGTCGAACGGGCGTCAGGCCGCGCGCGAGCCCTCGAAGCGCCTGGCTGAGAAGGGGGCGAGGACGGGGTCGAGCGCCCCCCGGGCGATCATCGGCGCAAGCAGCCGGGCGTGCGCGCCGGCGAGCGTGACGCCGGAATGGCAGTTGGCGGTGAAGGCGCCGGGGAAGCGTTCCGACTGGTCGTAGATCGGCAGCCCGTCCGGCGCCATCACCCGCAGCGCGGACCAGGCGCGGACGATGTCGAGTTCGGCGATCCAGGGGAAGGAGAGCACGGCGCGCTTCGCGATCTCCGCCATCACCGGCGGGGACTGGCGGAGGTCGAAGCCGACCTCCTCCATGCTGTCGCCGAGCATGATCGTTCCTTCGGCCGTCTGGCGGATGGTGGTCGTCGGCATGGGCAGGATGCTGCGGGCACGTTCGGTCACCAGGATCTGGCCGCGCTGCGGGCGGACCGGGGCGCTGAGGCCGAAGCGCGGCGCGAGCGCCGCGTTGCCGAGGCCGGCGGCGAGCACGATGCGCGGGGCGGCGAAGGCGCCGGCCGGGGTCTCCACCCGGAAGTCGTTCGGCGCGGCAGTGCCGCCGGTGACCGTCGCATTCGGGATGTAGGCACCCCCGGCATCCGTGAAGGCGCGGTGCAGCGCCCGCAGCAGCAGGAGGGGGCTCGCATGGCCGTCATAGGGCGACCAGGAGGCGCCGACGACGGCCGGGCCAAGGCCGGGCAGCATCCCGCCGAGCTCGTCCGCGCGGATCATGCGGTAGTCGAAGCCGTGGTTGCCGGCTTCCTCCTTCATCCGCGCCATCCGCGCCGCACGGTCCTCGAACTCCGCCTCGCCCAGGCAGAGATGAACGCCTCCGGGCTGCTGCAGGGCGGGATCGAGCCCGGTACGCGCAGCGAGATCGGCCGCAAGACCCGGCCATTCCCTGGCGGAACCGCGCGTCCAGAGCTGGTACCACGGCGCGCCGAGGCCCTTCGACTGCACCCAGACCAGGCCGAAATTGCCGCGGGAGGCGCGGAAGGCGACGTCGCCCTCGTCCAGCAGCAGGGTGTCGAGCCCCCGGTCGCGAAGCCCGCAGGCGATGGCGGCGCCGACGAGGCCACCGCCCACCACGATCGCCTCCGCGCTGCGTGACTGCATCCGCGCATCATGGTCCGGCTCGCGCCCCGGCGTGAAGCCCCGCGCCGTTGACGCGCCCGAAGGAGCGCGCGAGCCTTCGCGGCCCAGGATCAGGAGCCCACCCGATGAGCCCGCTCGACGCCCCGCGCGACCCGCGCAACAGCGACCTCGAGACCGCCCTGATCGAGGCGCGGGACGCCTACACCGACGCACGGCCGGGCAGCGCCGCGATCCATGCCAGGGCGCGCGAGGTGATGCCCGGCGGGAACACCCGCACGGTGCTGTTCTACACCCCCTTCCCCACCGCCATGGTGCGCGGCGAAGGCTGCCGGCTGTGGGACGCGGATGGGCGCGAGTACCTCGACCTCTGCGGGGAATACACCGCCGGGCTGTTCGGCCATTCGGAGACGCGCATCCTCGATGCGGTGAAATCCGCGATGGACCGCGGCATCAACCTCGCGGCCGTCGGCGAGAACGAGGGCCGGCTGGCGGCGCTGATCTGCGGGCGGTTCCCCTCGGTGGACCAGGTGCGCTTCACCAATTCGGGCACCGAGGCGAACATCATGGCGCTCGCCGGCGCGCGCGGCTTCACCGGGCGGACGGAGGTGCTCGCCTTCCGCGGCGGCTACCATGGCGGCGTCTTCACCTTCCCGGTCGGCGTGCCGGTCTCGCCGGTGAACCTGCCCATCCCGATGCGTTTCGCCGACTACAACGATGCCGCCGGCGCGGCGGCCGCGATCCGCGAGGCCGGCGACAGGCTGGCGGCGGTGATCGTGGAGCCCATGCAGGGCTCGGGCGGCTGCATCCCGGCGACGCGGGACTTCCTGCAGGCGCTGCGCGAGGCGACGCAGGAGACCGGCGCTCTGCTGATCTTCGACGAGGTGATGACCAGCCGCCACGGCTTCGGCGGCCTGCAGCAGCGCCTTGGCATCACGCCCGACATGACGACCTTCGGCAAGTACATGGCGGGCGGCATGTCCTTCGGCGCCTTCGGCGGGCGGCGCGACGTGATGGCGGTGTTCGACGGCCACAAGCCCGGCGCCATGCCGCATGCCGGCACCTTCAACAACAACGTGCTGTCGATGGCCGCCGGCTGCGTCGCGATGGGCGAGATCTTCGACGAGGCCGCCGCCGAGGCGCTGTTCGCGCGCGGCGAGACGCTGCGCGAGGCGTGCAACGCCGCCGCGGCGAAGCATGGCGTGGCGCTGCATTTCACCGGCGTCGGCTCGATGATGAACCCGCATTTCCGCAAGGGCCCGGTGACCGCTCCCTACAAGGCGGGCGCCGAGGAGGAGCAGATGCGCGAGCTGTTCTTCTTCGACATGCTCGCCGCCGGCATCTACCTGGCGCGGCGCGGCATGGTGGCGCTGAGCCTGCCCGTCACCGACGCCGACTGCGACCGCTTCCTCGCCGCGGTGGAGGAATTCTGCGCGGCGCGGAAGCCGGTGCTGACGCCTGCCTGATCAGCGCCCGCCGCCCACCGGCAGCCGCGCCCCGGCGACATAGGAGGCGGCATCCGAGGCGAGGAAGAGGATGCATTCCGCCACTTCCTCCGCGGTGCCGCCGCGGCCCATCGGCACGCCGGCGGAAAGCCGCGCCACCCGGTCCGGCATGCCGGCGGCGGCGTGGATCTCGGTCTCGATCAGGCCGGGATCGACGGCGTTGACGCGGATGCCCTCGGCGGCGACCTCGCGCGCCAGGCCGACGGTGAGCGTGTCCACCGCCCCCTTGCTGGCGGCGTAGTGGATCCATTCGCCGCCCGACCCGATCTCCGCCGCGCGGGAGGAGACGTTGACGATCGCGCCGCCCTTCCCGCCGCGCCTGGTGGACATCCGCCGCACCGCTTCCCGGCAATGCAGCGCGAGGCCGATGACGTTGGGCGTGAAGACGGAGACCCAGTCCTCCAGCGTGGTGTCCGCGAGAAGCCGTCGCGGGCCGGTGATGCCGGCATTGTTGACCAGCACGTCGATGCGCCCGAAGGCCTCGTCGGCACGGTTGAAGGCGGCGAGGATGTCGCTCTCCACCCCCGCATCGCCCTGCACCAGCACGACGCGCGCGCCATCGGCCTCGCAGCCCCGCGCCGTCGCCTCGGCGCGCGCGATCTCGCTGCGGTAGGTCAGCAGCAGGTCGTAGCCGCGTCGCGCCGCGAGCCGCGCCGTCGCAGCGCCGATGCCCCGCGAACCGCCCGTCACCATCATCACGCGTCGCGCCATGGCGTTCTCCCCGTGCCTGCCCGCGCCATTGTCGCGGAAGCGGGCGCGGCTGTCAGCCTTGCCCGCGCCCGGCACGCGGGCGAGCATGGCGGCAGCCGAGGAGACGCAAGATGGACCTGCCCGCACCGCAATCCTATTCGCCCGAGACCTTCCGCCCATTGACCTTCCACGATGCGGTGCCGCGCTTCCTCGACGGGTCGGACACGCCGCGCGCCTATCTGGAACGCTGCCTCGCCACCATCTCGGCGCGGGAGCCGCAGGTGATGGCCTTCGCCAGCCTGAACGAGGAGGGCGCGCGCGAGGCAGCGGATGCCAGCGCGGCGCGATACAAGTCGGGCGCACCGCTCTCGCCGATCGACGGCATGCCGGTCGGCATCAAGGACCTGCTCGAGACGCGCGACATGCCGACCGAGATGGGCAGCGCCTTCTACAAGGGGAACCGGCCGGGCCGCGATTCCGCCCTGGTCCAGGCGCTGCGCCAGGCGGGTGCCGTCATCGTCGGCAAGACGGTGACGACCGAGCTCGGCATGTCGCATCCGGGCCCGACGCGGCATCCCTTCGACCTGCGGCGCACGCCCGGCGGCTCCTCCTCCGGTTCCGGCGCGGTGATCAGCGCGCGGATGCTGCCGGCGGCGATCGGCACGCAGGTGCTGGGCAGCGTCATCCGCCCGGCCTCCTTCAACGCGAACTGGGCGCTGAAGCCGACCCAGGGCGCGCTGAACCGCGGCGAGCGCCAGGGCTTCAGCCAGTCCACCGTCGGCGTGCATGCCGGTTGCGCCGAGGACATGTGGAGCGTCGCGGTGGAGATCGCCAAGCGCGTCGGCGGCGATCCGGGCGCGCCGGGGCTGTACTTCACCGGCGAGGCACCGCCGCCGGCCCTGAAGCCGCGCCGGCTCGCGGTGCTGGAGACGGAGGGCTGGCCGCTCGCCGAACCCAAGGCCGTCGCGGCCTTCGAGAAGGCGCTGGATGCGCTGCGCGCGCAGGGCGTCGCCATCCTCCGCCGCACCGACCATCCGCTGCTGGAGGCGCTGGAACAGCGCGTGCTGGGCGCCATGGCGCTGGCAACCGACGTCTGCGCCTATGAAAGCGCCTGGTCGGTCGCCAACATGATGGCGAAGAACCCCGCTGCGCTGTCCGACAGCCTGAAGGCGCGCTTCGAACTCGGCTGCTCGGTGACCTTGCCCCAGTACCGCATGCGCCTGCTGCAGCGCGAGGAGATGCGCCGCGCCCAGGCCGCCCTGGCGGGCGAGGTGGACGCCTTCATCGGCCTGCCCGCCTGCGGCCCGGCGCCGCTGCCGGGCGACACCGGCGGATCGACCAACCGCATCCTGCACACCACCGGCAACCCGATCATGAACACGGCCTCCTCCGGTCTCGGCTGCCCGGTGGTGACGGTGCCGCGCATGGCGGTGGAGGGCATGCCGCTCGGCATCGCCATCACCGCCCAGCCGCACCAGGACGAACGGGCGGCCGCGATTGCCCGCTGGATTGCCGAGGCGGTTCCGCCGATCATGACCTGAACGCCCCTGGAGGAAACGATGAGCGAGATCGAGGTCACGGACGATGCCGGCCTGCGGACCATCCTGCTGAACCGGCCGGACAAGAAGAACGCGCTGACCCGTGCGATGTACGCCGGCATGCGCGACGCGATGCGCGAGGCGGCGGCGGCGCCTTCGGTCCGCGCCGTGCTGATCACCGGCGGGGCCGAGTGCTTCACCTCCGGCAACGACGTGAACGACTTCAGGACGCGCAGCGCCACGCCGGACGATTCCGGCCCGACCCCGGCGCGGGACTTCCTCTTCGCGCTGCGCGACTGCCCCAAGCCGGTGGTGGCGGCGGTGGCCGGCTATGCCATCGGCATCGGCACCACGCTGCTGCTGCACTGCGACCTGGTCTATGCGGCGGAGAACGCCGTCTTCCGCATGCCCTTCGTCGATCTCGGCCTGTGCCCGGAAGGCGGGTCCTCCCTGCTCGTCCCGCAGCGCGGCGGGCAGTTGCTGGCCAATGAGCTGCTGATGCTGGGCGAGGCCTTCGCGCCCGCCACTGCCCTGCGCGCGGGCATCGTGAATGCGGTGCTGCCGACCGGAGAACTGCTGGCGACGGCCGAAGGCGTGGCGCGCAAGCTCGCGGCCAAGCCGCCCGTCGCCATGGCGGCGACCAAGCGCCTGCTGCGCGGCACCGGCGCCGAGACCCTGACCGCCCACATGACCGAGGAGTTCGCCAAATTCAGCGAGTTGCTGCGCGGACCGGAGGCGGCCGAGGCCGTCGCCGCCTTCCAGGAGAAGCGCAAGCCCGACTTCTCGCGCTTCCTGGCGGCGGAGTAGGCCCATGTTCAGGAACGACCTCTTCGCCGGCCAGCGCGTGCTGGTGACGGGCGGCGGCACCGGGCTCGGGCGCATGATGGCGGAGCGGCTGCTCTCGCTCGGCGCCGCGGTGGAGATCTGGGGACGGCGCGGCGAGGTGGTGAACGCCGCCGCCGCGGAGATGAACGCCGCGCATCCCGGCATGGCGAGCGGCCGCGCCGTGGACATCAAGGACCCGGAGGCGGTGGAGGACGCCGTCGCCGCCATGTGGGCGGAAGGCCGGCCGGCAACGCGCCTCATCAACAACGCCGCCGGCAACTTCATCAGCCGGACGGAGGACCTTTCCCCCCGCGCCTTCCACGCCATCGCCGACATCGTCTTCCACGGCACCTTCCAGGTGACGCAGGCGCTGGGGAAGCGCTGGATCAAGGACGGCACCGGGGGCGCGGTGGTGTCGATCATCGTCACCTGGGTGCGCACCGGCGCGCCCTTCGTCGTGCCCTCCGCCATGTCGAAGGCGGGGATCGACGCGATGACGAAGTCGCTGGCGGTGGAATGGGGCCGCCACGGCATCCGGCTCAACGCCATCGCCCCCGGCACCATCCCGACCGAGGGCATGTTCGCGCGGCTGCGCCCCGGCGAGGACGATCCCGCCGCGCGGCTGGCGGAGAAGAACCCGATGAAGCGCATCGGCACGCCGCAGGACATCGGCGACCTCGCCGCCTTCCTGCTGACGCCGATCTGGATCAACGGGGAGACCATCGCCCTCGACGGCGGCGGGTGGCTCTCGGGCGGCGGCGGCTTCCAGGACTACCTCGCCTGGGGCGACGCCGAATGGGAGGCCGCGCGCGCCCGCATCAAGGCCCGCAACGAGGCCGACAAGGCGAAGCGCGGATAGGGGCGAGTTCCGCGCGGCACACTTGCTTTTGGGTTGCGCGACGCAACGGGCGGGTCGATCCTTCCTCCAACGATAAGAGTTGGAGGAGGAAGCGACCGATGGAATTCGGCTATTTCACCATGCCGTCCCACCCGCCCGAACGCGGACTCAAGGCCGGCCACGACTGGGACCTGCAGGTCCTGCGCTGGCTCGACGAGATGGGCTACTCCGAGGCCTGGATCGGCGAGCACCACACCGCGCCGTGGGAGCCGCACCCCTCCCCCGACCTGCTGATCGCCCAGGCGCTGATGCAGACCAGGCGGCTGCGCATCGGCCCGGGCGGCTTCCTGCTGCCGTACCACCATCCGGCGGAGCTCGCGAACCGCGTCGCGATGCTCGACCACCTCTCCGAGGGGCGGCTGAATTTCGGCGTGGCGGCCTCCGGCCTGCCGTCGGACTGGGCGATGTTCAACGTCGACGGCATGTCGGGGGCCAACCGCGACATGACGCGCGAAGCACTCGACATCATCCTGCGCATGTGGACCGAGGAGGGGCCCTGGCACTACGAGGGCAAGTACTGGAAGGTGGACAAGCCGGATACGATGTTCGGCTTCCTCAAGCCGCACATCAAACCCTTGCAGGCGCCGCATCCGCCGATCGGCGTCGCCGGCCTGTCGAAGAACTCCGACACGCTGAAGCTCGCCGGCGAGCGCGGCTTCCTGCCGATGTCGCTGAACCTGAACCCGGCCTATGTCGCGAGCCACTGGGACAGCGTCGAGACCGGCGCGAGGAAATCCGGCCGCACGCCCTGGCGTGGCGACTGGCGCCTGGTGCGCGAGGTCTTCGTCGCCGAGACCGACGAGGAAGCCTGGCGGCTGTCGGTCGGCAGCATGATGGGGCGGATGATGGGGGAATACTTCCTCCAGCTCCTCGCCCAGTTCGGCTTCAAGGACTACCTGAAGCACGACCCGTCGGTGCCGGATTCCGATGTCACGGTGGAATACTGCGCGCGACGCAACTGGATCGTCGGCAGCCCGAAGACGGTCGCCGAGAAGATCGAGCGCATCTACCACGAGGTCGGCGGCTTCGGTCAGCTCCTCGTCTTCGGCTTCGACTACGTGGAGAACCCGGAGGCGTGGAAGACCTCGCTCGGCCTGCTGCAGACCGAGGTGCTGCCCAAGGTGAGGCACCTGACCCCGCCGCGCCCGGCCGCGCTCGCCGCCGCGCAGTAGGTTGTCCGGCCGCGCCCGACGCCGCATCCTCCGCCCGACAGGCGAGGAGGGGATGATGGGCGCGAGCCTTCACCAATGGCCGGCCCAGGGCCGGGTGCATCACGGCGCGGCGGTGGCCGAGGCCCTGCCGCGCGAGATCGGCGACGCTGCCCGCGTGGTGCTGGTGACGACGCGCTCGCTCGCCGGCGGCGCGCTGGCCGAGGCCGCCAAGGCGGCGATCGGGGACCGGCTGGCGGGGGTGTTCTCCGCCATGCGCGCGCACAGCCCGGTCGAGGACGTGCTCGCCCTCGCCGCGCTGTTGCGGGAGCAGGAGGCGGATCTCGTCGTCGCCCTCGGCGGCGGGTCGGTGATCGACGGGTCGAAGGTGGCCTGCCTCGCCATGTGGCGCGGCATCGGCGATGCCGGGTCGCTGGTCGCCGCCGCCGCCTCGCGCGGGGCGGCGCCGGGTTCCTGGGACGGCACGGCGCCCGCGCCCCGCATCGTCGCGGTGCCGACGACGCTCTCCGCTGCGGAATTCGCGCCGCATGCGGGCTACACGGACCTCGCCGCGGGGCGCAAGTACCGGGCGCTCGATCCCTGGATGGTGCCGCGCGCGGTCATCCTCGACCCCGCTGCCACGCTGGAGACGCCGGCGGAGCTGCTGCTCTCCTCGGGCATCCGAGCGCTCGACCATGCGACGGAGCGCTGGTGCTCGACCGAACCCCTGCCCTTCTCCGACGCCGTCTCCCGCCAGGCCATGGTGATGCTGGCGGAGAATCTGCCGCGCGTGCGCCGCCACCCCGAGGACCTCGCGGCGCGCGGCGCCTGCCAGCAGGCGGCCTGGCTGTCGGTGATGGGCGGCTGGGCCGGCGTGCCGGTGGGGGCGAGCCACGGGCTCGGCTACATCCTCGGCGCGGCGCGCGGCGTGCCGCATGGCATCACCTCCTGCCTCATGCTGCATGCCGTGATGCGCTGGAACGCGCCGGTCAACGAACACCGGCAGAAGGACGTGGCGCACATCTTCGGCGGCGAGGAAGCGGGCCCGGCGATCGAGGCCTTCGTGCGCGGCCTCGGCCTGCCGACGCGGCTGTCGGAACAGGGGATCACGCCCGACGAGATCCCGGGCCTCGCCGCGCGCTGGACGGGGGACGCGCCGATCGCGACCAATCCCCGGCCGGTGCGCGGGGCGGCGGACCTCGAGGCGATCCTGCATCTTGCCGCGTAGCCTCGGCCGCGCAACGCCCTGTGCCGCCGCCGGGCAGAGCGAGCGAGGCGCACCGATGCACATGCTGATGGTCATGCTGGGGGGGCCTGCTGCTGCTCGCCGTCTTCCTCATCTTCGGGCGGCTCTGGGGGCATGACCTCGCGGGTTCTGCGACGGCGGCCAAGGCCTTCATCCCGGTCCGGTTCCTGGTCGCGGCGGTCAACCTCTGGGTCGGCGTGATCCGCGCGGGCTACACGGCGATGCAGGAACTGCCGATCCTGCTCGCGAACTTCGCCGCGCCGGCTGCCATCGCCGTCCTGCTGGCCGGGCAGCCCTCCCACGCGTGATCCGGGGTCAGCCGAAGCGTTCGGCCGAGAAGGGCGAGAAGTCGAAGTTCGGCTTCTCGCCGGCGAGCGCGGCGGCAACCACCGCGCCCGTCGGCGCCGAGCCGGTCAGGCCGAGATGGCCATGGCCGAAGGCGCACCAGAGGCCGTCCCACGCCTTCAGCGGGCCGATCACCGGCACGCTGTCCGGCAGGCAGGGGCGATGGCCCATCCAGGTCGTGCCGCCTTCCGTCCGGACATTCGGGAAGACGGCGCGCAGGTCGCCGAGCAGCAGCCGCGCCCGCGCCTCATTGGGCGGTGCGTCGAGGCCGGCGAACTCGACCGAGCCGGCGACGCGCAGCCCTTCCTCCATCGGCGTGATGAACACCTTGCGGTCGGCGGGCGCCACGATGCGGCCAAGCTTCACCCCGGCATCCGGCAGCATGACGTGGTAGCCGCGCTGCGTTTCGAGCGGCACCTTGATGCCGAGCGGCGCCAGCAGCCGCGCTGACCAGGCGCCGGCGGCGAGCACCACGCGGTCCGCGGCGACCTCGCCTGCATCCGTCACCACGCCGGTGACGCGGCGGCCTTCGATGCGCAGGGCGCGGACCTCGGCCTCGCGGATCTCGCCACCCATGCGGCGGATGCCGGCGGCGACGACCTGCACCATGCGCGCGGGGTTCACGCAGGACCCATGGTCGGGCAGGAACACCGCGCGGGTGTAGGCGGGCGAGACCTCGGGCTCCAGCGCCGCCAGCGCGGCGCGGTCCAGCACCTCCATCCGCAGGCCGTGGCGGCGGCGCAGCTCCAGCGAGGCGGCGTCCTTCGCCATCTGCGCATCGTCCCGGTAGAGGTACATCTGACCCTCCTGCCGGATCAGGTCGAGCGCGCCCTCGGCGGCGAGGATCTCCCGGTGTCGCTCCGGCGCGCCGAACAGCAGGGAGGCGAGCGCCGTCGCCGCCGCCTCCACCCTGTCCCGCCGCGCCGAGGCGACGAAGCGCAGCAGCCAGGGCATGGCGCGCAGCCAGTAGCCCGCCGGGATATGCAGCGCGCCGGCCGGATCGGTCAGCATCTGCGGCACCTGGCGCAGCACACCGGGCATGGCGAGCGGCGCGACGGAACCATGGCTGATCGCCCCGGCATTGCCGGCGGAGGCGGCGTGGGGCCTGCGCGCGTCCAGCACCAAGGGCCGCAGACCGCGCCGCGCCAGGTGCCAGGCGACGCAGAGGCCGACGATGCCGCCGCCGACCACGACGATGCGCGAGCCGTTCGATGCGTTTTCCATGACGGCCATGCTGGCGCAGCGGCGTGCGATGCGGAAGCCTCGGCGCGCGTTGACGGGCGCGGCCTGGCATCGCACCCTCGCTCCCAATCGAGTTGAGGAACGTCCCGATGCGGATCACCCCGAACAATGCCGGGCTGGGCGCGCGCGTGGAGGGCATCGACCTCGCGCGGCCGCTGTCGCCGGAAGATTTCAAGACCGTGCTGCGCGCGCTCGGCCAGTACGGCGTGCTGTGCTTCCCGCAGCAGGACCTCGACGCGGCGGCGCTGTCCGCCTTCGGCAGCCGCTTCGGCGAGCTGGAGGTGAACGTCGCCAACCTGTTCCACGCCGAGGGGCATCCGGAAGTGATGCACCTGTCCAACATGAAGGACGAGACCGGCAAGCCGCTCGGCCTGTCGGATGCCGGCCAGGGCTGGCACACGGACATGTCCTATTCGAAGGAGATCGCGCTCGCCAACGTGCTGCACGCCAGGCGCGTGCCGCGGCGCGACGGCCGCGTGCTCGGCTGCACGCAGTTCCGCAACGTGCACGCCGCCTATGACGACCTGCCGGCGGAGGTGAAGGACCGCATCGCCGGTCGCACCGCGATCCACGACTTCGCCAAGTTCTGGGACATGATGCGCATCCGCCCCGGCAGCATCCGCGGCCCGCTGACGCCGGAGCAGAGGGCGAAGAAGCCGCCGGTCTCGCAGCCGATCGTGCGCATCCACCCGATCACCGGGCGGCCGGTGCTCTACTGCAATTCCGGCTACGCCATGCATGTCGAAGGCATGGAGCGCGCGGAGAGCGACGCGCTGCTCGACTACCTGTTCCGCCACCAGGCGCAGGAGAAATACCTCTACACCCATGAATGGGCCGAGGGCGACGTGCTGATGTGGGACAACATCGGCACCACGCACAACGCCGTCGCCGATTATGGCCCGGACGAGCACCGCTTCATCCTGCGCGTGCAGGTGATGGCGAACCTCGACTACGCGGCGCTCGCGGCATGAGGCTCGTCACCTTCGAAGGCCCGGCCGGCGCGACGCTGGGCGGGATGATCGGCGGCGAGGTCGTGGCGCTGCGCCCGGCGCTGGCCGCGGCGATGCAGGCGGCGGGCGAGGCCGATACCTCCGCCGCCGCGATCCCGGACGACATGGTCGCGCTGATCGCCGACGAGGCGGCGATGGTCGCCGCCGGCCGTGCCCTCGCCTTCGCCGCGCGGGCGGAGAACGCGGCGCTGCGCCGCCCGGTCGGCGAGGTGCGGCTGCTGGCGCCGCTGAAGCCGGGCAAGATCCTCGGCGTCGGGCGCAACTACGGCGACCATGCGAAGGAGACCGGCGGGCCGAAGCTCGAACTGCCGCGCATCTTCATGAAGCCCACCTCCTCGGTGGTCGGGCCGGGGGCGGCCGTGCGCATCCCGCCCGATGTGAAGAAGCCGGACTGGGAGGTGGAGCTCGCCGTCGTCATCGGCCGCCGCGCCCGCAACGTCAGCGAGGGCGTCGCGCTGGACCATGTCGCCGGCTACACCGTGCTCGACGACATCAGCGCGCGCGAATTCCAGTTCGACGTGCCGCTGGCCATGACCTCCTTCGCCAAGGGCATGGACGGGTTCTGCCCGATCGGCCCCTGTCTTGCGACGGCGGACGAGGTGGGCGAGCCCTGGGCGCTCGACCTGCGCTGCTGGCTGAACGACGAGGAAGTGCAGCACGGCAATACGCGGGACCTGATCTTCCCGGTCGCCACGCTGATCGCCTTCCTCTCCCGCTACATGACGCTGGAGCCGGGCGACGTCATCGCCACCGGCACGCCGGCCGGGGTCGGCCATTTCCGCGACCCGCCACGCTACCTGAAGCCAGGCGACCGGCTGCGCATGGAGGTGGAGCGGGTCGGCGTGCTCGAACACTCGATCGCATAAGAAACATCGCATAAGAGACCAAGGGGGGAGACGAACATGATCCGCAGGACGCTTCTCGGCGCCGCCATGGCGCTGGCCGCGCTGCCGGCGCTGGCCCAGCCGCGCGCGCCGGGCACCGACTATCCCAACCGGCCGGTGCGGGTGATCGTCGCCTTCGCCGCCGGCGGCAATGCCGACATGAATGCGCGCATCATCTCCCAGGCGCTGTCGACGCGCCTCGGCCAGCAGTTCGTGGTGGAGAACCGCCCCTCGGGCGGCGGCACCGTGGCCTTCGAGACGGTCGCGCAGACCCAACCGGACGGCTACACGCTGCTGGTCGGCGCGCTGGGGTCGCACACGCTCAATGTCGGCCTCTATGGCGACCGGCTGCGGGTGCATCCGCTGACCGGCGTGGACCACATCACCATCTCGAGCCATTCGCCGATCGTGCTGGTGACGCATCCGTCGATGAACGTGCGCACGCTGGCGGAATTCCGTGCCGCGGTGGCCGCGGGCAACGGCCAGGTCGCCTACGGCTCCTCGGGCAACGGATCGACGGGGCACATCGCCTCGGCGCTGCTGCTGCACCTCGCCGGCATCCCGGCGACGCACGTGCCCTATCGCGGATCGGCCGCCGCCTTCCAGGACCTGCTCGCGGGGCGCACCATGTTCCAGTCCGACACCATCTCCTTCGTCGCAGAGCATGTCCGCGAGGGCCGCGTGCGCGGGATCGTCATCGGCACGCCGCAACGCAATCCGATGACGCCGGACGTCCCGACCGCCGCGGAGGCCGGGCTTCCGGGCTGGCAGGCGACAACCTGGACGCCGTGGTCGGCGACGCTCGGCACACCCCTGCCGATCCGGCAGTTCCTCTATGAGCACATCGCCGAGACCCTGAAGACGCCGGAGGTGCGGGAACGCATCATCGCGCTGGGCAACACCATCCCCGAGAACATGACGCCCGAAGCGACCCGCGCCTTCATCGCGGCGGAGATCGACCGCTGGGTGCCGATCGTGCGCGCTTCCGGCGCCCGCGTCGATTGAAGGCTTGATCCGGGCCGCCGTCGCGCGCGAGGCTCCGTTCCGAAAGCCGACGGAGGAAGCGATGGCGTCCCGGGACCTGACCGAGGCGACCCGCGCGCGGGTGCATGCCCTCTACGCGGACTATGTGCGCGGGGACATGGCGGCCGTGATGGGCTGCATGGCCGAAGGCATCGCCTGGCATTCCCTCGGCAACCACGACGCCCCGTGGTCGGGGCGCTGGCTCGGCAAGCAGGGCGTCGCCGACTACTTCGCCGCCGTGGGCCGGGTCTGCGCGGTCACCGGCTGGGAGATCGAGCGCGTCATCGCCGATGGCGAATGGGCCACCGTGCTCGGCACGCTTCGGGTGCGCTTCCATGCCGACGGCAGCGAGACCACCTATGCCAAGGTCGATATCCTGCACCTGGCCGACGGCATGCTCGTGGAATTCCGCGAGTTCTACGACACCGCCACCATGCTGCGCGACCTCGGCCGGGTGAACACGGCGAGCTCCGACCGGGCTACGCCCTGACGTCGGCGCGATAGACCTTGCTGACGATCTTCCAGCCCTCGCCCGTCTTCAGGAAGACCAGGTAGTCGGTGAAGTAGCGCGGCGGGATCTGGCAGGCGACCTTCGCCAGCGCCGTCTCCGGCCCCGACTGGTCGAGCATCAGGATCCGGTCGTCGCGCGCCAGGCCCTTCGCCTTCGCGCTGCCGCGGCCGCGCACCATCTCGAACCACTGCTCGCGCGGCAGGTCCTGCACCACCCCGTCCTTGTCCCAGTAGAGATGCGAGCAGGGGTGGAAGGCGCTGGCCAGCTTCCCGGTATCCCCTTCGTAGAGGCCGTCGAAATAGGTCTGCAGCACGGCCTCGATGGCGGCGATGTCGCTGGCGGGCATGTCGGTTCCTCCTTCGCGCGATCGCCGATCCTGGCCCGGAACGCGGGACGTTTACAGGGGGCGCGCGGCGAGGGAATGTCCGCCCCGGGAGAAAACGCCATGACCCTGCATCGCCGTCCATTCCTGCTCGGGGCCGCCGCCCTCGCCGCGCCCGCGCCGCTCGCCGCCCAGGGTGGCTGGCCCAGCCGACCGGTGCGGGTGATCGTGCCCTATGCCGCGAGCGGGGGGACCGACATCCTCGCGCGCGCGGTCGGCGAGGCGCTGCGCCCTTCCCTGCCCCAGCCGATCGTCGTCGAGAACCGCGCCGGCGCGGCCGGCGTCGTGGGCTCGGAGGTCGTCGCTCGGGCAGAACCGGACGGGCACACGCTGCTCATGGTCGTCAGCACGCATGTGATGAACCGCTACCACCTGCCGTCCATGCCCTTCGACCCGATCCGAGACTTCTCGCCGATCGCGATGCTGACGCGGAACACGATGGTCCTCGTCGCCGGCGCCAGCCAGCCCTTCGACAGCCTGCGCGCCATGATCGAGCACGCGAAGCGCAACCCGGGCCGCGTCGGGACCGGCAGCACCGAGGCGCTCTCCTCCTTCATCGGGCAGGAGCTCGCGCGCCGCGCGGGCGTGGACATGCCGGATGTCGCCTATCGTTCGGGCGGGCAGTTGATGAACGACATCGTCGCCGGCCACCTGCCGACCGGCTGGACCAGCACGGTCAGCGCGGCGCCGCACATGCAGACCGGGCGCGTGCGGATCCTCGCGGTCTCCACCGGGTCGCGCTCCGCCTTCTTCCCGGAGGTGCCGACGGCAGCGGAACAGGGTGTGGCGGAATTCGACCTGTCCGGCTGGGTCGCGCTGCTCGGCCCGCCCCGGATGGATGCGGCGCTCGTCGCGCAGATCGACGGCGCGGTGCAACGCGTCTTCGGGGATGCCGCCTTCCAGGACAGGCTCCGTGCCCTCGGCGTCGAGCGCGACTTCCGCCCCGCCCCCGCGCTGCTCGAGGCGATGCAGCGCGACGACCGCATCTGGGCCGCCGCCGCGCAGGCTGGCCATATCCGTCCGCAGCAGTAGGATCACCGCCATGGCCAATCCCGCCCTCCGCCAGGCCTTCGCGCAGAAGCGGTTCATCGTCGCGCCCGGCGTGTTCGACATGATCTCGGCCAAGATCGCCGACGGCATGGGGTTCGACTGCATCTACGGCACCGGCTTCGGCACGGTGGCCTCGGCGCTCGGCGTGGCGGATGCCGGCATCGCCACCTATTCCGACATGGTCGCGCGCATGGGGCAGATGGCGCGCGGCTGCCGCACGCCGCTGATCGCCGATGCCGATACCGGCTATGGCGGGCTGCTCAACGTGCGCCACACCGTCATGGGCTACGAGGCCGCGGGCATCTCCGGCATCCAGCTCGAGGACCAGGAGATGCCGAAGAAGTGCGGCCACACGCCCGGCCGCCGCGTCATCCCCGCCGAGGAGATGGTGCTGAAGATCAAGGTCGCCGCCGAGGCGCGGACCAGCCCCGACTTCCTCATCGTCGCGCGCACCGATGCGCGCACCACGCTCGGCCTCGAGGAAGCGATCCGCCGCGGCCTGATGTTCGGCGAGGCCGGCGCCGACATCGTCTTCATCGAAAGCCCCGAAAGCGAGGATGAGATGCGCGCCATCGGCAAGGCGATCCCGAAGCCGCTGCTCGCCAACATGGTGGAGGGCGGGCGCACGCCGATCCTGCCGGCGGCGAAGCTGCAGGAGATCGGCTACGCCATGGCGATCTACCCGGCGATCGGCTTCCTCGCCGCCGCCGCGGCGCTGGAGAAGGCCTATGCGCACCTCAAGGCGACCGGCGACAGCCTGGCGATCGGCGAATCCTACGGCTTCAGGCGCATGACGGAGCTGATGGGCTTCCCCGAGGTCTGGGACTTCGAAAGCCGCTGGGCGAGGAGCGCCGCGGAATGAGCGCGCTCCCTGGCGTGAAGGCGCTGGTCTTCGACGTCTTCGGCACCGTCGTCGACTGGCGCAACGGCGTGGCGCGGGATGCGAGGACCTTCCTCCTCCGCCATGGCCGCGCCGACATCGATCCGCACGCCTTCGCCGATGCCTGGCGCAAGCGCTACCAGCCGGCGATGGAGGAAGTGCGCTCCGGCCGCCGCCCCTTCACGCGGCTCGACGTGCTGCACCGGGAGAACCTAAACCACGTCCTGCGCGACCACGGCATCGACCCGGACGGCAGCGCGCCGGAGGAGCTGGAATGGCTCAACCGCGCCTGGCACCGGCTGGATCCCTGGCCCGACACCATCCCCGGGCTGATCCGGCTGCGGGCGAGGCATTTCCTCGCGCCGCTGTCGAACGGCAACATCCTGCTGCTGGCGAACATGGCCAAGCGCGCGGGCCTTCCGTGGGACGCCGTGCTCGGGGCGGAGGCGGCGCAGGCCTACAAGCCGCAGCCCGAGGCCTATCTGCGCACGGCGGAGATCCTCGCCCTCGCACCCGGCGAGGTCGCGCTGGTCGCGGCCCACAACGGCGACCTGGCGGCGGCGCGCAAGGCGGGGCTGAAGACCGCCTTCGTGCTCCGGCCGACCGAGCACGGACCGGCCCAGACCACCGACCTGCGCGCCGAGCAGGATTGGGAGACCGTCGCCTCCTCCTTCGAGGATCTGGCCGAACGCCTTGGCTGCTGACACGTGACCTTCCCGCACCAGGACCCCTTCTGGAGCGATGCGGCCCGGGCGGTGCGCGGCCGCGCCGTGCCGGGCGCCCGCATCCTCGCGCCGGATCTCTTCTGGTGGGTCTTCCCGCGCATCCACCGCTACGCGCGCACGGCCATCGTTCCGGATGAGCGCCACGACTGGGCCATCCTGCACAAGGGCATGCTGGATGCGCTGACGCGCGACGCGCTGCGCGACATCACGGCGCGCCTGCATCCCGTGCTGGCCAACCCGGTCTTCGTCGTCTTCGGCCCCACGGCCGGGGAGGCCGAGACGATCCGCGCCAGCGAGCATTTCCACGCCTTCGAAAGCGCCCTGCCCGCGCGCATGGAGCGCCCCGATCCGCCCGCCGAGGCCGAGACCGACCCCATCCTGCCCGAGCCCGGCATCATCGCCCAGTTCCCGGCCATGACCGATGCCGAGTTGCGCCATGCGATGAACCAGTTCTGGCGCAATGGCGGCTATGTCTACGAGACGCTGCGCGACCGCAGCTACTATGAGGAGATCGATCGCCTCATCGCCGACTACCTCGGCCCCTGCGCGGGGGAGGAGGTGCTGGACCTCTGCTGCGGAACGGGGCGCCTGGCGCGGCTCCTCGCCGGCGCGCGCTCGGTTCTCGGCGTCGATATCGCGACCGTGGCGCTGACGATGGGCCGCGCGCGGCACGCCGATCAGCCGCGCTTCCGCTTCGCCGCCATGGATGCGGCCGCGCTCGCCCTGCCGGATGCCGCCTTCGACCGCGTGCTCTTCATCGACGCGATCGAGCATGTCCGCGATCCGGCGCGCGCCCTGGCCGAAACGGCGCGGGTGCTGCGCCCGGGCGGCACCGCCATGATCACCGTCGCCAACCGCGATGGGCTGAACCAGCGCATCTCGCGCAGGCTCGGCTCGGGCGAGTTCGTCACCAACTACCAGCACCTGCAGGAATTCACCTGGGCCGAGACGCAATCCATGCTCGCGGCCGTAGGCCTGCGCGCCGTGCGCGCCGACGGCATCTTCCTCTACCCCTATTGGGGCGTGCCGGGCGTGGACGAGGCGGTGCGCCACCTCACCGACGAGGATCCGGAGATCGTCGCCGCCACGCTCGAACTCGGCCGCCGCGCCGGGCCGGAATTCGCCTACGCCTTCGCGGTGCTGGCGCGGAAGGACGCGTAGCGACCTGCCCGCGAAGCTCGCTGGATCTCCGGCGAACGAAGCGGCCGGGCCGGCCGCCGAAAGCAGGGAATGGCGGCCCGAGGACGAAGCCCGCAGGACTTCGCAAGCGGGACACGGGGTCGGATCGCCGATCGGTCGTGCGCCCGACGATGCGCGCGCGACGACGCCCGCTGCGGATACGGGCCACCGGCCGGCTATTCGGCGCGAATGTTCCCCTCGCGGATCACCGGTTCCCACTTCTCGGCCTCGGCGCGGATGAAGCTCGCGAACTCCTCCGGCGTGCCGGCGACGACCTCGGCGGCCTGCACCCGTTCCGTCTGTTCCTTCACCGACGGCGTGGTGATGATGGCGCGGAGAGCGCGGTTGGCGGCGACCACCAGTTCCGCCGGCATGCCTGCCGGGCCCACCACGCCATGCCAGGTGGCCGAGGCGAAGCCCGCATAGGTGGCGGCGACCGGCGGCACCCCCGGCAGCGACGCCACCGGATTGGCCGTGCTGACGGCCAGCGCCTTGACGCGGTTGTCGCGGATGAAGGGCAGCGAGGTCGAGACGGAGGGCATGGTGAAATCCGTCTCGCCCTGGATCACGCTGCGCATCACGTCGGCGCCGCTGCGGTAGTGCACCGCCGTCCAGCGGATGCCCGCGCGGCGCGCCAGCAGTTCGGCGCTGAGATGGCTGGCATGGCCGACGCCCGGGGAAGCATAGGTCATCTCCCCGTTGCGCCGCTTCGCCAGCTCGATGAGCTGCGGCAGCGTCGCGGCCTCAAGCCCCGGCCGGGCCACGATCACCAGCGGCAGGTTCACCAGGTGGATGATCGGCGCGAAGGCCGTCAGCGGATCGTAGCCGAGGCCCGGCTGCAGCAGCTTGCCGATCGCATTGGCGCCAAGGTCGGCCATCATCAGCGTATAGCCGTCCGGCCGGCTGGTCGCGACCACGCCGCCGGCGATGGTCCCGCCGGCGCCGGAGCGGTTCTCCACCACCATGGGCTGACCGTTGGCGTGCTGCGGAAAGGCGTTGGCGACGGTGCGGGAGAGCGTGTCCACCGCGCCGCCGGCGCCGAAGGGCACGATCAGCCGCACCGGCCGGTCCGGCCAGGCGCCCTGTGCGCGGGCGGCGGCAGGCGCCGCGGCGGCAAGGGCAAGGGCGCCGAACGCGCGGCGACGCAGCACGAGATCCATGGCGTTCTTTCCTCCCAGTTCGTTGCGTCCACATCGACGCGGCCGCGCCCTGCTGTCAACCGCCCCGTCCCGGTGCAGGATGCGCAGCCCCTCAGGAGTCCCGGCCATGACCTGGTCCATCGTCGCCCGCGATCCGGCCTCCGGCGCCTTCGCCGTGGCCGTCACCACCTGCAACCTGGCGGTCGGCGCCTCCTGCCCCTTCCTGCGGACCGGAGTGGGGGCGGTCTCCACCCAGTCGATGAGCAACCGCTACCTCGGCCCGGCGGTGCTCGATGCCATGGCGCGCGGGCTGTCGGCGCGGCTCGCGCTGGACAGCGCGCTGGCCGGCGACGAGGGGCGCGGCCTGCGGCAGATCCATGCGGTGGATGCGCGGGGTCGCGTCGCCGCCCATACCGGCGAGAATTGCGTCGAGTGGTGCGGCTCGGTCGCCGGAGATGGGTTCAGCGTGGCCGGCAACATGCTCTCCGGCGAGCGCGTGGTGACCGAAACCGCGGAGGTCTTCGCGAGGCGCACCGACCTGCCGCTGCCGGAACGCCTGATGGCCGCCCTGCATGCCGGCCAGGACGCCGGCGGCGACAGGCGCGGGCGGCAATCCGCCGCGCTGATGCTCACTTCCACCGAGGACTTCCCCGACATCAACCTGCGCGTCGACGACCATGCCGAGCCGCTGGTCGAGCTCTCCCGCCTGCTCGGCCTGTGGCGGACGCAGGCGGAGCCGAGCCAGCACACGCGGCCGAGCCGCGCCAACCCGGCCGGGCTGACGGACATGGACGCGATCGAGGCCGCCTGGCGCGCCCGCGGCATGGATCTGCGGTTCCGCCGCTGACGGTCTGGGCGCGATGCGCCGCAGATGAGGACTTGCGCGCCTCACGGCGCGATGATGGCTTGCGCGCCTCAAGGCGCGATGATGGCTTGCGCGCCTCACGGCGCGATGATGGCTTGCGCGCCTCACGGCGCGATGATGGCTTGCGCGCCTCACGGCGCGACGGCAGGGAAGCTCGGAAGCAGGAGGGACAGCGCATGCGCCAGCACAGGATCGCCGCCATCGGGGGCGACGGCATCGGACCGGAGGTCATTGCCGCGGGCTGCCGCGTGCTGGACGCCGTGGCCGAGGCCCAGGGCGGCTTCTCGCTGGCCTTCGACTCCTTCGACTGGGGCAGCGAGATGTACCGCCGCACCGGGAAGATGATGCCGGCCGACGGGCTGAAGCAGCTCGAAGGCTTCGACGCCATCTTCTTCGGCGCCGTGGGCGCGCCGGACATCCCCGACCACATCACCCTGTGGGAGTTGCGGCTCGCGATCTGCCAGGGCTTCGACCAGTACGCGAATGTGCGGCCCACGCGGCTGCTGCCCGGCGTGCGCGGGCCGCTGCGGGAGGATCTCGGCAGCCAGATCGACTGGGTGATCGTGCGCGAGAACTCCGAGGGCGAATACGCCGGTGTGGGCGGCCGCGCCCATCGCGGCCTGCCGATCGAGGTAGCGATGGATGTCGCCGTCTTCACCCGCGACGGCGTTGCGCGCATCTGCCGCCATGCCTGCGAGATCGCCATGTCGCGCCCGCGCCGGCACCTGACGGTGGTCACCAAGTCCAACGCCCAGCGCCACGGCATGGTGATGTGGGACGAGGTCTGCGCCGAGATCACCGCGCAATATCCCGCCCTGGCGGTCGAGAAGATGCTGGTCGACGCCATGGCCGCGCGCATGGTGATGAAGCCCGGCACGATCGACACCATCGTGGCGACCAACCTGCATGCCGACATCCTGTCGGACCTCGCCTCCGCGCTGGCCGGTTCGCTCGGCATCGGCGCGACGGGCAACATCGACCCGCAGCGGCGCCGGCCCTCGATGTTCGAACCCATCCACGGCTCCGCCTTCGACATCACCGGCAAGGGCATCGCCAACCCGCTCGGCGCCTTCTGGACGGCATCGATGATGCTGGAACACCTGGGCGAGGCCCCCGCCGCCCAGCGCCTGATGCGCGCGGTGGAGACGGTGACCGCGCGCGGCGAGGTGCTGACGCCGGATCTCGGCGGCACGGCGACGACGGCGCAGGTCACGGATGCCGTGGTCGCGGCGTTGAAGGGCGCCAATATGCCTTGAGGGGGCGTTGCCCCCTCAAGCTCCCCCAGCAGGGGACACGGTCCCCTGCACCCGCGGTGACCCGGAGTGTTGGTTTCCAAAGGCCTCTCGGCCGATGAGTCGCCATCGCCGATGCATCGCATCGGCAATGATACCGGCCAGCCTTTCGCTGACTCGGTATCAGTGTCTTGGTTTCGCGCGCGGCCGCCCCGCCAGCCCCGTGCGCCATACCGCTGAACCTCGCCGATGAGGTCATCGGCAAGGCTCGGCGGTATGGGATCCCTGGCAGGGTGAGCCCGAGAGTGGCCGCGCCCCTCTCGGACCCGCACTCCTCCAGAGCGAAGCGGCTTCCACGCGAAGGAAAACCGCTCCACGCTCGGCCCCGCGGGCAGGATCGCGCCGACAGCCCTTGCCGGCCGTCCGCGACCTGCCCCAGACGCAGCACGGGAGCATCCGGCATGGCGGAGATCGAACCGGGCTTCATCCTCATCCGCGGCGGGCGCCTGGCCGATCCGGCGAAGCGCCGCGCCGAACCGGCCGACATCCTGGTGGAGGACGGCGTCATCCGCGAGGTCGGCGCCGACCTCGCCGCGCCGGCGGAGGCGCGCATCGTCGAGGCCGCCGGCTTCCTGCTGCATCCCGGCCTGATCAACGCGCACACCCACGGCCATGGGGCGCTCTCCCGCGGCCAGGGCGATCGCTGGACGCTGGAACTGCTGCTCGCCGCCGCACCCTGGACCGGTGGCGGGCGGGCGCTCGCCGACAAGAAGCTCGCCGCGCAGATCAACGCGGCGGAGATGGTGCTGAAGGGCTGCACCGCGGCCTATGACCTCTACACCGAGGTCCCGGTGCCCACGGCGGAGGGGATGGATGCGGTGGCGGAGGCCTATGCCGGCATCGGCATGCGCGCCGTCATCGCGCCCATGGTCGCCGACCGCACGCTCTACGAAGCCGTGCCGGGCCTCTACGACGCCCTGCCGGAGGCGCTGCGCGCGCAGGTCGACCGCCTGCGCCTGCCCGCCTGGGAACGCACGCTCGATGCCATGCGCGGCGTGCTCGCGGGCTGGCGCTGGGCGGGCAAGGACATCCGCGCGGCGGTGGCGCCGACCATCCCGCACCATTGCTCGGATGCCTTCCTCTGCGGCTGCCGCGACCTGGCGCGGGATTTCGGCGTCGGGCTGCACAGCCATGTCGGCGAGAGCAAGGTCCAGGCCCTGATCGGCATCCGCCGCTACGGCCGGACGCTGCTCGCGCACATGGATGCGCTCGGGCTGGTCGGGCCCGGCTTCACGGCGGCGCACGGCGTCTGGCTGGACGATGACGACCTCAGGCGCCTGCGCGATGCCGGCGCGGCGCTCGCGCACAATCCGGGCAGCAACATGAAGCTCGGCAACGGCATGTTCCGCTTCCGCCGGGCGCGCGACCTCGGCGTCACCGTCGGCATCGGCACCGACGGGTCGAGTTCGTCGGACAACCAGAACATGTACGAGGCAATGCGCGCCGCCTCGCTGCTGTCCAAGGTGCAGACGCCCGACCCGCGCGCCTGGGCGAGCGTGGAGGAAGTCTACGACGCCGCCACGCTCGGCTCGGCCAAGACACTGGGCTTCAAGGACATCGGCGCGATCGCGCCGGGGATGAAGGCGGACATCGTCTTCCTCGACCTCGCCTCGATCAACTGGATCCCGCACCATTGGTCGGTGAACCAGATGGTTCATGTCGAGGACGGCACCGGCGTCCGCCATGTCATGATCGGCGGCCGCTTCGTGGTGCAGGACCGGCGGCTGCTGACGCTCGACATCGCGAAGCTCGCGCAGGAGGCCGAGGCCGCGCGCGAAAGGCTGGAGGCGCTGAACGCGCAGTGGAAGGGGCTGTGCGACCGGCTGGAGCCGGTCGTCGCCTCCTTCTGCCCCGCCCTCGCGGCGCAGCCCTACCACCTCCGGCGCTATCTCTGCGACGCGCCGGAGTAGGACAGGCCCGGCTACTGCTGTTCGAGCCCCGCTTCCCGCGCGCGCGCGGAGAGCACGGTGATCTGGTTGCGCAGGAAGTCCTGGAATTCCTGCGGCGTGCTGCCGCGCGGCGCGTAGCCGAGCCGCGCCAGGCGTTCCTTCAGCTCGGGATCCGCCAGCACCTTGTTCAGCGCCGCATTGGCGCGCGCGACGACGGGCGCCGGCGTGCCGGCAGGGACCCCCATGCCGAACCAGACGTCGAAGGTGAATTCCGGCAGCACGGAGGCGACGGTCGGAATCTCGGGCGCCAGCGAGAAGCGCTGCGGCAGCGTTACCGCCAGCGCGCGAACCTTGCCTTCACGCACCTGAGGCATACCGGCGGCGAAATCGGTGAAGGTGCTGTCGATGCGCCCGGCGATGACATCGGTCAGCGCCTCCGGCCCGCCGCGATAGGGGATCGGCATCATGTCCACCCCGGCGAGGCGGGCGAGCGTCGCCGAGGCGATCAGCGCCGAGGAATTGCCGTGGCTGAAGGTCAGCGGCGTGCGGGACGCCCTGGCGTGCTCGATGAAGCCGCGCAGGTCGCGCGCCGGGGAACTCGCCGGCACCACCAGGATGTAGGCGGTCTCCGCGACGAAGCCGATCGGCGCGAAGTCGCGGATGGGGTCATAGGGCAGGCGCCGGATGGTGTAGGTGTTGAGCGCCCCGTTGGTGACGCTCAGCACGACCCAGGTGTGGCCATCGGCCGGGGAGCGCGCCGCGCTTTCGGTGCCGACGACGCCGCTGCCGCCCGGCCGGTTGTCCACGATCACCGGCTGGCCGAGCTCGCGGCCGAGCGGTTCCGCCAGGTGGCGCATCAGCGTGTCGGTGACGCTGCCGGCGGGAAAGGCCACGACCAGGCGGATCGGCCGGTCGGGCCAGGTCTGCGCGACGGCCGGCGCGGCCAGCATCATCGCGCCGGCACCGAGCAGCGCACGGCGGTTCAATTGCGGCATCGGTTTCACTCCTTGGACGTCTTGCTGCCGATGAAGCGGTGGATCTCGGTGTTGTCCACCTGCGGGCCGAGGGCGGCGACGGCATCGCGCCAGCGTTCCCGGCACAGCGCCAGCAGCGGCGCGGGATAGCCCGTGTCCTCGGCGATGCCGCCCGCGGTATCGAGGTCCTTGCGCATCAGGCCGAGCTGGAAGCCGCCGGCATAGCGGCCGGTCAGGATCTCCTGCCGCGACTTGGTCTCGGTCGCGATGTTGCGGCCGGAGGAGGCGTTCATCACGTCGGTCAGGATGCCGAGGTCGAGGCCCAGCGCCTCGCCCATCCGCAGCGCCTCGGCCGTCGCCAGCAGGCCGGCGGCATAGACGTAGTTGTTCAGCGCCTTCATCGCATGCGCGCTGCCGACGGCGCCGGTGCGGATGATCTTCTCGCCCATGCCCTTGAGCACCGGCTCGGCCTTGGCGAAGGCCGCATCGTCGCCGCCGCACATGATGGCGAGGGTGCCGGTCTTCGCCTTGGCGACGCTGCCGGAGACCGGCGCATCCATCAGCGCGACGCCGCGATCCGCCAGCAGGGCCGCGAGGCGGCGGGTCTCGGCGGGCTCCGAGGAGCTCATGTCGATGACCAGCGTGCCCGGCCGCAGCGCGGGGAGAAGGCCGCCCTCCCCTTCCATCACCTGCGCGACGACGCGGCTGTTGGGCAGCATCAGCACGATGACGCCGGCCTCGGCGGCGACGCCGGCCGGGTCCCGCGCGAAGCTCACCGCCCCGGGCGCGGCGCCCTCCGCCACCGCGGCGCGCGCCGCTTCGGAGGTATCGCAGCCGAGCACCCGGAAGCCGCGCGCCAACAGGCTGCGCGCCATCGGCAGCCCCATCATGCCGAGACCGATGAAGCCGATCTCGGCGCCCTCTTCCGCCATGGACATTCCCTCGCGTTCGTCGGCGCGATGCTCCGACGCGGCGGGCGGATTGGCAAGCGGGGCTCAGGCGCGCGTCAGCAGCAGGGCTCCGGAGGGATGCACGGAGGCCGACCAGCCCGCGCCCACCACCGTCGTCGCATCGAGCTGGGTGACGATCGCCGGCCCGGCGAAGGCCGCACCCGGGCCGAGGCGCGCGCGGTCCAGCACCGGCGCTTCGGCCGCGCCGTCCTTCAGCAGGATGCGCTGGCGGCCGACCTCGGCCAAGGCGGCGCTGCCGCCATGCGGGGGCGTGGGGGCCGGGGCCGGCAGGCTGCCGGCGGCCTCGACGCGCAGGGTAACGATCTCGACCGCCACCTCCGGCAGGTCGAAGCCGTAGAGGCCGCGATGCGCGGCGGCGAAGGCGGCACCGAGCGCCCCCGGCGCGGTCCAGGGGATCGCCAGCTCGTGCCCCTGTTCCTCGTAGCGCATCAGCGCGACGCGACGGGTGCGGCGGTCCGTCTCGGCGACCTGTTCCTGCGCGAACCAGGCGGCGGCTTCGGATTCCAGCGCGGCGAAGGCGGCCTCGATGCGGGCGAGGTCGGCGCCTTCGAGCGGTTCCGCAACGCTGCGCGTGAACTCGGCCTTGAGGTCGGCGGCAAGCAACCCCTGCGCGCAGAGCACGCCCGGCGCCGGCGGCACCAGCACGCGGGTGATGCCGAGCAGTTCCGCCAGCGCGCAGCCATGCAGCGGCCCGGCGCCGCCGAAGGGCACCAGGGTGAAGTCGCGCGGATCATGCCCGCGCTCCACCGAGACGACGCGGATGGCGCCGACCATGTTGTTGTCGGCGATGGCGAGGATGCCGCGCGCCGCCGCGTCGAGCGTCAGGCCGAGCGGCTCCGCGACCCGCGCCACCGCCGCCGCCGCCTGCGCGGGATCGAGCGCCATGCGCCCGCCGAGCAGCGAAGGCGGCAAATGCCCGAGCACCATATGCGCGTCGGTCACCGTCGCTTCCGTGCCGCCACGGCCGTAGCAGGCGGGGCCGGGTTCGGCGCCGGCGCTCTGCGGGCCGACGGTCAGCGTGCCGTCGGCGCCGATGCGCGCGAGCGAGCCGCCGCCGGCGCCGATCGTCACCATGTCCACCATCGGCAACGGCAGCGGCCAGGGGCCGACACGGCCGGTCTGGGTCAGGCCGATCTCCCCCTTGGCGATCAGGCAGATATCGGCGCTGGTGCCGCCGATATCGACGGTGATGAGGTTCCCGACACCGGCGGCCGCGGCGACGGCGCGCGCGCCGACCACACCGGCGGCGGGGCCTGAGAGAGCGGTCTGCGCCGGCGCGCGGCGGATCGCGGCGGCGCCGGCGACACCGCCATTCGACTTCATCAGCAGCAGCGGCGCGGCGATGCCGGCCTGTTCGAGCCGCGTCTCCAGCCGCGCGATGTAGGTCGAGACCGCCGGCATCACCGCGGCGTTGAGCACCGTCGCCATGCTGCGTTCGTATTCGCGCACCACGGGGAAGACATCGACCGAAGCGGTCAGCGCCAGGCCCGGCGCTTCCTCGGCGAGGATCGCCAGCGCGCGGCGTTCATGGTTCGGATTGGCGAAGGCGTGCAGGAAGCAGACGGCGATGGCGGCGACCCCGGCGAGCTTCGCCGCACGGGCGGCGGCGCGCACCGCGGCCTCGTCGAGTGGCGCCAATTCGCTGCCATCCGCCGCCATGCGCCCGCCGGCCTCGAAGACCAGCGAAGGCGGCACGGGCCGCCTTGGCTTCACCCAGGCCCAGAGATTGTCGCGCCGCGGCAGGTCGGCGCGGCCGATCTCCAGCACGTGGCGGAAGCCGGCTGTGGTCAGCAGCGCGGTCGGCGCCGTGCGACCTTCCAGGATCAGGTTGGTGGCGACGGTGGTGCCGTGCAGGACGCGGCCGGTCTCCTCCGCGCGGCGGCCGGCGGCATCGAGCGCCAGGCGCACGCCGGTGACGAAGGCCTCGGACGGGTCGCGCGGCGTGGAGGGGGTCTTGGCGGTCCAGGCCTCGCCGGTCACCGCATCCTGCAGCGTGACGTCGGTGAAGGTGCCGCCGATGTCGACGGCGACGATCAGCGGAGCCGGCGCTTCACGCTGCACGCCTTCGGCATCCCGCGATCGCGGGTCGAGGTCACGCGACGGCATCGCGGTATCCGTTCCGATGAAAGAGGCCCGTCGCCGGGCGCCGCGCCCGATGCTCCGCGGTGGCGGCTTCGTCCAGCGCGCCGTTGCGGATGACCACGCCGTAGTCGCGCGCGGCGCGCTCGGGCGAGACGAAGCCGCCGAGCACATCGGCCAGCACCTGCGCAGCCGGCCTGTCGAAGGGATCGCCCCAGCCGCCTCCGCCGCCGGTCTCGATGCGGAACACGTCGCCCCTGCGCAGGATGGTGCCGTCCGACAGCGGCGCGAGGATGCGCTCGCGCTCCGTGCCCGGGTTCACCACCGCGCGGCCGGAGCCGCCGTTCATCCCGCCGGCGACGCCCCAGGGCGGGTTCTTCACGCTGTCGATGCGCACGGCGAGCATCGCCTCATCGGCCAGCACTTCGAACTCGCGGATCACGCCGCAGCCGCCGCGATGCAGGCCCGGCCCGCCGGAATCGCGGTTCAGGCCATAGGCGCGCAGGCGCACCGGGTAGGTCAGTTCCATGAACTCCGCCGGGTAGTTCTCCTGCGCCACGAAGTAGACGGCGTCGGTGCCATCGGCGAAGGGGCGCGCGCCGTAGCCGACGCCGATGCCGTCGCTCATCAGGAAGCGCCTGCCCTCCGCCGTGCCGCGCAGGGCGATGACGACATAGGCGGAATGCGCCGCCGGCGCCTCGCCGTGGCGCGCGACGGCGACCAGCCCGTGCAGCGCCGCCAGCAGGCGCATCATCGTCAGCCCGCGCAGGCCGAGCGGCGCCGGGGCGCGCGGCGCGAGCAGCGAACCCTCGCGCAGCCGCACCTCGTCGATCGCATGCGGCGCGCCGGCGTTCAGCACCTGGCCCGTGGTGCCCTGCAGCACATAGAGGCCGAGCGCCATGCCCGGCACGTCCGGATGCATCAGCAGGTTCACCGGGCCGGGCGCCTGGTCGTCGGTCCCGGTCGCGTCGAAGATGAAGCGGTCGTCCTCGGTGCGCGTCAGCTCGAGGCGCAGCGTGAAGGGGCCGTTGCCGTGGCCGTCGGTGTCGATGGCATCGGCGAAGCGCGTCGTGCCGACGGGGAAGATCTCCTTCAGCTTGCCGCGCACCGTCGCTTCCGTGCGCGCGAGCAACTGTCGGAAGGCATCGGCGAGCACCCACGGCCCGAAGCGGCCGGCCATCTCGGACAGGCGCTTCTCGCCCAGCCGCACCGCGGCCATCAGCGCGCGCGTGTCGCCCTGCGACTGCGTCGGGAAGCGGCTGTTGCGCCAGAAGGTGCGCAGCAGGTCCTCGTTGGTCTCGCCGTCGCGGGCGAGGCGCACCGGCGGGATGATGATGCCTTCCTGGAAATGGTCCGTCGCATCGGGGCTGAGCGAGCCCGGCCGCAGCCCGCCGATGTCCGAGAAATGCGCCCAGCCCATGACGAAGCCGACGCGCCTGCCCTCATGAAAGGCGGGCGCGAGGAAGACCTGGTCGTTGGAATGGGAGACGGCGCCGCGGCTGCCGTAGCAGTCATTGTACCAGTAGAGGTCGCCCTCCCGCATGGTCTCGATCGGGAAGCGCGCGGCGACCGGCGCGACGATGTCGCCGAAGATCGGCAGGTCGCTGCCGACCGCCATGGCGCCCTCCGCGTCGAACAGCGCGGTGTAGAAGTCCTTTTTCTCGCGGATGAAGGCGGACATGGCGGTGCGCTCGAGCAGCGCCTCCATCTCCGCCTGCGCGGCGCGCGCGGCGCCGCGGATGATCTCGAGGGTGACGGGGTCGCAGTGGGTCATGGACATCCTTCGGCGGGAGGGGCTTTGCCCCTCCCGAACCCTCCCCACCAAAGGCCGAAAGGCCTTTGGAAACCGGTACCTGGATCGTACGCCTGCGCCACGGCCGGCGATCCCGCCCCACGGACAGAATCCGGGGGGAATTCACTTTCGCCCCGGTGGGGGAGGCCCGGAGAGGGCGGCGCCCTCTCCAACGCAACCGCACGGCTCACGCCAGCACCCGCCAACGCAGGCACGCCACCGCGTGGTCCGCCGCCGCCACCTCGCGCACCGGCTCGCTCGTCGCGCAGGACGGCGCGGCGTGCGCGCAGCGTGGGTGGAACCGGCAGCCCGGTGGCACCGCGCGCAGGCTCGGCGGATCGCCGGGCAGCGACGGCCCGCTCTCCCGCCCGTCGAGATGCGGCGCGGCGGCGATCAGAGCCCGCGTGTAGGGGTGGCGCGGCTCGGCGAACAGCGTCGCGGCGCTGCCTTCCTCCACCACCCGGCCGAGATACATCACCGCAACGCGGTCGCAGACGCGCCGCACCACCGAGAGATCGTGCGAGATGAACACGTAGGTCAGGCCGAACTGCGCGCGCAGGTCGCGCAGCAGCCGCAGCACCGCCGCCTGCACCGAAAGGTCGAGCCCCGCCGTCGGCTCATCCAGGATCACCACCTTCGGCCGCAGCAGCAGGATGCGCGCAAGGCCGATGCGCCGCTGCTGGCCGCCCGAGAGCTCGTGCGGGTAGCGGTCCGCCAGCGCCGCATCGAGGCCGACGGCGCGCAGCATCCCGGCGATGCGCGCCTGCTGCTCCGCGCGATCCCCTACGCCATGGATGGCGAGGCCCTCCGCCAGCGTCGCACCGACCCGCCACCACGGATCGAGCGCCGCGCCGGGATCCTGGTGGACGTACTGGATGGCATCCCGTGCCCGCCGCGCCGCGCGCGGATCGAGACCGGAGACCACGCGGCCCTCGAGGCGCACCTCGCCCGCGCTTTCCCGTTGCAGGCCGAGCAGCGTGCGCGCGAGCGTCGTCTTGCCGCAGCCGCTCTCGCCGACGATGCCGAAGGTCTCGCCCTCGGCGATGGAGATCTCGACGCCATCGACCGCGCGCACGCCCGCGCGGTGCCGCAGCAGTCCACGGCGGGCGCCGAGTTCGACGACGAGCTGCGACGCCCCAAGGATCTCAGGCACGCAGGGCCTCGGGAATGGCATCCTCGTGCCACGGGCAGGCCACGGCGCGGCCGCCGGGCAATGCGACGAGCGGCGGCGGCTCCACCGGGCAGCCGGAATGGATGATGGGGCAGCGAGGATGGAAGCGGCAACCGCCCGGCTGCGCCGTCGCCGCCGGCACGGTGCCTGGAATGCCGAGCAGATCCGTCGCCCGGTCCGGATGGCAGGCGAGCAGCAGGCGCGTGTAGGGGTGCCGCGGCGCGTCGAGCACCGCGCGCGTCGGGCCGCGTTCCGCCACGCGCCCGGCGTAGAGCACCGTCACCTCAGCGCAGACCGAGGCGAGCACGCCGAAATCATGGGTGACGAACAACAGCGACAGGCCGCGTTCCGCCACCAGCCGGCGCAGCAGCGCCAGGATCTCCCGCTGCGTGGTGACGTCGAGCGCGGTGGTCGGCTCGTCCGCCACCAGCAGCGCCGGGTCGCAGGCGAGCGCCGCGGCGATCAGCAAGCGCTGCCGCTGGCCGCCGGAGAACTGGTGCGGATACTTGCGCAGCGCGGCCTCCGGGTCCGGCAACTGCACGGCGCGGAACAGCTCGACGATGCGGCGCTTGCGGTCGGCGCGCGACCCCGGCGCGTGGCGGCGCATGATCTCGAGGATCTGGTCCCCCGCACGGAACACCGGGTTCAGCGACAGATACGGGTCCTGCGGCACGAAGCCGATGCGCCCGCGGGCAGAGGCCGCCCGATCGGAGAGGATGTCCCGGCCTTCGAACAGGATGGCGCCGCGCGGCGTCTCGCCGCCCTTGGGCAGGATGCCGAGGATCGCGCGCAGCAGCGTGGACTTGCCGCAGCCGCTTTCCCCCACCACGCCGACCGTGCCGCCGCGCGGGACGGTCAGCGAGACATCGTCGAGGATCTCCGCCACCCCGCCTTCCGTCCGCATGCGCACGGCCAGGCCTTCGACCTGCAGCACGGGCGGGCTCATCGCCGGGACCGCCGCAGGCGCGGATCGGCGGCGTCGCGCAGGCCGTCGCCGAGCAGGTTGAAGCCGAGCACCAGCAGCAGGATCGCCAGCCCCGGGAAGGTCGGGAACCACCAGGCCTCCGGCAGGTGCTGCCGCGCCTCGGAGACGGCGAGCCCCCAATCCGGCGAGGGCGGCGCCGCGCCGACCCCGAGGAAGCCGAGGATCGCCGCCGTCAGGATGGTGAAGCCCATGCCGATCGTCGCGCGCACCAGCACCGCCGGGGCCGCATTGGGCAGTACGTGCAGGAAGAGGATGCGCGAAGGGCTCGCACCGATGCCGGCGAGCGCATCGACGAACAGCGCGCTGCGCAGGCGGCGCGTCTCGGCGAAGACGGTGCGGGCGAAGAAGGGCCAGTAGGTCAGCGCCAGCGCCACCATCGCCGAGGCGATGCCCGGCGCCAGCAACTGCCCCAGCGCGAGCGCCAGGATGAGCTGCGGCACGGCGAGGAAGACGTCGGTCACGCGCATCAGCGCCTCCGACAGCCAGCCTTCCTTCCAGCCGGCGGCGAGCCCGATGGGCACGCCGATCGCCATCGCCGCGACCACCACCGCGACCGCCACCAGCAGCGCGTTCCGCGTGCCGAGGATGACGCGGGAGAGGATGTCGCGCCCGAGATTGTCCGTGCCGAAGGGAAACTCCGCCGAGGGCGGCCGCAGCCGCTGCAGCAGGTGGCTCTCGAAGGCGTCGTCCGGATGGGGCGCGATCCAGGGCGCGAAGACCGCGACCAGTGCCGCGAAGACCACGATCAGCAGGCCGAAGGCCGCCACGGGATCGCGCATCAGGTGGCGCAGCGCCGTCATCGCGCATCCTCCGCCACGCGCGGGTCGATCAATGCCTGTGCCACGTCCACGGTGACGTTGACGACGGCATAGACCACGCCGACCACCAGCGTGACCGCGAGCAGCGCCTTGTAGTCGGAGGACAGGATCGCCTGCACCGCATAGGTGCCGAGCCCCGGCCAGTCGAAGATCGCCTCCACCGCCACCGCGCCCGAGATCAGCGCGCCGAACAGCAGCCCGATCTGCGTCACCACCATCGTCACCGCGTTGCGCAGCACGTAGATGGCGGCCAGCCGCACCCGCCCATAGCCGGCGGCGCGCGCATAGAGCACGAAGTCCTTCTGCAGCGTCTCCAGCACGCCGGAGCGGGTGAAGCGCGCGATGGTCGCAAGCCCCGGCAGGCTCAGCGTCACCGCGGGCAGCAGCAGGTGCCGGCAGGCATCGGCGAAGATGTCGAAGCGGCCCGCGACCAGGCTGTCCACCAGCACCAGGCCGGTCACGCGCGGCGGCAGGCCGGTCGCGACATCCACCCTGCCCCGCAGCGGCAGCACGTCGAGGTCCATGGAAAAGACGAGCTGCAGCATGATCGCGAGCCAGAAGGAGGCGATGGCGAGCCCGCCCACCGACAGCAGCCGCACCAGGTGGTCGATCGGCCCGTTGTGGTTCACCGCCGCGAGCAGGCCCAACGGCACGCCGAGCAGCGTCGCCAGCAGCAGCGCCGCGAAGGTCAGTTCCAGCGTCGCCGGCAGGCGCTGCGCGATCTCCTCCGTCACCGGCCGGCCGGAGAAGACGCTGCGCCCGAAATCGCCGGTCAGCACCTGCCGCACATGGATCAGCGCCTGCTCCAGGATCGGCCGGTCCAGCCCGTACTGCGCGCGGATCTCCGCGAGTTGCGCCGGCGTTGCCGCATCGCCCGCCAGCGTCGCCGCCGGATCGCCCGGGACGACGCGGGACAGGACGAAGGTCAGGATCACCAGTCCGAAGAGCGCCGGCAGCGCGAGCAGCAGCCGGCGAAGGATGTAGCGCGCCACCGGCCGGTGCTCAGTTCTCCAGCGACATCAGCCGGATCTCCCCGCCCGAGCCGACCGGCGAGAACTGGTAGCCCTGCACGCGCCGCGTCAGGCCACGCAGGTTGAGCGTGTTGTAGACCCAGATATCCGGGCTGTCGGCGACGATCCGGCGCGTCGCCTGCTGATAGAGGCTTTCCCGCTCGGCGCGGTCGAGGCTCGCGCGGGCACGGCGCAGCAGCGTGTCCACTTCCGCGTTGGTGTACCAGGCGCTGGCCTTCCAGGTGCCGTGGAACTGGCTGTCGTACATCTGGCCGACCCAGTTCTCGGGATCGACGAAATAGGTCGAGACCCAGTGGATCCACATGTCGGGCGTCGTCTCGGCCCGGCCGGTGCTGCCGGTGATGTTCGCCCAGGTGTTCGGCACGATGCGCAGGTTGATGCCGAGCCGCCGCAGGTCGGCCTGGAACATCTGCGCCGCCTGGACGGTCTGTTCGAGCTCCGACTGGATGTGGATCTCGATCTCGCGGCCGATCGGCGCGCCGGCCGCCCGCGCGCGGTCGCAATGCTGCCGTGCGGTCTCGAGGTTGAAGGCGTAGGGCTGCAGGTCCGGCGGATTGCCCCAGAGGTTGTTCGGGTTCGGCCCGCCGTTGCGCACCACGAGCCCGCGCAGGATGACGTCGTTGAAGCCCTGGTAGTTGAAGGCGTGGGCGAAGCAGAGCCGCGCGTCACGGTTGTCGAAGGGCGGCTTGCTGTTGTTCATGCGGATGATGAAGACGCGCATGCTCTCGTCGCGCGCGACGCGCGTGCGGGCGTTGCGGTCCACCCGCTCCACCTGGTCTGTCGGCAGGTAGGAATCGGTCGCGTCGATCTCGCCGCGCAGCAGCGCCAGGACGCGCGTCGAGGTCTCCATCACCGGGCGGGAACGCACCTGCTCGATCGGCCGCTGGTTGTGCGCCCAGCCCATGAAGTGGCCGGGGAAGCGGGCGAGGTCGAGCGACACCCGCGTCTGGTAGTTGGACGGGTCGATCCGGTAGGCGCCGGAACCGGCGTCGTTCGAGGCGAGCCAGGCCGCGCCCCAGTCGTCATTGGCGACATTCGGCGCGATGGCGCGCGGGTTGACGATCGCGACCAGCGGAATGGCCGAGAGGAACGGCGCGTAGGGGCTCGACAGCACGAAGCGCACCGTGCGCGGGCCGGTGGCGGTCACGCTCTCCGGCCGCAGCACCGGCTTGAAGGCGGCGGCGGGCGCGCGGTTCATCGCCAGCAGGCGGCGGAAGGAATAGACGACGTCCTCCGCCGTCATGTCGCTGCCGTCGTGGAACTTGATGCCCTCGCGCAGGGTGAAGTCCCAGGTCAGGCCGTCGGCGCTGGTGGCGTGGCTCTCGGCCAGCCAGGGCACGAGCTGCGGCGGGTTGGCCTGATAGCGATAGAGCCCGTCATAGACGTTGAGCAGGATGAACTGGCTCGGCACGTCGAAGATCGCATGCGGATCGAGCGTCGCGGGCAGCTGGTCGCCCCAGACCAGAGGGCGCTGCTGCGCGAGGGCCGGCGCAGGGGCCACCGCGACGGGCAGCGTGGCGACGGCGGCGGCGAGCAAGGCGGCACGCAGGCGGCGGAAGCCCATCTCTCGGTTCTCCCTGAGACGCATTTCGGGCGGCATGAGAACCCCGGCCGCGGGTGCCGGCAAGCCCCCTGTCGCCACGAAACCGCGCAGGCCGCGCACCGGCATGCCATCGCGCGCGGCAGGATGCATCGGCATGCGGCAGCGATGCGACCCCTGCCCACCCGCTGGCGGATGCCGCATGCCGTGGCGCGACCGTCGGTGCGGGCATGCGGGCATTCGGAACCATGACGCTGGCCGAAACTGCGGCATGAGGCCCTGGATTGCCGCGCTCGGTGCCACGCTGCCGATGCGGTCGGTGGCATCGCCCATGACGCAGCCAGCCGGTGATCGCGCCGATGATCACCGCGAACGCCGCCGGACCGCGTCAGCGACGTCACCTGTCGCCGTTCTCCGCCCTGGTCACGCCGAGCGGCGGCCGGGTGGCGCGGATGCTCCCCGTCGCCGCACAACCCGCGCCTGCGGCGCCGATCAGGATGCCCAGCGCGGCGGCCGCTTCTGCTGGAAGGCGGCGATGCCCTCGCGCGCTTCCTCCCCCGCCGCGCACCTGGCGAAGGCAAGCGCGCCGGCCTCGGCATAGCCCTCCGGCGCGAGCGGACCGAGCGCGGCGATCAACGCCTTGGTCTCGGCGATGGCGCTCGGCGCGCCCTTGCGGATATCGGCCAGCACCGCCTCGACCGCCGCCTCCAGCCCCGCCGCATCGGCTGCCACCTGATGCACGAGACCGAGACGCAGCGCTTCGGCCGCGTCGATCACGTCGGCGCGCAGCACCAGCCGGGTCGCCGCGCTGCGGCCCATGCGGCGCACCAGCCAGGGCAGGATCTGCGCCGGCACCAGGCCGCGCAGCGTCTCCGGCGCACAGAACCGCGCATCCGCCGAAGCGATGGCGATATCCGCCGCGCAGACCCAGCCGAGCCCACCCGCATGCGCGGCCCCCTGCACCGCGGCCACCACCACCTTCGGCAGGGCGCAGAGCCGGCGGTAGCGCTCGCCGATCTTCCGGTTGCGCTCCTGCGCGGCTGCGAGGCGCTCGGCCTCGCTCTCCTGCGAGCCCACCTCGCCGAGATCGAGCCCGGCGCAGAAATGCCCGCCGGCCCCGCAGAGCAGCAGGACGCGGCTTTCCCGGTCCGCCTCCAGCGCGTCGAGCGCCGCATCGAGCGCCTCGCCCATCGCGCTGTTCATGGCGTTGCGGCGCTGCGGCCGGTTGAGCACCAGGCGCGCCACGGCGCCATCCAGCGTCAGCAGCACCGGCGTCTCGGCTTCGGACATGCATTCCCCTTTCGATATGTGCACGGAGGATAGACCGCGACGCCAAGGGCGGCGATACAGGCGCCCGCCTCGCGGAGGGAACGGACATGGCGGATCGGATCGGCCTCGGCATCGTCGGCTTCGGCATCATGGGCGAACGGCTTGCCCGCTTTGCCGCGGATCATGAGCAGGTGCGCCTCATCGGCGTGTGGGACCCGGCGCCCGAGGCCGCGGCGCGGCTCGCCGCCGCGGTGCCGGGCGTGCCGATGCTCGGCTCGGCGGAGGAAGTGATCGCCGTCTGCGACTGCCTCTACGTCGCCTCCCCGCCGGCCTTCCACCTGGCGCATGCCAAGGCGGCCTTCGCCGCGGGCAAGGCGGCCTTCCTGGAAAAGCCGCTGGCGGTGAATCCGGAAGAAGCGCGCGCCTTCGTCGCTGCCGCGGAAACCTCCGGCGCACGCGGGGCGGTGAACTTCCCGATGGCGTCCTCGCCGGCGGTCGCGCAGTTGACCGCCTGGCGCGCGGCCGGCGCCGTCGGCACGCCGCGGGAGCTCTCCGTCACCGTCGCCTTCGCCGGCTGGCCGCGTTCCTGGCAGCGCGACGCAGCGTCGTGGCTCGACAAGCCGGAACAGGGCGGCTTCACGCGGGAAGTCGTCTCGCATTTCCTGTTCCTGACGCGGCGGCAGCTCGGGCCGATGGTGCTGGAGGCCGCGCGCGCGACCTTCGCCGTGCCAGGCCATTCCGAGACCGCCATCGCCGCGCGTCTCACCGCCGGCGGCGTGCCCGTGGCGCTGTCGGGCGGCGTCGGCACGACGCTCGCCGACGACCACAATGCCTGGGTGCTGGAAGGCCCGGCCGGCGCGATCCGCCTGCGCGACTGGTCCTTCGCGGAACGCCGCGGCGCCGACGGGGTCTGGTCGCCCGCGCCGGACGCGCTGCCGAACGAGCGCATGCGCCCCATGGTGCTGCGCCGCCAGCTCGACGGCGTTGCCGCCATGACGCGCGGCGAGCCGCACCACCTCGCCACCCTGCGCGAGGCGCTGGAGGTGCAGGAGGTCGTCGAGGCGGTGCTCGCCGCGCGGGGCTGAACGGTTCAGCCCAGCGGCAGGCCGACGTAGTTCTCGGCCAGCGTGGTCTGCGCGGCGACCGAGCCGGCGAGGTAGTCGAGCTCCGCGATGCGGATGTGCTCCTCGAAATCGTCCTGGCCATCGTAGCGGTGCAGGAGCTGCGTCATCCACCAGGAGAAACGCTGCACCTTCCAGACACGGTCCAGGCAGGTGGCGGAGTAGCTGTCCATCAGCGCCTCCCCCCTGCCGGCGAAGAAGGCCTCGAGCGCGCGCACCAGCACGCGCACATCGGCGATCGCGAGGTTCATCCCCTTCGCCCCGGTCGGCGGCACGATGTGCGCCGCGTCGCCGGCGAGGAACAGCCGGCCGTGGCGCATCGGCTCGGCGATGAAGGAATGCATGGCGGTGACGCCCTTCTGCAGGATCGGGCCGTCCTCAAGCTCGCCGTCGCGCGCGCCGAGGCGCGTGCGCAGCTCCGACCAGATGCGAGCGTCGGACCATTGCGCGAGGTCCTCCCCCGGCGCGCATTGCAGGTAGAGCCGGCTGATGCTGGTGCTGCGCATGGTCGCCAGCGCGAAACCGCGGGTGTGGCGGGCGTAGATCAGCTCCTCGGCCATCGGCCGCGCGCGCGCCAGGATGCCCAGCCAGGCGAAGGGGTAGACGCGATCGAACAGGCGCAGCTCGCCGCCGGGGATCGAAGCGCGGCTGACGCCGTGGAAGCCGTCGCAGCCGGCGATGACGTCGCAGTCCAGCGCCTGGTCGCGGCCGTCATGGCGGAAGGTGACGCGCGGGCGGGCGGTGGCCAGGTCGTGCAGCGCCACCCCCGCCGCCTCGAACAGCAGCGGCAGGCCGGCGGCGAGGCGGATGGCGATCATGTCCTTCACCGCCTCCTGCTGGCCGTAGATGGTCACCACCTTGCCGCCGGTCAGGCCGGAAAGATCGATGCGGTGGTCCCGGCCGCCGAAGCGCAGATGCAGCCCGCGATGGACCAGGGCTTCGCGGTGCAGGCGATCGGCGACGCCGGCCTCGCTCAGCGTCTCGACGGATCCCTGTTCGAGCAACCCGGCGCGGATGCGGCCCTCGACATGGGCGCGCGACCGCGCCTCCAGCACCACGCTGTCGATGCCGCGCTGATGCAGCATCTGCGCCAGCAGCAGCCCCGCCGGCCCGGCGCCGATGATGCCGACCTGGGTCCGCATGCCCGCTCCCCCCTTTCCAGGCGGTATGGGCGATCGGGCAGCGCCGATGCAAGTGCGCCGATCGGCGGGCCCGCGTGGTCGGATTGGCGACCCTGCACTGGACGGAGGAAGCCGGCCCCGTCACTTGCGGCACTCCGCCATCAACGCTTCCGGAGGCGGGCCGAGCCCGGGCTTGCTCCCCGGGCGACTCCGTCCCTAGGCTTTCCCCACGACAGGGAGAATACGGACATGACCATCGGACGACGCTTACTTGGCCAGAGCCTTGCGGCGACGGCGGGCGGCTTGGCGCTGCCGGGGCTGATCGGCGGCCCGGCGCAGGCGCAGCGCGGCACGGACACGCTCCGCATCGTCTTCCGCGACGCGGTGCCGAACATCGACCCCTATTTCAACAGCCTGCGCATCGGCCTGATCATCGGGCACCAGTACATGGACGGGCTGGTGCACCGCGACCCGGAGACCTTCCGCATCGTCCCCGCACTCGCCTCCGAGTGGAACTGGGTCAACACCACGACGCTCGACTTCACCCTGCGCCGCGGCGTGAAGTTCCA
Organism: Neoroseomonas eburnea; assembly: GCF_018129005.1. Taxonomy (GTDB): domain Bacteria; phylum Pseudomonadota; class Alphaproteobacteria; order Acetobacterales; family Acetobacteraceae; genus Neoroseomonas; species Neoroseomonas eburnea. Next base: position 463,192 of record NZ_JAAEDL010000001.1, read on the forward strand.
TGACGGCAGCGACTTCTCGGCCGACGACGTGGTCTACACCGTCAACACCGTCTCCAACCCGGAGACGCGCGTCGCGACGCCGAGCAACTACGCCTGGATGGACCGCGCGGAGAAGACGGGCGACCACGCCGTCCGCCTGCACCTGAAGCGGCCGACGCCGGCGGCGCTGGACTACCTGGCGCTGGTGACGCCGATCTGGCCCAAGGCCTATCGCGAGCGCGTCGGCGGCGACGGCTTCGCCCGCGCCCCGGTCGGCACCGGCCCCTATCGCGTGACCAAGGTCGAGGTGAGCGCGAGCGTCGAGTACGAACGCTTCGACGGCTACTACCAGGGCGGCCCGAAGGGCCGGCCGGCGATCCGCCGCCTGCTGGTGCGCTACATCCCCGATGCGGCGACGGAGCTGACGGAGCTGCTCGGCCAGCGCACCGACTGGATCTGGAACATGAACCCGGACCAGATCGACAACGTGAACCGCCTGCCCTACCTGCAGTCGCTGCAGCAGGAATCCATGCGCATCGGCTACCTCTCGCTGGATGCGGCGGGGCGCAGCGGCGCCGGCAACCCGATGACCAACCTGAAGGTGCGCCAGGCGGTCTGGCACGCCATCGACCGCCAGCAGATGGCCGACCGGCTGGTGCGCGGCGGTTCCCGCGTGCCGATCGCGCCCTGCTACCCGTCCCAGTTCGGCTGCAATGCCGATGCCGCGGTGCGCTACGACTACAACCCGGCGAAGGCGCGGCAGCTTCTCGCCGAGGCGGGCTTCGCGAACGGCTTCGACATCGAGCTGACCTCCTACGTCCAGCCGCGGCAATGGTCGGAGGCGGTGCAGTCCTATCTCCAGGCCGTCGGCATCCGCGCGCGCCTGAACCTGATGCAGGTGGCGGCGCAGATCCAGCGCGCCTGGCGCGGCGAACTCGCGATGTCGATGGGGTCCTGGGGGTCCTATTCGATCAACGACGTCTCAGCGATCCTGCCGAACTTCTTCGATGGCGGGAACGACGACTATGCCCGCGATCCGGAGCTCCAGCGCCTGCTGTTGGAAGGCGGATCGACCGCCGACGAGGAGGCCCGCAAGCGCGCCTACGACGCGGCGATCCGGCGCATCACCGAACAGGCCTACTGGGTGCCGCTGCACACCTACGTCAACACCTACGCCTACCAGAAGCAACTCGACTTCAAGGCCTACCCCGACGAGCTGCCGCGCTTCTACCTGGCGAAGTGGAAGTAGGGAGGAGGCCTTGTTTGGCCCTCAGACGCCGGGCGGCGGCCATCCGGCCGCCTTGGCTTCGCGCGGCCATGTCGCGCCGGCGATCGCGGATGGTCGCGCGCGGTCGCGCTTCGCGCTCCCGGCCCGAGGCTGGCGCCTCGGGCCGCGTTGCCTCTCCATTCCGCTGTGGGATGCGCCCCCCTGCCCCGGACTCATACCAGCGGCACGAGTCTTTGCCTCGTGCCGAGGCCGCGAATGCGGCCCGCCCGCAGTCCGGCGAAGCCAAGCAGACCGGAGGTTTGCACCCGGCGCCTGAGGGCAGGAAAAGGCGGATACCAGCGGTCGCGAATGGCGGCCGCTGGTATCAGGCCAGGTGGCACTCCACGAGGCCCGCCTGATCCGTCGCGGGCCTCGGCGCTTCGGTGGAACAGCGCGCGACCGCGATCGGGCAGCGCGGATGGAAGCGGCAGCCGGGCGGGATGTTCGCCGGGTCGGGCATGATGTCGCCGAGCCCAACATCCGGCACGCCGAGGCCCGGCTCCGGCGTCAGCACTGAAGCGAGCAGCGCCCGCGTATAGGGGTGGCGCGGCGCGGCGAAGAGTCGCTCGGACTCGCCGCGCTCCACGATGCGGCCGAGATACATCACCGCCACCTCGGTCGCGATGTGCTCGACCACCGCCAGGTTGTGGCTGATGAACAGGTAGGTCAGGCCGAGCTCGCGCCGCAGCTCCGCCAGCAGGTTGAGGATCTGCGCCTGCACGCTGACATCGAGCGCGCTGGTCGGCTCGTCGCACACCACGATGCGCGGCCGCAGCACCAGCGCGCGGGCGATCGCCACGCGCTGCCGCTGCCCGCCGGAAAGCTGCGCCGGGAAGCGCGTGCCCTGGTCCTGCGACAGGCCGACGCGGTCCAGCGCCTCCGCGACGCGGCGCGCGATATCCTCCCGCCCGATGTCGCCCTGCGCGATCAGCGGCATGGCGACGATGTCGCGGATGCGGCGGCGCGGGTTGAGCGAGGCGAAGGGGTCCTGGAAGACCGGCTGGATCAGCCGCGCCCGCGCCCGCCGATCCATGCCGCCGAGCCGCCTGCCATCCACCAGCACGTCACCCGCGCTCGGCTCCAGCAGGCCGAGGATCAGCCGCGCGAGCGTCGACTTGCCGCAGCCGCTTTCCCCCACCACGCCGAGCACGCTGCCGGCGGGGACGGAGAAGGAGACATCATCCACCGCCACCACATGCTTCGCCGGGGCGAACATCCCCTGGCGCACGCGGAACTCGCGCCGCAGGCCGCGGACCTCGATCGCCGCAGTGTCGCTCACGCGGCCGCCTTCCCGCCCCAGCCGGGCTCGAGGGTGCACAGGACCTCGTGGCTGTCGCCGGCGTTGCGGCGCGGGATGGCCCCGGCGCAGGCGGCGCTCGCCCGGGAGCAACGGTCGCGGAAGCCACAGCCGGCAAAGCCCGGCCGGATGCGCGGCACCACGCCCGGAATGCTGCCGAGCGGCTCGTCGCGCTTCACCTTGCCGGGCACCGGCACGCAGGACAGCAGGCCGCGCGTGTAGGGATGCTCCGGCGCGGCGAACAGCGCGGCGGTCGGCGCGCTCTCCACCACCTCGCCGGCATACATCACCGACACGCGGTCGGCGATGCGCGCGACGATGCCGAGGTCGTGGGTGATGAGCAGGATGCCGAGGCCGAGGTCCTTCTGGATCCCCGCCAGCAGCCGCAGGATCTGCGCCTGCACCGTGACGTCGAGCGCGGTCGTCGGCTCGTCGGCGATCAGCAGCTCGGGGTCGCACATCAGCGCCATGGCGATCATCACGCGCTGGCGCAGGCCGCCGGACAATTGATGCGGATACTGGCCGAGCCGCAGCCCCGGCGCGGTGATGCCGACGCGCGCCAGCAGCTCCGCCGCGCGGTCCACCGCCTGGGCGCGCGGCGTGCCGCGGTGGCGGCGCAGCACCTCGGTCATCTGCGACCCGACCGTATAGGCCGGGTTCAGGCTGGTCATCGGTTCCTGGAAGATCATCGCCATGCGGTCGCCGCGCAGGCGCTCCATCTGGCGTTCGTCGTAGCGGCCGATCTCCTCCCCGGCGAAGCGCAGCGCCTGCGTCTCCCGCAGCGAGCCCTTCGGCAGCAGGCCCATGACGGAGAGCGCGGTGATCGACTTGCCGCAGCCGCTCTCGCCGACCAGGCAATGGGTCTCGCCCTTGTTCACCGACAGCGACACGCCGCGCACGGCGGCGGTGCTGCCGATCGTCACGCGCAGGCCCTGCACCTCGAGCAGCGCGCTCATCGCGAGAGGTCCGTGCCCATCATGTCGCGCAGCGCGTCGCCGAGCAGGTTCACGCCCAGCACCAGCACGAACAGCGCCATGCCCGGGATGACGATCACCCAGGGGGAGAAGAACATGTAGTCCTTGGCTTCCGAGATCATCAGCCCCCAGGAGGGCAGCGGCGCCGGCACGCCGAGGCCGAGGAAGGACAGCGCCGCCTCCAGCAGGATGGCGAGCGCCATCTCCAGCGTCGCCACCACGGCGAGGTGCGTGGCGATGTTCGGCAGCACCTCCCGCGTCAGCACCCACCAGCGGGAGACGCCGGCGCACCAGGCAGCCGCGACATAATCGAGGTTGCGGATCTGCATGGTGGTCGATCGCGCCACCACCGCGAAGCGGTCCCACAGCAGCAGGCCGAGCACCAGGATCACCAGCATCAGGCTCGACCCGCGCAGCGCCGCGACCGCCAGCGCCACCAGCACGGCGGGGATGGACAGGCGCGTGGTGATGGCGAAGACCACCGCGTCGTCCACCCTGCCGCCATAGAACCCGCCCAGCACGCCGAGCGTCGTGCCGATGATGCCGGAGGTGATGACCGTCAGCACGCCGATCAGCATCGAGATCCGCGCCCCGTAGATCAGGCGGGAGAGGTAGTCGCGCCCGAGCTGGTCGGTGCCCAGCAGATTCTGCAGGCTGCCGCCTTCCATGAAGGCAGGCGGCACGACGCGGCGGTTGAGGTCGATGGCGAAGGGATCATAGGGCACGATCCACGGCGCGAGGACCGCCAGCACAGCGCAGGCGCCGACGATGAAGGCGCCGACCAGGAAGCCGGGGTTGCGCAGCAGCCGCGCGCCGCGGCCGACGGGAAGCACGGCGCCGCTCATCCGGTGCGCAGCCGCGGGTCGAGCACCGCGTTCAGCAGGTCGGCGGCCAGCGTCAGCCCGATATAGAGCAGCGCCAGCACCAGCACGACCGCCTGCACCACCGGGAAGTCGTTCTTGCTGATGCTCTCCCAGGCCAGGTAGCCGATGCCGTGCAGCGCGAAGACCGTCTCGATCACGATCGAGCCGCCGAGCATGAAGCCGAGTTGCACCGCGGCGATGGAGACCACCGGGATCGCCGCGTTGCGGAAGCCGTGCTTGACCAGGATGGACAGGCGCGAGAGCCCCTTGGCCCGCGCGGTGCGGATGTAGTCGGAGGCCAGCGCCTCGATCATCCCCGACCGCGTCAGCCGCGTCAGCGACGGAATGGCCGAGAAGGCCAGCACCACCCCGGGCATCACGTAGTGCTCCCAGGACCCGGTGCCGGAGATCGGCAGCCACCCCAGTTGCAGCCCGAAGACCACCATCAGCACCAGGCCGAGCCAGAAGGACGGCATGGCTTGCCCGATCAGCGCCACCAGCGAGACCGCCCGGTCCACCCAGGTCCCTTCCCGCACCGCCGCCAGGATGCCGAGCGGCAGGGAGACCACCAGGGCGATGCCCAGCCCGACCAGGCCGAGCGTCAGCGTCACCGACATGCGGCTGGCGATCAGGTTGGCGACACGGTCACGGAAGAAGAAGCTGTCCCCGAAATCGCCCTGCACGGCGCGGCCCAGCCAGTCGAAATACTGGACATGGAGCGGCCGGTTCAGCCCGTAGACCTGCCGGATCGTCTCCACATCCGCCGCCGTGGCATTCGGCCCGGCGATCGAGATGGCGAGATCGCCCGACAACCGGGTCAGCAGGAAGGCGAGCGTCAGGACCGTCAGCGCGACGAGCACCGCGACCGTGAAGCGCCGGAGGAAGAAGCGAAGCATCCCGGCAGCGAGCCTAGGCGGGGCTCGCGCGCTGCGGCAAGCCCGGCGTTACCAGGCCGCCGCCCAGCCGTCCCTCCGCGGGTCGGAAGCCGCCATGCGCACGCCGTTCTCCAGCACGCGGATGGCCTCGACGCTGCAGGCGCCTTCCAGGTCGCCCACCACCTTCACCGCGTGGCCGCGCTCGCGCAGGCCGGCGATGGCGGCCTCCCCCGCGCCGCTCTCGATGGTCAGCACGTCGCCGCCGCCATGCGGGTAGTTGGATTCCTGGCCGGGCTGGGAGGAGGTCCAGCGCGGCGCCTCCAGCGCCTGCTGCGGGTCCATGCCGAAGACGGCGCAGGCGACCAGCACCTGGAAATTCACCTGCACCTGGTTGTCGGCGCCCGGCGTGCCGAACACCATCCAGGGCTTGCCGCCCTTCATCACCATCGGCGCGTTCATGGTGTGCCGCACGCGGCGGCCGGGGGCGAGCGCGTTCGCATGGCCCTCGTCCAGATGCCAGTAGGACATGCGGTTGTTGAGCAGGATGCCGGTGCGCGGCCCCGTCACGCCCGACCCGAAGGCCGAGTTGATCGACTGGATGGCGGAGACGGCGTTGCCCTCCGCATCCACCACGCAGAAATAGGTGGTGTCGGCCTCGGCCATGGCGCGCACGGGCAGCTGCGCGGCGCGCTCCCCGATCGCGGCGGCATGCGCGGCGCGGCGCGCGTCGGAGAGCAGGCCGGCGAAGTCCGGCGCCGCCTTCCCCGCTTCGGTCTCGCGGTCGAGGAAGGCGCGCTTCTTCGCCTCCACCATCAGGTGGATCAGTGCCGCGCTGCCCCAGCCGAGGGCGGCGAGGTCCTTCTCCTCGACGATGCGCAGCATCTGCAGCAGGGCGAAGCCCATCGACGGCGCGGGGGTCTGCCGCACCTCGAAGCCGCGCCAGGAAATGCCGATCGGCGGGGCGTGCAGCGGCGCGACGGCAGCGAGGTCCGCTCCCGCCACCAGCGCGCCGACATCATCCATGTCGGCGGCGAGGTCGCGCGCCAGGCCACCGCGGTAGATGTCTTCCGGTCCCGCCGAGGCGAGCCGCTGCAGCGTCGCCGCCAGCGCCGGCTGCGTGACCAGCTCCCCGAGCGCCGGCGGCGCGCCGCCGGCGAGGTAGATGGCGCGGCTGGCCGGGTCGGGCTCCAGGCGCCCGCGGTTCTCGCCGATGAAGTGGCGCAGCGCATGGGTGGCGGCGAAGCCGTCGCGCGCCGCCTCGATCGCCGGGCCGAACAGCGTGCCCCAGCCCCTGGCGCCGTGCGCCGCGTGCAGTGCCGCGAGGCCCGCCACCTTGCCCGGCGTCTGGACGGAGAGCGGTCCGTGGACGGGAATGCCGCCCTCGGCGCGATAGCGCGCGATGGTCGCGGCGGCCGGCGCCTGGCCGGTGCCGGCATAGGTTTCGGCCCTGCCCGTTTTCGCCGACCAGTGGTGGTAGAAGCCGTCGCCGCCGAGGCCCGACATGTGCGGCTCGACCACGCCCAGCGTCAGGGAGACGGCAACCGCCGCATCCGCCGCCGAACCGCCGGCGCGCAGAACTTCCATGCCCGCCGCCGTCGCGACCGGGTGGTTGGTGGCGACCGCGCCGCGGCGACCCATGATCAGCGGTCGGTGCGCCCGGATGCCCTCATAGGCCATGATTCAGTCCCCTGCCTGCGCTCGCGATCCGCGAGCGGCCCTGGGGAAGGCTACGCCAGTGCCGGGGGGAGGCCCAGGGCAGGAAGGTCGGGGGGAGAGAACTCCCCCCGAATCCCCCCTCCTTCTTTGGATACCTGGTGCTGTCCGTCGCGGCCGGCACCCGGAAGCCAAAGAAGGGAGGGGGAGCGGGGGAGGTTCCCCTCCCCCGCCCTTTCTCTCACCGCGCCTGCGCCGCCACCCGCATCGCTGCCGGCGCCGGCAGTTCGATCTCGATCGCCAGCGTGGACATGTCCCCGCCCCGATCAAGGTTCACATTCACCTTCCCCGGATCGATCGCGACGTAGCGCGCGACCACGGCGACGAGTTCCTGCTGCAGCTTCGGCAGGAAATCCTCCCGCGTGCGCCCGATCCGTTCGTGCGCCAGCACGATCTGCAGGCGTTCCTTGGCGGCGGAGGCGCTGGTCTCCTCCCTGCGCTTGCCGCGGAAGAAGTCGATCCAGGACATCACGCTGCCCTCCCGCCGAACAGGCGCTTGAAGATGCCCTTCTTCTCCGCCTCGATGAAGCGGTGGGGCTTCTCCTCGCCGAGGAAGCGGGCGACGGCGTCGGCATAGGCCTGGCCGGCCATGCTCTCGGCATCCATGATCACCGGCGTGCCGGTGTTCGATGCCCTGAGCACGCTCTCGCTCTCCGGGATCACGCCGAGCAGCGGGATCGACAGGATCTCACGGATGTCCTCGAGCTTCAGCATCTCGCCGCGCTCGACGCGGGCGGGGTCGAAGCGGGTGACGAGGAGGTGCTCCTTCACCGGCTCCCGCTTCTCCTCCGCACGCTTGGACCGCGACTGCAGCACGCCGAGGATGCGGTCGGAGTCACGAACGGAGGACACTTCCGGGTTCGTCACCACGATCGCCTGGTCGGCGAAGTAGAGCGCGAGCAGCGCGCCCTTCTCGATGCCGGCGGGGCTGTCGCAGAGGATGTAGTCGAAATCCTTCGACAGTTCCTCGATGATCTTCTGCACGCCTTCCCGGGTCAGCGCGTCCTTGTCCCGCGTCTGGCTGGCCGGAAGGATGGACAGCGTCTCCACGCGCTTGTCGCGGATCAGCGCCTGGTTGAGCCGCGCCTCGCCGCTGATCACGTTGACGATGTCGAACACCACCCGCCGCTCGACCCCCATGATGAGGTCGAGATTGCGCAGCCCGACGTCGAAGTCGATGACGACGGTCTTCTTCCCCCGCTGCGCGAGGCCGGTGGCGAAAGCGGCGGAGGAGGTGGTCTTGCCCACGCCCCCCTTGCCCGATGTGACGACAACGACCTGTGCCATGTCCCCTGCCTCCTACGTAGTCCCCTGTGGCGGCGCGTTCAGCCGATCGGGTCGAAGCGCATGCGCTCGCCCGTCAGCCGCACCTGCACAGCCTTGCCGATCGGTGCCCCCGTCAGCCCTTCCCGCACCGCGTAGTAGCCGGCGATGGAGATCAGCTCGGGGTCGAAATTCAGTGCGAAGATCCGCGCCTCGGCATTGGCGCCCCCGCCTGCGATGGCGCGCCCGCGCAGCGCGCCGTAGACGTGGATGTTGCCGTCCGCGATGACCTCGGCCCCGGCATTGACGGTGGAGGTGACAACCAGGTCGCCGCCCTGCGCCCAGACGCGCTGGCCGGCGCGGACCGGCTGCTCGACGATCATGGTCGGGCGCGCCATGCCCTCGGGCGGCGGTGGGGCCGGCGGCGGCGCGGCGGGTTCGGCCGGCGCGGCGGCGGCCGGCTCGGGGGCGCTCTCCTCGGTTTCCTTGCCGCCGGCGCTGCGGATCGGCGGCAGGCCGAAGGCCATCGCCGCATTGCGCAGTTCCGGCGTGCCGCCCGTGGTGCCGATCGGCACGATCGAGAGCTCGCGCAGCCCGTCGATCAGCCCGCGGAAATCGACCGCATTGGCCGGCACGTCGAGGTCGCCGAGGCCGAGCACCACCGGCGCGAAGCGCAGGAAGCCAGGGGCGCGGCGGAACTGGTCGCCGATCGCCGGCACCACGGCTTCCGGACGCGGATCGAGCAGGCGCAGGACGAGCAGGTTGAAGTTCGCGCCACGCAGGCGGAACGGCTCCAGGCGGGGCGACGTTTCGGGCCGAGGCGCGGCGGACATGGGTCTCCCGATGGGGTTCGTCTGGGGGCGGAACCATACGGATTGTGTCCGAAGGCGACGCTGTACACCAGATATAGCGTTGCGGTCAGCCTCGGCGAAGGGCGCCGGACGGCGACCCTGTCGGGGCAAGGCCTTATGGCGCGAAGTTCGCAGATGACGCCAGGGGCGAATCGGGGGGCCTTTGCGGTGCGGCATCCGGTTGCGCAGGATGCGCATCCGTCCCGGAGGCCCGCGCCTTGCAGCCCATCACCCTCAACGAGCCCTTCCGCGCCGTCTTCTACGCCCCCTTCTACGTCGCCGAGGCGCGCGGCCTGTTCGCCGCCCAGGGGGTGGAGGTGCGGCGCGACACCGCGGGCGATCCCTCGAAGGCGGCGGAGAACCTGCTCGCCGGCCGCGCCGACATCGCCTGGTCGGGCCCGATGCGGCCGATGATGCTGCGCGACCGGGATCCCTCCTGCCCGCTGCGCTCCTTCTGCGCGGTGGTGATGAAGGACCCCTTCCTGCTGGTCGGGCGCGGGCCGAACCCGGGCTTCACGCTCGCGGACCTGTCGCGGCTGCGCTTCGGGGCGGTCACCGAGGTCCCCACCCCCTGGTGGTGCCTGCAGGACGACCTGCGGCGGGCGGGCATCGACCCCGCCACGCTGAACCTCGCGCCGGGCAGGCCGATGGCCGAGAACGCCGCGGCGGTCGCCGCCGGCACGCTGGATGTCGCCCAGGTCTTCGAACCGCATGCCGCGCTGCTGGAAGCAAAGGGCGGCGCGGTCTGGCACCGTGCGGCGGATCGCGGGCCGTCCGCCTACACCGCCTTCTACGCGACCGAGCAGCGCATCGCCGAACGCAGCACCGAATTCGAGGCGATGATCCGCGCCATGGCCGAGGCGCTCGCCTGGATCGTCCAGGCGCTGCCGGAGGAGATCGCCGCCGCCATCGCCCCGTCTTTCCCCGACGTCCCGCGCGCGGCGCTGACGACCGCCCTCGCCCGCTACCAGGCGCTGGAGCTGTGGTCCCCGACGCCGCATTTCCCGCGCGCCGCCTTCGAACAGTTGCGCGGCGCGATGACGACCGCGGGCATCCTCAAGGGCGTGCCGGATTTCGACACCTGCGTGGACGAGGCCATCGTCGCCCGCGCCCTCGGAGCCTGAAGATGACCAAGACCCGCGGCACCCGCGCCGATTACCGCTTCTTCCTGCCGATCCCGACGCGCTGGATGGACAACGACGTCTACGGCCACGTCAACAACGTCACCTACTACTCCTGGTTCGACACGGTGGTGGCGCGCTTCCTCACCGACTGCGGCTTCCTCCACATCCCGACCGCGCAGGTGATCGGCCTGGTGGTGGAGACGCAATGCCGCTACTTCGCGCCCATCGCCTTCCCCGACGAGGTGACGGCCGGGCTGCGCTGCGGCCGCGCGGGCAATACCTCGGTGCGCTACGAGATCGGCATCTTCCGCGCCGAGGAGGACATCGCGAGCGCCGAGGGCCATTTCGTCCATGTCTATGTGGACCGCGCCACGCAGAAGGCACCGACGCCATTGCCGCCGCCGCTGCGCGAGGCGCTCGCCGGCATCACCCTGCCCGCCGACGACTGAGCGCGGCTTGCGCGTTCAAGGCGCCGGGGCGATCTAGGCGGCATCCCAGGGGAGACGATCCATGAGCCAAGCCACCACGCCGCTGAAGCGGCTCGCCATACTCGACGACTACCAGGGCGTGGCGCTGTCGCTCGGCCCCTGGGACAGGCTGCAGGGCATCGAGATCACGGTCTTCCGCGATACCGTCACCGACCGCGACGCGCTGGCGCGGCGCCTCGCCCCCTTCGACGCCATCCTGGCGATGCGCGAGCGAACCCCCTTCCCGCGCGCGCTGATCGAGCGCCTGCCGAACCTCCGCCTGCTGATCACCACGGCGGCGCGCAACCGGTCGATCGACGCCGCCGCCTGCGCCGAGAAGGGCATCGTCTTCTGCGGCACCCCCTCCTTCGGCGATCCGACGGTGGACATCGCCTGGGGGCTGATCATCGGGCTGATGCGCGACCTGCCGCGCCAGGTGATGTCGCTGCGCGGCGGCGGCTGGCAGACCTCGGTGGGCCACGGCCTGGAAGGGCGGACGCTCGGCGTCATCGGCCTCGGCAAGCTCGGCGCCCGGGTGGCGAAGGTCGGCCAGGCCTTCGGCATGAAGACCATCGCCTGGAGCCAGAACCTGACCGAGGAGCGCGCGGCCGAGATCGGCGCGACCCGCGTCGACAAGGCGACGCTGCTCGCGGAGGCCGATGTCGTCACGCTGCACCTGATCCTCTCGGACCGTTCGCGCGGCACCCTCGGCGCCGAGGATCTCGCGCGCATGAAGCCGACCGCCTATGTCGTGAACACCTCGCGCGGGCCGCTGATCGACCAGGACGCGCTGATCGCCGCGCTGAAGGCGGGGACCATCGCCGGCGCCGGCCTCGACGTCTTCGACACCGAGCCGCTGCCGCCGGGCCATCCGCTGCTCTCGGCCCCCAATACGCTGCTGACGCCGCATCTCGGCTATGTCACGCAGCAGAACTACCGCGCCTACTACCAGGGCGCCGTGGATGCGATCGAGGCTTTCAACGCAGGTGCGCCGGTCCGGGTGATCGCGCCATGACCTCTGCCTATCCGCTCGCCGAAGGCTGGGCCTCCTGGCCGCAGAAGGCGCGGGACGACGCCTACGACAACACCGGCATGGTGCCGGACAGCGCCGGGCAGATCGCCGCGCGCAACGCCGCCTCGGTGCCGTTCCGCGCCGCGCATGGCGGGCATCTCGACCTGCCCTACGGCGAGGCCGAACGCGAGAAATGGGACCTCTACCCCGGCCGCGACCCCGCCGCGCCCTGCCTGGTCTTCATCCACGGCGGCTACTGGCAGCGCAACCGGCGGGAGGATTTCGCCCGCCTCGCCGAAGGCGCGCTCGCCATGGGCTGGTCGGTCGCCATGCCGGGCTACACGCTGGCGCCCGAGGCGTCGCTTGCCGCCATCTGCCGGCAGATCTCCCGCGCGCTCGACTGGCTGGCGGCCAACGGCGCCACGCACGGCATCGCCGGGCCGCTCGTCGCCTCCGGCTGGTCCGCCGGCGGGCACCTCGCCGCGCTGGCCGCCGAGCATCCGGCGGTGACCGCGGCGCTCGCCATCTCGGGCATCCACGAGCTGGCGCCCATCCGCGACACCTTCCTCGACGAGAAGCTCCGCCTGACCGAAGCCGAGATCGCCAACCTCTCGCCGATCCGCCGGCCGATCGTGCAGAAGCCGATCGCGGTCGCCTACGGCGCGGCGGAACTGCCGGAGCTGCGCCGCCAGTCCCGCGTCTTCCACCGCGTGCGGGCGGAGGCGCAGGCGCCGGGTCCGCTCATTCCCATCCCCGGCGCCGACCATTTCCGCGTGCTCGAGTCGCTGTGGACGCCCGGCGGCGTGCTGCTGCGCGCCGCGGCGGAGCTGCTGCGATGAGCTTCGACTTCACCGGCGTGCTGGTGGCCATCCACATCGCGCCGGAGGCCTCGGCGCCGATGGTGGAGCTCGGCGCAGCGCGGCTGATCGCAGGCGTCGGCATCGACGGCGACCGCTACGCCACCGGCCGCGGCACCTACAGCCACAAGCCCCATGCCGACCGCCAGGTGACGCTGATCGAGGCGGAGACGCTCGAGGCCCTGCGCCGCGACCACGGCATCGACCTGCCGCCGCACGAGACGCGGCGCAACCTGACGGTCGCCGGCGTGCCGCTGAACCACCTGGTCGGGCGGGACTTCCGCGTCGGCGAGGTGGTACTCCATGGCGGCCGGCTCAACGTGCCCTGCCAGTATCTCGAGGACCTCCTGGGCAAGAAGGTGTTCAAGCCGCTGATCAACCGCAGCGGGCTGAACTGCATGATCGTGAGGGGCGGCACCCTCCGCCCCGGGGAGGCCATTCGCCCCCTATGATGCCGCCGAGCCTTGCCGATGACGGGCCATCGGGGGCCCGGCGGTATCGCCGCGCGGGGCTGGCGGTGCGGCCACGCGCACGACAAGGATCCTCCTGCCGAGGTGGCCGAATGGCAGACCGGCACGCTGTGGCGAAGGTCGGATGCGGGCCGGTGCCGGACCCGCAAACGCGCCGCGAGGCGCGCTTCCAAACGGCACTCAGGACAGCCCCGCCTTCCTCAGGCCGGTGAGGTAGTGGTCGAGATCGACGGCCGGCTGGAACGGCGCGCGCTCGCGCGCCTTGGCCAGGCTGAAGTCGGGCTCCATCGCGGTCAGCCGTCCCCTCACCTCCGCCGCCTGGTCGCGGCGGCCGAGATGCCCGAGCGCCGAGAGCCAGATCTTGTACGGGAAGGTGAAGTCGGTGTGCAGCGCCGTCACCTGGCGGGCGGCGGCATCGACCTCCTCGTGCCGGCGCAGCAGCAGCAGCGGCACCAGCCTCGCGGCGTCGAAGAAGAAGGCGTGCGGATGCAGCGGCGCCAGGCGCTTGTAGCGCTCCCACCGCTTCAGCGCCTCGACGTGATCGCCCCGGTAGGACAGGGTCAGCGCCGAGAAGACCCAGGCCATGGGCAGGTTCGGGTTCAGCGCGATGGCCCGCTCATAGAGCGAGACCGCCTCGTCCACGCGATGGTGCAGGAAGGCGCGCACATGGCCGAGGATGGCCAGCGCCTGGGCATCCGAGGGATCGAGCGTCACGGCGCGGGACGCCAGCGCCTCGCTCTTCGCCAGCACCTCCTCGCTGTTCTGCGCCCAGCCCTGCCCGACGAGGAACAGGTGCCAGTAGGCGTGCCACGCGAAGGCCGGCGCATAGTCGGGTTCGAGCCGCGTCGCCTCCGCCAGCATGCTGCCGGCGAGTTCATAGGACTCCCGGTCGAGCCGATAGATCGCGGGGATCGCCCGCAGCAGCAGGTCATAGGCGGTGGCATGGACCGGCGGCCGCGCCGCGGCGCGGTTGGCTTCGATCAGCAGGATCTCGGGGTCGATCCGGGCCACCACCTCGGCGGCGATCTCATCCTGAAGGGTCAGCAGATCGCCGGCGTCTCGGTCGAAACGCTCGGCCCAGGCGACGGATTCGGGCGGGCGGTGGTCGGTCAGCCGCAGGGTCACGCGCACGCGGTCGCCGGCGCGCTGCACGGTGCCGGACAGGCTGAAGTCGAGCTCGAGGCTCTGCCCCCCGCCCTCCTTCCGGGCCGCCGCGGCAATCGAGGAACTGTCGACCAGGACCAGCCACCGGAAACGTGCCAGCGCCGCCGTGATCTCGCCGGCGAGGCCGACCGAGACCTCCGCATCCGGCTCTCCGCCCAGGACACGGAAGGGCATCACGCCGAGCCGGGCGCCGCGCGCCGCAGTGCGCGGCGGCGGCACCAGTTGCGGGGTCGCGACCTCGCCGCGCAGCGATTCGGCCAGCGCGGCGGTTTCGGGCGAAGGCGCGCTGCGGAAGCGCTCGGCGAAGATGCGCCGGCAGTCCTCCCATGCGGCGAAGGCGGCGCCGCGGTCGCCGCGCTCGGCCTCGGCCCGGATCAGGATGCGCCAGACCGGTTCCTGCGCGGCGTCGATGGCGAGCACCCGCCGCGCTTCCAGCGCCCGGGCCTCGGCACTGGTCGCCGCGGCAAGGCGGGAGGTGGCGGCATCGAGAGCCATGTCGCGCAGCCGCCGGCGCTGGTCGACAAGCCAAATGTCGAAGGCCGCATCGAGCCCATCGAGGTCCGACAGCAGCTCGGCCTGGAGCAGGTTCAGCGCTTCGGGCCGATCCCGCGCCATCAGCGGCAATTCGCGCGCATCCGCCCAGACGCCATCGAGGTTAAGGGTAACCGTTTCCCGCGTCGGGACCAGCAGCCCCCGTCCCCAGGAGCCAAGTGATTCCTGCAATTCGTGCAGAGCCTGGCGGAGCGATCCGCGCGCCTGCTCTTCCCCTCTGCGGCTCCAGAGAAGGTCGGCGAGCCTCTGGCGGGAAACCAGTGCGGGCGATTCCAACACGAGAATGGCAAAAATGGCACGCGTCTTACGTGATCTGGGTAACAGCGGCTCGTCCGTGACTGAGCGCACATCCATGCGGCCGAGCATCGTGATGCGCAGGCGAGTCGTAGGCGCGGCGCCCAGGATTCCCAGGTCGACAAGCCCCTCGGTCGAAGGTCTGTCGTCCTGTCCGGTGCGGACGATGAGGTCTGACATGCTCACGTCCTCATAACGCGTTGGGCCGGCTTCACCAAACCCATGCCGAAAGATGGTCGCCTCCCCCGGAGCGCACGGGCGGCATGAAGGAATCCTTTACGCTTTTCGATTCGCCATCGATGTGAAACAATACACGCAGAGCGTGCATAACGTATGCCGCGATCAACCCTCGGCGGTATTAACCAAATGGTTGTATCCACCTCCGTTATTTTCGCGTTATAGACGTCACATCCGCATGAATCTAGCGTTCAACTGAGTCATGTTGCTGGTCTTTAGGCGTCCCGCTGGATTGGCCTCCTGATCGTATTCCTATTGTAGATAGTACTAGGAATTTATATTGCATCAAGTAGGATTGTTTGCTTGCTCTGGGCGTTTCGCTTGGCCATGGTCGGGCCACTGGCTGCTCGCCAGCGACCTACAGCCTGGAGAAAGCAAGTGACCAAATTCCTCCCCTCCGTCGCCGATAAGGCCACCGTCCGCATCGGCGCCGGCGTCCGCACCCCGAAGGCCTCCGTCGCCGACCACGGCACCGTCCGCACCGGCGCCGGCGTCCGCACCCCGAAGGCCTCCGTCGCCGACAAGGGCACCGTCCGCATCGGCGCCGGCGTCCGCCGCGCCTGATCCTCGGGGCAGGGGGACCCCTGAGAGGGTCCCCCGCCCTGTCGCGTGAAGCCCCTCCTACCCATCAGGACGCCTCGCCATGGGCCCGGACCGCACTCCGATCGTCAGCTTCCATCGCCTGATCCCCGGCATCCCGGCGCCCGAGCGCGCCGACCGCTCGGGCCTCGGCGGTTTGCCGACGCGGGCCTTCCGCTACTGCGACGCCGTCACCACCGCCGCCGGCTTCGGCTGGCACATCACCGCCCCGCTCGACCTCTCGCTGATGTGGGACGGGCACGAGATCCTCTGGACCTGCGAGGAGCTCGAGCACGAATGGATGCCGCTCGGCCTCGGCGCCGTGCAGTACCCGCATTTCCGGGCCCGCTTCGACGAGGAGGTGCCGGAGGACATCCGCGGCTTCTCGCCGCCCTTCCTCACCGGCCTGCCCGAACCTGGCGTCGTGCAGATGTGGACCGGCCTCTTCGTGCGCACCGCGCCGGGCTGGTCGCTGCTGACGCGCGCCCCGGCGAACCTGCCGCGTCCGGCCGCCTATGAGCAGTTCGAGGGCGTCGTCGAATTCGACAAGTGGTTCGGCCCGCTCTTCACCAACATCCGGCTGACGCGCACCGACACGCCGGTCGAGATCAACCAGCTCCGCCCGATCCTGCAGGTGCAGCCCATTCCCCAATTCGCCTATGCGGATGCGGTGATGAACGCCTCCACCGTGACCGACGCCTTCACCCAGTGGGGCGATGCGGAATGGGACGCCTATCGCGACAGCGTCGTCGTCCCGGCCAGCGTCGAGGAGCACCAGCCCGGCCGCTACGCCGCCGAGGTCCGCCGCCAGCGCCGCGGCGCCGGCTGCCCCTTCGCCGCCATGGCCGCCGCACGGGAAGCCGCGCCGGCCGCCTGATCCGCCCGATCGGCACGATACGAAGCCGCCCGTCCGCGAGGACCGGCGGCTTTGCCGTTCCTGCCTCCCCGGCGCATCATCGGCGCGTTGAGGAGGAACCGCCCATGAATGTCGCCCCGCCGATGGCGGAGACGCCGGCGCTCGACGCGAAGCAGATCGCCGAGCTCGGCCGCCAGCTCACCGACCTGCTGCGCCTGCGCACCCTGCCGATCGGCATGAAGCTCTTCGCCGATGCCGAGGAGATGGCGAAGGTCCCCGGCCTGCGTCGCCCGCCCGAGGGCAAGACCTTCTCGACCTGCCAGCTCGTCACCCAGGCGCGCATCGCCGGCTTCACCATGGGCATCACCACGGCGAACGTGCCGGGCTTCTCCAATTGCGGCGGCGTGATCGGGCTGAACGAACCCTCCGAGCTCTACCTTTCGGGCCGCAAGTTCGAGGGCGTGTGGTTCGAGAACCGCGAGGCCGCGGCGAAGCACCAGGCCGAGATGCCGCGGGTCCCCGCCCGCTATGCGGGGCTGGTGGTCTCGCCGCTGCGCAGCGCGCGGCTCGATCCGCCCGACATCTGCCTCTTCTACGCGAACCCGGCGCAGATGATCCTCTTCATCAACGGCCTGCAGTGGAAGAGCTACAAGCGCTTCGAGTTCTCGGTGACGGGAGAGAGCGCCTGCGCCGATTCCTGGGGCCGCGCGCTGCGCGACCGTGCGCCCTCGCTGTCGATCCCGTGCTACGCGGAGCGCCGCTACGGCGGTGTCGCCGACGACGAGATGCTGATGGCATTGCCTCCCGCGGATCTCGCCATCGCGGTCGAGGGGCTGCTCGGCCTGTCCAAGGCGGGGCTGCGCTACCCGATCATGCCCTACGGTCCGCAGGCCGATCCCGGCGAGGGCATGGCGAAGTCCTACGCCGGCAAGGTCTAGCGCCGGCAAGGTCTAGGCTGGGCGCATCCCGACTGCTATTTCGGCAATGCCTTACGCAGGGAACCCGCCGGCCCATGCGCCTGCGCATTTCGATGTTCGGCGCCGTCCTCCTCGTCCTGGCGGGCGGCGGCTGGTGGTTCGCGACGCAGCGGCCCCTCCCCGTCCCGGTTGCGGGCGTGGCCGAGGACGTTCCGGTGACCGTCTTCGGCCTCGGCGCGGTGGAGGCCCGCATCCTCTCCCGCGTCGGCTTCGAGGTCGCCGGCACCCTGGTGGAAGTCCTCGCCGACCATGGCGACCGCGTCGCGGCCGGCGCGCCGCTCGCCCGCCTCGCCAGCGCGAGCCAGGAGGCGCGGGTCGCGCGCGCCGAGGCCGCGCTGCTCTCCGCCGACGCCGCCGCCCAGCGTGCCGAGGCGCAACGCGAGCGCGCCGAGGCGCTGCTGGCCCAGCGCCTGGCGACCGCCCGGCGCCGCCGGGAACTCGCGAGCCGCGGCGTCGGCAGCCCCGAATCCGCCGAGCTCGCGGAAACCGAGGCCGCCGCCGCCCAGGCCGACCTCGCCGTGAACCGCGCCGACGCCGCGGTGGCGCGCGCCCTGCAGGCCGAGGCCCGCGCCAACCTGCGGGCCGAGCGCACCACGCTCGACAAGCACACCCTGCGCGCCCCCTTCGATGCGCTGGTGATCACCCGCGCACGGGAAGCCGGTGCGGCGCTGAATCCCGGCGAGGCGGTCTTCACCCTGGTCGCGCCCGACAGCATCTGGGCGCTCGCCTATGTCGACGAGGGCCGCGCGGGGGACATCGCGCTCGGCCAGCCGGCCATCGTCACGCTGCGCAGCCGCCCTGGCCGGCGCATGCGCGCCGAGGTGGTCCGCATCGGCCTCGAGGCCGACCGCGTCACCGAGGAGCGCCGCGTGCATGTCCGCTGCCTTGCCTGCTCCGAGATGCCGGTGATCGGCGAGCAGGCCGAAGTGGTGATCGAGACCCGCCGCCTGCCGCGCGCCCGCCTGGTGCCGGAGAACGCGATCCATGGCTTCGACGGCGCCTCCGGCACGGTCTGGACGGTCGAGGACGGTCGGCTCGCCCGGCGCCAGGTGCGCTTCGCGGCGCGGCTGGTGGATGGCAGCGCCGCCATCACCGATGGGCTGCCGGAGGAGATCCCGGTCGCCATCCGGACCGGCCCCGGCTTCGCACCGGGGCGGGCCGCCCGCGCGGTGGCGGCGCCGTGAACCTCGCCTTCGCGGACATCCGCCACCGGCTGGGCCGCTTCCTGATGACCTGCGTCGGCCTCGGCCTGCTGATGGCCGTCGCCCTCTCCATGGTCGGCATCTACCAGGGGGTGGTTGCCGAGGCGCTGGCCCTGACGCGCAGCCTGCGCGCCGATCTCTGGGTGGTCGAATCGGGCACCCGCGGCCCCTTCGCCGAGGCCTCCCGCATTCCCGGCGACGTGCGGGAGATGATCGCCCGTGTTCCCGGCGTGGATGCCGCCGGCGCCATCACCCTGCGTACCGCCGAGATGCGCGCGCCGCAGGGCCTGCTGCGCGCGCAGGTGATGGGCTACGAGCCCGGGCGGCCGGGCGGCCCCGCGGCGATCGAGAGCGGGCGGGGCCTCGGCGGCGCACGCTTCGAGATGGTGGCGGATGCGCGGGCGCGGCTGCCGCTGGGGGCGATGGTGACGCTCGGCGGCGACCGCTACCGCGTCGTCGGCACCACGCGCGGCCTGGTCGCCTCGGGCGGCGATCCGCTGGTGTTCATCCAGTTGCGCGACAGCCAGGAGCTGCAGTTCAAGCTGGCACCGCCGGCCGCGCGACGGGCCCTGGCTGCGGGCAGCAGCGCGGGCGGCACCGATACCATCAACGCCGTCGTCGCGCAGCTTTCGCCCGCCGCCGACCCCGATGCGGTGGCGGAGACGGTACGGCGCTGGAAGCACCTCGCCGCGCTGACCGATGCCGAGCAGGGCGAGCTGCTGACGCGTTCGGTGGTGAACCGCGCGCGCGTGCAGCTCGGCATGTTCACCGTCGTGCTGCTGTTCGTCTCGGCGGTGATCATCACGCTGATCATCTACACCATGACGATGGACAAGCTGCGGGAGATCGCGACGCTGAAGCTGATCGGCGCCCCGGACCGCACCATCGTCGGGCTGGTGCTGCAGCAGGCGATGCTGCTCGGCGTCGCCGGCTATGCCGCCGCGATCGCGATCGTCTTCATGACCCGCGGGCTGTTCCCCCGCACCGTCGCGCTCGGTCCGGCGGAAGTCGCGATGATGGCGGGCGTCATCGGCGGCATCTGCATCCTCGGCAGCCTTGCCTCGATCCGCGCCGCGCTGCGCATCGAACCGCAGCAGGCGCTCGGCGGCTGATGGAGACGGACGCGCCGCTGGTCCGGGTGGAAGGACTCGGCAAGACCTTCGGCACCGGAGAAGCCGCGGTGCCGGCGCTCGCCGATGTCACGCTGCAGGTCGCGGCCGGCGAGGTGGTCGGCCTGCGCGGCCCCTCCGGCAGCGGCAAGTCCACGCTGCTCAACATCATCGCCTGCATCCTGGAGCCGAGCGCCGGGCGCCTCCGCCTCGGCGGGGAGACGGTGTGGGACGGCGCCTACCGCGTCGCCGACCTGCGCCGGCTGCGGCGGGAGCGCATCGGCTTCATCTTCCAGTTCCACAACCTGCTGCCCTTCCTCACCGCCGTCGACAACGTGGCGCTGGCGATGACGCTGCTGGGCACCGAGCTGGCGGCGGCACGCGCCCGGGCGCGCGCGCTGCTGGACTACCTGCAGGTCGGCAGGCGGGCCGAGGCGATGCCCGCGCGGCTTTCGGGCGGGGAGGCCCAGCGTGTCGCCATCGCCCGCGCCCTCGCCAACCGGCCGCGGGTCATCCTCGCGGACGAACCGACCGCGGCACTCGATTCCGAGCGCGCTCGGGTGGTGATGGACCTGCTGCGCCAGGTGGCACAGGACCAGCAGGCGGCGATCCTCGTCGTCACGCATGACGAGAAGATCTTCGACCGCTTCGACCGCATGATCGCGCTGCGCGACGGGCGGATCGAAGCGGCCGGCTAGAGCGGTTTCCGTTCGCCTTGGCTCACGGCAACCACTCTGGGCTCTTGCTTTCGCGAGCATCTTTGCCCGATCAGGTGATTCCACCTGATCGGGATCTGCTCTAGCCGGCCTCCTATCAGCGGCCGATTTTCGCGACCGCCGGCATGAGGCTTCTCGCCCCCTCAATCGCCGGGCGCAAACCTCCGGTCTGCTTGGCTTCGCCGGACCACCGGCGAGCCGCATTCGCGGCCTCGGCACGAGTCAGGAACTCGTGCCGGCGGCATCAGTCCCCCGACATCCGGATCGGCGGGTTCACATCCGGCGGCAGCGGGCAGACATAGGGCGTCGCCGCGGTGCGGGCCCGGTGGTCCGCCTTGGCGGCGGCGAGCAGTTCGGGCCGGATGATCGCGTCCACCGCAGTCCCCGCCATCACCTTCGCCACATGCACCAGCCCCTTGTGGGCGATGCCGGTCTTGCCCTGCGCGGTGAGCTGCCAGGAATGCCCCGGCGTGCCGATGGCATAGGTCGCGCCGCGCGCCTGCACCGTCGGCACCGCCCAGGAGACGTCGCCCACGTCGGTCGAGCCGACGCCGCCGCTGCCCTCCGCATCCAGCGGCACGATGATGTCGCAGAGCGGCTTGTCGCGTTCCACCTTCAGGCCGTGGCGGCGGAAGGCGGTGGCGATGTCCTCCTCGCTCAGCGTCTTCTGGATCTCGCGCGCGAAGGCGCGGTCCTCCTCGTCGAACTGCGGCGGGCCGAGGCGCAGCAGGTTGTCGTGCATGGCCTGCTCGAGCGGCGTGTTGGCGAGCAGGTTGGACACCGCGCTCACGACCTTGGTGGTGACGGTGGTCTCGGTCATCAGCGCGGCGCCGTCGCCGATCTTGCGCACCCGCGCGACCAGCGCGTTCAGCTCCGTCAGGTCGCGCGCGCGGATCAGGTAGCGCACCTTGGCCGTGCCCTGCACCACGTTCGGCGCGATGCCGCCGGCATCGAGGTAGGCGTAGTGGATGCGCGCGTCGGAGGGCATGTGCTCGCGCATGTAGTTGACGCCGACATTCATCAGCTCGACGGCATCGAGCGCCGAGCGCCCGAGATGCGGTGCCGCGGCGGCGTGCGAGGAGCGCCCGGTGAAGCTGAAGTCGATGCGGGTATTGGCCAGCGAGACCGCCTCGTTCACGCCGGAGAAGGCCGCCGGGTGCCAGCAGATCGCCATGTCCACGTCGTCGAAGGCACCGGCGCGGACCATGAAGCCCTTGGCGGCCCCGCCTTCCTCGGCCGGGCAGCCGTAGTAGCGCACCCGCGCCTTCACCCCGTTCGCCGCCAGCCAGTCCTTCACCGCCGAGGCCGCGAGCAGCGAGGCGGCGCCGAGCAGGTTGTGGCCGCAGCCATGGCCGGCGCCGTCGCCCGGTAGCGGCCGGTGCTCGGCGACGCCGGCTTCCTGCGACAGGCCCGGCAGCGCATCGTATTCGCCGAGGATGGCGATGACCGGGCCGCCCTCCCCCGCCTCGCCCATCACCGCTGTCGGAATGCCGGCGACGTTCTTCGTCACGCGAAAGCCGTGCGCTTCCAGCATGGCGGTGTGCTCGGCGCACGACCGGACTTCCGCGTAGCAGAGCTCCGGCATGCCCCAGACGCGGTCGGAAAGCTCGATCGCGTCCTGCGCCTTGGCGTCCACCAGGCGCCAGATCTCTTCGGTGTTCTGCATGCTGGCCGACTCCGCTTGCGATGAAGGGGTAATGTCGCCCGAGGCGCCGCCGCGGTCCAGCCGGGGCATCCGGCGCGGGTCGCGCGCCGCGACCTAGCCCGGCATGCCCCGCCGCTGATCCGCGCCGAGCCGCCTCTCCAGCCGCCGCACGCCCCAGGAGATCAGCAGGATCAGCGCCAGGTACTCCAGCACGAGGATGCTGTAGATCTCGAGCGGCCGGAACACCGTGACCACCAGCTCGTTCGCCCTGCGCGTCAGTTCCTGGTAGCCGATCACGCTCGCCAGCGAGGACATCTTCACCACGTAGACGAGCTGGTTGCCGATCGGCGGCAGCACCCGGCGGATCGCCTGCGGCAGCACGATGAAGCGGGTGCGCTGCCAGGAGGTCAGCCCCAGCGCCATGGCGGCCTCGTGCTGGCCGCGCTCGATGGATTGGATGCCGGCGCGCAGGATCTCCGCCTCGAAGGCGGAATCGCAGACGGCGATCGCCAGCATCGCGGCCGCGAAGATGCCGATGCGGATGTCGAGCACCACCGGCAGCCCGTAGAACACCCAGAGGATCATCACCAGGATCGGCACGGCGCGGAACAGCTCGACCCAGATGCGGTTGGCCGCGCGCAGCGCCCGCAGCCGCGAAAACCCCGCCAGCGCCACCGCCAGCCCGAGCGCCAGCGACAGCGCCATCGCCGCCAGCGACAGGCGCACCGTCGCCCATAGCCCATCGGCCAGGAACAGCAGATTGGCCTGGCCGCGCGCGTCGGTCGGGTCCACCACGTGCCAGCCCCAATGGCCGCCGCAGCCGGGCAGCGCCATCAGCAGCGCCGGCAGGACGCCGGCCCGCAGCCATGGCATCATGCGCCCAACCTCCGGAGGACGCCCATGCACCGCCGCACCCTGCCCGCCGCCGCCCTCGCCGCCGGCGGCCTCGCCATCCCGGCCCAGGCGCAGGTTCAGGGCGGCGGCCGCCTGGCCGCGGTGCAGGCGGCGGGGCGCATCCGCGTCGGGACCACCGGCGACTTCAACCCGATGTCCTTCCGCGACCCGGCTTCCCGCGAGTATCGCGGCCATCAGATCGACTGCGCCCAGCAGCTTGCGCGCGACATGAACCTGCGCGCGGAGTTCGTCGCGACCGACTGGCGCACGCTGATCAACGGGCTGCAGGCCGACCAGTTCGACGTGGTGATGACCGGCACCTCCGTCTCGGTCGCCCGCGCCATGGCGGCGGCCTTCACCCTGCCCTGGGGGCGCACCGGCTTCATCCCGCTGGTGCGCCGGCGGGACGCCGCGAAATTCCCGAACTGGGAGGCGCTGAACGCCCGTGACGTGACCATCGCCGCCACGCTCGGCACCACCATGGAGCAGTTCGTCCAGCAGGCGCTGCCCAACGCCGCGCTGCGCCGGGTGGAAAGCCCGGCGCGGGACTGGCAGGAACTGCTCGGCGGCCGCGTCGATGCCGCCATGACCAGCGTGATCGAGGCCGCGTACCTCACGCGCGAATACCCTGACCTGGTCGCGCTGTTCCGCGACGCGCCGCGCAACCCGATCCCGATGGCCTTCCTGGCGCAGCAGGGCGATGCGGCCTGGCTGCGCTTCCTCGACACCTGGGTCGCGCTGCGCCAGGAGAGCGGCTTCTTCGCCGAATTGGCGCGGAAATGGGGGCTCGCCGAGGCCTGATCAGCGCCGCGCGCGGGCTTCGACACGCACCGGCACGGGCGCGGCCGGCAGCCGCAGCCGGCGCCCGCCGCCGGGACGGTCGTTCCCGTCCTGCAGCATCACCGCCGTGCCGATCTGCACCGAGCCGAAGGTCAGGCCGGTGAAGAACCACAGCATGGCGACGACCGGCGCGCCGCCGACCCGCAGGATCAGCGACCCGACCCCGCCCGGATCGGCCCAGAGCACCGCGGCGACGAAGGCCGCCGACAGGCCGAAGCCGACCAGGCCGTGCATGATCATGAAACGGACGGCGGGCGGGATGCGGCGCAGGCTCATGACGCGTCTCCTTGATGGATCCAAGATAAGCCTTCACGCAGGAATTGCCAGCGGCGATCAGCCGCCCTTCACGCCCCCGGCGGTCAGCCCGGCGACGATCTGCCTCTGCGCCAGCAGCGTCAGCAGCAGCACCGGCGCCGTCACCAGCAGGGCGGCGGCCGACAGCGGCCCCCAGGAGATCTGCTCGAAGGTCAGCATGTTGTTGACCGCGACGGGCAGCGTCCGCGTCTCCCGCCCCGCCAGCACCATGGCGAAGATGAAGTTGTTCCAGGAGAAGATGAAGGCGAGGATGGTCGCCACCGTGATGCCCGGCCGCGCCAGCGGCATCGCCACGTGGCGGAAGGCCTGCCAGATGGTGGCGCCATCGACCAGCGCCGCTTCCTCGAGCTCCGCCGGCAGCCCCTCGAAGAAGCCCATCATGATCCAGACCACGATGGGCACGGTGATGACCAGGTGGGTGACGACGATCGGCGCCAGCGTCCCCGTCAGCCCGATCCACTGGAACAGCAGGAACAGCGGGATCAGGTAGGACAGGCCGGGCGTGATGCGGGCGATCAGGATCACCACCGCCGCCTTGGTCGCCTTCATCTTCGCGATGCCGTAGCCCGCCGGCACGCCGAACAGGATGGCGAGCCCGGTCGCGCTGAACGACACGATGACGGAGTTGATCGCATAGGTCAGGAAGTCGTTGCGCTCGAACACCGCGAGGAAATTGTCGGCCACCGGCGGGTTCGGGATGAAGACCGGCGGATAGTCGGTGTTGTCGAGCTCGGTCTTGAGCGACAGCGACAGCATCCACAGGAACACCAGGATGGCCGGCGAGACCAGCATCAGCACGCCGAAGCCGAAGCCGATATTGCCGGCGATGCGCCTGAGCTTCCGCATCACGCGTCCTTCACCCGCGCGCGGGTCCACAGCAGCACCATGGCCAGCGCGATGATGATGGCGAAGAACACGACCACCACGGCGCTGGCGTAGCCGAGGTTGTAGTAAGCGAAGGCCTGCAGGTAGAGGAAGATGTTGATGGTCTCGCTCGCCGTGCCAGGCCCGCCCTGGGTGATGACGTAGATGGTGTCGAAGGCCTTCAGCGCGTCGATGGTGCGGATGATCAGCGCCACCACCAGGAAGGGTGCCAGCAGCGGCAGGGTGATGTGCCAGAAGGCCTGCAACGGGGTCGCGCCGTCGATCTTCGCCGCCTCGTAGGGATCGATCGGCAGCGAGGCCAGGCCGCCGAGCAGGATCAGCATCACCAGCGGCGTCCAGTGCCAGACCTCGACCATCACCAGGGTCGGGATCACGGTGTCCGCGGCATAGACCCACATGCTGGGCGGGATGCCCACCTGCTGCAGCAGCCAGTTCAGCACGCCGAGCTGCGGGTGGAACATCATCGTCCAGACCAGCGCGACGGCGACGGGGGTCGCCATCATCGGCAGGATGAAGACGGTGCGCGCCAGCCCGCGCAGCGGGAACTTCCGGTGGAAGGCCAGCGCCGCCAGCAGCCCCAGCACCATCGGGATCAGCACCGACAGGGCGGTGAAGTACAGCGTGCGCAGGATCGAGAGCAGGAAGCGCTCATCCTCCACCAGCTTGGCGTAGTTGGCGAAACCCACCCAGGACCGCCCGCCGCCGAGCTTCCACTCGTGCACCGACATGTACAGCGTGAACACCCAGGGGAAGATGATGGTGGCGATCACCACCGCGCCGCAGGGCACGACGAACCACCAGTATTGCCGGGCGTAGTTGCGCCGGCGGCGCGGGATCGCACCCGCCGCCGCCGTGCCCGCGAGGCTCGCCGCGCTGTCCATGCCCTCAGGCCGCGCGCTCGGAGGCTTCGAGCACCGGGCGGAAGGCCTCCGTCGCGCGCTTCAGCTCGGTCGCCACGTCGGCGCCGCCGATCGTGCTGGTCAGCGCCGCGCCGATGGTGTCGCGGAACTCGGTGACGGGCACGATCTCCGGCAGGCCGGGGCGGCTGATGCGCGCGCTCTCGATCAGCGTGGCGAAGTACTCGCGCGAGAAGCGGCTGTTGCGGATCGCCTCCTCGTTCCGGTAGGGTGAGGTGCGCGCCGGCGCCCCCGCGCCCGAGGTCAGGAAGCGGAGCTGGTTGGTCTTGTTCACCGCCCATTGCGTGTAGAGCCAGGCCGCGCCCTTCTTGCGGCTGGCCTCGGAGATGCCGAGCGCGGTGCCGAACATGGCACAGTGATGATGGGCGGGGCCCCGCGGCACCACCGCATAGCCCACCTTGCCGGCGACGCGCGACCGCGCGCGGTCCTCGAGCGGCGTCGCGAAACCCACACCGTCCAGCCAGAAGGCGGCGCGGCCCTGCATGAAGGTGGTCTGGCTCTCGTTCCAGTTGAAGCCGGAGACGCCCGGCGGCGAGCAGTCGCGCAGCAGCTTCTTGTAGAACTCGCCGGCCCAGATCGCGTCCGGCGTGTCGGTGATCAGCCGGCGCTGGTCATCCAGGCAGTCGCGCTGCTGCGTGCCCAGCAGGAAGGAGGACCACAGCACCACATTGGCGTTGCGCAGGCCGCGCCCGACATTGCCGAAGATCTGGCGCGACGGATCGTTCAGCCGCATCGCGCTGTCGTACATCTCGTCGAAGGTCTGCGGGGGGCGGATGTTCTTCGCCTCCAGCAATTCCTTGTTGTAGTAGAGGATGAAGTAGTCGGTGAACTCGGGCAGCGTGTCCATCCGCCCGTCCGCCTGGGTGGAATAGGCGACGGCGCCGGCGCCGAAATCCGCGAAGTCGAACTCCGGATCGGTGATGGAGGCATCGGCCATCAGCGCCCTGATGTCGGTCGTCCAGCGCGCGCGGCCGACCTGCCGCTTGTTGACGTGCAGGCTGATGCTGATGACGTCGAAGGACGGCCGGCCCGAGGCGAACTCGATGACGAATTTCTGCCGGTGCTGCTGCTCGGGGATCTGCTCGGAGCCGACGCGGATGCCGGTCAGCTCCTCGAATTCGCGCTGGTTCTGGATCAGGATCTGGCTGCGCGGATTGGCGGTCAGGCTGACCTCGATCCGCTCGCCCGCGAAGCGCTTCCAGTCGAAGCGGGACTGCGCATTCGCCTCCCGCACGATGGGGGGTGCCGCAAGCAGGCCGGCGCCAGCCGTCAGCGCCGTCCGGCGCGTGATGCCACGGGTCATGTCGTTCCCTCCGCAGGCGGCGGGTTCGGCCCCGCCTTCCCTGACGGCATGCAGTCTCGGCCCGAACCGGGCGCCCCGGCAAGCGGGGGTGCGGTCACACGGCAGCGCGGCGGAGCGGCTCCAGCACGGCGGGGTCGGTGATCGGCGCCGTGTCCCAGGGGGGCGCGGGCGGCGGGTCCAGCGTCTCGAACACCGTCGCGAGTTCGATCGACCCCGTTTCCGCCGGGCGCGGATAGGGGGTCGGATCGGGCAGGCCGGGCCCTTTCGGCCGGCCGACGGCGATGAAGAAATCCTCGAGCCCGGCCGGGACCAGCATCCACAGCATGCGGAAGGGCTCGGCGCCGTCGTTGATGAAGCCGTGCCGCACATGCGCCGGCGCCACCATGAAGGTGCCGGCGGCGATGCGCCGCACGACGCCATCCAGCCGCGCCAGGCATTGCCCGGACACCACCCAGAAGATCTCGGTCTGCGCCGGATGCGCGTGCTCGCGGATCTTGCCGAGCGGCGGCAGTTCCTGGAGGCCGGCCGAGACCCCCGCCGGCGCACCGGCCATCCGCGGGGAGGTCAGCACCTCGATCCAGCCATTGGCCGGCTGGGGCTGCCAATGCTGCTCGCCCTGGCCGGGCGGCACGACGATCATGCGCGGCGTCCCGGTCACGCGGTTCCCCTCAGTGCAGGCGCGGATGCTTGAGAAAGCTCGAACGGTCGGAGGAGACGACGCTGACGTCGCGCGACCCCCGCGCCCGGCCGAGCTTCAGCTTCACCGTCGCCCCGGCATCGCCCGCGGACCACACCGCGCGCCACAGCTCCGCAAGGTCGGTCACCGCCGCGCCGCCGACCGAGAGCACCCGGTCGCCGCTGCGCACGCCGGAATTCTCCGCCGGCCCGCCGGGCGCGAGGGAAGCCACCGCCACCCCCTCCTCGTCCTCGGTGGCGTAGAGGCCGAGCCAGGGCCGCGCCGGCCGGTTCACCCGCCCGAGGGTCAGCAGGTCGTTGAGGATCGGCGAGAGCCGGTGCACCGGCACCACCATGTTGAGGTCGAGCCGACGCCCCTCCTCGCCCTGCTGCAGGATGAGGGAGCCGATGCCCATCAGCTTGCCGTCCGGCCCGATCAGCCCGGCCCCGCCCCAGGAAGGATGCGCCGGCGCGGTGAACAGCGCGTCCTCCAGCAGGTATTCCCAGTAGCCGGCGAAGGGCTGGCGCGCGACCAGCTTGGCGGAGACCGCATGCGGCCGCCCGCCGGCGGCGGCGAGCACCACCGGCGCGCCGATGCGCAAGGCCTCGCTGTCGCCGAGTTCCATCGGCGCGATGCCGAGCTTGCCCAGCGCCTGCACCAGGCCGAATCCGGTCTCCTGGTCCACGGCGAGGGTATGGCCGGGCACGGCGCGGCCATCGGCGGCGGTGATCCAGATGCTCTCCGCCTCGGTCACCAGGTAGCCGACAGTCAATACGAGCCCGTCACGGATGACGACGCCGCTGCCTTCCCGATCGGTGCCGAGCACGCGCGCGGTGTAGGCATCGGCCGGCACCTGGGAGCGAAGCCCGACCACGCGGCCCAGCGCCGCGTCGAGGTCGAAGGAGAAATCGGTGGGGTCGGGCTGGAGGTGTTCGGGAACGTCCCAGTCGTCCTTGGCCATGCTGTGTCCGTCGGCGCTCCGCGTCGGAAAGGTTGGGTTGCTTCCTAGCACGATCCGGCGGCGGGCGCATGGCGCGCCGGTCCCGCGGGGCCGGCGCGCCGTCCCACCTCAGCTCTTGCGGACGTTCCAGAAGGTCGGGAAGCCCTTCTGCACGCCCGTCACGTTGCTGCGGAAGGCGGTCGGCTGGAAATACTGGCCGAGGGGGATGGAGGGGACATCCACCATGCACTGGATCTGCATCTGGCGGCACACTTCCTGCTGCGCGGCGAGGTTCGGCGCCTCGAACCAGGCTTCGCGCAGTTCCTCGAGCCTCGGGCTGGTGCACCAGCCGGGCCAGGCGGAGCGCTGGTCCCCATTGCCGCGGATCGCGTAGTGGTTGGCGGGGTCCATGTGGTCCACCCCCTCCCAGCCGGTATTGAGGCAGGACCAGCCGCCCTGGTCGACCGGCCCGCGATTGTTGCGCCGCGACAGCATGGTGCCCCAGTCGGTGGCGACATAGTCCACATTCATGCCGATGCGGCCCATCACATCGGCCATCACCTCGCCGATCGCCTTGAACTGCGCGTAGTCGGTGGCGGCGAGCAGCGTCACCTTCTCGTTCGCGTAGCCCGCCTGCTTCAGCATCTCCTTGACCTTGTCGAAATCGCGCGGGCCCTTGAGCGGTTCCAGCCCGGCCTCGCTCGCCATTGGCGTATTGGGGCAGAAGACGCCGTGCGGCACGTGGAACATGGTCGGGTCGTCGCCGACGATCGCCTGCATGAAGTCCGTCTGGCTGAAGGCGTGCAGCATGGCCCGGCGGATCGCGGGATTGTTGAAGGGCGGCTGCAGATGGTTCGGCCGCATCATGTCGACCGAGCCGGTCGGGTTGTTCAGGACGACCGTGATCTGCCGGTTGCGCCGCAGCAACGGCAGCAGGTCATGGGTCGGGTTCTCCCACCAATCCTGCTCGCCCCGGGCGAGCGCGGCGACCTTGGTGGCGGCATCGGGGATGGTGGTCCATTCGACCCGGTCGAAGAACACCCGCTTCGGGCCGGCATTCCATTCCATCGGCCCGTCCTCGCGCGGGACGTAGCCGTCGAACTTCGCGTAGACATTGCGCGATCCCGGAACGCGCTCGCTCGCGACGAAGCGGAACGGGCCGGATCCGACCATCTCGGTGATCTGGGTGAAGGGGTCGGTGTTGGCCAGCCGCTCCGGCATCATCGCCGGCATCGGCGAGGTAACCTTGCCCAGGGCCGCCGGCAGCAGCGGAAATGGCCGCTTGAGCACGAAGCGGATGGTGCGGTCGTCCGGGGCGCTGAGTTCGTCGGTGCGCTCCATCAGCGCGCCGCCCAGCGCGTCGCGCTTCGCCCAGCGGCGGATCGAGGCGACGCAGTCCCGCGCCAGCACGCGTTCGCCGTCATGCCACATCAGCCCCGGGCGCAGCGTGAGGTTCCACAGCTTGCCGTCGTTCCCGATGGTGTGGCCGGCGACCATCTGCGGATGCGGCTGGAAATTCGCATCCGACCCGTAGAGCATGTCGAACACCATGTGCCCGTGGCCGCGGGTGACATAGGCCGGGGTGAAGTGCGGATCGAGAAACGCAAGGTCGATCTGCGGAATGAAGCGCAGGACGTTGGCGCCCTGCGCGGCGGCGAGCCTCGGTGCCGCGATGGCGGCAGCGGCAAGGGCAAAGGTCGATCGACGGCTGACGGACATGCGGCCTCCTCGTTGGAACGTGACCGGTTCTTCTCCCAGTGGCGCAAGGCTAGTGCCCGCGTTGCGATGAGGCTAGCCGCGGCAGGCCACGCCCCGGCAAAAAGGAGCCGTCCGGCGCCATCTGGCCTTCCGGACGCGCTGCGCTACCATGCCGGCCAGGAATGGAAACCGTCCCGAGAGAGATGCAGCAAGGCCTGCACGCGATGGGCCTGCTCGCCCCGGGCGCGGCGGCGCGCGGCATCCCGCTCGCCGGCGGCGTGTCCTCGGACATCTGGCGCGTCGCGCTGCCGGACGGGCGGGAGATCTGCGTCAAGCGCGCCCTGCCGAAGCTGAAGGTGGCCGCCGACTGGCAGGCGCCGGTGGTGCGCAACCGCTACGAGGCGCGCTGGCTCGCCCGCGCCGCGCAGGTCGCGCCGGGCGCCGCCCCCGCCCTGCTCGGCCAGGACGAGGCGACCGGCACGCTGGCGATGGAATGGCTCGCGCCCGAGGCCTATCCGGTATGGAAGGCGCGCCTGCGCGACGGCGAGGCGGACACCGGCTTCGCCGCCGAGGTCGGCCGGCGCCTCGCGCGCATCCAGGCGCAGGTGGCGCTGCGGCCGGAGATCGCATCCGATTTCCCGACGGACGAGCTCTTCTACGCCATACGGATCGAGCCCTACCTGGTCGCGGCGTCGCGGGCCCATCCGGACCTCGCCGCGCCACTCGTCGCGCTCGCGGCGCGCACGGCGGCGACGAAGCGGACGCTGGTGCATGGCGACGTCAGCCCGAAGAACATCCTGGTCGGGCCGAAGGGGCCGGTGTTCCTCGATGCGGAATGCGCCTGGTGGGGCGACCCGGCCTTCGACCTCGCCTTCTGCCTCAACCACCTGCTGCTGAAATGCCTGTGGACGCCGCGTGCGGCGCAGGGCTTCCTCGGCTGCTTCGACGCACTGGCGACGGCGTATCTCGCCGGCGTGGGGTGGGAGGCGCCGGCGACGCTGGAGGCGCGCGCGGCGAGCCTGTTGCCCGGCCTGTTCCTCGCGCGCGTGGACGGCAAGAGCCCGGTCGAGTACCTGACCGGGGAGACGGACAAGAACCGCGTGCGCCGCGTGGCGCGCGCGCTGCTGCTGGCGCCGCCCACCCGGCTGCGCACGGTGCGCACCGCCTGGGAGGAAGAGATCGGCGCATGACCGGAACCACGATCAGCTCCATCCGCGGCCGCCGCGTCTGGGACAGCCGCGGCCGACCGACGGTGGAGGCGGAAGTGCGGCTCGCCGGCGGCGCGCGCGGGTTGGCGATCGCGCCGGCCGGGGCCAGCACCGGCAGCGGCGAGGCGCTCGACCGCCGCGACGGCGGCACCGCCTTCGGCGGCTACGACGTGAAGGGCGCGGTCGCCTCGGTGAACGAGGAGATCGCGCCGGCGCTCGCCGGCATGGATGCGGCGGACCAGGCGGCGCTGGATGCGAAGCTGATCGCGCTGGACGGCACGCCGAACAAGTCGCGACTGGGCGCGAACGCGACGCTCGCGGTGTCGATGGCGGCGGCGCATGCCGCGGCGCATGCGCATGGCATGCTGCTGTGGAAACATCTCGGCGGCGATGACGCGACGCTCTTGCCGCTGCCGCAGATCCAGATCCTCGGCGGCGGCGCGCATGCGGGGCGGCGCGTGGACATCCAGGACTTCCTGGTGATCTGCCCGGCGGCGACGAGCTTCGCCGAGGCGCTCGACTGGACGGCGGAAGTGTACCGCGCCGCCGGCGCCATCATGAAGGAGCGCGGCCTGCTGCAGGGCGTCGCCGACGAGGGCGGCTGGTGGCCCGCCTTCACGGCCAACGAGCAGGCGCTGGAGACGCTGGTGAAGGCGATCGAGCGCGCCGGCTTCGTGCCGGGGAAGCAGGTGGCGATCGCGCTCGACATCGCGGCGACGGATTTCGGCAGGGGCGGGAAGTACCGGCTCGGGCTGGAAGGGCGGGAACTGGATACCGACGGCATGATCCGCATGCTGCTCGGCTGGCTTGCGGCCTATCCCATCGCCTCGATCGAGGACCCCTTGGCGGAGGACGATGCCGAGGGCTTCGCGGCCTTCACGCGCGAAGTCGGCGATCGCGTGCAGGTGGTGGGCGACGATTTCCTGGTGACGGATGCCGCGCGCGTGCGCGCGGCGGCGAAGGCCGGCGCCGCGAACACGGTGCTGATCAAGCCGAACCAGCGCGGCACGCTGACCGAAACGCGCGCGGCGTGGGAAGCTGCGAAGGAGGTCGGCTATGCCGGCATCGTCAGCGCACGGTCGGGCGAGACGGAGGATGTGACGATCGTGCACCTCGCGCTCGGCTGGGGCGTGGGGCAGTTGAAGGTCGGGTCCTTCGCGCGGTCCGAGCGCATGGCGAAGTGGAACGAGGCGCTGCGGATCGAGGAAGGGCTCGGCGCGCGGGCTCGGTTTGCCGGCGGGGCGGTGCTGGGTCGGTGCCGCCGATGAGGACACCTCATGGCTTTGGCCGTTCCGGAGATCCTGTCTCTTTGACAGGCTGCGGAAGATCGGCGGATCGACGCGTTGAGAGGGGCGCCGCCCCTCTCAAACTCACCCCGCCAAAGGCCGAAAGGCCTTTGGAAACCATCACTTCGGGTCATCGCGGGTCCAGGCGACCGCGCCCCCCGGTGGGGGAACTTGAGGAAGCAACTCCCCCTCGATTCGGGCCATTCGGCGGATCGGCGCGATCGCATGGGCGCAGTGCGATCCTTGGCGATTCTCCTACACCCTGCTCGCCGGCGCTACATCAAGTCCCGGTTTCCAAAGGCCTTTCGGCCTTTGGCGGGGTGGGTCCGGGAGGGGCGGCGCCCCTCCCGTCCGTCCGATGAGGGTCCTGCTCCACTACGCCGCCGGCCCCGGCCTTGAGGCGCGCCTGCGGGCCTTGCCCGGCCTCGACCTCCGTTTCTGCGCCGAAGCGGACCAGGCGGGCCTCGCCGCCGCCCTGCCCGAGACGGAAGTGCTCTGGCATGTGCTCAAGCCCCTCACCGCCGCGCATATCGCCGCCGCGCCGCGGTTGCGGCTGATCCAGAAGATCGGCGTCGGGGTGAACACCATCGACCTCGATGCGGCGCGTGCGCGCGGCATCGCGGTGTGCAACCTGCCCGGCACCAATTCCCGCGCGGTGGCGGAACTGACGCTGCTGCTGATGCTGGGCGCGCTGCGCCGCGTTTCGCATTTCGACGCCGAGACCCGCGCCGGCCGGGGCTGGGCGCAGCCGCCGGCGGTGCAGGACGGGTTGTTCGAACTCGGCGGCCGCACGGTCGGGCTGGTCGGCTATGGCGCCATCCCTGCCCTGCTCGCCCCCGTGCTGGCGGCGATGGGGTGCCGGCTGCTCTACACCGCGCGTGCGCCGAAGCCGGAGGCGGAGTGGCATTTCCGCGACCTCGACGCGCTGCTGGCGGAGAGCGACGTCGTCTCGCTGCATATCCCGGAGACGCCGGAGACGCGCGGGCTGATCGATGCGCGGGCGATCGCGCGCATGAAGAAGGGCGCGGTGCTGGTGAACACCGCGCGCGGCGGGCTGGTGGACCAGGCGGCGCTGACGGCGGCGCTGCGGTCGGGGCATCTCGCGGCGGCGGGGCTCGATGTCTTCGCGCATGAGCCGGCGGATCCGCGCGACCCGCTGTTCGGCCTGCCGAACGTCGTGGTCACGCCGCATGTCGGCTGGCTGACGACGGGCACCTTCGACCGCTCCTTCGCCATCGCGGCGGAGAATGTCCGTCGCCTCGCCGCCGGCGAGCCGCTGCTGCACAGGGTGGCGTGAGCGCGCCCGATCGCCGGAGGGCGCAGGCGGAGCCGAGCACCGCAGGCGTGAATCGGTCGCGCGAAACAAGCGCGCCCGGTCGCCGGAGGG
>NZ_JAAEDL010000002.1 GCF_018129005.1 Neoroseomonas eburnea
CAACAGGCCGGACACATGACCGCAGGCAACCCGCTGCATCAGATTGCCATCCACCGCCCTTGAAGCCCGGGGGCCATCCACACATGCTATGTTGCGGCGGTCTGGATCACATCATGATCCTGCTGATCGGCGGGCCGGGCGCCTGCTCGGATCGCCTCCCGGCGCATATGATTCTTGCCAATTTTTGCCAAGCCGGAGTATTGTCTCGGCCATGACCACCATGAACGTTTCCCTGCCGGATGGGCTGAAATCCTTCGTGGATGAGCAGGTCGCCACGCGCGGCTACAGCACTAGCAGCGAGTATGTCCGCGAACTGATCCGCAAGGACCAGGAGCGCGAGCGCCTGCGAGGCCTGTTGCTGGATGGCGCCGCCTCGGCCCCGACGGCGCCCGCGGATGACGCCTATTTCAACGCGCTCCGCCGCCGCGTTCGCCAACCGCGGGCGTGACCGCCAAGCCGGTCATTCCGCGGGAGGCCGCACAGCGGGACATCGACCAAGCCACCGCCCACTACGCGGCGGAGGCGGGCGAGCCGGTCGCGTTGGCCTTCATTGACGCGTTGGAGCAGGCCTTCCGGCGGATCGCGCAGCATCCGGCGGTGGGCTCGCCACGCTTTGCCTTCGAGCTGCGGCTGGAAGGCCTCCGCGCCTGGCCGCTGCGGCGCTACCCGTATCTGGTGTTCTACGTCGAGCGGGAGGACCACCTCGACGTCTGGCGTGTGCTGCATGCGCAGCGCGACATTCCAGCCTGGATGCAGGAGCCCGAAGGGCTGTAGCTCCTGGTCTACCCTGATCCAGGACCACAGTATGGCCTGGCGTTGTCGTCGCGTGCCGCGGCGACATCGGCAAAGATGCGATCATCGCCTTCCAGCACGGCGGCCTCGCCGGTTGTCTCCTGCCAGCGCCGCACGATGACATCGGCATAGGCGGGATCGATCTCCAACAGCACGGCGCGCCGCCCCGTGCGCTCCGCCGCGATCATGGTGGTGCCCGACCCGCCGAAGCAGTCCAGCACCGTGTCGCGCGGCTTGCTGCTGTTGCGAATGGCGCGCTCGACCAGCGCCACCGGCTTCATGGTCGGATGCAGGTCGTTCCGAGCCGGCTTGTCGAAGTGCCAGACATTCCCCTGGTCGCGCGCGCCGCACCAGTAGTGCTGCGCGCCGGCCTTCCAGCCGTAGAGCATCGCCTCGAACTGCTGATGGTAATCGGCGCGGCCGAGGGCGAAGGTGTTCTTTGCCCAGATGATCGTGCTCGACCACTTCCCGCCGGCCTCCTGCCAGACGCGGTGCAGCGTCGGCCATTCGGAGGAGGACATGCAGACGTAGCAGGCGCCCTTCGTGACCGAGAGCAGGTTGGCCAGTGCAGGGCGGAGGAACTCGGGAAAGCCACCGCCGAGCGCATCATTGGCGATCGTCATCTTGGCGGCGGTACCGCCCTCATAGGCCACATTGTAGGGTGGATCGACGAAGCCCATGTCGGCCAGGTGGCCGGCGCCGAGGGCGCGCTGCACGTCGGCCAGCTTCGTCGCGTCGCCGCAGAGCAGCCGATGGTCGCCGCACCGCCAGAGGTCGCCGGTGCGGCTCACCGGCACCACCGGCGGCGGCGGGGCGGCGTCGGCATCATCGCCGAGCCCCGCGTCGGCAGCCGCCAGCAGCCGGTCGAGCTCCATGCCGGAGAAGCCGAGCACGTCCAGGTCGACCACCGCCTCGTCTCGGATGCGAGCGATCTCGGCGGCCAGCAGCGCTTCGTCCCAGCCGGAGTTCAGGGCGATCTGATTGTCGGCCAGGCGCAGGGCTCGCGCCTGCGCGGGAGAGAGGTGGCCGAGCCGCAGCACCGGCACGGAGGCGAGCCCGAGCTGCTTCGCCGCCATGACGCGGCCATGGCCGGCGATCAGCACGCCCTCGGCATCGACCAGCACCGGGTTTACGAAACCGAATTCGGCGATGGAGGCGGCGATCTGCGCCACCTGCGCCGGGGAATGCGTGCGCGCGTTCTCGGCGTAGGGGACCAGCGCTGCAACCGGCAGAGTCGAGACGACAAGGTCAGGCTGCATCGGCGGTGACCTCCGTCCGCGCCGCGGCCACGGCATCGTAATCGCGGCCGTCGTCCACCAGCGTCACCGGCAGGTCGGGATGCAGTATCCGCCAGCGGGCGATCGCCAGATCCACATACGCAGGCGCCAGTTCGATGGCGCGCACGCGGCGGCCGGTGCGCTGGCCAGCAAGGATGGTGGTGCCGCTGCCGCCGAAGGGCTCGAACACGACCTCGCCCTCATCGGTGTAGGTCCGCATCAGGAACTCGGGCAGCACCACGGGGAACACCGCGGGGTGCTCCGTCTCGATGCCGCGGCCCTTGTGGCGGGTCAGGCGCAGCACGTTGTCGGGGATCCGGAAGTCCTGCACCGGCAGGCCGGCGTGCTGGTACTCGGAGATCGTGCCATCGGCTGCGCGCAGCCCGCTGCCCTTGTTCGGCGTGCCGGCCCATTTGCAGGGCACGATCTTGTTCGCCTGACGGGCCTGGCGGTTGAAGTGGAAGACCAGCTCGAAGGCGGGGGCGAGGCGGCCGTTCCAGTCGCCCGGCAGGCCGGGCCCCTGGTCCCACGTGTACAGCCCGAAGCGGCGCCAGCCGCGGGCACGCATCCAGTCGAGCCAGCCAGCCCAATAGGGCTGCCATTCATTGTCGCGATGGATCAGCCCGAGGTTCACCAGCACCTGACCGTCCGGCCGCATGGCCGCGTCGAGATGCTGGAACACACCCTGCATCAGGGCATCCCAATCGGTACCGCCGCCGGTCGTGTAGTCCCGCTGGTTGCCGTAGGGCGGGGAGGTGAACAGCAGCGCCGCACGGTCGTCGCCCATCACGCGCGCCACGGTGGCGGCGTCCGTGCTGTCGCCGCAGAGCAGGCGATGGTCGCCCAACAGCCAGAGGTCGCCGGGACGCGTGACGGCCCGGCGCGGCGGCTCCGGTTCGGCGTCAGCGGGATCCTCCGCCGGCCCTTCATCCGTCACCGCCGCCCCAGACCCGCCGCCCCCCTCGGCGGGATCCGCGGACGGAGCCTCGGGCGCGTCGCCGTCGGACACGGCATCTCCAGCCGCCACGAGGATGTCCGCGAGCTCATCCGCCGAAAAGCCGAGCGCGCCGAGGTCGATGTCCGGCACCGCCTGCACCGCGGCTAGCGCATCGCGCAGCAGCGCCTGGTCCCAGGTCGCATTCTCCGCGATGCGATTGTCGGCGAGCCGCAGCGCCTCCTTCTGCGCTGCGGACAGGTGCCGCAGTACGATCACCGGCACCTTGGCCATGCCGAGCGCGGACGCCGCCTCGAGGCGACCATGGCCGGCGATCAGCACGCCCGCCTCGTCCACCAGCAGCGGGTTAGTGAAGCCGAAGGCCAGCATGCTGGCCTTGATCTGCTCGAGCTGCGCGGCGCTGTGGATGCGCGCGTTGCCGGCATGCGGGCGCAGCTCCGCCACCGGGCGCAGCAGGATCTTCGCCGCCATCCAGGGGAGCGTCATGATGCCGTCCGGTTTGCAGGTGGTTTGCAGGGCCGCGGTGCGGCGTCGGTTTGCAGCTAACGATCTGAAGCCGCGCGGAAAGGCTGCAAACCGCAACCCATATTTCCGGCCTGGCGCTAGCGATCTTGCGCGCTTCCGCCCCCCGCATATGCCGGGCCCGGGAAGGACCCTGCGGCTCGCGAGCCACTGTCTCGATGGAGCGACGCTGTGGCTGGCGAGCCGCGGTGCAGAAGGCTGCACCCGCAATTCGTCATCGTGGGGAGAGTCTACGAGATGCGGATTCCGCTCCGCCAGCGGGTGAATTGTAACAGCGCGCTCAGCCCGCTCTGCACCCTACGCAGAGGTCTGGAGCAGCACGCCACGCCGGCTCTTCTCTGGTGCGAACACGACACCTCCGCGCTCGAAGAAACGTTGGAGCGCGGCAAGGGTGATCGCCGGCAGCATGGTGTGGCCCGCCTCGAACATCCCCAGGTCCATCACAGGAATGCGCGCGACGAACGCCACCTCAGCCGTGTCCAGATCCAGCAGCGCGCGTGCCTCGCGGCACAGCAGCGGCGTCAGGACAGGTTCCATACCGACCGCGACCTCCCTCGTGCCCGATATCAGCCCTTCGCAGCCTTGCGCTTGGCCTTCTTCAGCCCGCCGAGCGCAGCCGCCTTCAGCGCGGGGCTCGCCTTGAACTTCACCGTCGCGCCCGCCTTCACGGCGA
This sequence comes from Neoroseomonas eburnea, assembly GCF_018129005.1. Lineage (GTDB taxonomy): Bacteria > Pseudomonadota > Alphaproteobacteria > Acetobacterales > Acetobacteraceae > Neoroseomonas > Neoroseomonas eburnea. The sequence goes on from NZ_JAAEDL010000002.1 coordinate 4,220, forward strand.
CCTTCTCGCCCGTGCGCGGATTCAGCGCCGTCCGCTTGGCCGTCTCACGCACAGCGAAGGAGCCGAAGTCGGGGATGGTGAACCGCCCGCTGCTGACGATCTCGGCGCGGATCGCCTCGATGATGTCTCCCGCCAGCTTCGCGGAAGCGACGCCTGACAGCTCCGACGATTTCGCAATCACATCGGTCAGGAACTTCTTCGACATAGACTGGCATCTCCCTGAATGCTCTCCCGCCATAGCGGAGCCTACGCGGCCTGTCAGCCATCCAGCACTCGGTGGTTACAGCGCCTCGCGCGCCCGCTGCACCGCATCCCGCGTAGCGACCAGCGCGGCCAGGGCGATGCCCGCCTGCTTCACCGCGGCGGCTTCGTCGGGATCGACGTAGGACACCTGCTCCTCGGCATCGACGACACCGGAGGCCAGTTGCTCGTGCAACTCGTCGAGCCGGGTCTTGACGTCAGCCGGATCCGCATCCGCCTCACCAAGCCATTCGCCGACGATGATCTCGACCTCGCGGGCCATGCGGGTGGGCTGGACCCCACGCGCCGCCATGGTCTGCAGACGCACCAGCGCCGCATCGAGAGGGCGCATCGCCGCCCGCTGCCGTGCTGCCATGACTGTCCTCCTTCGTGAGCACGGATTCTCTATCATGTTCTTGTATTGTTCTCATAGGGGCGATATGGGTCCGCATGCCCGATGGCGAGCCGCCCCGCCTCCCTCCGCCGTGGCTGAGCGTCTCGACGCTGGCCGCCGCGCGGGCTGCGCGGCGACCTCCCGATCCCTTCACCAGGGTCGACACCAGCAAGGCGGTGCACGACGCCATCCTTGCCCATCATCCGGCCCTGCCATTCACGCTGATCGGCGAGGCCGCCGCCTTCGTGCTCGGCATGGAGTGACCGGTCAGGCGGCCCGCTGCCGCGGCACGAGGCCGTAGACCACCGCCAGCACGCCGAGCGCCGCCACCAACATGCCCTGGGCCTGCGCATGCCCAACGCTCCGCCCGCCCCAGCCCTGACGCAGCGCCCATTCGCGCACGGAGCATTCCAGTCCCACCACGTGCCAGGCGCAGGAACCGGCTGCGCTCTCGAAGCCGCCCAGCGCCACCATGGCATGCGCGACCTGCTCGCGTGCGGCGACCTGGCGATCAGTGAGGGAATCGCCAGAACCGCCGGGAATGCGGATCAGTGGCATAGCGCGCAGCTGATCCAGGGCCGCGACGCGGAACTGTCGGCGGAACACGGCGCCGGCGTCGTGCATCTCCTGCGTAATAGTGCCGTTGGCGAGCATCTGGCCGAGGGTGTCGACCGTGCGGCGGTGCACCACCGGCAGGCCAGTCTCGGGATCCGCCTCGCGCATCGGCTCTCCCACCGGGCCATGCTGCAGCCGCCACTTCGAGGGCATGGCCAGATCCTCGCCCTTGGGCTTCGCGGCCCTCGTCCTGCGCTTACCGGCCATGGCTGTTCTCCCCGTTGCGTCGGCCCCAGCGCCGGTTGGCTTCGTTGGTGATCGCCTGGCGCAGCCAGGGATCCGGGACGTCGTCCACAGGAATGGCGGCGACGCCGTGCCGATGCCACGCGGCGGCGCGCATGGCGTTGACCTCGGTGTCGTTCGTCGGGCTGCGCGTGCCGCGGTTGAGGCAGGAGCGGGGCGCCAGCGGTGCACCGTGCATGCTCATGCGCGGCCTCCCGTGGGCTCGGTCGCCCAGAGCAGCAGGGCAATGGCATCGGCCTCGTTGTCATCGGCAGGCAGAAAGCCGCGGGCTCGGATGGCCGCAATCATCGCCGCCTTGTCGGCATTGCCCTTGCCGGTGGCGTAGCGCTTGATCGTGCCGACCGGGACGCCCTCGTAGGGGACCTCGTGTTCCTCGCACCAGGCGGTCAGCGTGCCGAGGAAGCCGCCGTAGACATGGGCCGCGTCGGTGCCGGCGTGGCGGCGCACCTCCTCGAAGACCAGGCGGCGAATGCCGTGGGCGCGCACGGCGATCTCGACCAGCCAGTCGGTGAAGCGGAGATAGCGCATGCCGCCCCCCTCGAAGCGGCCGGGGCGGAAGGTCTGGGTGCCCGAGAGGATCGTGCTGTCGCCCATGCGCAGCGCCCAGCCCACGGTCGTGCCGAGATCGATGGCGAGGACAGTGTTCCCGGTCTGCCGCAGCGGCGGATCGATGTCGGGCGGCAGGCTTGCATTGGCGGTGGGCGCGGCGAGAGTCGTGAAAGCCATGATGGTCTCCGAAAGGGGATGATCCTGGTGAGGGCGGCGACGGCGCGGTTCTTGGCGGAGCTCGCCGTCGCTGCCCGGCTGGGATGGATGGGATCGATCCAGGGGGAGGTGGATCGCGGCCCCGTGTCCTCCGGACGAGGTGTGGTGTGCGCGCGCCATTGAGGCGCGCACGCACACCCCCGTAGGGGGTGGATGAGGCACCTAACTCCTCCCACTGCGCCAACCCTCTGAATTTGCTCGCAAAAACAGGAGTTAGGAGGAGTGAGGGAGGAGTTAGGGACCTAACTCCTCCGCGGCGCCAAGACATTGATTTCATGGCGAAGTTTTCCGGGAGGAGTGAGGAGTTAGGCCTAACTCCTCAGGAGTTAGGTCGTCCAAGACCCCTTCCGGGTAGACCCAGACCTCGGGGTTTTCGACGTCCAGCGCGTTGCCGGTCTGGGCGCATTTGAAGTGGCTGGGCAGCACCGGCTGCGCCGTGTTGGTGATCTCGCCGGTGGTCGGATCGACGCTCTCGACGCCGCCCCCAAGGGTCATGCCCTCGACGCAGAGGTAGCCGAAGCGCGAGCGCACGGCGGGGAAGCCGAATGCGCTGCCGTCGCGGCGGAACTTCACGAATCCCTTGGTGGCGAGCACGCTCAAGCGTTCGCGGATGGTGTGCTTGCTACCGAGGCCAGCCTTGTTCTCGAATGCCTCGGCGAACTGCATCATCGGGTACAGGCGCCCCTCGCTGGCCTCATCCAGCAGGATCCCGAGGATGACGTCGTGTTTGCGCAGACGCTCCGCATCGAGCTTGCGGCCGATCTCCTTGCGCACGAGCCGCTCGTCGCGGCGGTTGAGCTCGACCCAGCGCCCGGCGGCCTTGTCGATCAGCAGTGGTGAGAGCGCAGGCCCGTTGCGGAGCTCGACATGCAGTTCGCGCGGCGTCTCCTCCTCGTCCGGCCGGAACAGGATCATCCCCGAGGTGTAGAAGCCGCGCAGCGCGCTGGCGCCGGAAAGCGACAGGAAGGGATCGTCCTTGACCTGCTGCTTGCTCAGTTTCTTCGTATGGTGGGCGAGAATGATGCCGGCCTCGGGCGCGACCTGGTCGCGCAGCGCCTCGACGCGGCTCTGCAGGAAGAAAAGCATCGCCGCATTGTCGTTCTCGCCCTCGCCGCCCGGACCGCCATCGAAGAGATTGCGGATCGGGTCGATGCAGATCACGTCCGGCGGGGCGTCCGTGAAGGCCTGGCGGATAGCGGCGGCGACGAGGGGCACACCCTGCTCGTCGAGCAGCATGCGCAGCTTCGGGGTGACGACGAGGGTGTTCCGGGCACGGGCGACGACGTCGCGGTCGAGCCGGAGCTGCTGCAGACGCTCGCGCAGATAGTGGTACTGGATCTCAGCCTGCAGATAGAAGACCCGCAGCGGCCGCGGCGCGGTGAAGCGCAGGAAGGGCGCGCCGGCAGCGGCGTGGACCAGCAGGCTGATCAGGAAGTCAGATTTTCCGACCTTTGGCGCGCCGCCGAGGACCAGCATGCCGCCCGGCGTGAGCACGCGCGGACCGATCAGGTCGTCCGGCATGGGCGAGGTGTCGTCGAGCAGCGCACCGAGGGTGTGGGCCGGGACGGCAGCGGGTGATGCGCCGTCGGCGCGCAGTAGCGGCGGCCCGTTGCGATCGACGTGGAGCGCCCAGAGCGCGTCGGCCTCGGCCTTGAGCCGATCGAGCGGCCAAGCCGGACGGAGACAGGCGGCGTTGTAGCCGCAGATGGCCTCCCAGCCTTGGTCGGGCGTCTGCCGCCCCTCATGCACCTGGCGGATGAAGTGGCCGATGGCGGCACTCGCGCCCTGGAAGCGCGTCCAACCGTCCTGCGCGCCCTCACGCACTGGCGTGGTGAGGATGGCGTCGAGACCAGGCCGTTCGCCCTGGGGCGACGCCTGGTGGAGCGCATGCCCCGGCAGGTAGGGCATGGCGGCCACGGCTTCCGCGAACTCAGCCAGATCCACCTCCCGCTGCGGATCGTGCTGGCGGATGGCGACCACGCGCTCGACGCCGCCCTTACGATAGAGTGTGCCGGGGACACGGATCGGCTGGTGGGCGGAGCGGAAATGCGGATCGCCGCCGACCTTCTCGGCCATCTCCCCGCGCAGGGCGCAGAGCCGGACGAGATCCTGCCCCTCGGCCGGTTCCGTCAGCCGCCACCAGGCATGCAGCTTGGCGGCACCCTCGGCCGTGCGGCCGCCGCTCTCCACCAGCAAGGTGGGTGCGCCGACATGCTGGATGAGATGCGCGAGCTTCGCCTCGACGTCGCCAGTGTCGAGATCCACGACGACGGCCTGCATCTGCCGCACATGCTCAGCGCGGGCCTGGCCGTGCTCGGCCACCGTGCCGGGGATGACATAGACCGCCGTGCCCTCGCGTGCCGCCCAGGCGGCATAGGTGCCGAGCAGCTGCGCGGCGGAGGCATCCGCCAGGATCCAGATATTGTGCGGCCTGGTGTCGATCCCCTGGCCCTGGTCAACGAAGCCGCGGACCGGGATCAGCCCATCGCAATAGCCGAACACCACCTCGAGGAAGGTGGCGATGGCGCCGTGATTGATCGCCGCCCCGTCCTCCTCCCAGGGGAGGCTCGGCGCGTCGTTGAAATCGCCCCAGGCGCTCATGCCGGCTGCGCCCAGCAGCGCTCGGCCCAAGGGCAGAAGCGGCATTCGTGGAAGTCGCGGCTGGTGGCAATCCGCGGCAGCAAGTCGCCGGCGTCGCAGGCCCTGAGCACCCGCACCGCGCGGTCCGACATGCGCTGCGCCAGCGCGGCGTCGAAGGGCACCAGCTCATGGTGCAGCTCGGCGGTATCCTTGTTGATGGCTGTGAACAGCGCGGGATGGTCGGCGGCGCCAGGGACGGCGGCATCCATATAGGCCTGGTAGACCGCGATCTGCGCTGCGTAGATCGGCTTGGCGATGGCGACGCCCTTGCTCGACGTCTCCCGCCATGCCTTGGCGTTCATGGTCTTACATTCCCACAGCGCGGGGAAGGCCAGGCCGGGGACCGCGGGCCCGCCGGCGAGGATGCCATCGACATGGCCGCGGATGCGTCCGCCCGCGACCGCGAAGCCGAACTGCTCGCCATCCGGGCGGTTGCCGCGGCGGGTGTAGAGATCGAAGCCGGCGGCGCGCAGCCAATCGACCGCGACATCCTCCAGCGCGTGGCCGATGCCGAAGATGCGCAGGATCCGCCCGTCGAATTCCGCACCCTCATCCTTCGGGGCCTGCAGGAATTCGAACTGCAGGGCGCGCTCGCAGGCGTGGCCGAGACGGGAGCCGCCGAGATAGCTGCGTGGCGGGGTGGCTCCATTCCTCGCTACCAGCGCGGCGTCGATCGCGGCATTGACGTGCAGCGCGGTCTGCCCGCGGCTGTTGAAGTCGAGCATCAGAGGGACAGCTCCTCGATGGTCTGGCCGCGGGCAATCGCCTGCATCGCCTCCTGGAAGGCGCCGACCGCAACCTCGATCAACGTCAGCACTTGCGGCCCGGTGAGGTCCTGGAGCCGCGTGCCCCAGCCGATCTCAGCCATGATCTCGCCCAGGGGGCGCAGCGCGGCCCGCATGGCGGCCTGCTCTTGCTCGGTGAGGTCAACCACGGCGGACGACCTCCCCGCCAGGCGTGACCAGAAAGTCTGGCAGGCGATGCAGCAGAAGCAGGCCGAGAGTCGCGGCGCACTGCGCCGTGACGGGTCGAACCAGCCAAAGCCATGCGCCGGGCGGGAGCAGACGGCGCAGGGCGATTCCGGCGCGCTGATCATGGCTCATGCGGCCTGCCTCAGCGCCGCGGGCTGGGCGCTGCGCACGAGATGCTGAATGGCCTGGCGGTTGAACTTGAAGGTCAGCAGCGCCGAGGCCTGGTAGCGGGTCATGCCGAGATCGGCGCGGGCCGTAGGCGGCAAGTGCGCGAGCTGCCGCTCGGTCGGCGGCTCGCGGAGCCAGCGCCGGCTCTTATGGGCGCTCTCGTCGCTCTCGTGGGTGTTCAGCCAGTCGTCCGCTGCGGCAAGCGCCACCAGCCTCTCGCCGATGGACAGCAGGCGGGGCCGCTCCTCCTTGGCGCCGCCGACGGCGTGCCAGGCCCCGTCCAGAAAGAAGATGCCGGCCCAGCCGTTAAACCCATTGGCCAGCAGCGCCGCGTCGTCGCCGAACAGATCGCACCACTGGAAGGCCGAGCGCCGGAGAAGATCGATTTCCGTCATGATGAAGTCGGAGATCGGCGCCGTGTCCCGGCCGCGGGGCTCGAAGGCATGGCCGCAGATCGGGCACTCCATCACCGCGATCGGCACCTCGGCCTCGCAGGAGGGGCACGTCTTGGTGGGCGGCTCGCCCTCGCCGGGCCGGCTGTCGAGGTCGACGTCCTGCTCCAGGCAGCCATGGATCTGCGAGGAGGTGCCGAAGTCGAGCACGATGCAGTCGCGCTTGACGATACCAGGATGCTCGCTCGGATCGACGGTGCGCAGCCCGCGCCCGACCATCTGGATCATGGTACATTTGAAGGAACTGGGCCGGAGCAGCACGACGCAGGAGGTGGGAGGATGGTCCCAGCCCTCGGTCAGCACCGCGACATTCACGACGATGCGCGCCTCGCCCTTTGCGTAGGCGGTCAAGACGGAGCGCCGTTCGCCCTCCGGCATGCCGCCGGTCACCACGACGGTGGGGACGCCGGCGGCGTTGAAGGCGGCGGCGACATGCTCCGCATGGGCGACGGTGGAGCAGAAGGCGACGGTCTGGCGGTCACCGGCTTTCTCCTGCCAGTGCTTCACCACCGCATCGGTGACCGGCACGGTGTCCATGACGCGGGCGACCTCGCCCATGTCGAAATCATCGCCGCTGCGGCGCACGCTGCGCAGTTCGTCCTGCACACCGACGTCGATGATGAAGGTGCGGGGCGGCACCAGGTGGCCGGAGGCGATCAGCTCGCCGAGCCGGATCTGGTCGGCGACGTTGGAGAAGACGTGGCGCAGCCCGACCTTGTCGCCACGGTTCGGCGTGGCGGTGACGCCATAGATCCGGCAGTCCGGATTCCGCTGCAGTGCATGATCGATGATGCGGCGATAGCTGTCTGCGACGGCGTGATGGGCCTCGTCGATCACCAGCAGGTCCAGCGCCGGCATCGCGTCGAGGTTCGCCGCGCGCGTCAGCGTCGGCACCATGGCAAAGGTGACCTGGCCGGCCCATGACTTCTGGCCCGCATCCACGACCGAGGTGGTGATGCCGGGATTCACGCGACGGAACTTCGTCAGGTTCTGCGCCGTCAGCTCATCGCGGTGCGCGAGGATCGCAGCCTTGGCGGCGCCGCCCTCGATGTGCTCGCCCACCGCCGCCGACAGCATGATCGTCTTTCCGGCACCGGTCGGAGCGACGCCGAGGGTGTTGCCATGGGTGTCGAGCGCACGAAGGCTGCGCTCGACGAACTGCCTCTGGCGGGGGCGGAGCATCATGCGGTGGTGCTCCCCTCTCAGCGCGCCCAGGTGGGGCGCGGATCAGCAGAGGCGGCGGGCTGTTGCGCAGGCGCCGGGAAGGCACCCTGGTGCATTGCTGGTGGCGTGCTGGGCGGCTGCGGCGATGCGAGACCCTGCGGCGATCCGGCGTAGGCCGCCGAGGCCGCGTAGCCGCCGGGCGCGGTGTGTTGCCCGATCGCCTGGGCATAGCCCCGGTGATCGGGCGTCACCGCGCCGCGGATCTCGTTCTTGGCCTCGCCGTTGGTGTCGGTGCCGTGATCAATGCGGGCGATGAATTCCAGCCCATCGAGATCCGCGAAGCCGCCGATGCGGCGCGCCGCTTGCGCCTGGGGCGAGACGTCCTTGTCGGAAATGCCGCGCGCCGAGTTCAGCATGCTGCGCACGAAGCTGCGGCCCATGTTGCCCCAGTCCGGACCCTTCGGGCTGTAGAGGCCGATCAGCGTGAAGATCTTGCGCTTGGCGTAGGGGCCCTCCAGCACGGTGAACTCGCCGTTGAGATAGACGGCGCCGGTGCTGCCGCGCGTAGCGAAACCGCCGGTCCAACCCTGGCTCGGATCGTCGAAACCGCCCGGGCGGATGGTGAGGCGGACCTTCGCCAGCGTCCCCTTGGGGATCAGGTTCGGGTTGGACTGGGCGTCGTTGTAGTCGTTCCAGGAAGCCATAAGGGATCTCCTCGGATCAGGCGGTCGGGGTGTTGGCAGGCGCGGGCAGCGCGGGCGTCGGCGCCGGCAGTGCCAGGCGCTCAGCGATCGGACGGGCGGGGCCGCGGATCTTCGCGAAGAGCCGGCCAAGATGCGGCTCCTCGACCATGTCGAGCCGGCCGCTGCGGTCCTTGGCGGGGTATCCCCAAGGATTAAGCGTCTGGCACACGAGTGCGCGGCGGAGCTGGCCGTCCTCGCCCTTGATGGCGGCGAGCGTCAGCACCTCGTCGACGATGCCGGGCAGCTCCAGACCGGTCTTGCTGCCGTCGATCTGCGGCACGAAGAGCTTGCGATTGAAGTCGTCAACCTTCTCGTCGAGGATGCCCACGAAGATCACGTTCTTGCCGCGCGTGTGCTGCAACTGGGTCAGCCACGCGATCATCTCGCGGCCATGCAGCCCATAGGCGCCGCGCAGATCGGGCTTGCCGGTGCGTTCGGCGAAGGCCTCGGGCTGGCCGCGGCACCATTGCAGGCAGAGACGGCCGGCCACGGTGATGCTGTCGATGAACAGCGTCTCGTAGCGATCGAGCGAGGAGGGATCGCCGAACTTCGCGCAGACGCTGGTGTAGTGCGCCTGCGAGTAGGGCTGCTCGTCGCGCAGCGCCGGGTTCGGCCCGCCGATGAAGGCCGCGAGGTCGCGGCATTCCTCCCAGGTGCGCGGGCGGACCGTGTCGCCCGGCCATCCCTCGACGGCAAGGTCACCGGCCTCGAGGTCCCAGAAGAGCGTTGTCGTCGCCAGCAACGTCCACAGCAGACTGGTCTTGCCTTCGCCGCTGCGGCCGAAGATCGCCACCTTGATCATCCGCTCGATGGCGAGCCGCTCATCAGCGGTGATGATGCGCAGCGCCATCAGGAGATCCCTCCGGTGAAGGGGATGGCGACGCCACCGTCGCGCAGCTCGCGCTCGGTGCAGATCGTGAGCCGGTAGGTCGGCTTGCCGGTGCGCACCGTGCGCGCCGGCTCGAAGGCGCTACGGATGCGCTCCGGCCAGGCGGCATAGGCGCGCTCGCCGACCTTGAAGCTGACCTCGACATACTCATCGGGATCCTCGCCGCCGGCGCGGATCTGCTCAGCGAGCGCGGCCAGCCGTTGCTGGTCCCATTCGACCTTCTTTGGAAGGTCGGCGGTGACCTCGACGTTGCCGTCCTGGAAGCGGACGGTGCCGGTGTCTTTGCCGGCAGCGGCACGTGCACCGATGGCGCGCTGCTCGTATCGCATGGCGATGGCGCCCTCGATCCAGTCCAGCGCGCGCTTCGCGTTGTCGAGGCGAGACCGCGCCTCCTCCTGCAACAGGGCGAGATGCTCGGCCGGCAGGTCGATCACCTGGCTGATCGGCAGCAGGCGCATGTCATCGAGAGTGGGGCAGTTACGGCGGGCGGCCTCCATCACGCCGCCTCCCGGCCGAACAGATCGGCCAGCGCGCAGCCGGCGGCGCTGCGGGCGCTCAGGGGCCGTGGCCGGACGATCAGCAGATAGGCGCAGCGCCCTTCGGTGACGCGGCGCTGCACGAGATGGCCGAGACCAGCCTCCGCCATCGCCCAGACGCGCCGCGCGATGGCTTCGAGATCCTCGCGGCGCTCGGGCGGCAGCTCGGAGGCGACCTTGTCGCGATCGCGAGCGAGCAGGCCAATGTGGTAGACGATGGCATCGCCGGGCGTCGCGTCGGCAAAGCGATCGCACAGGCCGTTCTCCGTCATCACGACATCGAGCAGATCCTCAATGCTCGACATGAGTGCGGTCGACAGCAGTTCAGGGGATGTGAAGCGCATCGTGTGGGGCTCCCTTCGACGCGTGGTGCTCACTTTGTTATTTACGGATCTGCGCGAAATCCTTCTCACGGCCCCGATCGCATCGGCGCCGTCGCACGCATGGGTGCTGCCGCCGCAGGACGCACGCCGAGCGCGCGAAGCCAGCAGCGCAGGTCGTGGAGCTCGCGATAGAAGGTGGCGGGAGAGACAGCGCCGGCGTCGCGCGCCGCTGCGACATCACGGTGCAGGATGATCCGCCGCAGCAGCGCTCGCGGTGCCGGCGGCAGATCCTCGCCGACGCGCCCGAACGCGATGCCGATGTCGGGATCCGCCTGTGGCACCGCGAGCGAACTGCGGATGTCGGCAGCGAACTGGCCATCGAGGGACACGCACGCCGGCGGCGATGGCTGCCGCGCCCGATCGATGACGGCACGCCGCGCGAGCACCGCAACGAAGGTGGCCCAGGACGCCCGCGTGGCGTCGAAGCGCTGGCCCGCCTCAAGGATGACCAACAGGATGTCCTGGGTCAGGTCCTCCCGGTCCTCCCGGACCAGGCGACGCTGCCGGGCGAAACGCGCGGCGTGGAAGCGAGCCGCCGCCAGAGCCACGCGGACCTGACGTTCATCCCATTTTTCAGGAAGATGTGCCTGCGATTTCTGTTTCTCTCTCATCCCATGGCCCTTCCGGCTCGGTTGATTGCGATGAGCCGAGATCAGCGCCGCGGTCGGGGGTGCGGCTAGGGCAAGGGGGTGCGCAGGGGTGCGTTGAACGCCCCCGCCGATCATCGCACCCCATAACAACTCAATGCGTTAGCACTCCCCCTCAGTCACTTACGCACCAGGGGGTGCGGGATCGCCGCGATCACCGCACCCCCTCCCGTCGCGACCGCTGGACACCTCCACGGACGGGAACATAAAGTGAACTTACCGTTGCCCGACCATCTCTAAGCCAGGGACCTTGTTCCTATGTCCATCGCGATCGCCTATCCCGCAGCCGCGGCGCTCAGCCCGCGCCAGGACGCGGCTGCCCCAGCCATTCGTACCGTCGCCGCCCAGGTTCGGCGCCAGATCCCGCGCGAGCCCGACAGCCTCTCGCTCACCCTTCCGGCACTGATCGACGCCTGTCGCGCGGTCGAGGTGAACGGGCAGCGCCTGTCTGTGTCCTGGGAACTGGGCCGCGCGCTGCGCGACGAGTTCGGCCACACGGTGCTCGGCCTCTGCGACATCGATGCGCACGAACCGGGCTGGGCCTACATCGCGGTCAATGGACCAATGACAGCCAATCGCCCTGACCTGGCGCTGAGCACGGCGGCGCATGAGCTCGGCCATCTGCTGTTCGACGTGCCGGCCGCGCTGGCCAGGGGAGACCAGCGCTATCACGCGGTGGCCAGTTCACCGCGGGCGCTCGAACGTCAGGGTCGCGGCGCTGAAGCCCGTGCCAACGAGTTCATGGGTGCCCTGCTGGCGCCGCCTCTGCCGCTGCACACCCGGCTGCTGGCCTATGCGCGCAGCGAGGGGCTGCGGCTTTGCCGCGGGCCGCACCAGGGCCGGCCGGCCAGTCCGATCGTCGCGGCCGGCAATCCGCCCGATGTCCTGGCCGGCGTGCTGGCGGCGCTGGCCGGCGATTTCGGTGTGTCCGAGCGGTTCATCGCCGTGCGCCTGTCGCGCTACGGCCTGCTGGAAGGAGGCGTGTGATGGCGTTTGGCGATGTGGTGCGCGCCCGGCGCACGGAACTCGCAATCGGGCTCAACGATCTGGCCGAACGGATGGGGATCTCGCCCGGCTACTGGTCGCGGATCGAGCGCAACCTCGACAAGCCACCGAGCGACGAGGTGGTCCAGCGCGCTGCGGCGATCCTTGGCATTCCGCTCGACGCATTGTTCGTCGAGGCGGAGCGCCTGCCGCCCGACATGCGCAAGGACATGGGCCGCGTCGTGCTGGCCTATCGCCGCCTGCGCAGCATGCGTGCGGGCTGACGGAGGTCGCGATGGCAAACCCGCCGAAGAAGAAGGTCTTCTATCAGATCGACGAGGTGTGCGAGCGGCTCGGGCTGTCGCTGCTCGACATGTCGGTGTTGGTATCCGAGCGGAAGATCCAGCTCTGCACCGCCGTGGCTGGCCTGCTGGTGGAGGACGGCCACCACGAGGTCGCGCTCGATGGCGATGCCGCGCCGATCCCTGATAGCCGCCTTCGTGTTCAGGGCCTCGTCGACCTGAAGCCTGACGATGCGTGGTTCGTTCTGCGGCATGGATCGCAGACGATATTCTGGCTGGCTGCCGAGCCGGGTTGCTATCGGCGCCTGGTCAGCACGAGCGAGGAAGACCGCGGCTACACCGTCATCCGGGACGAGGTCGGCGTGCGCCACGAGGAACTCGCGCGTTTCGCGGCCGCCGAGGAAGCGCTGGATAGCAACGCGCTTGGCCCGAAGGCCGGAGGACGCAGCTCGCAGCCGATTTATGACTGGGATGCGGCTCGGCTCGAGGCGTGCCGGCTGATCTACTTCGAGGGCGTGCCCGACTCCTTCGGCGCCCTGATCCGGCATGTGCAGGGCTGGTTTGCCGAGAAGGGCGGCAGGGTGCCCGACGAGAGCACGATGAAACGTCGGCTGCGCGATGTCTGGGCCATCTTCGGGTCGGAGGCAAAGCGGAAGGCGGCGTGATCGGGGTGCTTCGCGTGGTGCCGTGAGAACGGCACCACCCCAAATCCGTACATAACAGGCAGGACCATGCGTGTTGGATCGCGATGCCCCTGCCGAACCCGACCAATCACCACCTCCCGCCCCACCTACGCGAGGTCTGCGACCTTCTCGCCCGCGGCCTGCTGCGGCTCCGCAGCCGCGCTGCCGAGGAAGCGGCGCGGGGTGCGGCGGACCGGGGAGAGCGGTTGCTACACTTCCCGGCCGCCCAGCGCCTGCATGCGAACCGGACCACCCGGAGAGACGCATGACGCGCGCCACGAAGCCCAAGCCCGCCACCCCGCCGGCGTTCGCCGCCCCCGCCATCCCGCCCGCCGACGTGCTCGGCCGGCTTGCCGCCCTGAAGACCGCCGCCACGCCGGCGCTGAAGCAGCAGTGGCGGGAGCTCTTCGGCACCGAGCCGCCGCCCTACAACCGGCGCTTCCTGGAAAGCCGGCTCGCCTATCGGATCCAGGAACTGGCCTATGGCGGCCTGAAGCCGGAGACGCTGGCTCGGCTAGAGGCACTCGGCGAGCAACTCGATGGCGGGAAGATCGCTGTCCGCCGCATGCGCGGCGACGACAAGCCGATCACCGGCACGCAGCTGATCCGCGAGTACCAGGGCGTCGAGCACGTCGTGACCGTCACGCGCGACGGCTACGACTATTGCGGGCGCCCTTACCAGTCGCTCTCCGCCATCGCCCGCGCCATCACCGGCACGCGGTGGAACGGGCGCGTGTTCTTCGGGCTGCGCCCGAGCCGGAGCGCGGCATGAAGCGCGTCGCGAAGCTGACCGGCGCAATGCCCGCGACCGTGCGGAAGCTCCGCTGCGCGGTCTACACCCGGAAGTCGAGCGAGGAAGGGCTCGACATGGAGTTCAACTCCCTCGACGCCCAGCGCGAAGCGTGTGAGGCGTTTATCGCCAGCCAGCGCGCGGAGGGCTGGGTGCTGGTGCGCGAGCGCTACGACGACGGCGGCATCTCTGGCGGGACGTTGGAACGCCCCGCCTTGAAGCGCCTCGTCGCTGATATCCAGGAGGGGCTGGTGGATGTGGTGGTGGTCTACAAGATCGATCGCTTGAGCCGCTCGCTGGTTGACTTCACCAAGCTCGTCGAGGTGTTCGATGCGAACAATGTTACGTTCGTGTCGGTCACGCAGAGCTTCAACACGACGACCAGCATGGGCCGGCTGACGCTGAATATCCTGCTCAGCTTTGCGCAATTTGAAAGAGAGGTCATCGGCGAGCGCATCCGCGACAAGGTCGCGGCGTCGCGCAAGCGCGGCATGTGGATGGGCGGGTTCGTGCCGCTCGGCTACGACGTGCGCGAGCGGAAGCTGATGGTGAACGACGCCGAGGCCGCGCTAGTGCGGCGGATCTTCCAGGGCTTCGTCGAGACGGAGTCATGCACCAAGCTGGTGCAGGCGCTGCGCGCCGAGGGCGCCACCACGAAGCGGGGCCGGCCGCTGACGAAGAGCGACGTCTACCGGATCCTCAGCAACCGCGTGTACCTCGGCGAGGCGGTGCACAAGGGCACGGCCTATCCCGGCGAGCACGACGCCATCGTCACCCAGGCGCAGTGGGACGCGGTGCACGCCGTCCTGCAGGTCAGCCCGCGGGTGCGGGTCAACCGGACGCGGAACACCACCGCGCCGCTGCTACGCGGGCTGATCTATGACAGCGACGGTCGCGCCATGTCGCCGAGCCACAGCCGCGGGCGGGGCGGGCAGGTGTACCGCTACTATGTCAGCCAGGCGGTGCTGAAGGGCGGCGCGACGGAGCGGCCGGCCATCGCACGGCTGCCGGCCGGCGAGATCGAGGCGGCGGTGGTCGCCCAGGTCCGCGCGCTGCTGCGACAGCCCGAGATGGTGGTCGGCACGTGGCGGGCGGCGCGCGCCACAGCGCCGGACGTGACGGAGCAGGAGGTGCTGTTGGCGCTGGAGCGGATCGAGCCGCTGTGGGACGAGTTGTTCCCCGCCGAACGGGCGCGCATCGTGCGGCTGCTGGTGGACCGGGTCGACGTCCGGGCGGAGGGCGCCGCGGTGCGGCTGCGGCTCGACGGGCTGGGCAGCCTGGTGCGGGACCTCGCTGCGCAGGCGCCCGAGGCCGGGAGGGCGGCGGCATGAGCGAAGCGGCGGCGCAGACCCTCACCGTGCTGATCCCGCTCCGGGCGAAGCCGCGCGGCGGGCGGAAGGCGATGGTCACGCCCGGCGTGCTGGCGCTGGAGCGCCGGCAGGACATCACGCTGATCAAGGCGGTGGCCCGCGCGTTCCGGTGGCGGCGGATGCTGGAGTCCGGCCAGTTCACTACGATCAAGGAGCTCGCCGCGGCCGAGAGGATCAACTCGTCCTACGTTTCGCGGCTGCTGCGGCTGACACTGCTGGCGCCGGACATCGTTGAGGCGATCCTGGACGGGCGGCAGCCGGAGGAGATGACGCTACCGGCGCTGATGGAGCCGTTTCCGGTGGAGTGGGACCGGCAGGCGTGCTCGCCAGGGGAACGCTTGCGGCTCGCACGAGCGCCAGACGTCTGATTTTGGAGCAAAATGGTCAATCTTGCTCGATGGGTCCGGCAGGCACGGATGCAAACGGTCACGGCGAAAGAAGCTCGATCACGCGATCGCCTCCCAACCGGCCGCCTGCCGGCAGGGGGCCACAATGCGCATCGGTCACTTTCGGAAGCAAAGTAACAGTGGGGTTCGTCGCGTGCTTCAAAACCAAAGGCTGATGTTTCAGAGTCTTGTCTGACGGATGCAGCGAACGCGAACCCAAGGTTTTTTGACCCGACATGGCCACACTCGACAAGCATATCCGCCGATATACCTCGATCTCAGCGGTCATCGATATCCTGCGGCGCCGGGAACTCCCATTGCTCGATCCCCAGAATTGGGACGATCGTAACGACCGCTATTTCATGGCTCGTTACAAGGAGAAGAAGGCGCTCGGCGGTCTTTACGCGCTTTGCGCGGCGAGATGCGGCGAGACCTATCACCACTGGCGCGTGTTCACCGGCACCGCGGATGGGGCATGCATCGAGATCAAGCGAGCGCCGCTCGAGAAGGCCTTGAGTAAAATCCCGGGCGTGAGCTTCGCCGAGATGAGGTACCTGCTGCTGAACCATATAGATGCTCTTACGACGGCAGACTTGGACAGTCTGCCGTTTGTGAAGCGGATTGGCTTCGCCGCGGAGGAGGAATATCGAATCGTCTATGAGACGGACGACCCGCAGGGCGCGGCCTATAGCCTCGAGTTTCCCCTCGCATGGATCAGCAGGATATACCTCAATCCGTGGCTGCCCGACCCGCTTTACGAGTCGGTGAAGGAGACGCTCCGCGCGCTGCCAGACTGCGCCAAGCTCTCCATCGTCAAATCCCGGCTTATCGATAGCGCGCGCTGGAAGAATGCGGGCGATAGGGTTATCGGCAAGGGGACGCCGCAGAAGAAGCGTGCGCTCAAGGTCCCGAGCAGTTCGAAGTCATAGGGCTCGGACGGAGTGGCGCCCCACAGATCCTGACCATCCGCTTGCCGTTCGCGGCCCGGAAGCGGGGCAAAGGGAAGCTGGTGCTGACGCCAAGCGGCATGGCGAACCGTGGCACCTCGGCCGCGGACACCACGCTGGTGAAGGCGATCGCGAGGGCGTTCCGATGGCGGCGAATGCTGGAGTCCGGGCGCTTCGGCACCATCAACGAGCTCGCCGCGGCCGAGAAGATCAACTCGTCCTACGTCTCGCGCGTGCTGCGGCTGACGCTGCTGGCGCCCGACCTCGTCGAGGCGATCTTGGACGGGCGGCAGCCGCAGGGGATGACCTTGCCGAGGTTGGTGGAGGACGTGGCGGTGGAGTGGCGCGATCATGCCGAGCGCGTCGACATGCCACGAACGCGCTGAAAACTCTCGCCTTCCTCACCCGCCGCGAGCTCTGCAGCGTTGGGAAAAACAGGGCTGCCCGGGCTCCACAACTCAGTGGCGTCGGCGTGATCGTCATAGAAGGAGGGATCGGTCGTTACCCTCAACTCCGTTCGTCCTGGAAGCAGCAGCCCGTAGCTCTGGCCATCGAGACGCCGAACCTCTGTCCCGGGAGGTAGCAGCGCAGGATCGGAGATTACCCAGTCGAGGTCGTCCAGCGTGAGCGCCGGAACCGGACGCACGGGCTCTTCGAGGTCTGATGCCACGGCAGTGTCGAGGTCGAAGCCCCCGCCCTCGGCCCGCGCCGCGTCGACTGCGCGCTCGACGTCCTCCACCGCCGCGCGTCCATCGCCCGTCAGCACTCGCTCGCCCAACAGGCGCGGCATACGCGCGAGGATGGGCTGCAACCCGCCCACTACGCTTTGGAACAGGCCGATGCGCCGCCTGAGCGCCATGTACACGTCGGCCTCTACCGTATCGGCGTAGTGAAGGTTGACGATGCGGATGCGCTCGAACCGCTGGCCGAGGCGATCAATGCGGCCGATCCGCTGCTCCACCCGCATCGGGTTCCACGGGCTGTCGTAGTTGATGAGGGCGCCGCAGAACTGAAAGTTCAGGCCCTCCGCCGCCGCGTCAGTGCAAAGCAAGATCTCGGCCGCGCCCTCGCGGAAGCGGCGCTTCACCTCGTCGCGTGAGATGACGCGCCACGTCCCGTCCTGCGACTGCACCTCGCCGCCCCGCCCGGAGAAGCACATGATCCGCGAGCCGCCGTCCGCCGACAGTTCACGCCGGAGCAAGTCCATCGTGTCGGTGAACCCGGTGAACACCATCACTTGCTCGAAGCCCTCAGCGCGAAGCGCGGCAATCTCGGCGCGCAACTTTTGCAATTTGGTGTCCGGTGGCAGGCGACGGATCATGGCAAGCAGCCGCTCGATGTCCGACTTCTCCTCTAGCGCCAGCGCCTGCTTGGCGAGGCGCTCCGCCTCGTCCTCCTCGGGCGCGTCGGCCTCGTCCTCGTCCACCTCCTCGTCCAGTTCGGCGGCGAGCAGCGCCCCTGCCTTCGCCGGGTCCGCGATGGAGGCCATGTGCGCTTCCAAGGTGCAGCGGAGCGCGTGGAAGGACGAGGCGAGGCGACGGCGATAGATCGTCATCACGAAGCCGACTGCGCTCCGCTCCTGCGCGGTCGCACCGCGCGCAGCAACGGCGTTGTAGGTGGAGGAGATGTAGTCCTCCACGGCGTCGTAGATGATGCGCTCATCGGCCGAGAGTTCAATGAACTCGTCGCGCACATCGCGGTCCGCGATACGCGTCGAGAGTTTGCCCTGCTTATGGTAACGCCGGAGTAGGTCGCGGGTGTGGCGGCTCACCAGCCGCGCCACCGGGCTGTTGCGCCGCATAAGCGCCACCGCCGCACGTCGCTGGTCGGCCTCCAACTGACGACGTGGGACGCTGGCAGGATCGCGGAGCGCCGCCAGCACCTTGCGGGCACGTAGCGCGCTGGTGAGCCCGAGCGACTGCAAGGCGGCGGGTTCCACCTCGCCAAAGGCACGCTCAGCCGCGCGGAACAGCACCGCCATCCGATCTAGTGCCTCGTGGCTCGGATTGTCCTTCGCCGCGTCCTCGAAGAAGCGGAGGAACGCGCCCTCCGACCATTCGGGTGGCAGGCCGAGAAGTTGAAGCAGGTCCCAGACCTCCACGGGGTGAACCTGCATGGGTGTGGCCGTCAGCAGCACCAGCCCCTGCGTCCGCGCTCTCAACCCGCGCATGAGCCTCAGCAGCGCGTTGGGTCCGCTCTCCTGCGCGCTGCCCGCGCCGCGCCGCCTCGCATGGTGCGCCTCGTCCAGCACGACGAGATCCCACGGGTCGGCGGCCTCCAACACCTCACGCTGGCGCTCTGTCCGGCGCAGCAGATGCGACGAGACGAGGACGAACGGCTCCTTGTGCCAATCGGCGCGGGACACGGCGCGCTCGTGGCCGCCCGCCATCGCCGGGCTCGGGAACCAGCACAACTTGCCACCGTCGTAGATTGGCCAGTTGAGGTTCAACTTCTCCCGCAACTCGATCTGCCACTGCTTGACCACCGCTTTCGGCGCCATCAGCAGGATGCGCTTCGCACGGCCAGCGAGCATGGCCTGACGCATCACCAGCCCGGCTTGAAGCGACTTGCCCAAGCCGACCTCATCCGCGATCAGGAGTCTCGGGGGCCAAGCCCGATACATGCGCTCGAAGGCACGGACCTGATGCGGCCAAGGTGTCACCGTGCTGGTCGCTTCTGCTACGCGCTCGCCACCGACCGGCTGAAGCGGCGCGCGTGCGATAGCCGCCCAGACACGCCGACGCCGATCTACCGGAGGGACCGCCACAGGAGCGGACTCTGGCTCTGGCGCTGCCACCGGCTCGGGCTTTGGCGTCGCCTGCTTCGTCTTTGCCGCCTTCATCGCGGCAGGCAGTTCACCGGGATCTGGCAGGAATCGCAGCAGGTCCTCGCGGGCCGCCTGCGGCACATCCACCACGAGCGCACGCTTCGCCTTGTCGGCCCACAATTTGGCGAAGTGCTCCTCCTCCAGCGCGACACGCGCCGGATCGCCCCACGAGGTGAAGACGTGCAGGCTCTCGAAATTCTGCGTCCACCCCGCCGCCGTCTCGTTGAGGCTGCCGCTGAAGGCGACCTTCTGACCGGTCTTGTCCTCCACGATCCCCGCCTTCTCGTGGAAGATGGCGGTCCCGGAGAGGGGCCTGCGATTGCTGTCGCAGGGCACCGCGACTTTCACCTCCAGCCGCCCCTGTTCAACCAGCCACGCGAGGATCTCCAGACCCTGCCGCGCAGCGTCATCGCCGGGTTCGAGCGGTAGCGCCGTCAGGCGCCGCCCAACGGCTGTGCGCAGCGCCTCGCCCCTCTCAATGGCCGCTACTTCGTCCGGACCGAGCGTGCAGCCGACCACGAGGCGCATGGACCCGTTGTTCAGTGCCAGCCCTTCAATGCCGCGCGCGGCGAGCGCGAGGGCCGTTGCCGAGAAGTAGCCGGTGAGCCGGTCATACCGCTCAGCGCACGACAACAGCGGCACGTAGAGGCCCGCCACAAGGTCGCCGTCCTCCGGCGTGTAGCGGAGCCTCCACTGGAAGTCCGAGAGGACCGGCACGGCTTATGCGGCCTCCTCCGCGAACAGTTTCAACTGCTCGGGCTCAGGCACGCGGTCGGAGAGCGCGAGGCGGCGAAGGTTCTCCAGCGCCTCGAAGTCGCCCGCTGCCGCCGCAAGGTCGCCGTCGAGCGAGAGCCCAGAGAAGGTGCGCGAAGGCGGCAGCACCTCCAGCGCGTAGGTCAGAGCCTGCTGGAAGGCAGGGTCGGTCAGCAGGCCCGCGCGCTCGGCCATTTCCTTCGCTGCCGCCAGCGTCTTGGAACGGGCGGCGTTGGCAATGTGGTGCAGCGCATCCACCATCGCTCGTCCTCCGTCCGGCGAGCCGAGGGCGGCCTTGGCGGCGCGCTTCGCGCTGTCCCACAGGATGAGGTCGCTGCCCTTCTTCTCGGCCAGCGTGCCGACCACCTGCGCGTCGAGGTCCACTCCCACCGCACGGGCAAGGCGCAAGCCTTCGTCGTAAGGGAACTGCGGAGCCTTGAAGGCGTCCCATGCGAGGACGAAGAAACTCGTCAGCGGATCAAGGGCGCCGGGTGCGGACTTCCGAGCCAATTGCTCCAACCGCCACTGCTTCACCTCGCGCCTCGCGGCATCGAGCGCGTCCTCAGGCGTCACGGCGTAGGGGTCGTATTCCTCCTCGAACAGCGCAGTCTGGCGCAAGCGCTTCTTCGCCTCTGGCGTCGGGCGCGGCGTGCCGCGCTTTAAGGGCCAGTGGCGGGAGAACTCCTCCAAGGCGGGACCGAAGCAGGCGAGATAGAGATCGACGCCACCAATTCCTGCCTTCTGGAACTCCTCCACGCGGTGGCGCACGGCGCGAGCAACGAGGGGCTCCACATCCTCCCAATACTCCTGCGCGCTGTCTGCTGGCGCTGCCTCGCGCGGGCGACAGACAAGGAAGATGGTGCTGTTGGCCGCAGATCTATTCCGGATGTGCGTACTGCTCTCGGCCTCGGTGTTGATGGGCCACGAAGCGGTGATGACGAAGCCTGCCTCCATCAGCCCCTTGGTAAGGGCATCCCAAGCGCCAGTTGCCTTGTGGGTGAACATTAGCGTCATGATGCCGTTGGGCTTCAGGACGCGACGGCACTCCTCGAAGATCCGGGCCATGCGTTGCTGATAGTCCCGGCCCGCTAGCGCCTTCGCACCCTTTTGGCCGTCGAACTTGGCCGGGTTAGCGACAGCCTCGTTGTCCTTGTCGGTCAGGCGGCGGGTGAAGAGTTCAGGATAGACCTGCCCTGCGGTGCGCTTGAGCCAGACGTAGAAGAAGTCTGACAACTCCGCATACATGACGTTATCGTAATAAGGGGGGTCCATCACCACGATGTCTACGCTGCCGTCCACGACATGAAGGAGTTGGTCGGCGGAACTGCAGGTGACCGTGACGGGTGGATGCTTCACGGGTGTGCCGGCACCCAACAGCCCCCCATCGTTGACGGTGTCTGGACGAGCAAGTTCGACTAGTTCACCGATGCATTTCTCCACCTGACCGGTCACCCATTGGTAGCCGCTGCTGGTGATGGCGGGCGCCATCTCCGCAAAAGACCACCGAAGAGCAAAGTCATGTCTGGCGAAGGTATGGCCGATTGCCTGCTTCGATGCCTCCCACGTGCTGGCGCGGCTGCTGTAGTCGAGCATCTTATCGAGGCTGAAGGCCAAGTAGACGAACGCCGCTTTGGTTACGTCGTCCAGTCTTCCTGCTGCTCGATGTTCATCGAGCAATTCGCGGAATACCTCAACGCCCGTTCCGTGGCCGAGGAGTTGGCGCGGGTTGAACAGATCGCGCCAACGCCGTATGCCGTATCGCATTGGCTCTGTCGTCTTATTGCCATCCGGCAGAGACTCGCCCGGAACGAAGTCCAGCGCTTCCCACTCGGGCATCTTCTCGGCCAAACGCGCGGCGATTTCGGCGCTGTTGTCGTCCTCCGGACGCGGGGCGCGGTAGCCGCGCTCCCACTTGTCGCGCCCTTTCTTGCCCGCCCTAGTCCGGGTTTCAATCCGGCGCTTGAACACGATGGCAAACAACTGTTCGCCCATCTCACCCTGCAGGGCCTGCGTCTTGATGCTGTCGCCCTCGATGACGCGCTTACAGTCTGGGTAGGGGCAAAGGCCATCTCCACCCGAGACGGTTCCCTCCGATTGCTGCTTTACATCTTCAACAATCTCGAAGGTGCACCGCCTGTCCGGGTCACCGGGGCCAGCACCGCAATGCGTCAGCAACCGAACGCCTGCGCCATCTTGGTCCAACCGCCAGTTAGGAGACAGCGGCACCAATCCTTCGCAATGGGGGCAGCGTATTGTGCGTGCCCAGAGATAGGCCAAGACCTGCGTATCTGTAGACTCTGAGGGATAAACGCCGCGAAGGCGGACCGTGGAGCGCCGGATGAAATCTGCCGCCAGCCGCTGGAACGCAGGCTGAAGTTCCGCGCCGTGGTTCAGCGGGAACTCCACCGTGGCCTTCTCCAACAGCGCGGCGACGGGATTCAAGTCGTTGGCTAAGGTCGAAAGCCCGAGCCGAACCGACTCGAATGGGATAGCGCCACCTCCGGCAGTCGGATCAAGGGCCGTCAGTTCCGGCCCAACTCGATTCTCTCCAAACCAGCGACGATCCTCCGTGTCAGGGCACCAACTGAACGCACGCGCGTAGCCGTAGGGGTTGAGGCCAAGGTTCTCGCCAGTGCGCTTTGCTGCATCAATCCTGCGGCGGACCGCTATCGGATCGCCGTGTATCCCGAGGGCTCGCAAGAAACTCTTCCGGCTTGCATCGGCTGGAAGGGCTGATGCGAGCAAGGCTGCGCGACTAGCAACAAGCGGCCTGCGTGCCCACCACACATGAAGGTAATAAACTGGAGGAAGCGCCTGCAGCGAGCGCCGCTCCCGCGCGCTTTCCTCACCAAGCGCAGCGATGGGCAGCCACCGCTCGATCAGCCGAGTGTCGGAACTACTACCCGCCCGCGCCCCCGACGCCCCCTGCACTCCGTCCATTGTCACCCCCGGTCCAAATCAGCCGCTCAGCGGCGGCCTGTTCTGGGAACGCTATCACGGCTTTGGGTCTGGGCGCAGGAGGGCAGCGCCTCGGTCGCCGCGCCGCCAGACTACAGGGAGGCCCGGAGAACGGTCGGGCAGAGCACAGGGCCATCGGGCGCTAGTGTCCTCCGAGGCAGCCTGCCATTCTACAAGTAACCGGGACGACGAGCACCTCCACATGACCAGCCCACTGCCGCCGACCATCTTCGACCTGTGCGAGCCGCGCGACGACGTGGCCAAGGGGACATCATCGGACGCTGACTTCGCGGCCAACCTCGCTCGCGTCCTGCGCGGCGGTTCGGAAGCACCGAAGGAATATGCTGAGCCAGCACGTTTCTTTGCGAATACGTTTCCCACACGAGGCTTGAAGGACCTGCTTCGGAACGTCTGCGGGCGCCTCTCGGGCAACGGTGGATCGGTCGCTGCCATCTTCCGCCTCGACACCACCTTCGGCGGCGGCAAGACGCACGGCCTGATCGCCCTCGTCCATGCGGCGCGGGGCATGCCCGGCGTGGCGAATCCAGAGGAGTTTGTGGACCCGGACCTGCTGCCCAAGGGCGAGGTCCGAATCGCCGCATTCGACGGGGAAAACGCCGACCCCGCCAATGGCCGCCGCATGGCCCCGGACGTGCTGGCCTACACCCCGTGGGGCGAGATCGCTTACGCGCTGGCTGGGCGCGAGGGCTACGAGCGCGTCCGCCGCTCCGACGAGACCGGGGTGGCGCCGGGGGCGGAGACGCTGGCCGAACTGTTCGGCGGCCAACCCGCCCTCATCCTCATGGATGAGTTGGCGATCTACCTGCGGAAGGTGGCGAACCGGCCGGGCGCGAAGGATCAACTGACGGCGTTTCTCACTGCGCTCTTCACCGCTGTGGAGTCCTCGCCAAAGGCCGCCCTCGTCTACACGCTGGCGGTCGGCAAGGACGGACGCGCGGGTGACGCCTATTCCGACGAGAATCAATTCGTGGCCGACCGCATGGCGGAGGCGATGAGCGTCTCGGCGCGCAAGGCCACGCTGCTCAACCCGACCGAGGACGACGAGACGGTGCAGGTGCTGCTGCGCCGCCTCTTCGCTCGCGTGGACCGGACGCGCGCGCCGGAGGTGGTGGCGGCCTACAAGGAAGCGTGGAGCAAGAATCGCGAGGCGCTGGCCATTGAGGCCGCGAAGCCGAAGACGCTGGAAGACTTCGCCGCCAGTTACCCGCTGCACCCGGAGGTGCTGGAGACGCTGACCGCGAAGACCGCGACGCTGGCTGACTTCCAGCGGGTTCGTGGCATGTTGCGCCTGCTCGGACGCGCGGTGCAGCGCCTTTGGCAGGAGAAGCCCGCCGACGCGCACGCCATCCATCTGCACCACATCGACCCCGGCTTTGAGCCGATCCGCATGGAGATCACCACGCGGCTCGGCCAGACCATGTATGTCCCCGCCATCCGGTCTGACGTGGCGGGTGAAGGCGGGACGCTCGCGCTGGGGCAGGAGATCGACGCGAAGAACCACAAGGGGCTGCCGCCCTTCGCCACCTACGTGGCGCGCACGATCCTGATGCACACGCTGGCCTTCAACGAGGCGCTGAAGGGCTTGTCGCCGGAGCGGCTGCGCTACGCGGTCATCGGCCCCGCTCTTGACCTCGCCTTCGTGGAGGAGGCGCGGAAGGCATTCGTCTCGCAGTCCGCCTACCTTGATGATCGGCCCGGTGTGCCGATGCGATTCTTGGTGGAGGCGAACCTCACCCAGATCATCCGCCGCGAAGAGCAGAACGTTGATCCGGGTGAGGCCCGGTCGCAGTTGAACGACCTGATCAAGGGCATCTTCAAGGGGCAGACCTTGGAGATGGTGCCCTTCCCCTCCGGACCGTGGGAGGTTCCGGACGAGGTGGGCGAAGGGAAGCCGCTGCTCGTGGTGATGTCACCCGACGCGGTCTCGGTCGGGGCGTTAGTGGAGGAGGTGCCCGAACTCATCGGGCGCATCTACGAACGGAAGGGCTCGGACGGCACGGCTTACCGGCTGCTGCGGAACAACGTGCTCTTCGTTGTGGCCGAAGACGGGCGCGTTGACGCGATGCGCGCCAAGATGACGCGCCGCCTCGCGCTGCGGGCTCTGAAGTCGCCTTCGCGGCTTGGGGAACTGGCGGAGCACCAGCAGGCCACGGTGCGCGAGCAAGAGGCGAAATCCGAGGCGGAGGTCGCCATCGCCGTTCAGCAATGCTTCCGACACATCTTCTTCCCGTCCAACCTCCGCATCGGCAGCAGCACCGTGTCGCTGGCGCATACGGCACTGGAGGTCCACGGTGCATCGGAGAAGCCCGGCGCGGGGCAGCAGCAGGTGGTTCGGCAGTTGCGCGAGGCACGGAAACTGCGGACGGCCGAAGACGAGCCAGACGCGCCCGCCTACGTCCGTGACCGGACGCCGCTGCGAAAGGGCCAGATCACCACGGCTGCGCTGCGCGAGCAGTTCAGGCAGGACGCCACGCTGCCGATGCTCGTTGGCGATGACGTTTTCGTTCGCGGCATCCGGCTCGGCGTGGATCGTGGCGAGTTCGTCTACAGGAAGGGTGACCTTCTCTACGGCAAGGGCGATCCGCACACGCCGATCTCTGTCGAGGAGGAGGCCGTCGTGTTCACGATGGCCTACGCGGTGGAGCACAACATCTGGCCGCGCGCCGAGAAGAAGGCGGCGCCCGGCGCGGAGGGGGCGACCGGCGGATCGTCGGGCAGCACGACCTTCACCCAGCCCGAGGGGAAGGGAGGAGGTGCCGCTGAGGGCGGAGGTGCGGCCCCAACGCTGGGCGAGGGTGGAGGCGGGACAACGACCGCTCCGCCGCCTCAACACGAACTCCTGCACGCCGAAGGCGTGCTGAAGGAGGCCCTGAACCGAATCTTCGAGCAGGCGTCTGCACGCAAGGTCGCGGCCATCTCTCGGCTGACAGTGCGCGTATTTGAACCGGCGGATGGCTTCCGTCTGCTCGGCGTCGTCGGCGCCATCCGCAATGCCGAGATCCGCGCGAGCATCAAGGGCGAATTCGAGACGGCGGCCGGAAGCACGGTCGTGGTCGGGTTCGAGGGGGTGCCTCAGGATGCCCTGCCGCTTCGGGACTTCCTCGACCCGCAATTGAAATTGGCGGCCGAGAAGGACGTCACCTTCGTCCTGAGTCTCGGCTACAAGGAGGGCTTGCCCACCTCAGGTGAGGCGCCCGTGAAACTGGTCGAACAGTTGACGCGCTTCGTGACCGGAGCCGCCTATGTTGAGGCCACTGCCGAGCCGAAGCCATGAACATCGCCCGCCTGCCCTCGCGCCAGCCGACTGAGCCCTCCTCCGCGCCACTCTACGAGGCGCGGATCGTCCGCCACGGCGCGGGCGATACCGAGATCGAGGTGTGGCAGTTGCCCTCCGCCGCGAGCCCGCAATTGGCCGCGCCGCGCCGCCTTGCCGGGCTTCGGGGTCGTAACCTCGACCTTGTGGAGCACCGGGTCCTGAAGTCGCTGGCGGCGGCCGGGGTGAAGTTCGCCCCGCTGGCGGGTCGGCGAGAGGCGCGGCCCTTAGGGGAGGACGCGGCGCTGCGGCTCGGCCTTCTGTTCCGGACCCTCGCCCCCATGCGGAACCGCGACTCCATGCGAGCTGTGGCGGAGGGTATCGAGGCGATGGGGCGCGAGGAGGCGGGCTACTGGCTCGGCATGGCCATGCACCGGCGGAACCCCCGCCGAGTCCTAACCGCCCTGCGCTACCTGATGACGGACCCAAGGCAGAAGTAGCCCAGTGACAATTGATCGAATGCGCCGCGGCCGACATGCGCGGTGCGTAGCGGCACTTTTCGGGGTGTTCGCGCACTAAGTACGGATTTCGGGCAAGTGGTGTTCGAACCAAAGCAAATCGCGACCACGCAGAAAGCCACGAACTACCTAACTTTTCAACTTCCGTACTAAATCGGCCAGGTCAACGGGCTCGGAGAGAACACGGCGCCGGAGAGCGATTTTCGGCCGTTTCCGCGTCAAGCCAGTCAACAGGTCTACTCTGAAAACCCCAAGAAACCTGCCAGTCAGCGCGGCGGTCGATCTGTCGGAGAGCGGGACGCCCAATGGAACTGGCGGACAGGGTGGGATTCGAACCCACGATACGCTTTTGACGTATACGCACTTTCCAGGCGCGCGCCTTCGACCGCTCGGCCACCTGTCCGGAGGGCGCGGAACATAGTCAGGGTGCGGCCGCAGGGCAACCCGTCGGCCGCACCCTTTTTCACATCAATCGGCGAACTGTCCCGCCGCCTGGATCAGCGGCCTCCACTTGGCGATTTCCGCCTGCCAGAACGCGCGATGGACCTCCGGCGTGGCGCGCGCAACCGCTACCGGCGCAGTGCCCAGGTCGGCGAATCGCCGGGCGATGCCCGGGTCCTCCAGCGCCTTCACCAGCGCCTGGTTCAGCCGCGCCACGATCGGCGCCGGCGTGCCGCGCGGGGCATAGAGTCCGTGCCACACGCTCACCTCGAAGCCCGGCAGGCCACCCTGGGCGGAGGTCGGCAGGTCGGGCAGCGCGGGGATGCGCTCGGGCGTCGTCACCGCGAAGGCGCGCACGGTGCCGGCGCGGATCTGCTCGGTCGTATTGGTGGTCTGGTCGCACATCACGTCCACCGTGCCGGCGACCAGGTCGTTCATCGCCGGCCCGGTGCCGCGATAGGGCACCGTGGTCATGCGCGTATCGACCGCCTTCATCAGCAGAAGACCGCAGAGATGGCTCGCCGCGCCGATACCCGCATTGGCGTAGTTCAGCCCCTCGCCGCGCTGGCGGATCAGCGCGACCAGTTCCTGCAGCGAATTCGCCTCGATGTTGCGCCGCGCGATGAGCGTCATCGGCACCTCGGTCACCAGGCCGAGCGTCTCGAAGCCATTGACGGCGTCATAGGCGAGACGGCGATAGAGCGTCGGGATCGTCGCCATGCCGATGTGGTGCAGCAGGACGGTGTGGCCATCCGGCCGCGCCAGGGCCGTACGCTGCGCGCCGAGCGTGCCGCCCGCGCCGCCCACATTCTCCACCACCACGGGCTGACCGAGATCGGCACTCATCGCCTGCGCGATCAGGCGCCCGACCGTGTCCGTCGGGCCACCCGCGGCAAAGGGGATGATCATGGTAACCGGGCGCGACGGGAAGGTGCCCTGCGCGAGGGCAGGCGCTCCGAGGCCGGCAATGGCGAGAGTCGCCGCAACGACGCGACGGGTGATCCTGGACATGGCGCCCTCCTGGCTCGACGGACGCGACCGGTCCGCCCTTCGTTGTGATGACAAGTGATCCTGGGGGGCGATGGATCAAGCCAAGCCGAAGGTAAATTCACAGGAGCGTGAGAACAGCAAGAAAACGCCTGTATCGCGGCACGCCGGACGGAGCGGCAACCGCACGGCCCGCCGGCGAGGAGGCCGGCGGCACCGGCCGCGTCAGGCGTCCATCTTGAGCGCGGCGATGAAGGCGCTCTGCGGAATCTCGACCTTGCCGAACTGGCGCATGCGCTTCTTGCCCTCCTTCTGCTTCTCGAGGAGCTTGCGCTTGCGGCTGATGTCGCCGCCGTAGCACTTGGCGGTGACGTCCTTCGACAGGGCGCCGATCGTCTCGCGGGCGATGACGCGCCCGCCGATCGCCGCCTGGATGGGGATCTTGAAGAGCTGACGGGGGATCAGGTCCTTCAGCTTCTCGCAGATCTGCCGGCCGCGACGCTCGGCCTGGCTGCGATGGGCCATGAAGGACAGCGCATCCACCGGCTCGTTGTTCACCAGGATCGAGATCTTCACGAGATCCCCGTCCTCGTACCCGTCCATCTGGTAGTCGAAGGAGGCATAGCCGCGGCTGACGGATTTCAGCCGATCGTAGAAGTCGAAGACCACCTCATTCAGCGGCAGGCGATAGACCAGCATCGCGCGGGTGCCGACATAGGTCAGCTCCACCTGCTGCCCACGCCGCTCGTTGCACAGCGCCAGCACCGGGCCGAGATAATCGTCCGGCAGCATGATGGTCGCCTTGATCCACGGCTCCTCGATGTGGTCGAGCACGCTGCCATCCGGCATGTCGGCCGGGTTGTGCAGTTCGAACATCTCGCCGTTCGTCTTGTGCACCTTGTAGACGACCGAGGGCGCGGTTGCGATCAGGTCGAGGTCGAATTCGCGCGACAGCCGTTCCTGGATGATCTCCAGATGCAGCAGCCCGAGGAAGCCGCAGCGGAAGCCGAAGCCCAGCGCCGCCGAGGTCTCCGTCTCGTAGTGGAAGGACGCGTCGTTCAGCCGCAGCTTGCCGAGCGATTCGCGCAGCTTCTCGAAATCATCGGCATCGACGGGATAGAGGCCGCACCAAACCACGGGGATGGAGGGCTTGAAGCCCGGCAGCGGCTCGGCCGCCGGGTTGCGGTCGTCGGTGATGGTGTCGCCGACATTGGTGTCGGCCACAGTCTTGATGGCGGCGGTGACATAGCCCATCTCGCCGGGCCCGAGGCTGTCGGTCGGCGTCAGCTTGGGCGAGAAGACGCCGACCTGCTCGATGGTGTGCACCGCGCCGTTCGACATCATGCGGATGCGCTGGCCCTTGCGCAGGAAGCCGTCCTTCACCCGCACCAGGATGATCACGCCGAGATAGGCGTCGTACCAGGAATCGACCAGCAGCGCCTTGGTGGTCGCAGCCGGATCGCCCTTGGGCGGCGGCAGGCGCTGCACGATCGCCTCCAGCACGCCCTCGATGTTGAGCCCGGTCTTGGCGCTGATCTCGACCGCGTCGGAGGTGTCCAGCCCGATCACATCCTCGATCTGCTGCTTCACGCGGGCGGGCTCGGCGGCCGGCAGGTCGATCTTGTTGAGCACCGGCACGATCTCGTGCCCCGCGTCGATCGCCTGGTAGACATTGGCGAGCGTCTGCGCCTCGACCCCCTGGGAGGCATCGACGACCAGCAGCGACCCCTCGCAGGCGGCGAGCGACCGCGAGACTTCGTAGGCGAAGTCCACATGGCCCGGCGTGTCCATCAGGTTGAGGACGTAGGTCCTGCCGTCCTTCGCCGGGTAGGTCAGGCGCACGGTCTGCGCCTTGATGGTGATGCCGCGCTCGCGCTCGATCTCCATGTTGTCAAGCACCTGCTCCTTCATCTCGCGCGCGGTCAGCGCCCCGGTCTGCTGGATCAGGCGATCGGCGAGCGTGGACTTCCCATGGTCGATATGGGCGATGATGGAGAAATTGCGGATCAGTTCGAGCGGGGTGTCGGTCATGGGAATCCAGTGGCGGCGAGGCAGTGGCGTGCCCGCATCTCTGCGGGGGGACATAGGGCAGACGGCCCGCAAGTCAAAGCGTCTTGGCGCCCTGGCGCTGGTCCTGGCCGTTCTGGGCTGTGCCGGCGCCGACCGGGGGATCAATCCGGCGCTGGCCCCCGGTGCCCGGAACGACGGCTATGGCCTCGATGAGGTCAATGCCTCGGGCGGACGATCCGATGTGCTGATCTTCGTCGCCTTCTCGGGTGGAGGGAAGCGCTCGGCGGCCTTCGCCCATGGCGCGCTGCGCGGCATGCGGGAGGTGCCGGTCCATCTCGGGGGCCCGCCCTCCAACCTGCTGGCCGAGATCGACCAGATCGCGGGGGTCTCAGGCGGCAGTTTCACCGCGGCGCACTATGCGCTCTATGGCGAACGGTCCTTCCAGACCTTCCCCGGGGAGTTCCTCCACCGGGACATCGCCGCCTATGTCTGGGGCACCTATCTCCTGCCCTGGCAATGGGGCTGGCTGGTGGATCCGGCCGTCGGGACCAATGACCGCATGACGGAGGTCTATGACGCCCTCATGTTCCGCGGCGCGACCTTCCGGGACCTGGTGGCGCGTCGCCGGCCCCGCCTGTCCATCAACGCAACCGACCTCGCCAGCGGATCGGCCTTTCCCTTCCTGCCCCACGCCTTCGACGTGATCTGTTCCGACCTGGCCCAGTTCTCGGTGGCGCGCGCGGTCGCGGCTTCGAACGGGTTTCCGCTGCTGTTCACGCCGATCACGCTGGCGAACCACCGCGGCCCGGATTGCACCGCGCCGCTGCCGGTCAATCTCTCGGTCATGCCGATGCTGGCGGAGTACAATCGCCGCCGGCTGCTCGAGATCGTCGGCCGCATGGCCGATCGCGACAGGACGCCTTGGATCCACCTGCTGGATGGCGGCATCTCGGACAATCTCGCCCTGCGGGTGACGCTGAACTTCGCCATCCTGGGCGGCGTCGACGTGCCGGATTTCGCCGCCCGCATCCGAATGGTGCGGCGCGTCCTGATGATCAGCGTGGATGGCCAGTCCGCGACCGATCCCGCCCTCTCCCGCCAGCGCATGGTCAACGGCCTGGTGCAGATCTTCGACGCCGTCTCGGGCGGGCAGATCGACAACTACAACCTCGAAACCCTCGCCGTGACGGCGGCCGAGGTGAACCGCATGGTGGACCGCCAGCGCGAGAACCGCTGCGGCCACGCCCCGGTCATCGACGGCTGGCCCTGCGACGACGTCGGGGGCCTGCTGGTACATGTCTCCCTGGCCGACCATCCGGACGCGGTGCTGCGGGACCGGCTGCGCCGGATCCCGACCGGCCTGACCCTGCCGCGCGACGATGTGGACCTGCTGGTGGCCGCCGGGGAAACGGTGATCCGCGGCAATCGGGAACTCGCCGCCTTCCTCGCCGGCGATCCCGCTACGGCGGCGGCGCGGCGCGCGCGGGGCCGGCGATGACGCGCGGCACCTCCAGCATCGGCGCCAGCCGCCACATGGCGACCGCGCCGAGCAGGGGTCCTATCCCCAGCAGCGCGAAGCCCGTACCCGGCCCCAGCGCCTGCATCGCGACCGGCAGCAGCCCGATGGTCCCGACGGTCAGCAGGAAGCCCAGCGAGGTCTGCACCGTGAGCATCGTCCCGACATAGTCCGGCGGCGAGAGGGTCACGACGCAGGCCGAGAACTGCGCGGAATCCGCCACCACCGTGAAGCCCCAGAGGAAGGCGAGCCCGAGCGCCAGCGCCGGCCAAGCGGAGGCCGGCCCGATCAGCACCGCGCAGCCGCCGGAGACGACCATGCAGAGCGCGGCGACCCTGGCACGGTTCCACCGGTCCGCCGCGATCCCCGCCAGCACGCAGCCCGCGGCCCCGGCCGCCAGCACCCCGAATACCCAGGCCCCCACATCCGGCCGCCCCAGCACGGAGGCCAGGAAGACCCCGATCCAGGCCCACATCGCATAGAGTTCCCACATGTGCCCCAGGTAGCCGAGGTTCGCGAGGCGCAGCCCCCTGTTCCGCCAGGCCTCCAGCGCCTGGCCCGGCCGGAAGGGCGGGCGCGCCCCGAGCAGCGGCCCGGGGCGGAAGGGCAGGATCAGCACGCCCCCCGCCGCCGCCAGCACCCCTGCCCCGGCATAGGCGCTGCGCCAGTCGAGCGAGCCGACCAGATCCGGCAGCAGGTGCGGCAGGCCCGAGCCGAGCGTCACCGCCCCCACCACGATGCCGATCAGCAGCCCGAGGTCACCCCTCGCCCAGGACGCCGCCAGCTTCATGCCGACCGGATAGACGCCCGCCATCGCCGCGCCGGCGACGCAGCGCAGCACCAGCGCCGCCGCGCCGGCCGGCGCCACCTGCGTCTGCGCCAGCGTCGCGACGGCCGCGAGCAGCGCGCAGCCCAGGAACAGCCGCCGCGCATCCACCCGATCCGCCAGCGACAGCACGGCGCTGACCAGCGTGCCGGCGACGAAGCCGAGCTGCACGCAGGCCGTCAGCCAAGCCGCCCGCCCCGGCGAGATCAGCCCCTGCCCGATCAGCGACGGCACCGCCACGGTGCCGGCAAACCACACCGACAGCACCAGCACGATCGCCGCGGCCAGCAGCGCCAGGTTCAGGCGCTTGGCCGCGGCAGGCGCGTTCATGCCCGCAGCACCGCCCCCGTGGCCTTGGCCACCGCCGCCACCACGCGGTCGGCGATGGCCTCGATCTGCGTGTCGGTCAGCGTCGCCTCGCGCGGCTGGATGGTGACCTGGATGGCCAGGCTCTTCGCCCCGTCCGGCACGCCCTTGCCCTGGTAGAGGTCGAACAGCGCCACGTCGGTGATCAGCGCCTTGTCGGCGCCGCGCGCGGCGCGCAGCACGGCCTCGGCGGCGACCTTGTCCTCGACGATGAAGGCGAAGTCGCGCCGCAGCGGCTGGAAGGCCGGCAGGTCGGGCGCACCCTTCTTCCGGCGCTTGGGCTCGGGCACGGCGTCGAGGAACACCTCAAAGGCCACCGCCGGGCCCGGCAGGTCGAGCGCTTCCATCACCTTCGGGTGGATCTCCCCGAAGGTCGCCAGCACGGTCTTCGGCCCCTGCCGCACCACGCCGGAACGGCCCGGGTGGTAGAAGCGCGGCGCATCGGTCGTCACCTGCAGCGCCGCCATCGGCACGCCGAGCGCGACCAGCACCGCCAGCGCATCGCCCTTCGCGTCCATCGCATCCACGCCGCGCGCAGGGACATCCCAGTGGCGCGGCGTCGATCCATGCCGCACGCCGGCGGCCACCTGCGCCTGTCCGTCCGGCGTGATGTCGCGATATGCGGCGCCGAGTTCGGCCAGCGCCACATCGCCGAAGCCGCGCGCCGCGTTGCGCGCGGCCGCCAGCAGCAGGGAGGCAACCGGAGTGGGGCGCATCTGGTCGAGGTCGGCCGCGATCGGGTTGACCAGCCGCAGCGCCTCCGGCGTGGCGCCGAACAGCGCCGCGGTCTTCGTCTCCATGAAGGCAAAGGTCACGGTCTCGAGCATGCCCCGCGCGGCCAGCACGCGCCGCGCCAGCGCCGCCCGGGACTGCCTCGGCGTGAAGGCCGGCGGCGGGATGACGGCGAGCGCCGGCAGCGAGACCGCCGGCACCGCATCCAGCCCGCCGAGGCGCAGCACTTCCTCCACCAGGTCGGCTTCCGGCTCCACCGCCGCGCAGCCTTCGGCCGCCTTGGCCGCGCGGGCCGGGTCCAGCCCCTCGAACTGCGTCAGCGCGCCGCCGCCGGCACGGTAGGCGGACAGATCGGCCGCGACATCGTTGCGCCAGGACGGCACGGCGACGGTGACGGAGGCCGCATCGCGCGCCTGCACCGCGAAGCCGAGGCGTTCCAGCCGCCCCACCGCCTCATCCGCCGGCAGGTCGAGGCCACCCAGGCCCGCCACGCGCTCGAAGCGCAGCGTCGCCGACCGCTTCCAGGCGGGCTCCGCACCGGCGGTGCTGATCTCGCTCGCCTCGCCGCCGCAGAGCTCGATGATCATGCGCGTCGCCGCCTCCAGCGCATCCGGCAGGAAGGCGGGGTCGAGGCCGCGTTCGAAGCGCGCGCGCGCATCGGTGCGCACGTCGTGGCGACGGCCCGACAGCGCGATCCGCACCGGGTCGAATAGCGCGCATTCGATGAAGCATTCGGTGGTGGTCTCGTCGCAACCCGAATGCGTGCCGCCGATGACGCCGCCGAGCGCCTCGGCCCCGGCCGCATCCGCGATCACGCCGTCCTCCGGCGTCAGCGCATAGTCCTTGCCGTTCAGCGCGGCGAGCGTCTCGCCCTCCCGCGCCATGCGCATGGTCAGGTCCGTGCCCTGCACCTTCGCCACGTCGAAGACGTGCAATGGGCGGCCAAGGTCGAAGGTGAAGAAATTGGTGATGTCGACGAGCGCGCTGATCGGCCGCAGGCCGATCGCCGTGAGGCGGTCCTGCAGCCATTTCGGGCTCGGCCCGTTCTTCACGCCGCGCACGGCACGGCCGAGCACCCAGAGGCAGGCCCTCGGGTCCTCGATCTTCCAGTTCAATGGCGACTTGTAGGCCGGTGCCGCAGCCGGTGCCGACCACGGCTTCAGCCTGCCGAGGCCCGAGGCCGCCAGGTCCCGCGCGACGCCGCGCACGGACAGCGCATCGCCACGGTTCGGCGTGACGCTGATCTCGATGATCGGGTCGTCGAGCCCCGCCCACTTCACGTAGGATTCGCCGAGCGGCGCATCCGCAGGCAGGTCCACGATGCCGGAGTGATCGTCGCCGAGGCCCATCTCGCGGGCCGACAGCATCATCGCTTCCGACTTCACGCCGCGGATCTCGCCGACCTTCAGCGTGACGCCGGTGCCGGGGACGTATTCGCCCGGCAGCGCCGCGACGCCCATCATGCCCGTGCGCGCGTTCGGCGCGCCGCAGACAACGGACCGCTCGACGCCGTCACCCACATCCACGCGCAGGTGGCGCAGGCGGTCGGCATTGGGGTGCTGCACCGCCTCGATGACACGGGCGATGCGGAAGGATGCGAGGGCTGCGCCACGATCCTCGATGCCCTCGACCTCGAGGCCGATGGCGTTCAGGCGACGGGCGATCTCGTCGACGCCGGCATCGGTGTCGAGATGGTCGCGGAGCCAGGACAGGGTGAACTTCATCGGGTCAGCCTCGCATCAAGGGTCCTGGAGGGGCCTTGCCCCTCCAGACCACCCCACCAAAGGCCGAAAGGCCTTCGGAAACCGTCACTTGGCACCGCCCCCGGCGGAACCGCCCAACGGCCAAAAATAGAACGGGGATTCGGGAGAATACTTTCCCCCGACCGGAGGGGTTTGGGGAGGGCGGAGCTCTCCCCAGTCGCGTCAAACCCCCTCATGCAGCGTCGCCGGCGCCAAGGGATCGGCGCCGTAGTGGCGCAGCCAGCGGACATCCGCCTCGTAGAACGGCCGCAGGTCGGGAATGCCGTGCTTGAGCATGGTGATGCGCTCGATGCCCATGCCGAAGGCGAAGCCCTGCCACTCGCGCGGGTCGATGCCGCAATTGGCCAGCACCTTCGGGTGGACCATGCCGGAGCCGAGGATTTCCAGCCAATCGCCGCCCTTGCCGAGCTCGCCGGTCTTGCGCGACCAGCCGATGTCGACCTCCATCGAGGGCTCGGTGAAGGGGAAGTAGGACGACCGGAAGCGCACAGGCAGGTCGGCGATGCCGAAGAAGGCGCGCAGGAAGTCGATCAGGCAGCCCTTGAGATGGCCGAGCGTGATGCCGCGGTCGATCACCAGCCCTTCGACCTGGTGGAACATCGGCGAATGCGTCGCGTCATGGTCGGCGCGGTAGGTGCGGCCCGGCACGATGACGCGGATCGGCGGTTCCTGCGCGATCATGGTGCGGATCTGCACCGGGGAGGTGTGGGTGCGCAGCACCGGGCGGCGGCCGTTCACCTCGGGCAGATAGAAGGTGTCGTGGTCCTGCCGCGCCGGGTGGTGGTCGGGGATGTTGAGCGCGCCGAAATTGAACCAGTCGCCCTCGATGTCCGGCCCCTCGGCGACCTTGAAGCCCATGGCGCCGAACAGGGCCGTCAGCTCTTCCATGGTCCGCGCGATCGGGTGGATGCCGCCATCGGCCGCGGTGCCGGGCGCGAAGGGGCGCGGCGGCAGGGTCACGTCCAGGCGCTCGGCGGCGAGCCGGGCGTCCAGCGCGGCGGCGTCGAGCACCACGCGGCGGGCATCGATCGCGGCCTCGATCGCGGTCTTCAGCCGGTTGAGCGCGGCGCCGCGTTCCTTCCGCTGGTCCGCCGGCACGGCGCCGAGTCCCTTGAGCAGCGCGGTCAGGCTGCCGGACTTGCCCATCACGCCGACGCGCACGGCGTCGAGGGCACGCAGGTCGGCGGCGGCGGCAAGCGCCGCCTCGGTCTCGGCCTGCAGGGAAGCGAGGTCGTCGGTCATGCACCCACTGTCCGGAAAAATGCGAAGGGCCGCGCCCCGGTCGTCCCGGGATGCGGCCCTCTGCTAAACGCTGAAACGACGCAGGGGAACCCCCGCGCCGAGGGGTTCAGGCCAGCTTCGCCTTCGCCTGCTCGACCAGCGCCGCGAAGGCCGCCGGTTCGTCGAAGGCCAGCGCCGCCATCACCTTGCGGTCCATCTCGATCCCCGCCGCCTTGATGCCGGCGATGAAGCGGGAATAGGTCAGGCCGTGCTCACGGACCGCGGCGTTGATACGCTGGATCCAGAGGCCGCGGAACTCGCGCTTCTTGTTGCGGCGGTCGCGGTAGGCATACTGCAGCGCCTTCTCGACGCGCTCGAGCGCGGGGCGATAGGCGGAACCGGAGCGGCCGACATACCCCTCGGCGAGCTTCAGGACCTTCTTGTGACGGGCGTGCTTGGTGACGCCGCGCTTGACACGAGCCATGGTGCGTCCCCTTCCTTACCGATCCAGCCCGTAGGGCAGCCACTGCTTCACGGTATCCCCGTCCTGCTTGTCCAGGACGAACATGCCGCGATTCTGGCGCTTCATCTTGTTGGTCTTGGCCGTGAGCATGTGGCGCTTGTTGCCGGCGCCGGCCTTGACCTTGCCCGTGGCGGTCAGTCGGAAGCGCTTCTTCACGCTCGACTTCGTCTTCATCTTGGACATTTGGCCCTCCTTGGGGTCGGCACGTCCCGCTTCGCTCCCGGAGGCCGGGGCCGCACCATGCGGCGGGGACGCGTGTTCCCGGCCGGGCATGTCCACGGGGCCACGACGCGGGAGGCGGGCGTATAGACCCCTGCCCTGCCCGCTGCAACCCCGGCCCGCCGCAACGGACCCTTTATCCTCCCTGGTGTCTGATGGGCGCTTCCCCTGCCCGAGGCCCGCCCGTGCCGCCAGAGACCGCCGAGACGATCCGCGCCGCCCTCGCCCCCGACTTCGCCGCGCTGCGCGCCTTCATGGACCGCCGCATCGCCGAGCTCAGCGCGGAGGTCGCCGCCTCCGTCCAGCTCGCCGGCATGACCGAGGAGAACCTCGCCACCCGCATCGCGGAGGTGCACAGCCAGATCGCCCGGCTGATCGCCATCCCGGCCTCCGGCGCCCGCAATTCGGGGCTGGAGCTGGAAGCCGTGGTGCAGGCCACGGAAGCCGCCGCCGAGACCATCCTCGAAGCCGCCGAGGCGATCCAGCGATGGTTGGATGACGGCGCCCAGGACACCGCCTCCATCGCCGCCCTGACCGAGCGGGTGAATGCCATTTTCCAGGCCTGCTCCTTCCAGGACCTGACCGGCCAGCGCATCCGCCGCGCCATCCGCCAGTTGCAGCAGGTGGAAACCATGCTCGAAGGCCTGGTGCCCGGCACCGTGGCGCCGGACGTCCCCCGGCTGGAGGTGCGCGGCGCCGCCTCGACCGTGGCTGACCCGGTGGCGGCCGGTCCGGACCTTGCCCAGGCCGAGATCGACCGGCTGCTGAACGGCTGAACGCCGCGCGGGGCAGTCCCGCGCGCGAAGCCCTTGGATCGTGGGGCCCGGCGAGGCATATCCGCTCCGTGATGGTCCCCTTCCGCAAGATGCACGGCCTGGGCAACGACTTCGTCGTGCTCGACGCGCGCGCCGCCAAGCTGCCGGTCACCCCGGCGCGTGCCGCCGCCATCGCCGACCGGCATTTCGGCATCGGCTGCGACCAGTTCATCATCATGGAAAAGCCGCCCGCCGGCGCCGATGTCTTCATGCGCATCCGCAACCCCGACGGCTCGGAGGCGGGGGCCTGCGGCAATGCGACGCGCTGCATCGCCTCCCTGGTCGCGGAGGAACGCGGCGCCGACCGCGTGGTGGTGCGCACCATCGCCGGCGACCTGCCGGTGGAACGCCTGCCCGGCGGCCTCTGGCGCGCCGACATGGGCCCGGCGCGGCTGCGCTGGGACGACGTGCCGCTGGCGCGCAAGGTGGATACGCTGCACCTGCCCCTCGCCCTCGGGCCGGTCTCGGACCCGGCGGCCTGCTCCATGGGCAATCCGCACGCGACCTTCTTCGTCGACGACCTCGATGCCATCCCGGTGGCGGAACTCGGGCCGAAGCTCGAACACGACCCGATCTTCCCGGACCGGGCGAATATCGGCTTCGCGCAGGTGCTCTCGCCCGAGCACCTTCGGCTGGTGATCTGGGAACGCGGCGCGGGGCTGACGCTGGCCTGCGGCTCCGGCGCCTGCGCGGGCATCGTGAACGCGGTGCGCCGCGGCCTGACCGGCCGGCGGGCGACCGTCACCATGCCCGGCGGCGACCTGCAGATGGAATGGCGCCAGACCGACGGCCACGTGCTGATGACCGGTCCCGTCGCCACCGCCTTCACCGGCACGCTCGACCTCGAGGCCTACGGGTCATGACCCCGGACGCCGAAGACCGCCGGGCACAGCAGGCCGCCGCAAACAACGGAAGCCTGGATCATGCCGGTGCGTCCGTCAGCGTCCTCACCTTCGGCTGCCGCCTCAATACATACGAATCCGAGGCGATGCGCGACCTGGCGACGCGCGCCCTGGCGGGTAGCGCCGCGCAGGCCGGCCATGCCGGCGCCATCGTGGTGAACACCTGCGCCGTCACCGCCGAGGCCGAACGCCAGGCCCGCCAGGCGATCCGGAAGGCGCATCGCGACAACCCCGGCGCGCGCATCATCGTCACCGGCTGCGCCGCGCAGATCGCCCCGGAGAAGTGGGCCGCCATCCCCGGCGTGGAGCGCGTCATCGGCAATGCCGACAAGCTGAAGCCCGAGACCTGGGCGGCGCTCGACGCCCCCCCTGCCCCGGTCACCGACATCATGGCGGCGACCGAGACGGCGGCGCATCTGGTGACCGAATTCGCCGGCCGCGCCCGCGCCTTCGTCCAGGTGCAGCAGGGCTGCGACCATCGCTGCACCTTC
Organism: Neoroseomonas eburnea; assembly: GCF_018129005.1. Classification (GTDB taxonomy): domain Bacteria; phylum Pseudomonadota; class Alphaproteobacteria; order Acetobacterales; family Acetobacteraceae; genus Neoroseomonas; species Neoroseomonas eburnea. The sequence goes on from NZ_JAAEDL010000002.1 coordinate 43,674, forward strand.
TGCGTGATCCCCTTCGGCCGCGGTCCGTCGCGTTCCGTGCCGATCGGCGCGATCGTCGAACAGGTGCGCGCGCTCGTTGCCGCCGGCTACCGGGAAGTGGTGCTGACCGGGGTGGACATCACCTCCTATGGGCCGGACCTGCCCGGAAAGCCGAGCCTCGGGCAGATGGTGCGGCGGCTGCTGGCCCTGGTGCCGGAATTGCCCCGGCTGCGGCTCTCCTCGCTCGACCCCGTGGAGGTGGATGAGGACCTCTGGCGCCTGATCGCCGAGGAACCGCGCCTGATGCCGCATCTGCACCTGTCCCTGCAGCACGGCGCGGACCTGATCCTCAAGCGCATGAAGCGGCGGCACCTGCGCGCGGATGCGATCGCGCTGGCCGAACGCGCCCGCCGCCTGCGCCCGGACATGGTGTTCGGCGCCGACCTTATCGCCGGCTTCCCGACCGAGACCGAGGCGCATTTCGCCGAAACGCTCGCGCTGGTGGAGGAGTGCGGCCTCTCCTTCCTGCACGTCTTCCCCTATTCGGAACGGCCGGATACGCCGGCCGCGCGCATGCCGCAGCTTCCGGTGCCGCTGCGCAAGGAACGCGCCGCGCGTCTGCGGGAGGCCGGCGCCCGCGCCGCGGCGCGGCTGTTCACCGCGCGCATCGGCCAGGAGGAAGCGGTCCTGTTCGAGCACGCCGACCGCGGCCATACGGAACACTTCGCGCCCCTGCGCCTCGCGCGCGGCATGGCGAGCCCCGGTGAGATCCGCCGCCTGCGCGTGACCGGCGCCACCCCGGATGCCCTGCTGGCGGAGGCTGCCTGATGGTGCTCAAGAGCCTGTTCAGCCGATTCCGTGGCGGCGACGCGGCGCAGGAGCCGCGCCCGCCCGAACTTCCCATCCCCGGCCCGCCCGAGGCGCCGCCTTCCGGCCCCGAGACCCCGGAGCCAGGCCCGGCCGAGACGCCGCCCTTCATCCCCGAGCCCACGCCCGAGCCGTTCCCGATCGAGATCCCGCCACCGACGGGTCTGGCGAGGGCCGACGGGCCAGCCCGGGCGGCCATCGCCGAAGCGGCAAGCCCGGCGGCCTTTCAGCCGGCGCCGGTCCCGACCCGCGCGGAGGCACCCCTGACGGTCGCGCAGGTGCCGGCGCCCCCGGTCGGCATGCAAGCCCCGCAGCGGCCGCCTGCCGACGCGCAGCCCGCCCCGGCGCCGCCGGAGAACGAAGGGCGCCAGGGCTGGTTCTCCCGCCTCAAGGCCGGGCTGGCGCGCTCCACGGCGAAGCTCACCGACAGCGTCACCGCGCTTTTCACCAAGCGGAAGCTGGACGATGAGGCGCTGGAGGAGCTCGAGGAGACGCTGATCGCCGCCGACCTCGGCGTGGCGGCGTCGCGGCGCATCGTCGAGGGCTTCCGCAGGACGCGCTTCGGCAAGGAAGTGACGGACGAGGAGGTGAAGGCGACGCTCGCCGAGGAGATCGCCGCCATCCTCGCCCCCGTCGCGCAGCCGATGACCATCGAACCCGCCCGCGCTCCGCATGTCGTGCTGGTGGTGGGCGTGAACGGCACCGGCAAGACGACGACCATCGCCAAGCTCGGCCGCCAGTACCGCGACGCCGGGCTGAAGGCCGGCTTCGTCGCCGGCGACACCTTCCGCGCCGCCGCCGTCGAGCAGCTCCAGGTCTGGGCCGAGCGCACCGGCGCGCGCTTCTTCCCGCCGGCCAAGCCGGGCGCCGACGCGGCGGGCCTCGCCTTCGACGCGCTGGGCACCGCGCGGGCCGAGGGCCTCGACGTGCTGCTGGTCGACACCGCCGGCCGCCTGCACAACAAGTCCGCGCTGATGGAGGAATTGCGGAAGGTCATCCGCGTCATCCGCCGCGTGGACGAGACCGCGCCGCATTCCGTGCTGCTGGTGCTCGATGCCACCACCGGCCAGAACGCGCTGCAGCAGGTCAAGGTGTTCAAGGAGATGGTGGACGTCTCCGGCCTCGCGGTGACCAAGCTGGACGGTTCCGCCAAGGGCGGCGTCGTGGTGGCGCTGGCGCAGGAATTCGGCCTGCCGGTGCATGTGGTCGGCGTCGGCGAGAAGGCCGAGGATCTGCGCCCCTTCGAAGCGCGCGACTTCGCGCGCGGGCTGCTGGGACTGGACTGACCCCGCCGCTTGGCGCCATCGTCCGCGCCATGAAGAACAAGCCAGTCGCCCGCACCCCGATCCCCGACCTCGACACCCTGCCCGAGGATATCCGCTCGCGGATCCTGACGGTGCAGGAGAAGTCGGGCTTCATCCCGAACGTCTTCCTGATGCTCGCGCATCGCCCGGAGGAATTCCGCGCCTTCATGGCCTATCACGACACGCTGATGGACAAGTCGGAAGGCCTGACCAAGGCGGAGCGCGAGATGATCGTGGTCGCCGTCTCGGCGCTGAACCAGTGCCAGTACTGCGTCGTCGCGCACGGGGCCATTCTGCGCATCCGCGCCAAGAACCCGCTGATCGCCGACCAGGTCGCCGCCAACTGGCGCAAGGCCGACATCACGCCGAAGCAGAAGGCGATGCTGGAATTCGCCGTCAAGGTGACGCTGCGCGCCAACGAGGTGAATGACGCCGACCATGACGCCCTGCGCCAGGCCGGTTTCGATGATGAGGCGATCTGGGACATCGCCGCCATCGCCGCCTTCTTCGGCATGTCCAACCGGCTCGCGAACGTGACCAACCTGCGCCCGAATGACGAATTCTACGCCATGGGAAGGGGCTGACGCCCGATGACCGAAGTTCGCTGGGAACGGCTGACGGCGCCGGAGCTGCGCGCGCTCGCGGAACGCGACGCCGTGGTGGTGGTGCCGGTGGCGAGCATCGAACAGCACGGGCCGCACCTGCCGGTCTGGACCGACAGCTTCATCGGGCATTCGGTGTCCGTCCGCGCGTCGGAACTCTGCGCCGACCTGCCGGCGGTGGTGCTGCCGCCGATGTGGCTCGGCCTGTCCGAGCACCACTTCCCCTTCGGCGGCACGATCAGCGTCGACTACGCGACCTTCGCCGGCATCCTGCGCTGCATCGTGCGGTCGCTGCTGGCGGACGGCTTCTCCAAGGTGATGTTCTTCAACAGCCATGGCGGGAACAACGACCCGCTGGCCGTGGCGACGCGCGAACTCGCGCATGAATTCGGCATCCCGGTGCTGACCACCAGCATCACCCGGGTGGCGCCGAAGGAGATCGCCGCCGCGCTGACCGCGCAGACCGGCATCCACCACGCCTGCGAGGGCGAGACCAGCCTGTGGATGCATCTCGATCCGGGCCAGGTGCGCATGGAGGAGATCGCCAACTCCGTCTCGCCGGGGAATTTCGACGCCTCGAGCCAGGCGGTGACGCGCTTCTGGTCCTTCTCCGAACGCGCGCCGGTGACCGGCGTGCGCGGCGATGCCCGCGCGGCGACGCCGGAGAAGGGCCGCGCGATCTTCGAGGCGATGGCCGCCGGTCTCGCGCGGGAACTGCGCGACCCGGCAAGCTGGTCGAAGCCGGATGACGTGTGGCGGCGCGGGCGGGCGCAGGGCCCGCGGTGATCCCGCCCTATTTCGGCCAGTGGGAGTCGGCGGACTGCATCGCCGACATCATCACCGGAACGCTGAAGGCGGAGGAGGACCCGCTCTGGGCCGCCTCCGGCGCGAGGGATGCGGCGGAATACGCGGAATGGGCGGACCATCTCTGCGGCGTCGCCTGCCTGCGCATGGCGCTCGGCGCGCGCGGCATCGCACCGCCGCGCGCCTTCGACCTGGCGCGGGAACTCACCGGGCGCGGCGGCTACGTGGTGCGGCCGGACGGCTCCATCCGTGGCCTGATCTACGCCCCAGCCGCAACCTGGCTGCGCGAGGCGCACGGCATCGCCGCCGAGGTGCGCGTCGATGTGCCGGCGGAGGACATCCCATCGCTGCTCGCCGACCGGGGCATGTTCATCGCCTCCGTGCACCCGGCGGTGCGGCGCCCCGAGACCGAACCTCCGGCGCGGGGCGGGCACCTGGTGCTGGTGTTCGGGACGGCGGAGGAGAAGCTGCGCTTCCACAACCCGTCGGGGCACGATGCGGCAAGCCAGACGGACGCGCGGCTGGCGGTGGATGCATTCGCGCGGTTCTACGCGGGGCGCGGGATCTGGCTGCCAGGCTGACGGGAGGGGTGCCACCCCGAAGGGCGTCAACTTCTCACGCCGCCGTTCGGAGAGGGGCTCTGCCCCTGTTCGAACCTCACCCCGCCAGGGTGCGGGGCACCCTGGACCGGCCGGTACTTGGTGCCGGGCATGATGGCCGCGCCGGCGCGGGAAAGTGCGCTGCGGACACGACGCCCGGAAGGAAATCCGACCTTCGAGCGTGGCGCTTCCTTGGTTGCCGCGGAATACCTGCTCTGCCCGACACCAGGTGATGGTTTCCAAAGGCCTTTCGGCCTTTGGTGGGGTGGCCCGGAGGGGCGACGCCCCTCCGGTGCGCTTGCCACCTTCCGGTGCCTCGCCCATCTCCTGCCCATGTCCGACCTTCTCCGCGTCAAGCCCGACCCCAGCGACCCGCGCCTGACGCGTCGCGTCACCGGCGTGGACCACACCGGCGCGCCGATCGAGACCTCCGTCACGGTCGAGCGCCCGCTGACGCTGTTCCTCAACGGCCAGGAGATCGTCACCATGATGACGATCGGCGACCGGCCGGAGGATCTCGCCCTCGGCTACCTGCTGAACCAGGGCATGCTGAAGCAGGATGCGGTCGTCACCGGCGTCGACTACGACGACGACCTCGGCGTCGTCATCGTGCGCACGCCGGAGCGGACCGACTTCGAGGAGAAGCTGCGCAAGAAGACGCTGACCTCCGGCTGCGCGCAGGGCACGGCCTTCGGCGACCTGATGGAGGGCTTCGCCCAGGTGCGCCTGCCGAAGACGGAGTTGCGCACCTCCTGGCTCTACCGCCTGCTGCACCGCATCAACACGCTGCCGACGCTGTATCTGGAGGCCGGCGCGATCCATGGCTGCGCGCTCTGCCTGCGCGACCAGCCGGTCGTCTACATGGAGGATGTCGGCCGCCACAACGCGGTGGACAAGATCGCGGGCTGGATGTTCCGCGAGCGCGAAAGCCCCGGCGACAAGATCTTCTACACCACGGGTCGGCTGACCTCGGAGATGGTCATCAAGACCGTGCGCATGGGCATCCCGATCCTGGTGTCGCGTTCCGGCTTCACCGCCTGGGGTGTGGAACTGGCGAAGGAGGCCGGGCTGACGCTGATCGGCCGCTGCAAGGGCAAGCGCTTCGTGGCGCTCTCGGGCGAGGAGCGCATCGTCTTCGATGCCGACCTGAACTACGTCGAGGAGGAGGCCGCCAAGCACTGGCGCAAGAACAGCGCCGAGGCGATGGCGGCGACCGACGATGCCGGCTGAGAGGCGGGGCGTCGCGCCGGAGGCGCGCGGGAGCGATCCAGCGGCGCCGGAGGCGCGCGGGAGCGATCCAACGGCGCCGCAGGCACGCCGGAGCGATCCAGCGGCGCCGGAGGCGCGCGGGATACGCGACACCACCGCATCGGACGGCGCGGATCGCGCCGGGACGCAGCGGGCGAGCGGAAGCCCCGACGGTATGCCGACGGCCCATGCGATGCCCGACGGAGCGGCGCAGGCGCGCGGAACCCTGGGCTGCGTCCTCGCTGGCGGCCTGGCACGCCGCATGGGCGGCGGAGACAAGCCGCTGCGGACACTCGGCGGCAGACCGATGCTCGACCACGCGCTGGCGCGGCTCGCGCCGCAGGTCGCGGCGGTGGTGCTGAACGCGAACGGCGATCCGGCACGCTTCGCGTCCTATGGGCTGCCGGTGGTGGCAGATGGGTTGCCGGATTATCCGGGGCCGCTGGCGGGGATCCTTGCCGCGATGGACTGGGCGGCGGCGGAACGGCCCGACCTGCCCTGGATCGCTTCCGTGCCGGGGGATTCGCCCTTCATCCCGGACGATCTGGTGGCGCGGCTGCATGCGGCGCGGGAAGCGGCGAGCGTGCCGTTCGCCTGCGCCCGTTCGGGCGGCCAGACCCATCCGCCGGTCGGGTTGTGGCCGGTGGCGCTGCGGGAGGAACTGCGCGCCGCGCTGCTCGCCGGGGAACGCAAGATCGACCGCTGGACGGCCCGCCACGGCTGCACCCATGCCGACTGGCCGGACAATCCCGTCGACCCCTTCTTCAACGCCAATGCGCCCGAAGACCTGGCAATCGCGGAGCGCCTGCTGCCCCTGTTGCAAACCCCCCAACGCAGCGCCATAGACAAGGACAGTCGCGATTGCGGGGAGCGCCACGCATGAAGGCCATCATCTCGGGCATCGTCATCGCCGCCATCGTCGCGGTCGGCGCGGCCTATGTCCTCGACACCAGGGTGCAGGAAACGGTCCAGGTCGCCTTCGCGACCGGCGGCGTACGGCTCTGATCGGGTCGAGGGGGCGCTGCCCCCTCGAACTCCCCCGGCAGGGGACACGGCCCCCTGCACCCGCGGAAACGTGTCGTCAGGGCTTCCAAAGGCAACAAGCCTTTGGCAAGGAAAGTTCGAGTGGGGCAGAGCCCCTCTCAGGCCAGTCAGTTGAACAATTCCCTCACGCCGACCGCCAGCAGTACGGCCGTGAAGGCTAGGCTGACCACCATGCCGACGCCGCTCACCACCTCGACGCCGTGCGATGGCGCCTTGGGGTTGTAGACAATGGTCACCGGCATGGAGCCGATGGGAAACCCCCGATTCCTGCTGCCCACGGCCGGCGCGCTGACGGCACTGCCATCAGGCAGGCAGAAGTCGAAGCGGGATCCGCCGAGCCCCTTGTGCGTGACGGCGACAGCGCGCGTCCGGCGCCAGAAGATCCGGCGCAGGACGGAGCGCAGATCCCGGTACAGAAGCACAGCACCGATGCTGCAGATGACGATTCCGGAAGCGACGGCCATCAGAGGATCCCGGCGAAGGGAAGCACGGTCACGCGCTCGCCGGGAGTGACCTGCGTCACGGCCTCGGGCAGTTCCGCAAAGCCCTGGGACTGGGTCAGCGAGGACAGCAGTCCCGCTCCTTCGCGCGCGAACTTCCGCGCGGTCGTCGTGCCATGCGCGGTCTCCAACGTGACGCGCACGTATTCCCGTCGCCCGGCCTTCTTGCGGTAGGCGAAATCCGCCGTGGCGGCAAAACGCGGCAGGGCCTGGTCCGCCGCGCCGGCGAGGCGCAGCAGCAGCGGCCGCGCCAGATGCAGGAAGCACACCACCGCCGCCACCGGATTGCCCGGCAGGCCCAGCACGGGCGTGCCCGCCACCACCCCCATCGCCGCCGGCCGGCCCGGCTTCACCGCAAGCCGCCAGAAGACCAGGCTGCCGCCGGCCTCGATCGCGGCGCGGACGTGGTCCTCCTCGCCGCCGGAGACGCCGCCGCTGGTCAGCAGCAGGTCGTGGTCGCGCGCGGCCGAAGCGAGCGCCGCCGCAGTGCGTGGCGCATCGTCGGGCAGGATGCCGAGGTCGGTCGCCTCGCACGGCAGGCCGGCCAGCAGCGCGAGCAGGGTGAAGCGGTTGCTGTCATAGGTCTGCGCCGGGCCAAGACCCCCTCCCGGCTCGGCCAGTTCGTCGCCCGTCGAAAAGACGCCGATCCGCGGCAGCCGCCGCACGACAAGGCTGCGCTGCCCGAGCGCCGCCGCCATCCCGATCTCGGCCGGGCCTAGCCGCTGCCCGGCCCTCAGCGCCACCGCGCCGCGCTCCACGTCCTCGCCCGCCGGGCGGGCATTGGCGCCGCGCCTGAGGCCCGCCAGGACGAGGATGGCGCTGCCCTCGCGCGTCACGTCCTCCTGCATCACGCAGGTGTCGGTGCCGGCCGGCATGGGTGCTCCGGTGAAGACGCGCACCGCCTCCCCGGCGCCGGCGGGGCGGGCCGGCGCATGGCCCGCGGCAACGCGGCCGGTCTCGAGCAGCCGCGTCGGAGCGCCCGGCGCCAGATCCTCATGACGGAGAGCCCAGCCATCCACGGCAGCATTCGCGAAGGGCGGCAGCGGCATGGGCGCCACCAGGTCATGCGCCAGCACGCGGCCACGGGCGGCGGTCAGCGGCACCTCCTCCTCGCCCACAGGTTCGGGAATGCGCGCGGCGATCAGCGCTTGCGCCTCCTCCACCGACATCAGCGCCCCGCCGAAGGCGAAGCAGTCGTCGCTGAGTTGGGCCATCAGGCCTCCTGCCGCACCGCCCAATCGATCGCGGCGAGCGGGGCAGCGTGGGCGAGGACAATGTCCGCGATCGCCTCGACATCGTCGAGATGCGCCTGTGGCAGCTCATAGGGCGCCGGGATGTCGGAGGCGACGGCGACGATCCCCGGCATGTCCGGCCGCATCCACGGCTTGCCGTTGGCCGCGCGGTGCACCTCGATCTTCGGATGGGCATCGCGCTTGTAGCCCTCGACGATCACCAGGTCCGCAGGGTCCATGCGCGCGATCAGTTCCGGCAGCGTCGGCTCGCGCGCCGTACGGAGTTCCGTCATCAGTGCCCAGCGCGCACCGGAGGCGACCATCACCTGCTGCGCGCCGGCCTTGCGGTGTTCCCAGGAATCCTTGCCCGGCACGTCCACGTCGAAGCGGTGATGCGCGTGCTTCAGCGTGGAAACCGAAAGGCCCCGCCCGATCAGGCAGGGCAGCAGCCTGACCATCAGCGTGGTCTTGCCGGCCCCGCTCCAGCCGGCGAGGCCGATGATGCGCGTCACGTCGGCGTTTCCCTCAAAAGCGACGGGCGCAAGGCCTTCGCCATGCGCCCGCGCGTCCATACCACCGGTGGGCCGCGGCGTCAGTCCGCGCCGGCGGCCTTGGCGCCGGTCGGCGGGCTGGCGGCACGGCCCTTCGCCAGTTCCTCCTCGACCCAGAGGTTGTGGTGCTGCTTGGCCCAGTTGAGGTCCACCTGGCCGGTGGTCATGGCCTCGACCGCGCCCTCCATCCCCATCGTGCCGATGTAGATATGCGCGAGCATCACCGCGATCATCAGCACCGCGACGATGCTGTGGATCATGTGGCTGAGCTGCATGCCGGCGATGTCGGTGAAGAAGAAGGGGAAGACCAGCATGTAGCCGGTAAAGGCCACCGCCGCGCCGCCGAGCACCGTGATCCAGAAGATGCCCTTCTGGCCCGCGTTGAAGCGCTCGCTATCCGGATGCGCGTTGCCGACCAGCCCGCCGCCCGTCTTCAGCCAGCGGATGTCGGTGCCGTTCGGGATGTTGTCCTTGATCCAGAGCAGCAGCATGAAGACGAGGCCGAGAGTGAAAGGGAAGGCCAGGAAGTTATGGGCCAGCTTCCCCCAGAGGCTGACTTCGGTGAACGCCTCGGGGCCAATCACAGGCAGCAGGACATGCCGGCCGAAGGTGAGGTTGAGGCCCGAGAGCGCGAGGATGATGAAGCAGGACGCCACCATCCAGTGATTGACGCGCTCGAAGGCGTTGAAGCGCTGGATGGTGCGGCCGGAAGGCCCGCCCTCGATCGGGATGCGGCCCTTCGCCACGCGGAAGACGACCAGCAGGGCGAGCATGCCCAGCACCGCGACACCGCCCACCCAGGCCAGCGTCACATTGTGGAATTCACGCCATTCGCGCCCCTGCGGCTGGATCAGGTTGGCCGCGCGCTGGTCGGGGATGGTGATGCGGCCATGCACGGTCTCGCCGCGCAGCAAGGCCTGGATCGCCATCTCGTCGGCGACGGAAGGCGCCTGCGAGCTGCCCTGCGCGAATGCCGGCAGGCCCGCCACGCCAATGAACAGCGCGGCGAGCAGGGCGAGGATGCGGATCTTCATCGCGGCGCTCCTCAGATCGCGACGGTTTCGCGGTAGGCGGTGCGCCAGCCCCAGGCGCCGGCGCCGTAACCGCGCCGCTGCACGCGCTCGCGGTAGATCTGGGCAATCACCTCCCCGTCGCCGGCGAGCAGCGCCTTGGTCGAGCACATCTCCGCGCAGAGCGGCAGCTTGCCCTCCGCGATGCGGTTGGCGCCGTACTGGATGTACTCGGCCCCGGTGTTGTCGGCCTGCGGGCCGCCGGCGCAATAGGTGCACTTGTCCATCTTGCCCCGGCTGCCGAAGTTGCCGATGCGCGGATACTGCGGCGCGCCGAAGGGGCAGGCGTAGAAGCAGTAGCCGCAGCCGATGCACAGATCCTTGTCGTGCAGCACGATCGCATCCGCGGTCGTGTAGAAGCAGGACACCGGACAGACCGCCGCGCAGGGCGCGTCGGTGCAGTGCATGCAGGCCATCGAGACCGAGCGTTCGCCCGGCTTGCCGTCATTGATGGTGACGACGCGCCGGCGGTTGATGCCCCAGGGCACCTCGTGCTCGTTCTTGCACGCCGTGACGCAGGCGTTGCACTCGATGCAGCGGTCGGAGTCGAGAAGGAACTTCATGCGGGCCATGTGTCGCGCCTCCTCTTACGCCGCGCGGATCTGGCAGAGGGTGACCTTCGTTTCCTGCATGAAGGTCACCGGGTCGTAGCCGTAGGTCGTCACCGCGTTGACGGATTCACCGAGCACGATCGGGTCGGTGCCCTGCGGGTATTTGCCTCGCTGGTCCTCCTGCATGAACCAGCCGGCGAAGTGGAAGGGCATCCAGGCGACGCCGGCGCCGACGCGCTCGGTCACCAGCGCCTTCACGCGCACCTGCTTGTCGCGCGGCATCTCCGGACCCTGCACCAGCACCCACTGGCCGTCGCGGACGTTGCGCGCCGCCGCGTCCTGCGGGTTGATCTCGATGAACATGTCCTGTTGCAGCTCGGCGAGCCAGCGGTTGGAGCGCGTCTCCTCGCCGCCGCCCTCGTATTCCACCAGGCGGCCGGAGGTGAGGATGATCGGGAAATTCGGCGCCACCTCGCGCGAGCGGTTCTGCACGCTCTGCCCGAGATGCGGCAGGCGGAAGCCGCGCCGGTCCGGCAGTGTCGGATACTGCGCGATCAGGTCGGTGCGCGGCGTGTAGATCGGCTCGCGATGCACCGGCACCGGATCGGGCAGGTTCCAGGCATTGGCGCGGGCCTTGGCGTTGCCGTAGGCCATCACGCCATGTTCCATGGTCACGCGGATGATGCCCATGGACAGGTCCGTGGCCCAGGAGGCCGTGCCGCCCTGGCGCTGGATGGAAGCCTTCTCCTCCGCCGTCAGCTCGGCATCCCAGCCGAGACGGGCCATCACCGCGGTGGTGAATTCCGGATAGCCGTCCGTCAGCTCGGAGCCTTTCGAGAAGGATCCTTCCGCCAGCAGCGAGACGCCGTTGCGCTCCACGCCGAAGCGCGCGCGGAAGGTGCCGCCGCCTTCCTTCACATGGAGGTTGGTGTTGTAGAGCACATGCGTGCCCGGATGCCGCCATTCCGGCTTGCCCCAGCACGGCCAGGGCAGGCCGTAGAAGTCGCCGCGGATCTCGGGCGGCGCGTCGTCCTTCGCGCGCAGCGTCACCAGGTCGAACTTGTCCTGGTGCTGCATGTGCAGCTTCAGGCGTTCCGGCGACTGGCCGGTGTAGCCGGTGGAGATGGCGCCGCGGTTGATCTCGCGCAGGATGCTCTCCGAGGTCGGCGCGTTGTCCTTGATCTCGAAGCCCTGGAACATCTCCGCCTGCATGCGGAAGGGCATGTTGCGCTTCTGCGCCGCCGCGTCGATCGCGCCGGCGAGGCGATAGAGCGCCTCGTAGTCGTCCTTGCTCTCGAAGATCGGCTTCACGATCTGCGAGCCCCACTGCACCGAGCGGTTGGACGCGGTGCGGCTGCCGGAGGTCTCGAACTGCGTGCAGATCGGCAGCAGGTAGGTGTTCTCCCGCCGGTTCGCGAGCACGGCGAAGGTCGTCGGATGCGGGTCCGCGACCACCAGCAGATCCAGCTTCTCGAGCCCGCGCACGGCTTCTGGCATGCGCGTCACGGTGTTGCCGCCATGGCCGAAGACGACCATCGCCTTGAAGTTGTCGCGCTGCTGCACCTGATCGCGCGGCAGCGTCACCGCATCGAAGTAGCGCGTGGTCGGGATGCCCGGCGTCGTCATCATGGCCGGGCTGTCGAAGCGCGCGACGATGCTCTCATAGGAGACGCCCCAGACGCGCGACCAGTGCCTCCACGCATTCTCGTCCAGGCCGTAATAGGCCGGCAGCGTCGTGACATCGAGGCCGAAGTCGGTCGCGCCCTGCACGTTGCAGTGGCCACGGAAGATGTTCGCGCCCGTGCCCTCCTTGCCGACATTGCCGGTGGCGAGCAGCAGGATCGAATAGGCGCGGACATTCGCCGTGCCGACCGTCTTCTGCGTGGCGCCCATGCACCAGATCAGGGTGGAGGGCTTCTGCGTGGCGAACAGCTCGGCCACCTTGCGAAGCTGCGCGCCCGGCACGCCGGTGACGCGCTCGACCTCCTGCGGGTTCCATTTCGCGACCTCGGTGCGGACGTCGTCCATGCCGTAGACGCGCTGGCGGATGAACTCCTTGTCCTCCCAGCCATTCTCGAAGATGTGCCAGAGCAGGCCCCAGATGATGGGGATGTCCGTGCCCGGGCGGATGCGCACGTACTCGGTCGCGTGCGCCGCGGTGCGCGTGAAGCGCGGGTCGATGACGATCAGGTTGGCGCGGTTCATCTCCTTGCCGCTCAGCACGTGCTGCAGCGACACGGGATGTGCCTCCGCGGGATTCCCGCCCATGATGATCATGGTCTTGGAATTGCGGATGTCGTTGTAGGAATTGGTTTGCGCGCCGTAGCCCCAGGTGTTGGCGACGCCGGCGACGGTGGTCGAATGGCAGATGCGCGCCTGATGGTCGACGTTGTTGGTGCCCCAGAAGGCCGCGAACTTGCGGTAGAGGTAGGCGCCCTCGTTCGAGAACTTGGCGCTGCCCAGCCAGAACACGCTGTCAGGGCCCGAAGCCTGGCGCACCGCCATCAGCTTGTCGCCGATCTCGGCCAGCGCGGCGTCCCAGGACATCCGCTGCCACTGTCCGTTCACCAGCTTCATCGGGTACTTGATGCGCCGGTCGCCGTGCACGAGCTCGCGCACCGAAGCGCCCTTGGCGCAATGCGTGCCGCGGTTGATCGGGCTGTCCCAGGACGGTTCCTGCCCGACCCAGACGCCGTTCTGCACCTCGGCGGTCACGGTGCAGCCGACCGAGCAATGCGTGCAGACGTTCTTGATGCGCGTGATCGGCTGCGCGAAGTCGGTCGGCCCGGCGGCGGCCGGGCGCACCGTGGTCAGCGGAATGGCGCCGAGCGCGGAGAGACCGACGCCCGTCAGCCCCGCCTGCCTCAGGAAGGCGCGGCGGTCGAGACCGCCGGCGGAAAGCCCGGCATAGGCCGCGGCGAGACGCTGCTTGCCGGCACGGGCCTCGGAACGCTTGATCAGCATGGGGTTGCGCTCCCGTCGTCTTGCTTCAGCCGCCGTAGCGGTTGGTGCGGTAGAAGGCCTGCACGTCGGCGCTGTTCGGCTGGTAGCGCGCCTTCAGGCGGTCGGCCTCGTTCTCCTTGCGTGCGGCGCCGGGCGGCACGGCATCGGCCCGCACCGGGCCCGCCGCTTCCGCGACGCCCGCCGCGGCGGCACCACCGGCCGCGAGACCCAGCGCTTTCAGGAATCCACGACGTTCGGCCACTTCCCTCTCCCTCGTGCTCATCTCACACCACTCCCGCGGCCATGCCCTAGGCCGGCAGCCCCAGGGCCGCCTGCTCGATATCCATCGTCACACGCCCGAGCCGGCCGACGGCGCGGTAGAAGCGCGCCATCTCCGCCGCCTCGAGATCCGCGAAGAACCTGCCGGCCCACGGCCGCAGGTGCCTCTCGAAAAATGCCTCGGCCTCCGCCGCGCCGCCCTCGAAACTGCCGGAAAGCAGCCCGGCATAGACCTCGCATTCCGAGCCGGCATGATCCTCGGGCTCGGAGACGCCGGAGGCGCGCTCGAGGCCGAGCCGGGCGAGGTCGCCGCGCAACTCGGCCAGTGGCCGGTCATGCAGGAATCCGGTGAGGTAGTAGGAGGCGAAGGGCAGCAGCTCGCCGCGCCCGAGGCCGATGAAGAGGTCGTGGAATTCGCGCTCGACCGACACCGAGTCGGCAACGGCGGCAGCCGCGGCGAGCGCGCCATAGGCCTCCCCGAGGGGGGTGCGGTCGCCGGGAAGGGTCCGCAAGCCGGCCAGCAAGCCGTCGTCGGGTGCCGCGACCAGCAACCGCCCCAGCAGGGCGAAAAGGCGCGCACGCTCGATCGTCTGCGGGTCAACCGCAATATCTGCGCCGTCCCGGGCGGGCATGCCGTGCGTCGTCTCCCACTCCCTCAATTCTTTACAAGAATACTATGGAAACGCATCGGGGGACAGCGAATTGGAACCATCGCCGGTTGTTGCGAATAATTCGCAACAACCGCTCTCAACTTGGAAGGGCGGAGCCGTGACGCCGAGCGGCAGCGGGGGCCGGGGCAGGCGGCACCTCGGCCGGGGTCTCCATGGCGGCCGGGCAGGCCCCGACGGCCGGCGCGGCAGGCGCCGGGCCTTCCGCCTTCGCCGCGTCACCCTCTGCTTTCACCGCGTCACCCTCCGCTTTCACCGCGGCCAGGCGGGCGGCCTCCTCGTCGCGATCGAGCCCGATCGCCTGGGCCAGCAGGCGCCTGACATCACCGCCGAGTTCCAAAGCGAAGCCGGGCACGCCATCCGGTGCGTTGAAATCCCAGGCGTAGTCCGCCGGGCCGACGAAATCGCGGATCGCCGGGTCGATCGCCCAGGCCTTGCGCAGCGCGGCGCGCTTGATCGCCTCCGGCACCTCCTTGCGTAGGAAGGCCGTGAAGTCGCTCTCGGCGGTGAGGTCCTCGATCGGCGGCAGGCTGGCGGGGTCGAATGCCGGCTCGACGGGTGGCGGAGGGGCAGCGGGCTCGGGGACGGGAGGCTGCACCTCCGGTTCCGCGACCGGCAGGCCGGCCTCCGCCGCGCGCTTGCGGCGCGACCAGCGGGACAGGAAGCCTTCCTCGCTCATGCCTCCTCCACCCGCGTCCGGCGGCCGAGCGAATCCGTATCGGCGCGGTCTCGCTTGCGCTTGTGGAATTCGCGCACCTGATGGTGCTCGGCGACGAAGGCTTCGAGCGTCGCGCGCAGCGCGGGCGGCATCGGCAGCGCCTCGAGCAGGTCGGCCCCCGATTCAGCGTAGAGCTGCGCCTCCCCCGCATCCACCGTCACGGCCTGCAGGGCGAAGCCGGGCGCGGCCTCGACCGGGCGCAGCACGACCCAGATGCGCGGCGGGTCCTGCTGCAGGTTGTGGATGTAGTTGTCGGTGTCGGTCGGGTGCAGCGCGACCTCGGCCGCGCCGGCGAAGAACAGGGTGCGGCCGGCTTCCTCCCGCAGCACGGTCCATGCGGCCACCGGCGGCGGGTCCTCGAGCACGTCGCGCGCGCTCCAGGCGAACTCGGCCCAGGGCGTCGCGCCGGGGCGGCGTTCCGCGACCACGCCGACGGGGATGCGGATGGTGCCCGGGACTTCCAGCGTCATGCCGCTTCCTCCTTCGCCACCAGCGGCAGGCCGGAGACCAGGTTCTGCGGCTTCATGCGCACGCGACTGGCCGCATCCATCGCCAGCGCGAGGTAGACCGGCCGGCCGGCGACGCGCGGCAGGACGCGCGAGGCATCGCGGAATTCCAGCACGCCGAGCCAGAGGATGCGCGCGAGCCGGTCCTGCTTCACCTTCTTCCCGTGCCAGAGGTCGTTGGCGACGGCCGTCGCCTCCGCATCCAGGCCGATGTGCCAGGTCCAGTTGGCATCCTCGATCACCGGCACCGGGCGGATCGCGACCTCCTCGGCGAAGATGTGGCGGATGAAGCGTTCCAGCGCGCGCGCCAGGCCGTGCTGGCCGTCGCGCCCCTCGGCGATGTCGAGGGCGAAGTCGTGCGCGTCGGACCG
Source organism: Neoroseomonas eburnea (assembly GCF_018129005.1). Classification (GTDB taxonomy): domain Bacteria; phylum Pseudomonadota; class Alphaproteobacteria; order Acetobacterales; family Acetobacteraceae; genus Neoroseomonas; species Neoroseomonas eburnea. Next base: position 59,510 of record NZ_JAAEDL010000002.1, read on the forward strand.
GCCGGCGTAGAGATGGCCGTTCGCCTCGTTGAGCACGTCGAGCTCGACCTCGCGCGGCGGCGAGCCGGCCTCGACCAGCAACTGGCCGAGCGCACCGAAGCCGCCGTCGCGGCCGCGCATCTCGACCACTTCCTCGTCGGCGAGCAGCAGCGCGCCCTGGTGGATGGCGGCGCGCTGCGGGCGATAGAGCAATTCGCCGGCGCGCAGCGCGAAGGGATCCCCCTCCCCTTCCAGCGCCGCGCGCGCGACGAGATGCGTCAGCATCTGCAGCAGGATCGGCGGCACGCCGGTCACGCCATCGCGGTAGAGCGCAAGCCAGGCGGCCTCCAGCGAGGGCTGCGCGGCGACGCGGTCGCGGAAGCGCAGGAAGTGGGCGAAATTCTCCCGCGCATCGGCATCGGCCAGGGCTTCGATGCGCACCGGCGCCACCGCCTGCGACGGGTCCTCCATCAGCGCGGCGTGCAGCGCGCGTTCGGCGTCGCAGGCTTCCTCGGGCGGCAGCAATTCGGGCCGCGCGAGGAAGGCGCGCCAGAGATCCGGCGTCGCCGCCAGCCGCCCGTGCTCCACCACGTCGCAAAGGTGATGGCCCGAGGCGACCCAGAAATCGCCGGGAGAAAGCAGCCCGCTCATCGCTTCGACCCCGATCGCTGCGGCTCGCCGACAGCCGGTTCCTCCGCCGCGCGGGCCATGCGCGCGAGATCCGGCCGGATCGGCTCTTCCGCCTCGCCCTCCACCGGGATGGCGGCGAAGACCGGCAGCGTCTGGAAGCTGCGGTGCTCCTTCGGCCGCTCGTGCAGGGTGCGGAAGCGCTCGCGCTGCTCGCCGCCCTCCAGGCTGCGCGCCAGCGCGACGAGCGTGCCGGGCGGGTGCTCGCAGAGGGATTCGGCGAAGGCGACCTCCTCCTCCGCCGCGGCGCGGGCGGCGGCCTCGTCCGGCGCGCCATAGGCCGCGCGCAGATGCGCGGCGAGCAGCGCGACCGCTTCGGACCGCTGCGCCGCCGTCGCCTCCGCCACCTCGACCAGCGTGGACCAGCCGAAGGAAGACAGGCCGAGGAAGCCCGCGCGGAAGGCCTGGCGGCGCTTGCCGGGCATCTTCGCCGGATCCTCGTCCCAGAAGCAGAAGCCGCCGGGCACGGCCCATTCGCCGGGTTCTGCCGCGGCCGGGAAGACCAGCGCGTCCGATGGATCGAGCCGGAGGGTGCGCAGCAGCCGCGTCATGCCGCCACCGCCTCGGCGAGTGGCAGGCGCTGCTGCTGCTCACCGCGCTGCAGGATCAGGTCGCCGCTCGCCGGGTCGATGCCGCGCCTTGCGCCGCCACTCACCGCCGGATCGAGCCGCGCGAGATAGCGTTCCGCCACCACGCGGACGCCGCGCGCCTGCCAGTCCGCCAGCGTCGCCATCAGGTGGCGCGCCCAGGCGGCGGTCAGTTCGGCCGGGCTGGTGTCGTTGTAGCCTTCCTCGAACAGCGTGGTGCGGCCGGGGTCGCGCCCGGGCTCGGCATCCGCCACATCGGCGAAGCGGATCTCAATGCCGACCACCAGCCAGTCCGGCACCGCATCCTCCGCGCAGTCGGGCGGCGCGGCCAGCCGCGCGCCGCCGACCACGCCGCCATTCACGCGAATCGTCGCCGGCCAGTCGAAGGTCAGCGGCACCTCGGGCGGGCCGAAGGCGCCGGCGGCGTCGGCAAAGGCGCTCATCGCCGCCAGCAGCGCGGGGCGGGCGGCGGCGAGCGGCTGCTCGGGCTCGAGCACCACCGCCGCCTCGATCCGCGCCCAGGACCGCACCCAGGCGAGGCTTCCCGCGCCGTGTTCGGGCGCCATCGCCACCGCGCGCGCCATGGCGTCGCCACCCTCGCGCAGGGCGACGATCGGCGTGAACACGCTCGGCAGGTCGGGCAGGCCCTCCATCACGGCGTCTCCGTCCCTCGCAACTCCGTCAATCGGGGCATATATGCGCCCGGCCCCGGACTTCACAGCGGGGCGCCTCGGGGGTTGTTCGGTCGATGAGCGGAACGGACGGGCGCATTGCCCTGGTGTGCAGCTGCGAAGACACGATGCGCCTCGACGAGCGCGCGATCGCGCGCGGCTGCCGCGCAGAGCTCCGCACCGCCGAGCAGCTCTGCCAGGCGCAACTGGACCGCTTCATGGCGGCGCTCGCCACCGGCCGCCCGCTGACCGTCGCCTGCACCGCCCAGGCGCCGCTCTTCGCCCAGGAAGCCGAGGAGGCGCAGGCGGCGACGCCCACCTTCGTCAACATCCGCGAACACGCCGGCTGGTCGGACGAAGGCAAGGCCGCCGGGCCGAAGATGGCCGCACTGATCGCCGCCGCCGCCGAGCCGATGCCGCCGACGCCGCTGGTGCCGCTGGAAAGCCGCGGCGTCACGCTGGTGCTCGGCCGCGACGCGCGGGCGCTGGAGGTCGCCGCGCGGCTGCAGGACAAGCTCGACCTGACCGTGCTGCTGACCGGCACCGAGGATGTCACGCCGCCGCGCGCCGCGCCTTTCCCGGTGATGAAGGGCCGCGCCCGCGCCGCGACGGGATGGCTCGGCGCCTTCGAGGTGGCGGTGGATGGCGCCGCCATGCCGCGCCCCTCCTCCCGCGCGCGCTACGAATGGGGGCCGGGCAAGGATGGCGCGGTCAGCCGCGCCGACATCGTGCTGGACCTGACCGGCGGGACACCGCTGTTTCCGACGCATGAGCTCCGCCAGGGCTACCTGCGCGCCGACCCCGCCGATGCCGCAGCGGTGGAGCGCGCCATCGGGGCCGCCGGCGACCTGGTCGGCACCTTCGACAAGCCGCGCTTCGTCGCCTTCGACGCCGCGCTCTGCGCGCATGCGCGGAACAGGCGGACCGGGTGCACGCGCTGCCTCGACCTCTGCCCGACCGGCGCCATCACGCCGGGCACCGGGCCGCAGAAGGACCAGGTCGTCATCAGCGCGGAGATCTGCGCCGGCTGCGGCGCCTGCGCCGCGGTCTGCCCGACCGGCGCCGCCACCTACGCCCTGCCGCCGGCCGCCGCCTTGGCGCGGCGCATCCGCACGCTGCTGCTCGCCTATCGCGCGGCGGGCGGCGAGGCGCCCGTCCTGTTGTTCCACGACGAGGCGCAGGGCGAGCCGATGCTCGACGCCCTCGGCCGCCACGGGGATGGCCTGCCGGCGCGCGTGCTGCCGCTGCGGGTGAACGAGCCGACGGCGCTGGACCTCTCGCTGCTCGCCGGCGCCTTCGCCTGGGGGGCGAGCGCGGTGCGCGTGCTGCTGCCGGGCAAACGCAGGCACGGCGCGGACGGCGTGTTCCGCAACATCGACTATGTGAACGCGGCGCTGGAGGGGATGGGCCTCGGCCACGCCACGCCGCGCGCGTCCGCGATCGAGACGGACGACCCCTTCACCTTGGGCGAGGCGCTCGCCGCCCTGCCCGACGCGCCCTTCGGCTTCGCGCCTTCCAGCCACCAGGCGATCGGCACGCCGCGGGAGATGGCGCTGCAGACGCTTCGCGCCCTGCGTGGCGCAGCGGGCGCCGAGGCGGCGACGGTGGCGATGCCGGCGCTGGCCCCCTTCGGCATCGCCAGGGTGGATGCCTCGGGCTGCACGCTCTGCCTCGCCTGCACCAGCGTCTGCCCGACCTCCGCCTTCTCCGCCAACCCGGAAACGCCGCAACTCCGCTTCCTGGAGGATGCCTGCGTGCAGTGCGGCCTCTGCGCCGCCACCTGCCCGGAGAAGGTCATCACGCTGGAACCGCGCCTGAACTTCGCCGCCGAAGCCGCAGCGCCCAAGGTGGTGAAGGAGGAGGAACCCGCCGCCTGCCCGCGCTGCGGCAAGCTGTTCGGGACGAAGGCTTCGATCGCGCGGGTCAGGGCGAAGCTCGCGGCGCACTGGATGTTCGCCGATGCGAAGAAGCTCGCGATCCTCGACCTCTGCGAGGATTGCCGGATCGCGGAAGCGACCGCGGGCGGGTTCGATCCCTATGCCGGGCCTGAAAGGCCGGTCGCCAAGACCACCGAGGACTACCTGCGCGAGGCGGAGCGGGCGAAGCGGGAGGAGTCCTGATGCCGGCCAGCCTCGCGGCGGCCCCGGTATCGGCGTGTTTCGCGCGCGGCTGCCCCCCAGCCCCGCGCGACAGACCGCTGAACCCTGCCGATGAGGTCACCGGCAAGCCTCGGCGGCATGAGCCGGCTTTGGCACGTTTCCTGCGCTGCCCCCCTCGCCCGCCCGGGCCGCATGGTCCGCAGGGGGCCGCGTCCGGCATCCTGCCGTGCGCGAACCGCAAGGGGGTAGCATGCAGATCTCCTCAAGTGGCGGCAGCGCAGCCACCGCCATGATGCAACAGATGCGCGAACGCATGTTCGCGCGCGCCGATTCCGACGGAAGCGGCGGTCTATCGGTCGATGAGTTCAAGGCCATGGGGCCGCCGCCCGGGGGACCGCCCCCGGGTGGCCCCCCGCCGGGCGGTGCCGGCGCGGCAAGTTCTACCGAGGGCTCGGCGAATGCTGCCGCGACCTCGGAAAGCGATGCCGTGCAGTCGCTCTTCAACAGCCTCGACACGGATGGCGACGGCACCGTCAGCCAGGCGGAACTCGAGGCCGGCCGCTCTCAGCGCGAGGCGGGCGCGCAAGGCCCGCTTGGCCATGAGGCGCTCGCCACGCTGCTCGCCGCGCAGGAGCAGGGCAGCGGCGACGCTTCCGCGCAGGACGGCACGGACATGCGCGCAATGGTCGACCAGATCATCCGCCAGGTCATCGCCGCCTACGGGGAGCAGCGGGACAGCAGCACGGCCAGCACGGCCGTCTCGGCCTGAACGACAGGCGGACGCCAGAACGGCGCCCGTCGCCCTCGCCCGCTCAGTTCCTCGGCAGCCGCGCCACGCTCGGCGCGTCCGGATTCTGCGCCCGGTGCCGCAGCAGGTGGTCGGCCAGCACGATCGCCACCATCGCCTCGCCGACCGGGACGGCGCGGATACCGACGCAGGGGTCATGGCGGCCCTTGGTCAGCACCTCCACCTCCCGCCCTTGGCGGTCGACCGAGGCGCGCGGCGTCAGGATGGAGGAGGTCGGCTTCACCGCGAAGCGCGCGACGATCGGCTGGCCGGTGCTGATGCCGCCGAGAATCCCGCCGGCATGATTGGACTGGAAGGCCACCGTGCCATCGGCGTTCATGCGCATCTCATCGGCGTTTTCCGCCCCGGTCAGCCCGGCGGCGCCGAAGCCGTCGCCGATCTCGACACCCTTCACGGCGTTGATGGACATCAGCGCGGAAGCGAGGTCGGCATCGAGCTTGCCGTAGATCGGCGCGCCGAGGCCGGGGGGGGCGCCCTCCGCCACCACCTCGATCACGGCGCCGACGGAATTGCCGGACTTGCGGAGATCCAGCAGCTTCTCCTCCCACCGCGCGGCGGCGGCGCGGTCGGGGCAGAAGAAGGCGTTCTCCTCCACCGCCGCCCAGTCCCAGGCGGCCGGATCGACCCAGTCGCCACCGACCGAGACCAGCGCGCCGCGGATGCGCAGATCGGGGCCCAGCACCTTGCGCGCGACCGCGCCCGCGGCGACGCGCATCGCCGTCTCCCGCGCCGAGGACCGGCCGCCGCCGCGATAGTCGCGGATGCCGTATTTCAGCTCATAGGTGACGTCGGCGTGGCCGGGGCGGAACCGTTCGGCGATCTCGGAATAGTCCTTCGACCGCTGATCGGTGTTCTCGATGTGCAGGGCGATCGGCGTGCCGGTGGTCAGCCCGTCGAACACGCCGGAGAGGATGCGGACCTGGTCCGGCTCCTGCCGCTGGGTGACGAATTTCGATTGGCCTGGGCGCCGCTTGTCGAGCCAGGGCTGGATATCGGCCTCGGACAGCGCGATGCGCGGCGGCACCCCGTCCACCACGCAGCCGATGGCGGGGCCGTGGCTCTCGCCCCAGCTCGTGAAACGGAAGAGATGGCCGAAGGTATTGTGCGTCATGGAATCAGGGCGCCTGCGTAACCGCCTCTCACGGGCTCCGCAACTCCAGCTTGTCGAAGAAGAGCATGACCGCGAAGGCGTGCCAGGTCATGCCGGGGGGCAGGGACATGCTGCGGTCCTCCCGCCGGTAGACCCCGGGTTCCAGCGCCCAACCGCGCGTGATCCGGCCGGCCGGCTCGGCCACGAACCTCATGCTGTCCGTCGCGGCACGGCCGGCGGCCCAGTTCGCGGCGCGAACCTCGGCGGCCCTCGGGCGCAGCGCGAGGTCGTGGCGCAGGGCCGGGACACGCATCCAGAACAGCGCTGCGAAGGCCCCCGCCAGCGCCAGCATGGCCGCCGAGCGCCTGAAGGCAGCCGGCGGCCGCGCCAGGCTCGCCGCCAGCAGCATGGCGGCCACCACCAGCAGTCCCTGGCGGAAGGTTTCGTGCCGCTCGCAGCAGAGCATGCCGAACTGCCTGTACGCGAGGACCATCGAGGCGAAGGTGGTCGCCAGCATGGCTGCAGCGCCGGTCAGGCAGGTAAGGCGTGCCGACATGGAAACCGGCCCCGGCGGCAGCAGCGCCCAGAACCCGGCGAGGAACGCCAGCTTCACCGGGATTCCCCACCGCAGGTCCGCGGGCAGGTCAGGGTCGGCAGGCACCCCCCCCAGGATATCGGCGAGGTGCCGGGTCGCTGCGGCCAGGCTCAGCCAGGTCTCGCCCACCGTGCCGCTGGGCGCGAAGACCTCCAACGCGGCACCGACGCGGTTTGCCACGAGGCCCACCATGATGCCTCCGGCGAGTGCCAGCGGCGGGATCCAGACCCAGGCTCCCTGCTCCGGCGCAATCTGCGGAATCCACCGCCCCAGGCCGTGGCGCAGGAACTGGCCGGCACACAGCAGGAGAGCCGCGATGGCGCCGAGTTCCACGCTCCCGGCAGCCAGCAGCAAGGACGCGCAGATCGCGGCATCGACCCTGCCGCCCCGCCGCGGGCCGGCCAGCAGGACGGCCGCCGCGCACAGGCCGGCCAGCGCCGGCACATAGGCCAAGGCGGCCGCCGGCCAGTACCACATCTCCCCCGGTCGCGCGACGAGCAGCACCGCCGCGGCCATCGCCAGCGGCAGGACAATGCCGATCCGGGCCAGCCGGCCGGCGAGCAGGAGGATGGCGATGCCGCCGGCCCAGGTCGCGGCGAGGATCCAGGCGACCCCCGGCCGGTCCAGCCAGGCAACCGCACTCGAATAGCCGAAGAGCAGCAGTTCGGAGATCGGGCGCGGGCTCCAGCCGAACATCCGTTCCGCCACCTGGCGCCAGCCGAACCGCTGATGCTGGGCGAACTGGATGTATTCGTCTGGAAACCACGCGCCGAGCGGCAGCAGGGCCGCATGGGCCGCGAGCACCACCGCCGCGGCGACCGCGACGGATGCTGTGATGATCAGGGCGCTCGGAATGACCGCTCCGTGGCCGGACATCAGACGGTCGTGATGTCCGGCGCGTCCGGGTTCTTCATGCCGACGATGTGGTAGCCGCTGTCCACGTGGTGCACCTCACCCGTCACGCCCTGCGACAGGTCGGAGAGCAGATAGAGGCCCGACCCGCCCACTTCATCGATCGTCACGTTGCGGCGCAGCGGCGAATTGTACTGGTTCCACTTCAGGATGTAGCGGAAATCCCCGATGCCGCTCGCCGCCAGCGTCTTGATCGGGCCGGCGGAAATCGCGTTCACGCGGATGCCGCGGTCGCCGAGGTCGGTCGCCATGTAGCGGACCGAGGCTTCCAGCGCCGCCTTGGCCACGCCCATGACATTGTAGTGCGGCGTCACGCGCTCCGCGCCCAGGTAGGACAGCGTCAGCAGGGACCCGCCGGCCGACATCATCGCCGCCGCGCGCTGCCCGACCGCCACGAAGGAGAAGCAGGAGATGTCCATGGCCTGCAGGAAGGCCGCGCGCGGCGTGTCGAGGTAGCGCCCGCGCAGGAACTGCTTGTCGGCATAGCCGATGGCATGAACCAGGAAGTCCAGCTTGCCCCAGGCCTTCTCCACCGCGGCGAAGGCCTCGTCCATGCTGGCGTCGTCCGCCACGTCGCAGGGCAGGAGGAGGGAGGAGCCTATGCTCTCGGCCAGCGGGCGGACGCGCTTCTCCAGCGCGTCCCCCTGGTAGGTGAAGGCCACCTCGGCGCCCTGGGCGGCGACCGCGCGGGCGATGCCCCAGGCGATCGAGCGGTCGTTCGCGACCCCCATGATAAGGCCGCGCTTGCCCTTCATGAGGGTGCCCGTGGCGATGCTGGGCTCTGGCGCGGCGTCATTCATCACTGGCGGAACCCATGTGGTTGAATCGGATGGGGGGGGTGGTGCCATGGCAGGAAGCGCCGGGCAAGAGCTTCGGCCCCGGCCGGTCGGAGGGTGCCCCCCTTGCCGCGGCCGCCCGCAGGCCGATACAGGCGGGAGCCCAGGAGCACCGCATGGCCGCCACCCCCACCCCCGACGACCCGATCGCCATCTTCGAAGCCTGGATGGCGGAGGCCGCGAAAAGCGAACCGAACGACGCCAACGCCGTCTGCCTGGCGACGGCGACGCCGCAGGGCCTGCCCTCCGCCCGCATGGTGCTGCTGAAGGGCGTCGATGCCCGGGGCTTCGTCTTCTATACCAATGTCGACAGCCGCAAGGGCGCGGAACTGGCCGCCAATCCCCATGCCGCGCTCTGCTTCCACTGGAAGAGCCTGGCGCGCAGCGTGCGGGTGGAAGGGCCGGTCGAGCGCGTCTCCGACGCCGAGGCCGATGCCTACTATGCCTCGCGCGCGCGGACCTCGCGCCTCGGCGCCTGGGCCTCGAAGCAGTCCCGCCCGCTGGAATCGCGCTTCGCGCTGGAAAAGGCGGTGGCGGAATACGGCGTGAAGTTTGCGATCGGCGAGATCCCCCGCCCGCCCTTCTGGTCCGGCTTCCGCGTCCTGCCGAAGCGCATCGAGCTCTGGCGCGACATGCCCTTCCGCCTGCATGAGCGCCGCGTCTTCCACCGCGACGGCGAAGGCTGGCGGATCGAGACGCTCTACCCGTGACCATCCCGCAGGCGCAGCGGGAGGCGGCGGAACTGCTTGCCCGCCTCTCCGGCGCCGCGCCGGTCGAGACGCACATCTCCGCCGTCTATGTCGGGCGCGACACCGCCTGGAAGATGAAGAAGGCGGTCGCCCTCGGCTTCCTCGACTTCACCTCGCTGGCGGAACGGGAACGCTTCTGCCGGCGGGAGCTGGAACTCAACCAGCCCCATGCGCCAGGCCTCTATCGCGACGTGGTGCCGCTCACCCGCGGCCCGGACGGTCGCCTGCGGGAAGGCGGGGACGGACCGGCGGTGGAATGGGTGCTGCGCATGGCGCCCGTGCCGGCGGGTGATTTCCTCGACGAGATCGCCGCGCGCGAGGGGCTGCCGCCCAGGCTGCTCGATGCGGTGGCCGATGCGGTCGCGGCGATGCATGCGGCGGCGCCGCGCGCGGAAACCGACCCGCCCGCGGCGATGGCCGCGATCCTCGACGGCAACGTGCCCTCCGCCCTGCGCGCCGGGCTCGACCCGGGCCGCGTCCGGGCCTGGGCGGCGGCGGCGCGGGCCGAGCTCGCGCGCGTCGCGCCGGCGCTCGCGGCGCGCGGTGCGGCAGGCTTCGTGCGGCGCTGCCATGGCGACCTGCATCTGGGGAATTTCTGCCTGTGGGAAGGCCGGCCGACGCCCTTCGACGCGCTGGAGTTCGACGAGGCGCTGGCGCGCATCGATGTCGGCTACGACCTCGCTTTCCTGCTGATGGACCTCGACCTCCGGCTCGGCCGCGCGGCGGCGAACCGCGTGCTGAACCGCTACGTCGCGCGCGGTGGCGACGCCGGGCTGCTGGTCGGATTGCCGCTCTGGCTCTCGCTGCGCGCCATGATCCGCGCCCATGTGGAAGGCACGCGCGGGCGGGACTGGTCGGTGCTGCTGACGGCGGCGGAAGCGCATCTCGCGCCCGCCGCCACGCGCCTCGTCGCGGTCGGCGGCCTGCAGGGGACGGGCAAGTCCACCCTGGCGCGGGCGCTGGCGCCGGCGCTCGGCCGCTGCCCCGGCGCGCTGGTGCTGCGCAGCGACGAGATCCGCAAGCGCCGCTTCGGCGTCGCGCCGGAAGCGCGCCTGCCGGCGGCGGCCTATGCCGAGGGCGTCAGCGCCGCCGTGCACGCGGAGATGTTCGCCATGGCGGCGACCGCCCTCGCCGCCGGCCAGGCGGTGGTGCTCGACGCCGTCTTCCTCGACCCCGGACACCGCGCGCAGGCCGAGGCGGTGGCCCGCGCGGCAGGGGTGCGCTTCGACGGGATATGGCTCGAGGCGCCGCTCGAAATCCTGCGCGCACGCCTCGCCGCCCGGCACGGCGATGCCTCCGACGCCAACGAGGCGGTGCTGCTGCGTGCCGCCGCCGTCGATCCCGGCGCCATGGCCTGGCACCGCGTGGCGGCCGACGACGGCGCCGCCGCCGCCGCGCGGTCTGCCATTGGCATGAAAGGGCATTCCATGTGCTAGTCTTCCGCCTCGACCGGTGAAGACTACGGCGAGGAAGGGGAGCTTCACATCATGGCCTATCGCCGCCTGCTGCTGCCGTTGACGGGAACCGCCGCGGGAGAGGCCGCGCTCGCCACCGCCCTGATCGCCGCGCGCATCTGGGGTGCCCATGTCCACTGCCTGCATGTCCGCGTCGATGCGCGGGACGTCGCACCGCTCGCCGGCGAGGGGCTCTCGGGCGCGATGATCGAGGAGATGATGGCGGCGACCGAGCGCGAGAGCGGCGAACGCGCCGAGCGCGTCCGTTCCCTGTTCGACAAGTTCACCTCGGGGCTCGGCGGCGTGACGCTGGCGGACAACCCCGACTCCGCCGCGAAGTCCGGCGGGCCGACGCTCTCCTTCGAATCCATCGCGGGGCGGGAGGAGGACATCGTCGCCCAGCAGTCCCGCCTCTACGACATGGCGGTGGTGCCGCATCCGGAAGCCGGCGAGGATGTTTCCAGCAGCGACGCGCTGCACGCCATCCTGTTCGATTCCGGCCGCCCGGTGCTGATCGCGCCGCGGACCGCGCCAAGCGACATCGGCAACCGCATCTGCGTCGCCTGGAACGGCACGGCGGAGAGCGCGGCCGCCGTCGCCGCGGCGCTGCCCTGGCTGCACAAGGCCTCGGCCGTGCGCATCCTCTGCGCCGACGAGTACCAGCGGCGCGGCCCGAAGGCCGAAGGCATCCAGGCCTATCTGCGCTGGCATTCCATCAATGCGGAGATCGTGCCGTTCAAGCCGACGACGCGGGAAGTGGGCGCGGGGCTGCTCGGCGCAGTGCGGGATTTCGGCGCCGACCTGCTGTGCATGGGTGCCTATTCGCATTCGCGGCTGCGGCAGCTCATCCTCGGCGGCGTCACGCGGCACGTGCTGGAGAACGCCGAGATCCCCGTGCTGATGTGCCGCTGAACGCGGCGCGACGATAGCCGCCGGCCCGCCACCGCATCGCCCGTTCGGGCAGTTGCCGGACCCGACCGGGCCGACCTCGGCGCACCGGTTCCGGGCGGGGCGTGGCGATGGCCGCGATCAGGTCGGCTTCCCCGCGCGCATCGGCCGAGGCGATGCCGCGCGCAGGACCTCATTGATGCAGTGAATGGCGGCGATCGGGACGGGCCCGATGCGCGGGACGCCCTGCGGCGCCTATCTCCCTGTCGAACGGCATCGGGGCCCCGGCGGCCCCGCCCAGGACATGGAGACCCCGCGATGATCGACATCCGCCCCTTCGACAGCCTCGGCAAGGCGAAGTTCGGCTGGCTCAACGCCAACCACCATTTCTCCTTCGGCCACTACATGGACGCGTCCCGGATGAACTGGGGCCGGCTGAGGGTGTGGAACGACGACGAGATCGCGCCGGGCACCGGCTTCGACCCGCACCCGCACCGCGACATGGAGATCATCACCTATGTCCGGCAGGGTGCCATCACCCACAAGGACAGCATGGGCAACGAAGGCCGCACCGCGGCCGGCGACGTGCAGGTGATGAGCGCCGGCAACGGCGTGGTGCACGCCGAATACAACCGCGAAGCCGAGACCACGACGCTGTTCCAGATCTGGATCATGCCCGACCGCCGCGGCGTGAAGCCCTCCTGGGGCGCCAAGCAGTTCCCGAAGGAAAAGCGGGAAGCATCCTTCGAGGTGCTCGCCTCCGGCCGGCCGCAGGATGAGGGCAACGGTGCGCTGCCGATCAACGTCGACGGCGCGGTGATGGCGGCGACGCTGCGGAAAGGCCAGACCCTGGTGCAGCCGCTCGCCGAGGGCCGCGCCGCCTACATCGTGCCGGCCAGGGGTGCGGTGACGGTGAACGGGATCGCCGCCGCCGCGCGTGACGGCATCGCCATCCGCGACGAACGGGACATCGCCATAACCGCCATCGAGGATGCGGAGCTGGTGATGGTGGAGGTGGCGGCCGACTGATCCCGGTGCGCGACGCGCCATGAGGCCCGCCGCACAAGGGCGCAAGCCTTGTGCGGCGGGCATGCGGAGGTTCAGTGCAGGTCGGGGGCCCTGCCCTCCGGGCGGCGCCGGCGGCGAAAGCGCCAGCCGGCGGCATCGAGGCGCCGCGCCAAGCCGATCAGCGGCGGGTCGAGATAGGCCAGCGCCGGCTCATGCATGAAGGCCGCGAGGGCCTCGGCAGGGTGATCGACGCCGAAGGCGGCTTCGGTCACGGCGTACAGGAGCAGCGCCTCATCTCCCGTCAGTCGCGCGCAATGCGGACAGCCGACATCCACCACGCGGACGGCCTGCATGGCGACGCCGTGCATCAGGGCGTGGGCGGACAGGCCGGCCTCCTCCGGCCCGCCGGCCTCGGCGATCGCGGTCAGCACGGCCGGCAGGGGGTCCAGCTTGTCGCGCACCGCGGCGACCCAGGGCCGCAGGCAGGTCATCAGGACGAAGTCGGTGGCGGCGTCGAGGCCGGCGGCCCGGTCAGGCCAGGGCTGCGCGAAGCGGCCGAAGCTGAGGATCTGTCCCATGCGCTGTCTCGTCCCGAAGCGTCGCGGCGGTTTAGCTTTGTTGCGAATGACTCGCAATAGCAGTTCTGCCGCCCCTATGTCACATCACTGTCGTTGATGGGCCGCCCCCCGCCGTCCAGCATGACCCGCCGGCGATCCGCCGGCGCCTTGCCGCTGGGGTCCCATGGAATATTCGCGTCGGTTCAAGTTCCTGCTCTGCGCCCCCGCCTTCGACGAGGTCGGCGACCTGGAAGGTGAGCGCCTCGCCCAGATCGTCCGGGAGATCGAGCAGGACGGCTACCAGGTGGTCCGCGCCCGGCGCGACGACGATGCCGAGCTGGTGGTGCGCACCGACGCCGCGATCGGCTGCATGATCGTCGACTGGGGCAAGAAGGGGCTGCAGGGGAAGTCGGCGCAGCTCATCTCGCTGACCCGCAAGCGCGGCCTCGACCTGCCGGTGATCGTGCTGGTGCGCCGCCACCGGCTCGAGGACATCCCGGTCGAGGTGCTGGATGACGTGGACGGCTTCATCTTCCTCGCCGAGGAGACGCCGGACTTCATCGCCAAGAACCTGGTCTCCCGCCTGCGGCAATATGCCGAGAGCCTCAAGACGCCCTTCTTCGGCGCGCTGGTGGACTATGCCGAGCAGGGCAACATGCTGTGGACCTGCCCGGGGCACAATGGCGGCGTCTTCTACCGGCGCAGCCCGATCGGGCGGATCTTCGTCGAGCATCTCGGCGAGGCGATCTTCCGCGACGACCTCGACAATTCGGTGCTGCAGCTCGGCGACCTGCTGACGCATGAGGGCCCGGCGGCGGCGGCCGAGCGCGAGGCGGCGGCGATCTTCGGCGCCGAGCGCACCTATTTCGTGCTCAACGGCACCTCGACCTCGAACAAGGTGGCGCTCTCCGCCCTGCTGGCGGAGGACGACCTGGTGCTGTTCGACCGCAACAACCACAAGGCGGCGCATCACGGCGCGCTGTTCCTCGGCCAGGCGATCCCGGTCTATCTGGAGACCGACCGCAACGCCTTCGGCCTGATCGGTCCGATCTGCCCGGAGGCGCTGGATGAGGCGGCGATCCGCCAGGCCATCCGCGACAACCCGCTGGTCGGGGACAAGTCCCGCGCCGACGCCCCGCGCCCCTTCCGCGCCGCGGTGATCGAACAATGCACCTATGACGGCACCATCCTCTCGGCCGAGCAGGTGGTCGCGCGCATCGGGCACCTCTGCGACTACATCCTCTTCGACGAGGCCTGGGCCGGGTTCATGAAGTTCCATCCGCTGTTCCGCGGGCGCTTCGGCATGGGGCTGACCGATCTCGGCCCCGACAGCCCGGGCATCATCGTCACCCAGAGCACGCACAAGCAGCTCGCCTCCTTCAGCCAGGCGAGCCAGATCCATGTGAAGGACAGCCATCTGGGCGAGCAGCGGCGCCGGGTGGAGCACCGGCGCTTCAACGAGTTCTTCCTGCTGCACGCCTCGACCAGCCCCTTCTACCCGTTGTTCGCGAGCCTCGATGTCGGCGCGCAGATGATGAAGGGCCGCTCGGGGGAGGTGCTGTGGGACGACACCGTCCGGTTGGGGATCGAGCTGCGCAAGAAGATGCGCATGACCGCGCACGACTTCGCCGCGACCGAGGCCGACCCCGCCCGGCGCTGGTTCTTCGACCCCTTCGTGCCCGACACGGTCGAGGTCCCCGGCAAGGACGGCACACCGAAGCGCCTGCCCTGGGAGGAGGCGCCGACCGACCTGCTCGCCTCCGACCCCGCCCTGTGGGAACTCCGCGAGGGCGAGGCCTGGCACGGCTTCCGCCACGTCGCCCCCGGCTGGGCGATCACCTGCCCGAACAAGCTGACGGTCCTGACGCCCGGCTTCGACCGCGCGGCCGGGACCTATGCGGAGCACGGCATCCCCGCGCCGGTGGTCGCGGAATACCTGCGGCAGAACCGCATCGTCTGCGAGAAGAACGACCTCAACTCGCTGCTCTTCCTGCTGACCCCGGGCGTCGAGAGCAGCAAGGCGGGCACGCTGCTCTCCCACCTCGTCACCTTCAAGAAGCTGCACGACGACAACGCGCCGCTGGACGAGGTGATCCCCGACTTCGTCGCCCGCCGGGCCGCGCGCTATGCCGGGATGCGGCTGCGCGACCTCTGCGCCGGGATGCATGCGCTGTATCGCGAGGCCGGGGTCTCCGCCCTGCAGGGCGCGCAGTTCCGCGCCGAGCACCTGCCCGAGATCGCCATGCCGCCGCATGCCGCGGTGCGGGCGCTCGCACGCAACAAGGTGGACTACCTGCCGCTCGATGAGCTCGATGGGCGGATCGCCACCACGCTGTGGGTGGTCTATCCGCCGGGCATCGCCACCATCGTGCCGGGGGAACGGCTCGGGGCGCGGGCCAGGCCGATGATCGACTACCTGCGCGCCTTCGAACGCGCGGCCAACGCCTTCCCCGGCTTCGAGAGCGAGGTGCAGGGCCTGCACCGGGAAACGCAACCGGACGGGACGGTGCGCTTCTTCACCTACGTCGTGCAGGAGTAGGCTGCGCACCGAGCGAAACGGAGCGCCCGCCATGCCCAGCCTGCCCGACGGCACGCCGATTCCCGCCCTCGGCCAGGGAACCTGGCACATGGGGGAGAATGCGCAGGCGCGGAAGGCCGAGGCGGATGCGCTGCGGCTCGGCCTCGACCTCGGCCTGACGCTGATCGACACCGCCGAGATGTACGCCGAGGGCGGCGCCGAGGAGGTGGTCGGCGAGGCCATCGCCGGGCGGCGGGACGGGGTGTTCCTCGTCTCCAAGGTCTATCCGCACAATGCGTCCCGCCGCGGGGCGGTCGCCGCCTGCGAGCGCAGCCTGAAGCGCATGCGCGTCGAGACGATCGACCTCTACCTGCTGCACTGGCGCGGCTCGGTGCTGCTGGAGGAGACGGTGGAGGCCTTCGAGGCGCTGCAGCGCGCGGGCAAGATCCGCCACTGGGGCGTGTCCAACTGCGATGTGGACGACCTCGAGGAACTCGGCCCGGCGCTGGCGGACTGCGCCACCGACCAGGTGCTCTACAACCTGGAGCACCGCGGCGTGGAGTTCGACCTGCTGCCCTTCTGCGCGGCGCGGCGCATGCCGGTGATGGCCTATTCGCCGGTCGGCCAGGGGGGGCGGCTGCTGCACCACCGCGCGGTGCGGGAGGTGGCGGCACGGCACGACATCACGCCGGCACAGGCGGCGCTTGCCTGGACGCTGCGCGACCCGAACATCGTCAGCATCCCGAAGGCGGCCGAGCCCGCGCATGTGCGGCAGAACGCGGCGGCGCGGGAGGTGGCACTGACGACGGAGGACCTGGCGACGCTCGATGCGGCCTTCGCGCCGCCGGCGCGGAAACGGGGACTCGCCATGCTGTAGCGGGAGCCGGAGAGGGGCGCCGCCCCTCTCCGGACCTCTCCCCGCCAAGGGCCGAAAGGCCCTTGGAACCCGGGATTTGGGCGGTTGCAGGGGGCGACGCGCCCGCCTCGCCTCCCTGACCGCCCATGTCACGGTGTCCAGAGGCCTTTCGGCCTCTGGCGGGTGGGTTCGGGAGGGCAGAGCCCTCCCGACGCCGCCCTTACCGGAACACCGGCACCGCGCTGTCGTCCGACTGGTCCGGCATCGGCACGTCGATCCGCACGCTGGCCGGATCCACCCCGGTGCCGCGGTCCAGCCAGTAGGTCACGCTCTCCGGCCAGGCGATGACGATGACGACCAGCAGCAGTTGCAGCAGCAGCCACGGCACCGCGCCCCAGTAGATGTCGCGGCTTCGCACCTCCCTCGGCGCGATGCCGCGCAGGTAGAACAGCGCGAAGCCGAAGGGCGGGTGCATGAAGGACGTCTGCATGTTGATGCAGAGCAGCACGCCGAACCACACCAGGTCGATGTCGAGCTTGGCCGCGACCGGCACCAGCAGCGGGATGATGATGAAGGCGATCTCGAAGAAATCGAGGAAGAACGCCAGGAAAAAGACGAAGACGTTGACGAAGATCAGGAACCCCGTCTGGCCGCCCGGCAGGTGGGAGAGCAGGTGCTCGATCCACTTGCTGCCGTCCACGCCCTGGAACACCAGGCTGAACACCGTGGCGCCGATCAGGATGAAGATGACCATGGAGGTGAGGCGCATGGTGTTCGCCATCGCCTCCCGCATCAGCTTCCAGGTGAAGCGGCCATTCAGCATCGCCAGCGCCACGGCGCCGACGGCACCCATCGCGCCGGCCTCCGTCGGCGTCGCCAGCCCCATGAAGATGGTGCCGAGCACGAGGAAGATCAGCACGATCGAGGGCACCATGCCCCTGAGCACGCGCCACCAGAGCGACCAGCCACGCGGCGCCAGCGCCTCCGGCGGCAGCGGCGGCACCTTGTGCGGCGCGAAGATCGACACGCCGGCGATGAAGGCGATGAAGAGGAAGACCTGCAGGAAGGACGGCCCGATCGCGCCGGCGTACATGTCGCCGACGCTCTTGCCGAGCTGGTCGCCGAGCACGATCAGCACCAGCGAGGGCGGGATGACCTGCGTGATGGTGCCGGATGCCGCGATGACGCCGGTCGCGATGCGCATGTCGTAGCCGTAGCGCATCATGATCGGCAGCGAGATCATGCCCATGGCGATGACCGAGGCGGCCACCGTGCCGGTGATGGCGCCGAGCACCGCGCCCACCAGGATGACGGCATAGGCGAGCCCGCCCGGCACCTTGCCGAAGAGCTGCCCGGTGCCTTCCAGCAGATCCTCCGCCAGCCCGCAGCGTTCGAGGATTGCGCCCATCAGGGTGAAGAAGGGGATCGAGAGCAGCAGGTCGTTCGACAGGATGCCGAAGACGCGCAGCGGCAGGTTGCCGAGATAGGCGGTGGTGAAGAAGCCCATCTCGATCGACAGGAAGCCGAAGAACAGCCCGACCGCGGACAGCGAGAACGCCACCGGGAAGCCCATCAGCAGGAACACCACCAGGCCGCCGAACATCAGCGGCGGCATGATCTCCAGATCCAGCACGGCGTTACTGCTCCGGTCGGTGGTATTCGGCGAGGTGCGCCGTCGTGGGGTCGATGCCGCGCAGCGCGGCGATCCGCTTCACGAGTTCGGACAGGCCCTGCAGGGAAACCAGCGCGAAGCCGAGCGGCATCATGATCTTGACCGGCCAGCGGATCAGCCCGCCGGCATTGGGCGAGCCTTCCCCGCGCACGAAGGAGTCCCAGAAGAAGGGCCAGGTCATCCAGGCCAGCAACAGCATGCCCGGCAGCAGGAAGAAGATGATGCCGAAGACGTCGATCCACAGCCTCGCCCGCGCCGAGACGCTGCCGTAGACGAGGTCCACCCGCACATGCTCGTTGCGGTTCAGCGTATAGGCCGCGCCGAGCATGACCGTGCCGGCGAACAAATACCACTGTACCTCGAGCCAGGCGTTGGATGACAGCGAGAAGCCATAGCGCACGAAGGCGTTGCCGGCACTGACGGCACAGGCGGCAAGCACCATCCAGTCCGCGATGCGGCCGAAGACGTCGTTCACCGAATCCACGGCGCGGCTGAAGCCGAGAAGTGCACGCATCTAGCGTCTGACCGGGCCGTTCTTCGGCCCCGAATGGCGGCGCATGGCGCGCGGCCCCCCCGTGTGTGACCTTGTCCCCCGACAGGCGAGGCCCCCTCCTAGCCCCGACGGCCAGGCAATGCAAACCGGGTCATATGTTTGGCGTGGCGGCAACGCGGAGCCTATCCTGCCAGGGTGACTCGGTCCTGCCGCCGTCCATGCTGACGGCCCTGGCACTGCTGGTGGCTACCCTGGCGGCGCTCGGTTTCGCCGGGTTGGCGCTTGCCCGCCGCCCGGCGGGGGCGCGGCTGCTGCATGGCGCCTGCGCCGTGGCCGGCTTCGCGCTGGTCGCCGGCGGCGTTGCCGGGCTGCTCGGCGGGCCACAGACGATCGACCTGCCCTTCGGCCCGCCCTGGGGGCCGGCGCGGCTGGCGCTCGATCCGCTCTCCTCCTGGTTCCTGCTGCCGCTCGGCATTGCCGTGGCCTGCGCCTCCCTGTTCGCCCTGGGCGGCATCCACGGGACGGTTCCGGCGCGGGAACTGGTGCCCTGGCCGCTCTTCATCGCCGGCATGGCGCTGACCGTGCTGTCCGCGGACGGCTTCACCCTGCTGCTGGGGTTCGAGGCGATGTCGCTCGCCTCCTGGGCGCTGGTCGCGCACGACCACGCGCAGGCGGAGAATCGCCGGGCGGCGAGGATCTACCTCGGTTTCGCCGGCTTCGGCGGGCTCACGCTCATCCTGGCGATCGGGCTGCTGGCCGGCGGCGCGGGGGATGTCGCCTTCGCGGTCCTGCGGGAAGCCCCCCCCGAAGGCCTGCGCGCCATCGGGGTATTGTTGCTGGTGCTCGCCGGCACAGGCTCGAAGGCCGGGCTCGCGCCGCTGCATGTCTGGCTGCCGCTCGCCCATCCCGCGGCGCCGAGCCATGTCTCGGCGGTGATGTCGGGGGCGATGACCAAGGTCGCGCTCTACATCCTTGCCCGCTTCGCCTTCGACCTGATGGGGCCGGCGCAGCCCTTCTGGATGGGGGCACCGCTGATCGCCCTCGGTGCCGCCTCGGCGGTGATCGGGGCGCTGAGGGCCAATCTGGAGGACGACACCAAGACCCTGCTCGCCTGCTCGACCATCGAGAATGTCGGGCTGATCGCCATGGGGCTCGGCCTGGCGCTCGCCTTCCGCGGTTCGGACCTGACGGCGATGGCGGCGCTGGCGGCCGGGGCGGCGCTGCTGCATGCGCTGAACCACGCGGTCTTCAAGACGCTGCTCTTCCTCGCCGCCGGCGAGGTGCTGCACGGCGCGCTGTCGCGCCGGCTCGACCGGCTCGGCGGGCTGATCCACCGCATGCCCTGGACCGCCTGGGCTGCGCTGGTCGGCACCGCGGCTGCGGCCTCGCTGCCGCCGCTGTCGGGTTTCGCCTCGGAATGGCTGCTGCTGCAGGCGCTGCTGGCCGGCTGGCGGGTCGGCGACCTCGCCTTCCAGATGGGCGTGGCGGCGGCGACGGCGCTGGCGGCGCTGGCCGCGGCACTGGCGGCCTCGGCGATGGTGCGGTTCTGGGGTTTGGCCTTCCTCGGCCGGCCGCGCACGCCACGCGCCGCGGGGGCGGAGGAAACCGGGGGCGCCGCCCGGATCGCGCTGCTGCTGCCGGCCGGGCTCACCGTTCTGCTCGGGCTGGCGCCGGGGCTGATGCTCGACCTCGCGGAACCGGCGCTGCGGCTGATGGCCGGCGCCGCCGCGCCGCGGGCGGGGTCCCTGGCGATCGGCGCGGCGGAAGGCGGCGCCCGCTACTGGCCGCTCTTCGTCGCGGCGCTGCTGGCGGGGGCGATCGGGCTGGCGGTCTGGCTGGTGCGGCGCCGGGCGCCGGCGGGGGTCGCGCGCGGGCCGGCCTGGGATTGCGGCTTCATCGCCGCACCGCCGCACCTGCCCTTCGGCGACCCGGCAACGCAGCCGAGCGCCGCCGGCTTCGGCCAGCCGCTGCGTCGGATGCTGGGCGAAAGCCTGCTCGCCGCGCGCGAGAGCGTCACCATGCCGCCGCCCGGCGACACCCGCCCCGCCCTGCTGCGGGCGAGCCATCACGACCCGGTCCTCGCCGCCCTGGAAGGCCCGCTGCCGCGCTGGCGGGAGGCGATCGCGACCCAGGCGGAGAAGCTGCGGGACCTGTCCATCCGCCAGTGCCTCGGCCTCACCTTCGGGGCGGTGGTGCTGATGCTCGCCCTGCTCGCCTGGCTGGAGGCGCGCTGAGATGGCCGTGGTCTGGGGCATCCTCGCGCAGATCCTTCACCTCGCGCTGATCCTCGCCGCCGCGCCGGCGCTGACCGGCGTGGTGCGCTGGCTGAAGGCGCGGATGATGGGCCGGCAGGGGCCGCATCCGCTGCAGCCGCTGCGGGACCTCGTGAAGCTGCTGCGCAAGCGGCCGGTGCTGGCGGAGAACGCCTCCGCCGTCTCGCGCGCCGCGCCCTATGTCGCGGTCGGCGCGGCGGTGGCGGCGGCGGCGCTGGTGCCCTCCTTCGCCCGCGGCATGGCCTTCGCGCCGCTGGCCGACCTGATCCTGGTGGCGGGGCTGCTGGCGCTCGGGCGCGTCGCCATGGCGCTCGCCGGCATGGATGTCGGCACGCCCTTCGGCGGGCTCGGCGCGGCGCGGGAGATGAGCTTCGCGGCGCTCGCCGAACCCGCGCTGGTGGTGGCGGCGCTGACGCTCGCCATCCTCGCCGCCTCGACCAACCTCGATGCCATCGCCGGCGCCGTGCGCGACGGCGGGCTCGGGCTGCGCGTCTCGCTCGGCCTCGCGCTGGTCGCGCTGCTGGCGGTGGCGGTGGCCGAGAACGCCCGCATCCCGGTGGACAACCCGGCGACGCACCTGGAACTGACCATGGTGCACGAGGCGATGATCCTCGAAGCCTCCGGCCGGCACCTGGCGCTGTGGGACTATGCGGCCATGCTGCGGCTGACGCTGTGGCTCGCCCTGCTGGCGGCGGTCTTCCTGCCGCTCGGCCTGGCGCCGCCGGGTGCTGCGCCGCACCATTGGATCCTCGGCCTGCTCGCCTGGGGGGTGAAGATGGCGGGGCTCGCCCTGGCGCTCGCCGCCTTCGAGAGCGCCATCGCCAAGATGCGCGTCTTCCGCGTGCCGGAATTCCTCGGCGCGGCGCTGCTGCTGGGGCTGCTCGGCGCCATCTTCCTCTTCGTCTCGACGGGGCTGACGTGAGCTTCGGGCAGCTCCCCTACGACGTCGCGCACCTGCTGGGCGGCGGCGTGCTGCTGTTCTCCTTCGTGCTGCTCTACCAGCGGCGGATCGGGGCGGTGATCAACGCCTTCGCGACGCAGGGCACGCTGCTGGCGATCGCCGCGGCCTGGCAGGGCTACGTGCAGGGGGCGCCGGGGCTCTACGTGACGGCGGTGCTGGCGCTGGCGGCCAAGGGCGTGCTGATCCCGCTCGCCCTGCACGCCATCGTCCGGCGGCTCGACCTGCACCGCACGGTGGAGACCGCGCTCGGCATCGGGCCGTCGCTGGTGGCGGGGGTGGGGCTGGTGGGGCTCGCGATCCTCGTCGTGCTGCCGGCGACCGAGGGCGCGCGCGCGCTGGCGCGGGAGGACCTCGCCCTCGCCCTGTCCGTCGTGCTGCTGGGCATGCTCATGATGATCACGCGCCGCAACGCCATCAGCCAGGTGATCGGGCTGCTCAGTCTCGAGAACGGGCTGATCCTCGCCGCCATCGGCGTCGCCGGCATGCCGCTGGTGGTGGAGCTCTCCACCGCCGCGCTGGTGCTGATGGTCGCCGTCGTCGCCGGCGTCTTCGCCTTCCAGATCCGGGAGCGCTTCGACACGCTCGACACCGGCAGCCTGGAAGAACACCGCGGAGAGCGGCGCTGATGCCGCTGCAATGGGCCATCGTCTTCTTCGCCTGGGGCGGTGCGGTCGTGCTGGCGGCGATCCCGAACCTGCGCCATGCGACGCTGGCGAATGCCGCGGTCAGCGCCGGGTCGTTCCTGCTGGCGCTCGCTCTCGCCGCCCAGCCCTTCGCCGAGCATGGCTGGACGCGCACGGATGCGGTCAACCTGCCCTTCATCCTCGTCTCGGCCTTCGTCGGGCTGACCACCTCGGTCTTCTCCGCCGCGACGCTCGACCAGGAAGGCTTCGACCACTGGCGCATCCGCGCCTATCACACCGCCTACCAGGTGTTCATGGGGGCGCAGACGCTGGCGCTGCTGGCGGACAATCTCGGCGTCATGTGGGTGGCGGTGGAGATCGCGACGCTCGCCACCGTGTCGATGGTCGCGGTGCACCGCACGCCAGCGGCCTTCGAGGCGGCGTGGAAGTTCTTCATCCTCTGCGGCGTCGGCATCGCCCTGGCGCTGTTCGGCACCATCGTCCTCTATCTCGCCGCGCAGCCGCTGCTGCACGAGGAAACCGGGCTGTCCTGGGCGGCGCTGATGGGCGTCGCGGCGCAATGCGACCCGGGCACGCTGAACCTCGCCTTCGCCTTCCTGCTGCTCGGCTACGGCACCAAGGCGGGGCTGGTGCCGCTGCATTCCTGGCTGCCGGATGCCCATGCCGAGGGCCCCGTGCCGATCTCCGCCGTGCTGTCGGGGCTGTTGCTGAACGCCGCGATGCTCGCGGTGCTGCGGGCGAAGTCGATCGTCGGCGCGAACCCGGAGGCGATCGCACCGGGACCCTTCCTGCTGGCGCTCGGCCTGGCCTCGGTGCTGCTGGCGGCGCTGGCGCTGTGGCGGCGGCGCGATGCGCGGCGCTTCTTCGCCTGGTCCAGCATCGAGCACATGGGCCTCGCGGCCTTCGCCTTCGGCCTCGGCGGGCCGGCGGCGAACCTCGCGGGACTGCTGCACATGATCGGCCATTCTCTGGTGAAGAGCGCGATCTTCTTCGGCGTCGGCCGCGCCGCCCAGGCCAAGGGCAGCCAGAAGATCGCCGACATCGGCGG
Source organism: Neoroseomonas eburnea (assembly GCF_018129005.1). GTDB lineage: Bacteria > Pseudomonadota > Alphaproteobacteria > Acetobacterales > Acetobacteraceae > Neoroseomonas > Neoroseomonas eburnea. The sequence goes on from NZ_JAAEDL010000002.1 coordinate 82,895, forward strand.
GCTGGTGGCGACGCATCCGGCGCTGGGCTGGGGGCTGGCGCTCGCCATCGCGGCGATCGGCGGGCTGCCGCCGGCGCTGATCTTCGCCTCGGAATTCCGGCTGCTCTCGGCGGCGGCGGCGGAGGCGCCGTGGCTCGCCGTGCCGCTGGCCCTCGGCATGATCACGGCGCTGGCGGCGCTGATCACCGTGCTGCAGGCAATGTGCTTCGGAACGCCGACGCCGGACGCGGCGACCGCGCCGAATGGCTGGCGCGAGACGGCGGCGGCGACGCCGCTTTGGCTCCATCTGGCAGTCGCGGCGGGGCTGGGGCTGGCCATGCCGGGGGCGCTGGCGGCGCTGCTGGCCGAGGCTGCGAGGGTGATCGGATGAGCGCCGTGATGAAAGGAAGGTCGGGGGAGGAGAACCTCCCCCGATCCCCCTCCCTTCCTTGTCCCTTGGGAACTGACTTCGGCTGTCAGTCCCCAGGTGCCAGAGAAGGTTGGGGGGTGCGGGGGGAAGTTCCCTTCCCCCCGACCTTTGTCGCCCCATGACCGCAACCGCCCTCATCCGCGGCGGTGCCCCGCAGGGCGCCCGGCCCTTCGAGCGCTTCCTCCTCACTGCCGAGACCTGGGCGGAACTGCCGGCGGCGCTGCTGGCCGAGCCTTCGCTCGCCTTGCTCGGCCTATGGGCGGAGCCCGGCATGGTGCATGCCGCGTTCATGGATGACGAGACGAACGCGGCGCTGCTCGCCTCCGCCCCGGCCGGGGCCGGCCGCTACACCGCCCTCTCCTCCGCCCGCCCCGGTGCCATCCGCTTCGAGCGCATGATCCGCGACCTCTGGGCGCTGACGGCGGAGGGCGCGGTCGATCTCCGCCCCTGGCTCGACCACGGGCGCTGGGGCCTGGAGGGCCCGATGTCCGGCCGCCCCGCGGTGACGGGCGGCGAGCCGCCGCAGCCCGAATTCCTCCCCGTCGAGGGCGAGGGCGTGCATCAGATCCCGGTCGGCCCGATCCATGCCGGCGTCATCGAGCCCGGTCATTTCCGCTTCCACATCCAGGGCGAGCTGGTGGTCCGGCTGGAGGAGCGGCTCGGCTACAAGCACAAGGGCACGCTCGGGCTGATGCTCGGCAAGTCGCCGCGCGCCGCGGCGGCCTTCGCGGCGCGGCTGTCCGGCGATTCCACCGTCGCGCATGGCTGGGCCTTCGCCGCCGCGGCGGAGGCCGCGCTCGGCGCCGAGGTGCCGCCCCGGGCGCTGGCGCTGCGCGCGGTGATGGGCGAGCTCGAGCGCATCCACAATCACCTCAACGACTGGGGCTTCGTCTGCAACGATGCCGCCTTCGCCTTCCCGCATGCCCGCTGCGGCTGGCTGCGCGAAGGCGTGCTGCGCGCCTGCGAGGGCGCCTTCGGCCATCGGCTGATGATGGACCGCGTGCTGCCCGGCGGCGTGGCGCCGGACATCGCGCCGGGCGGGGCGGAGGCGATCCTCGCCGCCCTCGACGCCGTGGAGCGCGAGACGCCCGCCCTGATGCGCATCTATGAGAGCCACGCCAGCCTGCAGGACCGGGTGGTCGGCACCGGGTTCCTCGACCCTATGCTGGCGGCGCGCTTCGCCGCCGGCGGCTTCGTCGGCCGTGGGTCGGGCCGGCGCTTCGATGCGCGGCGGGGGCCCGGCTACGCGCCCTTCGACGCCATGGTTCCGGCGCTCGCGGTGGAGACGGGCGGCGACGTCGATGCGCGGGTGCGGGTGCGGGTGGCGGAGATCGGTACCGCCATCTCGCTCGTGCGGCGCCTGCTGATGACACTGCCGGAGGGCGAGACGCTGCTCCCGCTGCCCTCCCGCGCCGGGGAAGGCAGCGCGATGATCGAGGGCTTCCGCGGGGAGTGCCTCGCCTGGGTGCGGCTGGACGAGGGCGGGCTGATCCGCGCGGTCTTCCTGCGCGACCCTTCCTGGCTGCAATGGCCGCTGCTGGAAGCCGCGATCGAGGGCAACATCGTCGCCGACTTCCCGCTGTGCAACAAATCCTTCAACTGCTCCTACAGCGGGGTGGACCTGTGACCATCCGCTTCGACCAGACGATCCCGATCCTGCGCATCTTCGATCTCGCGAAGGCGCGCGAGTTCTACGTCGACTTCCTCGGCATGAGCTGGGACTGGGAGCATCGCTTCGAGCCGGACCTGCCGGTCTTCGCGCAGGTCTCGCGCGGGGGGCTGCTGCTCTTCCTCAGCGAGCATTTCGGCGACGGCACGCCAGGGACCAAGCTGCTGCTGCGCATGGGCGGACTCGATGCCTTCCGCGCGGAACTTCTCGGCAGGGCCTATCGCCATGCCCGGCCTGGCATCCACGAGCGGCCCTGGGGATGGCGGGACATGGAGGTGACGGACCCCTTCGGCAACCGGCTCGTCTTCTCCGAGCGCATCGGGGAGACATGCGACTGATGCTGTGGCCCCGCCTCGCCCGCGCCCTGCTCGGCAAGCCGCTGACCGATGCACCGCCGCCCGTGCCGCAGCATACGGTCGTCGCGTTGGGGGAACGCCTGGCCGCGGCCGCCCGCGTGCGGCTCGGCCGCAGCCTGGCGATCCGCGAGGTGGACAGCGGATCCTGCAACGGCTGCGAGCTGGAAGTGAACGCGCTGCAGAATGTCGCCTATGACCTCGAACGCTTCGGCCTGCGCTTCGTCGCCTCCCCCAGGCATGCCGACGTGCTACTGGTGACCGGCCCCGCCTGCCGCAACATGACGGAGGCCCTGCAGCGCGCCCTGGACTGCACCCCGGACCCGAAATGGATCGTCGCGGTCGGCGACTGCGCCGTCGATGGCGGCGTCTTCAAGGGATCCTATGCCATTGAGGGCGGCGTCGGCGCGGTGCTGCCGGTGGATCTGCTGATTCCGGGGTGCCCGCCCTCCCCCACCCAGTTGCTGGAAGGGCTGCTGGCGCTGCTGGAAGCCGAGGCGGCGCCGGCCCGGAGATAAAATTGGGCCGGCCGGATCGCTCCAGCCGGCCCAAGAGCCCTTCCAGAGGAAGGACCGGAAACGGTGGCCTGCCGGGAATAAGCCACCGTGACGGAAAGACCTTCGCAGCCGGCACCTCACGGCATGGTGGCAACCGCCTTAACTTCCTGCAACCATTGTGCGAAGGGCTCCACCTCCCGCCATGCCCCCTCCCGCTGCCGTGATGCGGTATGGTGGGCGGCGGAATACCCGGAAGCGGGAGGCCATGATGCGGAACGCAGCCTGGCGGACCGGCGCGGCGGCGAGCCTGCTGCTGAAGGCGGCTGTGGTGCTGGCGGTGCTCCTGGCGGCACTGCCGGCGCTCGCGCAGCAGCGCGTGGCGCTGGTGGTGGGCAACGGCGCCTACCGCGCCGTGCCGCGGCTCGCCAACCCCGCGGCGGATGCGGCGGCGATCGCCGGCGCGCTGCGGGCCGCGGGCTTCTCGACCGAGCTGGTGCGGGATTCCGCCAAGGACGGGATGGAAGCGGCGCTGCGCCGCTTCGGCGTGGCGGCGGAAGGCGCGGAACTCGCGGTCTTCTACTTCGCGGGGCACGGCATCCAGGTCGGCGGCGAGAACTATCTCCTGCCCGTGGATGCCCGGCTGTCCCATGCACGGGACGTGGATTTCGAGCTGATCGGCCTGCCGGTCGTGACCCGGGCGATGCAGCCGGCGCGGGCGCGCGTGCTGATCCTCGATGCCTGCCGCGACAACCCGCTGGCGGCGCAGATGCGCGGGTTGTCCGGCACGCGTTCGGTCGGGCGGGGGCTCGCGCGGGTCGAGACGGTGGACCTCGGCACACTGATCGCATTCTCCACCAGCCCGGGGGCGGTGGCGCTGGACGGCACGGGGCGCAACAGCCCTTTCACCGCGGCGCTGGTGCAGCACATGGCGACGCCGGGCATCGAGATCCGGCAGTTGATGACGCGGGTGCGCCGCTCCGTGGTCGAGGCGACGGGCGGCCAGCAGGTGCCCTGGGACAACAGCAGCCTGATCACCGAGGTGGTGCTGCGGCCCGGGCGCGCCCCCGCCGCGCCGGCCCCGCCGCCGGTCGCCCTGGCGCCGCCGGCATCCCCCGTGCCGCAACCCACGCCGCAGCCCGCCCCGCGCGGCCGTGAGGCCACCATCGCTCCGACGGCCCCGGCCGTGCCGCTGCGTTTCGCGGCAGCCCGGCAGGTGGCGGCGAGCCAGGGCATTCCCCTGCCGGCCGACCTGCCGGCCGAGGCCGGCCGCGGTGCCCACCCCCTGCTCGGTGCCTGGGGCGGCACGCCGCGCTGGAACCGGACCGCGCGCGACTATCTGCTGATCGTCCTCGCCGTGGATGCGGCGGCCGGCTCGGCGGACATCCTGCTCGCGGCCGGCCATGGCACGACGCGCAGTTTCTCCGAAGGGCTGCAGCCAGGCTGGAGCCGCCACCGCGCGGCGCTGCGCGGCGATTCCCTCATCTGGCAGGATGCCCTGGGCGACAGGTTCGAGGCCCGCCGCAGCGACTTCTTCGGCGAGGCGGTGGAGATCATCCACCGGCGGTCGGGCAGCGGCGGCCGCATCGTGAACGCCCAGGGGCAGATCGGGCTGGGCCGGATCGAATAGGTCGCCGCGTCATACCAACGGCCGCCATTTGCGACCGCTGGCATCCGCCCTTTCGTGCCCTGAGACGCCGGGCGCAAACCTCCGGTTTGCCTGGCTTCGCCGGACCACCGGCGGGCCGCATTCCGGATCCGCGGTCACGCCGCAAGGCAACGCGACCGGTTGCCCGTCGCGGCCTCGGCACGAGTCAAGAACTCGTGCCGCCGGTATCAGATCAGGCAGAGCTCCGCCAGGTCCCGCCGCAGCTTCGGCGGCAGCCTGTCCAGCCCGCGGGCGGCAGGGCGTTCCAGCGCGACGTCCGGCGGCGCTTCCTCCGGCTTGAGGTAGCGCCAGCCCTGGAAGGGCTTCATCGGGCGCGCCTCCACCGGCACCAGCGTCGGGTCGAGCACCAGCGCCGCGCAGGCGGTGCCGTCGTCCCATTCCTCCTCGCGGATCTCGAGGATGCGCTGGCGCACCCGGACGAAGCCGGCGACCACCCAGTAGATCGAGCCGCCGTCGGTGACCTCCTCGATCCGCTTGGGGAACATGCGGGTCCAGGCGCGCAGCGGCGGGTCGGTGCGCAGGCGCTCCTGCTGGATCGCCGCCAGCGCGGCGACGTCCTTGGGCCCGACGGAGAGCTTGATCAGGTGCAGCACGGCCCCCTGCATGTCGCGCCGCGGGCCGAGTCGGCAAGCCCCATCCGTCGCAACGCTTCGTAACCGGCCGCGACGCCCCGGCGAAGTCCCGGCAGGAGCGGTCTTCAGGGCCGCGCCGGAGACCCCGATGGCCCGTCCCGACATCCCGGCCGAGCACCGCCCGCGCCTCTATCGCTCGGCGCGGGACACGCCGCTCGATATCGTCCGCGGCTGGCTGCAGGTCTCGGTCTTCGGCGCCCATGCGGTGGGCTCGGCCTTGGGCGCCTGGGGCATCCACGCCGCCCGGCGGCTGTCCAAAGCTTCGGGGCAGTTCCTCTTCCTCTCGGGCTTCGTGCCCGGCTCGGTCCACACGCTCAAGGCGCATCGGAACGAGGTCGGGGCAGCCGGGCGGGACCCGCGGCAGCGGGCCGGCCGGGCGTGGCTGACGCACCGCCTGCTGTTCTGCATGTTCGGGGCGCTGATCCTCCGGGCCAGGATGGCCCTGCCCCTGGCCTTAGAGACCGTTTGGAAAGTCCGTCACCGGTCCGCACCCCCACCCGGCCACCCACGTCAGTATGCTCGAATGGGTGACCGGGTGGGGGTGCGAGCCGGTGACGGACCCGGAAACGCGCCGCGAGGGGCGTTTCCAAACGGGCTCTTGGAGGTGGACCGGCTGCAATGGCGGATGCTGGCGGATGCCCCCTGGACGGCGCTGCTGCTCCACAGGCCGAATTACCACGATATCCTGCCGGTCTTCGTCCTGTGCATGCTCGCCTTGCCCGGCTTCCTGTGGCGGGTGGAGCGGGCGGGCGCGGCGGCGTGGCCGACGGGGATTCGGCTCGGTTCCGCTGCCGAGCCATGCCGGCCTAGGATGCGCGCGCAATCGAACGGGCGCGCCGTGACGGCAGCACAGGACGGCCGGTGGGAAGCATGGATGGCGGCGGCGCAGGCGGGGGACGCCCGCGCCTACGACCTGCTGCTGCGCGACTGCCTGCCCTTGCTGCGCGCCATCGCCCGCCGCCGTATCGCCGACCGGCACGAGGCCGAGGACGCGGTGCAGGACACGCTGCTCACCATCCATCGCATGCTCGCCGCCTACGACCCCGCCCGCCCCGCCCGCCCCTGGATCGCCGCCATCGCCGAGCGCCGCTGCGTGGACCGCCTGCGCCGGCGCGGTCGCGGCGCCGGGCGGGAGACGCCGATCGACGACCATGCCGAGACCCTCGCCGCCCCGCCCGGCACGACGGGGGAGGACCGCATCGCCGGCCGCCAGTTGCGCGATGCCGTGGCGGAGCTGCCCGAGAGCCAGCGCACCGCGCTGCGCCTCGCGAAGCTCGAGGATCTGCCGCTGGCCGAGGCGGCCGCGCGGTCCGGCCTGTCGATCGGCGCGCTGAAGGTGGCGACGCACCGCGCGCTGAAGACGCTGCGCCGGCGCCTGGGCGGGGAGGAGTGACGATGGAGACCGAGGAGCTGATCGGCCGCCTCACCGCCGGGCTCCGCCCCGTGCGGCGCCTGCCGCATCCGCTGCGCCGCGCGGCCACGTGGATCGGCTTCGCGCTGGCCGTGATCGCCGTCTTCGTCGCCGCCTTCGGCCCGCGCCAAGACCTGATGGAGCGCCTCCAACGGCCGCACGAGGTCGCGCAGCTCCTGTTCTGCCTGGCGACCGGCGTGCTGGCGGCGATCGCCGCCTTCGAGCTCTCCCTGCCCGACCGGTCCGCGCGCTGGGTGCTGCTGCCGCTGCCGGCGGCGGCGGCCTGGGTGGCGAGCCTCGGCATGGGCTGCCTCGCGGACATCGCGCGGATGGGGCCGCAGGCGCTGGTGTTCGGCGCCTCCTGGGGGTGCTTCCGATTCATCGTTCTGATGGGCGTGCCGCTGGCGCTCTCGCTGGTGTGGATGCTGCGCCATGCGGGGCCGATCCGGCCGGTGCCCGTTGCCGCCCTGGGCGGGCTCGCCGGCGCGGCGTTGAGCGCGGTCGGGCTGTCGATCTTCCACCACCTCGACGCCGCGCTGATGGTGCTGGCCTGGCATGGCGGCACGACGCTGCTGGTGGTGGCGGGCTTCCTGCTCGCGGGGCGCGCCTGGGGCGCGCGGTCGATGCCGGGCTTCACGGCAGCTTAAGGCGGTACCCGCAGGATGGCTCCGTCCATCCAGCCCGGGGGGGGTCCCGTCCCATGCGTGCGTTCCTGAACCTGCCAGTCGGCCTCAAGCTAGGTGCATCGGGCCTCGTGGCCCTGCTGATGCTCGGCGGTATCATCAGCGCGATCCATGTCACCGGCACGACGGTGCAGGAACGTCTGCACGAGCAGGAGCGCGTCACCGAAGCGGGCGCGCTGCTGTCGAGCGCCTCCACCTCGGCCGCGGAAGCGCCTGTCCATGCATTGACACTGCGCGCCGCCAACACGGCCGAGGAGGTGGAATCCTCCCGCGCAGCGGCGCTCGCCGCGGTCGAGGCGGCGGCGCGTCTCGCCGGCGAGGCCGCCGGCAAGGTCGGCGACGCATCGGCCGCGCGGCTGATGACCGAGGTCGGCACGCGTGCCGAGGCCTACGGCGCGGCCGTGAGCGAGCTGGCGCAGCAGCGCCTGGCCATCCTGCGTGCGCGGGACGAGGTCTTCCTGCAGCGGTCGATGGAATACGACCAGGCCTTCGAAGGCGCCAACGCCACCATCGAGTTCGACCTCACCGGCCCGACGCAGGAGGATGTCCGCAACCGCTTCGTGTCCTTCCACCAGGGCGTGAACGACATGCGGGCCTCGGCGCTGCGCTACCTCGCCACCGGGGATACGCGGCAGGCGCAGCGCGCACGGCGCAGCCTTGCGCAGGCACGGGTGCATGTGCGCGGCGCCGTCTCCGCCGCGCAGGCGCATGCCCGGGTGAAGGAGGAGCTGGAACGCATCGCCCGGCTGGCCGACCAGGCCGGAGAGGGTGCGATCGCCGCGATCGACACCGGAGCGGCACTGCACCGCTACGCCGAGGAGACGGGACGACCCGCGCGCGATGCCTTCGGCGCGGCAGTGACCGCGGCGAATGCACGGCTCAGGGAGCTCGACCGCGGCTCGGCGGCGGCGGTGACCAATGCGCTCTCGCACCAGTCGAGCATCGTGTTCGGCGTGGCCGGCGGCATCGCTCTGGTGCTGCTGCTCTCGGCCTGGGTGATGACGCGCGCGATCGGCACGCCGCTGCGCCGCCTTGCCGGCGCGATCGGCGGGATCGCCGAGGGCCGCAGCGACATCGAGGTGCCGGACCGCGGCCGCCGCGACGAGATCGGCCGCATCGCCGAGGCGCTGGAAGGGCTGCGCGGCAAGGTGGCGGAGGCCTTCAGCCGCAGCCAGATGATCGAGCAGTTGCCGATCGGCGTGGTGGTGGCCAACCCGAATGACGGCTTCCGCATTTCCTATGCCAATGCCTGCTCGCTGGATCTCGCGCGTGGCATGGAAAAGGACATGCGCGTGAAGCCGGAGGAGATCGTCGGGCAGGCCATCGACATCTTCTACGACCGGCCCGCCGAGGCGCGCGCCATCCTCGCCGACGCCACCCGCCTGCCGCACAAGTCGCGCGTGCGCATGGGGGCGGAGGTGCTGGACCTCAACGTCTCGGCGCTGCGCGATGCGGGCGGTGCCTACAGCGGCGCGATGCTGGCCTGGTCGCGCGTGACCGAGCAGGCGCGGCTCGCCGACACCTTCGAGGAGGAGGTCGGCGCCGTGGTCAATTCCGTGGCGGCCGCAGCGGGGCAGCTCCAGCATTCGGCGCGCGCGCTGACCGATGCGGCGGCCGAGGCCGGGCGCGAGGCGGTCGCGGTCTCCGAGGCCGGCGCGCAGGCCAATGCGGATGTGCAGGCGGTCGCCGCCGCGGCAGAGGAGATGGCGGCCTCGGTCGAGGAGATCACCCGTCGCGTCTCCGAGGCCGCCGAGGTTGCCCGCCGCGCCGTCGCCGAGGCCAAGGCGACCGATTCCACCGTGCGCGGACTGGCCGAGGCGGCATCGCGCATCGGCGACGTGGTGCGGCTGATCGGCGAGATCGCCGGGCAGACCAACCTGCTCGCGCTCAACGCCACGATCGAGGCGGCGCGTGCCGGCGAGGCCGGCAAGGGCTTCGCCGTGGTGGCGAGCGAGGTGAAGAACCTCGCCGGCCAGACCGCCAAGGCGACCGAGGAGATCGGCCGCCAGATCGCCGAGATGCAGGGCGCGACCACCCAGGCGGTGGAGGCGATCCGCGCCATCGGCACCACCGTGGACCGCACCAGCGACATCGCCACCGCCATCGCCGCCGCGGTCGAGGAGCAGGGCGCCACCACGCGGGAGATCGCGCGCAGCGCCGCGCAGGTGGCGCAGGCCACCGACACGGTCGCGCGCAAGATCGAGGGCATCCGCGCCGCGGCGGATTCCACCGGGGAATCGGCCGGGGCCGTGCTGCAGGCTTCCGGCGCGCTGTCCGGCGATGCCGAGACACTGCGGGCGCGGGCCGACGGCTTCCTTCGCGCGGTACGGGTCGCCTGACGCGGGGCCTTCCCACCCCTCACCGGCATGTCCTGGAGCGGTTTCCACCCGGGTGGGAACCGCTCCAGCCATGTCCCGGCCGGCATCTGCGCGCATGCGGCCGATTTCCAGCCATGCGCGATCTGCTCTAGACCCCCCTTCGCGCGGCACTGCGGCCGCGCGAAAGGTCAGGAGCTAGCGCATGGGCTACCGGGTCGCGGTCGTCGGCGCCACCGGCGCGGTGGGGCGGGAGATGCTGAAGACGCTCGCCGAGCGGAACTTCCCGGTGAGCGAGGTGGTCGCCCTGGCCTCCGGCCGTTCCGCGGGCGCCGAGGTCTCCTTCGGCGAGAAGACGGTGCTCAAGGTGCGGGACCTCGAGCGCTTCGATTTCACCGGCATGGATATCGGGCTGTTCTCGCCCGGCGCGGCGGTCTCCGCCGTGCATGCGCCGCGTGCGGCGGCCGCGGGATGCCTCGTGATCGACAATACCTCCCAATTCCGCATGGAACCCGGCGTGCCGCTGGTGGTGCCGGAGGTGAACCCGCATTCCATCGCCAGGCGGCCGAAGAAGGGGATCATCGCCAACCCCAACTGCTCGACCATCCAGATGGTGGTGGCGCTCAAGCCGCTGCACGACATCTCACGCGTGAAGCGCGTGGTGGTCGCGACCTACCAGTCGGTCTCCGGCGCGGGGAAGGAGGCGATGGACGAGCTGTGGTCCCAGACCCGCGGCGTCTTCGTCAACGACCCGCCGCTCGCGGAGCAGTTCACCAAGCCGATCGCCTTCAACGTCATCCCGCATATCGACCGCTTCATGGACGATGGCGCGACGAAGGAGGAATGGAAGATGGCGGTGGAGACACGGAAGATCCTCGACCCCGACATCCAGGTGATGGCGACCTGCGTGCGCGTGCCGGTGATGATCGGCCATGGCGAGGCCGTGCATGTGGAGTTCGAGAATCCGATCACCGAGCGCCAGGCGCGCGAGGCGCTGCGCGACGCGCCGGGCATCACGCTGCTCGACAGCCGTGACGATGGCGGCTACGCGACGCCGCTCGAGATCGCCGGCGAGGATGCTGTGTTCGTATCGCGGCTGCGGCGCGACCCGACGGTGCCGAACGGGCTCGCCTTCTGGTGCGTGGCGGACAACCTGCGCAAGGGGGCGGCGCTGAACGCGGTGCAGATCGCGGAGGAAGTGCATCGGAACGGAAGCCTGAAGGTTGGGGGAGGGTGAACCTCCCCCAGACCCCCTCCCTTTTCTGGCTTCTGGGAACTGACATCGGAAGTCAGCTCCCAAAGGACAAAAAAAGGAGGGGGACCGGGGGAGTTCACTCCCCCGGCCTTTTCCCCTTCGGCCAAGCCAGCACCAGCCCCGCCGCGGCGATCAGCGCACATCCCGCCAGCGCCCATGCATCCGGGAACCGCGCGAACAGCAGCGCATCCAGCCCCAGCGCGAAGACGATCCGCGAATAGTGCCAGGGCGCGAGGCCCGAGACCTCCGCCCGCCGCACCGCCCCGGCGAGGCACAGCAGCGCCGCCGTCTGCACCGCGGTGTAGAGCGCGACCAGCGCCAGCGCCGCCAGGTCCGGCGCCCGCCACAGGAAGGGCATCGCCGGGCCGAGCATCGTCACGCCGACCAGCGCGCCCTGCAGCGTCGCGTCCCATTCGCTGGCGACGTCCCGGATGCGGCGCGTCAGCACCTGGTAGAGCGCGTAGATCAGTGCCGCCAGGACAGGCACGGCGGCGGTCCAGGTGAAGAGCTCGCCGTCCGGCCGCACCACCAGCAGCATGCCGCCGAAGCCGAGCACGACGGCCACCCAGCGGCGGCTGCTCACCTTCTCCCGCAGCACCACGGCACCGAGCGCGACCAGGATGATCGGGGCGGTGAAGCCGAGGGCCGAGGCTTCGGTCACCGGCACCAGCGCATAGCCGAGCACGGCGATGGTGGTGGAGACGATCAGCGCCACGCCCGCCAGGCGCTGGTCCCTTGCGCGTGCCGGCACGATCAGCCGGCGGACGGCCCCGGCCGGGTCGGCGGCGCGCGGCAGCCACAACGCGGCGGCCGCCAGCACCAGCACGGAACGCAGGAAGGTGATCTGCACCGGATCGAGCGTGGCGGAAAGCACCTTCGCCAGCGCATAGCCGAGCGTGTAGAGCGCGCCCGCCGCCAGCGTCAGCAGGATGGCGAGGACGGGTTGGCTCACCGGCTGTCCGGGTAGTTGCGGCCCGGCCGGGCGCGATAGGCCGGCAGCGACCAGCCGGTGACGATCGCCACGGCGCGCGCGCCGAAGGCGAGCAGCCCGCCGAGACTCACCGCGACCTCCCGCGCCACGCCGGCGTCCTGCAGCAGGACGCAGACGAGGGCGCCGAGGGCGGCGGCGGTGGCGTAGATCTCCCGCCGCAGGATCAGCGGGATCTCGGCGCAGACGATGTCGCGCAGCATGCCGCCGGCGGTCGCGGTGATGGTGCCCATCAGCACCGCGACCCAGAGCGTGGCGCCGGTCCGCAGCGCGGCTTCCGCCCCCAGCACGGCGAAGAGGCCGAGGCCGACCGCATCGGCCCAGAGCAGCACGACGAAACGGCGTTCCAGCAGATGCGCGGTGAAGAACACCACGAGGGCAAGACCGGCGGCGAGTGCGACCATGCCCGGCACCGCCAGCCAGAAGACCGGCTGGTTCAGGATGACGTCCCGCACCGTGCCGCCGCCGAAGGCGCAGAGGCAGGCCACCAGCATGAAGCCGACCGGGTCGAGCTGCTTGCGGGAGGCGCTGAGGGCGCCGGCGACTGCCAGCACGGCGACGGCGGCCCAGGTCAGCGCGGCGAGGAGGTCGTCGAAGACGATCATGCGGTGGGCCGACGAGGGCGCCGCCCCCGAATCCCCGCCCGGGGGCCAAAAGGCCCCCGGCCCCCCATGACATGGGCGGGGCGCGCGACGGGAATGGTGCGTCCGTGATCGTTGCCGGGGCTGTCGAGCCCCCGCCGCACCCCGACCATGTCGAGGGTTCGAGGGGCCCTGAGCCCTTGGCGGGAGGGTTCCGGAAGGCAGCGCCCTCCCGAGGCGGCCGGCATCACTCCGCCGGCGCCGGCGCGGCCCGACGGCTGCGTGCCTCCGCCTGGGCGGATCCGGCGCAGAGCAGCGAGAGCCCCAGCAGGCCCGCGACCACCGGCAGCACGAGCTGCGGGTATCCCATGTCGATCAGGAAGCCGAGCGGCACCGGCGTGATCGCCCCGCCCAATGGCAGGCCGGAGGAGACGAAGCCGAACACCTTGCCGATCTGCCCCGGCGGGGAGGCATCCTTCAGCATCACGTCGCGCGGCGTGCGGGAGGCGCCCATGGCCAGCCCGCCGAGCAGCCCGACCAGCGGCAGCACCAGTTCCGGCAAGGGCAGCAGGCCGAGCGCGAGGATCATCGCCATGGCGAACAGCGTGAGCACGACGACGAAGCCGATGAGGCTCTTCTTCGTGCCGTCGGCGATCCAGCCGCCGACCAGCGTGCCGCCGGTGGCACCCACCATGTAACCGGTCAGCACCGTCGAGGCGACCGCGACCGGCGTGCCCCACAGCTTGCCGAGCACCGTGATGACGAAGGCCTGGATGCCCGAGCCCGCCATGGAGGAGAGCAGGAAGAAGGCGAAGAACATCAGGATGGGGCGGGAGAGCAGGATCTCGCGCCCCGTGGGCTCGTCGCCCGTCTTCTTCGGCTTGGCCTGGTCGCGCAGGATGCGGCTCTGCACCAGGATGGCGGCGACCACCGGCACGCCGAGCAGCCCGACCAGCAGCAGCGCGGGCCGCCAGCCCATGGCCGCGGCAAGCAGCGCGATCACCGGCGGCGCCAGCGCGAAGCCAAGGTTGCCCGTGAAGGTGTGCAGCGCGAAGGCGCGGCCCATGCGCGACTTGTCGATCGACCCCGCGAGGATCGCATAATCCGCCGGGTGGATCACCGAATTGCCCACGCCGGAGAGCACCGCCAGCGCCCAGATCGCCCAGATGCCGGGCGCCGCCGCCATGGCGGAGACCGCGAGCGCCATCAGCAGCGTTCCGCCCACCAGGAAGGGTCGCGCCCCGTGCCTGTCCACCCAGAAGCCGACCGGCGTCTGCAACAGCGCGGTGGTGCCGGACATCAGCGCGACGGCCAACCCGAGTTCGGCGAAGGAGGCACCGAATTCCTCCCGCCAGAACAGGAAGAGCGGCGGCAGGCACAGCATGTAGAAATGCGACAGGAAATGCCCCGTCCCGATCAGGGCGATGATCCGCGCATCCTGCGCGGTGCCGGGCTTGGGATCGGCGCTCATTCAGGCATCCGTTGTGAAGACCCCGACAACGCTGCGCGCCGGCCGCTTCCCCGTCAACGGCACGGCGGCCCGGCAAGGCTGGCATGAGTATGGCGCGAGCCATCACGCCGGTCCTGCCGGGCGGCGGCGCGGTGCGCTGGGAGTGCGGCGATGAGTAGTTGAGAATCGTTCGCGATGCCTCCGCGATTTGACGCTGCGCCGCGCCGCACCATACAAAGACCCCGCAAAGGCCGGCTCCGGCTCGGGATCGGGGCACGCGGCCACCTGGAGTTCGGACCCATGTCCAAGATCACCGACGCGCGGGAGGCCGTGATGGTCGGCCGCCGGTCGGACGGCACGCTCGTCCGCCGTCCGCTCTCGCCGCATCTGCAAGCCTACGACATGCTGCAGATGACGAGCGCGCTTTCCATCACCCACCGCATCACCGGCACGATCTGGTCGATCGGCCTGGTCTTCCTGGTCTGGTGGCTGTGCGCGGCCGCCGCCGGCGAATCGGCCTTCAACGCGGTGCAGTGGGTGCTCGGCTCCTTCCTCGGCGTGCTCGGGCTGATGGCGGTGACCGCCGCCGCCTGGTACCACACGCTGGCGGGCATCCGGCACCTCTACTGGGATTCGGGGCGCGGCTTCGACCTGCCGACGACCTACCTCACCGGCCGGGCCGTGCTGATCGGCACCGCGGCGCTCACGGCGCTGACCTGGCTGATCATGCTGATCACCTGGATCTGACGACCATGGCCGAGCCTTCGATCCGCACCCTTCGTTCCCCGCTCGGCCGCGTGCGCGGCCTGGGGTCCGCCAAGGGCGGCACGCATCACTGGTGGATGCAGCGCGTCACCTCCATCGCGCTGCTGCCGCTGACGATCTGGCTGGTCTTCTCGCTCGCGCGCATGCCGGACAGCACCTGGCAGGAAGCGACCGCCTGGATCGGCCGGCCGTTCAACGCCGTGCTGCTGCTCGCCTTCCTCGCGGCCGCCTTCCACCACGCCGCCTACGGCCTGCAGGAGGTGATCGAGGATTATGTGCGCGGCGAGCTGACGCGCATCGGCGCGCTGCTCGCGGTGAAGGGGCTCTGCCTGCTGCTGTGGCTCGCCTCGACGCTCGCGGTGCTGCGGATTGCGGTCTGACGCGCGCCGCGGCGCGCATGCTGACTGGGTTGGTTCGAGGAAAGTACGCGGGCCGGAGGGCACAAGCCCCGCCGCGGAACGGATGAGACGGGTGCGATGAACGCGATCAGCAAGCCTTCCAACGGCGCCTACCGCATCGTGGACCACACCTACGACGTCGTCGTCGTGGGCGCGGGCGGCGCGGGGCTGCGCGCCACCTTCGGCATGGGTGCCGCCGGCCTCAAGACCGCCTGCATCACCAAGGTCTTCCCCACCCGCAGCCACACCGTCGCCGCGCAGGGCGGCGTCGGCGCGGCGCTCGGCAACATGGGCGAGGACGACTGGCGCTGGCACATGTACGACACCGTGAAAGGCTCGGACTGGCTCGGCGACCAGGACGCCATCGAATACATGTGCCGCGAGGCGATCCCCGCGATCATCGAGCTCGAACACTACGGCGTGCCGTTCTCCCGCACCGAGGACGGCAAGATCTACCAGCGCCCCTTCGGCGGCCACATGAAGCACTACGGCAAGGAACCCGCGATGCGGGCCTGCGCCGCGGCCGACCGCACGGGCCACGCGATCCTGCACACGCTCTACCAGCAGTCGCTCAAGCACAATTGCGAGTTCTTCGTCGAGTACTTCGCCCTCGACCTCATCATGGACGATGAGGGCGCCTGCCGCGGCGTCACCGCCTGGTGCCTCGAGGACGGCTCGATCCATCGCTTCCGCGCGCAGACGACCGTGCTCGCCACCGGCGGCTACGGCCGCGCGTACTTCTCCTGCACCTCGGCGCACACCTGCACGGGCGACGGTGGCGGCATGGTGCTGCGCGCCGGCCTGCCGCTGCAGGACAACGAGTTCGTGCAGTTCCACCCGACCGGCATCTACGGCTCGGGCTGCCTCGTCACCGAAGGCGCCCGCGGCGAGGGCGGATATCTCACCAACTCCGAGGGCGAGCGCTTCATGGAGCGCTACGCGCCGACGGCGAAGGATCTCGCCTCCCGCGACGTCGTCTCCCGCGCCATGTCGATGGAGATCCGCGAGGGGCGCGGCGTCGGTCCGCTCAAGGACCACATCCACCTGCACCTCGAACACCTGGGTGCGGACATCCTGCACGAACGGCTGCCCGGCATTTCCGAGACGGCGAAGATCTTCGCCGGCGTGGACGTGACGAAGGAGCCGATCCCGATGCTCCCGACCGTCCATTACAACATGGGCGGCATTCCCACGAACATCCATTGCGAAGTGCTGGCCGCGACCGGCACCGACCAGGACAAGGTGGTCCCCGGCCTGATGGCCGTCGGCGAGGCGGCCTGCGTCTCGGTGCATGGCGCGAACCGCCTCGGTACCAACTCGCTGCTCGACCTCGTGGTGTTCGGCCGCGCCGCCGCGCACCGCGCCGCCGAGACGATCAAGCCGGGCGCGAGCCAGGCGCCGCTGCCGCCCAAGGCCGGCGAGGCGTCGCTCGACCGCTTCGATCGCGTGCGCAATGCGAAGGGCTCGACCTCGGTCTCCGAGCTGCGCCTGAACATGCAGCGCACGATGCAGACGCATGCCGCCGTCTTCCGCACCGCCGACCTGCTGAAGGAAGGCGTGGAGAAGATGAACAAGGTCGCCGCCGGCTACAGCGACATCAGGATCGCCGACCGCTCCCTGGTCTGGAACAGCGACCTGATGGAGGCGCTGGAACTCGACAACCTGCTCGGCAATGCGCTGACCACCATCACCGGCGCCGATGCGCGCAAGGAATCCCGTGGCGCCCATGCGCATGAGGACTTCCCGGAGCGCGACGACGTCAACTGGATGAAGCACACCCTGGCGCGCGTGGACGAGAACTACCGCGTGAGCCTCGACTACCGCGACGTGAAGATGCGCACCCTCACCAACGAGGTGCAGGTCTTCCCGCCGAAGCCGCGCGTGTACTGAGGATCCCGACCGATGGCCACTTTCACGCTTCCGAAGAACTCCACGGTCGGCGAGGGCAAGACCTACCGCGCACCGGCCGGTGCCAAGAACGTCAGGTCCTTCAAGATCTACCGATGGGACCCGGATGCCGGCGCCAACCCGCGCACCGACACCTATGAGATCGACCTCGACCAGTGCGGCCCGATGGTCCTGGACGCGCTGATCAAGATCAAGAACGAGGTGGACAGCACCCTGACCTTCCGGCGGTCGTGCCGCGAAGGCATCTGCGGCTCCTGCTCGATGAACATAGACGGGCTGAATACCCTCGCCTGCCTCAAGCCGATCGAGGACGTGAAGGGCGACGTCCGCATCTCCCCGCTGCCGCACATGCCGGTGGTGAAGGATCTGGTGCCGGATCTCAGCCAGATCTATGCGCAGCTCCGCTCGGTCGAGCCCTGGCTGAAGGCCGAGACGCCGCCGCCGCCCGATGGCGAGCGCCTGCAGTCCAAGGAGGAACGGGCGAAGCTCGACGGCCTCTGGGAATGCATCCTGTGCTTCTGCTGCTCGACCGCCTGCCCCTCCTACTGGTGGAACGGCGACCGCTACCTCGGCCCGGCGGTGCTGCTGCAGGCCTATCGCTGGATCGCGGACAGCCGCGACGAGGCCGCGGGCGAGCGGCTCGATGCGCTGGAAGATCCGTTCAAGCTGTATCGCTGCCACACCATCATGAACTGCACCCGGACCTGCCCGAAGGGGCTGAACCCGGCGCAGGCGATCGGCGAGATCAAGAAGCTGATGGTCGAGCGCCAGGGCTGAACCGCCCGCGCCCGACGCGCCTTCGAGGCGCCGCGGCCCCTTCGTCGGGGCCGCGGCGCTTTGCATGTCGAAATGATGGCTCTCCCGGGCACCGTGGCGCTAGCCTTCCGGCAACGCCATGACGGGAGGCCGGAATGTCCAGGACCATGCACGCCCTGCTCGCGGGGGCGCTCGCATTTGCCGCACCCGCGGCGATCGCACAGACGCTGACCCTCGGCTCCGCCGCCCCGGTCACCTCGATCGACCCGCACTATCACAACCTCGGGCCGAACAACGCGCTGACCATGCACATCTTCGACCGGCTGGTGGAACGCGACGGGCGCGCCCGTCCGCATCCCTCGCTGGCGGAATCCTGGCGCGTGGTTTCCGACACTGTGTGGGAATTCAAGCTGCGTCGGGGCGTCACCTGGCACGACGGCCGGCCGTTCACCGCCGACGACGTGGTCTTCACCTTCTCCCGCGTGCCGAACGTGCCCAACAGTCCGGGCGGCTTCCAGGGCTTCCTGCGCGCCATCGAGCGGATCGAGGTGGTGGACCCCCACACCATCCGCATCCACACCAAGCGGCCGCATCCGCTGATGCCGCTCGACCTCGCCTCCGTCTCGATCATCTCCCGCCATGCGGGGGAGGGCGCGAGCACCGAGGACTACAACAGCGGCAAGGCCGCGATCGGCACCGGCCCCTATCGCTACGCCTCGTATCGTCTCGGCGACCGGGTGGAGATGGAGCGCAACCAGGCCTGGTTCCGCGGCGCCGAGCCCTGGGCGCGGGTGAACTACCGCATCCTCAACAACGACGGCGGCCGCACGGCGGCGCTGCTCGCCGGCGACGTGGACCTGATCGAGCAGATCCCGACCTCCGACCTGGCGCGGCTGCGGCAGGATTCGCGCGTGATCGTCACCTCCATTCCCAGCCTGCGCACGGTCTACATCGTGCCTGATTACGGGCGGGCCGGCGGCGACCCGCAGGTGACGGACAATTCGGGCGCGCCTCTGCCGGCGAACCCCTTCCGCGACCTGCGCGTGCGCCGGGCCCTCTCCATGGCGATCAACCGCCAGGCGCTCGCGGAACAGGTGATGGAGGGCGCCGGCACCGCGACCGCGCAATGGCTGCCGGAAGGCGCCTTCGGCTACGCGCCCGGCGTCCGTCCGCGTGGGTTCGACCCTGACGGGGCGAAGCGCCTGCTCGCCGAGGCGGGCTATCCGGACGGCTTCCGCGTGACCATCACCGCGCCCAATGACCGCTGGCCGAACGATTCGCGCATCGCGCAGGCGGTGGCGCAGATGTGGACGCGCATCGGCGTGCGTACGCAGGTGCAGACCTACCCGTGGACCGGCTTCGTGCCGCGCCGGATGCGGTTCGAATACCCGATCCAGCTCGCCGCCTGGGGCAGCAGCACCGGCGAGGCGTCCAACTTCCTCGCCAATGTCGTGGCGACGCGCGACCGCGCACGGCTGACCGGGGCCAACAACAATGCCCGCTTCTCGGATGCGGCCTTCGACGACCTGCTGATGCGCGCCTCCGCCACGCTCGACGACGAGCGGCGCGAGGCGATGTGGCACCAGGCCGTCGCCCGCTATGCGGAGGAGGAGCCCTATATCCAGCTCATCCAGTACGTGAACACCTGGGCGGCGCGCCGGGGCTTCACGCACGACCCGCGGATGGACGAGCGGACCATCGCCATGGGGGTGCGCCCCGCGCGGTAGAGCGGATCCCGATCAGGTGGCCTCGCCTGGACGGGTGAAGATGCTCGCGAAAGCACGAGGCTCGAGCGGCCGCCATGGGCCGGAGCGAGCGGAAACCGCTTCAGCCGGCCGGGCGGCGCCCCTGAGCGGGGCGTTCCGGGTGGTGCGGTGCCGGTGGCGGCTACAGGAAGCCCACCGGGTCCACGTCCACCTGGACGCGGACATTGTTCGGGACCTGGACCTTCGCGAGCCAGGCCTCCAGCAGCGGCTGCACCGCGATGTCGCGCCGCGTCTTCAGCAGCAGCCGCCGGCGATGCCGCCCGCGCAGGATGGCGAGCGGCGCCGGGGCGGGGCCGAGCACCTCCACCCCCTCCCCGCCCGGCGCCGCCAGGCCGAGGTCCCGTGCGGCCCGGTCGGCCGCCCGCTCGTCCTCGGAACTGACGATCAGCGCGGCGAGCCGCCCGAAGGGCGGCCAATGGCCGGGCCGGCGGCCATCCGCCTCCGCGGCCATGAAGGCATCGAGGTCGTTCGACACCAGCGCCTGCATCACCGGATGCTCCGGCACGAAGCTCTGCAGCAGCACCCGGCCGGGGCGCTCCTCCCGCCCCGCGCGGCCGGCGACCTGGTGCAGCAACTGGACGGTGCGTTCGGAGGCGCGCAGATCGCCGCCGGCCAGGCCGAGATCCGCATCCACCACGCCGACCAGCGTCAGATGCGGGAAATGCCAGCCCTTGGCGACGATCTGCGTGCCGATGATGAGGTCCACCTGCCGGTCCTGGATCGCCTGCGCCGCCGCCGCGGCCGCGGCCGGGCCGGGGATCGTGTCGGATGCCATGACCAGCAGCCGCGCCTCGGGCCACAGCGCCGTCGCCTCCTCCAGCACGCGCTCCACGCCCGGCCCGATCGGCACGGTGGAATGGGCGGCGCCGCAATTCGGGCAGGCCTCCGGGATCGGCTCCACATGGCCGCAATGGTGGCATTGCAGGCGGCGGGCGGCGCGGTGCTCGACCAGCCAGGCGGTGCAATTGGGGCAGCGCAGCCGGTGCCCGCAAGCGCGGCAGAGCGTCATCGGCGCATAGCCGCGGCGGTTCAGGAACAGCATCGCCTGTTCCCCGCGTGCCAGCGTCTCCGTCACCGCCGCGACCAGCGGCGGGGAGAGGAAGCGCCCGCGCTCCGGTGGCGTGCGGCGCAGATCGACCGCCTCCACCACCGGCATTTCCGCCCCCCCGTGCCGCGCGGGCAGGTGCAGGGCGGCATAGCGGCCGGTCTGCGCATTGTTGGCGCTTTCCAGCGAGGGCGTGGCACTGACGAGCACGCAGGCGGCGGCCGACAGGCGCGCGCGCACCACGGCCATGTCGCGCGCGTGGTAGACGACGCCTTCCTCCTGCTTGAAGGCGGTCTCGTGCTCCTCGTCCACCACGATGAGGCCGAGATCCGGATAGGGCAGGAACAGCGCGGAACGTGCCCCGACCAGCACCGGCGCCTCCCCTTCCGCCACGGCGCGCCATGTCTCCCGCCGGGTGCGGGAGGTCAGCTCCGAATGCCACAGCGCCGGCGCGGCGCCGAAGCGCGCGCGGAAACGGTCGAGCCATTGCGCGGACAGCGCGATCTCCGGCAGCAGCACCAGCGCCTGGCGGCCCTGGCGCAGGCATTCGGCGATGGCCTCGAAATAGACCTCGGTCTTGCCGGAGCCGGTCACGCCGGTCAGCAGGGTGGTGGCGAAGGCACGGCGGGCCACGGTGGCCTTCAGGGCTTCGGCGGCCTGATGTTGTTCCGGGCGCAGCTCGGGGCCGGGCCGGTCGGGGTCCGGCGGCACGAAGCGCGGGCGGCGGGGCAGCAGGACGGGCTCGATCAGCCCGGCATCGGCCATGCCGCGCAGCACGGCGGGGGCGACGCCGGCCGCCTCCGCAAGTTCCCCGCCGGCACGGGCGGCGCCGTCGGCCAGCACCTCCAGCACGCGCCGGCGTGTCGGCGTGATGCGCGCCCCCCCGGGCAGCGCGGCGGCGCGGCGCCAGCCGGCCTGCGGCGCCGGGGGCTCGAGCGCGGAGGGCGCGCTCATCGCCATGCGCAGCACCGCGCCGGGCGGGCTCAGCGTATAGTCGGCCACCCAGTCCACGAAGCGGCGCAGCGTCGCCGTCATCGGCGGCGCGTCGAGCACGGAGAGGATGTTGCGCAACCGCTTCTCGGGCAGTGCCGGGTCGGGTTCCCCGTCCCAGGCGACGCCCAGCACCTCCCGCCCGCCCAGCGGCACCGCGACGAAATTCCCCGGCCTCACCGCGAGCCCCGGCGGGACGCGGTAATCATAGGCATCTGCCAGAGGAAGCGGCAGCAGCACGCGAAGTCGTGGCAGTGGCGAAACAGGCGTTGCTGCCACATCACTGCGCGTTCTTTTCCCCTCCACCATCGTCTATAGCGTGATCTGGATCAGTGTTCGCAGACGCATCTGCGTACAGATTGTTGCTGGAAGGTTCCGCATCATGAAGTTTTTCGTCGACACCGCAGAGGTTGCAGACATCCGGTCGCTCGCAGCGGCCGGCCTCGTGGACGGCGTCACCACCAACCCCTCCCTGGTCGCGAAATCCGGCCGCGACTTCAAGGAGGTGATCGCGGAGATCTGTGCCATCACCCCCGGCCCGGTCAGCGCGGAGGTCACCGCCACGGACGCCGCCGGCATGATCGCCGAGGGCAAGGTGCTGCGCGCCATCGCGCCCAATGTCGCCGTGAAGGTGCCGCTGACCGAGGCCGGCCTGGTCGCCTGCCGGACCCTGGCGGGCGAAGGCGCGATGGTCAACGTCACCCTCTGCTTCAGCCCCGCGCAGGCGCTGCTGGCCGCCAAGGCGGGCGCCACCTTCATCTCCCCCTTCGTGGGCCGGCTCGACGACATCTCGACCGACGGCATGCGGCTGATCGCGGACATCGTCCAGATCTACCGCAACTACCCCGCCCTGAAGACCGAGGTGCTGGTCGCCTCCGTCCGCCACCCGATCCACCTGATCGAGGCGGCGAAGATGGGCGCCCATGTCGCAACCCTTCCGCCGAACGTGATCCGGATGCTGCTGAAGCACCCGCTCACCGACCGCGGCCTGGAGGCCTTCCTGGCCGACTGGCAGAAGACGGGGCAATCCATCCTGTGAGCGAAAGCCTCCCCGCCAAGGGCGTCCTGACGGACCTCCAGGCGGAGGAGGTCGAAGCCTTCCTGCGCGCCCATCCGGGCTTCCTGGCGGAGCGCCCGGACCTCTACCGGGCGCTGCTGCCGCCGCGACGCGTACATGGCGAACGGCTGGCCGACCACATGGCCGCGATGCTCGAGGCCGAGCGCAGCCGCACCCGGGCGCTCGAGACCGAGATGTTCGCCGCGATCGAGGCCGGCCGCGCCGGCGCGGGCCTGACCGTGCGCATCCGCCTCGCCGTGCTGGCGCTGATGCGCGCCCAGGACGTGCTGGAGGCGGTGACGCAGGAGATCCCTGCGCTGCTTGGCGTCGAGACCTGCACCCTGGCCGCCGAGCCTTCCGGGATGTTGTTGCCGGCCCTGCCGGCCGGCATCCTGCCGCTGCCACCGGGCGCCGTCGTCCGGCTGATCGGGCGCGGCCGCGACGCGGTGGTGCGGTCCCACCCGACCGAAACGGTTCTGCTCCATGCCGAGGCCGCCGGCCTGGTGATGCGCGACGCGCTCGCCCGCGTGCCCCTGTCGGTCGGCCCGCCGGCGCTGATCGCGCTCGGCGCGCGGGAACCGGCCGCCCTGCCCGCCCGGCAGACGGTGGCGATCCTCTCCTTCCTCGGCCGCGCCGTGGCGGCCGCGCTGTCGCGCTGAGATGACCGGCGATCAGGCGCGCGCCGCCTGGCTCGCCTGGCTGGCGCAGGAGCGGCGGGCGAGCCCCAACACGCTGGAAGCCTACGGCCACGACGCCGCGGCGTTCCTCGGCTTCCTGACGCGCCACCTGGGCGGGGAGCCGGATCTCGTGGCGCTCGGCGCGCTGCGCCCGGCGGATCTGCGCGGCTTCCTGGCGGAACGCGCCGCGGCGGGCGATTCCAACGCGACGCGCGCGCGTCGGCTTGCCGCCATCCGCGGCTTCCTGCGCTACCTGACGCGGCGGCACGGCATGGCGGCACTGCCGGTCGGCGCGCTGCGCGGCCCGCGGCCGAAACCGCCCATCCCCCGCGCGCTGACGCCCGAGACCGCGCGCAGCGTCGCCACCGAGGCGGGCGATGTCTACGACCCCGAACGCCACGAGCGCGCGCCCCTGCAGGCGGCGCGCGACGTCGCGCTGTTCAGCCTGCTCTATGGCGCCGGGCTGCGCATCGCGGAGGCGCTGGCGCTGAACCTCGGCGATGCACCGCTGCCGGGCAGCGAGGCCGCGCTGCGCGTCATCGGCAAGGGCAGCAAGGAACGGCTGGTGCCGGTGCTGCCGGCGGTGCGCGCCGCGGTCGCCGCGTACCTGAAGCATCGCGGGCCGGGCGGGCCGGGGGAACCGCTCTTCATCGGCGCGCGCGGCAAGCGGCTCGATCCCGCCGTGGCGCAGCGATCGCTGCGGGAATTCCGCCGCCTCGCCGGCCTGCCCGAGCACGCGACGCCGCACGCGCTGCGGCATTCCTTCGCGACCCATCTGCTCGGCGCCGGCGCCGACCTGCGCGCCATCCAGGAACTGCTGGGCCATGCCAGCCTGTCCACCACGCAACGCTACACGGCGGTCGATGCCGCGGGGCTGCTGGCGACCTGGAAGAAGGCGCATCCGCGGGCGGGCTGATCGGCGCTCTACCGCCTTCCTGCATCGTCATGCGTCATGACACTGCCGTGAAGCGCCCGGCGCGAGGCGCGCGGCCGGATGGGATCACCATGTTCGAAGCGGCCGAACTCGAGCACGAGGTCAGCAAGGAAGACTACAGGAAGGAGGAGGCGGAGCTCCGCCGCGCCCTCCTGGCAGCGCAGCGGGAGCTCGGCCAGCAGCGCCGCTTCCCGGTGCTGATCCTGATCGCCGGCGTCGAGGGCGCGGGCAAGAGCGAGACGGTCCATCTGCTGAACGAGTGGCTGGACCCCCGCTTCATCGAGGTGAGCGGCTTCGGCCTGCCCACCGAGGAAGAAGCCGTTCATCCGCCCATGTGGCGCTTCTGGCGCGCCCTGCCGCCCAAGGGGCGTATCGGCATCTTCTTCGGCGCCTGGCAGACGGTGCCGATCCTCGAGCGCGTGCTGGGCAAGCTCGGTCCCGGCGGCTTCGCCACGCGCATGGAGGAGATCATGCGCCTCGAGCGCATGCTCGCCCAGGAAGGCGTGCTGCTGCTGAAATACTGGTTCCATTTGTCCAAGGCCCAGCAGAAGAAGCGCATCAAGTCGCTGGAGAAGGACAAGGAGACCTCCTGGAAGGTCACGCGCTACGACCGCACGCTGTTCGAGCACTACGACGACTTCATCGAGGTCTGCGAGCCCTACCTGCGCGAGACCTCGACCGGCGAGGCGCCCTGGACGGTGGTGCCGGCGGCGAATGAGCGCTTCCGCGCGCTCTTCGTCGGGCGACACTTGCTGGGCGCGCTGCGTGCGCGGCTCGATGCGCCGGCGCCGGCGGCGGTGAAGGCAACGCCCGCGCCGCCGGCGGCGCCGGAGCAGGTCAACATCATCCGAGCCCTGACGCTGAAGCAGGAGATGTCGCGCGACGACTACGACAAGGAGCTCGCCGAAGCGCAGGGCCGTCTGGCCCGCGCGACGCGGCACAAGCGCTATGGCAGCATCAGCGTCATCGCGGTGTTCGAGGGCAACGACGCGGCCGGCAAGGGCGGCGCGGTGCGGCGGCTCGGCGCCGCGCTCGATCCGCGCGCCTACCGCATCGTGCCCGTCGCCGCGCCGACCGAGGAGGAACGCGCCCAGCCGTACCTCTGGCGCTTCTGGCGCCACGTGCCGCGGCCCGGAAGGCTGACGATCTTCGACCGGTCCTGGTACGGCCGCGTACTGGTGGAGCGCGTGGAAGGCTTCGCGGCGGAACCCGACTGGCGCCGCGCCTATGCCGAGATCAACGATTTCGAGGAGCAGCTCGTCACCAACGGCGCCGTGGTGGCGAAGTTCTGGCTGGCGATCAGCAAGGACGAGCAGCACCGCCGCTTCAAGGACCGCGAGGCGACCGCCTTCAAGCGCCACAAGATCACCGAGGAGGACTGGCGCAACCGCGAGAAGTGGGACGCCTACGAAGCCGCGGTCTGCGAGATGGTGGAACGCACCTCCACCGGCATGGCGCCGTGGACGCTCGTCGAGGCCGACAACAAGCTGCACGCGCGGGTGAAGGTGATCAGGACGCTCGCCGAGATGGTCGAGGACGGGCTGAAGCGGGCGAAGTGATGCGGTCGGTGCCCGCACCGGCCGCATTGCATGTGCGCTGGTGGGCGGCCAGGCGCCGGACAAGGCGGATTCGGGCCGCGGGTGGTCCGGCGAAGCCAAGCAAACCGGAGGTTTGCGCCCGGCGCCTGAGGGCACGAAACGGCCGATGCCAGCGGTCGCGAAGAGCGGCCGTTGGCATGAGGTCGGGGGAGGAGAACCTCCCCCGATCCCCCTCCCTTCCTTGTCGGGGCGCATCGCCGATGGCGATGCGCAAGGATCCCAAAGAAGGTTGGGGGGTTCGGGGGGAAGTTCCCTTCCCCCCGACCTTTCACCGCGCCGGCAAGGGCGGCGGCCGCGTCGTCGGCACGTCCGCCGGCTGCGGCCCACGCAGCATCGCCGCGATCCCTTCCAGCCCCGTCCCCCCGCCCGTCACCAGCGTCTGCGGCACCAGCCGCGGCGCCAGCGAGATCAGTTCCGGCTTCTCCCGCAGCGTCGCCAGCACCTGCTGCAATGCCTGCAGCAGCAGCGCGTTGGACGGACCGAGCACGTTTGCCTGCGCTTCCTGGCCGCGCGCCAGCGATTCCAGGTAGCGCCGCTCCGCCTCGCCGAGGTTCTGCCGTTCCACCATCGTGCGTTCCGAGACCTGCACGGCGATCTGCGCGCGCACCAGTTCCCGCTGCTGGTCGGCGGTGGCGCGGGCCTGCTCGGTCTTCACCCGTTCCTCCTGCGCGATCGTCTCCTGCTGGTAGGCCTGGCGGAGCTGCTGCGCGAGCTGCTCGCGACGGCGGGCGACCAGCAGTTCCGGCGGGATGACGCTTTCGCCGAAACGGAGCTGGTTGACCTCCAGCCCGGCCTTCGCCGCCTCCTCCCGCACCAGGCGCTCGATCGTCGTCTCGATGGCGTCGCGCTGGTCCACCAGGTCCAGCACGCGGGTCGCGCGGCGCGTGGTGCCGACGACGATCTCGGACCCCACCACGTTTCGCACGACGGAGCGGATCATCGGCGTGATGACACGGTCCTCGATCTCGCCGAGGCCGCCGACGGAGGCGACCACGAAGGGCGCGTTGGTCGGCGTCACCTGCACCAGCACGCGCAGTTCCTGCGGCACGTCCCACCCCTCGACCCGGACCATCACGGCGCGGTCGGCGGCCTCGCGCGGGACGGGAACGGGCTGCGTCGTGGCGCTCTGCTGGATCTCACCGCGCTGATCCACCGTGAGGTTGATCCGACGCTCGTCATAGCCACCGCGATATTCCCAGGTCTGCAGTCGGACATCGACCAGCGTCACCGCATAGGCATCGCGGTTCATGTAGTACGCGCCGGGAAGCAGCGGGTCGCGCCAGACGCCGCGGCAGCCGGCCGGCACCAGGGCGACGGTCAGCGCCTCGGCCTGGGCGGGGGCACGTTCCTCGCGGCAGTCGCGGCCGCGCTCGGTCACGTTGGACTTCACCACGCCGACATGGCCCGCCGGCACCTCGATCACCGAGGTCAGTTCCGTCTGCGGGCGCTCGTGGCGCACCACGCGCAGCCCGGCGCGGTCGTAGGTGACGGTGCGGTCCGGCTGCCGGATCTCGACCCGGAAGAGGTAGAGATTCAGCGGATAGCGACCGGGCTTCAGGATCGAGGTCTGCGCGCCGCGTTGCCCCCGAGGGCCGGCGCCGGCGCGTTCCTCGCCGAGGAAGAAGGTCGCGTCGAGCATGCGCGCGGAAAGCTCTTCCGGCCAGGAATCGGCCATCACCTGGTCGGCCGGCATGGGGGCGCCGTCGGCGGCCTGGATGCGGCCATAGGTGCCGTTCGGGATCTCCACCATCGGCAGCAGGTCGATGTCGTGCGTCAGGCGGATGAGCGGCCAGAAGGACACGCCCGGCGGCAGCACCTGCGCCTGGAAGCCGTTCTCGCCGCCCGTCGCGATGACGCGGCCGGCGGGCATGGAGCGGCCGCCGTAGATCTTGCGCAGGTGGCCGACCTCATCCGCGCCGACCTGCACGATGGAGGCACCGGCGAAGAGGCAGACCACGCCCGCGCCGGCCAGGATGCCGCTGGTCAGGCGCCAGCCCTGGGCGGCTGCGGCGCCTGCCGGCCCCTCCAGCGCCGGCGGGCCGCGGCGGCGCTGCAGCCAGATCCGCACCGGCAGCAGCACGGCCAGCGCAAGCGCCGCGACGCCGGCCAGGAGAAAGAGGAAGGACAGCATCGCGGTCTCCGCCGTTGGCTACGCGCACCGATCCTACGGGGCGCGGCGGCGGCGAGCCATGACGATCCTCACGTGCGCGGCACTACTCCACGCGAACATCGGCGGTGCGGATCACCTCGCCCCAGCGCGCGACCTCGGCGCGCAGGAAGTCACCGGTCGGGCCCGGCGGCCGGCCTTCGACGACGAAGCCGAGATCCTGCAGGCGGCGCGTCATGGCGGGCTCGCGCACGATGGTGGCGACCTCGGCCGCGATGCGGTCCAGCACCGGCTGCGGCGTGCGCGCGGGGGCGAGCAGCATGCACCAGGAGCTGGCGACGAAATCCGGCAGGCCGCCCTCGATGATGGTCGGCAGTTCGGGCGCGAAGCTGGGGCGGGTCGCGGTGGCGATCCCGAGCGCGCGGACATTGCCGGCCTCGAACTGCGGCTTCAGCGTCGAGTAGGTGTCGAACATCAGGCCGATATTGCCGGCCATCAGGTCCTGCAGCGCCGGCTGGGTGCCGCGGTAGGGGACGTGCTCCATGCGCAGCCCGGTGCGGAGCTGGAGCTGTTCCATCGCGAGATGCGCGGTGGCGCCGATGCCGCTCGATCCGTAGTTCACGCGGCCGGGGCGGGCGCGGATGTATTCGACGAAGCCGCGGAAATCCTCGGCCGGCACGTGCTTGGTGCCGGCCAGCACCAGCGGCGCCTGCACCACCAGGCTGACCGGCGCGAAGGAGGCCAGCGCGTCGAATGGCATCTTGCCGGCCTGGAGCGTGGCGTTCGCCGCATGGGCCGGCAGCACCATCACCAGCGTGTAGCCGTCGGGCGGGGAGGAGGCGGCCGCGGCGGCGCCGACGATGCTGTTGGCGCCGGGGCGGTTCTCCACCACCACCGGCTGGCCGAGCACGCGGGAGAGTGGTTCCGCGACCAGGCGCGTCGCGATGTCGGTCGTGCCGCCGGGCGTGTAGGGAACGATGATGCGCAGCGGGCGTGTGGGCCATTCCTGCGCGGAAGCGCCACGGGCGGCGAGCGCCAGGCCGGCGGTGACGCCTAGTGCCGCGCGGCGGGAGAGGCCGCGCCGCGGCGCGTCGTGGGTGGTCATGGTCGTTTCCCCGGATGGTGCATGTTGTGGGCTTGCGGCGCAGTCTATGGGGTTCGCGCGGGTGGGCAAGGCGCGAAGGTCGGGGGAGGAGAACCTCCCCCGAACCCCCCCTCCCTTCTTTGGTGTCTCTTGCGCATCGCCGCAGGCGATGCGCCCGGACAGAAGAAGGAGGGGGTTTGGGGGAGTTCACTCCCCCAACCTTGCGGCATTGGCGGCCGCATGCGCCGCGCGTATCGGCGCCGGCACCCGCCGCCCTCGCGTCGCCCCCAGCACGATCGCGACGGCGGTGGCAAGCGACACCCGATGCCCGACCGAGACGTAGAGCGGATTCGCCGCCCGCCGCGTGCGCAGTGCCGTGCCGATGCGATGTCCCTTCCACATCAGCGGCGCCATGTCGCCCGGTTCCGGCCCTGGCGTGCCCTCCCCTACCAGCAGCGACTTGGCGACGCCGATCGTCGGCACGCCGAGCACCACACCGAGATGACAGGCGAGACCAAGCCCGCGCGGATGCGCCATCCCCTGCCCATCCACCAGGATGACATCGGGCCTCACCGTGAGCCGCGCCCAGCAGGCGAGCAGCGCCGGCACCTCGCGGAAGCCGAGATAGCCCGGCACGTAGGGAAAGTCGGCGCGGCGCGTTTCCGTCGCGGTGGCGAGCGGCGCGTCGCTCGCCGCGTCGAGCGTCACGAGCGCGGCATGCACGCGCTTCGCGGGGTCGAAGCGCGTGTTGCTGACATCGGCACCGCCGAGGCGCGCGATGCGCGCCGGCAGGTCGTCCTCGGCGACGAGACGCGCGGCCATCTCCGCCTGGGCGGCGCGCGCCTCGGCGATGTCGCGCGGATGGAGCCAGTGCGGCGGCAGGTCCGATGCCATGCCCCGAGCCTGCCACGCGGCGCGGCGCCTCAGAACCCGCTTGAGGATGCCGGCACCGGCCCGCATTCGCGGCCTCGGCACGAGTCATTGACTCGTGCCGCTGGTATCAGAACCCGCCCTGGTAGCCGAGGCGCACCAGGATGGCGTGGGAGGTGCCGAGCGTCGCCGTCTCCTCCCGCACGTAGCGGCCGTACTGGTAGCCGACATCGAGCCCGAAGCCGCCGCCGATGTCGCGACCGACCGAGGCCTCGACGTAGTTCTCCGTCGGCATGGTGTCGACGCTCCGCTTGCGCTGGTCGCGCTGCCAGGCGAGCGTGCCGCGCCACGGCCCGTGGCGGTGCTGCACGCCGAGCGTGGTGAAGGTGCGGCGCTCCGCGAGCGTCGTTTCCGCCGTGCCTTCCACCTCCTCCCCCGTGCCGGGCTCGAAGGTGGTGGTGGAGACTTCCGTGAAGGGCCGGCCGCCGGCGCTGCGGAACTGCACGGCCTCGGCGAAGAGCAGCGTCGCCTGGTCGCGCGACCAGCGGTGCTCGTAGCGGATCGCGCCGGCATAGCCCCATTCGCGCGCCGTGCCGTCCACGCCGTGGCCGCGGCTCACCACGGCGAGGTGATAGGAGAAGCCGGGCAGCCAGGAGAAGCCATCCCCGTCCAGCGCGACGGCGAAGTTGTCGAGCCTGCCGGTGTTGCCCGGCCCGCCCTGCTGTTCGGTGTTGCGGTTGAACCGCTCGTAGCGCTCGTCGCAGCAGCGCCGGCGCGTGATCCAGGTGGAGGAGAGGAAGGTGCGGTCGAGCGTGAAGACCGCGGCGGAGAGGTCGTGCTCGCCGAAGGTGGGATCGGAGAGGAAGGTCCAGGATCCGCCGGCGCCGAGGCTGTCGCCGACCATCTCCACCTCATGCGCGCGCAGCCGGGTGAGGATGCCGGGGAAGTCGTGGTAGCCGCGGCCGAAGGGCGCGACGAAGCGGCCGCCGTAGAGCGTCAGGGCATCGGCCGGCTTCCATTCGGCGAAGAGCGCCTCGAGATAGGCGGCCTGGCGGCGGAAGAAGATGACGCCCCGATCGGGCGTGCCGCCGGTCGAATCCCCCTCGCCGATCGGCTCGAAGGCCAGCACGCCCTGGAGCGAGAAGTTCGGGGCGAGATGCAGGCCGGCGGCGAGTTCGCCGAAGAGATAGACGCTGGTGCCCTCGCGCACGGCGTCCGGGGCGGCGACGGTGGAGACGGAATAGAGGCCGATATCTGCCTCCGCCGAAAGCTGCGGGTAGGAGGGCGGCGCCTGCTGGGCGACGGCGGGTGCGGCGAGCAGGAGCGCGGCTGCGAAAGCAGTACGCCTCATCGCGCGCCACCCTGCATCGCCGGCACGAGCAACCCGACATTGTGGCGGAACATCGCCTCGTAGCTCGGCGCCGGGCCGTCGGGGGGCGAGAGCGCATCGGCATAGAGGCGCCCGCCGACGGCGATGCCGGCCTCCTGCGCCACGCGGCGCAGCGTCGCCGGGTTGGTCATGTTCTCCAGGAAGGCGGCGGTGATGGATTGCTCGCGGATCAGGCGGATCAGCCGGGCCACCTGGGCGGCGGAGGGCTCGCTTTCCGTCGAGATTCCCTGCGGCGCGAGGAAGGTGATGCCGTAGGCGGCGCCGAAATAGCCGAAGGCGTCATGGCTGGTGACGACGCGGCGCCGCGCCTCCGGCACGGTCGCGACCTGGGCGCGCACCCAGGCATCGAGGTCCGCGAGGCGCGCGAGATAGGCTTCGGCGTTGCGGCGGTAGGTCGCCTCCCCGGCCGGGTCGGCGGCGATCAGGGCGGCGGCGATGGCGCGGACATAGGATTGGCCGTGGCGCAGGTCCTGCCACGCGTGCGGATCCGGGACTTGGCGCGGGCCGACGCTGTGCTGGTGCCGGCGGCCGGCACCGCCGTGGTCGTGCTGGTGCGCTGCCATGCTGCGCGGCGTGATGCCGTCCGTGGCGGTGACCACCGTGCCGGACGGGCCGGCGGAGCGCAGCAGGCGGTCGATCCAGGCATCG
The DNA here is from genome assembly GCF_018129005.1 of Neoroseomonas eburnea. Taxonomy (GTDB): domain Bacteria; phylum Pseudomonadota; class Alphaproteobacteria; order Acetobacterales; family Acetobacteraceae; genus Neoroseomonas; species Neoroseomonas eburnea. The sequence continues at coordinate 114,797 of NZ_JAAEDL010000002.1, forward strand.
AAGCCGAGCCCGTTGCGCACGACCAGGCGTGCGCCGCGCAGCGCCACGGCGTCCGACGGCCGCGGCTGAAAGCCGTGTGCATCCACATCCGGCCCGGCGATGGTGCGCAGCGCGATGCGATCCCCGCCGATACGCGCCGTCATGTCGCCGAGGACGGAGAAGGAGGCGACGACCGGCAGGCGATCGGCGCCCTGGGCGGCGGCACGCCCGGCGAGCAGCAGCGCCGGCAGCGCGAGAAGGGAACGACGGTTCATGGTGGCGACCCTGTGATGTTATATTATAACGCTATCTCTGCCTACCGATCTGCACAAGACCACCCTTGTCAGTTCAGTCAGCGATCGTTTGAGACTGCCCGCACCAGCCCCCCCGCGCCGGGCCAGCCATCCAGGATGCTGTCGCCGGTTGGCCGGGTGGGGGTGCGGGCCGGTGCCGGACCCCAAAACGCGCCGCGAGGCGCGTTTCCAAACGGTCTCTCAGCCCTTGCCGAAGAGGCGCCGCAGCCAGCCGATCAGACCGCCGGCGGCGGGGTCCCTGCGCTGGTGCGTCACATGCGGCCGGCGCGCCGGCGGCGGCAGGGCGCTCGCCACGGTGTGGCGGCCAGCGTCATGCGCGGCGATCAGCCGGCGCTCGAGCGCGATGACCTGGCTGACCGCCTCGGACGGAGAGATACCGGCGAGTTCGGCCGCGGTGGCCTCCGCATCCTGCCACGCCTCGGCGCGGCGGAGCGCGTCCACCACGCGGACCGTCTGCTCGGCATCGAGCGCCGGGCCGCTGCGCCACAGCGCCACGGCTTCCTGCCGCCAGGCGCTGGCAAGGTCAGCCCGGCCCGCATCGTCGGCCACCCAGGCCGCCTGCAGCGTGGCCTCGGCCGCGGCGTGCAGCGCGCCGGTCTCCTCCAGCACCAGGGCCCAGGCGAGGAAGCGCCGGGCGAGCGGCGGATGGGAGGCATCGCGCAGCAGCGCGCGAAACGGCGCGGCGGAGACGGCGGCGGCGGCGGCCGGATGCGCCTTGGCGATCGACGGCGCCGCGTAGCCGCAATGCGGGCATTGCTGCAGCCAGCGCGCCATGGTGGAGCGGACCGGCTCGCCCGGCCGCAGGTCGAGGTCCGGCGCCTGTTCGGGCGGCGGCGGGCGGAACGGGGCCTGGCGGCTCTCGCGCCCGCAGACGCCGCAGGTCGATTGGCCGGCGGCGGCGGAACGGGACGAGGTGGAAGGCGTCTCTGCCATCGAAGCTTCATCCTAGACCAGAACCGCCGCCGCCGGAATCCGACAACGCCGGGCCAAGCATCGCGACGGGTGGCCCATTGCACAGGCGGCGCGGGTTGGGCACATGATCGGCATCATGCCCCGCGGCGACCTCTTTCCCGATATCGCGCCTTACGAAACCGGCTTGCTGCCGCTGTCGGGCGGTCACGTGATGTACTGGGAGCAGGTCGGCAACCCCCGCGGCCAGCCGGTGCTGTTCCTGCATGGGGGCCCCGGCGCCGGAGCAGGCGCGGTCCACCGGCGCTTCTTCGACCCGGGCCACTGGCGCGTGGTGATCTTCGACCAGCGCGGCGCCGGCCGGTCCCGCCCGCTTGGGGAATTGCGGGACAACACGACGCCGCACCTCGTTTCCGACATCGAGACGCTGCGCCGCTTCCTCGGCATCGAGCGCTGGCTGTTGTTCGGCGGTTCCTGGGGATCGACGCTGGCACTGGCCTACGCGCAGGAACATCCGGAACGCGTCACGGGCTGCGTGCTGCGCGGCGTCTTCCTCGGCCGCCGGACGGAAGTGGAGTGGTTCCTCACGGGCCTGCGGCGGGTCTTCCCGGATGCCTGGGCATCCTTCGCCGAGCATGTGCCGGAACAGGAGCGCGACGACCTGCTCGGAGCCTACCTCAAGCGGCTCTGCCACCCCGACCCGGCGGTGCACCTGCCCGCGGCACGTGCCTGGAGCCAGTACGAGGGATCCTGCTCGACTTTGCTGCCCTCGCCCGAGACGGTGGCGTCCTTCGCGCAGGACCGCTCGGCGCTGGGGTTGGCGAGGATCGAGGCGCACTACTTCGTGCACGACCTGTTCCTGCCGCCGGAGGGGCTGCTTGGGCGCATCGGGCGGATCGCCAGGATCCCGGCGGAGATCGTGCAGGGTCGCTACGACATGGTCTGCCCGGCGGAGACGGCCTTCGATCTCGCCGCGGCCTGGCCGGGGGCGCGGTTGACGGTGGTGCCGGATGCCGGCCATTCGGCGCTGGAACCCGGCGTGCGGACGGCGCTGGTCTCGGCGGTGGACCGGTTCCGGCGGCGCTGAGCACGTGATATAAGCCGCGCCGGTGGGTCCCCGTAGCTCAGCAGGATAGAGCACAGGATTCCTAATCCTGGGGCCGTGAGTTCGAATCTCGCCGGGGACGCCACTTCCAGTTCGTCAAACTATGCTCTTGGCCCGGTGGCCTCGCCGTGAGGCGCAGGTTTCCCGTGATTCTTGTACGTGGGCTGGCCACCGGGCACAGGGACCGACGCCCCGAAATCCTCTCTCTCGGGCGGCCTCTCTCCGAACCTGGTGACTTGGCCGATTATCGAGCCACGCTGAAAGCCGCGGAAAACATCGACTTTCTGCGGCAGAAGTGCGGCGCAGTTGGCAGAGCGCATGGGGGAGCGAAGCAGTCTCCCACCGAATCGTTGATGGGTAGCCAACTGGTCAGCACCACCATCACGCTGCCCACGACGCGGACAGCGCCTCTGCCTGCTGAAGCACCGTCTGGACGGCAGCATCCTGCAGGTCCGGTGGGTAGCCGTACTTCCGAAGGATCCGCTTCACGAGCACGCGGATGCGCGCCCTGGCAGCCTCCCGATGGACCCAATCCACAGAGACGCTGCCGCGGATACTCTTCACCAGTTCATGCGCGATCACCCGCAGGGCGGGCTCGCCCATCACGTCTCGCGCGCTCTCGTTCTCCGCCAGCGCGTCATAGAAAGCGATCTCCTCGTCGGTGAGGCCGGTCTCCTCGCCGCGCGCCCGCGCCGCCCGGATGTCCTTCGCGATCTGGATCAGTTCCTCCAGCACCTGCGCCGTCGTCAGCGCATTGGCGTGGTAGCGGGCGATCGCTGCCTCGAGGCGTTCTGTGAAGGCCTTCGACTGGGTCACATTGCGCTGAGCCTGCGAACGCACCTCACCGGCGATCAGCTTCTTCAGAGCTTCGATCGCCAGGTTGCGCTTCTCCATCTGCCGGACCTCGGCCAGGAACTCGTCCGATAGGATCGAGATATCGGGGCTCTCAAGACCAGCAGCCCGCATGATGTCGATGATCTCGGTCGAGACCACCGCCCGGCTGACGATCTGCTGGATCGCCAACTCCCGGTCCGCAGTGCTGCGGCCGCCGCCCGCGATGCTCTTCACCAATGCGGCCCGGATCGCCTGGAAGAACCCGACTTCCTCGCGGACCTCCCGCGCCAGGTCGCTGGCCGCCGCAAGCGCGAAGGCCTTCGACAGCGCCAGCACGGCATCGGCATACCGCCGGTGTGCCCGCTTCTTCCCCTCCTCTGACGCCTCCCGGGCGGCCTCCTCCTGCTGAAGGGTCAGGATCCAGTCGATCGCCCCAGCCATGATCGCCAGGCGCTGCCCCGGCGGCGTCTCGGCGGTCAGCGCAGGCCGGTAGTCAAACCCACCCGCCATCTCCGGCCGGAACATAGCGCGGACGATTTCGTAGCGCTCCTGCAGGACGCGGACCGCCTCCGCTTCATCGATGCCGGTCTGCTCCTGATCCCGCCCGGAGTACTGACCCAACGCGCTCTTCAGGTTCTGGGCGATGCCGATGTAATCCACGACCAGGCCGGCAGGCTTGTCGCGGAACACCCGGTTCACCCGGGCAATGGCCTGCATCAACCCGTGGCCCTTCATGGGCTTGTCCACATACATCGTGTGCATGCAGGGGGCGTCGAAGCCGGTGAGCCACATGTCGCGCACGATCACCAGCTTGAGCGGGTCCTTGGGATCCTTTGCCCGCTTGGCCAGCAGCTCGCGCCGCGCCTTCGGCCGCTTCCCGATATGCGGTTGCCAGGCCGGCGGATCGGAAGCCGCGCCCGTCATCACCACCTTGATGGCGCCGGCTTCGTCCTCGTCGCTGCGCCAGTCGGGGCGGAGCCTGACGATCGCGTCATGGAGCGCCACGCAGATGCGGCGGCTCATGCAGACGACCATCGCCTTGCCGTCCAGCGCCGCGATCCGGTCCTCGAAGTGCCGGACCAGGTCCTCGGCGACCAGAGCCAGCCGCTTCTCCGAGCCGACCAGGGCCTCGACGCTCGCCCAGCGGCGCTTCAGCCGCTCCTGCTCGCTCTCGGCCTCGTCCTCGGTGAGTTCCGCAATCTCGGCATCGATCTTTGGTTTCTCGTCCTCGTCGAGTTCGATCCGCGCCAGCCGGCTCTCGTAGTAGATTGGCACCGTGGCGCCGTCCTCAACCGCGCGGCTGATGTCGTAGACATCGATGTAGCTGCCGAACACGGCCGGCGTGTTGACGTCCTCCTTCTCGATCGGCGTCCCCGTGAAGCCGATGAAGGAGGCATTGGGCAGCGCGTCGCGAAGGTACTTCGCGAAGCCGTAGGAGATGTCGCCCGTCGCGCGCGCCACCTTCGCGCGGAACCCATACTGGCTGCGATGCGCCTCGTCGGCGATCACCACCACGTTCCGGCGGTCGGTCAGCACCGGGTATTCGGCGCTGCCGGGCTCGGGGGCGAATTTCTGCAACGTGGTGAAGATCACCCCGCCAGATGGACGATCCAACAGCCGCCGCAGTTCTTCTCGATCGGTCGCCTGCTGCGGCGTCTGGCGTAGCAGGTCGCGGCACATGCTGAAGGTGCCAAACAACTGGTCGTCGAGGTCGTTGCGGTCCGTCAGTACGACCAGCGTCGGGTTCTCCATCGCCGGATGCTTAATGATCTGCCCGGCGTAGAACGCCATCAGCAGGCTCTTGCCCGAGCCCTGCGTGTGCCAGATGACACCGGCTTTACGGTCCCCCTCGGGGCCAGTCGCCGCCAGCGTGCGCGCCACCGCGTGGCGCACAGCGTGGAACTGGTGATAGCCGGCGAGTATCTTCACCACCTTCCCGTCGGCATCGCCGAACACAAGGAAGTCCTTCACCAGGTCCAGGAAGCGGCGCTTCTCGAACACGCCCTTCAGCACCGTCTCGAGTTCCGGGCTGCCCTTCGGCGCCAGGTCCTCCCCGGTCACGGTGCGCCAGGGCATGAAGCGTTCCCGGTCCGCGGTCAGGGAACCGATCCGCGCTTCCAGCCCGTCCGACACCACCAGCACGGCGTTGTTGCGAAACAGCGAGGGGATCTGCGCCTTGTAGGTCTGCAACTGGTTGAAGGCGCCGTCGAGCGTAGCGTTCTCGTCCCCCGGCTTCTTCAGCTCCAGGACACCGAGCGGCAGGCCATTCACATAGACCACGACGTCGGCGCGGCGGTTGGCCTTGTTTTCGATGACGGTAACCTGGTTCACCGCCAGCCAGTCATTCGCGTCCGGGTCCTCGAAGTCGAGCAGCCTGGCCTGCTCGCCGCCGATCGTGTCATCCGCCCGGCGCACCTCAACGGGAACGCCCTCGACGAGGTAGCGGTGCAGGCGGCGGTTCTCGTCGATCAGGGAAGGCGTCTCGGCCCGCAGCAGCTTCACAAGCACCGCCGCCCGCGCTTCCTCGGGCAGGGTCGGGTTCAGTCGGGCGATGGCGGCCTGGAGGCGCCCGACCAACACCACATCGCCATAGGCCGCGCGTTCCGGCCGGGCGCCATCCGGGCCAATCTCCAGGCCGGAGACGACGGTGAATCCAAGCTCGGCTAACCAGGCGAGCGCCGCTTCCTCGACATGGCTTTCGGCAAGCACGCTCATCCTCTCTGTGACCGCCTCGGCGCCCGAAACCGGTCGCGAGATGCACGTCTCGGGACGCAAGGCGCCTGCCGCGAGAAGGTCAGAGGCATGCCTCAATCCCCTCGCGGAAGACACGGAAGCTGACGGTGCGATTGGCGGAGGCAGTCATGTTCTCCGCGATTCGACGCGCGGCTTCGATCTTCTGGTAGGTGCCGGGATAGTAGCCGTGCTTCTTCAGAAACCTGTGCAGGGCCTCCCACGAGCCGCCATTCTCTGGGTTCCGGAACGGCGACGCCGCAAGCTTGATCTGCGGCAGCCTCGGAAATGTGACGCGCAGGGCGTCAGGATCCCCAAGAAACCAGGATTCCAACTCTTCGATCGCTATGCGCGCCACAACCGTGAAGGGCGAGCCCCCGCGCGCGGCCGACTTCGTGATCAGTCCGGCCGCTTGCGCCGCCCGTTCCATCTGGGCCTTCAGTGCCGTGCAGTCGTCCTGGTCGCGGTCCACCAGCACGAGGACGCGGAGATCCTCGCCGCCTTTCAGCCTGTCCGCATATCCGCGAAGCCGTGCCTCCAGCTTCTTGAGGAGGGCGTGCTTGCTGCCGAGATTGATGATCTTGATCCGAGCGCGCCCCTGCACGATCCGCGGCAGCAGCACCTGCAACGCAGCTTCGGCCGAGGGCTCCTCCACCAGGACCTCGATCCGGCGCATCACGCGGTCTCCGAGGCCAGCGGGTCGCCGACCTCGAAATGCCCTTCCATCCAGATCTCGCCCAGGCTCGCCCCCTGGTTGAGGAAGGCCATAGCGCCCGGCATGTCGGCCACCCGCTTGGCGGCAGTGTAGCCTTGGGCGTTACGGTAAAGGACCCGGACTTCCTTCGGATCCATCGAATTGATGAAGAAAGGCGAGTGTGTGGTGATGATGAGCTGCGTGCGGGCCGAGGCGCTGCGGCATTCCTCGGCGAGTTCGGGCAGCAGGCGCGGGTGCAGGAAGTTCTCCGGCTCCTCGATGCCGATCAGGCGCGGCGGATTGGGATCGTAGAGCAGCGTGAGGTAGGCGAGCAGCTTCAGCGTCCCGTCGGATACGAAACGCGACAGCACGGGCGTCGAGAAGGGCGCGTCCTTGAAAAGCAGCAGCAGGCGGCTGTCCGCCAGCACCTCGGCCTCGACCTTCTCGATGCGCGGGACACGGCGACGCAAGGTCTCGAAGATCTGATCCAGCCGTTCGGGATGCTGATCGCGGAGATACTGGATGACGTTGGGCAGGTTGCTGCCGTCGGGCGAGAGCCTCTCCTCAGCGCCGGCTTCTGGGCTGCCGCGCGCGGCCTCGGCCGACAGGTAGGAGAGGTGCCAGCTGGTGATGAAGTTCCGCAGCGCGATGACGCGCGGGTTCTCGGCGAGCGTGCCGAGCGTGGAGACTGCAAGAACGTCGGGCCCGGCCAGTGAGCGTTCAACCCGGGTGTCCTTGTCCTCTGGTTGCTCGCCGGTGATGACGCGGCCCTGGCCGTTCTCGTAGTCCAGGAAACGGAAGGGCTTGCCGCCTTTGCCGCGCGTCCAGCTCAGGTACTCGCGCGCGACGACCGGGCCTCGGCGCGTCTCGTCCAGCTCAAGGTGATACGTGATCAGCGGGGTCTTCGGGGCTTCGCGGTACTTGATCTCGATGAGGATCCGGCCTTCGCTGTCGCGGCTGCGCAATTCCCGGAAGCGGCCGCGCCGGTCCCATGGCTTGCGGATGCCTTCCTGGAAGGCTTCGGCTAGGAAGGCGAACACGTCGAACACTGTGGACTTGCCGCTGCCATTCGGGCCGAGCAGGACGGTGACGTCCGTCAGATCTTTCAGCGTCAGGTCGCGCAGCGCGCGGTAGTTCTGCACCTGTAGGCTGAGGATCCGCGGCGGGGGGGGAAGCGTCATGCGGCGGTTTCCATCAGGCGCTCGGCGTCGTGCACGCGGAGTTCGCCCGACATCAGACGAGGGAGGAGGAGGTCGCGGGTAGCGGCGAGGGTGCGGGACTCAAGGGAGTTGGCGAGGCTGCGCTGAAAAAGCGGCGCGATCAGCTCGTCGGCGGCCTTCATGATCTCACGAGATCCAATCACCGTCATCGCTTCCGAGAGATGGTGCCGCTGAATGTGCCCCATCGTTGTCGCCTTGGACGCCGCAATGGCCTGAAATCGAGGCAGGTGGTGGTCCACCCAAAGGTAGTGCAGCCACTTCGGCCACTCCTTGGACGTGACCTTGAAGAGGTGCTGGTTCAGCGCGCCGCGACCACCCGTCCAGACGCGCTGGAGCAGGCTGCCTGACCAGGAGAACAGGATGTCCCCATCCTCGACGACATACTGCGGCGGGATGGCGCGCGAGGCACGGTCGCTGCCGCTCGGGCTGCCGGCCCGGAGCTCAGCGATCTTGATCACCGGCAGGTCGTCGTCGCCGGTGCCGGGGTACTTCTGAAGCGCGAGGCCGTTCAGGAAGTCCGCGATCTGGTCGAGCGGCACTTCGCGCCACCCCTCCGGCTTCCCCTCCGCGTCGAGGCGATCGGGGAACAGGGCCCAGAGGTCGGGGGCGAGGTAGGGCGGGCTGCCTTCCATCTTGGCGCGGGTGGGGCCGAAGGCGACGAACCAGTCCTGGAAGATCGCCCGCGCCATCGCCTCCAGCGTCTCGTTCATCCGCCGGTTCAACTCGATCTTGTCGTCGAGCGCGCCGAGGATCGAGGAAATCGCCTGCCGTTCGTGACGCGGCGGGAGCACGATCGGCAGCCGCGAGAGGTCTCTGAGGTTCAGGGTCGCCTGAACCGTTGTGTTGAGGCGGCTTTGAATCATCGACGCGGCGGCGGACGACCGAAGGCCAAGTTGGACCCAATACGGCCCAACCTCCGGCTTGACCGGCAATACGGCGATGGCGCGAGCCACATTCCAGCCGGCCATATCGGGTGGAACAATGGCGGTCTCGCCCACAGTCCCCACGATGGTAATGAGCAACTCGCCGCCACGCAGCCGTGTGCGGCCGTACGCGCGCTCGATATCTGCCGAGACGCGCAGGGGCGACCGGACTTCAATGCGGCCGTTTCGCACATCGGAAACTCTGACGATCGGCACGCCATCAGGAACCGGTGATCCCGGCTGCACGATGCCGTATGAGATGCCGCGTTGTGGGTCCACCAACTCGCTGAGCGGAACGGATGGCCAGTCAACGTTCATGGCGCAAGCCCGCAAGCGCTGCGCGGATCGTTGTGGCCAGGCGCTCAGCCGCTGCGAATTGAGTCTCCAGAGTCGATTGCAGAGCGGAAAAGCGATCTTCGAATGGAGCGTCATCATCCTCTACGTCGGCGGCCCCGACATAACGCCCTGGCGTCAGCACATGGTTGTGCGCGCGGATCTCCTCCAGCGTCGCCGCCTTGCAGAACCCGGGCACATCCGCATAGGCGCCAGCGTCCGTCTCGCCGCGCCACGCGTGGTAGGTATCGGCGATGCGCGCGATGTCCGCGTCCGACAACTCGCGCCGCGTCCGGTCCACCAGCGCGCCCATCTTCCGCGCATCGATGAACAGCACCTCGCCGCGCCGGTCGCGCCAGCCGCCACCGGGGTTCTTGTTCCTCGCCAGGAACCACAGGCAGGCTGGGATCTGCGTCGAGTAGAAGAGCTGCCCGGGCAAAGCCACCATGCAGTCTACCGCGTCCGCCTCGACCATCGCGCGGCGGATCACATCCTCCCCGCTCTGGCCCGACGACATGGAGCCATTGGCCAGCACCACGCCCGCCGTCCCGTTCGGCGCCAGATGCCACCAGATGTGCTGCAGCCAGCCATAATTGGCATTGCCCACCGGCGGCACGCCGAACACCCAGCGCGCATCCTCCCGCACCCGGTCCCCGCCCCAGTCGGAGACGTTGAAGGGCGGGTTCGCCAGGATGAAGTCGAAGCGAAGGTCCTTCAGCTCGTCCTTGTGGAAGCTGCCCTCGTTGTTCCAGCGGATGTCGGCGTCGATGCCGCGCACCGCGAGGTTCATCTTCGCCAGGCGCCAGGTGGTGTAGTTGCTCTCCTGCCCGTAGATGGCGATGTCGCCGATGCGCCCGCCATGCTCGGCGACGAACTTCTCCGACTGCACGAACATCCCGCCCGAGCCGCAGCAGGGGTCGTAGACGCGGCCCTTGTAGGGCTCCAGCATCTCGACCAGCACGCGCACGACGGAGCGCGGGGTGTAGAACTCGCCGCCGCGCTTGCCTTCCGATCCGGCGAAACCGCCGAGGAAGTACTCGTACACCCGGCCGAGCAGGTCCTTCGCGGTGTCGCCCGGTTCGCCGGTGGCGATGCCGGAGATCAGGTCGATCAGCTCGCCCAGCATGACCTTGTCGAGGGCAGGCCGGTTGTAGTCCTTCGGCAGCACACCCTTGAGGCCGGCGTTGTGCGCCTCGATCGCCGCCATGGCGTCGTCGATGATCTTGCCGATGCTGGGCTGGCGCGCGCTGGCCTGCAGGTGCGACCAGCGGGCGTCCTTTGGCACCCAGAAGACGTTCTCGGCCAGGTATTCGTCGGGATCCTCAGCGGCGGTGGGGTCCTCGGCCAGCAGCGCCTCGCGCTTCGCCTCGAAGGCCAGCGAGATATGCTTGAGGAAGATCAGGCCGAGCGCGACGTGCTTGTAGTCGGAGGGTTCGAGGTTCTTCCGCAGCTTGTCGGCGGCGAGGAAGAGCTGCGCCTCGAAGCCGAGGGTGGCCCCGTTACCGTTGCCGCGCTTGGGGGCAGGCTTGGCGGGCTGCGCGGCGGGAGCGGGCGTGGGTGTCGTGGTCTGCGTCAGAAGGTCTGGCTGACGCGGCGTCGTGGCCGGAGCGGCCGGCTTGCCGACCAGCCCCGTGAGGGCGACCGATCCACCCCTGCCACGGCCTGCGATGATGGTACCGTCCTCGATCAGGGCTGCGTGGACGTTCCAGTAGGTGTCGTCCTGCCAGCCCAAAGTATCGCGCAGGCGGCCATTGCCGGCACTGCCGCCGAGCTCTTTCAGGGACTCGATGAAGCGTTCACGTAGGACTTCGCGGACCATGGCTTCCCGGGATCATATTGGCGAAGCAGCCTGCCGATTCGGGGCTGCGGCGCGATATGATCAACCATGGGTGGAACGGATTCAATCGCGCGATGGATTATGCCTGGTCCGCGCGGGAATCTTGTCCGTGTGCCTGCCGTGCGTCACCCGAGAGCGCGACGTTGCTCCGCCCACGCGTCGTCGATCAACATCCCGGGCCGGATGCTGTTTGCGTCCACGGTCTGCCGGCCATCGAGGATGCCCTCCAACAGATCCGGCGCCAACAGGGTTAAGCGCAGCAGGCGCGCGACATAGGACCGATCTGCTCCCTCGGCGACGGCCAAGTCGCGCATGGAGGCGTACCGCCCCTCCTCCAGCATCCGCCGCCACCGGAACGCCCGCGCCAGCGCCTTGACCAGGGCTGGGTCGCCGCTAGTGGCTTCCACACCCAACCCGTCCTGGCCAGCCCGCACCGGCGACCCATCCGGCCCAACGATCTGCTTCCGCCCTCCGCGGCGGCGAATCGTCATCGGCACCACTACCGTCACGCTGCTCATGCTGCGATCGCCTCCCGCGGCTTCGCCGCCATGTCCCGCGCCAGCCCAGCGAGCCCCTCCAGGTTCAGCCGAATCTCTGCGCCCTTCTCGGTGACCGTCACACGCTCGACGAGCAGCCGCACGATCCGCTCCTGCTCGCCGGGGAACAGTTCGTCCCAAAGGGGATCGAGCCGCCCAAGCCCGTCGCGCACCTCCGCCTCGGTCAGGTCCGGCGCCTCCTCCCGCGCAGCCCGCCAGGTGCCGACGACGACCTCCGGCTGGCGCAGGAGCGCCCGGATCTGCGCCAGCACCAGCCCCTCGATCTCCCCGGCCGGCAGGCGCCGGAGCGGTGCGTCGTCTGCCCCGCCCTGCAGCACCGCCTGGCTGACGTAATAGCGGTAGAGCCGCCCCTTCTTTCGCGTATGGGTCGGCGACATCGCCCGCCCGTCCGGCCCGAACAGCAGGCCGCGCAGCAGCGCCGGCGCGGTGGCGCGGTTCTTCGCCGCGCGGGCGCGCGGGCTCTCGACCATGATGGCGTGCACCCGGTCCCACAGCTCCCGCGGGATGATGGCGGCGTGCTCGCCGGGATAGGATGTCCCCTTGTGCACCGCCTCGCCGAGAAAGGTCCGGTTCACCAGCAGCTTGTAGACGGCCCCCTTGTCGAAAGGCCGGCCGGTCTTGGTGACGAGGCCCTCGGCGCGGAGGACGGGCAGCAGCCGCGTGGCGGATCCGATCTCGGCGAAGTTCTCGAACACGCGGCGCACCGTCGCAGCGCCCGCCTCGTCCACCACGAGCTTGCGGTTCTCGACCCGGTAGCCGAGCGGCACCGGACCGCCCATCCACATGCCCCGCGCGCGCGAGGCGGCGATCTTGTCGCGAACGCGCTCGCCGATGATCTCCCTCTCATACTGGGCAAAGCTCAGCAGGATGTTCAGCGTGAGCCGGCCCATGCTGGTGGTGGTATTAAAGCTCTGAGTGACAGCAACAAACGTGACCTCGTTGTCGTCGAAGGTCTGCACCAGCTTGGCGAAGTCCATCAGCGAGCGGGACAGACGATCAATTTTATAACAGACGATGACGTCGATCAGGCCGGCCTCAATATCGGCCAGCAATCGCTTCAATGCGGGGCGATCGAGCGTGCCGCCCGACACGCCGCCATCATCGTAGCGATCGTGCACCAGCACCCAGCCCTCGGAGCGCTGCGACGTGATGAAGGCCTCGCACGCGGCCCGCTGCGCGTCGAGCGAGTTGAACTCCTTCTCCAGCCCCTCGTCTGTGGATTTGCGGGTGTAGACGGCGCAGCGGAGCTTGCGGATTTTCGCCGGCAGGACGGGTTCGCGGCGGGTCATGCGCCGGGCTTCCGCAGCCCGAAGAACACCCAGCCATTCCAGCGCGTGCCGGTGATGGCGCGGGCGATGGCGGAAAGCGACTGGTAGGGGCGACCCTGGTATTCGTAGCCGTCGCGCGTGACGGTGACGACATGCTCGACGCCCTGGTACTCGCGGATCAGCCGCGTGCCAGCGATCGGCCGCTGCTCGTGGCGGATGCGGCGCAGGGTGATATTCCGGCCGTCGAACTGCTCACCCAGTGCCTCGAGGCGTTCCAGCGTCTCCCTCTTCAGGCCGCCATAGGCCAGCTCCTGGATGCGATATGCGAGGCGGCTCTCCAGGAAGCGCCGATTATAGGGCGGCGGCTCGGTGCCGAAGAGGCTGCGCCATTCGGCCTTCAACTCGCCGATGGGCATGCCGGGCAGCGCGGCGAGGCGCGCCGGCACGTCCGGCTTCGGGAGGGCGGTGATCGTCGTCGTCATGGTGTTCGGCTTCGCGCGGGTCATGCGTCTCCCTTTCTCCTGGGGTTCGCACGAAGGCGCTGGCCGGGGACGGAGTGTAGGCGAACCACGCGCTCGCCGCCGGCCGCGGGCGCGGCTTCCTCGGGAGCGCGACTCCTCAGCCGCAGCAGCCCGCGGGCGAGAAGGTCGCAGACCTCGCGAAGGTGAGGCGGGAGGTGGGCGTTGATGGGACGGTCGTCACGCTGCATGGCGTGACAATACGAATCGGCGATCGCCGCGGGGAGTGCTGAGTTGTAGCGCTACGCAGCGCTCCCGCTGGCAGGCCCGTCCGGCTCAGGCGACCGAGACATCCGGCGGCAGGATCACCACCCGCGCCCCGATCGGGACGCGCTGGTACAGGTCGATGATGTCCTGGTTGATCAGCCGCACGCAGCCTGCCGAGGCCATGGTGCCGATGGTCCAGGGCTCCACCGTGCCGTGCAGGCGGTAATAGGTGTCGACGCCGTCCTGGTAGAGGTAGAGCGCCCGCGCCCCGAGCGGATTGCGGCCGCCACCGGGCACGCCGTCGCGGAAGGCGCCATAGCGCTGCGGATCGCGCCGGACCATGTCGGGGGTCGGGCGCCAGTTCGGCCAGGCGGCCTTGCGCTCGACAAAGGCTTCGCCCGTGAGGTTGAAGGCCTCGTCCCGGCCAACGGCGATGCCGTAGCGCATGGCACGGCGGCCCTCGAGGGCCAGATAGGCGTAGCGGGCGGCCGTATCGACGACGATGGTCCCGGGTTCGTCGTCGCGCGGATAGGCCACCTCGCGGCGGAGGAACCGCGGATCGATGCGCCGGAGGTTCACCGCTGGGATCCAAAAGCGATCCGTGGTGATGGCCGCGTAGATCCGGCGATAGTCCGGCTCGGCCGCCGGCACGGCCGCGGGCGAAGGTTCGGGCGCGACAGGCGGGGCGGCATCCGCCTGCGGCGACACCACGCTCGGCAGGGATCGCGGCGCTTCCGACGACGCGCACGCCGTGAGCAGGCCAGGCAGGCCGGCGACAAGGCTCCTTCGGCTAACGCGCATCGATCGTCCGGAATCCCCTGAGCAGCAGCAAAACTGCTTGCGCCAAGTCAACGATATGGACGGCGGCTTTGTCCACCGCCTCGGCCGCTGCCTACGCGCCCACCTGCCGTCCGAGCCAGATCACCCGCCCGATGACATGGACGTCGTCAGCGGTCAGGCCGCGCTGCGGCTGATAGGCGGGGTTGTCCGACAGCACGCTGAGCCGCGGCGGCCGACCCAGTTCCACCTGCACCCGCTTCACCTGCAGGCCGTTGCCCGTGCGGATGACGTAGATCCCGTCCTTGTCCCCAGGCTGGTTCTGCCGGAAGTCGACCAGAACCGTGTCGCCGGTGCGTAGCGTTGGCTCCATCGAATCCCCGTCTACCGTGATCACCGCCAGCTGGTCGAGCGGGGCGGTGGTCACTGTGCGGACCCACTCCTCCCGGAAGGCAATGCGATAGACGACGGCCTCCCGGTCGATCTCCTGGCCAGGACCGGCTGAGGCGCGGGCGTCGTAGACCGGCAGCAGCGCCCAGTTGTCGCCGCCCATGCTGATCACCTCGGCCGCGGCCGGGCCGGTGTAGGAGGTGGGCGGCCGAGGCGGCGCGGCCTTGCGTCGCACCCGCTGGCCGAGCACCGCAGCGGCTTCCTCCGGGGTGTTGATGGCGATGCCGGCGTCGCCGGCCTCCTTGCCGAACAGCAGCATCTGCCAGGTGATGCCGAGGGGCACGGCGAGCTCGCGTGCGGCACGCGCGGTGAGTGGGCGGCGGCCGCTCTCATAGGCGCGATAGGTCGCCTCCGGGACGCCAGCGAGGCGGGCCAATTCGGCCCCTGAATCAATGCCCTTGGCTTCGCGAAAGCGGCGGAGGCGGTCTGCGGTGGATTCCATGGCGCTGCAATATGTAGCGCTTTCATCGCGATTGTGTAGCAGGTTTCTGCATATACAAACAGTCTTGTTTGCGTGCCGCGACGGAGCGTATCTGTCCCGCATGCCCGACCGCATCGCCCTCCGCAAACGGCCCGCCGAACCGGCACGCCCGGCGCTGTCGCCCGCGCTCCCGCCGCCCAAGAGCTTTGCCGACGTGATCGCCCTGTGGCCCAGCGCCGCTGAGCTCGCCGCCCTGCTGGATGTCGAGGCGGTCACTGTCCGCGCCTGGCGTCGCCGCGGGATCCCCGCCCGGTACTGGGCCGCGGTCGCCGAGGCGGCGCGCTTCAGCGGCCGACCCGTCGATGAGCGGCTGCTCGCCGGCTTGGGCTCCATCCGCAAGGGCCGCACCCATGGGTAAGGCGTCGCGCGACAAGGGCCTGCGCCGCGAGCGGGCCATCGTCGATGTCCATCGCAAATCCGGCATCCACGCCGAACGCGTGCCGCTGTCGGGGGCGCTCGGCTACCGCGGCAACGATGCCGACGTCGATCTCTATGTGCGCGGCGCCGATCCGGTGAAAGCCGAGGTCAAGGCGCGTGCTGATGGGGCCGGGTTCAAGACCCTGCTGCGCTGGCTCGGGACCAAGGACGCGCTGGTGCTGATCCAGGACCGCACGATGCCCCTGGTCGTCGTCCGGTTCGACGTCTGGCTCGAGATTGCCCGGCGCAGTGCGCTGCTGCGGGATCCCGATGGCGATCGTGACCGCGATGAGCGTCGCCGCTCCGCCGAGCAGGGCCCGCTTCCGCCAACCGATGCCATCGCGCGGGAGGCCGCATGAGCCGCCGCCCCCTCCGTGTCCGTCACCTGCAGCGTGCGCGCGATCTCGCCCGCACCGCCGCCGGTGGCGCCGTCCTAGCCGGCGGCTTCCTCGCCCTCTGCTGGGCCGTCGGCCTCGCCTCGATCCCCTGAGCCATCCCCGCCTTCCGGAGACCCCTCGATGAGCAACCGAACCACCCTGACCGATCTGCGCGGCATGGATGCCGGCCAGGCGTCCCGTCTGCCGCCCGCGCATCTCGCCCTCCTGCTGGAGGACGCCGCCGCGCTGCGCGCCGATGCGAAGCACGTCTCCGACCTGCTCGCCGACGCCCTGCATCGGCGCTACGGCCGTGTCGCCGCCGAGCGCCGGCAGGCCGAGGGTAAGGACACCGGGCGCGTCCGCTTCCTCGACGCCGGCTTCGAGATCTCCGCCGATCTGCCCAAGCGCGTGGAGTGGGACCAGGAGCGCCTCGCCGCGGCAATCGCGACGCTCCGCAGCTGGGGTGAGGATCCGGCGGACTACGTCGCCACCGAGATCAAGGTCCCCGAAAGCCGCTTCACCGCCTGGCCGCCGAAGCTGCAGGCGCTGTTCCAGCCCGCCCGGACCGTCGGCACCGGCCGCCCTTCCTACAGCCTCGAACAGGCGGAGTGCTGAGCATGACCCACGAACTGCGCATCCGCGTCGCGATCCCGCTGGAGGGCGACGCCATCGCCCGCGCGAAGGAGGTCGCCGCCTTCGAGGAGACGCTGGACGGCTTCGCCGAGGCGGTCGCCCGCGCCGGCGGCGACATCAGCGTCGACGTCATCAAGGCCAAGCCCCGCGCGCCGAAGCAGGAGACGCATTGATGGCGATCTCCCTCGCCTCCCTGCGTCGCAGCGGCGACGCGCGGCCGCCGCGCCTTCTCGTCTATGGCGTCGCCGGCATCGGCAAGACCCAGCTCGCTGCCAGCGCCCCGGCGCCGGTCTTCCTGCAGACGGAGGACGGGCTCGGCACCATCGCGGCCGACACCTTCGGCCTGTTGCGCGGCTTTGATTCGGTGATGGAGGCGATCACCAGCCTCTACACCGAGCCCCACGACTTCCAGACCGTGGTGCTCGACAGCCTCGATTGGCTGGAGCCCCTGATCTGGCAGCACACCGCCGAGGCCAATGGCTGGAAGGACATCGAGCAGCCCGGCTACGGCAAGGGCTATGTCGCGGCGCTCGATGCCTGGCGCGCCTTCCTCGATGGCATCAATGGGCTGCGCGACGACCGCGGCATGGCGGTGATCCTCATCGCCCACGCCGACATCCGGCGCTTCGACAGCCCGGAGACGGAACCCTACGACCGCTACCAGCCGAAGCTCCATGCCCGGGCCGCCGCGCTGGTGCAGGAACATGTCGATGCGGTGCTCTTCGCGAACTACCGCATCACCACGCTGAAGTCGGACGCCGGCTTCGGCAAGAAGGTCGTCCGCGGCGTCACCGGCGGCGACCGCCTGCTGCACACCGTCGAGCGCCCGGCCTTCCTCGCCAAGAACCGCTTCGCCCTGCCGGAGAGCCTCGCGCTCGACTGGCCGACGCTCGCCGCCGGCATCCCCTTCTACGGCGCTCCCAGCACCTCCTCCCCAACGCCGACCGCCCCGACCGACAGGAGCTGAGCCATGGCCTCCCTCAACGGCACCTTCGACGCGACCGGCGTCGCCCCCGCCCAGCCGATGGATCCGCTGCCGGCGGGGAAGTACCGGGCGCACATCATCGAGAGCGAACTGCTGCCGACGCGCTCGGGCGACGGCCAGTACCTCAAGCTGGTGCTCGAGGTGCTCGACGGCCCCTACGCCCGGCGCAAGCTGTGGGATCAGCTGAACCTGGTGAACGCGAGCACCCAGACCATGGAGATCGCGCAGCGGACGCTGTCGGCGATCTGCCATGCGGTTGGGCAGATGCAGGTCGCCGACAGCGAGCAGCTGCACTTCAAGCCGATGCTGGTCAGCGTGAAGTACGAGCCGGCGGGCACCGACAAGCACGGCGTCTTCCATCAGGCCCGCAACAAGATCACCGGCTATGCGGCGGAGCGTGCCACGCCGGGGCTCGCGTCAGCCCCCGCACCACGCGGCCCGGCGCCCGCTCCGGCCGCCGCGGCAGCGCCGCCGCCCCGGCCGGCGACCGCCACGCCGCCCTGGCGCCGCAGCGCCTGACGCGGGGTTGCCATGGCCGTGCTGCCGCCTCCGCCCGCCGCGACTGTCGCCGCCATCTACGCCGCCTATGAGGCGGCGGGCGATGCCGGCTGGCGGACTCATCTCGGCGCCTCGCAGATCGGCACGGGCTGCGAGCGCGCCCTTTGGTACGGCTTTCGATGGGCGACGCGCGCACGGCACACAGGTCGGCTCCTGCGGCTGTTCGAGACCGGGAATCTCGCCGAGGCACGCTTCGTCGCCGACCTCCGGCGTATCGGCGTCACCGTGCTCGACATCGATCCGACGACCGGGCGCCAGTGGACGCTGCGTGACCCCACCGGCCACTTCGGCGGCAGCATGGATGCGGTCGGCATCGGCTTTCCCGAGGCGCCGAAGGCTTGGCATGTCGTCGAGTTCAAGACGCACAGCACCAAGTCCTTCGCCAAGCTGACAGCGGAGGGAGTGGAGAAAGCCAGGCCACTGCACTGGGCACAGATGCAGGCCTACATGCATCTCGCCGGACTGGAGCGGGCCTTCTACCTCGCGGTCAACAAGGACACCGACGAGCTCTACCAGGAACGCATCCGCCATGATGCCGAAGCTGGGATGCGGCTCCTGGCGAAGGCGCAGCGCATCATCGCCGCCGTCCGGCCGCCGGCCCGGATCAGCGAAGATCCCGCCTGGTGGGAATGCCGCTTCTGCGACCATCACGCTGTCTGCCACGAGGGCGCCGCTCCCGAACGCCACTGCCGCTCCTGCCTGCACGTCTCGCCTGTCGCGGAGGGCGGCTGGCACTGCACGCGCCATGGCACGCCGCTGGCGCGGCGCGAGCAGGAGGCCGGCTGCGCGGCGCATCTCTACATCCCTGACCTGGTGCCGGGCGAGCAGGTCGACGCCGGGGAGGATTGGGTCAGCTATCGCCTGCCGGACGGCAGCGCGTGGCGCGATGGGGTGGCAGCATGACCCTGTCGCTGCGGCCCTATCAGCGCGCCGCGATCGACGCGCTCTACGACTACTTCGGCGGCGCCACCGGCAATCCGCTCGTGGTGATGCCCACCGGCACGGGGAAGTCGGTCGTCATCGGCGGATTCATCCGCGAGGCGATCGCCGCCTATGCCGACACCCGCGTGCTCGTCCTGACCCATGTGAAGGAGCTGATCCAGCAGAACTTCATGGCGCTGCTGCGCGCCTGGCCCGAGGCGCCGGCGGGCATCTACTCGGCCGGCCTGTCGCGGCGCGACATCCGGGCGCAGGTGCTGTTCGCCGGGATCCAGTCCATCCACCGCCATGCCCGGCAGGTGCAGCGCTGCGACCTGGTGCTGATCGACGAGGCCCACCTGCTCGGGCGCAGCGACAGCGGCATGTATCGCTCCTTCCTGCAGCAGCTGAACGAGATCAATGGCGGGCTGCTCAAGGTGGTGGGCTTCACGGCAACGCCGTACCGGCTCGACAGTGGACTGCTGCACGAGGGCAAGGATCGGCTGTTCACCGACATCGCCTTCGAGGTGCCGGTGCTGGAGATGATCCAGCAGGGCTATCTCTGCCCGGTCGTGCCGAAGCACACCGAGACGCAGCTCGACGTCGGCGGCGTCGGCACCCGTGGCGGGGAGTTCATCGCCAAGGACCTCGAGGCGGCGGTCGACCGCGACGAGGTCACGCGGGCGGCGGTGGCGGAGATCGTCCAGCACGGCCAGGGCCGCGGCTCCTGGCTGGTCTTCTGCTCCGGCGTCGCCCACGCGCGACACGTCCGCGACGCCATCCGCGAGCACGGTATCTCGTGCGAGACGGTGACGGGGGACACCTCCGCGCCCGAGCGCGACAGCATCCTCGCCGCCTTCAAGGCGGGGCGGTTGCGCTGCGTCACCAACGCCAACGTGCTCACCACCGGCTTTGACGCGCCGGGCACCGACCTCATCGCCCTTCTGCGGCCCACGAAGAGCGTCGGCCTCTACGTGCAGATGGTCGGTCGCGGCACGCGTCTCGCGGAGGGCAAGGATGACTGCCTAGTCCTCGACTTCGCCGGCAACACGGCGCGGCACGGGCCGATCGACAAGGTGGATGGCCGCAGGAAGGAACCGACCGGTGATGGCGAGGCGCCGATCAAGGTCTGCCCCGAATGCCAGACCATCAACCATGCCAGCGTCCGGCACTGCATCGAGTGCGACTACGAGTTCCCGCCGCCGGAGGTGAAGGTCGCGGCGCAGGCGGCATCGAACGCTCTCCTGTCGATCCAGGAGCAGGCCGCGTGGTGCGAGGTGACGGGCATCCGCTACGCCCGCCACGAGAAGCCCGGCAAGCCCGCCTCGCTCCGCGTGATCTACGAGTGCGGCCTCACCTCGCACAGCGAATGGGTCTGCTTCGAGCACACCGGCTTCCCGCGCGACAAGGCGTGCACATGGTGGCGTCGCCGTGCACCGCATCTGCCGCCGCCGGACACGGTGGAGCAGGCGATGGCCGCGACCAGTGCGCTGCGCCAGCCGATCGCCATCCAGGTTCGCCCGGTCGGCCAATACACCGAGATCGTCAACGCGAGGTTCGTGTGATGAACGCACCATGGAGGCGCGCACCTGCGCCGACCCCGGAAGTCTCGTCGCCGATGACCGAGACGGACAAGACCGACGAAAAGAGGAAACGCAAGCGCGCGCAGCAAAGGGAGTGGGCGCGAAAGAAGCGGGCTGTCGACCCCGAGAGGTTCCGGGAGGCGTACCGGCGATGGTTGGCCGCGAACCCTGAAAAGGCTCGTGAAGCGACACGTCGCTGGCAAGCGGCGAATCCAGACAAGGCACTCGCAAACGAGGTGCTGCGACGCGAGCAAAACAGGGAGAAACTGGCCGCCGATGCCGCCGCGCGCAGGAAAGCGGATCCAGAGAAATATCGTGAAGCTGCGCGCAAGTACCGCGCCGAACATCGAGAAGAGCTGGCCGCCGCAGCAGCTGCGCGACGGAGAGCCGATCCAGAAAAGTATCGTGAGGCTGTGCGCAGGTACCGCGCCGAAAACAAAGAAAAACTGGCCGAGCAACGGCGCGTGCGCCGTGCTGCAAAAAAGGCTGAGTAGCCGCAGACGGATGAATGAAATGCTGCACCTGCAGACGCCCTGCCTGGCACTGGCTGTGGTGGCACCCAGCGCGGTCGCTGCGCGTCCATTGGACAGTGCTGTCCTGCTCGCCGACGTGCCTGGCTCTCTGGCCGGAGCGCCGCATGGTTGACCCGAACGAGCAGGAGGTCGCAGCGATGCGCGCGGCCGGAGACATCGCCGGGCAGTACATCGAGGCGGTCGGCCGCAGCGATATGGCGACCTGGTCGGCGGAAGACTGGCGCGGCTTTATCGAGGCGATCTGCGGCGCCTATGTCGACTGCCTGGTCGAGCAGCAGGTCGCGATCAATCAGGCGCTGCACAAAGTGCAGGGGCTGCCGGGATGACGATGCACGCCTCCTTCATGGCGGAGCACGGGGCACGCCTGGCCGACAACGGCTATGCCGTCATCCCCATCATGCCAGGCGCCAAGGTGCCGGGACGCTGCAGCGGGGGTGAGTGGACGCCGTATCCCGACTGGTCACGGCACGCCGACCGGCCGACGAAGCCGTTCGAGATCGACATCTGGCAGCGCTGGCCTGGCTGCGGCGTCGGCATCGCCTGTGGCACGGTGGTCGGGCTCGATATCGATGTCACCGATGCGGCGCTCGCGATCCAGCTCACGGATCTCGCGACGGAGATATTCGGCGATACGCCCTGCCTCCGCATCGGCCAGGCACCGAAGCGGCTGCTGGTCTACCGCGCTGAGACACCCTTCGCCGGCCGGAAGCGCCATCCGCTCGAGGTCCTGGCACGCGGGCAGCAGTTCGTCGCCCACGCGATCCATCCCGCCACCGGCCAGCCCTATAGCTGGCCGCAAGACAGCCTGCTCGACGTGCCGCTGGCGTCGCTGCCCGCGGTCACCGAGGCGCAAGTCATGGCCTGGCTCGACCAGGCCTATGCGCTGATCCCGGCGGAGATGAAGCCGCGCACCCTGATGGCCGACAGCGCGCCGGCCGGCGCGTGGAAGGGCCCGTCCGATCCGCGCGGCACCTTCGAGGCGGTGCAGTCCGCCCTGCAGTTCATCCCGAACGAGGATCTCGACGGCGCCTCCTGGATCACCATGGGCGCGGCGATCAAGGCGTCGCTTGGCGAGGAGGGTCGGCAGCTCTGGCTGGACTGGTCCCGCCAGGCTTCGAAGTCGGGCGCTTCCGGGCGCAGCGACACGCCGGAGCGGCGCTGGAAGACGCTGCGCCCGCACAGCATCGGCGCCGGCAGCATCTACGCCATGGCGATCGAGCGCGGCTGGGTACCGCCGGCGGAGATCACCCTGAACGCCGCGGCGGCCGAACGCGCGGCGCAGCCCCATCCCGCAGCTGCCTTCCTCGCGACGTTGAACGCGAACCGCGCGAACCAGGCGGCTGAGCCGCTTCCGGTGCCCGCCAGCATCCTGCAGCCCGGCGGTGTCTTGCAGATGCTGGTCGAGGAATGCGTCAGAAGCGCGTTGCGACCTCAACCATTCCTGGCGCTCGGCGCCGCCATTTGCGCCGTGGGCGCGCTCGCCGGGCGGAAGTACCGCACCAGCACAGACCTCCGCACCAATATCTACATCGCGGCCGTGGCTGAGAGCGGCGGAGGGAAGGATCACGCGCCGGAGGTGATCCGGCGGTGCTTCGATCTGGCGCGATTGGAGCGATACCTGGGCGGCGAGAACATCGCTTCAGGGCGCGGCATGCTGTCCTCCTTGGAGCAGCATCCCGCACGGCTATTCCAGATCGATGAATTCGGCCTGTTCCTCGGCACCGTCACGGGAGGCAGGGCTCCGGCGCACAAGGCTGAGATCTGGTCCGAGCTCATGAAGCTCTACAGCCGTGCCAAGGGCATCTATCGCGGCACGGAATACGCCGACAAGAAGGACGCGCCGCGCGTCGACATTCACCAGCCCTGCGTCTGTTTCTACGGCACCACCACGCCCTCGACCTTTTGGAAGGCGCTGGAGGGCGGCGCGATGATGGACGGCTCGCTCGCGCGTTTCCTTGTGTTCGTGACCGACGTGGACCGGCCCGAGCGGAACCGGGGGGCTGGCATCGTCGCGCCGCCGGCAGGCTTGCTCGAGGCGCTGAAGGCTATCGCGCGCGGGCAAGGTGATCCGCCAGCACTCGGGAACCTCCCTGATGTGCACGTGGTGCCGATGTCGGCGACCGAGGAGCCCACGCCCTTCACCGTCCCACTCAGCGTCGAGGCAGAGGCAATCCAGGAGCGGAAGTTGGCGGAAGAGGACGCTTGGGCACGCCGCGTCGCCGGCACGCCGCAGGCAGCCATCGTTAATCGCCTGGGCGAGAATGCCAGCAAACTAGCGTTGATCTGCGCCATCAGCCGAGATCCGGCCCATCCGCAGATGACCGAGGCTGACGTGACCTGGGGCTGGGCGCTGGCCGAGCATTGCGCCAGGACCGTGCTGCGCGATGCCCAGCGCTTCCTCGCCGACAGCGAGTTCGAGAAGCGGCTGAACAAGGCCATCCACATCATCGGCAAGCATGGTCCGTGCAGCCGGCGCGACCTGTTCCACAAGGGGCTCAAGCTCACCGCACGGGAGTTCGGCGAGGTGATCGACGCATTGGTGAGCAACGGTGTGGCCGTCGAAACGCCGCCGCCGCCTTACAGCGGCGTCGGCCGCCCTCCGGGCCCGCGATACGTCCTGGTCCAGCCCAACAGCGAGATGGCGGCCGAGCAGGCCGCGGAAGACGAGTAACGAAAGGCAGCCGCTGATGACCAAGTCATTGAAAACAGGCTTCTGTGCCTTCTGTGATTTCGTGCGCGGGCGCGGGGGTAAGACCCCTCCTCACGCAGGCACGGGCGCAGATCAGGACACCCCGCTACATAATCACAGAAGTAACAATATTATATATATCAATGAGATAGGAGGGTGTTCCGTGCCAGCCAGGGGGATTGCGTAGATGCCGCTTCCCACCCGGCAGCGCCGCGCCCTGGAGATTAATGAAAGCGCGGAGCACGCGCGCGCCAAGCGCCGCCTGGCGCGGTGGCTGACCGCCCCGATTGCGGGATCGCGCGAGCCGCCGACGTACCGCGTCATGCTCGAATACCCCTTCACCGAGGGCGGCGGCGGCGTGATCGCGTGGGAGGCCCGCGGGTTCGGCCGTAAGCCAACCATCCCTATGCTGCGCAAGCGGTCCGGAGCGCTGATCTGCATCTGCGACCTGGTGCTGATCGAGGGGCAGACCGTGACGACGGCGGTCGAAGTCGTGAAGACCAACGTGACGCCGCCCTGGAAGATTGGCTGGCTCCGATCACATGGCGTGGAGGTCTACGAGGCCAGCGCCGAGGCGATCCTGGAACACAACGGCAAGCCAGCGTCGCTCGACGCGCTGATGGTGCTCGCATGACCCTGCCAGGCGCTCCGCGACCGCCACGGTCGTCCCTCGACCTTGCCCGCAGCCCGACGACCAGCCCCGAGATGGAAGCCCTGCGCCGGCGCGTCTGGCGCGACCAGGGCGTGGTCTCGCTGGCGATCGACGACATCACCGACCCCTGGCTGCGCCAGGCTGTCCAGAACGAAGCCACGCGGCGCTGGGGGCCGCGGAACGGAGGCGGTCAGCATGGCCGGTAAGCGCAGGACGAAGCAGCCCGCGATGCCGCGCGAGGATCTCGGCAGGCCGAGTGCGTGGCGGCTGCAGCATGGCAGCTTCGGAGATCCCGTACGCGAGGCCGATCCCGAGACGGGCACGCCGATCGCGCTGCGCCGTGCGGTCGACACGCTCGGGGCCATGCTGGCCAACGGCACCATCACCGCGCCGATGCACGACGCAGGGGTCGTGTTCCGAGGGCAGTTTCGCGCGGCGGCCCTCGACACGCTGCGCGCCATGCCGCTGATCCGCATCCCGGCTGGTAGCGGCGACCCGCTGACGGAGCGGCATGTGCATGCACGTCGCAAGGTGGCTGCGGCCATGCACGTGTTGGGCGGGCAGGACAGCGCTGCGGGTTCCTGCGCCTGGCATGTCGTCGGCTGCGAGGCGTCGATCCGGGAATGGGCGACGCGGCAGGGATGGGGTGGAAAGCCCATCGGGCACAGCCAGGCGCAGGGCATCTTGATTGCAGCGTTGGGCGTTCTTGCATCGCATTACGGACTTGCTGACCGGAGCAATGCCCTCTCGCGCAACGCTTCCAGCGCGGTGACGTGAGGCGCGACAGCGCTACACCTTCGCACTCCCCGGTGGAATCCACATGGAGTAGGTTTTTGCCATCGTGGATTGCTGCGCCGGCGGGGGCGACGTGATGCGGAAGTCAGCGCTGCGTATGCTGTCCTCCCGCATCGCGCGACACGACACGCGCACCGCACTACCACCGCCGAAGCAGCCTGACCCGCACTACGGTTCCGCCGCCCATCGTGAATGGCGTGCCGCTGTCCTTGCCCGCGCTGGCCATGCTTGCCAGCGCTGTGGGCGCCGCGGCGTACGGCTCTACGCCGACCACATCGTCGAACTGCAGGACGGTGGTGCGGCGCTCGACGTGACGAACGGCCAGGCGCTGTGCGGTGCCTGCCACACGACCAAGACCGCCGCCGCCCGCGCCGCGCGCATGGCGCGCTGACCCCGCACCCCCTGCCGATGGGGAGGGGGGATCGGATCTCTGGCGCCTTGGGGCGCCCCTCCGCGACGGGGGACACGCAGGGATTTTTCCCTCCCTAAAAAGGCGGAGTTCACACATGCAGCGAGACTGGCCGGCCGATGCGGTGGAGCGGCGGCCGGTGGCGTCGCTGCTGCCCTACGCCCGCAATGCGCGCACCCACAGCGAGGCGCAGGTTGCGCAGATCGCCGCCGCCATCCGCGAATGGGGCTGGACGGTGCCGGTACTGGTCGACGAGGCGGGCCAGCTGATCGCCGGCCATGGCCGCGTGCTGGCCGCGAAGTCCCTCGGCCTGCTCGACGTGCCGGCGATGGTCGCACGCGGATGGTCCGAGGCCGACAAGCGCGCCTATGCGCTGGCCGACAACAAGCTGACGCTGAACGCCGGCTGGGATGCCGATCTGCTGAAGGGCGAGCTGTTCGAGCTGCGCTCGGAGGGCTTCGACCTCGGCCTGACCGGCTTCGGCGCCGATGAGGTGGCGGGGCTGCTCGGTGATCTCGCAGAGGTGGCCGCGACGGACACGGGCGAGACCGGGGGCGGATCCGGCGGCGGCGGCGGCATCGGTGCTGGCGGTGGTGCCGAGAGGGACGAGGATCCCGCAGACGCCGAGCCGGTGCCGCCGCGCCAGGCCGTCACCCGCACGGGCGATCTCTGGCTGCTCGGCGAGCATCGCCTGCTCTGCGGCGACAGCACCGACGCCGCCTGCGTCGCCCGCGTGCTGGGCGCGGACCGCGCGGCGCTGCTGTTCACTTCGCCGCCCTACGGCAACCAGCGCGCCTACACCACCGGCGGCATCTCGGATTGGGACGCGCTGATGCAGGGGGTGTTTCAGCACCTGCCGGCGATCCTCGCCGAGGACGGTCAGGCGCTGGTGAACCTCGGGCTGATCCATCGCGACGGCGAATGGCAGCCCTACTGGCAGGGCTGGGTGGAATGGATGCGCGCGCAGGGCTGGCGGCGCTTCGGGCTCTACGCCTGGGACCAGGGGCCGGGCCTGCCGGGGGACTGGAACGGCCGGCTGGCCCCGGCCTTCGAGCTGGTGTTCCACTTCAACCGGAAGTCGCGCCAGCCGAACAAGATCATCCCCTGCAAATGGGCGGGGACGGAGAACAAGGGCA
Organism: Neoroseomonas eburnea; assembly: GCF_018129005.1. Taxonomy (GTDB): domain Bacteria; phylum Pseudomonadota; class Alphaproteobacteria; order Acetobacterales; family Acetobacteraceae; genus Neoroseomonas; species Neoroseomonas eburnea. The sequence goes on from NZ_JAAEDL010000002.1 coordinate 141,618, forward strand.
GCGGGCTGCGCGCTGCCGATGGCGAGGTGAAGGCCTACACCCATGCCGGCCTGCCGGTGCAGGAGATGCGCATCCCGGACAGCGTGCTGCGCATCACGCGGCACAAGGGGCGGGGGATCGAGACCGAGCACCCGGCGGTGTTCCCGGTCGCGCTGCCGGAACTGTTGCTGCAGAGCTACGCCAACCTCGGCGATGCAGTGTTCGAGCCCTTCGCCGGCTCCGGCACGACGATCCTGGCCGGGCAGCGCACGGGGCGGAAGGTCAGAGCGATCGAACTGGCGCCGGCCTATGTCGACCTTGCCATCGCCCGCTACCGGATGGTGTTCCCCGAGTTGAGGGTCACGCTGGAGGGGGACGGCCGGGACTACGACGCCGTCGCCGCGGCACGGGCGGAGGAGATGGCCAATGCTGCCTGATCTCCGCGTCGAGATGCTGCCGACGGCGGCGCTGGCGCCTTATGCCGCGAATGCGCGGCAGCACCCCGAGGCGCAGGTGCAGCAGCTGGCGGCGTCGATCCGCGAGTTCGGCTTCAACGTGCCGGTGCTGGTCGATGATGCGGGGGTGCTCATCGCCGGCCATGGTCGCGTGCTGGCGGCGAAGGCGCTCGGGCTCGCGAGCATTCCCGCCATCCGGCTCGGCCATCTCACGGAGGCGCAGGCCAAGGCCTATCGGCTGGCGGACAACCAGCTGGCGCTGAACTCCACCTGGGATGACGGGCTGCTGGCCGGTGAGCTGCGTGGCCTGCTCGATGCCGAGTTCGACCTAGGGCTGATCGGCTTCGACGCCCTGACGCTGGATCGGCTGCTGGCAGGGGCCGGCGCGGAGGAACAAGGAGGGTCGGTGGATCCGGACGGGCCGGCTCCCGAGCCGTCTGCGCATCCCGTGTCGCGGCCCGGCGATCTGTGGATCCTCGGCCGGCACCGGCTGCTCTGCGGCGACGCCACCAATGCCGCGGACGTCACGCGCCTGCTCGATGGCGCGAAGCCGCATCTGATGGTCAGCGATCCGCCTTATGGCGTGGAGTACGACCCGTCCTGGCGGAACGAGGCCGGCGTCTCCGCCACGGCGCGCACGGGCAAGGTGGCGAATGACGACCGCGCCGACTGGCGTGAGGCCTGGGCGCTGTTCCCGGGCGACGTCGCCTATGTCTGGCATGCCGGCGTGCATGCGCGGACGGTGATCGACAGCCTCGAGGCAGTGGGCTTCGCAGTCCGCAGCCAGATCATCTGGGCCAAGCCGCGCTTCGTGCTCGGCCGCGGCGACTACCACTGGCAGCACGAGCCCTGCCTCTACGCCGTGCGCAAGGGGGCGACGGGTCACTGGCAGGGCGCGCGGGATCAGGCGACGCTGTGGTCGATCGGCTTCGGTGGCGACGAAGATGCCGAGACGATCCATGGCACGCAGAAGCCGGTCGAATGCATGCGCCGGCCGATCGTCAACAACAGCGCGGTCGGCGACGTGGTCTACGAGCCCTTCTCGGGTAGCGGCACCACGATCATCGCGGCGGAAACCACGGCGCGGCGCTGCTACGCGATGGAGATTGATCCCCGCTACGTCGATGTCGCTGTGCTGCGGTGGCAGGCGCTGACGGGGAAGGCGGCGGTGCTGGCCGACGAAGATCGCGTCTTTGACGATGTCGCAGCACTTCGAGGTGTTGCTGCAGCGGCGTGATATGCAAGATGCCTCCAGCGATCGCGGAGGCGCGGAATGCTCGCCAGAGATCCCGAGAAGATGGTGATAGCAACCGCGAAGGCGCTGTCGTTGGTCGATGGCGGCGGGTACACGCCGCGCATCCTCAAACTGTATGAGGACGACGCGCGGATCGTGCTGGTGGAAATCCTGAAAGCGGCGAAGCGGCAGACGTGGGAGGTGGCGGATCTCCTGCTGGAGCTTGATCCGCCGAAACCGAAATCGAATGCCATTGAAAGGAACGAGGGCCCGCCGCTGCGCGACGAGCCCTGATCGATGTTCGTGCGGGCTCAGCCGGCGATCGCGTAGACCGTGTAGGACCCCCGGGCGCCTTCCTTGTTCGGCCCGACCTGCCGGACCCGCTCCAGCACCGTGACCTCGATGCCCTTCTTCTTCAGCCCGGCGAAGAACCCGCGCACCGTGTGCTGCGCCCAGCCGGTCGCTTCGGCGACCTGCGCCACCGTCGCCCCCTCGGGGCGGCGCAGTAGGGCGAGCACCGCCTCCTGCTTGGTACCCTCGCGCCGCTTGCGCGGTGCGCCGGGCTCCCGCGGGGCGCGGGCCGGCTTCGTGGCCAGGGCGGCGCGCAGCGCGTCGATGGCGGTGGGCAGATCGGTGCGCATGTTCGCGTCGTCATCCCAGGCGTCCAGGATCCGCTGGGCGGCGGCGCGCAGGGTGGGGCTCGGCGTCGCGCGCGGTGTGGCCAGCGCCTGTTCCAGCAGGACGACTTCCTCCGCCAGGGACGGGGCCTGGGCGGGTTCGGTCGGCGCGGCGGGGGTATCCTGCGTGGCGCCGTCCTCTCCGCCCGTGGGCGCCGTGTCGCCAACCGCGGCCGGCTCATCGTTATCGTCCCCGTCGTTCAGGCGGAGATCCACCCCATTGCGCTCATCCCGCGGGCGGGTGTCCTCCATTTCCTCCACCTCGCCGTCCGGCGCGACGCCGATGGCGCGCAGTCCCGCGTCGGTGATGCGCAGCAGGCGCGTCCGCCCCTCGATCTGCCAGGCGTCGCGCGCGGCGTAGGCGCTGGCGTGCTCGTCGCTGACCAGCCCTTGCTTGATCAGGGACTTCGCCACCGTCTGCCGCGCCGCGGCGGGGAGGCGCTCGGGCGGTACGGCGAGGTGGTCGTCGCGCTGGCTCGCCTGGCTGAGGATGATGCGCTGGGTGTCGGAGAGTTTCATCGTCGGGCTCCTGGTTCGGCACCCGAGGATCCGGGTGCTACCAGCCCGAGCCCCGCCGGGGATCACCCGGTCGGGGCGGTGCGGGAGTGATCCGCGTTAGCGGGCATATTCGCCCCGGCGGAAATACTGGTCCGCGATGTCCTTCAGCTTCGCGGTGGCGTCGGTGAGCCAGGCGGCTTCGCCCCAGAGCACCGCGTTGGGGTCTGCCCCAAAGTGATCCGCGCTGGCCTGCTGCAGTTCGGCGAGCAATTCGTCGAACTCGGCCTTCTTCATCAGGAAGGCCTCGAGGCTGTTGAGCTGGTTGGCTTCGCGCTTGGTCATCGTGGTCTCCGTCCTCCGCATCGCGTGACGGACCATTCGCGCTGAGCCGCGCCCGAGCCAAGCGCATCTGCCGATCATGATGTTGCTGAATTCGGCGCCGATCGATCATTCCGTGACGCCGTGGCGTCGCGCATCAGGGAGCCGCGCATCGCGGCGCTGCACCCCATGCCCCGCAAGCCCGGCCGCCCGGCCTACACGCCCACCGAGAAGGACCGCGCCACCGTCAAGACGATGTCCGCCTTCGGCATCCCGGACTACGAGATCGCCCGCGTACTCGCGCTCGACCCGAAGACGTTGCGCAAGCACTTCTGGACCGAGCTCGAGGTCGGCCATGTCGAAGCGAACGCGAAGGTCGCCGCCTCCCTGTTCAAGAAGGCGACCGGTGATGGCCGCGAGGCGGTGGTGGCGGCGATCTTCTGGCTGAAGTGCCGCGCCGGCTGGCGTGAGCGCCCGGCCGCGGACGAACTCGGCAAGAAGGAGCAGCGGGCCCTGGAAGCCGAGACCGCCGAGCGCGGCACCTCCTGGGAGAGCCTGCTCGAACCGGCGAGCACGCGGCTGCAGTGACCGCCTGGTCGCTGGCCTGCCCAGATTGGGCGGCGCGCATCCAGGCGGGGCAGTCGCTGCTGCCGGAGATGCCGCTGCTGCTGCGCGCCGAGGCCGAGCGGGCGGTCACGATCTTCAACCGGCTGCGGTTGCCCGACGTGCCGGGCCGGCCGCCGCTATCCACCGCCGGCGGGGACTGGCAGCGCGACATCGTCCGCGCCCTGTTCGGCTCCTGGGACGGCACCGAGCGGCACATCCGCGAGATCTTCGCCCTCGTCCCCAAGAAGAACGCCAAGACCACCGCCGGGGCGGCGATCATGGTCACCGCCCTGCTGATGAACCGCCGCCCGCGGGCGGAGTTCATCATCGTCGCACCGACTCAGGACGTCTCCGACCTCGCCTACCGCCAGGCGGTCGGCATGATCGAGGCGGATCCGGTGCTGGCGGCGAAGTTCCATGTGCAGGAACACCTCAAGCGCATCACCTACCGGCCGACCAACGCCTTCCTGAAGGTGAAGTCCTTCGATCCGAAGATCGTGACGGGGACCAAGCCGGCCGGCATCCTGCTGGACGAGCTGCACGTCATCGCAGAGGCGCCGGACGCGGACCGGGTGATCGGCCAGATCCGCGGCGGGTTGATCTCGCAGCCCGAGGGCTTCCTGATCACCATCACCACACAGTCGGAGCGACCTCCGGCCGGCGTGTTCCGCGCCGAGCTGATGAAGGCCAGGAAGGTCAGGGACGGCGTGCTGCAGGCACCGATCCTGCCGGTGCTCTACGAGTTCCCGCCGGAGGTGGAATGGCGGGATCCGGCCAACTGGAAGATGGTCACGCCGAATGACGGGCGGTCGATCACGGTCCAGCGGTTGGTCCCGGACTATCACGCGGCGGTGGAGGCGGGGGAGGAGGAGCTCCGGCGCTGGGCGTCGCAGCACCTCAACGTCGAGATTGGCCTGGCACTGCTGTCCGATGCCTGGGCTGGCGCGGAGCACTGGGAGCCGCAGGCGGATCCCGACCTGACCCTGAATCAGCTGCTCCGGCGCGCTGATGTTGTCACCGTCGGCATCGATGGCGGCGGGCTGGATGACTTGCTCGGCCTCTCCGTCATTGGCCGCGATGCCATCACGCGGGACTGGCTGCTGTGGTCGCGCGCCTGGGCGCATCCGATCGTATTGGAGCGCCGGAAGTCAGAAGCCGCCCGGATGCAGGACTTCGCCCGTGACGGCGATCTGCGCATCGTCGCGCGGCTCGGCGACGACGTGGAGGAGGTCGCCGACCTGGTCGCCGACATCGACCGCGCCGGCCTGTTGCACGCGGTCGGCCTCGATCCGGTCGGCATCGGCGGCATCGTCGACGCGCTGGCCGAGCGGCACATCACTGGCGACCGGGTGGTCGGCATCCCGCAGGGCTGGCGGATCAGCGGCGCGATCAAGACGCTGGAACGGAAACTGGCGGACGGCACGCTGCGGCATCCCGGCCAGGCGCTGATGGCGTGGTGCGTCGGCAATGCGCGCGTCGAGCCGCGCGGCAACGCCGTCACAATCACCAAGCAGGCAGCGGGCAAGGCGAAGATCGACCCGCTGGTGGCGGCGTTCAATGCGGCGGAGCTGATGTCGCGGAACCCGGAGGCGCGCTCGGCCCCTTCGATATTTCTTATATGAGTTAAATTACAGCATTATGAGAGTATTATATGTACTATATCTATTTCTTTTTCTGTATATTATCCATTAATTCGCGAAATCCTATTGGATAATCGCGATCTCTGCGAGGTGGGATATCTGCTCGCTTTTTGTCATTGAAGCGGGAAGGAGTCGAGTTTTCGTTTATTGATTTGGATCTGGCCACATCATGACCGCTAACTTGATTATGCCTGGATTCACTATGAGTGATTTTCGACACTGACGCAGAAATTTTTTGCCTAATTCTAGTTCCTCTTGCCGCATAATCAATATCTGATGAGAACAAAAAGCTCAATAGGAATGCCACAAGGCGCGGTGACCACTCCTGGCCACAGGCTGTAAACAATCTCTTCCGATTTAAGTTCTTGGCTACCTCCGCTGGCTTGCGAATACGAATACGAGATAGTTGCTGAATATGCGGGCGCATCTTGTTCAGAAATTCAACCCTTTTCGTATCGCCAAACTGAAAATGGTCGATTTCTGATTTTGACAATGTCTGCTGCGTTGATTCGTAGAATTCCTGCTTCGAGATTTTCTCCTCGTCATTATAATACGTGCCGCGCTGCATAGACTTCGATTTTGACTTCAACAACGATGAAATTTCCTTCTCGCTGTGCCGCCTGCGTCTTTGGGTTGCCCCGAGACTTTTCATCGATCCCACACAGGTCAGCGGAGCAAAGAAGACGATGGCAGTAAAGTGTTCTGCTGCAGTCTTGTCGCTACTCGCCCCTCAGGGTCGGCGACCGCAATGCGGTGGTTAGCGCGCCTAACCCGGCGTGGTCATGACGAGAGCAAGGCCGTCACCTTCGCGCCGGGCTTCTGGGAGGCGCTGCGTCCGCCCGCGAAGTCAGGCGCCACGGTGAACGCCACCTCCGCCCTGGAATGCACCACGGCACTCGCCTGCGTGCAGGCCATCGCCTGCGGTGTGGCCATGCTGCCGCTCGACATCTATCGCCCTCGTGCGGGCGGCGGTCGCGACGTCGCGACGGACGAGCCGCTGTGGGGGTTCTTCGCCGGCCAGCCGAACGAATGGCAGACCTGGCCCGAGTGGATCGAGACCACGCTGATGCACGCCGTGCTGTGCGGCGACGGCATCTCCTTCATCAACCGGCCGAACCCGCGCGGCCCAATCCGTGAATTGATCCCCCTCGTCCCCGGCAGCGTCTCCATCGAGCAGCGCCAGGGTTACGACCTCGTCTACCACCTGGTCCTCGCCGACGGCCGCAGTCTGACGGTCGGCCGGGAGCAGGTGTTCCATCTGCGCGCGCCGTCCTGGAACGCCTATTCCGGATTGGACGCCACCAAGCTGGCCCGCGAGGCGATCGGCCTCGCCTTGGCCACCGAGGAAGCGCACGCCCGGCTGCATGCGAACGGCGCGCGGCCGGGGGGCATCCTGACCACCGAGCAGCGGCTGACCCGCGAGCAGGTCGATGAGCTGCGCGCCGCCTGGCAGCAGACCCAGGGCGGGCTGTCCAACGCCATGCGCACCGCGGTGCTGTCCTCCGGCCTGAAATGGGAGCCGATGGGCATGACCGGGGTGGATGCCCAGCACATCGAAACCCGGCGCTTCCAGATCGAGGAGATCTGCCGCGCCTTCGGGGTCTACCCGGCCATGGTCGGGCATTCCGACAAGGCCTCGACCTACGCCTCGGCGGAGCAGTTCTTCATCGCCAATGTCGTCTACTCGCTGGGGCGCTGGACCCGCCGCTTCGAGGAGCGGATCCGGGTCGACCTGATGACGCGGGAGGAACGGCAGCGCCGGCTCTACGCGAAATTCTCCCTGCAGGCGCTGATGCGCGGCGATGCCCGCACGCGGTCGGATTTCTACAGCGCCCTGATCACCCTCGGCGTGCTGACGCGCAACGAGGCCCGCGCGCTGGAGGAACTGAACCCGCTGCCCGGCCTCGACGAGCCGCTGCGGCCACTGAACCTGGCGACGCAGGCGGAGGCGGAGGCCGCGCTCCGTGCGAAGCAGGCACCTCCTGCTCCTTCGAATGATGTCGGCGCTGACGCCGAGGGCAAGGCAGCCGCTATCGCCGCCGTCGCGCGCGCCATCGGCGAGGAGGATCCCGCCCTGGAACAGAAAATCGGCCGGATCCTCTCCGCCGCGAATGAGGCCCGCATCCGCGGCGCCCGCGACGCGCTGGATACGGTCCTCTCCCAGCTGGAGACCACGCCATGAGGATCCGTGGCGACATCCGCGCCCGCTTCGAGGTGAAGTCGGTGGCCGCCGACAGCGGCGCCTTCGAGGGCTACGGCGCCGTGTTCGACGTGGTCGACACCTATCGCGACGTCATCCTGCCCGGCGCCTTCGCCGAGACCCTGGCCGAGCACGCCCGCCGCGGCACCGCCCCGCGCATGCTGTGGTTCCACGACCCCGGCAAGGCGATCGGCGCCTGGTCGGAGTTCCGCGAGGATGAGCGCGGTCTGTTCTGCGCCGGCCAGCTGGATCTCGACCATCCCGACGGCCAGAAGGCCTATGGCACCCTGCGGGGCGACGGCGCGATGGATCTCTCCATCGGCTACACCGCCATGCTGTTCGAGGTCGACCGCGCCGCCGAGCTGCGCCGCCTCAAGACTATCTGGCTCGACGAGGTGTCGCTGGCGCCCCGCGGCCATGGGGTTAACCCCGCCGCGGTGGTGACCGACTTCAAGGCCCGCGCCGGCGGCATCCAGACCATTCGCGATTTCGAGGATTTCCTGCGGGAGGCAGGGTTCTCGCGTGACCGCGCCAAGGCGATCGCCTCGCGCGGCTTCAAGGCCAGTGCCGACCCTCGGGAGGAGGGAGGAGAGACGGCCGCTGTGCTCGCCGGCATCCGCCGGCTGCAGCAGATCCTCCAATCCTGACGGGACACACCCATGGACACCGATGTGAAGGAGGCCCTCGATGGCCTCGGCCGCGCCTTCGAGGAATTCAAGGCGACCAACGACAACCGCCTCGACGAACTCGCCCGCAAGGGCAGCGCCGACGTGCTGCTGGAGGAGAAGCTCCAGCGGGTGAACACGGCGCTCGACCAGTTCGAGACGCTGAACCAGCGGCTGACCAAGGCCGAGCTGGAGGCCAAGGCCGGCCGCGACGCGGCGGAGGGCTCGAAGGAGGCGCTGGAAAGGATCGAGACCCGGCTGAATCGCCCCGGCATGGGCAGCGGCGACCGCCAGGCCGAGCTCAAGGCGCGGGTGAACACCTGGGCGCGGGCGGTGATCAATGCGCACACCCTCGGCGTGCCGAACCTCACCGCCGAGCAGCAGAAGGCGCTCTCCGACGTCGCCGCCGAGCACAAGGCGATGGCGATCGCTGACGACACCACCGGCGGCTACCTGGCCCCGTCGGAATACGTCCGCGAGATCATCAAGGGTGTGACCGAGATGAGCCCGGTGCGCTCGCTGGCCCGCGTCCGGGGCACGTCCAGCAAGTCCATCATGCTGCCCAAGCGCACCGGCCAATTCGCCGCCCGGCGCGTCTCCGAGCAGGGCACCCGGACGGAAACCCCGGGCCTCGCCTACGGCATGATCGAGATCACCGCGCCCGAGGTCTATGCCCTGGTCGACATCTCGCAGCACAACCTCGAGGACAGCGCCTACGATCTCGAGAGCGAGATCCGTGCTGAGGCGGTCGAGCAGTTCGCGGTCAAGGAGGGGCAGGAGTTCGTCGGCGGCTCCGGCGTCGGCGAGGCGGAGGGCATCCTGACCAATGCCGACATCACCTTCACGGTGTCGGGCTCGGCGGCGACCATCGCCGATGCCGAGGGCCAGGGGAACGGGCTGATCACCCTCTTCCACGCCCTCAAGACCGCCTACGCGCGCAACGCCGTGTGGACGCTGAACCGGGTGACGCTGGGCTCGGTGCGCAAGCTCAAGGACGCCGACAAGAACTACGTCTGGATGCCGGGGCTGGCGAATGGGATGCCGAACACCATCCTCGGCGCCCCCTATGTCGAGTGCCCGGACATGCCGAACGAGGGGGCGGACGCCTTCCCGATCGCCTTCGGCGACTTCCGGCGCGGCTATGTGATCGTCGATCGCATCGCCATGACCATGCTGCGCGATCCCTTCACCCAGGCGACCAGCGGCAATGTGCGGTTCCTGTTCCGCCGGCGCATGGGCGGGGCGGTCGTGCTGGCGGAGACCATGCGCAAGCTGAAGTGCGCCGCAGCATGACGGCCGGGCCCGCGTAGCCGCCATCGGCCGCGCGGGCCGCCGCGCCGGTTATCCACACACTTCACCATTCCATCAACGCAACTGAAAGGCGAGGTGCCCGCCATGGCCACTCGTGACCTGTGCCACAACGTCCACCCCGTGCGGGCGATCAGCCCGGCGGCGGCCAGGACCGACAACACGCCCTTCGTGTCGGAGATCATCGACACCAAGGGCTATGAGAGCCTGACCTTTCTGCTTGCCGCCGGCGACATCGCCGATGCTGACGCCACGCTCACCGTGCTGGTGGAGGCGAGCGATGCGGCGAACATGGCGGGCGCCGAGGCGGTACCCGACAAGGAGCTGATCGGCACCGAGGCGCAGGCGGGACTGTCCTTCGCCGACGACAACAAGACCCGCAAGATCGGCTATGTCGGTGGCAAGCGCTATGTCCGGCTGACCGTCACGCCGGCCAACAACACCGGGAACATCTTCCTCGCGGCGATCGCGCTGCTTGGTCATCCGCGCAACGCGCCGACGCCGAACCCGCCGGTGTGAGCATGACGGCGGAGGGGCAGCGACGCATCCGCGCGCTGCGGGCGTTTTCCTATTCGCTGGACGGCGTGCGGCTGATCGCCGTTGCCGTCGGCGAGGAGGTCAGCCTGCGCGCAGGCACCGCGGCGGGGCTGCTGGCGGAAGGGTATGCCGAAGCAGTGGCGGAGGATGCCCCGCCGCGGTCGCTTCCACCGGCGCCGCGCCGTCGCCGCGCCACGCCCGACGATCAGGTGTGAGGAGGGAGCCCGTGCTGGAGATCCTCTCCCCGGCCGCCACCGGCGACCTCACCACGCTCGCCACCGCCAAACGCGAACTCGGCGTCACGGATGCCGTGCAAGATGCCCGCATCGTCGATCTGATCCGCGAGGCGTCCGACCTGGTGGCGCAGTGGTGCAACCGGTCGGGCTTCGGGCGGGAGACGCTGCGGCAGACCGAACGCCTCGCATCCCCGGCCGACGCCCTCGTGCTGCAGCGTGACCTCGGCGTGCTCGTCGCCTCCGTCGCCGAGGACGGTGTCGCGCTGGCCGCCAGCGAATACGAGCGCGGCGGCGTGCTGCTCTATCGGCTGCGCGGCGATGTGCGCGTGCCCTGGACGGCGCGCACGGTGGTCGTGGAGTACCAGGCCGGCTTCGCCCTACCGGACGACGCACCGTCGGCGCTGGAGCGAGTCTGCCTCGACCTGCTCGCCGGCCTCTGGCACGGCCAGGGACGGGATCCGGCAGTGCGCAACGAGACCACCGAGGGCGTCGGCGCGGTCGGCTATTTCGAGCACCGCGGCGACACGCTGCCCCTCGCGCCCGATCGGCTGGCCGCCCTCGAACGCTATCGGCGGTTCCACCTCTGATGGGCGCGCTGCGCGACGCCCGCCGTCGAGCGCTCGCGCGGCGCGGGCGGCCCATGACGCTGCGGCGTCTCGTGACCCCGCCGACCACCTACGCCACCGCCGCGGTGACCGGCTTCTCGGCCGACTACGCCCCCGACGATCTCGCCCCGCCACTGCTCCAGGGCGACCGCCGCCTCGAGATCCTGCACGCCGATCTGGTCGCCGTCGGCTTTCCCTGGCCGCCCCGCGAGCCGGACGAGGTGTTGGACGGCGCGGAGAGCTTCACCGTGATCTTCGCCGCCCCAGTGTGGGAGGGCACAGAGCGCATCGGCTGGACCCTGGCAGTGCGCGGCGGCTGAGATGGCATTCACGCGTGGGCAATTCCGCAATTTCACCCGCGAGCTTGAGGTCGGCACCCGCGGGCTGACCGGCCCGGCCGCCAGCCAGCGGCTCGCCGCCATCGCCCGCGCCCACATCGCCGAGGTCGAGCGGCAGCAGGCGGCCCGCTCCGGCGGCGTGGTGCCGGACCACACCACCGCGGTGGACGGCCGCCTGGGCGCCGCGCCGGAGCAGGTGCGCCCCGACGGCGTCATCCTCATTGCCTGGCATTACCTGACCGAGGCGGTGATCCGTACCGTCACCTACCTCGAGGAGAACGGCCCCGAGCGCAAAGGCGGCTGGAAGGCCAGCATCACCACCTTTGTCGACGACACCGCCGTGCCACGCACCGCTCGCCTGCCGGCCGGCGCCACCGAGGCGGTGGTGGTGGTGCGCGCCGACTACGCCCGCCGGCTCGAGGTCGGCAAGCGCGACAGCGGCGGGCCCTTCGTGCTGCAGGTGCCCATGCACTTCGTCGAGCAGGCCAGCGTGGCGCTGCGGCCCGTCCTGCGCCCGCTCGGCTGGGAGCCGCGCTTCACCTATGTCGATGCGCCGGACGCCTTCGCGCTCAGCGTCGAGGCGACCCGCCGGCGGCGTTTCGGACAGCGGGGGATCGTGATGGAGCGGTCGCCGCGCCGCGTGCCTGGCGGCCGGGACGTCGAGAGCCAAGTCCGTTATCCGGCGATCGCCATCCGCCCCATCCGGGCCGCCCGCTCATGACGGCCTCACCCTATGCCGACAGCGTCGCCGCTATCGCGGCGGCCTGGACCAGCGGTTGGCCGGCGCCGGCCGGGGTGCCGGTGCTCTGGCATCACAATGGCAGCGACGCCGTGCCCTCCCGTGCCAGCACGCAGCACTGGCTGCATCTCGCCATCGAGCACAGCAGCGAGCGGCTGGTCGCCTTCGGTGCCGGCCGCGGCGCCCATGAGAAGGAACTGCATGGCTCCGTGGTGATCCGTGTCATGGCGGCGCGTGGGCTCGGCGAGGCGACGCAGCTGGCTTTGCTCGACCAGGCCCTCGCCGTGTTCCGCAGCCGCCGCGACGGCCCGCTCTCCTTCCTTGGCACCTCGGTGATCGAGATACCCGGTGCCTCCGCCGACGGCGCCTGGTGGGTGCGCAGCGGCATCGCCGTCTTCGTCTATCGCTTCCGCGGCTGACCTGGCCGCCTCCCTCCTCAGCATCGGAGAGCATCCATGCCCCTCGCCGAAGGCAGCGCGGCACGCTTCGCGTACAAATTCTACGCGGACGGTACCATGGTCACGAATGCGGAGGCGGACATCGCCACCGCGCCGGGATCGACCGGCGGCCGTATCCTCCGCCGCGTCAGCGCCGGGCTGAACTTGCGCAAGAACGCCACCCGCTCGGCCGAGATCCTGCCCTCGCGGCAGGTGCGCAGTTCCCGGCACACCTCGCGCCGGGTCGAGGGGCCGCTGGATGGCGAGTTCTCGCCCGGCAGCTACTTCGACTTCATCGAGGCGGCGCATCGCGACACCGCGGCGCCGATCCTGCCCTCCGGCCTGACCGAAGTGCAGCTCACCAGCGTCGCCGCCGACAGCACCACCTCGAAGTTCACTTTCGGCGGGGGTGACCCGGTGGCGCTCGGCCTGCGAAAGGGGGCGATCATCCAGTTTGCGGGCCTGTCCGCGACCGGCAACAACGGCGTGCGCTTCCTGGTCACGGACTTCGGGGGGACCTCCAACCGCGAGGTCAGCGTCTTCCCGGCGCCGACCACCATGGCGGCGGACACCAGCTTCACGCTGACCACGCCGGGGAAGTCGTCGATCATCCCGGCCTCGGGCCATGTCCGCCGCAAGCTGGCGATCGAGCGCCACCACGAGGATCTTGACCGCGCTCGGCTCTACACGGAGCTGCGTGTCACCGGCTATCGCCTGGCCGTGCCGGCGGAGGGGAACAGCACCTTCGGCCTCAATGTCATGGGGCGGAACCGGCGCACGCTAACCGGCGCGGCGGCGCCCTACTTCACCTCGCCGGCGGCAGCCACGACCACCGAGGTGTGCAACAGCCTCAACGGCATCCTGCGCATCGCTGGCAGCACGGTCGGCACTGTCACCGGGTTGAACCTCAACCTCGCGATGGCGGCGGACGCCCCGGCGGTGCTCGGTCAGGCTTTTCCGCCGGATGTGCTGCTCGGCACCGCCGACGTGACCGGCGACTTCACGGCCTTGGTCGACGACACCGACGCGATCAGCGCCGCCTTCGAGGAGGAACTCGAGGTTGAGCTGCTGTTCATGCTGACCGCCGGCGGCGCCACGGCCGATGCGGTGGCCTTCCACCTGCCGCGGCTCAAGCTGAACGGCGACGAGGAGAACGTGCAGGGCGAGGGCTCGCAGACCATGAACGTGCCGTTCCAGGCGCTGGAATACCTCGGCAGCGCGGCCGGCATGACCGGGACTACGCTGCGCTGCACGGATACGGCCGCGGTGTGAGCCGCAGTTCGACGCTCGCTACCTGCGCCAGCCGAGCTTCTTTTCGATGTCCAGCGTGCCGCCGCGGCTGATCAGCGTGTCGGCCAGCCCATCGATGACGCCCCATTCCCATTCGTCGCCGCGGGCTGTCCCCAAGCGCAGACGCAGCAGCGTCTCGACGCGCTTCCACGTCCAAGTATCGGTCTCGGAGCGTGCCGCGTGATGCCCCTGGACATACTGCGTGCCGCTGCGGAGCGCATAGGGGATTCGCGGCTGCGGCGTTCGAGCATCGCGTGGCATCTCGATCCTCTCCTTCAGCACGCAAAGGTCGCGCACTCGTCGCTGCGCTGATCTGCCAGCGCGTCTCCATCAGATCAATCTTGAACTTCAGGAGTCCACGATGCCCGCTATCTTCGACACCCTGGCGCTGCCGACCGACCGTAGCGCCAAGCTCATGCTCATCCACCCGGTGACGCGCGCGCCGCTCACCGACGAGGCCGGCGAGCAGGGCTGGATCGAGCTCTATTCCTGGGAGAGCGAGCAGGCCCAGGCGCATCGCCTCGCGCGTGACAACGCGCAGCGCAAGCTCGGCCGAGAGTTCACCGCCGAGGAGGAATGGGAGGATATGGGCCAGATGCTGGCCCGGCTGACCAAGGCCTGGCACCTCGTCGGCCTCGACGGCCGCGCCATCGCCGCGCCCTGCAGCTTCGATCTCGCCGCCGGCGCCTTCAACGCCACCGGGCTGCGCTGGCTGCGCAATGCGGCGATCGCCTTCCTCAACGTCAGCGGGAACTTCTTCCCTTTGGCTGGCTCGACGCCCTCCGCGCCCATGGCCGCCACCAATTCTGGCTGAGCCAGCGCCTCAAGGGCGGCGGCACGCGCCGCCAACACCTGCTGTCTGCGCAGCGGCAGAGCGGGAGGATGCCGGCGGGGCTCGTCGGCCCGCTGCGCCCATCGGGATCGGAGGCGGTCTGGCGCGCCTTCGGCGAACTGGACGCGCAGCGCCTGCATTCCGAGAGCGGCATCCCCCAGCCGATCCAGCACCGCGACGTGGAGGCCTGGTGCCGCACCATGCGCGTGCCGCTGCACCCGGCCGAGATCGTCGCCGTGCTGGCGCTCGACGGCGAGCGCCGCGCGGTCGAAGCCGAGCGCCTGGCTGCGAACTGCCCCGGTGATGCCGATCTGGAGGACGACGATCCATGAGTGGGGCCATGGGCGGCGTCGAGCTGCTGTCGATCATCCGCTCCTCGCTTGACGCCTCCGGCTATGTCGCCGGCGCTCGCCAGGTCGAGGGCGCCAATGATCGGCTCCGTGCCTCGGGCGACAAGGTCGCCGGCTCCCAGGAACGCATCACCCGTGGCATGGACCAGACCGCGCGCCAGGTGGCGCAGCTGGCCCAGCGCACCAATCCCGCGATCAAGGCGACCGTCGAACTGGTCGATGCCGAGGCCAAGCTCGACCGTGCGCTGAAACTCGGCCTGATCAGCCTCGACGACCATGCCCGGCTGCTGGTGCCACTGCAGCAGCGCCACCAGGCGGCGACCGCCGCAGCGAACCAGACTGCCAACGCCTTTGGCGTAACGGCGCGGCAGGCGCAGCAACTGGCACCGCAGATCAACGACGTCATCACCTCGCTGCTCGGCGGGGCCAGTGCCTTCCAGGTGCTGACGCAGCAGGGCGGCCAGATCACCCAGGCCATGGGTGGGGTGGGGAACACCTTCCGCGCCATCGGCGGGCTGTTCACCCCCGTGCGGGTCGGCGTGCTCGCCGTCGGCGGGGCGCTGGTCGGCACCTTCGCCGCCTATGAGGGCACCGAGCGCCGCGTCGCCCGGCTGCGCAATGAGCTGCGTGGCTATGCCGCCGACTATGAGACCCTCGCTCGCAACCTGGAGCGCCGTGCCCGCGAGCAGAGCCTGCTGACACCGGGCGCGGGCCGCTCGGAAGTACGGACTGCGCAGGCCCGTATCGCCCAGGTCGTGCGGCCGGAGGACCGCGAGAACCTTGAGCGCTACGTCGCGCTCGCGCTCGATCTCTCGCGCACGCTGGACAAGGACCTCTCGGCTGCGGCCGAGCGGGTGGCGCGTGCGCTGCGCCGCCCGGAGGAGGTAGCGCGCGAACTCGCCGAGCAAGGCGTGCGCGGCTTCGACGAGCAGTTCCGCCGCCACATCGAGCTCATGGTCCGTGCCGGTGATGCCAGCGGCGCCGCGGCGCAGGTGATCGCGCGCCTGACCAGCGTGGTGCAGGGCGCCACCAATGGCGGCACCGCCTTCGAGCGGGCGATCAACAACGTCGAGAAATCGCTCGCAGGCCTGTGGAACCGCATCACCGACGGGCTGACGCGGGCCGGCGGTCCGTTCATCGAGTGGCTGGCGCGGTCGGAGCGGAACTCGCGTTTCCTGGTCGAGCAGGGCGGCCTTGCCGTGCTGCAGGCGCTGCCCGGTGGGGCGCCGGTCGCCCTCGGGCTGCGGCTGCAGCAGATGCTGGGCTCCACGGCCTCGGGCGCGCAGAGCACCAGGCCGGGGCCAGCGGCCGACATCGCTGGCCTGCTGGAGGAGGCCGCCCGCGTCTCCGGTGTTGACCGCGCCCTGCTGGAGCGGGTGCAGCGCGCTGAGGGCATCCGCAATCCTGACGGCAGCTGGCGCATCAGCACGGCCGGCGCCCGCGGCCCAATGCAGGTCATGCCCGGCACCTTCGAGGAACTGGCCCGGCGCTACGGTATCCAGGGCGGCATCGATGATCCCCGCGCCAATATGCTGGCCGGCGCGCTCTACCTCAGGGAGCGCCTTCAGACCCGCGGCGACGTCGCCCTCGCACTCGCCGACTACAACGCCGGCCCGGGCCGGGTCGACCGCGTCCTCGGCGGCCAGGCGGAACTGCCGAACGAGACCGCGCGCTATGTCCGCGGCATTCGGTCGGGATACGCGGGTTCGGGCATCACAGGACCCGTGCAGCCGGTCACGCCGGCACCGACGGCGCCGCCTGTGCCGGCTGCTGGGGCCGCCGCCAACCCGCAGCCCGCATCGGTAACCGGCCCACCCACGCCGACGCCGGAGCAGCGCTTCTACGACAGCGCGCTGTCCGAGGTCCGCCGCCGCGGCACGCCGACCGGTGACGTCGCGGAGCTGACGCGGGATCTGGAACGCTTCCAGCGCGCGCAGCGCCAGGCCGCGCCGGATAGCGCCGAGTACCGCGAGTTCGGCGATGCCATCGAGCAGATCCGCGCCCGCATCACCGGCACCGAGCGGCCGATTGAGCAGTTCATCCGCGGCCAGCGCGAGGCGGCGAGGATAGCGGGGACCAGCGAGGGGGCAGCGCGCGAACTCGCCCAGGCCATGCAGGGGCTGGAGGAGGCTTCCCGCGCCCAGGGCCGCGACCCCACGGTCGAGGAGCGCGCCGCTGTGCGCGAGGCGGTCCTCGCCCGCGCCGCCGGGCAGTATCGCGACCTCACCGCCAACGTCGACCGCCAGATCGAGGCGGAGGGCCGACTCAATGAGGCGATGGGTCGCGGCGCGGGCGCGATGCAGGAGGCCGAGGCGCGGGCCAAGGCGCTGGAGGATGTCCGCCGCGCCGGGCTCGCCGGCACCGAGCAGGAGGCGGCGGCAGTCGCCGAGCTGACCGGGCGCTACCTGCGCCTGGCGCGCGCCCAGGCCGACCGCATCACCGCGGCCTCGCTGGAGGAGCAGCGGCGGCAGATCGAGCTGATCCGCGCCGAGGCAGGCACCATCGGCCTCGGGGAGCGGGACAGGGCGGAGGCGATCGCCGCCATCCGCGCTCGCGCCGAGTTGGAGCGCCGCTCGCCGGGATCCTCCGAGACGGACACCGGCCGGCAGTACGTCGCCAATGCCGTCGATATCGCGCGCGCGCAGGACGATGTCCGCGTGCTCAAGGAGATCGAGGGATACGGCCGCGAGACCGCCGGCGTGCTGGTCAGCGGCTTCCGCGCCATCGCCTTCGAGGGCCGCCGCGCCAGCGACGTGCTGCGCGACATGGAACGCGCCCTGCTCGACCTCGGCACCCGCGCCCTGCTGCTCAAGCCGCTGGAGGATGCGTTGGGACGTCTGGCTTCGTCCGCGTTCGGCGGAGCGTCGGGAGGTGGTGGCGGCCTCGGCGGCCTGCTGAACCTGATCGGATTGGGCGGCGGTGGTGGTGAGATCGCCGGCGTCGGCCTTGCCAAGGGCCTGGAAGGCGCCGCCGGCCTGGTCACCGCCGCCGCACCGCTGCTGCACGAGGGCGGCGTGGTCGGCGAGCCGGTGCGCCAGCACCGCGTGGTGCCACTCACCCTGTTCCACGGCGCACCACGCTTCCATCAGGGCGGCGGCTTCCTCACCCGCACCGAGTTCCCCGCCATCCTGGAACTGGGCGAGCGGGTGCTGACCCGCCGGCAGCAGGCCGCGGTCGGCGCCGCCGTCGCCGATCGGCCACGTCCGATCATCCAGAACGTGACGATCCAGACGCCCGACGCCGGCTCCTTCCGGCAGAGCCGCGGCCAGTTGCTGGCCGAGCTCTCGCGCTCCGTCGCGCGCAGCAACCGCCATCGGTGAGCCATGGCCTTCCACGACGTCCGCTTCCCCGACCGCATCGCCGAGGGGGCGGAGGGCGGGCCCGAATTCTCCACCTCGGTGATCGTCTCCTCCGGCGGTCATGAGCAGCGCCAGGGCAACTGGTCCGCCGGCCGCGGCCGGTGGAACGTCGCCACCGGGCTGCAGGACGACAACGACCTCGCCGTCCTGATCGCCTTCTTTCGGGCGCGGGCGGGCCGGCTGCACGCCTTCCGGTTCAAGGACTGGTCGGACTATCAGCTCGACCGCCAGGTCATCGGCACCACCGGTGGCGGTGATGCTACCTGGCAGATTCTGCGCACCTACACCTCGGGCCCGACCTCGGTGACGCGGACCATCACCCGCCCCGTCGCCGGCACGGTGCGCTGTTGGGTCGATGGGGTGGAACGCAGCCTCGGCACGGGTGCGACGCAGTTCCAGGTCAACCTCGCCACCGGCGTCATCACCCTCGGCAGCGCGCTCGCCGGCACCACCGGCCAGGCGATCGAGGCGGCCTGCGAATTCGACGTCCCGGCGCGCTTCGACACCGACACGCTGCCGCTGCGCCTGACCGCGTTCCAGATCGGCGAGTGGTCCGACATCCCCGTGGTGGAGATCCGCGAATGAAATCCGTCTCCGCTGCGCTCGCGACGCACCTCGCCGGCGAGGCGACCACGCTCGCCACCCTCTGGCGCGTCGTGCGCCGCGACGGCGCGGTGTTCACCTTCACCGACCACGACCGTGACCTCGTCTACGGTGGCGAAACCTATGCCTGTGCCCTCGGCTATCAGCGCGCCGCCATCTCGGCGGGTGCCGAGCTCGCGGTGGACGAGACCGAGCTGCTCGGCCTGCTCGACAGCAGCGCCATCGATCCCGCCGAACTGCGTGCCGGGTTGTGGGATCACGCCGAGGTGCGGATCTTTGCGGTCAACTGGGCGAGCCTCAGCGACGGCGAGCTGAAACTCCGCCGCGGCCGGCTGGGCGAGGTCATCGCGCAGGATAACGGCAGCTTCCGCGCCGAGCTGCGCGGCCTCGCCCAGCCGCTGCAGCAGACCATCGGCGCCATCTACCAGCCGGAATGCCGCGCCGACCTCGGCGACGCTCGCTGCAAGGTCGACCTGACCTTCGGCGCCGGCTGGACGCAGCAGGCGATCATCGAGGCGGTGACCGACAGCGTGACGCTGGTGATGTCCGCCGCCATCGCTGGCTTCGCCAACGGCTATTTCGAGGGCGGTGTCGCCGTCTGGCAGTCCGGCGCCAACGCGGGTGTCGCGCGCGAGGTGCTGGCGTGGAACCAGGCTGGCCGCGTGCTGTCGCTCTTCGCGCCGCCGCCCTTCGCGCCGACGGTCGGCGACGTGCTGCGCATTCAGCCCGGCTGCGACAAGCGCAAGGCGACCTGCCAGGCGGTGTTCGGCAACTACCTCAACTTCCGCGGTGAGCCCTTCATCCCCGGCGCGTTGGCGGTGCTGGAGACGCCGGCGTGACCGCAGATGCCTTCGTTGCCGCCGCGCGCACTTACGTCGGCGTGCCCTGGCGCCATCTTGGCCGCACCCGCACCGGCCTCGACTGCATCGGCCTGGTGCTGCTGGCCGCGCGCGATGTGGGATGGGACTTGCCCGATCCCGCGCCCTACGCCCGCGAGCCGCAGGGCACCCGTCTGCTGGAGGGGATCCTGGGGCATGCCCCGCGGGTGGCGGAGGCATCGCCGGGCGACGTGCTGCTGTTCCGCATGGGGCTGTACGGCGGCCATGTCGGCATCGCCTCCGACCACCCGGCCTGGGGCGTGTCCGCCTGCCTGCACGCCTATGCGCCGCGTCGCCAGGTGGTCGAGCAGCCGGTGGACGCCGAACTGCGCGCCGCCCTGCTCGGCGCCTTCCGCCTGCCGGCCCTGGAGACCTGAGCTATGGCCCAGCTTGCCGTCGCCGGTGCCGGCGCGGCCATCGGCTTCGTGGTCTCGGGCTTCAACCCGCTCGGTGCCTCGATCGGCTGGGCGCTTGGCGGCGCTGCCGGCGCGTTGCTCTTCCCGCCCAAGGGCCAGGATACTCAGGGTCCGCGGCTCAACGACCTCACCGTCCAGACCTCCGGCTATGGTCTGCCAATCCCGCTCGCGGTCGGCCGGATCAAACTGGCCGGCAACGTCATCTGGAAAACCGACCTGCGCGAGCGCGCCACCACCCGCCGCCAGGGCAAGGGCGGCGGCGGCGCCAAGACCACGACCTACAGCTACTACCTCTCCTGGGCGGTCGGCCTGTGTGAATGGCTGATCCCACCCACCAACCCGCAGGTGCTGCGCATCTGGCTCGATGCCCAGCTGGTCTACGACACCACCGGATCCAGCGAGGTGGTGCAGATCCCCGGCTTGGTCTGGCGCTTTCACTCCGGCAGCGAGACGCAGCTGCCCGACCCGCTGCTCGCCGCCACCCTGGGTGCGAACGAGGCGCCGGCGCATCGCGGCCTGGCGTACCTCGTCTTCGAGGAGGTGCCGCTGGAGCGCTTCGGCAACCGCATGCCGAACGTCACCGTCGAACTGGCCGGCGATGCCGCCCGCAGCTTTCCGCAGGTGGTGACCATCCCGCCCGCCGTGCCGCTCTGGCCGTCCTCACCCTCGGGGCGCACCTACATCGGCAACTGGGCCTGCAACGTCGCGGTCGATTACCGCCGCGGCCGGATCTACGAGGGCCGCGTCCGCACCTCGACCTCGGGCGGCGGCGTCAACGAGATGATCCGGGTCTACGACCTGGTGACGATGCAGACGCTCGGCGAGCACACGCTCGACCGCATCCTCTCCCCGTTGTTTCCCTTCGGCACCGTCCCGGGCCCGGACAGCACCGGCACCGGGCTGATGCATCTCGGCGTCGATGGCTTCCTTTACATCACCGGCGGCTCGGCCAACCGCGTGCCGCTGTTCAAGATCGACCCCGACGCCATGCGCGGGGTGGGCGTCTTCGGGAACCCGCTCGGCGATGGCTTCGGCTTCGGTGACACCGGCACCCGCCTGGTCAACCCGATGGCCATCACCAGCCTGTCGGTGCCGCGGCTCGGCGCGCGCCCGCGCAGCTTCGTCATCGTGCAGGGATCCTACTCCTCGACCCTGACGATCGACGCCGACCGCATGGAATATGTCTGGGGCGCCGGCGACGTCGCCTTCGAACCCCCGCCCGTGCCGATCGGTCTCGGCATCAGCCCGCTGACCTTCCCGGTGATCCTGGTCCCCGGGCGCACCCGCGACGATGGTGGCGTCGAGCTCTGGTTCCTGCGCGCCTCGGAACTCGCTACGCCGTTCCGCATCGATGTCGCCCGTTTCCGTTACTATTCCGGCGCGGCGAGCCTCGGCGGCGGCGCCGCCATGGGGATCTTTCGCGACGACTACACCTCGATTGATGTTCAGGCGGAGATCGACCCGCTCGCCGTCCGGCCGCTGCTGCAGGCGGCCTTCTGGGACGCCAGCGACGACACGCTGGTCATCACGCTGTCCGGCACCGGCGGGCCGCTCAGCGGCTGGGGGCGGTTCTCCACCATCAAGTGGTCGCCCGGTAGCGGCGTGGTGTGGAAAATCATCGACCACGTCCTGCCGGCCTTTCACGACGGGCGCGGCCAGATCACCCGCGTGCTCGGCGCCACCTGGGGCCTCGGCGGCAACTTCCTGATCCAGACCGGCTCGGGCGACGTGCTGGTCAACCAGGCCGGCGCCAACTTCAAGACGCTGTTCTGGCTCGACGAACAGCAGGCCGTGCTCGGCCAGGTCTCCGCCGGCTCCGGCGTGCGCGAGATCGCCAAGCGCTACCTCTCCCGCGCCGCAGCCAACACGCTGACGGTGGGGCAGGTGGTCGCCGCGCTGTGCCAGCGCGCCGGCCTCGCCACCGGCGACACTAACACCGCCGCGCTCACCGACGCCTTGCGCGGCTATATCCTGCCGCGGCCCACCTCGGCGCGCGACGCCATCACCCCTCTGGCGGGCGCCTTCCAGTTCGACGCGGTCGAGCAGGACGACGTGCTGCTGTTCCGCAAGCGCGGCGGGCCCGTCGTTGCCACCATCCCCTACGCGGAGATGGTTCGCGAGGATCCCGACGCCTCGGTGCTGCAGGAGCAGCGGGCGCAGGATGCCGACCTGCCGCGCGAGCTGACCGTGCGCTTTCTCGATGTCGAGCGGGGGTTCGAGCAGAACGCCCAGTCCTGGCGGCGGCCGGTCAGTCCCACCGCGACGGTCGGCGCCAACGCCTCCGCGGCGATCGACCTGCCGATCCCGCTGACCGCCGGCGAGGCCAAGGCGGTGGCAAGGCGGCTGATCACCGGCAGTTGGCGCGAGCGCACGCGCCTGTCCTGTGCGGTCGGCCCGAAACACGCCCGGCTGGTGCCGACCGACCCGGTGACGCTCACCACCCGCGACGGCGCTGCCATCCGCTGCCGCGTCCTCTCCACGCAGCTGGGGGCGAACTGGGTGACGCGGCTGGAGGCGGTGACCGAGGACGCCGCCAGCTACGCCCTGACCGCACCGGCGGAGGGCGGCGCCGGCTGGGCCGAGCCCGGCATGCCGGCGCCCTACTTCGCCCGGCTGCTGCTGCCCGACCTCGCCCTGGTCGATGACAGCGACGATTTCGGCCAGGCCGGGCTGCGGGAATACGCCCTGGTCGGCGCCTATGACGGCCAGCGGTTCCGCGGCGTGGTGGTGCACCGCAGCCCCGACCAGGCCAGCTGGGATGCCCTGGGCGCCATCACCACCCCGGTGACCTGGGGCAGCGTGCAGGTAGGCCCCGCCGTGTCCGTCTCGCCCTGGATTTGGGACGAGGCCAGCGCGATGGAGGTGCAGCTGGCCGATGGCGAGCTCGACAGCGCCACCGAGCTCGAGGTGCTGAACGGCGCCAACCGCGCCGCGCTGGTCGGCCCGGACGGGCGGGCCGAGATCATCCAGTTCCGCGATGCCACCGACCTCGGGGCGGGGCGCTATCGGCTGACTGGCCTGCTGCGGGGTCGGCGGGGCACCGAGGACCTGATCGCCTCCCGCGCCGCCGGCGACAGCTTCGTGCTGCTGGATGCGACCCGCTTCCAATTCCAGGCGCAGGCCAGCGAGGCAGTTGCCACGCGGCACCACCGCGCCGTGACCGTGTTCGAGACGGTGGAGACCGCAGCCAGCACGGTGACGAAATCTGGCCGGGGGCGGGCGGAGCGCCCCTACGCCCCCTGCCAGGTCACCGGCAGCCGCGACGGCTCGCAGAACCTGACCATCGCCTGGATCCGTCGCACGCGGCTGGGCGGCGAGTGGCTCGACGGCACCGGCACCGTGCCGCTGTCGGAAGCCTCGGAGGCCTACGAGGTCGATGTGCTGAACGGGCCGCCGGCGGTCACCAGGACCTACGCGGCATCAGGCGGCACCGCCTCGGTGATCTTCGATGGCAATCCATCCACCTGGACCATTATCGGCGCCTCGCCTTCGCCGCGCACCGCCGAGGTCACCTTCGCCACCCCGCAGACCGTCCGCCAGTACGGGTTGCGCGGCGCCGCCGGGGCCACCTCCGAAAGCCCCAACGCCTGGACCGTCGAGGGGTGGAACGGCACCGCCTGGGAGCTCCTCGACACCCGAAGCGGCATCACCGGCTGGGCCGTCAACGAGCTGCGCAAATACAGCCTCGCCGCCCCCGCGACCTATGCCCGTCTGCGCATCGCGGTGACCGCGCTGAACGGCGGCTCCTGGTGGAACATTCCCGAGCTCGCATTCTACGCCACCGTTGGCGGGCCCGACATCGCCGCCGCCACTTACACGCAGGCGGTGGTGCGGACCATCGCCGTTACCGCGCCCACCGCGACCTACTCGGCGGCGAACCAGACCACCGACTTCGGCGCCGCCCAGGCCGAGGCCTTTGTCCGCCTCCACCAGATCAGCGCCCTGGTCGGCCGCGGCCTGCCCGCCGAGGCCACCCTGTGAGGAGCAGCCCATGAGCGGCACCACCAACCTCGGCATTCCCTTCATCCAAGCAGCCCAGAACCAGAAGGAGGTGACCGCCAACGCCGCCTTCGAGGCGCTCGACGCCAGCGCTAATGCGGCGATCTCCATCGCCATGGGCGACACCAACATCACGCTCACCGACGCCCAGGCGCTGCGCGCCGGCCTCGTCACCCTGACCGGCAGCAACACTGGCGTGCGCAAGGTGACCCTGCCGAGCAAGGCGCGACGCATTGCCATCCAGAACAGCACTGGCGGCGCGCTCGACATCACCGTGGGCTACGCCACCGGCGCCACGGTCACGGTGGGCAACGGCGCCATCGTGCTGATCCAGGGGAACGGGACGAACTGCTATGGGGTGGGCGGCGCTGCCGCGCTCGGCGATCTCGCCGACGTGGTCGGGCCGTTCCTGAACGGCGACCTGCTGCAATTCGACGGCTCCGCCTGGCGGCCGCTGGGCACAGGCATTCTCTCGCGTGTGATGCTGCCGTTCAAAGGCGCGCTGGTGCGGCGGGCCACTACGCTCTCCATCACCACCACGCCGACATCGGTGCCCTTCACCGACGCGACCTACGATACGGACGGGTTCTGGAGCGGGGCACTGCCCACCCGTCTTACCGTGCCGGCGGGGGTGACCAAGGTCCGGCTTTGGGCGCGGCTGCGCTGGACCGGCGGCAGCGCCAATCACGGGGCGCGCATCTACAAGAACGGCGCCGCCTTCGTCGGCCAGGGCGATTTCAAGGCAGCCTCCGGCTACACCGACGCCGACTACAGTTTCGGATCCGCGGTCGTCGCCGTCACCGCCGGCGACTACTTCGAGCTGCAGCCCTACGCCTCGGCGACGCGGACGGGCGCAGCCAATGAGCTGCAGTTCGCCATCGAAGTGGTCGAAACCGCCGATGCGGCGAACCCGACCCTGCTGGCGCTGACCGACACGCCGGCCTCCTATGCCGGGGCGGCGGGAAAGCTGCTGCAGGTCAACGGCGCTGGCACGGGCGTGGAATTCGGACCCAAGCACAACCTCACCGCGACCGCGGCGCCCACCGCCACCGACGACAGCGCGGCCGGCTACGGCGTCGGCTCGTACTGGCTCGATTCCGTCGGCGCCAAGATCTGGTTCTGCACCGATGCGACCGCCGGCGCCGCGGTGTGGAAAGGCGTGACCATCGCCTGATCGGCCTGACCCCGCCCGGCGGTCCCCCGCAGCACCACGCCCCCCGCCGCCTGCCTCACACTCCCAGGAGAACATCATGGACCTCACACCGACCCTGCTCTGGCAGGTGGTGACGACGCTCGCCATCGCGCCGCTAGCCTATTTCCTGAAGGCCTCGCTCGACCGCCTGCGGCAGATGGAGCTCTGCCTGTCGCGCACGCGCGAGCAGCTGGCGCGCGAATACGCCACCAAGGCCGACCTGCATGCCGATGTCGGCCGCGTCCTCGCCCGCCTCGACAAGCTCGACGGCAAGCTCGACCGGCTGCTCACGGCGCGGTTCGGGGGTGGCGAATGACCCCCCGCCGCATCAGCGCCGAGGCGCTCGACCTGCTCAAGCGCTGGGAGGGCTGTGTCCTCCACGCCTATGACGACGCCGATCCGGCGCGGCCGCCGCGGTTCATTCAGCCTGGCGATGCCATCCGCGGGACGCTGACCATCGGCTACGGGCACACCCGCACCGTGCGGCCTGGGCAGCGCATCACCGCGGCCGAGGCCGAGCGGCTGCTGCTGGAGGATCTGGCGCCAGTCGAGGCGGCGATCGCGCGCAGCGTCACGGTCCCGCTGACGGACGGCCAGCACGGCGCGCTGGTGTCGTTCGCGTTCAACCTGGGGCACAACACCGCGGCGGGGAAGCCGCTGGCCAACATCGCGGCGACGCTGAACCGCGGAGACTACGACGGCGCGATCCGGCGCATGGGGCTCTACGTGAAGCAGCGGCAGCATGGCCGCCTGGTCACCGTGCCGGGGCTGGTGAACCGTCGCGCCGCCGAGGCCGGGCTCTGGGCGCGCGGGGAGTTCGTCGCCAGCCGGCATGTCGCGCCGGCGGCGCCGCCCACCGAAGGGGCCGAGGCGGCGAAGCTGGGCGGCTATGCCGCGGCGGCGGCAACCGCGGCACCCGCGCTGCAGGCGTTGGCAGGGGTGCCGGTTTGGATCGGCGTGGCGTTGGTACTCGCCATCGCAGCAGTAGCCGTGTCCGTCCTGCTGCGGCGGGAGCGCGCGGCGTGATCGCATGGCTGTGGGCGCGGGTTCAGGGCTGGCTCGCACTCGCTGGCGCGACGCTGGCCGCGATCGGTGCTGCGTATCTGGCGGGGCGTCGAGACGGTCATGACGCTGCGAAGGCAGATGCGGCCACAGCGGAGCGAACAACGAGGAGGGCAGCGGATGCAGCGGCTCGTGAGGCTGAGCGTGCTGGTGCTGCTGAGCGCCTGCGGCGCGGAGATTTCTGAGCGGCCCTGTCCGCGAGTGACGGAGTTCCCCGCCGATCTGCAGCGGCAGGCCGTCGCCGAACTCGCGACCGCGCCGGCGCTCGCGCGCATGATGGACGCGATGGCAGCGGATCGCGCGTTCAATCGGGCCATC
Source organism: Neoroseomonas eburnea (assembly GCF_018129005.1). Taxonomy (GTDB): domain Bacteria; phylum Pseudomonadota; class Alphaproteobacteria; order Acetobacterales; family Acetobacteraceae; genus Neoroseomonas; species Neoroseomonas eburnea. The sequence goes on from NZ_JAAEDL010000002.1 coordinate 168,389, forward strand.
TGCCGCTGACGGTCATCGCGCCGACCGTGCCCGGCGCTCCAGGCGTCACACGCCGAGCGGCAGCAGGCACGGTCGATCGCTCATGATGCGGCCGACCCTATGACGGCCGGCCTGGTGGGCACCAGCGGGTCCGCCGCCATTCCCACCGCCGCCCTTGATCCACCCCTCGTGTGGCGTCTCCGGCGGTCCCCGCGCTTTCGGGTCCGGGTCCCCATCGATGACGACCATAGGGGAGGCACTGACGCCTGGTCACGTAAGGAGACGAGCGTCAGTGCAATATGTTGAATCCGCGCAGAACGGAATCGTCGACTTCGATGTGCAGATCAAGCTTGGGGTGCGGCGGATGCTGCTCAACACGCGCCGCGACGTCGAGAACGGTATTCGGGCGCTGCTGCGCGACGTCGGGCTCAAAGTCGGCACGCCGAGCCGCAAAGCCTTCCCGGCGCGCGTGCGCGAAGTGGCCGCGGATGACGCGGTGCTGGCAAGCACGAGCGTCGCCAAGCGCCGAGGCATGGCACGCGCACGCGTCGCGGTCGCCCGCAAGCTGGCCGTAATCCTCCACCGCATGTGGGTCGATGGCGGCGAGTTCCGCTGGGCAAACAGCATACGGCGAAGGCGGTCGCTGTATGACGAGAGGAGTTTCAGTTCCTGTCGGACGACGACGGAGCCGCGCCGTTCCCGTGGGGACGATGGCGAGGCGATCTCGCTGAGAGTCCGCAGCCGGAGCGCAGCAATGCCTCGAAGGTCGCTGACCTGACCCCATTATGTGGCGACCGCACGTCGACCGCGAAGAGAAGCGAGTTGACCTACGGGAATGGCTCGAGGCGAGAGGGACGGGACAGAGGGACAGCTGGACGCCCACAACCCCAATCACAGAGGGCTCTCAGGTTACACAGCTTGCGGCCTTGCTCGAGGAGAAGGTCGTGGAGCTCGTCCTCGTCCGTTCGCGGCGTGACACCGGCCGAGCTTTTGGCGGCGCCGGCGCGCCGGGGGCTTCCCTCCCGCGCCGCGATGTGCTGCACCCGCACATCCATGCCTTCACCGGCGGCATTTTCCCGCGCCGGTCCGGGGCGCGCCGGGCGCGCGCGCCGCGCCATAACCGAGAGGACCTTAGGTGCGTATCGTCTCCCTGGCCTGCGCGACGCCTTCGATGCGGATCGACAACCCCACCTTCCTCACTCTGCTCGACGAACGGGTCGCCGCCGACGGAATGCCGCCGGCGGCGCGGGCCGAGGTGGCGGAGAAGGTGCGCCACATCTTCGACCGCGCCGGTACACGTGAGCGCTACATGCTCTACCCGCCGCGCCCGGGCTACGCTGCGAGCCTGCTGCAGCGCGCGGCGGAGGATGCTCTCGCCGCCGCCGGGCGCGACGCGGAGGACGTCGACCTGATCGTCTACTGCGCGGTGGCGCGCGGCTGGATGGAGCCTTCCACCGCCGCCGCCGCGCAGGCCCTGATCGGCGCGCGCAACGCCTCCTGCTTCGACGTGATGGAAGCCTGCGCCGGCTGGATGCGCGCCATCGAGGTGGCCGAGGCGCTGATGCGCTCCGGCCGCTACCGTAACGCCCTCGTCCTCGGAGTCGAGGCGGGCATGCAGGACACGATCATGCCGCGCGGCGGTCAGACGGCGGTCTTGGACGAGCACTTGGCGGGCTTCACCCTCGGCGAGGCGGCGTCCGCCGTGCTGCTCGAACCGGGGGAGGGCGCGTCGCCCGAGATCGTGCTGCGCTCGGATGGTGAGCTCTACGACGTGTGCATGATCCCGCTGCCGACGGTCTCCGCCTTCCTGCCGGCGGAGGCGGCTGCCCAGCCCGAGCCCGGCCGCTTCCTCTCCCATGCCGACCGCCTCTTCACCCGCGTCATCACCGCGCTGGTCGGCGTGATGCGTCCCCGCTTAGCCAAGGGCGGGCATGAGGGGATCGACCTCTTCATCCTGCACGCGGCCAGCTCCCGCGCGGGTGAAGTGGTGCGCCGCGCCCTCGACATCCCGCCAGAGAAGTGGCTCTGCCCGCACGACGTGTTCGGCAACACCGTCTCGATGTCCATGCCGGTGGCGCTCGACCACGCGCTCAGGACCGGACGCGTGAAGAAGGGCGACCGGGTGTGCTTCCTGGTCGGCAGCGCGGGGATCTCCTACGGCTACGGGATCCTGACAGTGTGAGGCGCGCCGCGGCGCTCCTACTGCCCGCCATGCTGGCGGCGGCGGTCGCCCTCGCGCAGGATGCGCGGGGCTTCGTCGCGGAGGTCGAGGCGCGGCTGCGCGCCGCGCGAGCCCTACCTGACCCGGCGGCGCGCCAGGCCGCGTGCCGTCAAGCGTTCGCGACGGCCTTCGACGCGCACGCGCTGGCGCAAACCGCCGCCGGGCCGCGCTGGGAGGGGTTCGATGCGGCGCTGCGGTCCGAACTGACCGCAGCCACGGGGGCGCGGCTCGGCCGGGAATGCGCCCCCCTCCTCGCGGCGCCGGAGGCGGGCGCGGCTGAGGTGGTGCGGGAGCGGGCGACCTCCTCGGGCTGGCGCCTGACGACGCGCCTCGCGCGCGCCGGGACCGGCGACCTGATCCTTGTCTGGGCCGTCGCGCCGGGCGGCGCGATGGGCTGGCGCCTGACCGACATGAGCGTGGACGGCGTCGGCTTCGGGGCCACGCTGCGCTCGGAGCTGGACGCGCTGCTCGCAGTGCACGAGGGCGACGCGCGCGCCGCGGTCGCGGCCCTCGCGGCGGGCAGCCGGCGATGACACCGCCCCTGCTGTCCCTGCGCGGCGTGCGTCGCACCTTCGACCACGGGCGGATCGTCGCGCTGGACGGAGTGGACCTCGCGATCGTGGCCGGCGAACGGCTGGCGATCCACGGGCGCAGCGGCAGCGGCAAGTCGTGCCTGATGAACATCGCCGCCGGCCTGGACCGTCCCGATGCGGGCTGCGTCGCTTGGCGCGGGCGGGAGGTGCGGACGCGGCGCGAATGGGCGGCGCTGCGTCGGCAATCCATCGGCATCGTCTTCCAGGAATTCCACCTGCTGCCGACGCTGACCGCCCAACTCAACGTAGAGCTCGCCCTGATGGGCAACGGCCTGGCCGCGACGGAGCAGGTCGCGCGGGCCGAGGCGGCGCTGCGGCGCGTCGGGCTCGGTGGCCGGCTCGGCCACCTCCCGAACGAGCTTTCGGGGGGCGAGCGCCAGCGCGTAGCGATCGCGCGGGCGATCGTGCGCGAGCCGGACCTGCTTTTCGCTGACGAGCCGACCGGGAACCTCGACCGCGCCAGCGCGGCGCAGGTGGCGAGCCTGCTGTTCGAACTGCAGGACCGCACCGGGATGGCACTCGTTATCGTCACGCACGACCCCGGCCTCGCCGGGCTGTGCGGGCGGCAGGTGCGTATCGAGGATGGCCGCGGGGCTGAGGAGGCGGCGGCATGACGCTGACCGGCTTCGCCCTGCGCAACCTGTTGCGCCGGCCGGCACGGACCATCCTCACGGTGCTCAGCATCGCGCTTGCGGCCGGAACCGTGGTCGGGCTGCTCGCTCTGGGGCGCGGCATCACCGAGAGCGTAGCGCGGGGGCTCGAAGAGAGCGGCGCGGAGTTGATGGTGGCGCAGCGTGGTGCGACCGAGATCATCAGCGCGCGCCTGCCCGAGAGCTACGGGGGCCGGATCGCGGCACTGCCCGGCGTGCGCTCGGTCTCGGCCGAGCTCTATGCCTTCGCGGCGACCGCCGAGGGCCGGCAGTTCCTGCTGGTCGGCTGGTCCACCGGCGCACCGTCCTGGGCGCGCGCGCCGCTCGCCGCGGGGCGACTGCCGCGGCCGGGGGCGCGGGAACTCCTGCTGGGCGACGTGCTGGCGGAAAGCCTCCGGCTCGGGGTCGGGGCGCGCCTCGAACTCTTTGAGGAACCCTTCGAGGTCGTGGGCATCACGCGCTTCGGCACGGCGATGAACCGCGGCCTCGGCATCCTGCCGCTCGATGTGCTGCAGGCCGCCGCGCTCCGCCCGGGGCAGGTCACCGCCTTCTCGGTCGGCGCCGCCGAGGGCGCGGACCAGGCGGCGCTGCGCGCCGCCATCGCCGCGGCATTGCCGGTCACCGTCTCGGACACGCGAGAACTGCTGGAAGGAGACCGCAACATCGGCATCCTGCGCGCGGTCTCGCGCGCCATCTATGCGGTGGCCCTGGTGATGGGCGGGCTGAGCCTGTTCTCGACCCTGCTGATGTCCGTCCAGGAGCGCACGCGGGAAATCGGCGTGATCGCCGCGATGGGGTGGTCTGATGTGCGTATCATCGGGCTGATCGCGCTGGAAGGGCTGATCCTGGGATGTGCCGGCTGCGCGGCGGGGCTGGTCGTGGGACTCCTCACCTCCAGCATCTTCGGAGCGCTACCGGCAATCGGCGACTTCGTGGCCTTCACGCCCGACCTTGCCGACATCGCGCTGCCGTTCCTGGCCGCGCTGCCGCTCAGCGCGCTGGCCGCGGCCTATCCGGCCTGGCGCGCGGTGCGGCTGATGCCGGCGGAGGCGCTGCGGCACTTGTAGGGCGCGGGCGGGCCGGACGCTGGCCTGCGCCGGGGCAAGCGGCGCCTTCCGGATCCCCGCACCATCCAGGAAGCCCGAACCCCGCGGCCCCCCTGGTGGAAGCCGAGCTCGATCAGTCGACCCTGCCCGGCAATGGGCTTGCCCCGCTTTTGTGGACACGGTTACGCGGCTATTGCCGCTGAATGGAACGCTGCTGCCTTCTGCTCGGGTGTGATGTAGCCGAGCGCGGAGTGCAAGCGGCGCTTGTTGTAGAAACCCTCGATGTAGTGGAACACATCGGCCCTGGCTTGGTCGCGCGTCTGGTAGTCGGCCTCCTCGACGAGTTCGCCCTTCAGCGTCGCGAAGAAGCTTTCCATCGGCGCGTTGTCCCAGCAGTCGCCCTTGCGGCTCATCGAGCAGAGCATGCCATGCGCCAGCAAGCGGGCGCGATAGCGATGCGCGGCGAATTGCACGCCGCGGTCGGCGTGGTGGATCAGGCCGGGCAGCGGCCGCTGGCGCGCGATGGCCATGTCGAGTGCGGCAAGCGCCAGTTCGTGGCCGAGGTGGTCGGCCATCGCCCAGCCGACGACCCTGCGCGTGTAGAGATCGAGCACCGCGGCGAGATACAGCCAGCCTTCCGCGGTCCAGATGTAGGTCAGGTCGGCAAGCCAGACCCGGTCCGGCGCCTCCGCCGTGAACTTGCGTCCGAGCAGGTTGAGCGCGATCGGGAAGGCGTGGCTGCTGTCTGTCGTCCGCCGGAAGCGGCGCCTGCGGCGCGCCGCCAGGCCCATGCCGCGCATCAGGCGGGCGACCCGCTTGCGGCCAACCCGGCGGCCGCGGGCGCACAGTTCGGCATGCACGCGCGGGCTGCCATAGCGGCCCCGGCTGGCCGCGTGGGCGGCCTGGATCTCGGCAGCCAGCGCCCGGTCGGCGGCCGCCCGCGCGCTCTCGGCCCGGCTTGCCCAGGTATAGTAGCCGCTGCGGCTGACGCCGAGCACCTCGCACATGACGTTGACGGGGAAATCGGCGGCGTGGTCGCGCATGAACATGAAGCTCACCTCCGGTCCGCCGCCTGGCCGAAGATGAGCGCAGCTCGCTTTAAGATGTCGCGCTCCATTCGAACGCGCTCGAGCTCCTTGCGCAGCCGGGCGATCTCGGCGGCCTGATCGGCCGGGCTCGGCCCGACGCGGCGCGCCGGCGCCGCCTGCTCTCGTCGGGGCGTCGGCGCCGGCGCGCCGCTTACCCCGGGCGAACGCCCCTCAGCCCAACGCAGCCAGGAACGGACCAGACGATCCGGCAGACCCAGTTCGGCCGCCACCTGCGATGCCGAGCGACCGCTACGCATCGCGGCAATCGCCTCCCATTTGAACGCGTCGGGGAAACTCCGACGCCGTTTCACGCCCTCCACCATCGTCACCTCCTGGCCCTTCAGCCTATCAAAGGTGTCCACTCAGGCGGGGCAGGCCCAATCCGCCGTTGGGCCTTGCCCGCGTGCGCGAGAGCGTTGCGTGCGAAGTGGACGCGGCAGCGCTGCCAGGTGGCCCGCAGCACTTTGGTCACCGCCGCCTTCAGGCCTTCGTGGGCGTCGGAGATGACGAGCTTCACGCCGGCCAGGCCGCGCCGCTTCAGGGTGCGCAGGAAGTCCAGCCAGAAGGGTTCCGCCTCCGAACTGCCGACCGCCATGCCGAGGACCTCGCGCCGCCCGTCGGCGTTGACGCCGACCGCGATGGTCACGGCCACGGGAACGATGCGGCCAGCCTCGCGGACCTTCACGTAGGTGGCGTCGAGCCAGAGATACGGCCAATCACCCTCAATGGGGCGGGCGAGGAAGTCGCGGACGCGGTCATCGATCTCGGCGCAGAGGCGGGAGACCTGGCTGCGGCTGATCCCCTCCATGCCTCGCGGAGAACGGGAGCTTCTTGCTGAAGGACGCCGATTCCGATCCGGATTACGGCGCTGCCTGTGGGCGCCATTGCCGTCCTCATAGTCAGCGGCGATCATCAGCAGGCGGAAGCGCAGCATGTCGGCAGGGCTGCGCCGGATCCGCTCCGGGTGTGGCGGATCGCTGATCCAGTCGGCGAGGCGCTTGGCCAGGCCACAGCACGCGTTAGCCTCGCGCAGCGCCGGAAGTCTGCGATCCGATGATGGGGCGCAGCCGTTGAGGCGGACGCCGGTCGGGGTCAGCGCTGGCCGGGGACAATACCGCTGCCCCCTGGAAGCGGTGAGCCAGCGCAAGAATCGGAGTGTCGACCGGCCAATGCTTTCCTAACGTGGCCCATCCGGCCATCACGGAACATGCCTGCCTGATGACTCAAGACCTCGCCGCACCCGATGCGCCGGATTCCCTCACAGGCTGGCTCGCCACCCTCTCCGCCTTCATCGCCGGTTTCGTGGCTTTCGGCGTGATGTACAGCTTCGGTGTGTTCTTCACGCCGATGGCGGCAGAGTTCGATGCCAGCCGCACCTCGACCTCCGCCTTCTTTGCGATCACCAGCGTCCTGTTCTATTTCTTCGGCTCGGTCACCGGCCGCCTCAGCGACCGATTCGGTCCGCGCCGCATCGTCTCGGCGGGCGCGGTCATCATGGCCGCCGGACTGGTGCTCACGGCCACGACGACGCAGATGTGGATTGGCTACCTGACCTATGGCCTTGGCGTCGGCATTGGGGCGTCCTGCGCCTATGTCCCGACGCTGGCAATCGTCGGCGGGTGGTTCAACCGCCATCGCACAACCGCCCTCGGCCTGGCCGCGGCCGGCACGGGCTGCGGGACATTGCTGATGCCCCCCGTGGCAGCGATGCTGATCGAGGCGCATGGCTGGCGGGCGGCCTACGCGGTGTTCGGCGCGGGCGCCTTCGTGCTGCTTCTGCTCTGCGCTTGGATTGCCCGCCCGCCGCCGCCCGCTCCGGAAAGCCCGGCAACGAAGCTGCGGCGCGTCGTGCGGTCGCGCTCTTTCGCGCTGCTCTATATCTCCTGGGTGCTGGCCACGACCGGCCTCACGGCGTCGATGGTCTTCCTGGCACCTTTCGCCCAGGCCACCGGCGTCAGCCCCGTCGCCGCCGCAATGCTGGTCTCGATCATCGGCGGAGCGAGCATCCTGGGACGGGGTGGCATCGGCATCATCAGCCAGAAGATGGGTTCAGTACGGCTGTACAAATCCTCGGTGCTGGTGATGGCTGTGAGCTATCTGCTGTGGCTGCCATTCACCGGCTACGGCTGGCTGGTGGCGTTCGCGGCGACGCTCGGGCTTGGCTACGGCGTAAGAATTGCGCTGACGCCGGTAATCTTGATCGAGTTCTTCGGTCTTGGAAATCGCGGCGCATTGCTGGGCGTGTTTCTCACCGCATCCAGCATATCGGCCGTGTGCGGTCCATTGCTGGCAGGCTGGATCATCGACCAGACCGGCAGCTATCAATGGGGCGTCGCATTCGCCCTGGTGATGGGGGGGCTTGGGTTCATTGCGATCGTACCGCTACGACGCGAGTGATCGTGGCGGCAGCGATCTCCGGCCACGGCCAGGGTTTATTGCCGTCCGTATTGGCACCAAGGCCGCACGCAATGACTCCACCTGCGGCACCGGTGCGACGGCGAAACGCCCGTACGTCGAACCTGTCGGAACGCTGACGCCCTGCGTCAGCCGGCCGACAGCGGTGCCACGCCAGTCTCCCGCGCATCGCCCTGCACCATGCAGCGCGAAGCCCCGGAGGACACAGATCCCATGCGCAAGTTCGTCATCGTCGCCACCGCCTTCGCGGCCGTCGGCACCCTCGCGGCCACCACCGCCCAGGCCGCCAGCCTCGGCCGCCCCTGCACCACGGCCCCGGAAGCCCAGTGGCTCTCGCTCGACACGCTGAGGGCCAGGGTCGAGGCGGCGGGCTACCGGGTCCAGAGGGCGAAGCTCAAGGCCGCCTGCGGCGAGATCTACGCCCTCGACCGGAACGGCGCGCGCGTCGAGCTGTTCGTCGATCCGACATCGGGCCAGATCGTCGCGACCCAGTGAGCAGGGGGAGATGACATGACCATCCGCAGCGATGCAGTGGTCAAAGCCGGCGGCGCGATGCCGCCGGCGACGGCTACCACCGCCGACGACCGGGACGCGGCGGCGGTGCAGACGGTCCCGGTGTGGGACCCGTTCGTGCGGGTCTTTCACTGGAGTCTGGTCGGCCTGTTCGCCCTCGCCTTCGCGACGGGCGACGAGATCGAGTGGCTGCACCTCACGGCCGGCTATGCCATCGCCGCCCTCGTCGCTCTGCGGGTCGCCTGGGGCTTCGTCGGCCCGCGGCACGCCCGCTTCGGCGACTTCGTCCGCCCCCCGCGGGAGGTGTGGACCCATTTGCGCGATGCCGCCCTGCTGCGGGCGCCGCGCCATCTGGGGCACAACCCAGCGGGGGGCGCAATGGTCGTCGCCCTGCTCGCCATGCTGGCCGGCACCGCCGCGACCGGTTTCATGATGACGACCGACGCGTTCTGGAGTGCGCAGTGGGTGGAGGACCTGCATGAGGCATTCGCCTACGCCACGCTGGGCCTCATCGGCCTCCACGTGGCCGGCGTCGCCTTCGCCAGCCTCGAGCACGGCGAGAACCTCGTCCGGGCGATGATCACCGGGCAGAAGCGGGCCCGGTGAGGATGTCACGGCGGGGGCGCCCGGGGTGGCCACCCCGCCGTGGCAGCCTCATCCCGGCAGCCCGGGAGCCGGATCTCGGCCCTCAGGCCGCCGAGGCTCGCGGATCGGTCAAGCCGGAGCCAGCCGCCATGGGCCTCCACCAGGTCGCCCACGATGGCGAGGCCCAGCCCGGCGCCGGGCTTCGTCGCGTCGAGCCGCTCGCCCCGCGCGAGCGCCCTCTCCGCCTCGTCTTCCGGGATGCCGGGTCCGTCATCCTCGACCAGGAGCAGGACCGCCGCATCGGCCGCATCATCGCGCCGGCCCGCGATGCGAATCCTGCTCCGTGCCCATTTCGCCGCGTTCTCGGCGAGGTTGCCGAGAATCTCCGCGAGGTCCTGCGCATCCACCGCGATGACGAGGCCGGCCGGGATGGCGATGTCCCAGTCCAGCGCCTGCCCCCGCGGCGTCCGGCGCAGAACGTCCACCACCTGCCACGCGACCTGCGCGGGCGCCGCATAGTGGCCGCCGCCCTCGGGCGCGGTCCGCGCCCGCGCCAACTCGCGCTCAACATGCCGCCGCATCGCCTCGGTGACCGCCTCGATCTCCTCCGCGATCCCGCCTTCACCCCGTTCCCGTAACTCCCGGGCATCGGCGGCGAGGACGGTGAGCGGCGTCTTGAGGCCATGCGCGAGGTCGGCGGCCCGCGCCCGCGCCCGGGCCAGCGCCGTGTCCTGCGCGTCGAGCAGGGTGTCTACCTCGGTGGCAAGTGGGCGCACCTCGTCCGGGAAGCCCGCCGCCCCGAGCCGCGCCTCCCGCCCCGCGCGGACGGCGGCGAGGCGGCGGCGCAATTCGCCGAGCGGCCGCAACCCGACCGCCACCTGCACCCAGGCGGCGGTGATGAGGATGGCGGCGAGCAGCCCGAGGGAGGGTGCCAATTCCACCGCGAAGGCACGCCCGGCGGCGCTGATCTCGGCCCGGTCCACCGCCACCGCGGCGCGCAGGCCGCCGCCGCCGAGGCTCGCCGGCAATGCGACGTGCCGCTCCACCGCGAGGAGCGAGGCGCCGCCGGGCCCTGGGGTGACGTGCTGGTGTACCTCCCCGCCCTGCAGCGCGTCAGGCGGCAGCCTCAACGTCGCGTCCCACAGCGAGCGCGAGCGCAACCCGGCCGCCGCGCCTGGCGCCTCCTCTGCGATCTGCCAGTAGAGCCCGCTGAGCGGCTCGGCGAAACGCGGCTCGGCCGGTAGGCGGGCAAGCCGCAGGGTGCCGTCCTCGGCGCGTTCCAACCCGTCGATCAGTTGCCGCAGATGCGCCTGCAACTCGATCGCCACGCGCCGCTCCACATGCCGCTCGAACAGCAGCACGAGGCCGGCGCCCGCCAGCGCCAGCGCCAGCAGCACGGACGCACTCGCCGCGACGAGCAGGCGCAGGCGCAGCGAGCCGCCGCGCCGCGTCATACCGGCCAGCCTTGTGGCTGACCCGGTATTCGAATCTTGGTTCTGCGCGCGACCGCGCCACCAGCTCCGCGCGCGGATACCGCTCGCCCTGCCAACGACGCATCATCGGCAAGGCTCGTCGGCATCACGCCGCCGGCCGCCGCTCGGGCACCAGGTAGCCGAAGCCGCGGCGGGTCTCGATCAGATCCACCCCGAGCTTGCGGCGCAGGCGCCCCATCAGCACCTCGACTGCGTTGGGGTCGCGGTCATGGTCGTGGTCGTAGAGGTGGTCCATCAATGCGGTCGGCGGCACCACCCGGCCGGCGTGGTGCATGAGGTAGCTGAGACAGCGGTATTCGAGCGCGGAGAGCGCCACCGGGACGCCCTCGACCGTCACCCGCATCTGCCGGGTGTCCAGCACGACCGGCCCGGCCGAAAGCATCGGGGAGGCGTGCCCGGCGGAGCGGCGCAGCAGGGCGCGCAGGCGCGCGAGCAGCTCCTCCATGGCGAAGGGCTTGGGCAGGTAGTCGTCGGCTCCGGCGTCGATCCCTTCCACACGCTCCGCCCAGGCGCCGCGCGCGGTCAGGATCAGCACCGGGAAGCCGCGCCCGCCGGCGCGCCACTTCCGCAGCACGGCGAGCCCTTCCATCTTCGGCAGGCCGAGGTCGAGCACCGCGGCGTCGTATTCCTCGGTGTCACCCTGGAACCAGGCCGCCTCGCCATCGGCGACGTGGTCGACCGCATAGCCCGCGGCCTCGAGCGCCACGCGCAGGCCGCGGGCGATCCGCGCATCGTCCTCGACCAGCAGGATGCGCATCACTCCGTCCTTCGGCTCAGTACCCGCGCCGTGGCGGCGTCCACATAGACCTCGACCAGGCGGCCTGTGGGGCCGATCACCTTGAATTCGTAGACCCAGCGGCCGCCGCGCTCGCGCTCGAAGTCCACGCCCACCACTTCCCCGCCCAGTTCGGGGCGCACCCGCGCGAGGACCTCGGCGAGCGGGAGTGCCTCGCCGCGTTCGAGCGCCTCGCGGGCGCGGTCGTGGTCGCGGTCGCGCCGCCCGCCGGCCTGCGCGGCGGGAGCGGCCAGGATTGCCCCGCCACCGGCCGTCGCGCAGAAGCCGCCGAAGCGGATCATGTACTGGCGGCGGGTCAGGGGATCATGTGTTCTCATGGCCGCATCCTGCCCGGTTGCGGCTGACGGATCGCTGACATGCATCAACAGCGGGCCGACAGCACGCCCCCGCTAGGGTCCGGCCATCGAATCCGGAATCGCTCCGGATCCACGGAACGGAGAGCGAAGATGCGAAAGACCCTGTTGACCGCCGCCCTGGCCCTCGGTGCCACCGCGGCGGCGCTGCCGACGACCGCCCCGGCCATGGCCGGCGAAGGGCGGAACGCCGGCCTCTACCACTGCCGCGTCGCCCCCGGCGAGACCCGGCTGCCGGCCGAGGCGATCCGCCGGACCCTCGAGGAGCTCGGCTATAGGGTGGACCGCATCCGGATGGACGATGGCTGCTACGACGCCCGGGCGGTGAACGACAGCCGCATCCCGATCGAGGCCCGCTACCACCCGGTCACCGGCGAACTCGTCCGCGCCCGGCTGCGGTCGTGAGGAGGCCGGTCCGACCAGCCCCGCAAGCGGATGCGCCCGGCGACCCTGCCGGGCGCATCAGCCCTCGCGGCGGCCGGCACCGCTCCAGGCTTCCAGGATCTCGGGCGCGATCACGCGGATCCGCCCGCGCGCCAGTTCGACCGCGCCCTCGCGCTCCAGGGCCTTGAGCGCGCGCTGCACCACCTCGCGCACCGTGCCGGTCATCGCCGCGAGTTGCTGCTGGGTGAGGTGGGCGCAGTGGTCGCCGGTGCCCTCGGCGAGCGGCGGCGCGCCACGGCTGCATTCCAGCAGCAGCCGCGCGACGCGCGCCGCGACGCCGCGCAGCGCGAGATCCTCGACCATCTCCGTCATCGCCCGCAGCCGCATCGCGACCATCCGGATGACCGCCGCCGCGACCTCCGGGCGTTCGCGCAGCAGGGCATGGACTCGCTCGGCCGGCAGCAGCCCGACGACGCTGTCTTCGAGCGCCGCGACGCTCGCCGGGTTGGGGCCGCCGTCGAACACCGGCACGTCGTTGAAGCTCCGGCCGGGGCCGAGGATGCGCAGCACCTGCTCGCGGCCGTCCTCCGACAGCTTGAACGCCTTCACCCGCCCGCGCACCACGAAGGAAAGCCCCTGGCAGGGGTCGCCCTCGGCCAGGATCAGGCTGCCGGCGGGGCAGTGCCTCTCGCGCGCATCGGCGGCGAGGCTAGCGAGCGTGGCGGCATCGAGCCCGTCGAAATAGGGCAGGCGGCCAAGGAGCGCGGCGAGGGACGACAAGCCGGAACCTCTGAAAACGACGGTGAAGGCGACTTTGGTCGCAGAGTGCCGGCGCAGCCTACGCCATCCTTTGATGGAACGAAGCCCTTCGCCGGAGGACCACGATATGCGCAGGCTGCTGATGCTGACCGTCTTTGCCGGGGCGTTGACCGCTGCTGTCGCCGCCCCTGCCTTCGCCCATTGTGACAGCGTGGACGGGCCGGTCGCCGGCGCGGCGCTGAGGGCGCTCGATGCGCGCAACGTTAATCTCGCGCTGCCTTATGCGCCGGCCATCGCGGAACCCGAGATCACGCAGGCCTTCGCGCTTGCGCAGGCCGCGCGCGGCCAGGGCGCCGAGGCCAAGGCGCTCGCCGACCGCTGGTTCATGGAAACCGTGGTGCGCCTGCACCGCGCCGGCGAACGCGCGCCCTATACCGGGCTGAAGCCGGCCGGCACCGACTTCGGCCCGGCGATCCCGGCGGCGGAGCGGGCGCTGGCGACCGGCGAGGCCGGGCCGTTGACGGCGATGCTCGCGCAAGGTGTGGAGCACGGCGTCGCCGAACGGATGGAGCGCGCGCGGGCGGCACGGGAAGCCCCGTCCGAGCCGCGGACCGCGGCCGAGGTGCCTCATGCCCGTGCGCGGGTAAGCGCCGAGTTCGCCTTCATCGAGTATGTCGAAGGCATCCACCAGGCGATGAAGGGTGCCGCGGCCCATGGCGGCGCCGAGGCAGGACACTAGCCTGGCCCGAGCCGCAAGCCGCGCCAGCCCCGGACGCTTGCGGCGGATCAAGGCGGCCGGCCGGTCGGAGCACCCAGGCTGGCCGGGCTGCAGGACGGGTGCCGGGGCGCTGTCGCGAAGGCACCCGCCGCATGGATGAAGGTATCCGCCGGAGGAGAGGCGTCATGACTCCCAGCATTCCCCAGCCGCTCAAGGCGGAACACGACGACCTCCACGAGGCACTGGTGCGGGCGATCCGCGCCGGCGGGCGCACCGGCGAGGCGGCGCGCGCCGTCGCCGGCGCGCTGCATCCGCACTTCCTCAAGGAGGAGGAATACGCCTTGCCGCCGCTCGGTCTTCTCGGGCGCGTCGCACGCGGGGAGGACGTGTCCGGCGCGGCGGAGGCGGCCATCGCGATGGCGGAGCGGCTGACGGCCGAATTGCCGGACATGCTCGGCGAGCATGGCCGGATCGTCGCGACGCTCGGGGCGCTGGTCGAGGCCGCGCGTGCCGAGGGACACCCCGAACATGTCCGCTTCGCGGAGGAGCTGATCCTGCACGCTAGGACCGAGGAGGAGGTTTTGTACCCCGCGACCATTCTCCTCGGCGAATACCTGAAGGCGGGCAGGAAGCCACTCGACCATGCTTGACCTTCCGGGCGGGCCGGCCAAGGCCCTCGCACCCACGGCAGCTCCCGGTGGCCGGTCAACCACGGAAGGAGCGCCCGCAGCGGAGGTGGCGCAGCAGCAGCCTGCCCCATCCGGCCCCGCGCAGGAGGCCCGCGCGCCGGCGCGGCGGTTCCGCCCGGGCCGCCGGACCGGCGTCGCGCTCCTCGTCCTCGCGGCCGCACTGGGGGCAGCGTATCTGCTGTTCGCCCAGCCCCTGGAGGTCGGCGTGGCGGCGCCTCGGCACGGCGTTCCGGTCGAGGTCTATGGGCTCGGCAGCGTCGAGGCGCGCGTGGTCGCGGTCATCGGCTTCGAGGTGCCGGGCACGATCCGCGAGTTGCACGCCGACCAGGGTGACCGGGTCGCGGCGGGCGCGCTGCTCGCCACGCTCGACACCCGCCAGCAGGCGGCCCGCGTCGCCTTGGCCGAGGCCGGCGTCACGCAGGCCCGCGCGGCGCTCGAGGAGGCCGGGTCGGGCCTCGGCCGGGCCGAGGTCGTGCTGGCGCAGGCACAGCGCACCAGCGCGCGGCGGCAGGAACTGGCGCGCGGGCGCATCGTCTCCGAGCAACTGGCCGAGGAGGCGCTGACCGCCGTCGAGACCGCGGCAGCCGAACGGTTGCAGGCGACCAGCCGGGTCCACGTCGCGCAGGCCAACCTCGAACAGGCCGCGGCGACGCTCGCGCGCGAGCGCACGCTGCTCGACCAGCACAGCCTCACCGCCCCCTTCGCCGCGGTCGTGGTGACGCGCCACCGCGAACGCGGCGCCCCGGCGCGGGCGGCCGACCCGGTCTTTGACCTCGTCGATCCGGACACGGTGTGGGTGCGCGCCTATGTGGACGAGGCGCTGTCCGGCCGCCTGCGCGTCGGCCAGCCGGCGTCGATCCGGCTGCGCTCCCTGCCGGGACAGGCATTCCAGGGTGAGGTCGCGCGCATCGGCATCGAGAACGACCGGGTCGGCGAGGAACGGCGGGTCGAGATCGCCTGCCGCGACTGCCCCGCCGACTTCCACCTCGGCGAGCAGGCGGAGGCGGTGGTCACCACGGCCCGGCTCGACCAGGCGCTGCTGGTCCCGCACGCGGCCTTCGAGGAGTCGGATGCGCGCGGCGGCGTCTTGTGGACGGTGGAGGAAGGGCGGCTGCGGCGGCGCCGGGTCGCCTTCGGTCACCGCACCCTGGATGGCCAGGTCGAGATCCCGGCCGGCGCGCTGCCGCCGGGTGCGCGCGTGGTGGCCGAGCGACCACGAGGGCTGCGGGAAGGGCGCAAGGCCATCGCGAAACCGTCCGAAGGGGGCGCGCGGTGAACCTCGCCTGGCGCGACATCCGCCACAACCTCGGCCGCTTCCTGTTGACCTGCCTCGGCGTCGGACTGCTGCTCGGCATCGTGCTGTCGATGATCGGCATCTATCGCGGCCTCGTGGACGACGCGCTGGTGTTGGTGCGGGCGCCGCAGGCGCAGATCTGGGTGGTCGAGGCCGAGCGGCGCGGCCCCTTCGCCGAGGCCTCCCGCCTGCCGCAGGACACGCGCGACATGATCGCCCGGCTCGAGGGCGTGGCCGCGGCGGGCGCCGTCACCTACCAGTCGGTGGAGGCGACGCTCGGGGAGCGCAAGCTGCGCCTCAACGTGGTCGGCCATGAACTCGGGCGGCCGGGGGAGCCGGCGGCGCTGGTCGCTGGCCGGCCGATCACGCGCGGGCACTACGAGTTGGTTGCCGACCGTCGCGCGCGGATCGCCCTCGGCACGACGATCCGGCTCGGGCGCAATGTCTTCACGGTGGTCGGCCTGACTGAAGGGCAGGTCGATTCCGGGGGCAACCCCGTCGTCCACATGACCCTGGCCGATGCGCAGCGGCTGCAATTCGAACTGGAAGGCGACGCCGCCCGGGCCCAGGCCGCACGCGGCACGGGGCGGACCCCGCCCACGGTCAATGCGGTCGTCGCGCGCCTCGCCCCCGGCGCCTCGGCCGAGGCTGTGGCCGCGACCATCCGGCGCTGGAAGCACCTCTCGGCGCTGACCCAGGCCGAGCAGGAGGCGATGCTGTTGGAATCCGTGGTGGAGAAGGCGCGGCGGCAGATCGGCCTGTTCACCGCCACGCTGCTGCTGGTCTCGACCGTGATCATCGCCCTGATCGTCTACACGCTCACGCTCGACAAGACGCGCGAGATCGCGACGCTGAAACTGATCGGCGCGCCCGACCGCACCATCGTCGGGCTGATCCTGCAACAGGCGCTGGCGATTGGCGCGATCGGCTTCTTCGCCGGCGCCGCGCTGCTGGTGAACCTCGTGGACATCTTCCCGCGCCGGGTCGTGCTGCTGCCGCAGGATGCGCTCGCGCTCGGGGGCGCGACGCTGGTGGTGTGCTTCATCGCCAGCGCGCTCGGCGTGCGCCTCGCGCTGCGGATCGACCCGGCGCGGGCGCTGGGTGGCTGAGATGGCGGGCCAGGGCGATGCCGGGCGGGCGGGGGCGCGGGTGCCGCGCGTCGAGCTGCGCGGCATCTCGAAGCATTTCGGCAGCGGCGCGGCGCGGGTCGATGCGCTGAAGGATGTCAGCCTCGACATCTTCGGCGGCAGCGTGGTCGGCCTGCTCGGACCGAGCGGCTCGGGCAAGAGCACGCTGCTCAACGCGATCGCCTGCATCACCGAGCCCAGCCGGGGGCGGATGCGCCTGGACGGGGATACGGTCTACGACAACCGCTGGCTGCGCCCCGACCTGCGGCGGCTGCGGCTCGAGAAGATCGGCTTCATCTTCCAGTTCCACAACCTGCTGCCCTTCCTGACCGCGCTCGAGAATGTGCGGCTCGTGCTCGACCTGGCCGGCTGGCCGCGTGAGGCGGCACGGCAGCGGGCGGCGGAACTGCTCGACTACCTCCAGGTCGGGGACCGCGGGCAGGCGCTGCCGGCGCAACTCTCGGGCGGGCAGGCGCAGCGGGTTGCGATCGCGCGGGCGCTCGCCAACCAGCCGCGCATCATCCTGGCCGACGAGCCGACCGCCGCGCTCGATTCCGAGCGGGCGGGGATCGTGATGGACCTGCTGCGCGGGGTCGCGCGGAAGAACGACGCGGCGGTGGTCGTCGTCACCCACGACGAGAAAATCTTCGACCGGCTCGACGAGATCTTCTACCTGAGGGACGGTTGGCTGGTCCCGCCGGAGGCCGCACCCACGCCGCCCCGGCTGGCGATCGCCTCCAGCGACATGCGCCTGTGATGATGTGGCGGGATCCCCGATAGAGAGCCCATCTCGCCTGCGGCTGGTGCTATGAGGTGGGTAACGACAGCGTACCTTGTCGGCGAAACTGAAGCGCAGGCCCAGTCGTGTCTCCGGGCCGAGCCCCGGCCATCACCGTGCTGTCCTGGTTCAGGCAGAGAATCAGGGCGTCACGGGCAATCGCCGGTGGTTCAGACCAGAGAGTGTTCGGTGGCGGTTCTCATTCCTACGCCACTTCCGCACTTCGCTACCTGTCTCTCCCCGGGTTAGGCCCGCCGAGAATGGCCGGTTTCGCGGGATTCTTCGCGACAGGGTGGCGGGCGCGCACATGGGGAAAGGCCGCGAGGCCGCTCTCTGCGGCCCCAGTTTCTCCGAACCTGGCGACCTATTCGATGCTCCGGCCGCGCTGGAAAGCTCAGAATTCCTTGGCTGATCAGGCGTAACGAGGCGGCCCGGTTAGCGAACCGTATGCCCCACCAATCGCCACTGCCCCGTGTCTTGGTGGCCGGCTACTACCACCCCTGCCTCATCCATTCGTCGATGTCCCGCGATGAAAGAACCTTCTCGGTGTACTCCCAGTCCAACCCCTGATCGTCAGCCACGTCACGAAGGTATCTCAGTTCCATCGGGGGCTTGTCCGGGTAGCCGACAGCGATGCTGGCTCGCCGCAGCGACTTTCGAATATCAGCAAGGCCGAGCTGCGGCACGCGCTTCCGGATCAAGGCGGCGAATGCATCGTCCTGAAAGGTCTGCTCCAGTGCCGCCTGAACCTGGCGGTCGACGTGCCAAGCCTGCCACAACTCATCGATGGCACGGGCGCGCATGTTGTCCCGGCCGAGCAGGCTGAGCACTCGGACCGCGTCGTCGAGTTTCTCGGGTACTTCGATCTTGACCGCGGTGAAGAGCTTCTGGTCGGCCTCGACCTGAGCGTGGACCTTGTAGATGCGCCATTCGGCGCCGTTGGTGAGTACGCACCAGTCCACCCCGGCGGCGTTGGCGTAGTTGATCGTCTGGACGATCCACTTCCTGTCATCCAGGGCATGACCGAGAGGCTTCGCCTCTACGAACAGCACCGGAGAGCGATTGAGAAAGAGAGCGTAGTCGACCGGGTTGTCAGCGGTGTTGTGCCGGTACTCGTTCCGAACCTCATCGATGTCGAGGATGTCCCATCCCAGCGCCGCGACAGTCGGCGTGATGAGGATGCGCTTGGTATCTTGCTCGGAAATGCGGCCGCCCTGGGCGCGAAGTCGCGGAATGCGGTCCGCGATCTGGCGAAGCGCGATGGTGATCTGACCGGCGGAAACCGCTGGCGGAACTGTGGCGGGCGACATGAAGGCGATGAACTCCGGCGGCACCCCCGCCTGAGCCGGAGGCTTCCAAGCGGCGCTTATCGTGCCCCGGGATAGCCAGAATGTCATCCGTTACGTCAGCAAGCTGAGGCGGACCGCCCATCAGGAGTTGCCGGCTATAGGAGGTTGCCCTGTCCAAATGGGCGCGTCCGCGCCCAGGAAATCTTGTAATTTCAGGCGGTCCGTGTCGCGTCCGTCCAGGACCGCCTCTCGGCCCCGGCCTCGCCGACCGTGACGCGCTCCACCAGCAGCCCGACAAACGGCGCCCATCAGGAGGCACGATGCCGCATGCTGGATCCAGACCAACATCGCCAGCCACGACGGGTCTGACCCTATCGGTGACCGCGGCGGGGGTGGCTTTTGTCCTGCTGGCTTGGCAGCCGCTGCTGCTGGCGCTCGGCGCGGCGGCGGAACCAGGTGGCTGGCATGAGAAGGCGGGGATCGCGCTCGGCCTCGTTGGCCTGTCGCTGCTGCTGCTGCAGTTTGCCCATTCCGGCCGCTGGCACCTCGTCTCAGGCCGCAACGGCATCGATGTTGCCATGCGCTTCCATCGCGCCGCCGCAATCCTGGTGCTCGTGATGGCGCTGCTGCATCCGGTGCTGTTCGTCCTGCCGCTGATGCTGGTCGAGGCGCCCTTCGCGATCATCTTCTCGACCGATGCGAACGTCGCGACCGTGCTTGAGGTTGCCGCGCTGTTCCCCGCGGAAAGCCATCCGGCCATCGCCTACCCCTTCGCGATCACGCGGCGTGCCGCCGGCAATGGCCAGGCGCGCGCTCTGCTCGATTTCATCACCGGACCGGAGACCGCCGCCACCTGGCAGCGCTTCGGCTTCACCCTGGCGGGCTGACGCCATGGTCCGGCCAGACCCCGTCCCTGCCCTGCTCTGGGGGGCTGCCATCGGTACGCTGGGCGGGCTGATCGGCCTGGGCGGTGCAGAGTTCCGCCTGCCCGTGCTGCTCGGTCTCTTCGCGCTGGCCGCACATGCCGCCGTGCGGCTGAACCTGCTGATGAGCCTCGCCACCCTCGCCGCTTCGGCGATCGGGCGGTTCGGCTTCGTGTCCTTCCCGGGGCTCGCTGGCCATTGGCCGGAGATTGTCGCCCTCATGCTGGCGGCAATGGCCGCGGCCTGGTTCGGCGCAGGCCTGCTCGCGCGCATCGATGCGCTGCGCCTGACGCGCATCATCGCCGTGCTGCTCGCTGCCATCGGCGTATTGCTGCTTGTCGAGGCCGCTGCGGGCGACGCGCTCCACCTCGGCGCCGACCCGGGCGGCTGGTGGCGCGCGCCGGCCGGTGCGGTGGCGGGTGTCGGGATCGGCCTCGTCTCGTCGCTGCTCGGCGTCGCTGGAGGCGAGTTCATCATCCCGACGCTGATCTTCGGTTTCGGGCTGGACATCCGCGCGGCGGGCACGGCGAGCCTGATCATCAGCCTGCCGGCCGTTGCGGTGGGCGTGATCCGTCACGCCCGATCCGGGGGCTATGCCGATCGGGCGATGGTGGCCGGCATCGGTCTGCCCATGGCGGCGGGTTCCGTTGTCGGCGCCCTGGCGGGGGCGGCGCTGCTGCGCTTTGTGCCGGCGGGCGCGCTGAAGCTGATCCTGGGCGCGATCCTGCTCGCCTCCTCGGTGAAGCTGTGGCGCAAGGGCGCGGCCAAGGCGGCGGCGGCACGGGCAGCGGCCGTGCGATGAGCGGGCTCGTGCTGATTCTCGGTGCCGGCGACATGGGCTCGGCGGTCGCCCATGCGCCGCTTGGTGCTGGATGGGCGGCGGCGATGCACGACGATCCGGCACCCCCCCATCTGCGCCTCCTCATGGCCTTCGCCGATGCGCTGTGAGACGGCGCGGCGCATCTCGCGGGGGGTCACGGCGCGGCGCGCGGATACGCCCGAGGCATTCGCAATGTTGCTCGCTGCGGGTGAGAACCTCGCCATCACCGCCCTGCCATCGACGCCGTGCCGGCGGCGCGCCCCTGGGTTGCGCTCGTGGATGCGCGGATGCGCAAGCGCGCGATCCCGCCTGACCGGCGGCCTCGCTCCACTCGCCATCGGCCTCGGCGTCGGCCTTCTCTCCGGCGGCAACGGCGACATCGCCATCGAGACGAATTGGGAGGCGCCCGGCCAGGTGGTGCACGCGGGTGCAACCCTGCCCCTGCGCGGCGAGCCGCGTGCCATTGCCGGGGTGGGGCGTGGACGCGCCGCCCATGTGCCGCAGTGTCATCCCCGGTTACACAGCGCAGGCGCGGCAGCCTTGCAGATGCTCCCGCCGCGAGGCTAGCAGTGGCGGGTCTCATGATGCCCCACGGCTTCATCGGCCGGGGATGCAGGGTTCAATGATGCATCTGCTTCTTGTCGCCTTCGGCGGCGCCGTCGGGGCCTGCGGGCGCTTCTGGCTTTCCGGCGTCGTCGCCCGCCGCGTGGGCGAGACCTTCCCATGGGGCACGCTGGTCGTGAACGTCACCGGGGCGACGGCCATCGGGCTGCTCGCAGCAGGTTTCATGACCGCCGACGGCGTCCTGGAACATTGGCGTGAGGCGTGGCTGCTGCTCGTGACAGGCATTCTCGGCAGCTACACCACGGTCTCCTCATTCAGCCTGCAGACGCTGGCCCTGGCGCGCGCCGGCGAGGCCTGGAGAGCGGCGCTGAACGTGATGCTCTCCCTCGGTCTGTGCCTTTCGGCGGCGCTCGCTGGTCACCAGGCAGGCCTCTGGCTGTTCGCAGGCTGAGGCATGGCGCCGCGCACCCGCCTTTACCTCGCCATCGCCGCCGGGGGCGCGCTCGGGTCGGTGGCACGCGACCTATGCGGCCTGATGGCGCTCGCCGGCTTCGGGCCGGCCCTCCCGTTCGGCACACTCGGCGTGAACGTCGCCGGTTCCTTCCTGATCGGCCTCTACGCCACGCTCACCGAGCCGGACGGCCGACTTTTCGCGACACCCGCCATGCGCCAGGGCGTGATGGGCGGCTTTTGCGGCGGCTTCACCACCTTCTCGGTTTTCAGCCTGGAGAGCATCCGTCTGCTCGAGGCAGGGCAATGGCCGCTGGCCGCGGGCTACGTGCTGGTCTCGGCTGCGACCTGGCTGCCCGCGGTCTGGCTCGGCCACCGCCTGGCGCAACGCATGAACCGCCTTCGGGGAACATGACCATGACGACAAGGACGACGCCCGCGAGCCTGTTGCGCGTCTTCATCGGCGAGTCGGACGAGTACCGGGGCCGCCCCCTGCACGAGGCGATCGTGCTCAAGGCCCGCGAGATGGGCCTCGCGGGTGCGACAGTTCTGCGCGGCCCGATGGGGTTCGGTCGGTCGAGCCGGCTGCACACCTCAAAGATCCTGCGCCTGTCCGAGGACCTGCCGCTGGTGATCGAACTGGTGGACGGGGAAGCGAAGATCGAGGCGCTGATCGAGGCGTTGCACCCCATGCTCGGCAGCGCGCTGGTCACGCTCGAAGCGGTGCGGGTGGTCCGCTACGGGCATGATGGCGGGCTGAATTGAACCGGCGTGCCGCACGCTGGCGGTGGGCGTGAGGGTTCGCTGACCAGCCCAACGCCGCGAAGATCAGGAAGTTGACTGCCGCATCTTCAAGGAAGTCGACGCTGTCCGCGAGCAGCGAAACGGAACCGATGGACAAGGCGACCGCGAACTCGACACCGAGATAACCAAGGTTCAGCAGCGCCACGAGCCGCACCGAGCGACTTCAGGCGGCGTCAGACGGTCATGCGATTACGCGCAGGCTCGGGCGGAACGCGATAGGCAAGGACGATCCATCGCGGCCGATCCCTGCGGCAGTCTTCATGGTCACGATCGCTGCATTCTCAATCGTATCGAGCGATCCAAACGGCAAATCGAGGGCAAAGGCTCCATGGCCTCTGCATCCTTCGATGCCTTCCCGGCAGCTCATGTAGCATTGACTACATCATCCTGATTTCTGCAGTATGCGCCCCATCCGGAGCGACACGATGCCGCAACGTCTACCCCATCGACTGCGATGTGAGGCTGCAGATCCCTTCGGCGAGCGCCTTGGCGCGGCCCTGCCGCGTCTATCGCCGGCCGGGCGCCGCGTCGCCCGGTTCCTGAACGAGAACCGTCCCCTGGCGCTGGCACTGTCCGCCATGGAACTCGCAGAGCGGGCCGGCACCTCCGACGCGACCGTGGTGCGCAGCGTCCAGGCGCTCGGCTTTCGCGGCCTGCCCGAACTCAAGCGCGAACTCGCCGCCGCCCTCGCGGCTCCTCCAACCAATCCGGCCGAGGCGATGCGCGGCACCCTGGCCGAGGCAGGCGAGGAATCCTGGCACGCCGTGGATCTCGCCATCGAGACACAGCGCGAGGCGGTGGAGGCGCTGGCGACATCCGAAGCCCGCGCGACCCTCCGGGCAGCCGTCGCGACCCTGCATCCGGCATGCCGGATCCTGGTGTTCGGCCTCGGTCCCTCGGCGGCCCTGGCGCGCTACCTGGCGACGCTGCTCGGGCGCGCGGGGCGCTCGGCGCGGGCGCTCGATGCGAGCGGCATCGCACTGGCGGACCAGATGCTCGACCTCGGACCTGGCGATGCGCTGCTCGTCCTCGCCTATGGCCGTGCCTACCGCGAGGTGGTGGCGCTGTTCGGCGAGGCGCGGCGACTGGCGCTGCCGGTCGTGCTGGTGACCGATAGCCTCGACGGATCCCTGGCGCGGCACGCCGATGTGGTGGTACCCGCGCGGCGTGGCCGCGCGCGCCGGGTCGCGTTGCACGGCGCGACGCTCGTCGCGCTCGAGGCTATCGCCCTCGGCCTGGCGGCGATGGACGGGGAGCGGGCGCTCGCCTCGCTTGACCGCCTCAATGACCTGCGCGCCGCGATCGCGGGAGGGCGCCATGATGCGGGCTGAGCTGCGTCCAGCCTGGCTGATGGCGGCGCTCGGCGTGGCCCAGGTCCCGCTGGAACGCAGCGCAGCGCGCCACCGCGTCGGCATCCCGTTGGCGAACGTCATGCGCGCCGCACGGAAGGGCCGCCTGGCAGCATCCGGTGGCTGACGCAGCCGGACCGACCGAAGGTCCTCCCGCTCCGCGACCGCGCATCCCGGGTGGCGTCTGGGCGCTCGGCTTCGTCTCGCTGCTGATGGACGTCTCCTCCGAGATGATCCACGCGCTGCTGCCGGTGTACCTGGTCGTCGGCCTCGGCGCCTCGACCCTTGCGGTGGGCTTCATCGAGGGCATCGCCGAAGCCACCGCGGCGATCACCAAGGTGTTCTCCGGCGCGCTGTCGGACCGGCTCGGCAAGCGCAAGCTTCTGGCCGCCACGGGCTATGGGATGGCGGCGCTGACCAAGCCGGTCTTCCCGCTGGCGCATACGGTCGGGTGGCTGGTCGCGGCGCGCTTCATCGACCGCGTCGGCAAGGGCATCCGCGGCGCGCCCCGCGACGCGCTGATCGCCGACATCGCGCCGCCCGGGATCCGCGGTGCCGCCTTCGGGCTACGCCAGGCGCTGGATACGGTCGGGGCCTTCGCCGGGCCGCTGCTCGCCATCGCCCTGATGTGGGCGACGGCGGACAGCTTCCGCTTCGTCTTCTGGATCGCGGTGCTGCCGGCGGCCGGCGCCTTCCTGCTGATCGTCTTCGCCGTGCGAGAACCGGCCCGCCCGCCTGCGACGGGCGAGCGCCGACTGCCGCTGTCGCGAGCGGAACTCGCCCGGCTGCCGGCGGCCTACTGGTGGGTCGTGGCCGTGGCTGCGGTCTTCACGCTGGCGCGATTCAGCGAGGCCTTCCTGATCCTGCGCGCGCAGCAGGCCGGGCTGGCGATCGTCCTGGTCCCCGCCGTACTCGTGCTGATGAATGTGGTCTATGCGGTCTCCGCCTATCCCGCGGGGCTGCTGGCGGACCGGATGGACCGCGGCAGGCTGCTGTCGTTCGGCCTGCTGTGCCTCATCGTCGCTGACATGATCCTGGCGGCATCCAGCGGGCTCGCCGGCATCGCGGTCGGGGTTGCGCTGTGGGGCCTGCACATGGGGCTGACCCAGGGGCTGCTCTCCACCCTCGTCGCGGACACCGCGCCGGCCGATCTGCGCGGCACGGCCTTCGGCATGTTCAACCTCGTCTGCGGCGTAACCATGCTGGCGGCGAGCGTGCTGGCCGGCGCGCTTTGGGACATGTGCGGGCCGGGCGCCACCTTCCTGGCCGGGGCGCTCCTGGCGATCGCATCGCTCGTCGGCCTCAACCGGCTTCAGGGGCGGTTCGGGATCGCAACCGGCAGAGGCCGATAGCGACGGGCTGCCGCCAAACGTCTCCTTCGCGAGAAGTTCGGGGCCCGCTTCCCTTTCCTACGCCTCGGATTTCCCGGATTCCCGCCACCTTCATCCACCGACATCCGCGGTGCATCGAAGGCCGATGCTCCGGCCGAGGGCGTGACCCGACGGCTTCACCTCGGATTCCGCCACATGCCGCAGCAGCAAGGCACCAGCGGCCGCACGGGTGACCACGACCCTGGCAGCCATGATCCGGGCTCCTTCAAAGCGAGGGTCGCAGTCAGGCCGGGCACGCAGGTTCCCGCAGCGCGTCCGGCCGCCTTGCGTTGCGGCACCATCACATCACGCATATTGTGTAGCGTCGCTCGTCACCAGCGATCGACCCAATTGGTGCAAGGCAGCACACCCCGTGACGATGACTGCCGCACAGTGCCGCGCCGCGAGGGCCCTCCTGAATTGGTCGCAGGATCAGCTCCAGGCCGGGGCGAAGGTCGCCCCGGAAAGCGATCGCGGACTTCGAGCGTGAGGCGCGCCAGCCCTTCCCTCGGACGCTGGAGACGCTGCGCATCGCCCTCGAAGCCGCCGGGGTCCAGTTCATCGCAGAGGATGGCGGGGGCCCAGGCGTGCGGCTGCGAAAGACGGCCGCGCCGGGCATCAGGAGCGAGCCGTCCGATGCGGCGGACCACCTGCAAACCGAAGAGGACCAGGCGGCATATCCGGCGGAGGCCGGCGCGCGTGGCGAGCCAGCCTTGATCGCGACGGCGAAGGCCGCGGTCGCCCCCCGCGCGCCCCCGGTCGAAGCGCCGAGGCGTTCGGCCGAAGAAGGGCGAGTGACGTCACCCATGCCGGCGCTGGAGGTTGCCGCCACCCTCGGGACCGCCGGCGTCGAGTTCAACGAAGAGGACGCGTGCCCGAGCCATGAACGAGTTGCCGCCTCACCCAGCACTCGCCCGTTACTATGACCGGCAGAGCCGGCGGGAGAGCTTCGTCCGCACGCTCTTCGACCGCGGTGCGCGCGCATATGACCAGATCGACAGGGTCTTCTCCCTGGGTTCCGGTCCGCGCTACCGGCGCGATGCCCTCCGGCGCAGCGGACTGGCACCGGGTCACCAGGTCCTGGACGTCGCGATCGGCACGGGCCTCGTCGCGCGCGAGGCGCTGCGGATCCTCGGGCACCCGGCCGGCGTCATCGGGCTCGACGTCAGTGCCGGCATGCTCCGCGAGGCGCGGCGCAACCTGCCCGTGCCGCTGCTGCAGGCGCGGGCCGAATCCATCCCCTTGGCGGATGCGGCGATCGACCTCGTCACAGTCGGCTACGCCTTGCGGCACTTCGCGGATCTCAACCGGACCTTCGCCGAGTTCCATCGCGTGCTGCGGCCGGGCGGCAGCGTGCTGATCCTTGAGATCGACCAGCCCGAAAGCCGTGCCGGCCAGGCCGCGCTCCAGCTCTATCTGGGCCGCATCGTGCCCACGCTCTCCCGCTGGCTCGGCGGCGGCAGGGATGCCGGGGAGATGATGCGGTACTTCTGGGACACGATCGACGCCTGCGTTCCATCTGCGGCCATCGAGAAGGCGCTCGCCGGGGCTGGCTTCGCGCAGGTGTCCTGCGAGGTGCAGCTCGGCATCTTCCGCGCCTATCGGGCGAGCATCGGCGGCGGGCCCGGCGCGCAACCGCCGAACGTCAGTGCGTGACTGTCGTGCGCCCTCCCGACACCTCACCGATCCCGGCCGCCTGGCTGGCCTTCGCGCCCTCGAGGCGGCATGGGCGGCGGCGCGGGCGGTGATCGGGAGCGCAGCCCTGGCAAGGGGACCTGCTCTAGAGCGGTTTCCGTTCGCCCTGGCTCACGGCAACCGCTCCAGCCTTCTGTTTTCGCGAGCATCTTTGCCCGATCAGGCGATTCCACCTGATCGGGATCTGCTCTAGCCCTCCGCCTCGGCCAGCCCGCGGATCTGGCGGATCAGCGTGCGCGTGGCCGGCGCCGTCTCCGCGCGGCGGAAGGCGGCGACGATATCGGCGAGGATCGGCGCGCCGCGCAGCGGCCGGTAGGTCACGCCCGGCAGGGCGAGGGTCTGGCACAGGCTTTCCGGCACCACCGCCACGCCGAGTCCTAGCGCCACCAGCGTCGCCACCGCGATCAGGTCCCGCCCCCGATGCGCGAGCCGCGGCGCGAAGCCGCCACGCTCCGCCACGGCGAGGGTGTGGTGGTGGAAGCTCATCCCGGCCTCCTGGTCGGGGATGATGAAGGCCTCGCCGGCGAGCGCCGCGGCCGGCACGGAGGGCTCGGCGATCAGCGCATGGTCCGGCGGCAGGGCGATGAAGACCGGCTCCCGCCGCAGCCGCGCGGTGACGATGCCGGGCGGCGTGGTCACCGGCGCGCGGACGAAGCCGATGTCGAGCCGGCCCTCGGCCAGCGCCTCGATCTGCGGGGCTGATTCCATCTCGTGGAGATGCAGCTCCACCTCGGGATGTTCGCGCCGCCAGGCGGCGATCGCCTGGGCCAGCACACCCGAGAGCGCGGCGGAACCCGCGAAGCCGATCTCGATGATGCCGCGTGCGCCACGCCCGGCGAGGCGCGCCACGCGCTCCGCACGGTCGAGCTGCTCGAGCGCGGGGCGCAGTTCCTCGAGGAACAGCTTGCCGGCGTCGCTCAACGCCACCGAGCGCTTGGTGCGGACGAAGAGCCGCGCGCCGAGCCGGCGTTCGAGCTCCTGCACCTGTTCGGTCAGGGAGGGCGGGGAGATGCCGAGCCTTTCGGCGGCGCGGGCGAAATGCAGCGTCTCGGCAACGGTGGCGAAGGCGCGCAGCAAGCGAAGCTCCATGCCCGCAGACTAGGTCGGATTATTCGGCTGCGCCGAATTTTTTTGCGGTGCAGCAGCAATGACCCTGTCAATGTTTCTGACCTAAATTGCGGCACGCGGCCATCGCATCCGCCAAGATTGCTCAGGGAAACGGCGTCCAGCCCATTCCAGGAGCAGTTCTGCCGTGAGCAGCACAGTCGCCGGCCCCGTCACCCTCCCCGCCCAGCCCGCAACGGCGACGCCCCATATCGAGCGCGGCACGGCCGCCTTCATCCGCACGAGCATCGCGCTGTTCTGCGCGGGGCTCGCGACCTTCACCCTGCTCTACTGCACGCAGCCGCTGCTTCCGGTCTTCTCGCGGGAATTCGGCGTCAGCGCCGCCTCGGCGAGCCTTGCGATCTCGCTCCCTTCGATCGCGCTCGCGATCGGCACGCTGGTGGCGAGCTCGCTCTCGGAGAGCTTCGGCCGAAAGCCGCTGATGGTGGGTTCCGTCTTCGCCTCGGCCGGGCTGACCTTGGTCTCCGCCTTCGCGCCGAGCTGGGAAGCCTTCCTCATCCTGCGCGCGCTGCAGGGCCTGGCGCTGGCGGGCCTGCCGGCCGCGGCCATGGCCTATCTCGCCGAGGAAGTGCATCCGCGCTCCATCGGCCTGTCCATGGGGCTCTACATCAGCGGCAACGCGCTGGGCGGCATGGCCGGACGCGTCGGGGCAGGGCTGTTGAGCGAGTTCGTCTCCTGGCATGTCGCCGTGGGCGCCATGGGTGCGCTCGGCCTGGTGACGGCGACGGTCTTCCTGGTGAACCTGCGGCCATCCCGCCATTTCACGCCGCGGCCGCTGCGGCTCGGCAGCCTCGCCCAGGGCTTCGCGGGCCATCTGCGCGAGCGGGGGCTGCGCGCGCTGTTCCTGACCGGCGCCCTGCTGATGGGCGGCTTCGTGACGATGTACAACTACATCGGCTATCGGCTGGTGGCGCCGGAGATCGGCCTCTCGCCGAGCATCGCGGGACTCGTCTACTCGGTCTATCTCGTGGGCATCGTCGCTTCGGTCAGCATCGGCGCGCTGGCCGACCGGCTCGGCCGGGCGCGGATCTTCTGGATGAACCTGGTGGTGATCCTGGTCGGGCTCGGCGTCTCCCTGTTGCCCTCGGTGACCGGGGCGGTGGTGGGGCTGGCGTTCCTGACGCTCGGCTTCTTCGGCGCGCATGCGATCGCCTGCGCCTGGGTCGGGCGGCGCGCGCTGAAGGCCAAGGCGCAGGCTTCCTCGCTCTATCTCTTCGCCTGCTATGGCGGCTCGGCCGTGCTCGGCACCTTCGGGGGCTGGGCGCTCGAGGCCTGGGGCTGGGCCGGCGTGGTCGGGCTGATCGCCGTCTGCACGCTGGTGGCGCTGGTCGCGGCGCTTTGGCTCTCGCGGCTGAAGCCGCTGGCGCAACCGGTGGCCTGAACGATCCCGCGCACCCGGCGCAGCCCGATCGTGCGCCGGGGGCCCGGATGTCCGATCCGTCCCGGTGGCCTGATCCGGAAGTCCTGCGCGCTTCGCGGCAAGCAGGCCGTTGAAGGCAAAGGCTAGAGCAGATCCCGATCAGTTGGAATCACCTGATCGGGCAAAGATGCTCGCGAAAACAAGAGGCTGGAGCGGTTTCCGTTCGCCTTGGCTCACGGCAACCTCTCACGCCCTCTGCGTTCGCGAGCATCTCGGCCCTAGGCGGCCTCCAGCGCCAGCGCGATGCCTAGGCCGCCCCCGATGCA
The DNA here is from genome assembly GCF_018129005.1 of Neoroseomonas eburnea. GTDB lineage: Bacteria > Pseudomonadota > Alphaproteobacteria > Acetobacterales > Acetobacteraceae > Neoroseomonas > Neoroseomonas eburnea. The sequence goes on from NZ_JAAEDL010000002.1 coordinate 197,945, forward strand.
CAGCGTGACCATGCCGCGGCGCAGCCCGTCTCGCCGCATCCCATGCAGCAGCCGCGTCACCAGCACCGCGCCGGTGGCGCCGATCGGGTGGCCGTGGGCGATGGCGCCGCCTTCAGGGTTGATGATGTCCTCGGGCAGGCCGAGTTCCTGTGCCACGGCGAGGGGCACGGCGGCGAAGGCCTCGTTGATCTCGATGCGCTCCAGGTCGCCGATCGCCCAGCCCGCCCGCTCCAGCGCCCGCCGTACCGCCGGTACGGGGCCGAGGCCGAACAGGCCGGGTTCCACCGCCGCGACGCCATAGCCGACCAGCCGCGCGCTGGGTTGCAGGCCGGTCGCCTCGGCGAAGGCGCGGCTGCGGGCGGAGTGATCGCGCTCCGGACCCGGGTCGGGGGGTGCTCCGGGCAGGATCAGCCGAACGTGCCGGCGGCGCTCAGCGTGGCGATCTCCTCCTCGGCCAGCCATCCCGAGAGCGCCTCGGCCACGTGAACCGGATCGGCTTCGCATGGCGGCGTCGGCGCCTCCGGCACGGTGCGGCTGAAGCGGGGTGCCGGGCCGGGCTGCACGACGCCCTCGACCTCGATGTAGGTTCCGCGCGCGACCATGTGCGGGTGCCGTCGTGACTCCTCCATGGTGAGCACCGGCGCAAAGCACCCGTCCGTGCCTTCAAGCAGTTCGCACCATTCCGCCCTGCTCCTCGTGCGGAAGACGGCGGCCAGGCGCGCACGCGCCTCCGGCCAGCGGGCGCGATCGTGCTGCGCGGGGAAATCCTCCGCCGCGATGCCGAGGCGGCGCAGCAGCTCCGCGTGGAAGCGCCCCTCGATGGGCGCGACCGAGATCCAGCCCCCGTCGGCGCATGCGTAGCAGTCATAGAAATAGGCGCCGGAATCGAGCAGGTTCGCGCCGCGCTCCTCCTGCATCATCCCGGCGGCGAGCAGGCCATGGAAGCCGGTCATGAGATGGGCGGTGCCGTCCACGATGGCGGCATCCACCACCTGGCCCCGCCCCGATACGCGCGCTTCCAGCAGCGCCGACAGCACCCCGACCGCGAGGTAGAGGGAGCCGCCCGCGAAATCCCCGACCAGGTTGAGCGGCGGCGTGGGCGGCTGTCCCGCGCGCCCGATCGCGTGCAGCGCCCCGGTCACGGCGATGTAGTTGAGGTCATGGCCCGCTGCCTGGGCAAGCGGCCCCGCCTGCCCCCAGCCCGTCATGCGGCCGTAGACGAGGCGCGGATTGCGCGCATGGCACGCCTCCGGCCCCAGGCCGAGGCGCTCCGTCACACCGGGGCGGAAGCCTTCGAGCAGGCAATCCGCCGTCTCGACCATGCGCAGCACAAGTTCCCGCGCTTCCGGCCGCTTGAGGTCGAGCGCCACCGCCTGCCGCCCACGCAGCGCGAGGTTCGCACGGATCGGCCGCTTCACGCCGAGATCCTGCGGATCCGGCCGGTCGATGCGCAGCACGGTCGCACCGAGATCGGCCAGCAGCATCGCGCACATCGGCAGCGGGCCGATGCCGGCGAGTTCCAGGATCCTGATCCCGGCGAGCGGTCCCATGGCGATCCCTGCCCGCTCAGTTCATCTCGAGCACGAGGCCCTCGCGCCGGACGACGTCGCCCCATTTGGCGACCTCGGCAGCGACGAAGGCGGCGAATTGCTCCTGCGTGGTGACATGCGGATCCGAGCCGGCCTGGCGCAGCCGCGCGACCGTCTCCGGGTTCTGCAGCATGGTCCGCGCTTCGGCGTTCCAGGCGAGGATCGCGTCGCGCGGCGCCGCGGCGTGGCCGAACAGCGCCGCCCAGGTGCTGACGTCGTAGGCGCCGAGGTCCGGCGCAGTCTCGCGCAGCGCCGGCAGGTCCGGGAAGAGCGGGCTGCGCGTGGCGGAGGTGACGGCCAGCGCGCGCAGCCGGCCCGCCTGGATATGCTGGGCCGCCGCGATCAGGTTCTCGAACATGAACTGGATGTTGCCGGCCAGGAGCTCGGTCAGCGCCGGGGCGGAACCGCGGAACGGCACATGCGTCGCCTGCGCGCCGGTGAGCTGCAGGAACCACACGGCCGAGAGGTGCGGCGACTGGCCGATGCCCGACGACCCGTAGTTCAGGGGCTGCGAGCTGCGGCGCAGCAGGGCGACGAATTCGGCGACGGTGTTCGCCTGCACCGAGGGATGCACGACCAGCACGTTCGGCCCGCGGATGAGGCCGGAGGTCGGCATGAAGGCGTCCGGCCTGTAGGGCAGGTTGCGGAACAGGGAATAGGCGGTGGCCTGCGGCCCAATGTTGCCGACCAGCATGGTGTGCCCGTCCGGCGCGGCGCGGAGGAATTCCGTGGTACCGATCACGCCGCCGCCGCCGGCCTTGTTGTCCACCACGCAGGGCTGGCCCCAGGCTTCCTGCACGCGCCCGGCCAGCAGCCGCGCCGCGATGTCGGTGATGCCGCCCGGCGGCGCCGGGACGACGATGCGCGTGGGCCGCGCCGGGCGCCATTCGCTCGCCCGGGCCGCTGGCGCGACGGCCGTGAGCGCGGCAGCGCCAAGCAGGGTGCGGCGTGTGATGTCAGCCATGGTCGTTCGTCTCCCGGTTCTTCCCGATGGGGTGGTGCGGCGTCGTCGCCGATCAGTTCACCTGGCGCGCAAGGCCCTGCCACCAGGGCGCGCGCAGCGCCGCCTTCTGGACCTTGCCGGTGCCGCTGCGGGGCAGCGGCTCGGTGCGGAGCTCGATGGTCTTGGGGCATTTGTAGCCGGCGATGCGCGTGCGGCAGTGGGCGATGAGGCCGGCCTCCGAGAGCTCCATCCCGGCGCGCGCGACGACCACCGCGTGCACCGCCTCCCCCCAGCGTTCATGGGGCACGCCGAAGACGGTGCATTCCAGGACCGCGGGATGGTCGTGCAGCGCGTTCTCGACCTCGGCGCAATAGACGTTCTCGCCGCCGCTCACGATCATGTCCTTGAGCCGGTCGACGAGGAACAGGTAGCCGCGCGCATCGAGGTATCCGGCATCGCCCGTGTGCATCCAGCCGCCGGCGAGGGCGCGCGCGGTCTCCTCGGGACGGTTCCAGTAGCCGGCCATCACCGTCGCGCCGCGCACCTGGATCTCGCCCACCGCGCCGGGCGGGAGCGGATGGTCCTGCGGATCGGCGATGCGCAGCTCGACATTCGGCACCACCTGGCCGGCGGAGCGCAGCAGGGCCGAACCCGCCACGTGGTCGCGCGACGACAGCATGGTCGCGACCGGCGACAGTTCCGTCTGGCCGTAGGATTGCATGAGGCCGACATGCGGCAGCCGGTCGAGCAGCGCCTCGATCAGCGCCTGCGGCATCGGCGCCGCGCCGTAGCTCAGGGTGCGCAGGCTCGACAGGTCGTGCGCGGCGAAATCCGGCACGCCGAGCAGGGCGGTGACCATCGCCGGCACCACCACGGCCATGGTCACGCCATCCTCCGCGATGGTGCGCAGCACGGCGGCGGCATCGAAGCGCGGCAGCACCACATGCGTGCCGGCGAACACCGTGGTCGAGTAGACGCGCGCCCCGGCGCCGAGATGGAACAGCGGCCCGCAATGCAGGTGCACGGTCTCGCTCGTCATGCCGAGCATGGAGGAGACGTTGAGCGCGTTCGTCACCAGGTTCGCGTGCGTCAGCATCACGCCCTTGGCGCGCCCGGTGGTGCCGCCGGTGTAGAACAGGCAGGCGAGGTCGCCGCCGCCGCGGCCGGCATCCTCGGCCGGTGCCTGCGCGGCGATCATCGCTTCGAGATCCGCGCCGATCGTCACCACCCTGGGCGGCGCGGCCATGTCGCGCGCGAGGCTGGCGGCGAGCTCGGCATGCGCGGCATCCGCGAGCAGCACGCGTGGCGTCGCATCCTGCAGCATCTCGAGCATCTCGGCCGGGGCGAAGCGGCTGTTCACCGGGGCGAGGACACCGCCCGCCCAGGGGATGGCATGGTAGGCCTCGACATAGGCATGGCTGCTGTCGGCCAGGATCGAGACCCGGTCCCCGGGCCCGACGCCGAGGGCGCGCAGGGCGGCGGCCATCCGCGCCACGCGGTCCGCATGCTCGCGCCAGGTGAAGCGCCGCGCGCCGTCCACGACCGCGGTGCAGTCACCGCGGATGGCGGCGGCGCGCGCCACGCCGGCTGTCAGGCTCAAGGCTGCGCCGCCGGTCACGCCGCGGCCTCGCCCTCGGCCAGCCGGGCGGTGCTGTGCCGGCCTCGCTGCCCTGCGCCGGTGGCGCACGTCACCCTGCCCGCGCGTTCCATCCGCCGGCGCTCCTCCGCATTTTCGGTGAGGCTAGGTCACCTCCGTCGGAATGCGCAAGGTTGATCTTCTGTCCAAGAAAAGAAATTCTATTAGTCGAAGCTCGTGGCCCGGCGGATGTCCACCCCCAGGGTGACGAGCTCCACCCCGATCCGCTCCAGCGAAGCGACATCGTGCTGCCCGCCGAACATGGTGGCGCTGACGACGGAGAGCCCATCCGCCCCGTGTTCCGCCACCGGCGCCGAGAGGGTGGTGACACCCAGCACGTAGTGGCCCTCATCCAACGCCCAGCCGCGGCGGCGGGTGTCCTCCACCTGCATGAGGAAGGCCTCGAAGCTGAACGGGCGCTGCCAGCGCAACCCTTCGAAGCGCCGCCGCAGCTCCGCTTCCGGCATGCCGCCGAAGGCGCCGGCGACGCGCCCCATGGCGCCGATCAGCAGCGGCAGGCGCTGCCCGACGCCCATGCGGATGCGCATCACCTGGTCGCTCTCCGCCACCTGCGTCAGCACCATGCGATCCGGGCCGGCGGGCCGCCACAGCGACACCGTCACCCCGTGGCGGAGCGCGAGTTGCCGCATCATCGGCAGCACGTGCGTGAGTTCAGCCCCCTTCGCGAAGGCGGCGCGCGCCAGGTCCACGAGGCCGAAGTCGAGCGCGTAGGTCTTCGCCTCCGCATCGAAGCGGACCAGTTCCCCCTGCGCCAGCGTGCGCAGGATGTTGAAGCAGGTGGAGGTGTTCAGGCCGAGCGCACGCGCCAGCGGCGTGACCCCCAGCGGCGCCGGCGCGGCGGCGAGGTGTTGAAGGATGCGGATCGCGGCCGCCACGGCGGGAACCTCCGCCCTGGCGGCAGGGGGCCGTTCGGCCACCCCGACCATCTCCTGCCCGTCCATCCTCATCCCCGCTCACGGATCGCTTGCAAGAATGGTATTCCTTCCACAGAATGTCCAGAACAACGGTGAGGAAACGCCCTGGTGATCCCGCGAACCCTCTTTTCCGAAGAGCACACGCTCTTTCGCGAGCAGGTGCGGCGCTTCGTCGAGCGTGAACTCACGCCCCACCACGCCGCCTGGGAAGAAGCCGGCGTCGTCCCGCGCGAGGCCTGGCGCAAGGCCGGCGCCGCCGGGCTGCTCTGCTGCAACATCCCCGAGGAATACGGCGGCATGGGAGGGGATTTCCTGCACAGCGCCATCGTCATCGAGGAGATGTCCCGCGCCGGCGTGACCGGCCCGGCCTTCTCGCTGCACTCGGACATCGTCGCCCCCTACCTGCTGCACTACGGCACCGAGGCGCAGAAGCGCCACTGGCTGCCCCGCATGGCGCAGGGCGACGCGCTGGCGGCCGTCGCCATGACCGAGCCGCAGGGCGGCAGCGACCTGCAGGCCATCCGCACCACCGCGCTGCGCGACGGCGACGACTACGTCATCAGGGGCCAGAAGATCTACATCACCAATGCGCAGGGCGCCGACGTGATCGTGGTCGCCGCCAAGACCGACCCGTCGGCGCGGGCCAAGGGCATCAGCCTGATCCTGGTCGAGACCGGCCGCCCCGGCTTCGCGCGCGGCAAGCCGCTCAAGAAGGTCGGCTGCAAGGCGATGGACACCTCCGAGTTGTTCCTCGACGAGGTGCGCGTGCCGGTCTCGAACCTGCTCGGGGAGGAAGGGCGCGGCTTCTTCCAGCTCATGACGGAACTCGCGCAGGAACGCCTGGTGCAGGCGGTGCGCGCCGTCGCGGCCGCCGAGGCGGCGCTGCAATGGACCATCGACTACACCACGGGCCGCAACGCCTTCGGGCAGACCGTCGCGGATTTCCAGAACACCCAGTTCCGCCTGGCGGAGATGCGCGCCGAGATCGCCGTGCATCGCGTCTATGTGGATCGCTGCATGGAGGTGCATCTGGAAGGGCGGCTCGATGCCGTGGATGCGGCGATCGCCAAGATGCAGGCCACGGAGCTGCAGGGCCGCGTGATGGACCGCTGCGTCCAGCTCCATGGCGGCGCCGGCTACATGTGGGAATACCCGATCGCCCGCGCCTGGGCGGATGCGCGCATGGCGCGCATCGCCGGCGGTTCGGTCGAGGTGATGAAGCAGATCATCGCCCGCAGCATCCTGCCCAAGCAGGAGCGGCGGCGCGACAGGTCGCAGGCGGCGTGAACGGAACCTCCGCGACCGGCATCCGGCGCGGACGGACCATGAGGGAGAACCAGGAATGACCGAGCTTCTCCGTCGACGGGCGCTGCTTGCGGCCCCTGCCGTGCTGCTCGCCCCACCGGCCGGGGCGCGGCCGCGCTATCCCGGCCAGCAGGCGGTGACGATCGTGCTGCCCTATACGCCGAGCGGGCTGCCGACGCTGCTCGGCAACATGATGACGCAGGGGCTGGCACAGCGGCTCGGCGGCAGCTTCGTCGCCGACTACCGGCCGGGGGCCTCGACCTCGATCGGCGCGCGCCAGGTCGCGCGGGCGCGGCCGGATGGGACCACGCTGCTGATGGGCAGCGTCACCACCTTCACCGTGGTGCCGCATGTCATCCGCAACCCCGGCTACGATCCGCTGGCCGACTTCGACCACCTGACGATGATCGGCAACACTCTGTCGATGCTGATCGGCCATCCGCGCTGGACCGACCTCGCCGCGGTGGTGGCGGAGGCGCGGCGCCGGCCCGGCGAGCTGAGCTACGCGACCTTCGGCAATGGCTCCAGCGCGCATCTCGTGATGCTGGACTTCCTGCGGCGCGCCGGCATCGAGATGCTGCACGTGCCCTTCGGCGGCTCCGGCCCGGCGATCACGGAGATCCTGGCCGGGCGCGTGGACGTCATGTTCTCCACCTTCGCCTCGGCCAGGCCGCATGTGGAGGCCGGGCGCCTGCGCGGCTTCGGCGTGCCGAGCGCGGCGCGGGTCCGCTCCATGCCGGAGATCCCGACGATGATCGAGCAGGGCTACGAGGGCTTCACCTTCGACGCCTGGCTGAGCGTCGCGGCGCCCGCGGGGACGCCGGAACCGATCCGCACGGTCCTGGAGGCCGCCTTCATCGAGACCTTCGCCGATACGGACAACCGGGCGCGGCTCGCGGGGCTGGGGCTTGAACCCTCGCCGCCTGGCGCGGCGGCCGTGCGTGAGAGCATCCGGCGCAACCTCGCACTCAACCGGGAGCTGCTGGCGCAGGCCGGGGTGACGCCGGAATAGCCGGGCCGGGACCGTGGTGCCCACGATGCTCGCCATCGGTCGCTTCGTGGCTCGACCCTCGGCGACCAGCGCGGAAGCCTGGGCAACGCGGCGCCCCTCGCGCATGCCGCCACCAGCGCGTGCGCCCCTTCACGCCGCCGCATGGGCGGCGAAGGGAATGATGCCAACGGCCGCTATTCGCGACCGCTGGCATGGGGCTTTTCGTGCCCTCAGGCGCCGGGCGCAAACCACCGGTCTGCTTGGCTTCGCGGGACCACCGGCGGGCCGCATTCCGAATTCCCGGTCACCTTGCAAGGCAAGGTGGCTGGGTGCCCGTCGCGGCCTCGGCAGCGTCAGGAACTCGTCCGCTGGTATGACAGCGAATCGCTGATCGGCGACCCTTCCCCCGCTGGCTGATGGCCTTCGATAGGCATCCGCCGCCGAAGCGCCAGCCCCTGGACTGGACGCGATGGGGGATGGCTTGATGGCCATTCTGTGCAGCGAGTGCAGAAGCGAGGGGAGCGCCATGCGCATGTCCGTCCTTTCTCCCTGCCACCGGGGCCATGTGCGGCGCCTCGGACTGGTCCGCCCCGCCGGCTTGGCGCTGCTGCTGTGGGTGCTGATGCCGCTCACGGCCCGCGCCGCCCCCCTCGCGCTGGAAGACGGCGCGAACCGCTTGACCGTCGATACCGCGACGCTGTTGGCCCGCCCGGATGCGGCGGAGATCAGCGTCCCGGCCGATATCGGCTACGGCGGCGTGCAGCGGCGCTATCGTGCCGTGCCCCTGGCCTCCGTGCTCGCCCTGCTGCCGGCCCCGCCGCCGCCAGGCGGCGTGCTCGAGGCCGCGGCCACCGACGGTTTCGCGGCCCAGGTGCCGCTGCACCTCATCCTGCAGACGACGCCCGGCGGCCCCCGCGCCTGGCTCGCGCTCGAGGAACCGGACTCGCCCTGGCCGCACCTGCCGGGCAAGCAGGCCAGTGCGGGCCCCTTCTACATCGTCTGGGAACGGCCCGAGGCGGGACGGATCTCGCCCGAATACTGGCCCTATCAGCTTGCGGCGCTGCGCTTCGTGCAGCGCCCGGCGGTGCGCTGGCCACAGATCGCGGCGGACCCGTCGCTTCCCGCCGATCACCCGGCGCGACGCGGGCAGGACGTCTTCACCTCGATCTGCCTCGCCTGCCATCGGATGAACGGAGGTGGGTCGGCAGACATGGGCCCCGACCTGAACCGGCCGATGGGCCCGACGGAGTATTTCCAGCCTGGCGCACTGCGCCGATACCTCAGGGATCCGGCGAGCGTCCGGAACTGGCCGGAGCAGAAGATGCCGGGCTTCGCGGCCGATCAGATCAGCGAGACGGAACTCGACGCGCTGCTGGCCTACCTCTCCCATATGGCCGCTCGGCGGCCTGCCGGAGCACGGTGAAGGTCGTCGCCAATGCTTCTCCGCACCGCCCGGGGCTCAACTGCGCCGAGTTGACGAAGGGCCGAGGAATTGCGGCTATGCTGCGTCCGGTGTCACTCGCCGCAGGGAATGATTGCAGCCGGTTGCAGCCGCGGCGCCGCGTCCCTTGCCATGGAGCCCCCTCATGACCGATGCCGCGACGCCGATCGGCGTCGTCACCGTCTCCGACCGCGCCAGCCGCGGCATCTATGAGGACAAGGGTGGGCCGGCGATCGAAGCGGCGCTGGCACGCATCCTCGCCTCCCGCTGGCGTGCGGTGCGGCGCCTGGTGCCGGACGAGCGGCCGGCGATCGAGGCGACGCTGCGCGACTTGGCCGATGCGGAAGGCTGCGCGCTGATCGTCACCACCGGCGGCACCGGCCCTGCCCCGCGCGATGTCACGCCTGAAGCGACCGAAGCCGTCTGCGAGCGCATGCTGCCCGGCTTCGGGGAACTGATGCGCGCCGTGTCCCTGCGCGCCGTGCCGACCGCAATCCTCTCCCGCCAGACGGCGGGCACGCGCGGACGCAGCCTGATCGTCAACCTGCCGGGGAAGCCCTCGGCGATCGGCGAATGCCTGGACGCCGTCTTTCCGGCCATCCCCTACTGCATCGACCTGATCGGCGGGCCGCGGCTCGACACCGACCCCGCTGTCTGCAGGGCGTTCCGCCCCGCCGGGGCATGACCGCGCGGCAGCCGGCCGCGGTGACGCGAGTCACTTGACCCGTACGGCGCGGAAGCTGTTCCGTCATCGCGACAGGAAACCGGCAGCGCGAAAGGAGCCCCGACCATGCCCGGCGACGGCGGCCAGACCGGCCAGAACAAGAGCACCACGGTGACGGTATCGCGCATGGACGAGAAGGCGCGCGACCTCCTCCAGGCCGTCCTGCCGGCCTCCATCGCGAGCGGCTTCGAGAAGGGCGCGGTGATCTGCCGCGGCAACAGCAACGGCGCGCTCTCCTCGAGCGATGTCCGCACCGGCACCGTCAAGCATACGGTCGATGTCGGCCTGGGGGAGTGGAACTGCGGCTGCCCGGCCGGCACCACGCCCGTCGCCTACTACCACACCCACCCGACGCCGCCCGAGAGCATCGATCCTGCCTCCGGCATGCGGGGCAGCCCGGACTTCAGCGACGACGACAAGTTCATCGCCTACGATGCCGGCATCGTCGCCTATGTCGCCGGGCATGACGGCACCATGCGCCGCTACAACCCGCCGCCGGTGCCGACCGTGATGGTCGAGGGAAGGCCCGTCCGGACCATTCCGACCGACGAGGAAGGCAGGATCCTGCCCGTCCCCGACGTGCCGGTGGTCACCTTCAACTGGACGCTGAAGACGAAATGACTGGAGCAAATCCCGATCAGGCGGACTCCCCTGATCGGGTTGGGATGCTTGCAGGAACAAGAGATCGGAGCGCCTGCGGTGAGCCAAGGCGAACGGCAACCGCCCTAGCCCGCGAGGTCGCTCGCCAGATGGAACAGGCAATCGCCGCGCTTGGTCCGCGCGGGGATGCGTTTGCACATGACGATGCCGCCGGCCTTGAAGGCGATCTCGACCGGCGGCAGCCAGGGCGTCTCGGGCATGTGGATGCGCGCGGCCGGCGTTCCGGGCACGACCGCGTCGCCGAGCTCGACCAGTGGCTCGAAGACGCCGTTCTCAGGCGCATAGACGTACATCTCGGGACCGCGCACATCGAGGAAGCGCGTTGCGACCGGCGGTTCCACCCAATGCTCCCTGCCGAGGATGCCGAGATGGACGAGCAGGTTGCGCAGGCCCCGTTCCGCGATGGCGAGCCCTGACGCGTTCACCGCCCCCGCACCACCGAGTTCCGTCCCCAGCGCGATGCTGCCGCGCCGGTCCGCCCCGCTGCCGAGCGTCTGATCCCCGCCCTGCCCCTGCGCGCCGCCCTGGATGTAGGTGTAGGGCGCGCCGAAGGCACGCAGCGCCGCAAGCTGCTTCTGGTACAGCACGGGATCGGCCGACTGCTTGGCCAGCGCCGTCGGGATGTAGTTCAGCGACGACCCGCCCGAATGCAGGTCGATCACCAGGTCGGCGAGCGGAATCAGCTCGCTGTCGATGTAGTGCGCGATTTGCCGCGTGACGGTCCCGTCCGGATCACCCGGGAAGATGCGGTTCATGTTGAGGTCGTCGATCGGCGAGACGCGCCGCCCGATCAGCGCCGCCGGATAATTCGCCATCGGCATCATGATGACGCGGCCCCGGATCATCCCGGGCTCAAGGAACTTGATCAGGTTGGTCAGCGCGACCTGGCCCTCGTACTCGTCGCCGTGGTTGCCGGAGGTGAAGAGCGCCGTCGGCCCCTCCCCGTTCTTCACCACCACGATCGGGATCGGCAGGAAGCCGTAGGCGGACTCATGCGTCGAGTGGAACAGGCGGATGAATCCCGCCTGCTTGCCGTCCTTGCCATAGTCCACTTCCGGGACGAGGCGGGACTTGCGGGTCTGCGACATGGCGTTCCTCAGGCTTTGGGCGTCTCGATCAGGTGGCAGGCAACCTGGTGGCCGGGCGCGGGGTCGGTGAGCGCGGGCGCGCGTTCGCGGCAGACCGACATGACGTGCGGGCAGCGCGTATGGAAGCGGCAGCCGGATGGCGGGTTGAGCGCAGAGGGGATGTCGCCGGCGATGCGTTCCCGCTTGCCGCGGGAGCGCTGCGCCGGATGCTGCGCCGGCACGGCGGCGATCAGCGCGCGCGTGTAGGGGTGCAGCGGCGCGGAGTAGATCGTCTTCTTGTCCGCCACCTCGACCACCTTGCCGAGATACATCACCGCGACGCGGTCGGAGATGTGCCGCACCACGGACAGGTCATGCGCGATGAAGAGGTAGGTCAGCCCCATCTCCCGCTGCAGGTCCTGCAGCAGGTTGACGATCTGCGCCTGCACCGAGACGTCGAGCGCCGAGACCGCCTCGTCGCAGACGATCAGCCGCGGATGCAGGATCAGCGCGCGGGCGATGCCGATGCGCTGGCGCTGGCCGCCGGAGAATTCATGCGGGAAGCGGTCGAGGGCGCGCGCCGGCAGGCCGACCTTCTCCAACATCTGCGTGACCTTGCGGCGCGTCTCCGCGCCCGGCTTCGCACCGTGGATGATCAGCGGCTCGGCGATGATGTCCTCGACCGACATGCGCGGATTGAGCGCGCCATACGGGTCCTGGAAGATGATCTGCATGGAGCGGCGGAAGGCGCGCATCTCCATCCGCCCGATGCCGGTGATGTCGTTGCCGTCGAAGGTGATGCGGCCCGAGCTCGGCTCGATCAGCCGCAGCAGCAGGCGGCCGAGGGTCGACTTGCCGCAGCCGGATTCACCGACCAGGCCGAGCGTCTCGCCGGCGTTGATCGAGAACGAGACCTCATCCACCGCGCGCAGGCTCATCGGCTTGCGCAGCCCGAACAGCCCGCCGCCGCCGATCTCGAAATGCTTGGCGAGCGCCGTTGCCTCGACGAGCGGCGTGGTCATGGCAGGGCAAGCTCCCGCGCGCGGAAACAGGCGGCGGTGTGGGCGGGCTCCAGGGCTTCCAGCGTCGGGATCGCCTCCGAGCAGGCCGGCTGCGCGTGGCGGCAGCGCGGGCCGAAGCGGCAGCCGGGCGGCCGGCGCGCGGGTTCCGGCAGCGTGCCGGGAATGGCGACCAGGCGCGGCCTGTCCTCGATAAGCGACGGCACGCATTCCAGCAGCCCGCGCGTATAGGGGTGCAACGGTCGGTCGAAGACGCTGGCGACCGGCGCTTCCTCGATGACCCGGCCGGCGTACATCACCAGCACGCGGTCGGCGGTCTCGGCGATCACGCCCATGTTGTGCGTGATGATCATGATCGCCATGCCGAACTCGTCGCGCAGGTCCATCAGCAGGTCGAGGATCTGCGCCTGGATCGTCACATCGAGCGCGGTGGTCGGCTCATCCGCGATCAGCAGCTTCGGCTGGCAGGCGAGCGCCATGGCGATCATCACGCGCTGCCGCTGGCCGCCCGACATCTGGTGCGGGTAGTCGTCCAGCCGGCGCGCGGCGGAGGGGATGCCGACCTTGTCCAGCATCCCGATCGCGCGCTTGCGCAAGTCCGATTGCGACAGGCGCTCATGCGCGGCGATCGTCTCCATGATCTGGTCGCCGATGGAGAAGACCGGGTTCAGGGAGGTCATTGGCTCCTGGAAGATCATCGAGATCCCCGGGCCGCGGATCGCCTGCATCTGGCGGTCGGACAAGCCGGTCAGGCGTTGGCTGTTGAACACCACCTCCCCGGCCGCGACGCGCGCCGGCGGCTGCGGCAGCAGGCCCATGATCGTCAGCGCGGTCACCGACTTGCCGGAGCCGGATTCACCGACGATGCCGAGGATCTCGCCTTCCTTCAGGGAGAAGGAGACCTCCTCGATGGCGTTCACCTCGCCACGCCCGGTCATGAAGGCCGTCGTCAGGCCGCGGACCTCGAGCAGGTTCACTGCTGGATCCTGAGCCGTGGGTCGAGCACGTCGCGCAGCCCGTCGCCGAGGAGGTTGAGCCCCATCACCGTGATCATCAGCGCCACGCCCGGGATGGTGATGATCCAGGGCGCTTCGCGCATGAAGTCGCGCCCCTCCGCCATGATGTTCCCCCAGGTCGGCGTCGGCGGCACCGCGCCGACGCCGAGGAAGGACAGCGTCGCTTCCGACAGCACCGCATAGGCGAACAGGAACGAAAGCTGCACGATCATCGGCGCCATGGCGTTGGGCAGGATGTGGTGGCGCAGGATGCGCCAGTGCCCCGCGCCGGCGGCGACGGCGGCCTGCACGTATTCCATCTCCCGCAGCACGATGACCGAGGACCGCACGATGCGCGCCGTGCGCGGGATGTAGACGATCGACAGCGCGAGGATGACGTTGAGCGTGGACGGCCCCAGCACCGAGGTGACGGCGATGGCGAGCAGGATCGCCGGGAAGGCCATCAGAGCGTCGTTCACCCGCATCAGGGCGTTGTCGAGCCTGCGGAAGTAGCCCGCAGCCGCGCCGATCAGCGTGCCGAACACCGCGTTCAGCGCCACCACCGAGGCGCCGATGACCATCGAGAGCTGCGCCCCCCAGACCACGCGCGACCACAGGCTGCGACCGAAATTGTCGGTGCCGAAGAGCCAGGTCTCGCCTGGCGGCAGGAACTTGTTGCGCATCGACAGCCGTTGCGGATCCACGCCCGCGATCCAGGGCGCCGCGGCGGCGATGCCGGCGATGATGCCGAACAGGATCAGCCCCGTGACGAACAGCCGGTGGTGGAACAGCCGCCGCAGCGCCGCGCGCGCGGGGTGCTCGCGCTTGTAGGCAATGCCTTCCGCGTCCGCCGCCTCACTCATAGCGCACCCGAGGGTCGAGCAGGGCGTAGAGCACGTCCACCGTGATGTTCACCAGCACGAGGAAGGTCGTCACCAGCAGCAGCCCCCCCTGCACCATCGGGTAGTCGCGGCTCAACACCGCCTGGGTCAGCAACTGCCCCATGCCGGGCAGCGAGAACAGCGCCTCCGTCACCACCGCGCCGGAGAGCAGCAGGGAGACGATGATGCCGACCACCGTCACGATCGGGATCAGCGCATTGGCGAGCGCGTGCTTCAGGATCACCTGCCGCTGCGGCAGCCCCTTGGCGCGCGCCGTGCGGATGTAGTCCTGGCGCAGCACTTCGAGCATCGAGGACCGCGTGATGCGCGCGAGCAGGCCGGCCTGCAGCAGCGCGAGGGAGAAGGCCGGCATCGTGGTGCTCGCGAGCCAGCCGGCGGGGTCCTGGCTGAAGGGCACGTAGCCGCCGCTCGGCAGCCAGCCGAGATGCACGGCGAAGAGGATGATCATCAGCAGGCCGAGGAAGAAGTTCGGCACGGAGATGCCGATCATGGCGAACATCATCGCCGCCTGGTCGATGATGCTGTTCTGCCGCAGTGCCGCGACGATCCCGCTGGCGATGCCGATCAGCAGGGTGAAGACGAGGGCATAGAGCGACAGCCCGATCGTCACCGGCAGGCGTTCCATCGTCGCCGCGAAGACGCCCTTGCCGAGCAGCAGCGACCTGCCGAGATCGCCCCGCGCCAGGCCGCCGTAGTACTCCAGCAACTGCATGTGGAAGGGCTGGTCCAGCCCGAGGTCGCGGCGCAGCTGCTCGATCTGCGCCGGCGTCGCGGCCACCCCGGCAATGGCTGCGGCCGGGTCGCCCGGAATGAGCCGCATCAGCCCGAAGCTGATGAGGCTGACGATGAGGAGGACCGGGATCGCGCTCAGCGAGCGCCGGGCCGCGACCCCGATCACGGCGCTACCGCTGGATCCATACGTTGGAGAAGCGCGGTATCCGGAACGGCACGAAGCCCTGCACGTTGGATCGCACCGCCTGCACCTTGGTCAGCGCTCCGAAGGGGAAGGCGTAGGCGCGCTCCAGCACCAGGCGCTGCATGGTCGCGAAGGCCGCCTGGCGCGCTTCCGGCGAACGCTCGTTGTTCATGGCGTTCCAGGCCGCCAGCACGTCCGGGTCGTCGCGGTCGTCGCGCGGATGGTAGGCGGCATTGGGCGCGACGAGGAACTGCATGGTCGCTAGCGCGCCGAGCGCCGGCTGCGTGCCCCAGCCGGTATGGAAGAAGTGCCACTCGTCGCTGTTCACGCGCTGGGACATCTGGACCGAGGTCGGCCAGTCTACCACGCGCAGGCTCGCGTTGATCCCGATGGCGCGAAGCTGCTGCTGCATGACCAGCGCGGAGTTGTACATCGGCGGATAGTCGCGGTTGGTCAGGATGGTGATCGGCTCGTTGCGGTAGCCGGATTCACGCAGCAGCGCGCGGGCCCGCGCCTGGTCGTTGATGTTGTAGGTCTCCTTGCCGGCATCCGTGTAGGAGGGCTGGTTCGGATACTGGAAGCCGACATTCAGGCGGAAATTCCCGTCCGTCGCCGCATCCATGATGTCTTCCATGCCGAGCGCCGCCTGCACGGCGCGGCGGAAGGCCAGGTTATTGGTCGGCGGGATGGCGGTATTGGGCAGCGCTATCTGGATCCACCAGTTCTGCAGCGGCAGGATGGTGATTGCACTGTTGCGGCGCAGCCCTTCCAGGGAGCGCGTCGGCACGTCCTCCACCGCCTGCAGGGCGCCGGTTTCCAATCCGGCGACGCGCGCGCTCGCCTCCGTCACGATGCGGAAGGTCACGGTGTCCACGCAGGCGACGCGATAGCCGCCGAAGCCGGTGCGCTGCTCGAAGGCGGTGTTGGGCTGGTATCCCTCGAAGCGGCCAAGCCGCGCATGGCTGCCCGGGACGAACTCCATCAGCCTGAACGGTCCGGTGCCGACGGTGCGAAGCTGCTGCCGCTCGTCGTTCTCGTGCTCCGACGGGATGATGACGATGGGCACGGAGAAGGAGGAGAGCGCCTCGATGAAGGTCGGCTGCACCTGCTTCATGCGGATGACGAAGGTGTGCGGGTCCGGCGTGTCCCACCCCGCCACGTTGTCGAGCGTGCTGCGCTGCAGCCCGATCCGGTTGTAACGGTTGAAGGAGGCCGCGACGTCCGCCGACGTCATCGGCTTGCCGTTGTGGAAGGTGATGCCGCGGCGCAGGCGGAAGGTGTAGGTCAGCCCATCGCCGGATTCCTCCATGCTCTCCGCGAGCTCGAGGATGGGACGGTTGTTCTCGTCCCGCGTCATCAGCGATTCGTACATGTTCATCGCGATGTTGCGGGTGGAGATCGTGCTCGACGTGTGCTGGTCGAGCGAATTCACATTGGCTTCCTGCCCGAAGACGATGTCTCCGCCCCGGCTCGGGCAGGTGAAGGGCGCCGCGAGCAGCGGCCCCGCCGGCAGCGCCATGGCCGCAACGGCGAGCGTGGACGCAAGGCTTAGGCGCTTCATGGGCAGTGTCCCCCGTTGATGCGTGGCCTCAGTCGTTCTTCAGACTGTCCGACGCGATGGGCGGGTCGTCAACACTCTCCGTTCAAGCCACGGCGAAGCGGCGCAGGACGTTCTCCATGATGCGGCTGACCGGCCCGTCGAAGGCGCCGTCCTTCCACAGGCTGCCGCACCAAGTGATGGAGCCGGTGGCGAAGACGGCCCCGCCGCCGGGCGTGCCGAAGAGGACGATCTCGGCGCGCTTCAGCTCGTCCACCTTCTCCCCGCTGACGGTTGCGATGTGGGAGAGCAGTTCCTCGGGCACGGTGACGAAGGAGGATGGCGGATCCTCCGACCGCGCCAGGATCGCCGCGCCTTCCGGCGTGCCTAGGGTGAAGTCCGCGCGGTCCAGTTCGAAGCCCGCGGCGCCGCCGCCCGACAGGCCGTAGTCCCCGAAGGTCTCGCCCTCCACGCCCTCGAAGATCCAGGCGTGCTTCGGGTCGCGGGCGGCGGGCAGCAGGCGGTAATGCGTGCCCTCGAACAGCCCCTGGCCTGAGAAGCCGACGCCGGCGAGCATCTGCGGCGGCCGCCGGTTGCGTCGCCACAGCCCGCCATAGCCGCCATCGGTCTGGTGGTAGTACTCGCCCGGCTCGGCGGCCCAGGCGCGGATGCCGCCTTCCGCGCGGCGCAGCTCCATCACGCCGGGCAGCGTCTGCGTCACCGCGATGCGCCAGTAGAAGCCGTTGCCGCCGAGATACATCATCCGCCCGCCATCGCGCGTGTAGGCGGTGAGCGCGTCGAGCGTCTGCGGCGTGTGGTATTCCGGGTGCGATCCGGTCAGCACCACGCGGTAGGGCTTCAGCAGGTCCGCGCCTTCCTCGTGCAGGTCCTCGTCGGTGACGATGTCGAAGGCGATGTCCTTGGCCTCCAGCCAGGCGAGCAGGTGCGTGTCCGCCGGGTAGTGCCTGAGGCCCGAGCCGCGCGCGTCGTTGAAGGTCAGGAAACCCGGCCGCATGGTCAGGATCGGCCGCAGGCGGGACGAGAACGCGATCCCGCTGCCGTCCGGATGCTTGTTGTAGGTGGACCGCCCGTAGATCGGGTAGTCGTCCGGATTGTGCGGATAGGCGCCCCAGGCAGCGACGCGCGCCTTGTAGGCGGCATCCGCATTGCCGCGCGCGTGGTTGGCATAGGCCTGGTAGGTGAAGGTCGAGGCGAGGAACACCACCGACGCCCTCGCCTGCCCGCGCGGCGGCAGCACGTAGAAGGGCAGCCAGTCCTCCCCGGCCGCGCAGGTGAGGTGGAAGGCGTAGGCGCCGGAGGGCAGGTCGGCGGGGACCTCGAAGGTGAAATCGGTCTGCCAGCCGCAATCGCCGAGGTCATCGGCGTGGAAGTGGATGGCGGCGTAGTCGGCGGGGGCGTGGCGCCAGCACATCTCCGCGCCGGACCAGCGGGCGCCGACCACGGCGCGGGCCGGGATGTTCACCAGATGGCCGTCGCAGGCCTGCGGGCCGACATCGACGATGCGCTGCGTCGGGATGTCGCGGGAGAAGTCCCAGCCCGCCAGCAGTTCCGGCGCCAGCGTGGCGAGGGTCGCGTCAGGATGCGCCCAGGCGTCGCGGTAGCCCGCAAGCAGCGCGGGATCCTCGATCTTGCCCGTCAGGTGGCCGCCGGCCGGGGAGGCGCCGTCCGCGGCGATGGCGATGCGCCCGCCGCCGCTGGGCACGCGCAGCCCCTGCACCACCGCGGTCGCGACCGACGCCGCGCCGCCCTCGAAGGGCACGCAGCCCACGGCGACGCGGCCGGTGCCGGGATCGGCGCTGAGCCACAGGCGATGCCAGCGCCTCAGCGCGGGCGCCTTGCCCGTCGCGACCGCCACGGCGTTCTGCGCGCCGGTGACGATGCCCGTGACGCCGTCGCGCCCGATCGCCAGCCGGGCGACCGTGTCGCCGTCGGTCTCGCAGATCACGGTTGCTTCGGCCTGCGGCGCGGCGGCGAGCCAGACAAGCGCGGTCCAGGTGCAGGGCCCGGCCTCGCGCCGCGGCGCGCGCGGCACGACGGCATGGGAGCCGAGACGGATCGGCTGCCGGCGCCCCGCGAAGGTCAGGTCGAGGCGATGCGCGAGGTCCTCGAAACGCAGGCCCGGCCCCGCCGGGTTGGGATCGCCGGAGATCACGCGCACCAGCCGCGCGCGCGCCTGCCCGCCGTCACGCACGCTCACGCGCACCTGGAAGGTCTCGCCGGGGCGGTGGGAGAAGCGGTCGAGATAGCCGGTGATGGGCAGTTCCGCGATGGGCTTGGGTGGCGGCATGGCGGTGCTCTTGGCGGTTCTCACGGCGAAGCGTCGTCCGCGGAACCGCGCCCGTCAATCCGCCGGCGCTTGGCGTGCACGCGCGGAACGTGCCAGCCTTCCCCGACCCAGGCAGGGAAGGTCGCAGATGGCGAACATGGTCCAGAGCCTTACCAGCAGCCGCGCCGAGGAACGCGAATGGGCGCTGCGCTGCGACATGGCGGCGGTGTTCCGCATCGGCGCGCGGCTCGGCTGGAACGAGCACATCGGCAACCACAACAGCCTGATGCTGCCGGAGGAGTCGGAGCCGCGCTTCCTCATCAACCCGCGCGGCTACCTGTTCCAGGAGCTGCGGGCGAGCGACCTGATCGTCTGCGACCTGGACGGCCGCGTGCTGCGCGGCAAGGGGGAGCTGCGCAAGGTCGCCTTCCACATCCATTGCCGCATCCACCTCGCCAACCCGAAGGCCGCCTGCGTGGTGCATGTCCATCCGCGCTGGCTGACGGCGCTGTCGATGATCGAGGGCGCGGAATTCGCGCTGTCGCACCACAACAGCCTGCTGCTCAACGACCGCGCGGTCTATGACAGCGAGGGAGACCAGCCCGTGCACAGCAGCGAGGAAGGCGACCGCATCGCGCGGCTGATGGGCGACAAGACCATCATGGTCATGCGCGGCCACGGCGTGACGGTGGTCGGCCCCACCGTGCACGACGCCTTCGACGAGACCTACATGGCCGAGCGCACGACCATGTACCAGATGACGGCCATGCAGACCGGCCTGCCGCTGCACAGGCTGCCGGAGGGCCTGCGCCGCCACCATACCGGCGCCTGGGGCGAGAAGCTCGATGCACGGCTGCACCTCGACGCCTGGCGCCGGGTGCTGGACCGCGAGGAGCCCGACTACGCGACCTGAACGTCAGGCGCCGAACAGCGCGCGGCCGGGGATCGCCTCGATCAGGCTGCGCGTATAGGCGCTGCGCGGCGCGGCGAAGACCTCGCCGATGCGGCCGGCTTCCTCGACCACGCCGCCGCGCATCACCGCGACCTCGTCGCAGAGCTGGGCCGCGACACGCAGATCGTGGGTAATGAACAGGATCGAGAGGCCAAGCCTCTCCTGCAATTCGCGCAGCAGCGCCAGCACTTGCGCCTGGACGCTGACATCGAGCGCTGAGACCGGCTCATCCGCCACCAGCACCTGCGGCTTCATCGCCAGCGCCCGCGCGATGCCGATGCGCTGGCGCTGGCCGCCGGAGAATTCGTGCGGGAAGCGGTCCACCGCATCCGGATCGAGGCCGACGGTGCAGAACAATTCGCGCGCCTCGGCCAACGCCTGCGCACGGCGCGCGCCGGCCGCAATCGGCCCCTGCGCCACCTGGGCACCAACCTTCCGGCGCGGGTTCAGCGAGGCATAGGGGTCCTGGAACACCATCTGCACCAGGCGCGCGGCCTCGCGCCGCTTCGCCGGCAGCGGCGCGCCGCCGATGACGACCTGCCCTCCGTCGCTGCCGAGCAGCCCGACGACGCAGCGCGCGAGCGTCGATTTCCCCGAACCGCTCTCGCCCACCACCGCCAGCGTCGAGCCGCGCTTCAGCGTCACCGAGACCGCATCCAGCGCCTTCACCGGCTTGCGGCGACGGAAGATGCCACGGGAGGCATAGGTCTTGGTCAGGCCACGCACCTCCAGCACCGCCTCCTCCGCCAGAGCGCGTGGAGCTGGCGCGGCGAGCCCGGGCACGGCGCGCAGCAGGGCGCGCGTGTACTCGTGCTGCGGCGCGGTCAACACATCGCGCGCCGTGCCCTCCTCCACCACACGGCCGAGCCGCATCACCGCCACCCGGTCGGCGATCTCCGCCACGACGCCGAAATCGTGGGTGATGAACATCACCGCCGTGCCGTGGCGCCTCTGCAGGTCCTTGATCAGCGCCAGAACCTGCGCCTGTGTCGTCACGTCGAGCGCGGTGGTCGGCTCATCGCAGATCAGCACCTGGGGTTCGAGCGCCAGCGCCATGGCGATCATCACGCGCTGGCGCTGACCGCCGGAGAGTTCATGCGGATAGGCGCGGAGCGCGCCTTCCGGGTCGGGCAGGTTGACCTCGCGCAGCGCGGCGACGGCGCGGCGCTCCGTCTCCTTCGCATCGAGGCCGAGATGGACGCGCCACATCTCGCCGATCTGCGCGCCCACCGTCATCAGCGGGTTGAGCGCCGTCATCGGCTCCTGGAACACCATGGCGATGCGGCGGCCGCGGATGGCGCGCCATTCCTCCGGCGACTTGGCGCGCAGATCCTCGCCGCACAGCGCCATCTGGCCGGATGCGATGGACAGCCCCGGCGCCAGCAGGCCCATGGCGGCGGAGGCGGTGACGGATTTCCCGGACCCGCTCTCGCCGACGACGCAGAGGATCTCCCCCGCCGCGACGGTCAGCGCGACCTCCTCGATCGCGAACTCCCGGTCCGCACCTTTGGGAAGGCGGATGGTCAGCCCTTCGACGGCGAGGCGTGTCGTCATCGGCCGCTCGCGATGCGCGGGTTGAGCGCGTCGTTCAGCCCCTGCCCCACCAGCGAGACGCCGAGGATGGTCAGCAGGATGGCAACGCCCGGGATGGCCGAGACGTACCACTCCGTCCGCAGCACGTTGCGGCCGAGGCCGATCAGGTTGCCCCAGGACGGCACGTTGGGATCGGAGAGCTGCAGGAAGGCGAGCGCGCTCTCCAGCAGGATCGCCACCGCCATGACGACGGAGGCGTAGACGATCACCGGCGGCAGGGCGTTCGGCAGCACTTCGCGCAGGATCAGGTGCGCATCGCCCAATCCCTGGACACGGCAGGCCTGGACGAAGTCCCGCGTGCGCAGGCTGAGGAACTCCGCTCGCGTCAGCCGCGCAACGGGTGGCCAGGAAACCAGGCCGATGGCGATGGTCACCGTCTCGATCGTGCTGCCGAAGACGGCAACCAGCACCAGCAGAAGCAGGAAATTCGGCAGTGTCTGGAAGGCCTCGGTCACGCGCATCAGCATCGTGTCGGTCGCGCCGCCGTAGAAGCCGGCCACCGCGCCGATGGCGATGCCGATCACCACGGCGATCGAGGTCGCGACGAATCCGATCAGCAGTGAGATGCGCGCCCCGTGAAAAAGTTGCGCCGCGATGTCCCGCCCCGACGGGTCGGTGCCGAGCGGGAAGCGCGGACTGGCCCCCGGCCATTGCAGCGGCCGGCCGGCGAGGCCGAGCGGATCGCCGGGATAGAACCACTGTGCCCCGACGCCCATCACAAGGACGGCGAGCAGGATCGCGGTGCCGATCAGCGCCGCCGGGCTGCGGAGATAGGCCTTGAACGCGCGCATCAGGATTCCGTCGAGATGCGCGGATCGAGCCGCGCATAGAGGATGTCCACCAGGAAGTTGATGGTGATGACGAGGATCGCAGAGACGAAGACGATGCCGAGCAGGGTATTGAGGTCCCGCTGCACCACGCTTTCATAGGCGAGCCGCCCAAGCCCCGGCAGGGCGAAGACGCTCTCCACCACCACCGAGCCGCCCAGCATGGTCCCGGCCTGCAGCCCGATCAGCGTTACCATCGGCAGCATGGCGTTGCGCAGCACGTGCCTCGCCACCACGCGCGTCTCGCTCAGCCCCTTCGCCCGTGCGGTGCGCACGAAGTCGAGGCTCAGCACCTCCAGCATCGAGGCGCGCATGATGCGCAGGTAGATGGCGAGGAAGATCAGCCCGAGCGTCAGCGTCGGCAGCACCAGGTGCCGGGCGACGTCCAGCACCGCGGCGATGCCGGTGTAGCCCATCGTGATGTCCGAGAAGCCGCCGGCCGGCAGCCATTGCAGATAGACGCTGAACAGCACGATCGCCATCAGGCCGAACCAGAAGGAGGGTGTCGCGTAGAACACCAGGCCCAACGTCGAGATCAGCGTGTCCGGCCAGCGGTTCACCCGCCGTGCCGCCACCACGCCCAGCACCAGCCCGAAGAAGAAGGCGAAGGAGAGCGAAGAGGCCATCAGCAGGATGGTCGGTGGCAGCCGCTCCAGGATCACGGTCGCGACCGGCTTGCCGTAGATGGCGGAGAAGCCGAGGTCGAGCGTCGCCAGCCGCGTCAGGTAGTTCCAGAGCTGCGCCGCGATGCCGGCATCGAGGCCGTAGAAGCGCCGCATCTCCTCGGCGAAGGCGGCATCGCCGCCGCCGATCTGCGCCATCAGCGCATCCACCGTGTCCCCGGGGGCAAATTGCAGCAGCAGGAACACGCCAACCAGGATCAGCAGCAGCGTCGGCAGCGAGGCGGCAAGCCGCCGCCCCGCGAGGCGCAGGACCCTCAAGACGCCAGCCAGGTGTCGTGCCAGGTCGAGGACGCCCAGCGCAGGTTGTTGCCGGCGTTGCGGATGCGCCTGTTGAACACCGAGACGAAGATCTGCTCGATCGGCATCCAGAGCGGCAGCTCGGTCTGCACCGCCTGGACGAAATCGGCATAGAGCCCCTTGCGCTTCACGGGATCGACCTCGGTCGCCGCGGCGTCGATGATCCCGTCGATCCGGTCGTCCTTCCAGCCCCACTGGTTGGTCCAGGGCGCGCCGACCGGGCTGCCGGAGCGATACCAGACCGTCGTGCTGACCGCCGGATCGGACCGGTACTGGTGCCAGCCGGTCGCGAGGTCGAAGGCGTGGTCGCGATAGACGCTGCGCAGGAAGCCGGCGGCGTCGTTGCGCACGATCTCGACACGGATGCCGACCTGCTGCAGCGACTGCTGGATGAAGGTGGACCACAGGGCGATGTCCTCGCCCCAGGGCGCGGGCAGCAGGCGGAGGCCGAAGCGCACGCCACCGGCGCCGCGGCGCTGCCCGGCCTCGTCCAGCAGGCGGTTCGCCGCCGCCACGTCGTAGCCATACTGCGGCATCGGCGCCGTCGGGTAGTAGTCGGTCGAGACGGACGGGATCGGCCCCGTGCCGGGCTTGGCGAAGGGGCCGAGGAAGTTCTCGATGAAGAAGGGCACGTTGATCGCGTGCGCGATCGCGCGGCGCACGCGGATGTCGGCGAGCACCGGATTGCGGAAGTTGAATTCCAGCGTGTTGGTGCGGACATTGCCCTCATTGCCGCGCGTCGTCGCCTCGAAGCGCGGGTCGCGGCCGAGCCGCTGCATGTCGGCGATGGTCAGCGAGGAATACGGGCTGAACAGGATCTGCCCCGCTTCCATCTGCGCGGCGGCGGCCGCGCGGTCGCTCACCACCCGCCAGACCACGCGGTCGAGATAGGGCATGTTGTTGCGCCAGTAGTCGGGGTTGCGCTCGGCGATGATGTGCTGCCCGCGCTCGTACTGGACGAACTTGAAGGGGCCCGTGCCGACCGGCGCCGTGTTGGCCGGGTTCTGGCGGATGTCGCCAGTCTCGAAGACGTGCTTCGGCGAGATGTAGCCGAGATCCGGCAGCGCGCGCAGCAGCAGCCCCTGGGGCATCGGCCGCTCGTACTTGAAGATGGCGGTGTGCGGATCGGGCGTCTGAACCTCGGTCAGGAACTGCTGCAGCGTGGTCCCGTAGTTGAGGATCTTCTTCCACATCTCCATGGCGGTGAACTGCACGTCGGCCGAGGTGAAGGGCTTGCCGTCATGCCAGGTCACGCCGCGGCGCAGACGGAAGACATGGGTCTTGCCGTCCGGCGCGCTTTCCCAGGATTCCGCGAGCACGCCGACCGGATTGCCCTGCGCGTCGAGGTCGAGCAGCGCCTCCTGGATCTTGCCGCCGACGATGTAGACGCCGGTCGAGGCCTGCAGGGACGGGTTGAGGATGCGCTGCTCGGTGGCGAAATGCACCGTCAGCACGCCACCACGGCGCGGCGCCTCCTGCGCGATCGCGCTGGCCGGGATCAGGGCGGCGGCACCGAGGAGGAAGGTCTCGCGGCGCGTGGGTCCGTTCATCGTATCGTCTCCTGCCGATCGGATCAGGGGGCTTCGAAGATCACGGCGACGCCGGTGGCGAAGCCGGTGGGACGGGGCTTGGGGGTGCCGAGGACCATGGCCGCGCCGCCTTCCCGCGGCAGCGCATCCTCGGCGCAGCCGGCCAGGCGGGCGATCGCCGCGCGCGGCGCGAAAGCGATCTCGCCGCGCCCGGCACCGGTCGCGACGATGCGGAACTCGCCTTCCTGCCGCACGGCGGCCTCGATCGCGGCGGCCAGGCCGGCGGCGGAGCCCTCCGGATCATCGCTCGCCACCAGCAGGCGCTTGATGCGCGTCACGCCATTGGCATGCGCCTGCAGCGAGGGCACCCACACCGCATCCCGCGTGTGGTGCTGGCAGGCGAAGATGCCGAGCCCGCCCACCCGCGCGGAGGTCGGCCAGCGGAAGACGGTGAAGCGCGCCTCGGTCTCGGTGCCGTCCGGCAGCGCCACGGGGCGGCCGAAATCGACCGGGCCGACGGCGTCCACGCCGCGCGCACGCAACGCCTCCGCGCCCGCCGCGGCGTCCGTGGTGGTGAAGGCGGCGCGGTCGAGCCCTTCGCGCATCGCCACGAAGTCACGCAGCGCCTGGTTGTGCGGCGTCGGCGTCACGACACCGAGGAGCTCGAGGTAGTCCTCACCGAACATCATCGTGTAGTTGGCGCTGCCGATATGCGCGCTGTGCAGCCCCGGCGGCGACAGCGTGAAGCCGAGCGCACCCCACGCCTCCGCCGCGGCATCGAGGTCGCGCACGGCGACAACGAGATGATCCAGTCCAACCAGCGTCGGCAGCATGCGTCACCCCTCACCAAACTGGGATACTCGCATCCCACTTGACGCACCGCAACATCGCCCGGTGCGGAAGGGGCGGCCGGGCGCCGCCCCACCCTGCGGCCTCAGGTCAGGAAGACGCCGCCGTTCACATGGATGGTCTGGCCGGTGACATAGCCGCCCTCCGGCCCCGCCAGCATGCGGACCACGGCGGCGATCTCCTCGACGCTCGCCTTGCGGCGCAGCGGGATGCCCTCCCCCCGGCCGAGGCTCGTCGGCATGGCGCCAGCGCTTGCGCCGCGTGCCGTGTCCACCGCGCCGGGCGCGACGCAGTTGGCGCGGATGCCATGCGGCGCCAGTTCCACCGCCAGCGCGCGCATCAGGCCTTCGAGCCCCGCCTTGGACGCCGAGACATGCGCCCGGTTCGGCGTGCCGACATGCGTCGAGATGCCGGACAACCCGATGATCGAGCCGCCGCCGCGCGCGATCATCAGCGGCGCCGCCGCCCGGGTCAGGATGAAGGCGCCGTCGAGCGCGACCGAGAGGATCTCCCGCCATTCCGCCAGGCTCATCTCCAGGAAGGGCGTCTGGCGCCGCAGGCCGGCATTGCTCACCAGAATGTCGAGGCCGCCGAGGCCGCCGCGGATGCCCTCCATCATGCCGGCCACCGCCTGCGGATCCGAAACATCGGCAAGCGCCGCCTGTGCCTGCCCGCCCATGGCCCGGATCTCCTGCGCCACGGCTTCGATCGCCGCGGCGTCGGAACGGCCGTTCACCACCACGGTCGCGCCGTCCCGCGCGAGGGAGAAGGCGATCGCCCGCCCGATGTTCTTCCCCGCGCCCGTCACCAGCGCGATCTTTCCTGCGAGTGTCCCACCCATCCCGTTCGTTCCTGTCACGGATTTGTGCCTGAGGCGGCCGATAGCACGCCGCGCAGGATGCCGGCAGGGGCGGACGCGCTTGACGCCGCCCGCGCGGCGCGCTGTTGACAGCCGATGACGAACAGGGGTTGCGCATGACCGAAGGCAGGACAGGACAGCGGCGGCGCATCGTCATCCTCGGGGCGGCGGGGCGCGACTTCCATGTCTTCAACACCGCCTTCCGCGACGATGCCGCGCATCAGGTCGTCGCCTTCACCGCGGCGCAGATCCCGAACATCGCCGGCCGCGCCTATCCGGCATCGCTCGCCGGCGCGCTCTACCCCGCCGGCATCCCGATCCGCGAGGAGGCGGACCTGCCCCGCCTGCTCCGTGAGGAGGCGATCGACGAGGTGGTCTTCGCGTACAGCGATGTCACGCACGCGCATGTGATGCACCTTGCCTCCATCGCCTTGGCGGGCGGCGCGGATTTCGCGCTGCTCGGACCGAAGCGCACCATGCTGGCCGCGGCGAAGCCGGTCATCGCGGTCTGCGCCGTGCGTACCGGCTGCGGCAAGTCCCAGGTGACGCGCTGGATCGCGGCGCGCCTGCGCGCGCGGGGCCTGCGCGTCGGCGTGCTGCGGCACCCGATGCCCTATGGCGACCTCGCGCGGCAGGCCGTGCAGCGCTTCGCCTCCCGCGAGGACCTCGACGCCGCCGACTGCACGATCGAGGAGCGCGAGGAATACGAGCCGCACATCGCCGCCGGCCAGGTGGTCTACGCAGGCGTCGACTACGCGGCCATCCTCGCCAGCGCGCAGGCGGAGTCCGACATCCTGCTGTGGGAGGGCGGCAACAACGACTTCCCCTTCCTGCGTCCGGATCTGCTGATCACGCTCGTCGACCCGCTGCGCCCCGGCCATGAATCCGCCTACCACCCGGGCGAGGGAGTGCTGCGCATGGCGGATGTCGTGCTCGTGGCGAAATCGAACGCGGCGCTGGAGGACGACATCGCCAGCGTCATCGCGGCGACGCGCAGGATGAACCCGGACGCCGTGCTGGTGCGCGGCGCGTCGCGTGTCACCCTCGACGATCCCGGTGCCGTGCGCGGCAAGCGCGTGCTGGTGGTCGAGGACGGGCCGACGCTGACGCATGGCGGCATGGCGACCGGCGCCGGCCACGCCGCCGCGCTCGCAGCAGGCGTCGCGGAGATCGTCGATCCGCGCCGCTCGGCCAGCCCGGCGATCGCGGCGGTCTTCGCGGCCTTCCCGCATCTCGGCCGGGTGCTGCCGGCGATGGGCTACGACGCGGCACAGCGCGCGGCGCTCGCCGAGACCATCGCGCGATCGGAAGCGGAACTGGTCGTCTCCGGTACGCCCGCCGCGCTGGAGGGGCTGACGAAGCCCGTCATCCGAGCGCGCTACGCCTATGAGGAAGCGGAGGAGCCCGGCCTTGGCGCGGTGGTGGACGGCTTCGTCGCAGCGGCGCCTGGCTGACGCGTCAGGGTCCGAGCGCCGCGAGATGCGCCTCGAGCTCCGCCACCGGAACGGGTGAGTCCGACGGGACCAGCGCAGGCCAGGTCTCGACTTCCGGCAGGCGGCCGGGATTGCGCCGGGCGAGCTCGGTCTTGATGAAGGGACAGCCGGCCGGTCCGGCGAGCACGCGCCAGAGATGCTGCGAGGGGTTGAGCGGCCTCTGCATCAGCACTTCGCGCAGCGCGGCGGGGTCATCGCCCTCGAGCAGGCCGGGCAGCGCACGGTCGAGATAGGCACGCTCGGCCGGGTCGCGCAGCGCGATCTCCACCAGCCCGGCATAGGAGAACACGGCGGCGACGCGGTTGCCGGCTTCCCGCATCGCGCGCGCGAGGCGAAGCTCGCCGCGCTGCACGATGGTCCATTTCGACCGGCTCAGCCGCATGGCGTCGAGGAAGGCGGCGAGGTCGCCCACGGCTTTCGTACCCTGCGCCAGCAGGAACCAGGACTGCATGTGCGGACCGCCCTGGATGCTCTCGAGCATGCCGTAGAAGCCCGGTCCGCCGGCCCGCATGGCGGCGAGAACGGGTTCCAGCGGCCGGATCGGGCCCATGACACTGTCATTGACCAGCAGCAGTTCGGTCATCGCCGGCCACCGCGCGCGGGCTTCCGGCACCAGATCCTTCCAGGCGCCGAAATCCAGCCCGCGATTGCGCCGGTGCACCACCAGCGCGGCGGTGCGGCGCGCCTCCTGCCAGGAGTGCTCGGGAAAGGCCGGGCTGTTGGAGACGACCACCACCGCGAAGCCAAGCTGGCGAAAGGTCGCGAGTTGCCGCCGCACCATGGCGGTGAGTGCGCCATCTCGGCTGAACTGCACATAGACCGCAACGGAGCGGGCTCCCGGCACGGGATCCTCGCCCTCCTCCATGCGCAGGATCGGGTCCGGCTGCGGCCGCCGCGCATCGAGCCGGTCCAGCACGAAGGCCTGCGCCTGGTCGACCGCCAGATCGCAGGCGCGGCGCGCGAAGCGGCCCCATCCCGCGAGCGTCGCCCCCAGCCGTCGCCCGGCCGCCATGCCATGGCGCCAGCGCGCAAGGCCGGGATCCCGGAAGTCGAGATCGGTGAGTGGCGGAACGGTCACCATCGCGGAACGCGCGGCGGCTCCGCAAGGTCCGGCCAGCCGGTAAGCAGCGAGAGATTCGGATTCCAGCACGGATCCTGGTCCAGCGCCTCGCCCCAGCGGGCGCGCATGACCGCCGTCTCGCTCCGGAAACGCGCCGCCTTCGCGCCGCGCTGGTCGTCGCCGCGCGACGCGGACTCCTTGTGATAGAGCAGCGCGAACGGCGTCCAGAGGTTGCGGTACCCCCGCGCGCGCAGGCGCAGGCAGAAATCGACATCGTTGTAGGCGACCTTCAGATCCTCCTCGTCCAGTCCGCCGACCTCCTCGTAGAGCGCGCGCCGCACGGCGAGGCAGGCGCCTGTCACCGCGGAGACGGTGCGCGTCACGGCGAGCAGGCCAAAGGGCCCCGGGTCGTCACGACGCGCATGCGGATAGCAATACCCCGCCACGCCTCCGGGCCATCCGGTGCCGAGCAGCACGCCGGCGTGCTGCACGGTATCGTCGGGGTAGAGCAGCTTTGCGCCCACCGCCCCGATCTCCGGACGCATCGCCTGGGAGACCATCTCGCGCAGCCAGCCCGGCTCGATCACCTCGATGTCGTTGTTGAGCAGCAGCAGGACCTCGCCCCGCGCCTCGGTCACGGCGAGATTGTTCAGACGCGAGTAGTTGAAGGCACCCGGCACGCCGAGGATGCGTACCCGCGGATCCTCGCGCAGCCGGTCGAGCAGCGCGAGCGTCTGCGGCTCCGTGCTTTCATTGTCGAGGATGATGACCTCGATCCGCGGGTAGTCGGTCCGGTGCAGCAGGCCGTCCAGGCACGCCCCGAGCAACTCGCCACGATCCCGCGTCGGCACGATCACGCTGACCAGGGGGGGGGGATCGGGCAGCGGGTACATGATGCGGTGGCAGACGCGGAGCAACGGATTCGGCACGACCTGCGCCGGCGATCCGGCGGCCGCGAGCGCGTCGGTGATGGCGCGCCGCGCCGCATTCGCGCAGCGCTCCACCCGGCACTCCGAGGAGGAGGAAGCGGCAGCGCCCTGGCGCCAATGGTACAGCACGCGGGGGATGTGCCGCACCGCCTTCGTTCCGGCAGCGCCCACGGCCCGCAATGCCAGGTCGTGGTCCTGGCTGCCCTCGAAACCCAGGCGGAAGCCGCCGATGCGCTCCAGCAACTCGCGCCGGTAGGCGCCGAGGTGGCCGACCATGTTCTGCACCAGCAGCAGGTCGGGGTCGAAATCCGCCTTGAAGTACGGATCCGAGCGCCGGCCGCGCTCATCGACCTTGTCCTCGTCGGAGTAGATGACCGCTGCCTCCGGGTGGCGCCGGATTTCCGCGGCGACGCGGAACAGCGCCGTTTCCGGCAGCAGGTCGTCATGGTCCATCAGAACCACCCACTCCCCCTTCGCGAGGGCAAGCGCGGTGTTGCTCGCGGCGCTGATGTTGCCGTTGACGTCCCGCCGCACCCAGCGGATGCGCGGATCGGCCGCGGCGAGTTCGGCCAGCGTACGGGCGACATGCGGTGACGGGGAGGCATCGTCGGCGATGCAGAGTTCCCAATGCGGGTAGAGCTGCGCCTGAACGGAGGCGATGGCGGCGCGCAACAGCGCATCGGCCGTATCGTAGGCAGGCATGACGACCGAAAGCAGCGGTGGTGCATCCCAGGTGGCGATCTCGGCCCGGAGGCGGGCGCGGTCGCGCTCGCTCGGCGCGTCATGCGCGGCGATCCAGTCGCCGTATCCGATCCTCGGCAATGCGCTGCCGAAGCCACGCAGCGCCGGCAGCGCCGGCCCCAGCGCCGCGCGCAGCCACGGCGCGCGCCGCAGCGCCGCCCGCGCACCCGCAGCGATGCGCCTCAGCCCGGCCACGGGCCAGCGCCACATGCGCATCACCGCATCCCGGATCCCCATGACCGGTCCGAGGCCTCAGCCCTGAACGGCTGTCGGCACGACGAAGCCGGTGCGGCCAGCGACATCGCGCAGCGCGTCGAGCAGCGTGGCGCGGAAACGCTCGGGGCTGCAATCCTCGGCGACGGCGGCCAGGCCCGCCTCGCGCAGCCGGATCCAGAGCGCGTCGTCGCGCCACAGGCGCTCGCAGGCGGCAGCGAACTCTTCCGGCGAATCGGCCGCGAGAAGCTGCGCTTCGTTGCTCCATCCAAGCTGCCCCGCAAGCAGGTTCGTCGCCACCACCGGAATGCCGACCGAGGCGGCCTCGTGAACCTTCATCGGTATGCCGGCGGCGTAGCGCGTCGGTGCGACGAACAGGCGGCATTCAGAATAGAGGCGGGTCAGGTCCTCGACGCGGCCGAGCAGTTGCACCCGCGGCGAGGCCAGCATGCGCACGCGCGCCGCGCCGCTGCGTCCGACCACCTTCAGCACCCAGTCGGTCCCGATCCGCGCGTCGAGCCGCGGCATCACCTCCTGCACGAACCATACGAGCGAATCCGTGTTGGGCGAATCATCCTCGTCGAGCGCGCCGACGAAAAGGATGTCGTGGCGGCCTTCCGGCCCGCCGTCGACGGGGTTCGGCATCAGCGCATGGCCGAGCACCCGCGAATCCGAGCGCCCGCCGGCGCGGAACTTGCGCGCCTCCGTCTCGGTCACCGCGAGCACGATCCGCGCCCCTGCGGACAACGCGATCTCCCTGGCCATGGCCCTGGAGGCCGCGCCCGCCGGCTGGCCGCCGAGCGCCGCGCGCATCGCGTCGCGGCCGGCGAAGATCGCCTCGGCGTCGTAGAGCAGCGGCGTGCGCGCGGCGAAGTCCGGCGCCTCCCGGATGGCGCGCGCATAGGCCGCCATGTTGTGGGGGCGGCTGACGAAGACGGCATCGTAACATCCCGTGCGGGCGCGCAGGAAGGACGCGAGCCCCGTGGCGCCAGCGCCCACGGCGATCTCGATGGTGGGCGGCAGCACCTCATAGGCGGCCTCGCAGGAGAAGGTCGGCACCACCATCGGATAGAGCGTGGCCGACCACCCGCCGCCGGCCATCTCGCGCAGGATGCGTGCGGCCCGCGGATAGCCGGCGCCGAGTGCCGGAAAGGGGACGCGGTCGTCGATCACGAGAACGCGGCCCGCCCCGCCGGGGCGCAGCCGCGCCGCCACCGCCGGCGCGGTCGGCGGCAGGTGCCCCGCCTCCAGCGCGGCGCGATGGCGTTGCACGAAGATGTCCCGGTGTCGCGCCTGCAGCGCCAGCGCGGTCTGCGAGGAGGCGGAGCTGCCGAATTCGACATGGGTGATGCGCGCCTTCGGCTCGTAGCCGACGCGGAAGCCCGCGGCGCGGATGCGCATGCAGAGGTCGGTCTCCTCGTAGTAAGCCGGCGCGAAGGCCTCGTCGAAGCCGCCGAGGCGCTCGAACAGCGATCGCCGCACCATGAGGAAGGCGCCGGAGCAATAGTCCACATCGCGTCGGAACTGGAATTCGGCCTCGCCGGGATCGCGCCCGCGCCCGTAGCCCATGCAGGCGCCGTCGCGGAAGATGATGCTGCCCGCTTCCTGCAGCGTGCCGTCGAGCAGCACGATCGGGCCGCCGACAGCGCCGAGGTCGGGCTCCGCATCAAGCCGTGCCACGGCGGCGGCGATGGCGCCCGGTGCGACGCGCGTGTCGTTGTTGAGCAGCAGGATGTGCTCGCCCTGCGCATCCTGGGCGGCACGGTTCACGCCGCGCAGGAAGTGCAGGTTCTCGGGGCTGCGGATGACGCGCACGCCGTCCAGCCGGTCGAGCAGTGCGCCGGTCGCGTCGGTCGAGCCATTGTCGAGGATGATGACCTCGATGCCGGCCTCCGCCTCGCGCAGCAGGGATTGCAGGCAGTGGAAGGTGAACTCCGCCTGGTTGAACAGCACCAGGATGACGCTGACGCGCGGCGCGGCCCGCGTGGGAAACACGAGGCGGGAACCGTCCACCAGGAAGGCGGAGAGATCGGCCGCGCATTGCGTGCGGAAGGCCTGCTTCAGCGCCTCCTCCTTCCCGGCCAGCGCGTCCGGGGTCGGGCGCGGCCGCCGCCCCGGCAGGAGCAGCGCGGGCATCTGGTCGGAAACCGCCCATTCGAGATCGGCCTGCGTCGCCACATGAAGGGCCCGTTCGGGCGGCGCGATCGCCTTGTCCGATCCGGCATGCACCCAGCGGAAGCCGGCCTTCTCGCAAGCGTAGAAGTACAGCCGCTCGACCGCATGGGCGAGCGTGCCGTCGGTCTGCGCCCCTTCCTCGGCGAAGTCCTCGACGGTGAGGCCGGCCTCGAGCAGTGGCGCCAGCGCCGCGCTGCGCGCCCAGAACATCGACCCCGCCGGGAAGTCGAGCGGACTGTCAGGCGCCAGCGCGATCCCCATGCGCGCCGCAAGCCTGCGCGCGGGCAGGAAGTTCACGTCCCAGCCCATGTAGGGACGTATGACGGGGAAGTTGCGCGGCGCCACCATGCCGAGCCGCGGCAGGCGCGCGAAGGCCTCCAGGATCGAGCCGACCGACGCGGTGGAGCCGAGCAGGCCATCGAGGATGAAGCCCCGCCACGGAGCAAGGCGCGGGTCATGGGTCGAGGCCTTGGTGTGCAGGTGCAGCACCAGGTCGTGTTCCGCGTGCACGTCGTGGAAGCCGACGATCTTCGGCGCGATGTCGCGGCCGCGGTTCGGCATCACCCGCACATCGAGCCGCGCCGCCGGGCCGGAGGCGAAGTGCCGCCGCAGGGCTTCCGCCTTCTCCTCGGTGTCGGTCGAGATGCAGAGCGAGAAGGGCACGGGAATGGCCCCGAGGCGCCGGCTGAACTCCTCGGCCTGGTCGAGGTGGAATGCGTGCAGCAGGACAGCGATGCGGAATTGCGGCGTCGCGATCTCCGGCTGCACGCTGAACGGCAGCAGGAGGACAGGCTCCCGTGCGCTTTCCACCTCACCGACGACGGCGGCCGCACGCGCCTGAATGGCACGGCGTTCACGCAGGCGGGCCGGCAACTGGCCGGTGGCGGTCCACCAGCCCAGGCGCGCAGCGCGGCGGAACAGGGTGCGCAGGGCCGGCACGTGCCCGATCGCACGGCGCAGCGGCGCCGTCACCCGCCAAATCGTGCTGGCCTCGATGACGCTGAGGCGGAAGGCGACCGCGTTGCGCTCCGTCAGCGCGGCGTCGCGCTCCGCCCGCGCGGCATCGCGTTCCGCCGCTGCCGCATCACGCTCCACCGCCGCGGCATCGCGCGCCGCCTCTGCCACCTCACGCTCCACTTCCGCGGCATGGAGCGCCATCACCGCCGTCTCACGCTCCGCCTCCGCGGCATCGCGCTGGGCCTGCACGGCGTCGCGCTCGGCCTGCATCCGGCGCAACTCGTCCTGCGTGCCCTCGGGCCCGGGAGCGCAGCAGCTCTGGTCGATGCCCGTGACCTTGGCCGACGCGGCCGAGGGCAGCACTTCCGTCTGATGGCCGGGCACCGGCGACGCGAAGGGCTTTGCGGGCTCCGCGCCGCCTGCGGCGTGGTCGCTGAACGCCCGGCGGTGGGGCGCCTCCTTCGAAGCCGGCAGGCGCTCGATCGCCGCGACGGAATCGTAGAAAGCGATGCGCGCGATCCCTCCGTTCATGGACCGCAGGAAGGACAGCGTGTCCGGATCCGGTGCCGCACCCGCCTCGAGGTGATCGGCATGCACCGCGTCGACCAGCCCCTTGAGCCACTCCAGCGCGGCTCCGGGCGCCCGGAGGCCTGTGCCGTAGGCACTCCGATGGCTCGCGTGGAGGTCCTCGATCAGATAGAGCCCGCCGGGCGCAACGCGGGAGAAGCAGGCGCGAAAGGTCGCGCTGATGTCGCGGGACCGATGCGAACCGTCGTCGATCACGATGTCGAACTGGCGGTCGCCAAGCAGGCGGTCGAGCTCCGCGGGGTCGGTCGCGTCGCCGGTAAGGATCTCGACATTGCCTTCGAAGGTGAGCTTCGCGCACTCAGGATCGACGTCGATGCCAAGAATGGTGGAGCCCGGCGGCAGGAACTTCGCCCAGAGCTCGAGCGAGCCGCCGTTCTGCACGCCGATCTCGACCAATCGCGCAGGCTCCTCCGCTTCGCGGAACCCGGCAAGCTCATGGTCATAGATCGACAGGTACTGCTCCCACTTGTTGGAGATGCGACCTTCGTGCGCCAGGAACAACTCAGTCAGAGTCGGTCGCAAAATGCTACTCCTCACCCGGCTCAGTCCACGCCGTCCGACGCCGGCGCCTCCCCCAAGATCTCCGCGACCGTCCCGTCCGCCGTGATGCGGCCACCCTCGAGTCGAATCGCCCTCGTGCACCATTTCCGTACGATAGCGTTATCGTGCGTCGCAATCAGCAGAATCTCGGCATCCGTCACCAGGCGCGCGAGCCTCTCCTCGGCCTTCGTCATGAATTCGGCGTCGCCGGCGAGGAACCACTCGTCCATCAGCAGGATCTCGGGCGTCATCGCCGTCGCCATGGCGAAGGCGAGGCGGACGTTCATGCCAGCCGAATAGCCGCGGATCGGCATGTCGAGGAAGTCGCCTAGCCCGGCGAAACCCGCCACCTCCTCGGCCAGGGCGCGGCCCGCGGCCTCGGTCATGCCGCGGTAGAGCGCGCGCAGGACGACGTTCTCCCGCCCCGTCAGCAGGCTGTCCATGCCAGCGGCCGGGTCGATCAGGGAGCCGATCTCCCCCGTGACGGAAAGCTGCCCGGCGACGGGCTCGTAGATTCCGGCGACGGTGCGCAGCAGGGTGGTCTTGCCGGCGCCGTTCGGGCCGACCAGCGCGACGCGCTCCCCGCTGCGGATGGTGAAGGAGAGGTCGCGCAGCGCCGCGACGACGATGCGGTTGTCCTCGTCCTTGCGCAGCCTGAGCGGCGACGAGGCGAGGATGCGCTGCTTCAGCGAGCGCGCATTGTGGTGGTAGAGCGGGAACTCGATGGCGAGGCCCGCCGCCTCGATCAGCGCCATGGCGTCAGACCCAGAATGCGATACGGCCGCGGAAGCGCACGAAGAGCGCCCAGGACACGGCGACCAGCAGTGCGGTCCAGATCACGGCCATGACCCAGACGAGCAGGCTTCCGGCCCCGCCCATCAGCGGACCGCGCACGGTCTCCATCACCGCGAAGAATGGGTTGAGCGGCATCAGCGGCGCCCATTCGCCGACCATGTCGGGCTTCCACATCACCGGGGAGACGAAAAAGGCGAGTTGCATCACCGAGCCGACGATCGGCGGGATATCGCGGAACCGCGCGCAGAGCATGCCGAGAAGGAAGGAGGAGGCGAACCCCCCCACCGCGATGATGAGCAGGCCGGGCAGCGCGAGCAGAACGCCCCAGCCCGGCGCGACGCCGTAGATCGCGAAGACCACGGCGATGAGCGGGAGATTGTGCGCCGCGATCACCGCATTGCGGAACACCACCCGCAGCGCGTGCACCGTATAAGGCAGCGGCATCTGGCGGATGACGCCCTCGACCGAGGTCAGGCAGGCCGTCGCGTCGGTGGTGACCTGCGCGATCATGCCCCAGATGATCAGGCTGGCCGCGAGCCAGGGCAGGTAGTCGCCCACCTCCATGCCGAACAGCTTGGCATAGAGGAAGCCGAGCGAGGCGAGCATCACCGCGGTCGAGATCGTCAGCCAAAGGGGCCCGAGCACGGAGCCCCGGTAGCGGTGGGTGATGTCGCCGCGCGCCAGCGCCCAGGCCAAGCGCCAGCGCGCGAATCCGGTCGCGAGGTCCTCCAGCGCGCGCTCTCGCCGGCGCGGATTGCTGGCATCGTAAGCGCGGACGGGGCTTGGGGGGTGCAGCATAGGCGCGGGCTTCTACACGCCTCCTGGCCCGGCCGGAAGGGCGCGGGGCTACTTCCCGCCGCGCGCGTCCACCGGGCCGCCGCCGTAGCCGCCGCCATAGGCGGCCCCGTAGCCGACCGGCGCGGCGCCGCCCGCGGCGCGGGACAGGCGCACGCGGTCGCCCTGGGTGATGGTCACACGGTCGCCCACCGTCAGGCCGAGTTCGTTGGTCTGGATGACCGAACGGGTGGCTCCGCTGTCGTCGCGAATGATGAATTCCATGGCATCGCCGCGCGTAACACCTTCCTCGATTGCCGCGCCGGCCACGCCGCCGGCGAGCGCGCCGATGACGCCGCCCACCGCCCGCGCACGCCAGTCGCCGCCGATCGTGCTGCCGAGGACGCCGCCCGCGACCGCGCCCGTGCCGGCGCCGATACCGCTGCGCGTGCCCTGCACCGCGACCGGCCGCATGCCGACGATGGTCCCATGGGAGACATAGCCGGAGGTGCCCAACGCATACCGGTCCACCGTGCTGTTGCCGGCCGGGGCACAGGCGGAAAGCCCCGCGCCGAGCGCAAGGACAGCGCAGATCGGCGCGAAGCGACGGACGTCGAGCATGCTACCAGTCTCCCCAGGTTCGCCCGCGGCAGAACGGGCTGTCGGCGCATCAGCGTGCCGCGCCATGGCCACAATAGGATGCGACACGGCTAGCCGTGGAGCCGGTCGCGTTGCAAGAACCCCACATGCTGTGGGCTTCGCGCAAGACTTGACCCGGCGCCTCCGCCTAGCCTACGCAACATTTCAGTTTATTGCTCGACACGCCTGTGGGTCGGGGCAGCCTGGGTGGGACGGAAGGGGATCCGGACCACCGCTTAGGGGGGCAGGCTCCGGGACGGGCCCGATGGAGACCAGGGGGAATGACCGGATCTCGCAAGGGCGGTGCCAGGGCCATCATGGCTGCCGGCTTGATGGCGCTGCTGGCGGCCTGCTCGCAGAGCGCGCAGCGCACGGCCGGCAACGGCCCCTATTACAACAGGCCGGACAGCACCTCTCCGCCAGGCCCGCCGAGCGATCCATGGGGTCCATGGATTCGCGACGCCTCCCGCCGCTTCGACATTCCGGAGCGCTGGATCCGCGAGGTGATGCGCCAGGAAAGCGGCGGGCGCGCCAATGCGACGTCGCATGCCGGAGCCATGGGCCTGATGCAGGTGATGCCCGGGACCTACCGGGAACTTCAGGCGCGCTACAATCTCGGCCCCGATCCGTACCACCCCTACGACAGCATCCAGGCCGGCGCGGCCTACCTGCGGGAGATGTACGAGCTCTACGGCTCGCCCGCCTTCCTCGCTGCCTACAATGCCGGCCCGCGCCGCCTCGAGGACTACCTCTGGGGTGGCCGCGGCCTGCCCAATGAGACGCGCAACTACGTCGCGCGCATCGGGCCGCGCATCGAGGGCACCCATCCGACCCGGCGCGCCCCGGCGGAAGTCTATGCCGCGGCGGATATCGGCACCTACATCCCGGCCGGCCCGCGCCAGATCACCGGCACCACCGCGCTCGCGCTGCGCGAACAGCGCCAGGCGCAGGCCGCCGTCCAGATCGCCTCGGCGGCCCCACCCCCGCCGCCGCCCGCCGCGCCGCGCGTCCAGGTGGCGAGCCTCGCCCCGGTCGCGATCCCGGCCCCGCCGCCGGCCGCGACCCCGGTCCACATGCAGGGCATCGAGAACCCGACCCTGACGGCGAGCGCCCGCGCCGCCCTGGCCGAGGCCGCGCGGCAATCGGAGATCGAGCGCGCCCAGCAGGAGGCCGAGGAGGCGCCGCCCAGCCGCGCGCCGGCCGTGGTCGCAAGCGCCCTCGCCGCGCCGGAACGTCGCGCCCCGTCCGCCTCGCCCTTCCGTGGCTTCGGCCTGGTCGGCACTGCGCAGGCCGGCACGCTGCCGCGCGGCATGCCGATCCCGCCGCCCCAGCCCCAGGCGGCGCCCGCCGCGGCGCCGGCTGCCGCCCCCCCAACCCAGTCGGGCGGCAATCGCTGGTCGGTGCAGGTCGGCGCCTTCGCCTCGGAAAACCTGGCCCGCACCACGGCCAACCAGGCGCGCGACACCGTTGCCTCCATGGGCACCCGCACCTCCGTGACGCCGGTACGGCAGGGCGGGACGACGCTCTACCGCGCGCGGGTGACCGGGCTGACGCGCTCGGCCGCCGAGCAGGCCTGCAATCGCCTGCGCACGCGCGGCGCCTGCACGGTGGTCGCACCAGACGCCTGAATTCGCTGATCGGTTGATTTTTCGGAGGGCCGCGGCCGCAGGGTCGCGGCCCTTCCCATGTCCGCGTGCCACGCAGGGGCCCATGTGCATTTGCGCGGGACTGCCCCTCTTGCCGGCCTGTCCTCCGGCGGCCACCCTGCGGCCCAACTTAGCGGAGGAAAGTCCATGCCCATCGATGGCAGTCCGGTACGACCATCATTGTCCGAGTCGAGATTCGCTGCCCTCGATGCCATGGTCCGGCCACGTTCCGTCGCCGTCGTCGGTGCCTCGGATGACGCGACGCGCATCGGCGGACGGCCGATCGCCTACATGATGGACCAGGGGTTCGCCGGCACGATCCTGCCGGTGAACCCGAATCGGCCGAAGGTGCAGGGGCTGCCGGCCTTCGCCTCCGTCTCCGCCCTGCCCTCGGTGCCGGACGTCGCCATCGTGGCGGTGCCGGGGGAAGCGGCGGTGCAGGCCGTGGCCGACCTCGGCGCCAAGGGCTGCCGCGCGGCGATCGTCTTCACCGCCGGCTTCGCCGAGGTGGATGAGGCCGGCGCCGCCATGCAGGACCGGCTGGTCGCCGCGGCGCGCGGGCATGGCATGCGCATCCTGGGGCCGAACTGCCTCGGCCTGTTCAACGCCGCGGTCGGCTTCTACCCGATGTTCTCGACCTCCTTCGAGCAGGGCTGGCCGATCAGGGGGAATATCGGCATCGCCTCGCAGTCTGGGGCCTATGGCACGCATGTCTTCGCGGTCTCCCGCGCGCGCGGGCTCGGCACCACGGTCTGCGTCACCACCGGCAATGAGAGCGACGTCTCGCTCGGCGAGGTCATCGGCTGGATGGCCCAGGCGCCGGAGGTCGAGGTGATCTGCGCCTATGCGGAAGGCATCCGCGAGAGCGATCGCTTCATCGCCGCGCTCGACCTGGCGCGGCGCAACCGCAAGCCGGTGGTGATGATGAAGGTCGGGCGCTCCGAGCTCGGCGGCCATGCGGCGAAGTCGCATACCGCCTCGATCGCCGGCGACGACACCATCACCCAGGCGGTGCTGGACGAGTTCGGCGTGGTGCGCGCGGGCACGACGGAACAGATGCTCGACATCGCCTATGCGGCGTCACGGCGAATCTACCCCGCGAGGAACAGCCTCGGCGTCATCACCGTCAGCGGCGGCGCGGGCGTGCTGATCTCGGATGCGGCGGAAGCCGCCGGCATCCCGATGCCGCCGATGCCGGACGATGCGCAGGCGAAGCTGAAGTCGCTGATCTCCTTCTCCGCGCCACGCAACCCGGTGGACTGCACCGCCCAGGCGGTGAACCAGACCGAGATGTTCGAGCACTTCCTCGAGACCACCGCCGAGGCCGGCGGCTACGCTTCGATGATGGTGTTCCTGACCCAGACGGGCGGGTCCACCACCATGGCGCCGAAGCTGCGGCCGTACCTGAAGAAGGCGCGCGAGAAGTTCTCCGACCGGCTCTGGGTGCTCTCCGTCATCGCCTCGGCCGACAAGGTGAAGGGCTACGAGGAGGACGGGTATCTCGTGTTCGAGGACCCGACGCGCGCCGTCGCGGCGATCGAGGCGATGGGCCGCTTCGGCGCCGCCTTCGCCGCGCCGCCGGCGGAGGAGATCCCGGTGCCGGAGGTCACGTTGCCGGCGACGACGCCGACCGAGGCCGAGGGCAAGCGCATCCTGGCGCAGGCCGGCGTGCCGGCAGTGCCGGAGAAGGCCTGCGCATCCGTCGCGGAAGCCGTCGCCGCGGCGGATTCCTTCGGCTACCCGGTGGTGGGGAAGATCCTCTCGCCCGACATCCTGCACAAGAGCGAGATCGGCGGTGTCATCCTCGACCTCGCCAATGCGGATGCGGTGCGCGAGGCGCATGCGACGCTGCTGGCGCGCGCCGCCGAACGCGCGCCCGGGGCGCGCATCGAGGGCGTGCTGATCGCGAAGCAGATCAAGGGCGCGGTGGAGATGGCGCTCGGCGTCGCGCGCGATCCGGTCTTCGGGCCGGTGGCGATGGTCGGCCTCGGCGGCGTCTTCATCGAGATCCTGAAGGACGTCTCCTTCCGCCGCTGCCCGTTCAGCGAGGCGGAGGCGGAGAAGATGGTCCGCTCGCTGAAGGGCTTCCCGCTGCTCGATGGCGCGCGCGGGCGGCCGAAGGCGGATGTGAAGGCGCTGGCGGGTGCGCTCGCCGCGCTGTCGCGCTTCGCCGCCGGTGCGGGCGACCGCCTGCTGTCGGTGGACGTGAACCCGCTGCTCGTGCTGCCGGAAGGCCAGGGCGCCTTCGCCGCCGACGCCGTGATCGAGGTGGAGGAAACGCACTGATGGCCATCAACTACGAGCACCTGCTCAACTACCCGATCCCGGAGATCCGCCAGACCATCCGCTGGCAGGACACGGCGCTGTACAATTTCTCCATCGGCCTCGGGCAGGACCCGATGGATCAGAAGCAGCTCGACTTCCTGTATGAGCCGCGGCTGAAGGCCATGCCGTCGATGGCCAATGTGCTCGGCTATCCCGGCTTCTGGCTGCGCAACCCCGACACGGGCGTGGACTGGACGCAGGTGCTGCACGGCGAGCAATCCGTCATCCTGCACAAGCCGCTGCCGGTGGACGGGGAGATCATTGGCAGGTCGCGCATCAGCGAGATCATCGATCGCGGCCCGAGCAAGGGCGCGCTGCTCTACAACGAGCGCGTCGTGCTGGACGCGAGGACGGGCGAGAAGCTCGCCACACTGGAAGGCACCACCTTCGCCCGCGGCGATGGCGGCTTCGGTGGCCCGGAAGGCCCTGTGAAGAAGCCGCACCCGGAGCCGGGCGGCACCCCCGACCTGACGGTGGACCTGCTGACGCGGCCGGAGCAGGCGATCGTCTATCGCCTGAACGGCGACCACAACCCTCTGCATATCGATCCCGAGGTCGCCGCCAAGGCCGGCTTCAAGCAGCCGATCCTGCATGGGCTGTGCACCTTCGGCGTGGTCTGCCACGCGCTGATGAAGGCGTTGTGCGGGTATGATCCCGCGCGCTTCGGACGCATGGATCTGCGCTTCTCATCCCCGGTGTTTCCCGGCGAGACGATCCGCACGGAGATCTGGCACGAGGAAGGCGGTGCGGCCTTCCGCGCGCGCGTGGTGGAGCGCGACAAGGTGGTGGTGAGCAACGGGCTGTTCCGCCATGCGGGGGTGCCATGAGCGCCGCCGAACGGGCGGCGCGCTTCGCGGCCCTGCATGAGGGCGGCTGCTTCGCGCTGCCGAATGCCTGGGATGCCGGCAGCGCGCGCATCATGGAACATGCGGGCGCGGTCGCCATCGCGACGACCTCTGCCGGCATCGCCTGGCAGTTGGGGCGCCGGGATTATGCGGTGAGCCTCGCGGAATCGCTCGACAATGCGCGGGTGCTGATCGCCGCGACGGCGTTGCCGGTCTCGGCGGACCTGGAGGACGGCTTCGGCCCGTCGCCCGAGGATTGCGCGCGGACGGTGCGCGCGGCGGGCGAGGCGGGGCTCGCCGGCTGCACCATCGAGGACACGACCCGCGACGCGTCCAACCCGATCCACGAATTCGACCATGCCGTGGCGCGCATCCGTGCCGCGGTGCAGGCGGCGCGCGCGCTCGGCCGGCCCTTCATCCTGACCGCGCGGGCGGAGAACTTCCTGAACGGCCGGCCGGACCTGGACGACACGATCCGCCGTCTGGTGGCGTTCGCCGAGGTCGGGGCGGATTGCCTCTATGCGCCCTTCCTGCCGGACATGGATGCCATCGCGAAGGCGGTGGCGGCGGTCGCGCCGAAGCCGGTGAACGTGCTGGCGGGGCCGCGTGCGGGCTTCGTGCCGATGGATGCGCTGGCTGCCATCGGCGTGCGGCGTGTCAGTGCTGGTGGGCTGCTGGCGCGCGCCGCCTATGCGCATACCATCGAGATGACGCGGGCGATGCTGGCCGGCGACCTGCCGCGCCTCGCCGCCGTGCCGCCCGGGGCTGAACTGAATGCCGCCATGCGCGGCAAGGGAGACTGAGCCACGTGATCAACAAGATCGTTCAATCCATGGCCGACGCCATGGCAGGCATCAGGGACGGCTCGACCGTGCTGATCGGCGGCTTCGGCGCCGTCGGCCAGCCGGACCAGCTGATCGAGGCGCTGATCGAGCAGGGGGCGAAGGACCTCACCTGCGTCGCCAACAACGCCGGCACGGGCCGCGTGGGCCTGGCGAAGCTGATGGAACTCGGCCGCGTCAGGAAGATCATCTGCTCCTTCCCGCGCAGCGCCGGTTC
Source organism: Neoroseomonas eburnea (assembly GCF_018129005.1). Lineage (GTDB taxonomy): Bacteria > Pseudomonadota > Alphaproteobacteria > Acetobacterales > Acetobacteraceae > Neoroseomonas > Neoroseomonas eburnea. The sequence goes on from NZ_JAAEDL010000002.1 coordinate 241,260, forward strand.
GGTGGTGTTCGAGGACCTCTACCGCGCCGGCAAGCTCGAGCTCGAGATCGTGCCGCAGGGCACCATGGCGGAGCGCATGCGCGCCGCCGGCGCCGGCGTGCCGGCCTTCTTCACCGCGACCTCGGTCGGCACGATCCTCGCGCACGGCAAGGAGGAGCGGGAGTTCAACGGCCGCCGCTACGTGATGGAGCACGCGCTGAAGGGCGACGTCGCGCTGGTCGAAGCCTGGGAAGGCGACCGCTGGGGCAACCTGACCTACCGGGCCTCCGGCCGGAACTTCAACCCGGTCATGGCCATGGCGGCGGATCTGACCATTGCGCAGGTCTCGCACCTGCGCGAGCTGGGCGAACTGGTGCCGGAGAACGTGCACACGCCGGGCATCTTCGTGCACCGCGTGATCCAGGTGGATCGCGGGCCCGACTGGGCGTAAGCGTCGAGCAAGAGGATGGGCATCCAATTGCCGGAGGATGGAGGGCTGCAGGCCCGAGCATCCGGAGGCGTGGCTCGGATGCCCGGGACACAGGAGGGACACATGCAAGGCTTCGACCGCAAGGGCATGGCCGCGCGCCTGGCGCAGGACATCCCGGAAGGCTGGTACGTCAATCTCGGCATCGGCATCCCGACCATGGTCGGCGACTACGTGCCGCTGGACCGCGAGGTGATCTTCCATTCCGAGAACGGCATCCTCGGCATGGGTCCCGCGCCGGCGAAGGACAAGATCGACCCCTGGCTGGTGAATGCCGGCAAGCAGCCGGTGACGCTGCGGCCCGGCGGGTCCTACTGCCACCATGCGGACAGCTTCGCGATGATCCGCGGCGGGCATATCGACCTCTGCGTGCTCGGCGCCTTCGAGGTCGCGCAGAACGGCGACATCGCAAACTGGGCGACAAGCGAGAACGACACCGCGCCGGCGGTGGGCGGCGCGATGGACCTCGGCGCCGGGGCGAAGCGCCTGTGGGTGATCATGGAACACACGACCAAGGACGGCCGCCCGAAGCTGGTCGAGGCCTGCGCCTATCCACTGACGACGCCGCGCGCCGTGAAGCGCGTCTACACCAATCTCGGCGTCTTCGAGATCGTGCCGGAGAAGGGCTTCGTGGTGGTGGACCTCGCGCCCGGCGTGACGCTGGAGCAGGCGCAGGCCGCCAGCGGCGCGGTGCTGCACACGCAGTGAAGGAAGGCGGGGGGCGGTCACTCCCCCGACCTTCGCGAAGTTCCGCGGCTCGCCGCAGGCGAGGCGCCCAGCCAGAAAAGGGAGGGGGTTCGGGGGAGGTTCCCCTCCCCCGACCTTGCTTGAGGAAGCGATGAGCCAAGCACTCGACGACCGATCCGAATCCATCCGCATGATCCGCGACAGCGCGGGCGCGGTCGCGCCGCGCGGCGGTGATACCAAGCGCGTGCGCGCCCTGCGCTTCACCGATCCCGGCTTCGACAAGGGCGTCTTCGCCCAGATGGGCGAGCTCGGCTGGATCGGCCTTGCGGTTGCCGAGGATGCCGGCGGCGCCGGCCTCGGCATGTCCGAGGCGGTCGCGCTGACCGAGGAGATCGGCGCCGGCCTGGCGCCCGAGCCGCTGATCCCGGCGATGCTCTCCGCGCGCCTGCTGGCGGCGGTGGAGGACAAGGCGCTGCTCGCCCCGCTGCTCGAAGGCGGGAAGGTCCTTTTGACCGCCTGGCAGGAGAAGGCGGACACGCTCGCGGTCCACGGCACCTCCGATGCGCCGCGCGTCTTCATCCCGATGGCGGCGGGGGCGGATGCCTTCCTGCTGCCGGTTCGGGAGGGCAACCGCATTGCGCTGCATGCGCTGGATGCGGCCGGCGCGGACGTCGTGCTCGAAAGGACCATGGACGGCGGCAATGTCGGCACGCTGCGCGCCGATCTGTCGCGGGCGTCCCGCGTCGCCGACGACGTCGGCGCGGTGCTTGAGCAGGCGCTGGACGAAGCCGCTCTGGCCACCGCCGGCCACATGCTGGGCCTGATGGAGAAGGCCTTCGAGATGACGCTGGCCTACCTCAAGACGCGCCAGCAGTTCGGCCGCATCATCGGCACCTTCCAGTCGCTGCAGCACCGCGCGGCGGACCTGAAGATCCATATCGCGCTGACGCGCGCGGCGGTGGAAAGCGCGGCCGCGGTGCTGGATTCCGGCGCGACCGGCGCCGTGCGCCAGGCCGCCGTCTCCAAGGCCAAGGCGCGCGCGGCCGAAAGCGGATTGCTCGTGCTGCGCCAATGCATCCAGTTGCACGGCGGCATCGGCTACACCGACGAATACGATGTCGGCATGTACCTGCGCCGCGGCATGGTGATCGCGAACCAGTACGGATCGGCGACCCTGCATCGCCGCCGCTTCATGGCCCTGGCGCCGGAGGACGTGGAATGAGCGAGGCCGCGCGTGTCCGCGAGGAGATGGACGGCAACGTCCTGATCCTCACCATCGACTATCCTCAGCGCAAGAACGCCATCGCCCTCGGCGTGCGCCAGGCGCTGGAGGATGCGATCGAGCGCGCCCATGCCGATGCCGGGGTGCGCGCCATCGTCATCACCGGCGCTGGTGGGACCTTCTGCGCCGGCGGCGACATCTCCGCCATGGATGTCGGCGATGCGCTGGCCGGCCGCGAGCGCATGCGCCGCACGCACCGGCTGGTGCGGCTGATGGCCAAGGGCGCGAAGCCACTCGTCGCCGCGGTGGAAGGCTGGGCCGCCGGCGCCGGCATGGCGGTCGCCTGCGCCTGCGACACCATCGTCGCGGCGGAGGATGCACGCTTCGTCGCAGGCTTCCACAAGATCGGGCTGATGTCCGACATGGGCCTGCCCTACTTCCTGCCGCGCCGCGTCGGCATCGGCCGGGCGCGCCGCATCCTCTTCTATCATGAGGTCATCGGCGCGGCGGACGGCGAGCGCATCGGGCTGGTCGACTTCGTCGCCCCGCCGGGCAAGGCGCTGGAGATGGCGCTCGAGAAGGCGCGCTTCCTCGCCGCCGAGGCCGCCGGCCCGATCGAGCTGACGAAGAAGATCCTGGCCGAAGGCCTCGACGAGGCGCTGGCCGACGAGCAGACCTTCCAGGGCCTGCTGTTCACCACATCCGACTTCCGGGAAGGCCGCGCGGCCTTCCTCGAGAAGCGCAAGCCGAATTTCGGAGGCTGAGTCGATGGTCAGCATCGCACCGAAGGAGACCCAGGACCTCAACCAGATGGAGGACGAGGCCTTCCGCCTGCATGTCCGCCAGTGGATCGAGGCCAACTACCCCGCCGATCTGCGCAACCCGCCCAAGCGGCTGCACTGGGACGAGAACAAGCCCTGGTACTTCAAGCTGGCGGAGAAGGGCTGGCTCTGCCCCGGCTGGCCGCGCCAGTTCGGCGGCCTCGGCCTCGCGCCGGCCAAGCAGATCATCTTCACCGAGGAGGTGGAGCGCTACGGCTGCGCGCGCACCAACGACCACGGCATCGTCATGGTCGGCCCGCTGCTGATCAACCACGGCACGCCGGAACAGCAGGAGTACTTCCTGCCGAAGATCCTCTCGGGCGAGCACATCTGGTGCCAGGGCTACTCCGAGCCGAATGCGGGCTCGGACCTCGCCGCGCTGCGCACGGAAGCGGTGCTGGATGGCGACCACTACATCGTCAACGGCCAGAAGATCTGGACCACGCTGGCGATGGACGCCAACTGGTGCTTCCTGCTGGTGCGCACCGACAAGAACGCGAAGAAGCAGGAGGGCATCTCCTTCCTGCTGGTGGACATGGCGACGCCGGGCATCACGGTGAAGCCGATCATCAACCTCGAATACCATGACGAGTTCTGCGAGGTGTTCTTCGACAACGTCCGCGTGCCGGCGAAGAACCTGGTGGGCACGCCGAACCGCGGCTGGGACATGGCGAAGGCGCTGCTGTCCTTCGAACGCATCTACCTCGGCTCGCCGCGCCTGTCGGCCTACGCCTTCACGCGGCTGCGCCAGCTCGCCGAACGCATGGGCGTGTGGGAGGATGCGGCCTTCCAGGAGACCTACGGGCGGCTGCGTCTGGATCTGGAAGACCTGAAGTCGCTCTACGGCGTCTTCGTGGACAAGCTGCGCCGCGGGGAGACGCTCGGCGCCGACGTCTCCATGCTGAAGGTCTTCCAGACGGAGCTCTTCCAGCGGATCACCGACACCATGCTGGAGATCGCCGGCGAGAACGCCGGTCTGCTGGAGCCGATGGAAGGCAACCGCAACCTCAATCCGACCGGCCTCTACATCCAGGCGCGGCCGGCGACGATCTATGGCGGGTCGAACGAGATCCAGCGCAACATCCTGTCGAAGAACGTGCTCGGCCTTCCCGGCTGAGCACGCAGACGTCACCGGCCGGCGATTGACAGCGCCGGCCGGCAGGCGTTGCTGGGGCCATGCCCCGGCTACCCCTGGAATCCATCGTCGATCCGGTCGCCGCGCCCGGCACGGCGGCCAGCCGCCTGCTCGGCACGGACGTTCCCGCCGCACCGCCGCCCTCCGGGCTGATCGCCTTCTACTGGTACTTCATCCGCCAGGCGAAGGCGCTGTTCGTGCTGCTGTTCCTGCTCGGGATGGCGGTGGCCGTCCTCGACGCGCTCATCCCGATCTTCATCGGCGCCGTCATCGGGCTGCTCAGCACGCATGGTCCCGACCGGCTGCTGGCGGAAGCCTGGCCGCAACTTCTCGGCATGGCGGCGGTGCTGCTGGTCGGCCGGCCGCTGATGATCACCGCGCAGAACCTGGTCGCGCAGCAGGGCATCAGCGCGAACGTCACCAGCCTGATCCGCTGGCAGAGCCATTTCCACGTCGTCCGCCAGGGCTGGGCCTTCTTCCAGGAGGACTTCGCCGGCCGCATCGCCACCCGCGTCATGCAGGCCGGCCCGGCGTTGCGCGAGAGCGTGGTGCAGGGCGTGACCGCCGTCTGGTACATCATCGTCTATGGCAGCACGGCGGTGATCTGGCTGGCCCAGGCGGACGTGCAGCTCGCGCTTCCCGTCCTGGTGTGGTTCGCCGCCTACATCGCCCTGCTGCGCTTCCTGGTGCCGCGCATGCGCGACCGGTCGAAGGCCGCGTCGGAAGCGCGATCCCTGCTGACGGGCCGGATCGTCGACAGCTACACCAATATCCTCACGGTGAAGCTCTTCGCCCGCGCGGAGGACGAGGATTCCTTCGTCCGCGACGGCATCGCCCGGCTGACCGCCGCCTTCCAGCGCCAGATGCGCCTGGTGACGCTGAACGGCCTGGTGCTCAGCACGCTGAACGCGCTGCTGCTGACCGCGCTCGGCACCGTCTCCATCTGGCTGTGGCAGAAGGGCGAGATCGGCATCGGCACGGTTGCCGCCGCGCTGCCGATGGGCTGGCAGATCGCCAACATCTCCGGCTGGGTCGCCTTCAACGTCACCGGCATCTTCGAGAATGTCGGCGTGGTGCAGGAAGCGACCGGCAGCATCGCCGTGCCGCCCACCGCGCCCGACCCGCCGGGTGCGAAGCCGCTGATCGTGACGCGAGGCGAGATCCGCTTCGAGGACGTGCATTTCGGCTACGGCCAGGAACGCGGCGTGCTCAACGGCTTCGACCTCGCCATCGCGCCCGGTGAGCGGGTCGGCCTGGTCGGTCATTCCGGCGCAGGCAAGACCACGGCGATGAACCTGCTGCTGCGCTTCTTCGCCCCGGAGGCAGGGCGCATCACCATCGACGGGCAGGACATCGCGACCGTCGAGCAGGAAAGCCTTCGCGCCGCGATCGGCGTCGTCACGCAGGACACGGCGCTGCTGCACCGCTCCATCCGCGACAACATCCGCTACGGCCGCCCCTCCGCCACCGAAGCCGAGATCATCGCCGCAGCCCGACGCGCCGCCGCGCACGACTTCATCGCCGAACTCGCCGACTGGCGCGGCCGCGCCGGCTACGACGCCCATGTCGGCGAGCGTGGCGTGAAGCTTTCCGGCGGCCAGCGCCAGCGCATCGCGATCGCCCGCGTGCTGCTGAAGGATGCGCCGATCCTGGTGCTGGACGAAGCCACCAGCGCGCTCGATTCCGAGGTGGAAGCGGCGATCCAGGAACAGCTCGCCGGGCTGATGGAAGGCAAGACGGTGATCGCCATCGCGCATCGCCTGTCCACGCTCGCCAGCATGGACCGGCTGGTGGTGCTGGAACACGGCCGCGTCGTCGAACAGGGCAGCCACGCCGCGCTGCTGCAGCGCGACGGCACCTATGCGCAGCTGTGGAAGCGGCAGTCAGGCGGGTTTCTCTGATACCGGCCAGCCTTTCGGCTGACCCGGCATCGGAGTCCTGGTTTCGCGCGCGGCCGCCCCTCCGCCCGTCGCGACGTTGACCGCACCGCCCCCGCGCGGGACCATCGATGCCTGTCGCACCGGAACCCGCTGATGACCGACCTCTGGCGCCTGCCCGCCACCGACCTTGCCGTCCGCATCCGCACGAAGCAGATCTCCGCCACCGAGGCCGCGAAGGATGCCCTCATCCGCCTCGATGCGGTGAATCCGCGCATCAACGCCGTGGTGGACCACCGGCCGGAGGACGTTCTCGCCCAGGCCGCCGCGGTGGACGCAGCCCTCGCGCGCGGGGAGGATCCCGGCCCGCTTGCCGGCGTGCCCGTCACCATCAAGGTCAACGCGGACCAGGCCGGCTACGCCACCACCAACGGGCTGCGCCTCCAGCAGGACCTGATGGCGACGGTGGACAATCCGGTCGTCGCGAACCTGCGCCGCGCCGGCGCGGTGCTGCTCGGGCGGACCAACACGCCGGCCTTCTCGCTGCGCTGGTTCACGCGCAATTCCCTGCACGGGCACACGAAGAATCCGCGCGATCCGTCGATCACGCCAGGCGGCTCCTCGGGCGGCGCCGCGGCGGCGGTGGCGGCGGGCATCGGTGCGATCGGTCACGGCACCGATATCGGCGGGTCCATCCGCTACCCCGCCTATGCCTGCGGCGTGCACGGGCTGCGGCCGACGCTCGGGCGCATTCCGGCCTGGAATCCCTCCGGCGCCGAACGCCATGTGGGCGGGCAGGTCATGGCTGTCTCCGGCCCGATCGCGCGCACCATCGCCGATGTCGGCCTCGCCTTCGCCGCGATGGCGGCGCGCGACATCCGCGACCCCTGGTGGGCCGGCGTGCCGCTGGAAGGCCCGCCGATGCCGAAGCGCGCCGCGCTCTGCATCCGCCCCGACGGCATGGAGGTGCAGCCCGCCATCGAGGCCGCGCTGCGCGATGCGGCGAAGCGCCTGGAGGCCGCCGGCTGGACCATCGAGGAAGCCGACACCCCGCCGCTGCGCGAGCCGGCGGCGCTGCAGGCGATGCTGTGGCTCGCGGAATCCCGCCGCGGGCTGAACGCGGCGCTGCACCGGGAAGCCGACCCCGATGCGACCTTCGTTTTCGCGCAGATGGAGGCGCTCTGCCCCGCCCCCGACCTCAACGCCTTCATGGACGGGCTGCAGAAGCGCGCCTATTTCGTGCGGCTCTGGATGGAGTTCTTCGAGCGCTTCCCCATCGCCATCACGCCGGTCTCGGGCGAGTTGCCCTTCCGCGACCAGGAGGATGTCGAAAGCCCCGAAGCCTTTCGCCGCATCATGGACGCACAGCTCACCCAGGTCGGATTGCCGCTGATGGGCCTGCCGGGGCTGGCGGTGACGACCGGGCTGGTGGGCCGCACGCCGGTCGGCGTGCAACTTCTTGCCGGGCGCTACCGCGAGGACCTGCTGCTGCAGGCCGGCGCGGTCATCGAGGCCGCCGGCGTGCCGGCGGCGCCGGTGGATCCGGCCTGACGGCACCGGCGCGGCCGCCCCTCTGAACGGCGGAGAGCAGGCGGATCCCTGCCGGTCCCGTGCACGACGCGTTCCGGGCCAAGCCCCGGCGCCCAGCGGCATGGCGGGCAGGGCCGGCGGGGCGAGCCCTCGCGGCACCAGCACTTCGATCCCTAATCACGGATGAAACGCTGGCCGGGAATCAGTCCCGCCGAACCGGCGGCACGCTGCCGCCCTGCCCCGGCCCGCCCCATTGGCCCGGAGGCGGCTGCGGCGGCTGGCCGTAACCCGGCGGCGGCTGCCCGTAGCCCGGCGGCGGCGCGCCGTACCCCTGCTGCGGCGGTGGATACCCCTGCTGCGGCGGCGGATAGCCCTGCTGGGGCGGCGGCTGCCATCCCTGCGGCGGGTAGCCGCCCTGCCCCTGCGGCGGCGTCCATTGCGGCTGCTGCCACTGTTGCGGCTGCTGCTGCCAGCCCGGGGCCGGCTGCTGCTGCCACTGCGCCATCCCCTGCCCGCCGAGCGGATCCGGCCCGAAGCGGTTCGGGCCCGCCGTGCCGCGCAGGAAGCCGGTCTCGACCAGCAGCCACAGCGCGAAGCCGAGCACCAGCAGGCCGCCCACGATGAGCGGCACGGCCATCGCCTCGGGCGAATAGGGCATGGTCGCCGCCATCACGCCGGCGACCGCCCCGACCACGATGGCCAGCAGATAGAAGGCCCCGATCCACCAGCCGGACCGGTCGCGGTCATGCAGCCGCTTGATCGTGCCCGCGAGGGACGGCCAGATCGAGAGCAGCGACACGACGGCGCTGAACGGCCCCATCGTCGCGGCATCGACCGGCATGGCATCGCCGGTGGGTGCCAGGCCGATCGCCGCATCCAGCACGGCCGCCACCAGGCTGGCGAGGAACAGCGGCAGCACGTAGCCGAGCCAGAAGACCTTGCGGCCGATCCGGCCGCGGAAGCTGAACCACTGGCCGAAGGTCATGTGTCGGATCTCCGCGTCGGAAACGGTTCAGAGCACCACGTGACGGCGGCATTCCGCAAGCCCGTGCAATCTTGCACCTGTCCCTTTCCCTCAATACCGTCGCGTTATCGAAACGCGGGCGGGCCGGGGGCGCGCCTCATGCTTCCGGGAGACCGCTCGAGATGTTCCGTCGCAAGTTGCTCGCCCTCTCTGCCCTGGCCGGCGCCACTGCTGTCGCGGCCTGCGCGCCGCAGACGGTCTACGTGCCGCAGCCGACCTATGTCGCCCCGGCGCCGGTCGCCTGCGATACGCGCTTCCAGGTGGTGAACAACTCCTCGCTGACGGTGATGCAGCTCTTCTTCAGCCATTCCAGCATCAACAACTGGGGCCCTGACCAGCTCGGCCAGAACGTGCTGCCGCCCGGCCGCGTGTGGAACTACCGGGCCGCCAATGCGGGCGCCTACGATTTCCGCGTCGTCTACGCGAACGGCCGCGCCGCGGAACTCCGCCGCGTCGACATCTGCCGCGCCAGCCGCATCATCGTGACGAATTCGGGTCTCTACGCGCAGTAGTCCGCTCGCCGCACCGGCAGCCGCGCGATAGGCTCCCCGGCGTCACCGACGTCGGGGGAGTTGCTGTCATGGCCGAGGACCGCCTGGGCATCCTGGAGCAGCGGCGCATCGAGGCCGCCTTCGCCAGGGGAATCTACGAGGAGATGAAGGCCGAACTCGGCGAGGCGCGGGCGAAGGCCATCCTTTCGCGCGCCGTGGTCAAGCTGGCGAAGCAGACTGCGGCCGAGATGGCGAAGGAAGGCCCCGGCGGCCAGCCCAGTCTCGAACACTTCATCGCCCTGCAACCGCTCTGGACCAAGGGCGACGCGCTGCGCATCGAGACCCTGCGCAAGGACGCGACGCATTACGACTTCAACGTCACCCGCTGCCGCTACGCCGAGATGTACCGGGAGATGGGCCTCGCCGAGCTTGGCGCCGTGCTCTCCTGCAACCGCGACGGCGCCTTCTGCGAAGGCTACGACCCGAAGCTCAAGCTTGAACGCACCCAGACCATCATGGGCGGCGCCACCCACTGCGACTTCCGCTACCGGATGGAAGGCTAGGCGTCGCCCATGGCGGCCTACGTCGCTACCAGCGCCGAAGCCTATGAGCGCAGCATGGGGCGCTGGAGCCGCAAGCTCGCCGACGCGGTGCTCGACGCGCTGGCGCTGCCGCGCGGCGCGGCGGTGCTGGACGCCGGTTGCGGCACCGGCGCGCTCGCCGAGGCGATCGCGGCGCGCGACCCGGCCGCACGCATCACCGGCATCGACCTCAGCGAGCCCTTCCTCGCCGAAGCCCGCCGCCGCGTGCCGGTTGCCACCTTCCGCGCCGGCGACGTCACGGCGCTTGAATTTCCGGCCGCGACCTACGACGTCGCGCTCTCCCACCTCGTGCTGCAATTCGTGCCGGACCGCGCCGCGGCGGTCGCCGAGATGGCGCGGGTGGTGAAGCCCGGCGGCCTGGTCGCCGCGGCGATGTGGGACTTCACCGGCGGCTTCCCCTTCCTGCGCGCCTTCGCCGACAGCATCGCCGCGACCGAGCCCGACGGAGAGGCATTCCGCGCCCGCTATTGGTCCGATCCGGTCGGCACGCCGGGGCGGCTCTCGGCGCTGCTCGCCGGCACGGGGCTCAACGACGTCGCCGAGCGCGACATCGCCATCCGGCAGGAATTTTCATCCTTCGCCGATTGGTGGGGCCCCTGGGCGGAAGGCGGCCAGGGCATCGCCGGCGCCTATGTGGCAACGCTGCCGGTGGAGCGCGCCCCGCGCGTCGAGGCGCTCGCCCGCCGTGCCTATCTGGCGGGCGCGCCGGACGGCCCGCGGTCCTTCGTCGCGGTGGCGCGGCTCGCCACTGGCCGCACCGGGGCGTGACGGCACCGCGCAGACGCGCGATAAGCGCGCCAACCATCGGAGGGATCCCCATGATCGTCCTTTCACGCCGCGCTGCGCTGGCGCTGCCCGTCGCCGTCCCCGCCGCGGCCCACGCCCAGGGCTGGCGCCCCGGCCAGCAGAGCCGCATCGTCGTGCCCGCCGCGCCGGGCGGCACCACCGACATCATGGCGCGCCTGCTGGCGCAGCACCTGCAGACGAAGTGGGGCACGCCGGTGGTGGTCGAGAACCGCTCCGGCGGCGGCGGCACCATCGGCACCATGGAAATCGTCCGCGCCGCCGCCGATGGCCGCCACATGCTGATGGGCAACATCGGCCCGCAGGCCATCGGCTATTCCTTGTTCCGCAACCTGCAGTACCGGCCGGACAGCCTGGCGCCCGTCGCCAACGTCATCCGCGGCCCGAACGTGTTGGTGGTGCACCCGTCGGTGCCGGCGCGGACGGTGCCCGAGTTCGTCGCCTGGCTGAAGGGCGAAGGGTCGCGCGCCTCCTACGGCACCTCGGGCATGGGGCAGTCGCCGCACCTGTCCGGCGTGTGGTTCAACCAGCTCGCCGGCACCCAGGCGGAGGCGGTGCATTTCCGCGGCGCCGGCCCGCTGCTGATCGACCTGGTCGCCGGCAATGTGCAATTCGCCTTCGACAACCTGACCACCTCGATCGACCACATCCGCTCCGGGCGGCTGCGCGGCCTCGGCGTCACCAGCGCCGACCGCAGCCCGCAGCTTCCGGACCTGCCCGCCATCCGGGAGACCATGCCCGAGCTCGCCGCCTATGACGTCTCGACCTGGTTCGGCCTGTTCATGCCGGCGGGCGCGTCGGCCGAGATCATCCGCAGCGTGAATGCCGAGGTGCAGGCGCTGCTCGCCATGCCCGACACCCAGGCGCGCTTCGCCCAGATGGGCGGCGTCCCCGCCCCCGGCAGCGCCGAGGACTTCGCGGCCTTCGTCCGTGCGGAGATCGCCAAATGGGGTGGCGTCATCCGGCGCGAGGGCCTGCAGATGGACGCCACCTGACGCATACCGCGCCCGGCACCTTTCCCGCCGGGCACCGCCGCGCCATGCTCGCCCCCGGGGAAACGATACCTGGGAGGAAATGAGATGGTCGCGTTCACGCGCCGTGCGGCAATCGCCGCGCCGCTGATTGCCGTGTCGTCGCCCGGACGGGCGCAAGCCTGGCGGCCCGCCGGGCAGGTCCGCATCATCGTCCCCGCCGCGGCGGGCGGCACGACCGACATCATGGCGCGATTGCTCGCGCAGCACCTGCAGGCGAAATGGGGCACGCCGGTCGTGGTCGAGAACCGCGCCGGCGCCGGCGGCACCATCGGCACGCTCGAGATGGTGCGCGCGCGGCCGGATGGCACGACGCTGATGCTCGGCAATATCGGGCCGCAATCCATCGCCTACTCGCTGTTCCGCAACCTGCCCTACCGCGCCGACCAGATCGCGCCCATCGCAGGCACCATCCGCGGGCCGAACGTGCTGGTGGTGAACCCCTCCGTGCCGGCGCGCACAGTGGCGGAACTCGCGGCGCTGCTGCGCGCCCAGCCGGGGCGCATCCCCTATGCCTCGACCGGCGTCGGGCAGTCGACGCACCTCTCGCCGGTGCTGATGCTGCAGATGCTGGGGGCGGAGGCGATCCACGTGCCGCTGCGCGGGTCCGCCCCGGCGCAGATCGAGATCCTGGCCGGCAATGTCGCCTTCCTGATCGACAACCTGACCGGCATCATCGGCCACATCCAGGCCGGTCGCGTGCGGGCGCTCGCGGTCACCAGCGCGGAGCGCCACGCGCTGCTGCCCGAGGTGCCGGCGATGCGGGAGACCATGCCCGAACTCGCGGCCTACGACGTCAACACCTGGTTCGGCCTGTTCGGCCCGGCCGCGCTGCCGTCCGAGATCGTGAACAGCCTGAACGCCGAGGTGATGGCCCTGCTCGCCCTGCCCGACACCCGGCGCCGCTTCGCCGAACTCGGCGGCGTCGGCATGCCCGGCAATCCGGACGCCTTCGCCGTCTTCGTGCGCAGCGAGATCGCGAAGTGGGGGGAGGTCATCCGCAAGGAAGGCCTGCAGCTCGACGCCGGTTGAGGGCACGGCGGCGCGATCCCGATGCGCGCGCGCGGCGTCCTCTCCAACGAGGACGCCGCGACGCGCAGGAACGCGATCCACGGCAGCGGGGCCATGCCCGCGCAATCCGGCATGGCAGCCATGACCGCACAGGACCCTGGCGAGGGCCGCACCTGCCGTTGATGCCGGCGCGGCTTCGGGCCACGCTGCGGCGCCTCCGGAGGAGCCCGCCATGCACAACCGCCGCACCCTGATCGCGGCCGCGGCCGCCGCTTGCGCCATGCGACCCGCCTTCGCGCAGGCGCCCTGGCCAACGCGACCGGTGCGCCTCATCCTTCCCGACGCCGCCGGCGCCGGGAACGACACCACGGCGCGGCTGATCGCACCGCTGCTCGAAGCCAGCCTCGGCCAGCCCTTCGTCGTCGACAACCGCGCCGGCGCCGGCGGGCGCATCGGCGTGGAAGCAGCATTCCGTTCGGCGCCGGACGGCACCACCTTCCTGCTCGGCAATGCCGGCTCCAACGGCATCAACGCGGCGATCTACCGCGACCTGCCCTACGACCTCGCCACCGCCTTCGATCCCATCGCGCTGCTGGTGGTCGGGCCGAATGCGCTGATCGTGAATCCGCGCGCGCTGCCGGTGACAAGCGTGGCGGAGCTGATCGCCGCAGCGCGCGCACGGCCCGGCGGGCTGAACTACGCCTCGGCCGGCGTCGGCTCCTCCGCGCACATGAACATGGAGCTGTTCAAGAACCAGGCGGGGCTCGACATCATCCACGTGCCCTATCGCGGCGCCTCGGCCCTGGTGCAGGCGGTGGTCGCGGGGGAAGCGCCGCTCGCCTTCGCCAATCTGGTGAACGTCATGCCGCAGGTCCGCAGCGGGGAGGTGAAGCTGCTGGCCGTGAGCTCGCTGACCCGCATGGCGGAGCTGCCCGAGACACCGACCGTGCATGAGAGCGGGTTGCCGAACTTCGAGACCGTCGCCTGGAATGGGCTGTTGGCGCCCAAGGGCACGCCGGCGCCGATCCTCGACCGGCTGCATGCGGAGCTGGTGAAGCTGCGCGACAACACCGCGCTGCGGGACCGCATCCGGCTGATCGGCGGCACGCTGGTCGTCTCCTCCCCGGCCGAATTCCAGAGCCGCATCGAGCGCGACATCGCGCAGTGGAAGCGCCTGGCCCAGGCCGCGAACATCACGGCGCAGTAGATGAAGATCGCATCGGTCGAATTCCTTGGCGTCAACGTCACGCCCAAGACCAACTGGTCCTTCCTGCTGGTGCGCACGGAGTGCGGCCGCACCGGCACGGGCGAGTGCACGCTCGCCAACCAGGAAGCGTTGCTGGAAGCGGAGGCGGCGCGGCTCGCCGCGAACCTCGTCGGCGAGGATGCCCGCCTGCGCAACCGGATCGCGCGGCTGATCCCGCATGCGCCGGGCGGGCTGGTCGCACACGCGGTGCTCTCGGCCTTCGAACAGGCGCTGTGGGACCTGGCGGGGCAGGAGGCCGGGCGGCCGGTCCATGCGCTGCTCGGCGGCGCGCTGCGCGATGCGGTGCCGCTCTACGCCAACATCAACCGCGGCGCGAACCCGCGCACGCCGGAAGGCTTCGCCGCCGCGGCGCAACGCGCGGTGGCGGAGGGCTTCCGCGCCGTGAAGCTCGCGCCCTTCGAGCCCTTCGTGTGGGAGGACGCCGCCGATGCTGCCCTGCGCGCCGCCTATGCCGAAGGCCTCGCCCGCATCGCCGCGGTGCGCGACGCGGTCGGGCGCGACATCGACATCATGGTCGATGCGCATTGGCGCTTCTCCCCCGGCGGTGCCGCGCGGCTGGTGCAGGACGTCGCACCGCTCGCGCTGTTCTGGCTGGAATGCCCGGTCAGCGAGGCCAACCACGCCGGGATCCGTCGCCTGCGCTCCATGGCCAATGACCGCGGCATGCGGCTGGCGGGCGCGGAGACGCTTGCCGGCCTCGGCGCCTACCGCAGCATCATCGAGGCAGGCTGCTACGACGTGCTGATGCCCGACATCAAATACGCCGGCGGGCATGAGGAGATCCGCCGCATCGCCGCCCTCGCCCAGACCGCCGGGGTGGAGATCGCGCCGCACAACCCGACGGGCCCGGTCTGCCACGCACATTCCGTGCATCTCTGCGCGACCATCCCGAACCTGCTGCCGCTCGAGGTGCAGTTCGGCGAGACCGACCGCTTCTTCACCCTGGTCACCGGCCACGACCTGCGCTTCGCGCGCGGCAGGGCGACGCTGACGGCGGCGCCCGGCCTCGGCAACGCGCTGGAGGAAGCCGCCGCGCGGCTGACGCCCTGGCAGCCCATGCCGCAGCCCTGGCTCGACCCGAGGCTTGGCTGATGCCGATCTGGGTCGGGGCGACTCTCCTCGCCGGACTGTTCCAGACCTGGCGCACGGCGCTGCAGCAGAAGCTGCGCGGGCAGCTTTCGGTCAATGCGGCCGCGGTGGTGCGCTACCTCTACGGCGTGCCGGTCGGCATGCTGCTGGTCACGCTCTATCTGACACTGTTCGGCGGGGCGCTGTCCTCGCCATCCTGGATCTATGCGCTCTACTGCGCGCTCGGCGGCTTCGGGCAGATCATCGGCACCAACCTGCTGATCATGTCCTTCGGCCATCGCGGCTTCGCGGTCGGCACCGCCTATTCCAAGACGGAGGCGGTGCAGGCGGCGTTCATCGCGCTGATCTTCCTGGGCGAATCCTTCGCGCCGCTCGCCTGGCTCGGCATCGCCGTGTCGGTGGGCGGGACGCTGTATCTCTCGCTGGCCGGGCGCGTGTCGTCCTTCCGCGAGGTGCTCGCCGCCACGGTACAGCCGGCGGCGATCTACGGCCTCGGCGCGGGCCTTGCGTTCGCGCTCTGCGCGCTCGCGATCCGTGCGGCGACGCAGACGCTGGACGGGCCGGATGCGACGCTGCGCGCGCTGGAAACCCTCGTCGTCATCAACCTGATGCAGACTGCGATGCAGGGTGGCTGGCTGCTGGCGACGGAGCGGTCCTCGATCCCCGCCCTGTTCCGTACCTGGCGGTCCTCGGCACAGGTCGGCGCGCTCTCAGCGATGGGATCGGCCTGCTGGTTCACCGGCTTCGCCTACGCGCCGGTCGCGCTGGTGCGCGCGGTGGGGCAGGTCGAGATCCTGTTCACGCTGCTGTTCAGCCGCTTCTTCCTGAAGGAGAGGATGAGGCGCAGCGACGTGATCGGGGCGCTGGCGGTGGTGGCCGGGGTCGTGCTGGTGCTGGTCGGAAGGTGAAGGTCGGGGGAGGAGTTCCCTTCTCCCCCCGCCTTTCACCTCTTCAACGCCGCAAAGAACGGCGCCGGCTTCACGATGCGGTTCTCCATCTTGATGAGGATCCCCCGCTTCGCGACTTCCGCCAGGTACGCGCCCCAGCCCGGGTCCGCGGCCATCGCGGCGCGGCGCCGCTCACGGTCCGCCTGGTCCTCGTAGCCCCACATGTGGACGATGGTGTTCAGCGAGCCCTCGATGGTGGTGTACCAGCCGACGCAGTTGCCGAGGTGCTTCTGCTGCAAAGGCCAGCCCATCTTCTCGTAGAGCTCGACGAATTCCGCCACGCGGTTCGGCAGGCAGGTGTAGATGCGCAGGTCGACGATCATCGGCGGTGTCTCCTCTGAGGATGTGCGGAGGATGTCCCGCTCTGCACCTCAGGGGAAGGAGGCCGATCCCACCTCACCCATCTGCACATGCGGCCCGCGGCACAGCCTCGGGCCGGGGGCGCGACGCGCGACCGCGTACTCCGCGCGGGCGCACCGACCGATGGCGCCTATGCCAGGCGCCCGGATGCGTGCGCCGGCGCCAAGGGCCTACTGAAGATTCACCGGCACCAGGTCCTGGAACCAGGACTGCACCGAGGTGAAGCCGGTCACCCGCCGGCTCATCGCGCGCGGGTTCAGGTCGTGCACGATGAAGAGCCAGGGCGGGTTGTCCACCACGCGCGCATGCGCCTCGGCGTAGGCGGCTGCCGCCTCGGCCGGGGTGCGCGCGACCTCGAGCCTCGAGAAGGCCGCCTCGAAGGCGTCGTCGCTGAAGCCCGCCCAGTTGAAGCCGTTGGGCGGGGCGAAGGCGCGCAGGAAGTACCGCGCCATCACCGAAGGGTCGGAGGACGGCGAGGACGGATTCAGCGACTGCACATTCGCCACCACCGGCGAATTAGCCGCGCTGCGCGTCGCCACCAGCAGGTTCGACCAGTCCGTCACTTCGAAATCGACCTGCACGCCGCAGGCCTCCCGGAGGTTCTGCTGAAGATACTCGTTCATCGGCAGCGGCAGCATCTGGCCGGAGCCGGAGGTCGAGATCATCACCCGGAAGCGCAGCGGCCGCTGCGCATTGAATCCGGCCTCGGCCAGCAGGGCGCGTCCGCGCGCCGCGTCGAAGCCGTAGCGGTTCTGCGGGCTGCCGAAGGCCGGATCGGTGGGCTTCAGCCAACCGACCGAAGGTTCCGCCGTGCCGTTCAGCAACTGCACCAACCCGTCGCGATCGACGCAATAGTTCAGCCCCTGCCGCACGCGCACGTCGCGGAAGGGCGTGTTCTCCCCGTTCATCTGGAAGAACCATGGCCAGACATGCGGGTAGGAGCCGGTGGTCACGTTGAAGCCTGCCGCGCGCAGGGAGGGGATGGCATCGGGCGGCGGCACCTCGATCCAGTCCACCTGGCCCGAGCGCAGCGCGGCGAGGCGCGTATTCGCCTCCGGCATCGGCAGCAGCAGGATGCGGTCGAGCCGCGCGCGGCGGCCCGTGTCCCAATAGCCGTCATGGCGGGACAGCTCCGCCGATTGCCTCGGCACGAAGCGGGACAGCCGGAACGGCCCGGTGCCGGCCGGCGGCAGCGCGGCGACGCGCCCCCAGTCCCGGCCCGCCGTCTCCCAGGACTGCGGCGAGGTCATCAGCAGATAGACGACCATGTAGGGGAAGTAGGAGGCGACGCGCGTCGTCGTCATCTCCACCGTCATGTCGTCGATCTTGCGGTAGGCGCCGAGGATGGTGACGCGCGCGCGGGAGATGCCGCTGCCGCCCGGCTCGAACTGCGGTGCCTCGTTGCGGAAGTAGCGATCGAGGTTCCAGATGACCGCATCCGCGTTGAACGGCGTGCCGTCGTGGAAGGTCACGCCGCGGCGGAGGTGGAACCGCCAGACCTTCGGGTCGCTGGGGTCCTGTTCCCAGCGTTCGGCGAGCCCCGGCCGCAAGCCCGCGGGCTTCGAGGCATCCGAGAGGTCCCAGAGCGTCAGCGCCTCGAAGATCGGATAGCCGAGGAAGCGCATGCCTTCGAAGCCGTTGTTCGGCATGCCCGTGGTGGTGGGCACGTCCGAGGCGGTCATGGCGATGCGCAAGGTACGCGGCTGCTGCGCCAGCGCGGTGCTGGAGGCGGCCATCATCGCCGCGCCCAGCAGATAGGCGGAAAGCCGCCGGAAGCTGCTCATTTCTCGATCTCCCCGTGACGGGGGCGGGCCTCGCACGGCCGCCCTCGCCACGGGGCGAGCAAGAACCGCGCCGGGCCTACTGCACCTCGACCGTCGTCAGGTCCTGGAACCAGGACTGGGCGGAGGTGAAGCCGCGCACCCGCCGGCTCATCGCTCGCGGGTTGAGGTCATGCACGATCCACAGCCAGGGCGCGCCATCCACCAGCCGCTCATGCGCCGTACGCGTGAGTTGCAGGATGCGCGCCGGGTCGGTCGCGGTCTCGAGCTCGGTCATCGCCGCGTCGAACTGCGCATCGCGCCAATGGCCGGAATTCGACCCGCGCGGGGAGAAGTTCGATGACAGGAACCACCGCGCCATCTGCGACGGGTCCGAGGAGACCAGCGAGACATTCGCCGCATCCGCGCCCAGCCATTGCGGCTGGTCCGGCGCGACGCGCTGGGACCCGAGCAGCGTGTTCCACTCCACCACCTCGAAGGAGACGTCGACGCCGCAATTCTCCTTCATCGACTGCTGGAGGAACTCGTTCATCGGCAACGGCAGCATCTGGCCGGAACCGGAGGGCGAGATGGCGATCTTGACGCGCAGCGGATTCTGCGCGGTGAAGCCCGCCTCGGCCAGCAGGGCGCGGCCGCGCGCCGGGTCCAGGCGATAGCGGTTCTGCGGGCTGCCGAAGCGCGGATCATTCGCATTGAAGAAGCCGACGGAAGGTTCCGCCGTGCCGTTCAGCATCGCGACCATGCCGTCACGGTCGAAGCAATAGTTGAGCCCCTGCCGCACGCGCGCATCGGCAACCGGGCTCGAGGCGCGGCCCACGGCGAAGACCCACGGCCAGACATGCGGGTAGGAATTCGTCACCACGTTGAAGCCGGCCTGGCGCAGCGACTGAATCGCATCGGGCGGCGGCACCTCGATCCAGTCCACCTGGCCGGAACGCAGCGCGGCGAGGCGCGTCGTCGCCTCCGGCATCGGCAGCAGCACCACGCGATCGAGGCGCGGCCGGCGCGATTCCTGCCAGTACTCGGCATTGCGCCCGAGCTCGGCCGATTGCCGCGGCACGAAGCGCGTCAGCCGGAACGGCCCGGTGCCCGCCGGCGGCAACGCCGCGACGCGCGGCCATTCGCGCCCGCCCTGCTCGAAGGAGTTGGGCGAGGTCATCAGGACCAGCGTCATCAGATATGGCCAGTAGGACACCGGCCGCGTCGTCTCGATCTCGACGGTGAATTCGTCGATCTTCCGGTAGGCCGCCAGCACCGGGATGCGGCCGCGCGTGATGGCGCTGCCGGTCGGGTCGAATTGCGGGCTGTCGTTGCGGAAGAAGCGGTCGAAGTTCCAGATCACCGCATCGGCGTTGAACGCGGTGCCGTCATGGAACTTCACGCCGCGGCGCAGGTGGAAGCGCCACAGCTTCGGGTTGGCGGAATCCTGCTCCCAGCGTTCGGCGAGGCCGTCGCGGATATCCGCCGGACGATCGGCGCGCGAGAGATCCCACTGCACCAGCGGCTCGAAGATCGGGTAGCCGAGGAAGCGCATGCCCTCGTAGCCGTTGTTCGGCATGCCGGACGTGGTGGGCACATCGGCGGCGGTCATGGCGATGCGCAGCGTGCGCGGCTGCTGCGCCTGCGCGGCGGCGGACGCGGCGAACAGCGCCGCGCCCAGGGCATAGGCGGAAAGCCGCCCGAACCTGCTCATTTCGCAGTCTCCCAGATACGCAGGGCGGCAGGACGCCGCCCGTCACGATCGGAAACTGCAAGAGGCGGGCCACCGCCGCGCTCACTCCGGCCGGATGTTCTGCTCGCGGATGAGTCGGCCCCACATCTCGGTCTCCTCCGCCAGCATGCGGCGCAGCGCCTCCGCATCGCCGGGAGTGAGCGCCACGCCCTGTTCCGCCATGCGCGCGACAAGCACGGGATCGGTGGTCGCGTCACGCAACGCGGCGCCGGCGCGCGCGACGATCGCCGCCGGCAGGCCCGCGGGGCCGAACAACCCCTGCCAGAACACACCGTCGAAATCCGGCAGCGCGGCAGCGACCGGCGGCAGTTCCGGCAGCACCGTCATGCGGTCCTTCGACGACACCGCGAGTCCGCGGGTCGCACCTTCGCGCAGCGCCGGCAGTGCTTCCTGCGCCGCGCTGAACATCGCCTGGATGCGGTTGGTGCGCAGGTCGATCAGCGCCGCCGCACCGCCGCGATAGGGCACGTGCACCGCATCGATCCCCGCGCGGGCGCGGAACAGCTCGAAGCACAGGTGGTTCACCGCGCCCGTGCCGGATGAACCGAAATTCAGCTTGCCGGGATTCGCCTTGGCATAGGCGATCAGCTCCGCCGTGCTGCGCACCGGCAGGGAGGGATGCACATGCAGCACGAAGGCGGTGCGGAACACGGTGCCGATCGGCGTCAGCTCGCTGCGCGGATCCTTCGGCGTCAGGTTCGGCTGCAGCGCCGGGTTGATGGCGAGCGTGGAGGTGCCCATCAGCAGCGTGTAGCCATCCGGGCGCGCCTGCGCGGCCGCGCTGTTCGCCACCGCGGTCGCGGCGCCGGGGCGGTTCTCCACCACCAGGCTCTGGCCGAGCGTGCGGCCCATGCGCTCGCACACCGCGCGGGCGCCGAAATCGGTCACCCCGCCAGGCGGGTAGCCGAGCAGCACGGTGACGGCGCGGTTCGGCCAGGTGTCCTGCGCGGCGGCGCCGCGCGCCAGGGCGGGCAGCGCGAAAGGGGCCGCAAGCAGCGGGCGACGAGCGATCACGGTCGTTCCTCCAAAGGTTTCTTGCCGGCCATGGTGCCGCCTGCCCCGCCCTACGACAACCGGCGCCGCAACCGTCCTGTCATGCGTGTGTCATCGGGGAGTCACGCCCCGCTGCTACTGCGCCGCAGCACGGAGAGGCCCTGGAACCATGCTGGAAATCGAAGGTCTGACGCGCCGCTTCGGCGCCAAGACAGCCGTGGACGGCGTGAGCCTGCGCGTTCCCGCCGGCCAGATGGTCGGCGTCATCGGCCGCTCCGGCGCCGGCAAGTCCACCATGCTGCGCATGCTGAACCGGCTGACCGACCCTTCCGAGGGCCGCATCCGCTTCGAGGGCACCGACGTCACCGCGCTGCGCGGCCGGGCGCTGCGCGACTGGCGCATGCGCTGCGCGATGATCTTCCAGCAGTTCAACCTGGTGCAGCGGCTCGACGTGCTGACCAACGTGCTGGTCGGGCGGCTGAACCGGCGGCCGATGATCACCTCCCTGCTGCGCATGTTCACGGCGGAGGAGCGCGCCATGGCGCTCGCCGCGCTCGACCGCTTCGACCTGGCGGAGACCGCGCTGCAGCGTGCCGACACGCTCTCCGGCGGGCAGCAGCAGCGCGTCGCCATCGCGCGTGCGCTGTTGCAGGAACCGCGCATCATCCTGGCCGACGAGCCGATCGCCAGCCTCGACCCGCGCAATTCCCGCATCGTCATGGACGCGCTGCGCGGCGTGAACCGCGAGGGCATCACCGTGCTGGTCAACCTGCACGACCTCGCCACCGCGCGCGACTACTGCGACCGCATCGTCGCGCTGAACGCGGGCCGGCTGGTGTTCGATGGCCCGCCCGAGGAACTGACCGCCAAGCGCATCCGCGAAGTCTACGGCGTGAGCGAGGAAGAGTTCGCCGAGCAGGCCGCCGAGGCCGTCGGCGCCACGGCCCGCCACGTCGCCGTTCCCGCCTGATCACCCAGGAGAACCGCCCATGATCACCCGCCGTACCCTCGCCGGCGTCGCCGCCGGCGTGCTGCTCGCGCCCGGCTTCGCCATCGCGCAGCAGCAGATGCGCCGCACCCTCGACGCGAACACCGCCATGCCGGAAGCCGGCCGCCGCCCGTGGGCGGAGCAGGTGCCGCAGCTCCGCGTCGGCCTGCTCGGCGGCGAGAACGAGGCCGATCGCCTCGGCCGCTTCGGCGCCTATCGCGAGCTGCTCGAGCGCACCTTCGGCGTGCCGACGCGGCTCTTCCCCGCCTCCGACTACGCGGGCGTGCTGCAGGCCTTCTCCGCCGGGCAGATCGAGATCGCCAGCATGGGCGCCTCCGGCTATGCCGGCGCCTGGCTCGACACCAATGGCGGCGTCGAGCCGCTGGTGGTCGCCGAGGAGAATGACGGCTCCATCGCCTATGTCGCCGTGCTCGTCGTGCGCGCGGATAGCGGCATCACGAACCTCGAGCAGATGCGCGGCAAGTCGCTTGCCTGGGCCGACCCGAACTCCACCTCCGGCTACCTGATCCCGCGCTTCGCGCTGCGCCGCGCCGGCATCGGTGTGGAGAGCGGCCAGTACTTCTCCCGCACCGGCTTCGCCGGCGGGCATGAGCAGGGCGTCGTTGCCGTGCTGCAGCGCCAGTACGACGGCGCGGTGACCTGGGCCTCGGGCCAGGGCGACGTCGCGCAGGGCTATTCGCGCGGCAACCTGCGCGCGATGGTCGACAAGGGCATGCTGAACATGGCCGACCTCCGCGTGATCTGGACCTCCGACCCGATCCCGAACGGCCCGCTCACCACCCGCACCGCGCTGCCGGCGGCGTTCAAGGAGGACATCAAGCGCTTCCACCTGGCGCTGCCGAAGGCGCATCCGGCGATCTACCGCGAGATCGAGCGCGGCGGCGGCACCGGCTACCGCGAGGTCACGCACCAGACCTTCGACCTGATCGTCGAGCTGCGGCGCGAGGAAGCCGCCGCGCGCCGCCGGCGTTCGTGAGCGCGGCCTACTCCACCGGCCTCCCCGCGGTGATCCGCGGGGAGGAAGCCTACCGCGCCGCGCAGCGCCAGAAGCGTGTGCAGGCGGCGCTCGGCGCCGCGATCCTGCTCGCCTGCCTGCTCGCCGCCGCCTGGGTCAGCGAGGCGCATCCCGCCACCCTCTGGGCCGGGCTGCCGCGCATCGGCGAGTATTTTTCCCGCATCCTGCCCGACCTGCGCTGGGCTTCGCTGTTCGCGGATGCCGAGACCGAGGGCTCCATCGCCTTCTGGCTCTACCGCCTGCCCGAATGGGCCTGGCTGATCTTCGAGACCGCCAACATGGCGGCGCTGGCGACGCTGATGGGCTCGGCGGCCGCGCTGCTGCTGTCCTTTCCGGCGGCGCGCAACATCGCGCCCTCGCCACTGGCCTTCCATCTTGCACGCCGCACGCTGGAGGCGCTGCGCACCGTCCCCGAGATCGTCTACGCGCTGATCTTCGTCTGGGCCTTCGGCGTCGGGCCGCTCGCCGGCATCCTCGCCATCGCGCTGCACAGCGCCGGCGCCAACGGCAAGCTGTTCGCCGAAGCCATCGAGAACGCCGACCTCAAGCCATGGGAGGCAGTGCGCGCCGCCGGCGGGTCCTGGGGGCATGGCTGCCGCTTCGCCGTGCTGCCGCAGGTGCTGCCGAACTTCCTCTCCTACCTGCTGCTGCGCTTCGAGGTGAACATCCGCTCCGCCAGCGTCATCGGCTTCGTCGGCGCGGGCGGCATCGGGGAGGAGCTCTACAAGGTGATCTCCTTCAACTACTATGAGGAGATCAGCGCCATCGTCCTGCTGGTCATCCTCACCGTCGCCTGCGTCGACCTGCTCTCGGAACGCCTGCGCCACGCCGCCATCGGGCGACTGGAGGCGGCACGATGACCGGGCGCGCGAATGTCGCGATGTGGCGCGAACGCATGCCCGCGGCCTTCGGGGACAGCCCTGTGCGGCGCGCGCTCCGCGCGACAGGCTGGGCGCTGTTCCTCGCCTGGCTGCTCGGCGCGCTATGGTGGTTCGGCTTCACGCCGCAGCGGCTGTGGAACGGGCTGTCGGGCCTCGGCACCATCATCGTGCTGATGATCCCGCCCTCGCCGGGCGAGCTGTGGGTGGAGATCCTGAAGGGCATGGCGGAGAGCGTCGCCATGGCCTTCCTCGGCACCTGCATGGCGGCGATCGTCGCGGTGCCGCTCGGCTTCCTCGGCGCCCGCAACATCGTCACCAGCCTGCTGTTCCGCTTCTCGCTGCGCCGCCTGCTGGACGGGTTCCGCGGCGTGGACCAGCTCATCTGGGCGCTCGCCTATGTGCGCGCGGTCGGCCTCGGGCCGCTGGCGGGCGTGCTGGCGATCTTCACCGCGGACATCGCCGTGCTGGCGAAGCTCTACGCCGAAGCGATCGAGAATGCGGAGAAGAAGCAGGCCGAAGGCGTGGTCGCTGCCGGCGGCGGGCGGCTTTCCGCCATCCGCTTCGGCATCCTGCCGCAGGTCGCGCCGGTGATGCTGGCGCAGGCGCTGTACTTCTTCGAGAGCAACACGCGCTCGGCCGCCATCCTCGGCGTTGTCGGCGCGGGCGGGATCGGGCTGCAGATCGCGGAACGCATCCGCGTGCGGCATTGGGACGAGGTGGCGTTCATCATCCTGCTGATGATCGCGACGGTCGCGGCGATCGACTTCGTGTCGGGACGCATCCGGCGGCGGCTGATCGGGGAGCGAGGGTAGCGACCGGGGAGGGCTCTGCCCTCCCCGAACCCCTCCCGCCGAGGGCTTAAGGCCCTCGGAACCCTCAAGTCTTCCGGGAACTCCGGGCAAGCCTGGCGCGCCATGCCCCTCCCGCACTCCCCGACCAAGTCCTGGTTTCCAAAGGCCTTTCGGCCTTTGGCGGGGTGAGGTCCAGAGAGGGGCGGCGCCCCTCTCCGGTGCATCCTCACCCACCCATGCCGATCGGCGTGAGGTCCTGGAACCACGACTGCGCCTGCACGAACCCCTGCACGCGCCGGTGCATCGCGCGCGGGTTCATGTCGTGCGCCACGAACAGGAACAGCGCGTCGTCCAGCACCTTGTCATGGAGCTGCTTCAGCAGCGCGTCCTGCGCCGCCGGGTCGAAGGTTTCGTACACCTGGTTGATGATCGCGTCGTAGGACGGATCGTTCAGGTAGCCCCAATTGTTCGCGGCCGGCGGCGTGAGGTCCGACTTCAGCAGCCGCACCATGGCCGTGAAGGGATCGAGCGCCGTGTAGGAGACGTTGATCGCATCGCAGCCGCGCACCGATGCCGCGCCCGCGCCTTCGCGCCAGGTGCCGAGCAGCGAGTTCCAGTCGAACACCTCGAAGGTGATCTCGATGCCGACTTCCTTGAGCTGCTGCTGCAGCGCCTCGTTCATCGCCAGCACCTGCATCTGGCCGGAGCCGGAAGAGGAGATGGCGACCTTGGTGCGCAGCGGCGTGCGCGGCGTGATGCCCGCTTCCGCCAGCAGGCGCCCCGCGCCGGCCTGGTCGTAGGTCAGGCGCGGGCTGCGCACCGGATTCCATGGCCCGCCGACCGGCACCAGGCCGCCGCCTTCCAGCATGGTGCCCGCCAGCATCTCCTTCATGCCGGTGCGGTCGATGGCGAGGTTGGCGCCCCGGCGCACACGCACGTCGCGCCAGGGCGAGCCCTCGCGCAGCGAGAGGTGCCAGGTCCAGTTGTGGCCGTACTGGTTGGTGACGATGTTGAACCCCGCCTGGCGCAGGGAGGGGATGGCATCGGGCGGCGGCGCCTCGATGAAGTCCACCTGGTTGGAGCGCAGCGCGGCGACGCGGGTATTCGCCTCCGGCAGCGGCAGCAGCGTCAGGCGCGCGACCTTGGGGATGCGCCGCTCCTCCCAGTAGTCGGGGTTGCGCACCAGGATGGCGCGCTCACGGATGCTGAAGGTCTCGAGCTTGAACGGCCCGGTGCCGACCGGCTGCTGCAGGAACTTGTCGTTGTCGCGCCCGGCGGCTTCCCAGGCGGCGCGGTGGGTGATGCCGGTCCAGGTCGCGCCATAGGGGACCAGGCTGTCCACCGTGCGCGTCTCGATGATGAAGGTGTTGGGCCCTTCGGCGTACCAGTTCACCAGGGTCGGCATGCGGCCGCGCACCTGGGCGGACCCGCGCGGGTCGAATTCCGGGGCGTCGTTCTTGAAGGCGCGGTTGTAGGAGAAGACCACGTCCTCGGCCGTCATGACCTTGCCGTCGTGGAACTTCACGCCCTCCCGCAGGGTGAAGATCCAGCGCTTCGGATTGTTCGGATCCACCCGCCAGGACGTGGCGAGGCCGGGGCGCAGCGGCGCCGGCCGGTCGCTCATGGACAGGTCCCACTGCACGAGCTGGTCGTAGATGGTGATGCCCATGAAGCGGTGCCCTTCGGCGCCCTGGTCGGGCATGCCGTTGGACAGCGGCACGGCAGAGGCGGTCATGCCGATGCGCAGATTGCCGCCCGGCGCCTGTGCCATGGCAAGGTCGTAGGGAAGTGCCGTGGCGAGGCCGAGGGCTGCGCCACCGCCAAGGAGGCGCCTGCGGCTGAGAGGGGGATTCATCGAGGACTCCGCTGACGGAAACACCGTCGCGGACCCTAGGACCGCCTGCACGGATTGTGTGCTCCGCGGCATGAATTGACGCGCAGTCGGGCGAAGATTTTCCATTTTGCACAGAAACCCTGCAGGTCCGGGACGGCAGGGCACGAAAAAGGCCGCCGGGCGTGAGCCGGGCGGCCTTGCCTGCCTCGCCGTCGGCGGTGCCGGCTATTCCTCGCGGTCGCGCTGCGCCGCCTGGGACTGCGCGGCCAGGGCGCGTGCCATCTGGCTCAACGCCTCCTGGTGCTTGTCGTTGTCGATCAGCGCGAAGTTGCGGGCGAGTTCAAGGAACATGCGCTGGCGCGGAGAAACCGGCTGAGCCTCCGCGCCCGGCTGGAGACCTTCGAAGAAGTAGGCAACCGGCACGTCGAGCACCTGCGCAATCTCGAACAGCCGTCCGGCGGAGATGCGGTTGAGCCCCCGCTCATACTTGTGCGCCTGCTGATAGGTCACACCGATCATCTTCGCGAGCTGCTGCTGCGACAGACCAAGCATGGTCCGCCGTTCTCGGATACGCGCCCCGACATGATGGTCGACCAAGCTCGCCCTTTGGGTCGATGCTTCGTCTTCACCGGCCGGATCGGCGCCGTGCGTGTGGGGGGTCGGGGACAGGATCATGGCGTCACCACCTAGACTACCGCGTCCGCGTGCACCAGCAAATCGGATTCTCTACCACCACGCGCATCACGACTGCGTTATGAAATCCTACGCCTTCGATGCCCCCCCGCGCAACTTCGTAAGTTCCTCCCGAAGCGAATCTATCTCCGCGCGAAGCGCCTCGACTTCCGCGCCCCCGGGGGCGACGCTGCCGTCCTCCCGCCGCCCAAAGGGCGCGAAGAGGCTCATGGCCCGCTCCATCATCGCGACATTCTGCTTGCCGAGTTCCTCGAGGTTCCCGAAGCCGGGCGGGAAGGGCATGAATCCGCCCATGGTCTGCTCCATGGTGCGACGCATCTGTTCCTGCTGCCGGCCGAAGGATGCCATGGCGAATTCGAGGTAGCGCGGGACCAGCCCCTGCAGATTGTCCCCGTAATAGCCGATGAGCTGGCGGAGAAAGGCGGTGGGCAGCAGGTTCTGGCCGCCCTTGCTTTCTTCCTCGACGATGATCTGCGTCAGGACGGAGCGCGTGATGTCGTCCCCCGTCTTGGCGTCGTAGACGACGAAATCCCGTCCCTCGCGCACCATCTTCGCGAGGTCGTCGAGCGTGACGTAGGATGACGCTTCTGTGTTGTAGAGTCGGCGGTTGGCGTATTTCTTCACCACCACGGGCGGCATCGCCGCCTCGTCGCCCTGCCCCGCCCCTGCGGCCTTGCTTCCTGTCATCGACATCCCGCCCTGCCCCGATCCCATTTTGATGATGCTAACACGCGCAATGCCGCACTGCGAAAGACGCAATCCGCACCGTTCCGTCCACGGCGCGCCGGGGCTATGGTCCGCCCCGGCGAGGAGCCCCGATGGAACACCCTGAGGATCTCGACAGCCTTGCGGAGGATTGGATCGCCCTGTGGCAGAGCGAGATCGCCGGACTGGCGGCCGATCCCGAACTCGCGGAGCAGTGGGCCGCCTGGGCTGCGCTTGGCGCTGCCTGGATGCGTGCGGCCACGGCCATGACGCCGCGCTACCGGGCCGATTCCCATGACCGCGCCGCTGCGCCGCCGGGGCCCCCGGCCCCTCCCCCTCCACCTGGGCCTGGCGGGCATGCGGGCTCTCGCCGCGACGAGCAGCCTGCCCGGGACGCCATGGCAGAGCGCCTTGCCGAGCTCGAACGCCGGCTGGCCGATCTCGAAGGCGGGCCGGAAGGAAAGGGAGAGAATCCTCGCCGCCCTCGCCGCCGCGGGCCACGGGCCTGACGTTTTCGGCGCCGCCGTCCTGACGCGGCTGGCCC
This sequence comes from Neoroseomonas eburnea, assembly GCF_018129005.1. Lineage (GTDB taxonomy): Bacteria > Pseudomonadota > Alphaproteobacteria > Acetobacterales > Acetobacteraceae > Neoroseomonas > Neoroseomonas eburnea. Next base: position 269,602 of record NZ_JAAEDL010000002.1, read on the forward strand.
GGGCGGACCGGGCGATGATCGCAGGACTCGCCGCCTATCGCCGGCATCCCTGGCAGCGCCAGGCGCCCGACCCGCCGGCGATCTGGGCCGAAGGCGGATCCCGCCTGCTCGACTTCGGCGGCGAGGGGCCGACGGTGCTGTTCGTGCCGTCCCTCGTGAACCGCGCCTATGTGCTGGATCTGACGCCGGCGCGCTCCTTCATGCGCTGGCTGCCGGGCCAGGGCTTCCGCACCCTCCTGCTCGACTGGGGCTGGCCGGCGGAGGCCGAGCGCGGCTTCACCCTGACCGACTACGTCGCCGGACGGCTGGAACGCGCGCTCGCGGCCGCGCCAGGGCCGGTCGTGCTCTCCGGCTACTGCATGGGGGGGCTGCTCGCGCTCGCCGCGGCGCTGCGCCGGCCCGACCGCGTGCGGGCGCTGGCGCTGCTCGCGACGCCCTGGGACTTCCACGCCGGGCCGGACGGGCCGCGGCGCGCCCGGACCGCCGCCGCCCTGCTGCCGGGCCTCGAAACCATGATGGAACCGACCGGCGCCCTGCCGGTGGACGCCATCCAGTCGCTGTTCGCGCTGCTCGACCCCTTCGGCATCGCGCAGAAGTTCCGCGCCTTCGCACGGCTCGACCCGGGCTCGGAACGCGCGGAACTGTTCGTCGCGCTGGAGGACTGGCTGAACGACGGCATCCCCCTGCCCGCCCCCGTCGCCCGGCAATGCCTCGCCGGTTGGTACGGGCGGAACGAGCCCGGCCGCCTGGCCTGGCGAGTCGCCGGCCAGGTGGTGGACCCGGCAGCCTGGGAGGGCCCCGCCTTCGCCGGCATCCCGGAACGCGACCGCATCGTGCCGCCGGCCTCAGCCCACGCCGCCGCCACCCGGCTGCGGCAGGGGGCCACGCATGTCGCGGCCGGGGGGCATATCGGCATGGTCGCCGGGACCGGGGCGGAAAGGGCGCTCTGGCAACCCTTCGCCGCATGGCTCCGGCGCTTGTAGCCACCCCCCGCCCGGGCGCATGCTGCGCCGCAATGCCCCCGAGGGAGAACAACCAGTCATGACCGAAATCGTCATCGCCTCCGCCGCCCGCACGCCGGTCGGTTCCTTCAACGGGGCCTTTGCCTCGCTGCCGGCCCATGCGCTCGGCACCGTCGCGATCAAGGCCGCGCTGGAGCGCGCCAAGGTCGAGGGCGGCGAGGTGGACGAGGTGATCCTCGGCCAGATCCTGGCCGCCGGCTCCGGACAGAACCCGGCGCGTCAGGCGTCGGTGAATGCCGGCATCCCGGTCGAGCACACCGCCTTCGGCATCAACCAGCTCTGCGGTTCCGGCCTGCGCGCCGTGGCCCTCGCGGCCCAGCAGATCGCCGCGGGCGACGCGAAGATCATGGTCGCCGGCGGGCAGGAGAGCATGACCCAGGCGCCGCACGCCCAGCAGCTCCGCGCCGGGCAGAAGATGGGCGACCTGCAGCTCATCGACACCATGCTGCGCGACGGGCTGATGGATGCCTTCCACGGCTACCACATGGGCAACACCGCCGAGAACGTGGCGCAGAAGTTCCAGATCACCCGCGAGCAGCAGGACGAGTTCGCCTTCAACAGCCAGCGCAAGGCGGGCGAGGCGATGAAGGCCAACCGCTTCGCGGACGAGATCGCGCCGGTGACGGTGAAGGGCCGCAAGGGCGACACCGTCGTCTCGAGCGACGAATACCCGAAGCCCGAGACGACGATGGAAGTGCTGCAGAAGCTGCGCGCGGCCTTCGCCAAGGACGGCACGGTGACGGCGGGCAACGCCTCCGGCATCAACGACGGCGCCGCGGCGGTGGTGGTGATGACGGCGGCGGAAGCGGCCAAGCGCGGCATCACGCCGATGGCGCGCATCGTCTCCTGGGCCACCGCCGGCGTCGATCCCTCCATCATGGGCACCGGGCCGATCCCGGCCTCGCGCAAGGCGCTGGCCAAGGCGGGCTGGAAGATCGACGACCTCGACCTGATCGAGGCGAACGAGGCCTTCGCTGCGCAGGCGCTGGCGGTGAACAAGGATCTCGGCTGGGATACTTCCAAGGTCAACGTGAACGGCGGTGCGATCGCGCTGGGGCACCCGATCGGCGCCTCCGGCGCACGCGTGCTGACGACGCTGCTGTTCGAGATGCAGAAGCGGGGCGCGAAGAAGGGCCTCGCGACGCTGTGCATCGGCGGCGGCATGGGCGTCGCCATGTGCCTCGAGCGGTGAGCTGAGGCGCGAGGGCCGGAGGGGCCTTGCCCCTCCGGGCCACCCCACCAAAGGCCGAAAGGCCTTTGGAAACCATCACTTGGCGTTGGGCAGGGCTGGAACTCCGCGGCGACGAAGGACGAGCCGCGCCGGAAGCCCGGGATTCCTCCCCGGGCGTCGTGCCCGTCGCGCGCTTCTCCGTGCCGGCGTGGCAGTCATGCCCAACACCAGGTATCGGCGGTCCAGGGTGCCCAGCACCCTGGCGGGGCTAGGCTCGGAGAGGGGCAGCGCCCCTCTCCGATCACCAGCGCCAAGACTTCGCGCGCACGGAGGCAGAGCCTCCTACGCGGCGGCCAGAAGCGCCCGCACCCGGTCATCATAATTGGCGGCCAGGCCCCGAAGCGCCGCCGCGCCGTCACCCGCGAAGGCCGGGCCGTGCATCAGCGCCAGGGTCCGCGGCGAGATCTCCGCTAGGCGGCGGATCGTCGCGCCCATGGACGGGTGCAGGCTGGAGAACCTGAACATGTCCTCCGCGGCGATGGCCGGCCCGACGATGTCGGACCCGGTCAGCGCGGGGCCATCCCCGACCTGTGTGAACAGATCCCCGCACATCAGCGTTCCCGACGCCTCCTCGTAGAGAACGCCCGCGTCCCAGCCATGGGGGATGTGCGGCGTGTCGATGTAGCGGACCCGCTTCCCACGGCCGAGGTCGATCACCTCCCCGTCCCGCAGCACCCGCGGCGCGCGGTCGGCCATGTCGTTCAGCGAGACCATGCAGCCGGTCTGCCCGTGCGCCACCTCGGCAAGTGGCGCCACGGCGAGCCATTCGTTCATCGCCCCGCACTCATCGGCCTCGTAGTGGCCGAAGGTGATCCAGCGCAGCTTCTCCACCGGCATCAGCCGGCCGAGCGCCTCGCGCAGCAGCGGGAACATGCGCCGCAGCCCGGTGTGGAAGAGCAGCGGCTCATCGCCGAGCACCAGGAAGTGGTTGAAGGTGAAGCCCGCCGGCGGGGCGATCGCGTCCACACGGACCGATAGCCGGTAGATGCCGTCGGCGATCTCATCGATGCGCGGTTCCATGGAGTTCTCTCCTTGACGGGTGCGAGCCTGGGGTAGTGGACCTCGGCATTTTTTGAGCGCACACATTGGTGCATTCAAATCGATTCCGTGTCAATAATGACGATACATCTTTGTGCAGTGAAAACAGGATGACACGCCCCTATACCCTCAGGCGCCGCGCCGAACGGCAGGCAGAGACCCGTCAGCGCATCGTCGAGGCGGCCATCGCGCTCCACGGCAGCGTCGGGCCGGCGCTGACCTCGATCAGCATGGTGGCGGCGCGCGCGAAGGTTCAGCGCCACACCCTCTATGCCCACTTCCCCGATGAACGGAGCCTGTACCTCGCCTGTTCCGGCCTCTCGCTGGAACGCGACCCGCTGCCGGACCCTGGGCCATGGCGGAGCGCCGCGTCGCGGGAAGCGCGGCTGCGGGCCGGCCTGGGCGCGATCTACGGCTGGTACGAACGCAACGCGGATCTCGCCGGATGCGTCCTGCGGGATGCCGAGCACCATGCCCTCACGCGGGAGGTCGTCGGCCTGCGGATCGCTCCCTGGATGCAGGCCTGTCGCGAGGTTCTGGCCGAGGCGCTCAGCGAGGGGCAGCGGGCGGTGCTGCACCTCGCGCTGGGCTACTTCACCTGGCGCGCCCTGACCCGCGAGGCGGGGCTGGCGCAGGAGGAGGCCGTGGCGGCGATGGTCCGGGCGATCCTCGGCCAGCCATGAACAGCGGCGCGCGTCTTGCCGGCGGGCGCCCGGCAGTGTCGTGGCAGGGTGTCACGCCGTGAGCAGCACCACCGATTCCTCGCGCCCGGCGGCTGGTGCGCCCGGCGCGTCGGCCCTCATGCGCTCGATCCGCACGGCAGCGAAGCCGGCGGAGCGCGCGTGCCGCTCCCAGGCGGCGTCGTCCCAGACGCGCAGGAAGAAGGCAGGGCTCTGGAGCGGCTCCTCCCCGGGGAAGGCCACCCAGGAGAGGCAGACCAGGCCACCCCGTTCCGCGACGAAGACCTGGCGCACCAGGAACAGGACGTCGTCGCCGAGGGGCACCTTCATGTGCTGCACCCAGCGGCCTTCGAGCGCGGCGCGCCTATCGAGGTCGCCATGCACCAGCGCCAGGCCGCCCGGGCGCAGCACGCGGCGGAATTCCTCCAGGGTTGCGACTTCGTCGCGCTCGTCGAGGAAATAGCCGAGGGAATTCCACATGTTCACGAGCAGGTCGAAGGCCCCGGTCGCCACCGGCAGCCGGCGCATGTCCGCGGCCGCGTAGAGCGCCGCCCCGCCCGCCTTCGCCGCGCGGAGATAGCCTTCCTGCAACTCCATCCCGACCACGTCGAAGCCGCGGCGGGCGAGTTCCTCCGCGTGCCGCCCGTAGCCGCAGGGAATGTCGAGGATGCGCGGAGTCAACGCCCCGAAATGCTCGCGTGCGACGGCACAGATGCGGTCCACCTCCCGCCGCGTGCGGTCCTGTTCCGTCGTGGCGGCATCCTGCCCCGGGAAGCGTTCGGCGATGGCGCGGTAGGCCTGACCGAAATAGGCGTCCGGCCCGGCATCCCACCAGGTGTCGCGCGGCTGCGCCGCGGCCGCGAACTCCGCCTCCGGGCAGGTCCAGAGGTGCTGCGCCGCCTGCGCCGGCACGCGCCTGAACCCCTGCCCCAGCGCCTTCTTCAACCTGATGGGCGCGCCGCTCGTCATCCGGCGCCAATCCGATGGTTTCCAAAGGCCTTTCGGCCTTTGGCGGGGTGGTCCGGAGGGGCGGCGCCCCTCCGGCGCGCCATCAGAACAGCAGACCCTTCTTCAGCATCCCGTGCACCCCTTTCTCCCCGTTCACCGTCTGGGTGACACGGAAATCCACCGCGAGCGAGCAGAACTGATAGGCATCGGCATCGGACAGGTTGGTGCGCGAGCAGATGAACGCGATCATCTCCCTCAGCGCCTGCTTCATCGCGAGGTCGAGGTCCTCGTTCATCCCCATGGTGATGTAGTGGGTCTTCGTCTCGGCGCGCGGGAACTTCAGCACCGGATCCTTCGCGCCGCCACCCTTGACCAGCGACAGGCGGAAATGCCCGGTCAGGCAGATTTCCAGCGCGTTGATGCAGACCTCGCCATCGCCCTGCACGCCGTGGCCGTCGCCGGCGGAGAACAGCGCTCCCTCGTTGAACACCGGCAGGTAGAGCGTCGTGCCCTCGGTCAGTTCCTTGTTGTCCAGGTTGCCGCCAATGGCGCGCGGTTCCTTGGTGTTGATCATCCCCCAGTCGCGCGGCGGGGCGACGCCCATCACCCCGAAGAAGGGCGCGAGCGGCAGGTCCATCCCGCCTTCCTTCGGTCCGAAGGGCAGGCGGCAGGTCATCGCCGCCTTGTCCACAGGAATGTGCAGGGTGCGGCGATAGGGAAAATCCTCCGGCAGCGTGCCGAAGAGCGGGCGGAAGCCGCAGAAGCCCCAATCGGCGCCGAGTTCGATCTTCTCGATGTCGATGCGCAGCGCGTCGCCCGGTTCGGCGCCGCGAACCTCGACCGGCCCGGTGATGACATGGGCGCCGAGGCGCGGCAGCTTCGCGTGGATCTCCCGCAGCACCGGGGAGACCGCCATCATCTTCTCCTGCGGTGGCATCTGCTCCGGCCCACCGGAGAGGCATTCGAGGATGACGACCTCCCCCGGATCGACCGAGGCGACCGGCGGGAAGGAGGCATCGAAGGCGCCCCAGCGGCAGTTGGTCAGGGATGCGGCGACGCGGGTCGGTTCGGTCATGCGCGGGTCCTTGCAGGTCAGGCGGTTGGCGTCATTCGAACCGCTGGCGGCGAGTGCGACAACAGGAAAGCTGCGCTCCGCGGCAGGATCGCTACAGCCAGCCCTTGCGGCGGAAATACAGCACCGGAAGGATGGCGCTGACGACCATCAGGATCAGCGCGATGGGGTAGCCCTCCACCAGCTTGAGCTCGGGCATGTGCTCGAAGTTCATGCCGTAGATGCTCGCGATCAGGGTGGGCGGCATGAGCGCCACCGAGGCCACCGTGAAGGTCTTGATGATGTTGTTCTGCTCCACGTTGATCACGCCGAGCACCGCGTCGAGCAGGAACTGGGCCTTCTGGTTGAGGAAGGTCGCGTGCTCGACGAGGGAGCGGACGTCGCGCACCAGCGTCTTGATCAGGGACTGGTTCTCCTTGCGCACGGCGGAGGCCTTCTCCGCACCCACGAAGGTGAGGATGCGGTTGAGGCCGAGCAGCGTCTCGGAGGTTCGCGTCGTGACGTCGCCGACCTGGCCGAGGGTGATCAGCGTCTCCTTGAGCTGGTCGTCGCGGCGGTTCGCCTTGATGTTGGCGCGCGCGGCGCGGAAGGTGCGCTGCGATGCCCGGTCCATGTCGGCGCCGACGCGTTCCAGCACGTCGGCGAGCCGGTCCACGATCTGCTCGAACAGATGCAGCATCACCGCGTCCGGTGAGGAGAGCAGCGCCGCCGGCTGGCGTTGCGCCCGCGTGCCGAACACCGTGAAGGCCTTGGGGGTCGCGTAGCGCACCGTCACCAGCGTCGTATTGGTCAGCACGAAGGTGATGGCGGTGGAACTGTATTCCCCGCTGTCCACACCGTAGAGGAAGTTGGCGGTCAGGAAGAGCGAGTCCTCCTCCCGGTAGAGACGGGAGGAACTCTCGATCTCCTGCATCTCCTCCCGCGTCGGGATCTCGACGCGGAGCGCGGTCTGGACCGCCTTCTCCTCGGCGACGGTGGGGTTGAGCAGGTCGATCCAGACCGCGTGGCGCAGGCTCTCGGGCTCGGCGACGGCGGCCGCGGCCTCGCGCACCTCGTTGGGCAGCACCGCGGTGATGTCGGACATGGCGCCTTCGCGCACGCGACAGCGGCCGTTCTCGACCGTCCAGGTCGTCAGCATGCCGGGGCACCTCCGCGCAGAGCGTTCATCGGCTTCTAGACGCCTGCCGCGGCATGCGCCAACCCGGCCGGAAGGGGATGGCATGCCAGCACGGCGACGGGCCGGAAACGGACAAGGTCGAGACAATCCGCGCGGGCCGGGACAACCCCCGGCCAGAGCGGAGCGAGGCAGTCGAACGCGCGGCCCATCCACCCCGGATCGCCTGCCGCGCCACCCTTGGCGAGGGTGACATGCGGCACCCAGGCCCCGGGCCGGTAATGCGGGTCGCAGGGCAGGTCGGCCAGGGCCCCGGACAGGCTCCGATGATGCGCCAGCAGCGTCTCGGTCACCACTGGTGCCAGCCACAGCACCGGTTCGGGCGCGACGAAGGTGCCGAGGCCCGAAAAGCGCAGCGGCACCGCCGCCCAGGCCGCCGCCAGGCGGGCAACGTCACGCCGCAGCGCCTGCGTGTCCACCCCGTCCGGATGGATGGTGAGGGTGACGTGCGGCGGGTAGCCGAGGCGCAGCGCATCCTCATGCAGCCCGGCCTCGGCAAGGGCACGCCACATCGCCTCGATCGGCCGCGCCGCAGCGGCGTCGAGACGCAGCGTGACCGCGTAGGGCATGTTCAGCCGGTCGCGGCCGGCAGGCCGTGGAGGCGCGCAACGCCGAGGAAGTCGGTGGCCTCGGCATGTCGCCCGCACGCCCGCATACCATCCTCCGCGCGGACGAGCTGGCAGGTGCGCAGCCCGGCCGCAGCGGCGGCGTCCAGCTCCTCCGCCACGTCGGAGAGAAAGAGCACCTCGGCCGGCGGCAGGTACAGCCCGGCGGCGATGGTGGCGTAGGACGCCGCCTCCCGCTTGCCGCCGACCCTGGTGTCGAAGAAGCCGGCGAAGAGCGGCGTGAGGTCGCCGGCGACGGAATGCCCGAAGAGCAGCCGCTGCGCCTCGACCGAGCCCGAGGAATAGACCGCGAGCCGCAGCCCCGCCCGCGCCCAGGCCCGCAGGCAGGGGGCGACGTCCGGCCAGAGATGGCCCTTGAGCCGGCCGTCGAGATACCCCGCGCGCCAGATCAGCCCCTGCAGCGTCTTCAGCGGCGTGACCTTGGCATCCTGCTGCATCCAGCGGCGCAGCACGGCGCGCGGATCCTCACCCGGCGCGGCGGCGCGCACCTCGGCGAGGATCGCCGCGACCTCGGGATCGTCTGCGCGGGCATCGAGGAAGGCGTCGAGCTCCGCCTGCGCGAAGGGGAACAGCGTCTCCTTCACGAAGGCGATGGCGCTCGTCGTGCCTTCGATGTCCGTCAGGACGCAGCTCGGCGGAACCGGCAAGGCCGTGTCAGCCCACCGTCACGGGGATGCGCACGGCGATGTCGCTGCCGGTGTAGTGCGGCGTCCAGCCGGTGGTGTCGGTGAAGACGCGCAGCGCCGTGACGTGCGGCACCTCGCCGGCGTCGAACCAGTGCCTGGTGTTTGCTGGCACGGAGATCAGGTCGCCCCGCGTGCAGTGCGCGTCGTAGATCTTCCCATCCACATGCATCACGAAATTGCCCGCGCCCTCGTGGAAGAAGCGGACCTCGTCCTCGGTGTGGATGTGTTCGGACAGGAACTTCGCGCGGATGGCGTCCTTCTGCGGATGGTCCGCCGTCAGGCGGATGACGTCGGCCGTGCCGGCCTTGGTCTCCTTGAGGAAGGCGTCGAGGTGCGGACGGTAGGCCGCGAGCACGGCGTCGGCCTCCGCGCCTGCGGGCAGGTCGGCGACCGGCCAGCGCTCGAAACGCACGCCGATGGCGGCGAGCGCCGTCGCCATCGCCTGCGGGTCGTCGGTCCTGAGCGTCTCGGCGCCGGTGGCGGCGTCACGGATGGTGAGAAGGCTCATCGCGCGGTCCTCCCTTCCTCGAGGTGACAGAGAAGCATGAATTCGAGCGCTTCCAGCCGGGCCATCGCCTGCGGCATGTCCGCGCCCCACACATAGACGCCGTGGCCGCGGATCAGGTAGCCCGGCGGAGCCTCCGGCGTTCGGTCCCACAGCGCGTCCAGCGCCCGCTGCAGGCGCGGAATGTCCTGGTCGTTGTCGAGCACCGGGACGGCGACCTCGGTCTCATGCGTCGGGCCGCCGGGGAAGGCCTTGAGCAGCTCGTAGCCGGCCAGCCGGATCTCGGCGCCGGCCCGCCGGGACAGTACGGTATTGGCGACCGAATGCCCGTGCACCACCGCCCCGGCGTCGGGGAAGCGGCGGTAGATGCCGCAATGGAGCAGCGTCTCGTAGGACGGCCTGGCGCCGGGTTCGAGCGAGGCGCCTTCCGCATCCACCCGCATGACCCCGGAGGGCGACAAGGCGCCCTTGTGGCAGCCCGAACGGGTGATGGCGATCCGGCCCGAACCTTCGCGGACCGAAAGGTTGCCGGCGGTCGCCGGCACCCAGCCCAGCGTGTCCATCCGCCGCCCCGCCGCCGCGATCGCCGCGGCGGCATCGTCGAACTTCATGTTGTCGCTTCCTCAGGAACCACGAAGCCCCGCCGCGCAGGGGCGCGACGGGGCCTTTGCGGAAAGCCGAAGGCGTGGCGTCAGGCCGCGGGGCGGTTGCCCGACTGCGGCTGCGCCTGGGTGGCGCTGGCCTGGCCCTGGGCCGGGCCGGCGATGTTGCCGGCCGGCGGCGTGGTGGCCTGCGCCTCCATGGAGGCGTCCTTCTCGTCCTCCTTGATGTTCGCCTTGAAGGACTTGATGCCCTTGGCCAGGTCGCCCATCAGCCCGCTGATCTTGCCGCTGCCGAACAGCAGCAGAATGACGAGCAGCACGACCAGCCAGTGCCAGATGCTGAACGAACCCATGGCGACGCCTCGATCCCGTTGTGGCCGTGCCCCGGGGGGAGCACGGCCATAGCCGTATGAACGGGGCGCAACCTAGTGGCCCGGCGGCGCCCGTGCAAACCCACATGGGCCATCCGGCGCGCCGCCGCAACCGGTCTTGACGCGCACCGCGCCGGAAACCATCTCAGCGCCTGATCCGGGCCCCTCTGGCGGCCGCCCGTCCCGTGTGGCGAGGCGTCCGTGATGTCGGATCGCGTGGGAAATCGCGCGATCCGGGCCCTCCCTGCGCCCGTTTTCGCGCCAGAGAGGAGAGACATGGGGGATGGATTTCTTTTCGGCGGAATGGCTCGGCAAGCCCCTCTGGATGTGGAAGGGCTTCCTGGCGGTGGTGCTGGTGCTGCTCGCCTTCGACCTCGGCGTGCTGAACCGGCGCGACAAGGAGATGGGGATTGCCCGGAGCCTGTGGCTCTCGGCCTTCTACATCGGCTTCGCCATGCTCTACGGCGCCGGCATCTGGTGGGCCCACGAGGCCGGGGAGCTGACGACCTCCGACGGCACGCATGCGGGTGTCGCCTTCTTCACCGGCTTCTTCATCGAGAAGGCGCTGTCGATCGACAACGTCTTCGTCATCAGCCTGATCTTCGGCTTCTTCGCCATTCCGCGGCAGTACCAGTACCGCGCCCTGGTCTGGGGCATCATCGGCGTGATCGTGCTGCGCGGGTTGATGATCGGCCTCGGCGCGGCGCTCGTGCAGCAATATGCGTGGGTGCTCTACATCTTCGGCGCCTTCCTGATCGTCACCGGCATCAAGATGCTGGTGGTGCCGGAAGGCGAGCAGGACATCTCGCGGAACCCGGCCGTGCGCTTCCTGCGCCGGTACATGCGGGTGACGGAGGATCTGCACGACCAGAAGTTCTTCGTGAGGCAGGCCGATGCGAAGACGGGGCGGATGGTGCGCGTCGCCACGCCGCTGTTCCTGGCGCTGGTGGTGATCAACATCGCCGACCTGGTCTTCGCGGTGGACAGCGTGCCGGCGATCTTCGCCATCACCACCGACACCTTCATCGTCTACACGGCGAACATCATGGCGATCCTCGGCCTGCGCGCGCTCTACTTCGCGCTCGCCGCCATGGTGCACCGGTTCCACTATCTGAAATACGCGCTCGCCCTGGTGCTGGTGTTCATCGGCGCGAAGATCTTCTGGAACCAGATCGTCGGGAAGGTGGATCCGGCGATCTCGCTCGGCGTGACGCTGGCGATGATCGCCGGCGGCGTCCTGTGGTCGCTGTGGAAGACCCGCAAGGACACCCCGGTGGCGGCGGGATGACGCCGCCGGGCGGGAGGGGGAAACCCCCTCCCGCCCGCGCCATACATTGGTATTTCGCCCCGTGCCGGCCGGTCCGCCGGCCCGGCCCTCCCCCTTCCCCGCGGAGATGAAGTTGCGGGCGGTCCAGGTGATCCAGCCACCTGGCGGCGGGTGCCGAGGGCAGAACCCGGGCCGCAGCTTGAGGCCAAGCCGCGCTTCCCGCCCGCCGTTTCCGTCTGGACCGGTTTCCGTTCGCCTTGGCTCGCCGCAACCGCTCCTGCCCCTTGTCCGTGCGGGCATCTTCACCCGATCAGGCAATTCCACCTGACCGGGACGTGCTCTACCCGCCCGACAGGGCAGCGACCCGCAGCAGCACGGCCTTCGGCGCGCCCTCGCCGACCACCGCATGGCCGAAGCCGTCGCGGAACCAGACCGCCGCGCGCAGCGGCGCCTCGCGGTCCATCACCTCCGGCGCCGCCGGCCCGGCACGGCGGGACCGCCGGACAAAGAGCGACAGGCGCTCGCCGCCCGCGCCCTCATACAGCACGAAGGCCGCGAGCCCGTCCTCGGTCGGCAGCACGCGCGCGCCGAGCGGCCGCAGCCCGAGGGCCGAGAGATCCGGCACCGGCACCTGCCAGCCGACCGCGGCCGCGACGCGCTCGGCCAGCACGCCCTCTGCCGCCGCGATCTCCACCGCCCCGCTGCCGCGCCCCGCATAGACGCGGTGCGCGGCGAGCGCATCGGCCATGGGCGGGCCCACGGCGGCATCCTCCTGCCGCGCCACCCACCAGCCGGAGGCGGCACCGATCGCAAGCAGCATCACCGAGGCCGCGATGCGCCGCGCCGCGACCGGCGCCCATCGGCGCCGCGCCGCCGCCAGGCCCGCGACCCGCAGGCGGGCAGGCAGAGGCTCCTCGGCCACCGGCGCCAGGGCGGCGCGCAGCATCGCCGCATCCTCCTGCCAGCCGCGGAGCCGCGCCGCGTCGGCCGGGTGGCGCTCAAGCCAGGCCGCCACCGCCGCCCGGCGCGCGGGATCGAGCCGCCCGTCGACGAAGGCGTGCAGGTCGTCCTCGCCCACCGGAGGCATTGCCGGGCCGGTCATTTCACCCTCCGCAGCGCCGGCGGCGCGGCCTCGGCGCCGGAGAGGCCGCGCAGCCTTTCCCGCCCGCGCGACAGCCGCGACATCACCGTGCCCACCGGAATGCCGAGCACCGCCGCCGCCTCGGCATAGTCGAGACCCTCCACCGCCACCAGCACCAGCACCGCGCGCTGCTCCTCCGGCAGGCGCGCCAGCAGGGCGACGACGCGCGCCGCCTCCAGCGCCTGGTCCGGTGCTGCCAGCGGAAGGGGCGGCAGGGCCTCGGCGCTGGCCTCGGCGTGGCGGCGGGCAACGGCCTCGGACCGCTTCCCGTCGATGAATCGACGCCACAGGATGGCATAGAGCCAAGCCCGCAGGCTGGCGCCGGGCCGGCGCAGCCACCAGCGGTCGAGCGCCCGCAGCAGCGTCTCCTGCACCAGGTCGTCGGCCAGCATGGCATCGCCGCCGGCGAGCGCGCGGGCGAAGCGCCGGAGACCCGGCACCTGCGCCTCGATCGCCGCGTCGCGCTGCCGGCTCATGCCTCTCCCTCCGCTCAGCCCGGCCCGCGCGTGCCGCCCGGGTTCGGGAAGTCGTCTGCCGTCCCGCCGCGCGCCAGCACGGCGAGCCGCGCCTGCATGGCGGCGATCTCGACCGCCTGGCCGGCGATGATGCCCTCGGCAAGCTGGCGCACCAACGGGTCGCGGCCATGGCGCAGCACCAGCTCGGCCATGTCCACCGCACCCTGGTGGTGCGGGATCATCATGGCGAGGAAGTCGCGGTCCGGGTCGCCGAGGGGCGTACCGGCATGCATGTCCTGCATCATGCGGTCCATGGCGGCGGCCATCGCGGCGTCGAAGGCGCTGGCCGGGCGCGGGGCGGGCGCCTGTGCCGGCGCGTGCTGGTGGTGCCGATGCCCGCTCATGCCGTCGCGCTCCGCGCCCCGGGGCGCACATAGACCAGGTTGATCGACTTCTTGCTGCGCAGGCGCCCCGAAGGCAACGCCAGGTCGCCGAGCGGGATGCGCGCGAGAAGCCGCGGCTGCACCGGGTCGCTGACGTCGAAGGCGGAGCACACCGTCTGACCGGCATGGGGCGTGTTCGGCAACTCATCCTGTTCATGCGCGACGTAGAGCCGGGTGCCGGTCGGGTCGGTCCACAAGCCATGCGCCTCCCGCCCGCCGCTGTGGAAGTCGGCGACCACCCGGCGCCGGCCGGCCGGCGCGCTGCGGTCGATCACGCCGATCCGGCTGCTGGCGATGCCGTCCGGCCCGTCATCGTCGACGCGGGCATAGGAGACATAGACGAAGCGGCCGCGCGCGTTCTCGACGAACTCGACATGGTTCGGGCGGGCGAGGTCCGGGAGCTGGATGGTCTCAGCGACGCGCACCTCGCCCTGCATGGCAAGGACCGAGACGCGGTCCGCCAGCTTGTGAGTCGTCCAGATCTCGCCCCCGTCCGGGCTCAGCTTCAGGAAGGGGCTGAAGCCGAAGGGGTCGCGCTCGGCGATCTCGATGCGGCGGCGGCCGGCGATGCGGCTCAAACCCTCCGCATCGTAGTCCACCGACAGAAGGTCGATGACGGCCGCCTTCTGGCTGACCACCACGGCGAGGCGGCCATCGGCGGAGAACCAGGCATGCGCCGGGCCGGGCATGGTGGGGATGAAGCCGCGCAGGGCGTGGCCGGGGCGACCGCCGGCGCTTTCCTCCCGCGCCCTCGCCACGTCGAGCACGGCGATCCGGTCCTCGCCGCGCACGGTCACCCACAGCTCGCGGCCGTTGCGGGTGAAGGTGGGCTCGTGCGGCTCGCGGCCGAGGAAGATGCCGCTGGTCAGCCGCTCCGGGTTCGTCGTGTCGCGCGCCTGGGTGTTCGGGCGGTTGCCGACGACGCGGCGGGTCTCGGTCTCGATCAGGTAGACATTGGAGCTGCCGCGGCCGGTGGTCGCGATCAGCCGCGAATCCGGGCTCGGGCAGGAGCCGTGGATCGAGATCGCGCCGTGATAGAGCGGCTTCTGCACCATAGCGCCGTGCGGCGGGATGACGCCGCCCGTCACGAAGCGGAAGGGAGGGCGGGGGTCTTCGTCGAAGCTGGTCAGGTTGACGGTGGCGGCGACGACGTTCCGCACCGGGTCGACGACCGTCAGTGTGTTGGAATCCTCGTTGCAGAGCCAGACGCCGTCGCCGGCCTGCGGCCCGGCGGGCTGGGCCTGCGCCTCGGCCGGGCCTGCGGCGCCGGCGGCACCGAGGCCGGCCATGGCGAGGCCGGAGAGGAGTTCACGGCGGGTAGGCTCTGGCATGGGTGGCATCGCTCCTGAAACTGCCGATGGGCAGATGCAGGACAGACGCGCAGGCCCCGGGCCCTATTCCCGGCTCGCGATGAGAATTTCCGAAGGAGCCCCCACGCCCGGACGTGGCCGGGAGGCCGAAGCGGCGCGTTGGCGGTCCGGGCCTCAGCTCTCCGGCCGCAGTTCGAGCCGCCGGATGATGGCACCCCAGCGCTGGATGTCGCTCGCCAGCAATGCCCGGAAGGTGTCCGGATCGCTGCCGACCACGGTGAAGCCCGCCGTCTCCAGGGCGCGCCGCTGCTCCGGCACCGCCAGGGCGCGACCGGCCTCCGCCGCCACGCGCGCGACGCGATCCGCCGGCATGCCGGTGGGTGCGAAGAGCCCGATCCAGGCCACGGCGGGTTCGCTGTCCACGCCGGATTCCCGCATGGTCGGCACCTCGGGGATGGCGGGGAAGCGCTCCGCGCTGGTCACCGCCAGCGCGCGCACCGTGCCTTCCCGGACCTGCGCCAGCACGCCGCCGGTCGCCGCGAAGAAGGCCTGGATGCGGCCCGCCACCAGGTCGAGCACCGCCTGGCCCACGGCGCGGTAGGGCACATGCACCGCCTGGAAGCCCTGGGTTGCCGCGAGATCCTCCATCGCCAGGTGCGACAGCGTCCCCGGCCCGGTCGAGGCATAGGAGATCCTGCCGGGATTGGCCCGCGCATAGGCGACGAACTCGGCCGCCGTGCGTGCCGGCACCGAGGGATGCACCACCAGGACGAAGGGCAGGCGCGCCAGCAGGGAGATCGGCACGAGGTCCGTCGCCGGATCGTAGCCGAGCGCCGGATTGAGGATCTTCGCCGTGCTGCCCGGCCCGCCGATCGTCACGCCGAGCGTGTGCCCGTCGGTCGCGCGGGCGATCGCCTCGGTGCCGATGTGCCCGCCGCCGCCGGCGCGGTTGTCCACCACCACGGGCTGGCCGAAAGCCTGCTGGAAATGCGGCGCCACCGCGCGGGCGGCGAGATCGGGCGTCGAGCCGCCGGGGAAGGCGACGATGACGCGCAGCGGGCGGTCGGGCCAGGTGCCCTGCGCCTGCGCATGACCGCCGGCCAGGGCAAGGGCAGGCAGCGCGGCAAGGCCGCGGCGGGTCAGGGTCATGGCGCTTCCTCCGACAGGCAACAGGCGCATCGTCCGGCCTAGCCGGGCGAGCGCGGTCTGCCTGCCGCTTCCAGCATGGGAACGGGTCCGCCGCAAGCGGCGCGCGAGGCCATGCAGGACCGCATTCACCTTTCCATCAGGATGTGCAACTCAATCTTGACGCGTTCTCTCGAACAGGAGCGCAACCCATGACTGCATCCCTGCGTGCGATCCTTCTCTGCGGCGCGGCGCTTTCCCTGCCCGGCTGTGCCACGGCGGCGCTCAATGCGGCGCTGCGCGCGGCCAATCCGGGGCCGGCCTGGAACGGCGATGTCGTCGTGGCCTCGGAACCGCCTGGCGCCCACTGCACGATCAACCGCGACGAGCGCGTGATGGCCGAGGTGCCCGCCACGCCCGGCACGGTGCAGCTTTCGCGGTCCCACAGCACGCTCGAGGTGCGCTGCCGGACGGATGGCTATCTTCAGACGGCCGAGATCCTCCGCCCGCGGGATGACCCGGCGGTGTTCCGCATGGCGCCGAACGGCATCATCGGCGCGACGGCCACGGTCTTCAGCCTCGCCTCCGCGCGGACCATGCGCTACCCGGGCGAGGTGACGGTGGCGCTGGCGCCCGCGGTCTTCCCCTCCGAATCGGCGCGGGAAGCCTGGTTCGCCCAGCGTCGGCAGGCGATCATCGCCCGCCGCGCCACGGAGATCGCGCTCGCCGAGGAACGCTGCCGCGCCAGCGCCGAGAGCACCTGCGACCCGGGGCTGATGGTCATGCAGCGGGAACAGGCGGACGAGCTGGGCCGCCTCGACGGCCTGATGGCGCAGGCGACCGTGGCAGCGCAGGTCGCCGCTGCGGATTGATGCCGGCCGGTCTTTCGGCGGACCCGGTATCGGAGCGCTGGCTTCGCGCGCGGCTGCTCCACCGGCCTGCGCGCATGCAGCCGAGCCCATGACCCCATCGGCAAGGCGCGGCGGCATGATCGGCCCGCCCTACCGAGCCTCGGCCACCAGCGTCCCGCCATGGACGAAGCCGAACGTCGGGTAGGTACTCTGGCCGAAATCATTCACCGGCGGGTACCAGACACGGACCAGCGACCAGTCGTTGTTGGGCGAGACATCGATCACCGGCTGGTCGCGCGCGATGCGGCCACGGTTGCGGCCCGACGCCCAGTTGGCGTGGTCCACCCGGATCTCCCGCGGCGACACCACGCGCGTCACGACCGAGAGATGGCCCGTGCGGTTGCGGTAGGTGCGCATGAACACCAGCACCGACCCGGTCCTTGGGCGACGGGAGCGGTCGTAGCGGCCGGAACGGGCCGCGGCGTCCCACCATTCCCAGGCATCGCCCTGCAGATCGATGCCCGAGCGAGTCCTGGCGTAGGGCACGCAGGAGATGTCGCCCCCCGCGTAGCCAGGCACGCCTGTGCGCGGCGTGCCGCGCGAACTGCCGCAGGCCGCGAGGCCAAGTACGGCCAGCATCAAGATCATGCGAAGCACGACCCCGAACCCCCTGATTCCCCTGGATTCAGTATAGGCGACTCGGGGCGGGAGGGGAACGGTCTCAAGAAAAAGCTACGGGGGAGGAGAACCTCCCCCGAACCCCCTCCCTTCTTTGTCTCTTGGGAACCGACAGCGAAAGTCAGTTCCCAGGTGCCAAAGAAGGTTGAGGGGGGTGCGGGGGGAGAAGTTCCCTTCTCCCCCCGCCCTGCGTCACGCCGGCGTAAACATCGGCACGGGCGCGCCGCCTTCCTCGGTCGGCTTGAGCACGACCTTCACCTTCTGCCCGATCTTCAGCGCGTCGAGATCGCAATCCACGATGTTCGTGAAGATGCGCGGCCCTTCGTCGAGTTCGACATAGGCGAGCGCATGCGGCTCCTTCGAGCGCATGACGGTGAAGGTGTAGATGGTCCCCGTCCCCTTCGCCTCGACCAGCTCGACATTGTTCGACAGGGTGAAGGGCGAGCAGCCGCGCGGATACCAGAAGTGCTTGCCGGTATCCTTGCACTTGCCGATCAGGAACTTGCCGGCGCGTGCCGCGTCCCAGAACGGCTTGGTGGTGGGGTCTTCCTTCGGCGCCGGGATGGCGCGGTTGGCGGACATCGTCCCCATGATGATCACTCCCGCTCCATGATGAGGGTGGCGGCACCGTGCCGGTGGCCGAGCAGGCCACCGATGCCGTTGGCCAGCGCGAGCTTGCAGCCCGGCACCTGGACCTTCGCATGCGCCTCGCCGCGAAGCTGGCGCACCGCCTCGATCACCTTGGTCATGCCGCCGCGGTTGGCCGGGTGGTTGTTGCACAGCCCGCCGCCATCGGTGTTGAAGGGCAGCTTGCCGACGCCGCTGATGAGGTTGCCGTCGGCGACGAACTTGCCGCCCTGGCCCTTCTCGCAGAAGCCCAGGTCCTCGAGCTGCATCAGCACCGTGATGGTGAAGCTGTCGTAGATCGAGGCGTACTGGATGTCGGCGGGCTTCACCTTCGCTTCCGCGAAGGCGGCCGCACCGGTGGCGCGCGCCGCGGAGTAGCTGAGGTCCACCTGGCCGCCGCCCTGGTTCTTGGTGGCTTCGGCGCAGCCGAGCACCTTCACCAGCGGACGCTTCAGCGACTTCGCGATCTCCGGCCGCGCGACGATCAGCGCGCCGCCGCCATCGGAGATGACGCAGCAGTCGAGCCGGTGCAGCGGGTCGGCGACCATCGGCGAGTTCACCACGTCCTCGACCGTCACCACCTTCGGCAGCATGGCGTGCGGGTTGTACTGGGCGTGGGTGGAGGCCGCGACCTTGATCCAGGCGAGTTGCTCGGAGGTCGTGCCGTATTCATGCATGTGGCGCGCGGCGACCATCGCGTAGGAGGTCACGACGGTGCGCGCCATCGGGATCTCGAACGGATCGTCCGGGATGTTCGGCGCCCAGGACCGCGGCACCGTGCCCGTCGCCATGCCTTCCGCGCGCGGGCGCCCGGCGAGGGTGATCAGCGCGACGTTGCAGCGGCCTTCCTTGATGGCCTGCGCGGCATGGCCGACATGCATGACGTAGGAGCAGCCGCCCATGTCGGTGGAGTCGACATGGCGGAGCTTCGTCAGCCCCATGTAGTCCGCCTGGTTGATCGGGCCGAGGCCCGGCGCCGCGGCGGTGCAGAAGAAGCCGTCCACGTCGTCCTTGGAAAGGCCCGCATCCTGGAGAGCGCCGTAGGCGACCTCCGCATGCAGCTGTGCGACCGATTGGCCCTCGGCCTTGCGCGTCGGGTGCTCGAAGGCCCCGACGATATAGGCTGCGCCGTTGATGCTCATGGCGGGGGCGTATCCTCCTGTGTTGCGTAGCGGGCGCAGGGAAGCAGCGGTCGCCGCCGCTGTCGAGGGGGCCGCCCCCGCCCTTCCCCGCCTGGCGCCCGGAGTCCGTTCGAGAATGCCGGCACCGGCCGCGAGAATGCGCCGAATGGCGCATTCTCAAACGGGCGTTCAGCGGAAGGGCAGGCCGTAGTGCAGCCCGCCGCGCGAAACCACGTTGTTCTGCCCGCGATGCAGGTTGATCGGCGTTTCCGGGCCGAAATTGCGATCGTAGATCTCGCCGTAGTTGCCGACCGCCTCGATGACCCGCACCACCCAGTCGCGCGGCAGGCCGAGCATGCCGCCGAGATTGTCCTCGGTGCCCAGCAGGCGCTTCAGCGCGGGATCCGTGGCGGTGCGGGCCTGGTCGCGCGCATTGGCCCGGGTGACGCCGCGCTCCTCGGCCTCGACCAGCGCGGCGAGCGTCCAGCGGGCGATCGAGAACCACTCCATGTCGCCGCGCGCGACCGAGGGACCGTAGGGGTCCCGGCTCAGCACCTCGGGCAGCACGAGGAAGTCCTGCGGATTGGGCACCTGGACCGAGACCGCCGCGGCGAGGTCCGCCGCGCCCGCCGTCACCGCGTCGCAGCGGCCGGCGAAGAAAGCCTCCAGCACGATGGCGAAGCGGTCGAAGGTCAGCGGCGTGAAGGGCTTGTTCCGCGCGCGCAGAAAGTCGCCCACCTCCGGCAGGTTGGAGCCGCCCTGGCTCGCGCAGATGGTGGCGCCGTCGAGCTGTTCCATGCGCGTGACGCCGGAGGCGCGCCGCACCATCACGCCGGTGCCGGTGTAGAAGTTCACCCCGACGAAGACGATGCCGAGATTCACGTCGCGGGAGAAGGTCATGACGGTGTCGCGTGCGAGCACGTCCACCTCGCCCGAGGACAGCGCGGTGAAGCGCGTCTGCAGCGTGACGGGCACGAAGGTCACGCGGCGCGGATCGCCGAGCACCGCCGCGGCGAGCGCGCGGCAGTAGTCCACGTCGAGCCCGCGCCATTCGCCGCGGCTGTCCGGCAGCGAGAAGCCGGCGAGCGAGCCGCCCACGCCGCAGCGCAGCGTGTTGTTCGCACGGATGCGGTCGAGCACCGGCCCCGCCTCCGCGGCCGGCGCCGCGACGGCCAGGCCGATGGCCGCAGCCACCAGGGTGAAGAAGCGCCTCATCGCCATCCCTCCGTTGCCATGCAGGCTTCGACCAGCCGGTCCGCGATCAGCGCCACCTCCTCCTCCGTCATCGGGGTGGAGAGGGCGCCGGAGCAATTGGGCGTCAGCAGCACGCCGGCGGCGAGCATGGCCGCGTGGATGCGCGGCAGCGCAGCCGCTTCCGCAACCGTGGGCCGCGCGCTGCGGTAGTCCGTGACCGGCCGCGTGCCGAGATGCAGTCGGAAGAGCGAACCCATGCCGTCAAGCCGTGCCGGCGCGCCGGCCGCGGCGAAGCCCGCATCGGCGCGTGCGCGCAGCATGTCGCCCAGCGCATTCAGCCGCGCCACCGCCGCCGCGTCGTAGTGCGCCAACGAGGCGAGGCCCGCCGCCATGGTCAGCGGATTGGCGCTGAAGGTGCCGCCGAGCGCGACGCGCGGCTTGCCTGCCGCGTGGTCGAACACCGCCATGCGCCCGGCCGCGCCGGAGACGGCGCCGACCGGCAGGCCGCCGCCGATGATCTTGCCGAGCGTCACGAAATCGGGCGCGAGGCCGAAGAGCGGCGAGACGCCCGCGAAGCCGAGGCGGAAATTCACCACCTCGTCCACGATCAGCAGGATGCCGTCGCGCGCGCAGGCCTCCCGCACCGCGGCGATGACCTCGGCCGGCATCGCCACCATGCCGGCCTTCGAGGCATGCGGATCGAGCACGATGGCGGCGAGGCCCGGCCCGTGGCGCCGCAGGATGGCGGCGCAACGGTCGGCGTCGGCGTAAGGGAGCACGACGGTGTCGGCCAGCACCGCCGGCGGCGTGCCCTTGGCGTAGGGAACGGAGGCCGGATTGCCCTCGGCGTCGTCCCAGTTGGCCGGCGTGCTGTCGAGGCTGACCTCCATGTGGTCGTAGGAGCCGTGGTAGCAGCCTTCGAACTTCGCGATGCGGTGGCGGCCGGTGATCCCGCGCGCGCCCTTCACCGCGGCGAGCAGCGCCTCGGTGCCCGAATTGCAGAAGCGGGTCTGTTCCAGCGCCGGATTGCGGGCGGCAAGCGCCTCGGCGAGCGCGATCTCGCCTTCCGTCGGCAGGCCGAAGGCCGTGCCTCGGCCGATCGCCTCGGTCAGTGCCGCGACGATCGGCGGGAAGGCATGGCCGTGCACCAGCGAGAAGAAGTTGTTCGCGCAGTCGAGAATGCGGCGGCCGTCGATGTCGAGGATCCAGCAGCCCTGCCCGCGCGCCGCGTAGGGCGGATGGGGCGCGAACCAGGAGGCGTGGCGCATGGACCCGCCGGGGACGACGCGCTGCTCCCTGAGGAACGCCGCGGCGGAGCGCGACAGCGGCGGATCGAGCCCGACCTCGTTGGTGCGGCGTGGCGCGGCTTCGTTCATCGCGGGCCTCTCTGCTGACCGGCTGACTGAACCATATGATCCATTTCCTGCGCAACTGAATCATTTGGTCCTTCTGTGCGGCATGCGATGATCCGGCCCATGGACTCGGACGAAACCGCCGCCGCGCTGACCGCCCTGCTGCCGGAGGTCGGAGCGCAGATGGCCGGCGCGGCGCGCCACATCCTGGCGCATCCGCAGGATGTGGCGGTGTTCTCGATGCGCGAGCTGGCGCGGCGCGCGGGCGTGCCGCCGGTGACGCTGGTGCGCCTCGCGCAGCGCCTCGGCCTGCCGGGCTATGCCGCGCTGCGCCGGCGCTACGTGGAGGGCGTGCGTGCCGGCCGCGTCTTCGGCGCGGCGGCGACGCGCAACACGGAAGCCGCCCGCGGCATCGCCGCCGCCGCGGCACGCAGCGGGGATGCCGGCGGCTTCGCGGCCGAGTTCTTCGCCGCCGAGCACGACATCCTGCGCGCGGCGGAATCCGGCCTGAACGCAGCGGCACTCGATGAGGCGGTGGAGTTGCTGGCCGGGGCGCGGCGGGTCTTCGTCGCGGCGCGGCGCACCCCCTTCCCTGCCGCCTTCGCGCTGGCCTATGCGCTGCGCAAGGCGCGGCCCGACGTGCTGATGCTGGACGACATCGCCGGCGCGCCGGAGGCGCCGCTCGAGGACCTGGAGCGCGGCGACGTGATCGTCGCCATCACCTTCGCCCCGTACAGCCGCCTGGTGCTCGGCCTGGTGGAACGGGCGGCGCGGGCGGGGGCGCGGGTGATCGGGCTGTCGGATTCCGGCGCGACGCCGCTCGCGCGGCTGGCGGGGCGGCTGCTGTTCGTGGCGCCGACGGCCTCGCGCGCCTTTCCGGAATCGGCGCTGGGCGCGCTGGCGCTGGCGAACCTGCTGGTGGCCATGACGGTGGCGCGGCTCGGTGCGCCGGCGCAGCGGCGCATCCGGGCGAACGAGCAGCGGATCGTGGCCTCGGGGGAATACCTCGAGGCCGGCACCGCGATGCGCCGGCGGTAGCGCGCATCCCTATCCGGCGGAACCGCCCGGTCGGGCGAGGATGCTCGCCACATCGACAGGCCGGGACGGTTGCCGTGCGGCGGAGGGGGCGGCAACCGCCGCAGGGCGGGTGCTACGCCCGCTCCCCGATGTCCCACCACAACCCGGCCATCAGCCCGAGACCCTCGCGCAGCAGGGGCGCCAGGGCGTGCTCGTCTGGCCCATGCTGGTTGCAGCCGGGATAGGAATTCGGGATCCAGATCGCAGGCACGCCGAGGATCTGGCGGAACAGCTCGGTCGGCGAGGAACCGGAGGAATTCGGCAGCAGGTTCGGCTTGCGGTTGCTGCTGCGCGCCAGGCTTTCGACGACGCGCTTCACCCAGGGATCGTCCGGCGGCGTGCGGGACGCCGCGAACATGGCGCGGTTCATCACCTCCTGCACCTTCACCATGCCGAAGCCCTTGGCTTCGAGGTGACGGCGGAGCGCCGGAACGATTGTCTCGGCCGGCACGTCCACGGTGTGGCGCACCTGCAGGCGCGCCCGCGCGCGGCCCTGCACGGCATTGGTCGGGGCATCCGGATGGCCGCAGGTGAAGGCGAGCACGATGACGCTGGTCCAGCCGTAGATCCTGCGCGGCCGGGACAGGCCCGGCTCGCCCCAGTCGGGGCTCGCCTGGGGCATGCCGGGCATGTCCTCGATCGTCAGCGCGTCGATCGCGTCGTTGACGGAGGCCGGGACGCTCTTCGGCAGCCAGTCCTCCACCAGGATCTTCCCGCGCGGCGTGACGATGGTGGACAGCGCATGCGCCAGCACGAAGCCGGCATCGTCCAGCACGCCGCCGAAATGCCCGGAATGATGCTCGGTGGCGCGGAAATCCACGATCAGGTCGAAGGCGACGGCGCCACGTGCGCCGAGCGACAGCTCCGGCAGGAAGGTGGTCTGCCGCGGGCCGTCGAGGGCGATGAACACATCCGCCGCGCAGCGGTCCTTGTGGCGTTCGAGGAATTCGGCGAGGCCGGGGGAGCCGACCTCCTCCCCAGTCTCGACCAGCAGCTTCACGTTGAAGCCGAGCGCGCCGCGTTCGGCGAGCGTCGCGCGCAGCGCCTCGATGGCGATCAGGTGCTGGCCCTTGTTGTCCGCCGTGCCGCGGCCGTACCAGCGGTCGCCCTCGACGGTGACGGCCCAGGGGTCGCGGCCGTTGGACCATTGCGGCGCCAGGCCGCGCACCACGTCGCCATGGCCATAGAGCAGCACGGTGGGGCGGGACGCATCTTCGATGCGCGTCGCCAGCAGCACCGGGCCGCAGCCGGCTTCGGGGTTCTCCAGCACCTCGTGCGTGAAGCCCATCCCGGCGAGCAACGGCGGCAGCGCGCTGTCGCAGTAGCGGCGCAGGTCCGGCAGGCGTTCCGGCAACTGGCTTTCGGTCGGCACGGCGACGAGGTCGCGCAGATGCGCGAGATAGGCGCCGCTGTCGAAGCATTCATGGGCACGGGCGACGGCGCCGCTGCGGGTTCCGGGCATGCGATGGCTCCTCTTCGGGAGGATCATCGCGCAGGAGGCGCGTGGCGCAAATCGCGCAGGAGGGGCGTGGCGCAAATCGCGCGGAATGCGCCTGGCGCAAATCGTGCGGACCAGCGGCCGAAGCAAAGGCGCGGGCGCACCCTCACGAAACGACGTGGCGGCCGAGGCGTCGGCCTCGGGCCTGGAGCGCACAGCGCGACTGCGCGTGGCAAGACCTTGTCGCCGGCTCGCCACGGTCCTGCGAGGGCGAGGCGGGCGGATGCCCGCGGCCCGCCGTCTCAGGGGAAGGAAGCGGTTCCCGCCGGGCCCGTGCGGGATTGCACGGCGCCCGGCGGGGGTTCACTGCCGGCTGGGGGGCAAGTCAGCGCGGCAGGAACTCGGCGAAGTATTCGTAGCTGTCGGCGTTCATCTGCGCGGCAGCGGGGTCGTCCTTGGCCAGCGCCTCGGCACCGCGGGGCTGGTAGGCGTGGTCGCGCGTGCCGAGCGCCAGGTGGCTCATCTCATGCAGGACGATGCCGCCCTGGCTGTCCTGGCCGCTGCGCGCGGCGCGGAAATAGGCGGGGCAGAGGCCCATCGTCTCGCGCGCATTCCCGCCCCAGCGGACATAGGCGAAGGTCGAGCCGCGGCAGGCATCGGCGCGGTTGCATTCGTAGGCGATCCGCCCTTCGCGCTCGTCGAGGCCGGCGGCGATGGCGCGGAAGTTCTTGGCGATGGCACCCGCCGGGTTGGAGCCGAAGAAGCGCGCCAGGTGCGGCCTGGTCGCCTCGATGTCCAGGGTGAGCGCGGCGATGGCGCGGTTGGTCATCTGGCGGGCATCGGCGAAGCCGCGGCGGACGACGACCATCTGTTCGGCGGTGCAGGTGCCGTTGCGCGTCAGCTCCGGGGCCTGGCCCTGCTGACCCTTCGTGCCCTGCGCGGCGGCCGGCAGCGGCGCCAGCGCGATGGCGGCGAGAGCGGCGGCGGTTGCGAAGGTCTTGCGCATCTTTCGGTTTGCCTCGGGTTCGAGTGGCAGACGAAAGATGCGTCAGCGCGACGGATCCGGCGCTGAAACGGTTCAGGCGCGCTGCCGCGGTTCCGCCATGATTCGCGGAGCGGTGGTTCACCCCTTCGGCGCGACGGCCGGGTCGTGAAGGCCGGAGGGGCAGCGCCCCTCCAACCCCGCGCCCCTCAGGCGGCCGAAGCCGCCGGCGCCGCGCCGCGCTTCTCCTTCGCGTTCCGCAGCAGCGCGAGCCCGCGGTACACGCCGTGCACCATCTTCGAGTACGGCATCACCACGAAGAAGGCGAAGACCAGCCCGAGGTGGATGGCCAGCATCACCCCCATCGCCCCGGTGTGGCGCACGGCCAGCAGCAGCAGCCCCGTCGCGGCGATGAGGAACAGCAGCGCCAGCATGGCGAACTCCCCGCCTGCCAGCTTCCTCGCGACGGGCACGGGATCGGTGATGATCTTCACATGGGCGAGGCCGGCGGCCCCGATCATCATCAGCACACCGCCCCAGGTGCCGAACTGGACCGGCAGCGAGAAGAAGGCATGCGGCGACTTCCAGCCGAAGACGTAGTGGTAGATCGTGCCCGTGCAGGTGGCGGCGAAGCAGAGCATGAAGCCGCCGAACAGCGCCTGGTGCAGCCACCGGCGGCGCATCGAGAAGCCTTCGTCGAGGTCGTTGCAGCCATGCCCGCCGCCGCCGAGGTTGCGCATGGTGACGATGTCCACCGCGGCCTCCGCGGTCGGCGCGGGGGCGAAGGCGCCGGCCGGGCTGCCCGTCGCGCGCCAATAGCTCCTCGCGCCCATCGCCATGGCGAAAAGCGCATAGCCGAAGGTCAGCACGCCGAGCGAGATCATCAGCCAGTGCGGAATGACGCGGAAGAAGGCGCCGGCGCCGCGCTGCGCGGACCACAGCACCGCCGGATCCTGCAGCGCCACCGTCAGGACCAGCACCAGCGCGACGCCGAGCGCCGCGAGCAGCGAGACGACCGTGCCATTGCGCGCGAACAGCGCGCCCATCGGCGCCGGCCAGGCATGCTGCGCGTAGGTCTCGTTGCGCAGCTCGGCGAAGGTGACGGGGATATTGATGCCGAAGGGATGCGGCGGCGCGTACTGGCAGGCGTGGTAACAGCCCTTGCAGCCGTGGCAGAGATTGGCGAGGTGCGTGAGGTCGCCTTCGGTGAAGGCGCGGCGCATCGTCATCGCCGGGAAGACGGCGCAATAGCCTTCGCAGTAGCGGCAGGCGTTGCAGATCTCCATCTGCCGCCGGGCTTCGGCGACGGTCTCGCTTTCGGTCGCCATCTTCTCAGTTCCTCACCAGCTTGGCGGCTTCCTCGCCGGCGATGCGGCCGAAGACCGTGCCGATCGCCATGCCGAACCCCGCCAGGTATCCCTGGCCGAGGATGTTGCCGGACATGATCTCCCCGCTCGCGAACATGTTCGCCGAGGGCGAGCCGTCGGCCATCATCACGCGGGCACGCTCGTTCACCTTCACGGAGAGGAAGGTGAAGGTGATGCCCGGGCGCAGGGGGTGGCAGTAGTAGGGCGGCGTGTCGATCCGCCGGGCCCAGTGGGATTTCGGCGGCGCCAGCCCCTCGGTGCGGCAGTCGTCGAGGGTCTGCGCGCTGAAGGTGCCGGGCTGCACCGCGGCGTTGTAGTCGGCGACGACCTTTTCCAGCTTCACCGCATCAAGACCGATCTGAGCCGCGAGTTCCGCGATGCTGTCCGCGCGGTAGGGCGCGAAGACCGGCGGCAGGTAGTCGAGCTGCGCCTGGCTGTCGTTGATGGCGAAGGCGACCTGCCCCGGCTGCTGCGCGATCAGCCGGCCCCAGATGGCGTAGCGCTTCGGCCAGACATCCTCGCCCTCGTCGTAGAAGCGTTCGACGTCGCGGTTCACGACGACGGAGAAGGGCACGCAGTCAAGCCGCATGGCGAGGCCGCCATCCTCCATCGGCGCGCGGGCGTCGTTGGCGACGGCGTGGAACTGCGTCGGGTCGCCCACCTCCTGCACGCCCTGCCCCAGCAGGTCCTTCAGGATGCGCCCCTGGGCATAGGGCGTGCCGCGGATCTGGAAATTGTCGGCGGCATCGCCCCAGTACTTGCGCAGCCATTCGCGATTGGCCTGGAAGCCGCCGGCCGAGGCGACGAAGGCCTTGAACCTGATCTTCGCCGGGAAGCCGCGGTGGGAGACGACGGCCTCGGTCGCGAAGCCGTCCTTCATCTCGATGTGCTGCACCTCGGTGTCGTAGAGGATGACGATTCCGAGGGCTTCCGCCGTGCGGTACAGCGCATTCACCAGCGCCTTGCCGCCACCGAGGAAGAAGGCGTTGGTGCGGGACAGCGAGAGCGTCCCCGACAGGGATGGCTGGAACACCACCCCGCAAGATTCGAGGAAGCCCGGCGCATGCTCGCTGGCGCGGATGCACATGCGCGCCAGCGCTTCGTTGGTCTTGCCGGCGGTGACGCGCTTCAGGTCGTCCCAGTATTCCTCCTCAAGATAGGAGTCGGTCAGTACGCCGGTCGGGCCATGGTGCAGGGCGCGCACGTTGCGCGTATGGCGTGAATTTCCGCCGCGCATCGCCTTGGGCGCGTGCTCGGCCAGCAGCACCGTCGCCCCCGCCCGGCGCGCGGTGATTGCGGCGCAGAGCGCGGCATTGCCGCCGCCGGCGACGAGGACGTCGAAGGTCTCTGTCAGGTCCACCACGAGGCAGCCCCCTTACGGCGAATGCGGTTATGTATCCAGATGAATCCATTCATATACGACCGGCTACGGATGGCAAGCCGCGCGGCCGAAAGCCAAGCCTGGCCTGCGGAAGGGTGATCCCTGCGGAAAATTTCGTTTCGTATTCATACGTAATTGGTGACACTCGGCGCGCCACGACATCCGTGTTTCGGGGAGAGGCGCATGGGCGTCCTTAAAGTCACGCTGTTCCACGTCAGCCCGGTAGCCGGCTGGGCGAGCGGCGTCTTCCACAAGCAGATCGCGAAGGGAAACGCCTTCCTGCGAACGCGCGGGCTCCAGTTCGACCCCTATCCGAAGGTCGGCAGCATGGAACTGGAATGGAGCGCACCGCTGTCGGAGAACGGGCGCATCGGGGAGGGCCTCGCCCAGCGGCTCGCGCTGCGCGCCCTGGCGCATGCGCGCTATGCCAGCCTCGACAATCGCCTGCCGGTGATCCTGTGCCAGATCGGCGGCGGCGGCGGCGAGGCGCCGGGCTCGATCCACCAGAAGCTCGACTGGCTGCCCTGGGTCATCATGGACGCCTTCACCCTGAACGAGGACGGGCTGACGCTGACCCATGAGGCGGGCCACTGCGCCGGCCTGAAGCACCCGGGGGACGAGCCATTCGGCGAACCGCGCCTCATGCAGAACGGCCAGGCGGTGACGGACAACCTGATGGCCTACGGGACCTTCGATATCGAGGCGCAGAAACACGGTCCGCGAACTATGGTGGAGGACTGGCAGATCGATGCCCTCCGGAGCGCCTACTTCCATTCTTCCTGAAGCAGCGTCACAGGGCTTTCCTTCCGCGCTCCACGCGCCATCGGCTATAGGTCCGCCATGGATGGTGCTCCGATCTCCTCGCGCGACCTCGGGCAGGAAGCCTATGCCCGGATCCGGGCCGCGATCCGGGCCGGCGCACTCGCGCCCGGCGAGCGGCTGACCGAAACCGACCTCGCCACGCGCTTCGGCGTCTCCCGCACGCCGGTCCGCCAGGCGATCGCACGGCTGGAAGCGGAGGGGCTGCTGACCCACGAGGCCCGACGGGGCCTCGCGGTCACGCGGCCGGATCACCAGCAGGTGGTCGAGCTCTATGTCATGCGCGAGGTGCTGGAAGGCGCCGCCGCGCGGCTCGCCGCCCAGCATGCGAGCGAGACCGAGATCTCCGCCATGGTCGAGCTCGTGGAGCGCGAACCGGAAGCCTTCGGGGACGCCGCCGCGCTCGCCGCGGTGAACCAGCGCCTGCACGGGCTGCTCTACCTCGCCGCACACAACCGGTACCTGCTCAGGAGCCTCGAACAGCTTGCCGCCACCATGTCCCTGCTGCCGACGCTGCTGACGCACGGCGGACGCGCGGAGCAGGCACATGCGGAACACCGCGCCGT
Source organism: Neoroseomonas eburnea (assembly GCF_018129005.1). GTDB lineage: Bacteria > Pseudomonadota > Alphaproteobacteria > Acetobacterales > Acetobacteraceae > Neoroseomonas > Neoroseomonas eburnea. Next base: position 298,751 of record NZ_JAAEDL010000002.1, read on the forward strand.
CATCGAGGCCATCGTGAAGCGCGATGGGGAGGCGGCGGAGGCGGCGGCGCGGCACCACGCCCGCACGGCACAGAAGCACCGGCTCGCCTGGATGGTCGGGACGCTGGGCGTGCCGCTCGCGGCACCCGGGGCTGCACCGGCGGATTGACGCCTCGCCGGGCGCACTGGTGGCACTTTGAGAGGGGCGCTGCCCCTCTCAAACTCTCCCCGCCAAAGGCCAAAAGGCCTTGGGAAACCAATCCTCAAGGTATCGCGGGTGCAGGGACCGTGTCCGTTGCCGGGGGAGCTTGAGGGGGCGCCGCCCCCTCAATCCCGGCCTGCCTTGTTCCGTGCGCCCTACCCGAGTTCCTGCCGCACCAGCCCGACCCAGAACGCCACCCCGCATGGCAGCGCCGCATCGTTGAAGTCGTAGAGCGGCGTGTGAAGCGCATGGACGTTGCCGTCCGGCGCGCTGCCATTGCCGATGAAGATGAGGCCCCCCGGCTTCGCCTCCAGCATGAAGGCGAAATCCTCCCCGCCGGTCACGGGCGGCACGGCGGCATCGACCCCGGCCGTGCCGGCCAGGGCGGTCGCCGCGGCGACCATGGCCTCCGTCTCCCGCTCATGGTTGATCAGCGGGACGGTGCCCCAGAACAGCGTCGTCTCCGCCTTTGCCCCCTGCGTCGCGGCGGCGAGGTCCGCGAGTTCGCGGATGCGCCGCTCCAGCAGATCCTGCATGGGCCGGGTGAAGGCGCGCATCGTGCCGCCGATCAGCAGTTCGGAGGGCATCACGTTCAGCGCCTCCCGCGTGCCGGCGGCGATGTGGCCGACGCTGATCACGACGCTTTCCAGCGCCGGCACGTCGCGGCTGACGATGCCCTGCAGCGCCTGCACGAAGATCGCCTGCACCAGGGCAAGGTCGTTCGCGAGATGCGGCGAATTCCCGCCATGCCCGCCCGAACCGCGGAAGGTCACGATCCAGCGGCCGGAGGCAGCCATCAGCGGGCCCTTGCGCAGGCTGAACCGGCCGATCGGGATCCCCGGCATGTTGTGCATGCCGTAGACCGCATCGCAGGGGAAACGCTCGAACAGCCCGTCGTCGAGCATCGCCTTCGCGCCGCCGCGGCCTTCCTCGGCCGGCTGGAAGATGAAGTGCACCGTGCCGGCGAAGTCGGGGTCCTCCGCCAGCACGCGGGCGGCGCCGAGCAGCATGGTCGTGTGCCCGTCATGGCCGCAGGCATGCATGCGGCCCGGCACGGTGGAGGCATGGGGCAGGCCCGTGCGCTCGGTCATCGCCAGCGCGTCCATGTCGGCGCGCAGGCCGATGGCGCCCTGCCCCGGCCGCTTGCCCTTGAGCGTGCCGACCACGCCGAACCGGCCGACGCCTTCCGTGGTCTCGATCCCGAGGGCCCGCAGTTCGTGCGCGACGAGGGCGGCGGTGCGTTCCTCCTCCATGCCCAGTTCGGGGTGGGCGTGGATGTCGCGCCGCAGCGCGGTGAGCTCGGGGAGGTGGCGTTCGATGCGGGCTAGCGTGCCGGCGGTGTCCATGTCGTCTCCGTTCGCATGCTTGGCTGCGGCCTGCCTACTTCACCGCCGAGAAGGCGGTCGGCTGCAGGATGGCGTTGGTGATGTTCGCGACGATCGCGCCGTCCTTCTCGGTCTCGGCGCGCTTCGCGATCCATTCCGGGTCGCTCTGGAAGGCGGCCCATTTCGCCTCGCGTTCCGCCAGCGAGGACCATTCGAGCAGGTAGTACAGATCCTGGTTGGAGTCCCCGATCACCGTCGTCCAGAAGCCTGCCTGGCGGATGCCGTGCTTCTCCCACAGCTTCAGGGTGATGGTGTCGAACCGCCTGAGCAGCGCCGGCAGGCGGCCGGGCACGCAGCGGTAGATGCGGAGCTCATGGATCATGGCGGACGTCGTTCCTTCCCGTTGTCGTGGTCCAGGCCTCAGGCGCGGCGCACGCCCCAGAACAGCGCGGGGCCGCCCTTCACCACGCCGGTGATGGACCGGCGATAGGCCTGCGGCGGCATCACCAGGCCGAGCGGGACGAAGGGCACTTCCTGCCAGACGGTGCGCTGGATCTCGGCCGCGATGCGCTTCTCCGCGTCGAGGTCGGGGGCTTCGAACCACGCCTCGCGCAGTTCCTCGAGGCGCGGGATGGTCGGCCAGCCGGCCCAGGCGCCGGTGCCGTTGCCGCGGATGGGCTGGTGGCTGCCAGGCACCGACACATCGAGCCCTTCCCAGGTGGTGCAGAAGGCGCTCCAGCCGCCCTGGTCCACCGGGCCGCGATTGGTGCGGCGCTGGATATGCGTGCCCCAGTCCATCGCCACGAGATCGACGTTGAAGCCGACGCGCCGCATCGTGTCGGCGGCGACCTCGGCGAGGTTCTGCAGCACCGGCAGGTCGGTGGCGGAGAGCATGACCACGCGTTCGTTGCGGTAGCCGGCATCGCGCAGCGCGCGCTGCGCCGCCTCGATGCTGCGCGGTCCGGAGAGCACCTCCAGCCCGGCATCGTTCGCGAGCGGCGTGCCCGGCGTGAAGACGCCCGCCGGCACGGCGGACAGCGAGGAATCCGTGCCGATCGCCGCATCCATGAAGGCGCGCTGGTCGATCGCCGGCAGCAGGGCCCGCCGCACCGCCGGGTTGTCGAACGGGGGATGCAGGAAGTTGAAGCGCAGCACGCCGAGATTGCCGGCGCTGTTGATGCGGTCCACCACGATGTCGCGGTGGCGCCGCAGCAGCGGCAGCAGGTCCGCGAGCGGCGTCTCCCACCAATCGGCCTCGTTGTTCTGCAGCGCTGCGGCGGCGGTCGCGGGGTCGGGCATGATCCGCCACTCGACGCGATCGAAATGCACCGGCTTGCCGCCGGCCAGGAAGTCCGAAGGTTCCTGCCGCGTCTCGTAGCGCTCGAAACGCTCGTAGACGGCGATGTCGCCGGGGCGGAACAGGTCCTGGCGGAAACGGAAGGGGCCGGAGCCGGTGTAGTCGCGGATCTGCTGGAAGGGATCGGTCTGCGCCACGCGCTCGGGCATGATGGCGCAGATGTTGGCAGACGGCTTGCCGAGCGCCCAGGCCAGGCCCGCCCAGGGCTTCTTCAGGCGGATCTCGAACTTCGAATCGTCGATCGCGCGCATGCCGTCGAGCAGCCCGCCCAGCCTCTGGCCGAGCACGTCCCGCTTCGACCAGCGCGCGATGGAGGCGATGCAGTCGCCGGCGCGCACCGGCTCGCCGTCGTGGAACCGCAGGCCGGGCCGCAGCGTGATGGTCCAGGTCAGGCCGTTGCCGGTGATCTCGTGGCCCTGGGCCATCTGCGGCCGCGGGCGGAAATCGGCGCCGAGGCCATAGAGCGTGTCGTAGATCATCAGCCCGTGGTTGCGGACGACCACGGCCGTGCTCCAGACCGGGTCGATGTTGGACAGGTTGCTCTGCGGCATGAAGCGGAGCGTGCGCGCGGCAGCCTGGCCGAAGGCGATGTTCGGCGAGGCGAGGCCGGCGGCAGTGACGGCGAGGACGGCACGGCGCGTGGGCATGTCGGTGTCCCTGGGTGACGGCGGGGGTCGCGGAGCGGCCCGCGGGCAAGCATGGATCGTGCCTGCCGGGCGGTCCAGGCCGGCGGGCGCGCCATGCCGCCAGGACAAGGATGCCTCCCACCGCCCGGGCAGCGCGGGGCGCTGACACGGCGCCGCGTCCGTCGCAGTCTGCGCATCATCGAAGAACCGAGGAACCGACCATGGACCTGCCGCAGTACGAGACCCTCGCGCTGGAGACGCCCGAGCCGCACATCCTGGTCGTGCGGCTGAACCGGCCCCACGTCTCGAATGCGCTCAACACGCAGATGGGGCGGGACCTGCATGCCGAATGGTCGCGCCTGATCGCCGAGCCCGGCGACATCCGCTGCGTCGTCTTCGCCGCGGCGGGCGAGAAGGCCTTCTGCGGCGGCGGCGACCTCAAGGAGCGCAATGGCATGACCGACGCGCAGTGGCGCCACCAGCACGAGATCTTCGAACGCGCCTTCTGGACGCAGATGGATTGCCCGATCCCGATCATCGCCGCGGTGTCGGGCCACGCCTATGCCGGCGGGCTCGAGATGGTGCTGGCCTCGGACTTCGCCTATGGCGTGGACACGGCGCGCTTCGCGCTGACGGAAGTGACGATCGGCATCATGCCGGGTGCCGGCGGTACGCAGAACCTGCCGCGCGTGGTGGGGGAACGCCGCGCGAAGGAGATCATCCTCACCGGCCGCCCCTTCACCGCCGCGCAGGCGCTGGAATGGGGCATCCTCAACCGCATGTGCCCGGCCGAGGAACTGATGCCGGCGGTGCTGGACACGGCGCGCACCATCGCGGGAAATGCGCCGCTGTCGGTGCGCCAGGCGAAGAAGTCGATGCATTTCGGCCTGCAGATGGATATCCGCACGGCGCTGCGCTTCGAGATCGAGGCCTACAACCAGCTCGTCAACACCGAGGACCGCATCGAAGGCATCCGCTCCTTCAACGAGAAGCGGAAGCCGGTGTTCAAGGGGCGCTGACCGCCCCCGCCCTCAAGCCCTCCGCGCAAAGGTTCCAGCCTGGCGCGGAGGGCATTGCGCGCCGCTTCGCAGGGCGGCCACGCGGCGGAGGAAGACCGCGGATGGCGGGTGCGCGAACCGGCATCCGTCCCGTGCCCGGTCCCCGTCGGCTGCGACGCCGAGGACGGGCGCCGCCGGCGCGATCCTCACGGGTTGGCGGCGATGAAGGCGCGCGCGGCCACGACCTCCGTCACACCCGGATCGGCGCGGGCCGCGATCACGAGCAACTGCGCATAGTGCCGGCGCGCCGCATCCCGCTGGCCGCCGAGTTCCGCCGCGCGGCCCGCGCCGTACACGGCGCGGAAGCGCCGCGGCTCGGTCTGCTCCACCGCCTCGAACTCCCGCTGCGCCTCGGCATGGCGGCCCATGAGCAGCAGCATCTCGCCGCGCTGCTCGCGCGCGGGGAACAGCGGCCCCGGCGTGACGGGGTGCTTGTCGGTGCGGTCTTCGCGCGTCGCCGCCTCGGCCATGATCTCCAGGGCGCGGTCGCGCTCGCCACGCGCGAAGGCCACCCAGGCCTCGGCCGAAAGCCGCAGGATCTCCGTCTGCTCCGCCCAATAGGCGTCGTTCGCGGCGCGGAGCGCGGCCGCTGCGGCCTTCAGCGCCTCGACATCCGCCATGGCCGCGTCGGGGCGCCCTGCGCGTGCGGCACCGATCGCGCGGGCGAAGTGGGTGTTGGCGACGACGAGCGGCGCGGTCTGCCGCCCCGGCGTCAGCGCCGCGGCGTCCTCCCACCGGCCGCGCTCCAGCGCCACCCGCGCCGGCATCACGGTCAGCGCCCAGGCGAAGATCGGTGCCGGGGCGTTCCACTGCGCGAAGCGGCCAAGATCAGCGACGACGCGTCGCGCAGCCTCGATCTGGCCGGTCTGCAAATAGCCATAGACCATGTAGTCGAGCGCATGGACCTCGTCGAAGATGGCCTCCCGCGCACGCGCCGTTTCGGCGGAGCGCTGATTGGTCGTGATGGAATCCTCCCAGCGCCCCACGCGGGTGAAGATGTGGGAGGGCATGTGCAGCGCATGCGGCGCATCCGCGGCGATCGCCGCGTACCGCTCCGCCGCCGGCACGCCCCGCGCGGCGAGCGCCGGCGTGTCGAAGGTATGGATAAGGTAGTGCGCGACGCCCGGGTGCTGCGGCTGGCGCGCCCATTCGCGTTCGAGGATCTCGGCCGCCCGGATCTGGCGTGCATAGGTCTTGTCGGTCGGCGGCGCGACCATGACGAGGGCGAGCGCATAGTGGATGCCGACCTCGGGATCGTCCGGGAAGCGCTGATGGAGCTGCGCCATCGCCTGCTCGTAGCGCTCGAGCCGGGCGCGGTGCGTCGTCGGGTCCTCATTGCCGTAGAGTTCCGACAGCGCGGCGATGAAGCCGGCCTCGCGCTCGCTCCGCGCGCCGATGCGCTGCGCCTCGGCCAGCAGGGCACGGCCGGCGCGCAGATTGGCAACGGTCGTCACGGTGAAGGGATTGACCAGCAGCGCCAGCGCCTCCCCCCAATAGGCCATGACGCAGTTCGGGTCGCGCTGGCGGACGCGCTGGAACGCCTCGGCCGCTGCCTGGTACCAGAAGGAGTGCTGCAGCTTCATCGCCTCGTCGAAGGCGGCCTGCGCCTCCGGCGTACAGGTGACGGGGAAATGCACCTGCCCGAGCGTCGCGGCGGACGGTGGCGCGCCGCCATGCGCGTGGCCCTGCTGTTGCGATCCTGCGGGGGACGCGCAGAGCGAAACGCCCAGGGCGACCGCCCAGGGGACAATCAGCTTCGGCATCTCTTCCTCCCTAGCCGGGAGGCCCGTCCGGGCGTCCCGGCGCGGCGGAGACTATGCCTTCCGGGCGGCCGCCTACAACAGCGATGGCGCCGACAATCCGCCCGGATATCAGTTGGCCGTCGCCCCTGCCGCCGCGATGATCGGGCGCCACTTCTCGGTCTCGGCGCGGATGAAGCCGGTGAGTTCCTCGGGCGTGCTCGGCGCGGCTTCCAGCCCGTGACGGGCCAGGCCGGCGATGATCTCGGGGTCGCGCAGCGCCTCGTTCAGCGCGGCGTTGACGCGCTCGACGATCGGCCGTGGCAGGCCGCGCGGGCCCATCATCGCGTACCAGTTCGCCACTTCGTAGCCGGGCAGGCTGGCGGCCTCGGCGACGGTCGGCACCTCGGGCAGTAGCGGCGAGCGGCGCGGCGTCGGCACGGCGAGGGCGCGCAGGCGGCCCGCCTCGATGTGCGGCAGCACGGTCGCGGCGGTGGCGATGGAGAAATCCACCTTGCCGGAGAGGATGTCGGTGATGAGCTGCCCGCCGCCGCGATAGGGCACGTGGATGGTGCGGATCCCGGCCATGCTGTCGAGCAGCGCCCCGCCGAGATGCCCCGCCCCGCCGACACCCGAGGAGCCATAGGACAACGTGTCCGGCCGCGCCCGCGCCGCGGCGATCAGGTCCGGCAGGCTGCGCCAGGGCCGGTCCGGTGGCACGACCAGGATGTTCGTGACCTCGACCGACCGCCCGATCGCCGTGAGATCCGTCAGCACGTCGAAGGGCAGCCGCGTCATGATCGGGTTCATCACCAGGGAGGCGATGGTCCCCATCATCAGGGTGGTGCCGTCGGCGGCGGCGTTGGCCGTGGCCTCGCTCGCCAGGTTGCCGCCGGCGCCCGGCCGGTTCTCCACCACGATGGGCTGGCCGAGCAGCGTCTGCAGCTTGGCGCTGATGGTCCGGGTCGTGATGTCCGTCCCACCGCCGGGCGCGAAGCCCACCAGGATGCGGATCGGCCGCGTGGGCTGCCATTGCGCCCGTGCCGGCACGGCAATGACGGCGAGTGCCGCCGCCCCGAAGGTGCGTCGCGAGATCATGTCCATTCCCTCCGCCCGCATCGGGGCTTTTGGGGAATGCTATCCCCGCTCCCCGGCCAGCACCAAAAAGCCAAAGAAAGGAGGGGGCGCGGGGGAGTTCACTCCCCCGCCCTTCCGCGGACCTCCGCCGCCGTCGCGCCCGCCGCCCGCATCTCCCGGATCGTCGCCGCCCGGTCCCGCTTCGCCAGGCGCTTCCCTGTCTCGTCGGTCAGCAGCCCGTGATGCGCATAGGTCGGCTCGGGCCATCCCATCAGGTGCTGCAGCAGGCGGTGCAGGTCGGTCGCGGGCTTCAGATCCTCCCCGCGCGTCACCAGCGTCACGCCCTGCAGCGCGTCGTCGTGGGTGACGCAGAGGTGGTAGGAGGCGGGGACATCCTTCCTCGCCAGCACCGCGTCGCCGAAGCGGGCGGGGTCGCAGCGCAGGCGGCCTTCGCGTTCCTCGTGAAACGTCAGCGGCTCGCGCATCGTCGCCAGCGCCGCCGCCATGTCGAGGCGCAGTGCGTGCGGCTCGCCGCGGGCGATGCGGGCGGCGCGCTCATCGGCCGGGAGCCGCCGGCAGGTGCCTGGGTAGAGCGGCCCGTCCGGCCCGTGCGGCGCGGCCGCGCTCGCCGCGATCTCCCGCGCGATGTCGGCGCGGGTGCAGAAGCAGGGGTAGAGCAGGCCGCGCGCCGACAGCGCATCCAGCGTCGCGCCGTATTCGGGCAGGTGGGCCGACTGCACGCGCACCTCGCCGTCCCAATCCAGGCCGAGCCAGGCCAGGTCCTCCAGGATCGCGTCGGTGAACTCCGGCCGGCAGCGCACGGGGTCGATGTCCTCGATGCGCAGCAGGAAGCGGCCGCCGGCCTCGCGCGCCCGTCGCCAGGCGAACAGCGCCGAATGCGCGTGGCCGAGATGGAGATGCCCGGTGGGGCTCGGCGCGAAGCGGGTGACGATGGTGGTTGCGCCCATGCTCCGCGCCCGGTAGCGGGCGGGGGTGCCGCATCGCAAGGGGGATCGCGCATGGACATGCAGGACGCGCCGCGCTTCGGCCCCGCCGCCGGCGAGGCGCCCGACGCGCTGGTGGTGCTGGTGCACGGATTCGGCGCCGACGGGAACGACCTGATCGACCTGGCGGCACTATGGGCGGAGGCGGTGCCCGGCGCGCTCTTCGTCGCACCGCATGCGCCGGAAGCCTGCGACGGCATCCCCTTCGGCCGGCAGTGGTTCCCGCTGTGGGACAGGTCCCAGGCGCAGCTCGCGGTCGGGGTCGGGAGTGCCGCCGCCGCGCTTGGCCGGTTCGTGGCGGCGGAGGCGTCGCGGCTCGGCCTCGCGCCGGATCGCGTCGCGCTGATGGGCTTCAGCCAGGGGGCGATGACCGTGCTCGAGGCCGGGCTCTGCGGCGCGGTGCCGGCGCCGGCCTGCGTGCTGGCCTATTCCGGCGGGCTGATCGGGGCGGAGTCGCTGCCGGCGCGGATCGCCGCCCGCCCGCCCGTGCTGCTGGTGCATGGGGAGGCGGATGAGGTGGTGCCCGCCGCCGCCTCCCGCGCCGCGGAATCGGCGCTGGCCGCATCCGGCGTGCCGGTGCGCGCGATCTTCCGCCCGGATCTCGGCCACGGGCTCGACGAGGTCGGGCTTGCGGCAGGGGCGGAGGTCCTGCGGGGCGTGCTGAACGCCGCGTGACAAGGCGTTGAAACCTCGCGCCCCCGTGCGGCGCGAGGGTTGCGGGCGCGTTTCACGCGTGCCAATGATGCGCAGCACACGCGGCGGCGCCACTGTATCTGGGGCCTTTCCGCCGGGTCAGGCCCCAAGGTCTTGATGGCGCTCCGCTGGAAGGAGCGGCGCTTGCCAGACGGCAGTCAGTTCACCGGCGGCCAGTCCTACCCAGCCCTCGTCCTGAACGCGGACTTTCGTCCGCTGTCCTATTTTCCGCTCTCGGTCTGGTCCTGGCAGGATGCGGTGAAGGCGGTCTTCCTCGACCGCGTCTCGGTGCTCAGCGAATACGAGGTGGAGGTGCATTCCCCTTCCCTCGCGCTGCGGCTGCCGTCGGTCATCGCGCTCAAGGAATTCATCCCGGCGGCGCGCCGCCCGGCCTTCACGCGGTTCAACGTCTTCCTGCGCGACCATTTCGAGTGCCAGTACTGCGGCGAAGGCCGCCCGACACACGAGCTGACCTTCGACCACGTGATCCCCCGTTCCCGCGGCGGCCGCACGAGCTGGGAGAACGTCGTCACCGCCTGCGGCCCGTGCAACCTGCGCAAGGGCAGCCACCTGCCGCGCGAATGCCGCATGCTGCCGCGGCAGGAACCGCGCCAGCCGACCTCCTGGGAATTGCAGGAGAACGGGCGCGGCTTCCCGCCCAACTACCTGCATGTGAGCTGGCGCGACTACCTCTACTGGGACAGCGAGCTGGAAGGCTGATCCCGCCTATGCCGTCCCCGGTGCCGGCTTCGGGCCGGCCCGGTAGGCGCCGATGCCCTCGCCCAGGCTGGCGTTGTTCGCCTCCCGCTGCCGCGCCGCCGCCTCGTCGTAGAGGAAGGGCAGGAAGGCATAGCGCCGCCCGGCGGTGACCGGCAGCGCCTGGTGCAGCAGGGAACAGGAGAACACCACCGCACCCCCGGTCGGCGCGCGCCAGGACCGCCGGCCGTATTCCGGGAAACGCAGCTCGCCGCCCTCGAATGCCTCGGCGTTGAGGTTGATGGTGACGGCGAAGCGGCGATGCGCGGTGCCGGCGGTGGTGTTGTCGCGGTGCGCGGCGAAGTGGCCCTGCTCCTCGGCGTCGTAGCAGGCGACGATGTAGCGCTCCATGCGCGTGGCGTTGAAATGGTGGACCTTCGCCAGTTCCGGCACGACGCGGCGCAGGATGCGCGCGCGCACCGCGCCGCGCAGGGCCTCGTCCTCGATGCTGCAGTCCTTGCGCCGCTTCATCGCCGGATCGAAGACGCCGACCGTCTTGCCGTCCACCTCCCGCATGAAGCCGGAGGGCTCGCCGCCGCGCGCATCGTAGTAGGCGATCAGCGCGCGGCAGAGCTCGGGCTCGAAGATGCGCGGCAGCACCAGGACCGGGGGCGGGATCTCGGTGCCGGCATGCGCCTCGGGCGGCGGCAGGGCGCGCAGGCGGGCGAGGATGGCCTCGGCCTCGCGCAGCGGACGCGTCTCGATCACGCGCAGCATCGGGTCGAGCAGCACCCAGGCGGGGGTGAAGACCTCCGGCCCCTCCGGCACGGCGCGGTCCTTGCCGATGACGCCGACCTGCCGCCCCACGGCACCGCCGATGTCGAAGAGGAAGCGGATGCCCGGCAGGCTCGCCTGCACCCGCCCCTGGTCGCGGTCGGCCAGGTCCAGGCTGATGCCGAAGAAGCAGGCCCGCTCATCGTCGAACAACCCGCGCGCGGCGGCGACGGCGGCGAGCATGGCCTGCGCCTCCGGCCGCGCGGCGGAACTCAGGAAGCCGAGCAGCACGTAGCGCCCGGCCACCGAATGAAGGGCGTAGTTCGGGTTGTCCGTGGACGACAGACGGAACCAGGGGATCGGATCGCCGGGCTGGAGCAACATGGTCGTCGCAGGCTAGGTCAGGGGGTCTCGCATCCTCAAGCCGCGTGCCTCGACCCTTCACCGCACCGGCGGTGAAGCCGGCGCCGATGCGCCCCTGGAACACCGGCACGTGCAGCGCCAGCGGCACCGTCGCGATCACCGTCGCCGCCATGATCGGCTCGCAGGGCGGCGCGAAGCTGCTCGCGCCGCAAGGATTGCCACGTGCGGATCGTGCCCGGGAGGCGCCGGCCCGGTCAGATCCTTTCGCTGAGGCGGATGGCGACCCTGCAGCCGGCCTTGATCGCGGCGCTGAGCAGGCGGTAGGCGGGGGCCTGCTCGGCCTCGTTCGCGAGGCCGGTGTCGCGGTGCTCCAGTTCCTCGGCGCGGAAGGTCGCGATATGCGTCCTGAGCTCCGCCTCGTCCTCGCCGAGCGCTTCCTGCTGCGCCCGGTAGTGCTCGTCGATCGCCTCCTCGACCGCGACGGTGCAGGCCATGGCGCCGCGATGGCCGAGCAGCGCCGTCGCCGCGCCCAGGGCGAAGCCCGCCACGTGCCAGACCGGCAGCAGCGCCGTCGGGCGCACCCGGCGCTGCCCGATCAGGCGGGAGAAAGTGTCGAGATGGACCTGCTCCTGGTCCTTCATGTGCTCGATCGTCGGGCGCCAGCGGGTGCGGCCGAGCACCGCGAGCTGGCCCTCATAGATGCGCTTCGCGCCGTATTCGCCGGCATGGTCGACGCGGATGGCGCGTTCCACCGTCTCGCGGGGGGTGGGGTCGCCGGGCAGGCGGTCCTCGCCGGTCGTGCGGATCATGTGCGTGCTCCTCGCCGGGCCAGCAGCAGCGCCAGCGCGCCGAGGCCCAGCCCATAGATGAGGTTCAGCGCCGCCATGGACAGCGGCAGGCCCGGGATCAGGTAGGTGGCAGCATCGCAGGGCTTGGTCGGCGTCGCGGCCAGACCGCGCATCATGTCGTCGATCGAGCCGGCACCGCCGGCGGTGGGTGCCGCGCAGCCCGGCAACGGGGACGGCCACCACCCCTGCTCCACCCCCACATGGAAGCCGCCGATCGCGGCGGAGACGAATACGCCGACCCCGGCCAGCGCCAGCAGCGCCCAACGCGCGCGCCCCGGCAGCACCACCGCGAGCCCCGCAAGCCCCGCCGCCGCCCAATAGGGCCAGCGCTGCCAGAGGCAGAGCTCGCATGGGGCGAGGCCCCACCAGGTCTCGCTCCCCATGGCGAAGAGCGGCGCGGCGGCGGCGAGCGCCAGGATCAGGACAGCGAATGCCATGGCCGTCATGTCGCGCGCCGCCCGGCCCGGCGCAACCGGTCCCGCGCACGGCACTTCCCCGCGGGCGGTTCCACCCCCGGGGAAAGCACTCTAGCCTCCCGGCGGAACCGCGGGAGGGACGCGATGCGCAAGCTCTGGGGCCGTGCGAGCTCGAGCAACGTGATGAAGGTGCTGTGGACGCTCGACGAGCTGGGCCTGCCCTATGAGCGCATCGACGCCGGCGGCGCCTTCGGCAAGACGAAGGAGCCCGGATACCGCGCCATGAACCCCATGGGCCTCGTCCCCACCCTGCAGGAGGAGGATGGCTGGGCGCTGTGGGAGAGCAATTCCATCGCCCGCTACCTGTGCAACGCGCACGCGCCGGACAGCCCGCTGTATCCCAGGGCTCCGCGCGCCCGCGCGGCGGTCGAGACCTGGATGGACTGGACGCTCGGCCACGTCACCTCGCCGATGGTGACCATCTTCTTCACCCATGTCCGCCTGCCGGAGCCGCAACGCGATTGGGCGGCCGAGAAGAAGGCACGGGAAGATGCCGGCCGGCTGTGGAAGATCGTGGACGCGAAGGTGACCGGGCAGCGCTTCCTGTGCGGCGATGACCTGACCCTCGCCGACATCGCGCTGGGGTGCTGGGTGCATCGGTGGTTCGCACTGCCGATCGAGCGGCCGGACCTGCCGAAGCTGGCGGCCTACTACGAGGCGCTGAAGACCCGGCCGGGCTTCGTCACGCATGTCGCGTTGCCGCTGGAGTAAGGTCGGGGGAGGGTGAACCTCCCCCGAACCCCCTCCCTTTTCTGGCACCTGGGGACTGACCTCCGAGGTCAGTTCCCAGGAGACAAAGAAGGGAGGGGGATGCGGGGGAGGTTCCCCTCCCCCGCGACCTTTTTTGACCGATGGAGGAAACGATGGCCGGAACGACCACGAACCACGCCCAGGGCGCCCACTACGAACGCGGCCTGCGCGCCTTCTTCGAATACCGCGACCTCGGCATCAGGGACGCCACCGGCGGGGCCTTCGGCGCGCATGTCATCCGCGCGATCCCGGGCGAGCACGCCACCGGCCAGTGGCACACCCACGACCTGAAGTTCCAGATGTTCTTCGTGCTCAAGGGCTGGGTGCGCTTCGAATACGAGGATGTCGGCGTGAAGGAGTTCCGCGCCGGCGATTCCTGCTACCAGCCGCCGCTGGTCCGCCACCGGGAGGTCGAGCATTCCGACGACCTGGAACTGCTGGAGATCGTCGGTCCGGCGGAATTCGCGACCAAGGATGTCCCCGCCCCGGCCGCCGCGGCGGAATAGCCTCCGGCCGGGGCTGTGAAATCGGAAAAGGCGCGCTATTAGCACTCACGGGCAGCGTGTCGGCCGCCCGATGCGGGTGTGGCGGAACGGTAGACGCGACGGACTCAAAAAGCGTCTTGTTTTCCCGGGCAGCCAGCTCGCGGCGAATTGAAAATAGCGTGTAGGGACAGTAGGTTGCCGCGATGGCTGGAGTAGTTCTGCACCGGCTGAAAAAGGGGTTAGGTGCAGTATAGGTGTCGCCGGCGCGGAAGCGCAGGGCGGCAATTTCGCGGGCGTGGCGGAATTGGCAGACGCGCCGGATTCAAAATCCGGTTCTGGCAACAGAGTGTCGGTTCGACCCCGACCGCCCGCACCAAGTCCTACCGTTTCCGGGCGGAACCTCTGGCGAGAGTGTCGTTCCTTGGCAGTCGCTCCTCGAAAGTCGCCACGGGTGAGGCTGGGCACCAAACCCGGCCTGGACGGGGCTTTGCTTGGCGCCCGTACATCGCTGACGGGCAGCGTCACTACGCCTGAGCGTTCGTTGATGATGTCCCGCATTCGGGCGAAGGATACGGCTCCCGAGCTTGCCGTGCGACGCTTGGTGCACGCCTGGGGACTGCGGTTCCGTCTACACCGGCGGGATCTGCCGGGCTGTCCCGATGTGGTTTTTCCGCGCCTTCGGAAGGCGATCCTGATCCATGGGTGCTTCTGGCACCACCACAATGATCCGACTTGCCGGAATGCTGTGCTGCCGAAAACCCGTGCCGAGTGGTGGCGCGCGAAGCTGCTGAGGAACGTCAAACGGGACGAGCGAAACCTGCGCGAGCTTCAGGACCTGGGCTGGGATGTGCTCGTGCTTTGGGAGTGCGAGATCCGAGCCCGGCGCTTCACGCCGAAGCTTGCGTCGTTTCTCTACGTGGCGCTGCCCGCCCCTGAACTTGTCGCAGATCCGTCCGTGGAGAGGGCGCCAAGCCCTGGCGACCGGTGAGCGATCTGACGATCGCCTCCATGACGGGCGGCGCGACGCCGTTGCCCAGCAGACGGATGCGGTCCCTGCGTGAGCCAATGCCCTGGAGGGTGTAATCGTTGTCGAAGCCCATGGCGCGTGCAAGCTCGGGAACCTGGAGCATGCGCAGGCGAGGCTCCGGCCCCTCCCATGTCACGAGGCCAAACCGGTCGATCGTTGTGATGGTCCTGAGCGGCCGATCGAGTGTCTGCCAGCCGCCGCTCGCATCGGACCCGTAGTAGACGATCAGGAAGGGAACTCCCTTACCGAGAGCAGCGATCGCGCGCTCGGCACGCTCAAGCGTCGGCGCTGCCCGGCCGGGGCGGTGCAGAGGCTTTGTCGGCCAAGTGCCGGGAGGATCAAGGATCTCGGCGACGGTCGGTGCTCGCATGCCCGCCGAGGGCTGGGGAATGACCGGGCGCTCCTCCCGATCACAGAGGACGAACAGCCTCCTGCGTTGCTGAGGAACGCCGAAGTCGCGGGCGTCGAGAGTCAGTGCCTCAGTTGCATATCCGAGGCCCTTCAGGCGGGTCAGCAACTCATCGTAGCCATTCCACGCGCGCATCTGGATGACGTTCTCGATGATGATCCAGCGGGGCTTCAGATCCGCAGCGAAGTTGAGGACGAACCTGGCAGTGTTCCTGCTGTGGTGGTTGATGGGCCGGTTGCCTCGAGCCATCGTATGGTTCGTGCACTCCGGCGATGCCAGCAGAATGTCGATGTGTCCCAGATCGCCGAGGGCACCCGCACCCGTATTGCGCGTCATCTTCATTCGGACAGCGTGCGCCTTGGGGAAGTTGAGGGCATATGCCTCACGCGCGCACGGATCGGCATCCACGCCGCACACGATCTGCGCGCCCGCACGGTAGGCGCCCCAGCTGCTGCCGCCGCCGCCACAGAAAAGATCGAGAACACGATGCCTCATGGACGCGGACATACCAGGTTCCCCGACCTGCGCCAGGCCAAATCCGTCAGCTGACACCAGAAAGCGCAGCAGGCGGTCAGCGGGAAGCCGGGAAACCGGCCTCCTCGCAACGCTGCCTCACCTTCAGAAGCCTCTCGGCCTGCCAATCCGCCGGGATCTTCCGCGGGATCGCGCAGGCGATCTTCAAGGCCGTCTCGTCGTCAGGACTCGCAAGCCGATTCGCACGGGCGAAGTCACGCAACGCGACCCAGAAGGGGCCGCCCGCCTCGATGACCTGCGTGACGGCATGCATGCCGTCCGTGACCCGCTGCTTCTCCTGGTCGTCGCGCTTCGCCGCCTTCACCTCATCCCTGCCAATGAGCAATGCGTCGAACCCGTCCTCGACGGGCACGTCCGCCTCCAGCGCGGTCTTCCGGCACGCCTGCTGCTTGGCCCATTCCGAGATGTTCTGGCCGGCAAGAGGCGGTGAACGGAGGACGCGCATCATGATCTCTGCGATCGAGAGAAGCTGACGTTCAAGCGCGGGACCGGCTCCCTGCGTCGCCCAGATCTTCAGGAAGTCGAGGCGGCCAGCCGCCATGCAGGAACATGTTGGTCAGGAATGCGCTCCACCCCCCTGGCGACGCCGCGGGCAAGGCGCCGGAGAAGCGCGCCGGCACCAGGGCGTGGCGGTAGAGAAAGGCCTCCAGTTCGCGCGGCGGCAGTGACATCTGATGGAGGAATCCGAGGACGCAGGCCCCTATCAGGGACCACACGACGAAGGGCGGGAACCGGGATGCAACTGTGTCCTGCAAGGGCAGCATCGAAGGATCCCGCACAAGGAGAAGCCGCCCGCCGCCTCACCTCCGCGCGCCGCTAGGAGGCCTTGGGCGGGTGGCGCGCATCGCGATCATGGCATCAGCGGAGCCTCAGCGGAATGCCCCGGCTGGCGCTGCAGCCGCTCCCCCAAGCGCCGGTCCGCATCACCTTGCGCCGTCGCTCCGACACGCACGGCTTTGCCGAGGTCGGCCGGCGCGGTGGCGGAAGCTGGCCGAGGCGGGTATCGTCCGAACGGTCCTGCCCCCAAGCCTCCCCCAGAGCCGCATGCGCCTTCTTCCCCTGCCGAGCTTCGGCCGCCGCCGCTTCGCCAGCCTCTCGGCGCAGGAGATCCTGGCCCTCGCCATCGCCTCCGAGGAGGAGGACGCGCGCATCTACGCGCTCTATGCCAAGCGGCTGCGCGACTCCTATCCCGCGACCGCCCGCATCTTCGATGCCATGGCCGCCGAGGAGGACGAGCACCGGCGCCGGCTGATCGACCTCTACCGCGCCCGCTACGGCGACCTCATCCTGCCCATCCGTCGCGAGCATGTCGCGGACTTCTACGCCCGCCGGCCTGTGTGGCTGGTCGAGAATCTCGGCCTCGACCGCATTCGCGCCGAGGCGATGGCCATGGAGCGGGAGGCCGAGGCCTTCTACCGCGCCGCCGCCGAGCGCACGACGGATGCCGAGACCCGCCGGCTGCTCGGCGACCTCGCGGCCGAGGAGGCGCGGCACGAGAGCGACGTCGAGGCGATGGCGGCCGAGCTCGCGCGCCGCGGGGCGGCGAGCGAGGAAAGCCTCGCCGCCCGCCGGCAATTCGTGCTGACCTGGGTGCAGCCGGGGCTGGCCGGGCTGATGGACGGCTCGGTTTCGACCCTCGCGCCCATCTTCGCCACCGCCTTCGCCACCCAGGATCCCTGGACGACCTTCCTGGTCGGGCTCTCGGCCTCGGTGGGGGCGGGCATCTCCATGGGCTTCACCGAGGCCGCACATGATGACGGCAGGCTCTCCGGCCGCGGCGCGCCCTGGAAGCGGGGCCTCGCCTCGGGGGTGATGACCGCGCTTGGCGGCCTGGGGCACGCGCTGCCCTACCTCATCCCGCATTTCTGGACGGCGACCGCGATCGCCATCGCGGTGGTCTTCATCGAGTTGTGGGCGATCGCCTGGATCCAGAACCGCTACATGGAAACGCCTATCCGGCGGGCGGTGTTCCAGGTGGTCCTCGGCGGCAGCCTGGTGCTGGCCGCCGGCATCCTGATCGGCAGCGGTTGATGGGCAGATGCCCACCCCCGCCCGGCCGCTTCAGCGAAAAGGGCGCGGCTGAAGAACGGGGCTTCGCATGATCGGGCGGCAGGGGCACCCTGCGTCCCGGAGGCTCAGCTGGCAGGAGAGTTCCGCGTTGGACAATGGTCGATTCATGTTCCGGACCATGCTGCTGATGTTGGCGGCGCTCGTCCTCATCGCCGCCTGGCAGAGCTTCCCGCTGCTGCAGGCCGAACTTCTCGCCGGCCGGGCGGAGCCGCGCGTCGTCACGCCGCGCGGCGACCTTGCGGAGGACGAGCGTTCGACCATCGCCCTCTTCGAGCAGGCGCGCGGATCGGTGGTGTTCATCGCCACCACCGAACGCGTGCTGAACCCCTGGACGCGCAACGCGCTGCAGGTGCCGCGGGGGACCGGTTCGGGCTTCGTCTGGGACCATCTCGGCCATGTGGTGACGAACGACCATGTGATCGCCGGCGCCTCCGGCGCGGTGGTCCGCCTGGCCGATGGCCGCGCCTACAACGCCGTGCTGGTGGGCACGAGCCCGGCCCATGACCTCGCGGTGCTGCGCATCGGCGTCGGCACGGGCCGGCCGGAGCCGCTGCCGATCGGCACCAGCCACGACCTGCGCGTCGGCCAGAAGGTCTTCGCCATCGGCAATCCCTTCGGCCTGGACTGGACGCTGACCACCGGCATCATCTCGGCGCTGAACCGCGAACTGCCGAGCGAGACGGGGGCGGTGATCGAGCGGCTGATCCAGACCGACGCCGCGATCAACCCGGGCAATTCCGGCGGCCCGCTGCTCGATTCCGCCGGCCGGCTGATCGGCGTGAACACCGCGATCTACAGCCCCTCTGGCGCCTCGGCGGGCATCGGCTTCGCGGTGCCGGTGGACACCGTGAACCGCGTGGTGCCGCGGCTGATCGCTGCCGGGCGCTACATCCGGCCCTCGCTCGGCGTCCGGGCGGAGGAGCAGATCAACGCCGCGCTCTCGGCGCGGCTCGGCATCGAGGGCGTCTTCGTTCTGGAGGTCGAGCCCGCCTCGGCCGCGGAGCGCGCCGGGATCCGCCCCGCGCGCCTCGGGCGCGATGCCGGCTTCCAGACCGGGGACGTCATCCTGGAAATGGAGGGGCGGCCGCTGCGCCACGTGGCGGAACTGCTCGCGGCACTTGACCGGCACGCGCCGGGCGACGCCGTCACGCTGACGATCCTGCGCGACGGCGCGCGCCTCGGGATCACCGTCACATTGGATGCGGGGCGATGAGCGAAACGAAACCGCGGACCGGCAGCCTCGTGCTCTGGCGGTCGCTGACCTTCTACGAGAAGTTCGAGCAGGTCGTGGTCTTCGTGCTGACAGTGCTGATCGCGCTGATCGTGCTGGCCGCGCTGTGGAACCTGCTCAAGCTGGTCGCCACCTCGCTGCTTCTGGTGGACCTCCTCGACCCCACCGAGCCGGCGGTGTTCCAGACCATCTTCGGCGCGATCTTCACCGTCGTCATCGCGCTGGAGTTCAAGCGCTCCCTGCTGGTCGTGGTGGAGCGGCGCTTCGGCGTCGTCCAGGTGCGCGCGGTGGTGATGATCGCCATCCTCGCGGTCGTGCGGAAGTTCATCATCCTCGATCTCACCCAGACCGAGGCGATGAAGCTGCTCGCGCTCGGCGCGGCGATCCTCGCGCTCGGAATCGTCTATTGGCTGGTGCGCGACCAGGACCGGCGCGAGGGGGAGGCCGCGGCCCTCGACAGCGCCGAGACGGGGCCGCCATGATCGCCCGCTTCCTTCCCTTGCGGCCGCCGGGCCGTTCGCGCTCCACTCCTTCCCGCCCGAGCGGCCGGAGCCCTCAGTGAACAAGCAGCAGCAGTTCAATATCTGGTACTGGATCGGGGCCTTCCTGCTGCTCCTGCTCTTTCAGGGCTGGTGGCAGGGCGCGTCGGTGACCGAGCGCATCCCCTATTCGCGCTTCCTCGAACTGCTGCAGCAGGACCGCATCGCCGAGGTGCAGGTGCGCCCCGAGAGCATCGTCGGCCGCTACCGCGAGCCGATCGACGGGCGGACGCATTTCCTGACCACCATCGTGCCTGAGGATCTGACGCGCCGCCTGGAGCAGTCGAGCGCGCGCTACGACGGCACCATCACCAACACCTTCCTGACGAACCTGCTCTCCTGGGTGGTGCCGGCGGTCGTCTTCTTCGGGCTGTGGATGTTCGTCTTCCGCCGCGTGGCGGAGAAGCAGGGCTTCGGCGGGCTGATGTCGGTCGGCAAGTCCAAGGCCAAGGTCTATGTCGAGAAGGACACCGGCGTCACCTTCGACGACGTCGCCGGCGTGGACGAGGCCAAGGCCGAACTGCGCGAGATCGTCGATTTCCTGAAGCAGCCCGAGAAGTACGGCCGGCTCGGCGCGCGCATCCCGAAGGGCATCCTGCTGGTCGGCCCGCCGGGCACGGGCAAGACGCTGGTCGCGCGCGCGGTTGCCGGCGAGGCGGGGGTGCCCTTCTTCTCCATCTCCGGCTCCGAATTCGTCGAGATGTTCGTGGGCGTGGGCGCGGCGCGCGTGCGCGACCTCTTCGAGCAGGCCCGCAAGGCCGCCCCCTGCATCATCTTCATCGACGAGCTGGATGCGCTCGGCAAGAAGCGCGGCGTGGGGGCCTTCGGCGGCGGCCACGACGAGAAGGAACAGACGCTCAACCAGCTGCTGACCGAACTCGACGGCTTCGACCCGCGCGAGGGGATCGTGCTGCTCGCCGCCACCAACCGGTCCGAGATCCTCGACCCCGCGCTGCTGCGCGCCGGCCGCTTCGACCGCCAGGTGGTGGTGGACCGGCCCGACAAGTCCGGCCGCGCCGCCATCCTGCGCGTGCATCTGAAGAAGGTGAAGCACGAGGGGCTGGATGTCGAGCAGATCGCCGCGCTGACGCCGGGCTTCTCGGGCGCGGAACTCGCCAACCTGGTGAACGAGGCGGCGATCCAGGCGACCCGTCGCGGCGCCGAGGCAGTGAGCATGGCCGATGTCACCGCCGCGATCGAGCGCATCGTCGCCGGCCTCGAACGCAAGGGGCGCGTGCTGAATCAGAAGGAGCGCGAGGCGATCGCGATCCACGAGATGGGCCATGCGCTCGCCGCCGCCTCCCTGCCCGGGGCGGATCCCGTGCACAAGGTCTCGATCATCCCGCGCTCCATCGGCGCGCTCGGCTACACCATGACGCGGCCAACCGAGGACCGCTTCCTGATCACCCGCCGCGACCTCGAGAACCGCATGGTCGTGCTGCTGGCCGGCCGCGCGGCGGAGGACCTCGTGCTCGGCGAGATCTCGACCGGCGCGGCGGACGACCTCGCGCGCGTGACCGACATCGCTCGCCAGATCGTCACCCGCTTCGGCATGCATCCCTCGCTCGGCCAGGCGGTGCTGGAGGCCGAGCGGCAGAGCTTCCTCGGCGATGGCGTGCCGGGCTTCACGCCGCGCGACTATTCCGAGGCCACGGCGCGCGAGGTGGATGTCGCGGTGCGCGGGCTGATCGACGAGGCCTATGCGCGGGCCAGGGCGCTGCTCGCCGAACGCCGCGCCGATCTTGATGCCGGCACGCGGCTGCTGCTGGCGCGCGAAACCATCACCCCGGACGACTTCCCGGCGCTGCGGCAAGCGGCGGCGGCCGGGCAACAGGGCATCACCAGATCCACCGCCACCGTGGATCATGCGGAGGAGCAACGCTGATGAACGGCAAATGCGATGTCTGTGGGCGGGCGGCGACGGTGCGCGTCCGCGCTTCGGTGAACGGGCGGCGGCAGGATCTTGAGCTCTGCGACGAGCACTACCGCGACACGCTCCGCCGCCAGGGGCGGACCGCCTCGCCTCTTGAGGCCCTGTTCGGCAGCCATGGCAGCCTGTTCGAGGAGTTCTTCGGCGACCGCCCCTTCGGCAGCCTGATCGGTGGCCTCGGGCGCGACCTGCCCGCCGCAGAGGAGGATGAGCAGGTGGTGGATGCCACCTTTGGCGACGCCGCCGCCTCGGATTCGCCGCGTCGCAGCCAGCGGCGCGGTTCGGCACGCCGGCCGGGCGGCGGCCTTGCCGCGCGCATCAGCGACCAGGCCGAACGGCTGTTGCAGGAGGCAGCCCGCCATGCGGCCGAACGGGGCAGGCCGGAGGTGGACACGGAACACCTGCTGCTGGCGCTGCTCGGCTCGGAAGTCGTCAAGACGGTCCTCGGCCAGTTCAAGATCTCGGCCGACCAGCTGCGCACGCAGATCGAGCAGGAGGCCAAGCGCGGCGAAAAGCCGCATGAGGGCGAGATCGGCGTCGCGCCCCGCGTCAAGGATGCACTCAGCCGCGCCTTCACCGCCTCGACCGACATGGGCCACTCCTATGTCGGGCCGGAGCATCTGCTGATCGGCCTCGCCGAGGAGGGCGAGGGCCTGGCGGCCAACATCCTGCGCAAGCTGGGCCTCACGCCGCAGGCCCTGCGCCAGCAGGTGGCGCGTGTGGTCGGCAAGCAGGGGGCAGAGGAGGGCCGCGCCGAAGCACCGACTAACACGCCCGAACTCGACAAATATTCGCGCGACCTCACGAAGATGGCGCGCGACGGCAAGCTCGACCCGGTGATCGGCCGCGCGCAGGAGATCGAGACGACGATCGAGATCCTCGCCCGGCGCAAGAAGAATAACCCGGTGCTGATCGGCGAGCCGGGCGTCGGCAAGACCGCGATCGTCGAGGGCCTCGCGCAGCGCATCGTGGACGACGAAGTGCCCGAGGCGCTGCGCGGCAAGCGGCTGGTGGAGCTCAACATCAACTCGATGGTCGCTGGCTCGAAGTACCGCGGCGAGTTCGAGGAACGGGTGCAGAAGATCCTCAAGGAGGTGACCGAGCACCAGGGCGAGATGATCCTCTTCATCGACGAGATCCACACCATCGTCGGCGCCGGCCAGGGCGGCGGCGAGGGCGGGCTCGACATCGCCAATGTGTTCAAGCCGATGCTCGCGCGCGGCGAGCTGAACCTGATCGGCGCCACCACGCTCAACGAGTACCAGAAGCACATCGAGAAGGACGCCGCGCTGGAGCGGCGCTTCCAGCCGGTGATGGTGGCGGAGCCGACCGTCGCGCAGGCGATCATGATCCTGCGCGGCCTGCGAGACACCTTCGAGGCGCACCACAAGGTGACGATCACCGACGAGGCGATCCTGGCCGCCGCCGAGCTCTCCGACCGCTTCATCCAGGGCCGCTTCCTGCCCGACAAGGCGATCGACCTGATCGACCAGGCGGCGGCGCGAGTGAAGCTCTCGGCCACTGCGCGGCCGGTCGAAGTACAGGAGATCGAGGCGGAACTGCACCAGATCAAGCGCGAGCAGGACTATGCCGCCTCGCGCAAGCAGTTCGAGAAGGCCGCCGACCTCGGCAAGCAGATCGCGGCGAAGGAGGCGCGCCTCAAGGAGCTGACGGAGGCCTGGGAGAAGGAGCGCGCCACCGGCTCGGCCGAGGTGCAGGCGAGCCATGTCGCGCAGATCGTCTCCAAGCTCACCGGCATCCCGGTCAGCGAGCTGACGGAGGCCGAACGAGAGAAGCTGCTGAAGATGGAGGAGCGCCTGCACGAGCGGGTGATCGGCCAGGAGCAGGCGATCAAGGCGGTCTCGGACGCGGTGCGGCTGGCGCGTGCCGGGCTGCGCGAGGGCTCGAAGCCGGTCGCGACCTTCCTCTTCCTCGGGCCCACGGGGGTGGGAAAGACCGAGCTCGCGAAGGCGCTGGCCGAGGTGGTCTATGGCGACGAGGGCGCACTGCTGCGCATCGACATGTCGGAGTACATGGAGCGCCATGCGGTCGCTCGCTTGGTGGGCGCGCCGCCGGGCTATGTCGGCTATGACGAGGGCGGCCAGCTCACCGAGAAGGTGCGCCGCAAGCCCTATTCCGTGATCCTGCTCGACGAGATCGAGAAGGCGCACGCCGACGTCTACAACGTGCTGCTGCAGGTCTTCGACGACGGGCGCCTCACGGACGGCAAGGGGCGGGTGGTGGATTTCACCAACACGATCATCATCGCCACCTCGAACCTGGGCTCGGATCGCATCCAGAAGCGGTTGCACCTGCGCGGCACGGTGGCCGAGCAGCCCGAGAAGCTGAAGGCCGAGCTGATGGAGGTGCTGCGCGGCCATTTCCGCCCCGAGTTCCTCAACCGAATCGACGAGATCATCGTCTTCCATGCGCTCTCGAAGGAGGAGATCCGGCAGATCGTGCTGCTGCAGCTCGACCGGGTGAAGCGCACCGCGGCGAGCCAGGGTGTGACGCTGGAGTTCGACGAAAGCCTCACGGCGATGCTGGCCGCCGAGGGCTACCGGCCCGAATACGGCGCGCGCGAGCTCAAGCGGCAGATCCGCAGCCTGGTCGAAACCCGCCTTGCGCGCGCCATGCTGGGCGGCGAGGTCGCCAAGGGCGACACCGTGACGCTGCGCTGGGATGCGGCCGCGGAGCAGGTGGTCCTCGAGCCGCGGCCCGGAACGGCGCCGCCCAAGCCCGCGGTGGAGGGCGCGCCCGAAGCGGCGGACTAGACGCTGCCGCAATGGCCTCACGCCCACCTTCAGTCCTTCCGGCCTCTCTTCCGACTTGGGGCGAGGCAGTGGCGCCAGCTACCGGAGCGGGGAGCGGGACCGGCCCGGAAAAATCGGTGCCGCTCCTGCCGGGCGGCGCTTCATCGGCCGGCCGATGGCGGCTCCCGCTCGTGCGCATCCATCAGCCGGGTCGTTCCGTCACGCAATCCGCGCCAGGACGGCAGCGCTGGGTCCTGGAGTTCGTGCCATCGTCGCCGCCGCCGATCGACCCGCTCACCGGATGGATCGGCAGCACGGATCCGCTCGCGCTCGTGCGACTTGAGTTCCCGGACAGGCAGAGCGCGGAAGCCTTCGCCGAGCGGCACGGATGGCGCTACGAGGTCGCGGAGCCACCCCCGCGTCGCGTGCGCTACAGAAGCTACGCGGAGCAGCTGCGGAGCGACATGAGCGACGCGATCAGCCGCGTTCGGCCTTGGCTCCTTGCTGCCCATGCCGAGGATGAGCCGAGACAGGATCCGGTCGAGGAGGCCAGTCTAGAGTCCTTTCCGGCAAGCGATCCTCCCGCCTGGACCGGGGTGAGGATCGCGTGAGGCGGTCGCGGTGCCGTCGGGCGGTTTCGGTGCGCAGCAGGACAATTCGGCTGCCCCGCCGGTGGCTCGCGCCGGCGGTATGGCTGGCCGACGCGCGACGCATAATGCACGTCTTGAATCTCGGTCGTGGGCGACCTTGATCGTCGTCGGAACGCCCAATCGGGGTTCGCAGGTTGACGGGTCTGGCCATCACGGCAGGCCACCAGGGTTCCGCCGCGAAGCGGGGAGAAGACTGGTGCCGTCGGCTTCAGGGGCACGCCACGCGCCCCATGGCATGGCTTCCGTCACGGCGGGCCGCGAGGGCCGCGAAAGGAGGAAGTCATGCTCAATCCAATGACACTCTACCCCGCTGATCCCTTCGCGCTGCTGCGGCGCGTCAGCGAGGCGCTGGACCGTGCCGCCTTCAGCACGGCGGCGCCGGTCTTTCCGGCCGTCAATGTGTGGCAGAACGACGAGGCGGCAGCGATCATCGCAGAAGTGCCGGGCGTCGAGCCGCAGGATATCGACATCTCCGTCAAGGATGACGTCCTGACCATCGCCGGGGAGCGCCGCGCGCCCGACCTGCCGGAGGGCGCGTCCTGGCAGCGCCGCGAGCGTGCCTTCGGGCGCTTCTCCCGCGCTATCCGCCTGCCCTTTCGCGTCGATTCCGACCTGGTCGAGGCGCGCTTCGCCGACGGCGTGCTGCGCATCGCCGTCCGTCGCCCCGAGGCCG
>NZ_JAAEDL010000003.1 GCF_018129005.1 Neoroseomonas eburnea
CCGGGGCCGCCCCCCCGCCGGATGCCGGGGCCGCCCCCCCGCCGGATGCCGGTGCCCCTCCTGCACCCGATGCCGGCGCCGCCCCGCCCGCCGGGCCGGAGCCCGATCCCGGGGCCGGCGGCGGCGAGGGCGGCACCTGGCCGCCGAAGCGCCCGGCCTTGCCCTGCCCGTTCTGGTTGGCGTCCGCCTCATCCAGCAGATCGCCGAGCTTGTCGGTGCTCTTGGGCGAGTTCGGATCGCCCTCGCGCGGCCAGTCGACGGGATCGTAGGTGACGGTGGAGCCCGAACCCTTGCCGGTGCCGCGTTCGAGGTTGCCGTCCTTGTCGATGCGTCCGGTCGGTTCGCCGGCCGCGGTGGAATCGGGGATGCTGTCGGGCTTGGTGGTGGCGGTGGGCGGGTCGGTCAGCGTGTCCGGCTCCTTGATGACGGTCGGATTGCTGCCGCCCGCCGCGTTGTTGATCCTGCGGCGGCCGTCCGGCGTCTCGGACATGTCGATCAGGTCGTTCGCCACCCGATCGGTGAACTCGGACGACCGGCTGTCGATCTTGAGGTTGCTTTCCTTTCCCTCCGGATCGCCCTTGTGCGTGACGATGATCCGGCCGGGCGTCTTCGGGTCCGGCACGAGGAACGGGGCTTCCTTGGGGCTCTTGGTGTGCTTGCGGCGCGGACCGCCGCCACCCTTGGGCAGGCGCGCAAGGAAGTCGGGCGGTTCGCCGGGGTCGGCCTGGGCGGCATCGGCAGCGTCGGTCAGTTCCACCTCGGGAAGGTCGTCCGCCTGGCCGCCCTGCTGCTCCTTGTAGAAGGCGCCGTCGCAATAGACGCAGGAGGGCGTGATGACGATCTGCGCCGAGCCCACGCGCAGCGTGATCTTGCGCTTGGCCTGCAGGACGATGGTGTCGCCGTTCAGCGCGATGCGCTCGCCGGCGTAGGCGAAGAACCCGTTGCCGATATCCTGGATCTTGTTGCCCTTGACCGTGAGGTTGATCTCGCTGTCGATGTTCTCGAACTGGTCCTTGCCGACATGCAGGTCGACCTCGCCGCCGGCGGTGGTGAAGAAGGACCCGCCCGGCGGCGGCTTTCCTTCCTCCTGCTTGCCGCCGCCGACGAGGAGGTGAAGGTTGCCGCGCGTGGTGTCGAAGCGCGACCCGAAGGCGGTCTGGTCCATCCGCCGTTCGGAGCGGATGAGGAACTGCTCCTCCCCCTGCTTGTCCTCGAGGCGCAGCATGTGGAAGCCCGACTGGCCCTCGGGCTTCCTCGGTGTCGTCTTGCTGCGGATGCCCGATCGCGTCGCCTGGTCGGTCTCGGTGCCTTTGAGGTCGGCCGGCTTCACGAGCTGCTTCCCCTGCGCGGAGGCCGGCAGGAAGGGCAGATGGCTGGTGCCGCCACGCGCGTTGTAGGCGCGCCCGACCACCATCGGCCGTTCCGGGTCGCCGTCGATGAAGCCGACCACCACCTCCTGCCCGATGCGCGGGATGAACTGCAGGCCGAGCCGCTCCCCCGCCCAGCCGTCCGAGACGCGCACGAAGCAGGTGTTGCGCCCGGTCAGGATCGGCTCCTTGCCGATCGGGTCGTTGGGGTTGTCCGGGCCCGGATCCCAGGGGAAGCGGATGCGCACGCGGCCGAGCGCATCGGTGAAGATGTCGCGCGCCGCGTTGTCGATGCCGTCGGGCCCGATCACCAGCGCGAGGTGCGGCCCGTAGGCGAGCGGGCGCGATGCGGGCGGCGTCGGCAGCACGTCGCGCAGGAAGGGCGAGTCGAAGGGCAGCGCGTCGAAGGCGCAGGAGAAGCCGGAGGGATCGGCGAAGAACTTCTCCAGCAGGTCCTTGATGGACTTGGCCGTCGCCACGATCAGCGGCACGGCGCCGGCGACCGCCGAGCCGCCGCGCCCGAGCAGGCTGCCGACGAAGTCCGGCAGGCCGGAGGGATTGTTGGCGCCCGGCGCCTTGTCGAGCCAGGCGAAGATCTCCTTGCCCGTCTCGACGTCCTTCTTGATCTGGTCGAGCAGCGCCTGCGCGGCGGCGGCCGAGGCGTCGTCCTTGCTGGTGGAGCCGAGGCCGAACAGCCCCTTGATGAGATCGAAGAGCTTGCCGCCGGTGCTGACCAGCGCCGAATGGTCGAAGGCGAAGAGAGTGACGGTCTTGAGGAACCAGGTCTTGCCGGTTTCGCCCTTGTCGGCGGAATCCGGCGGCGCGGTCGCGTCCTCGTGGACGATGAAGGTGCGGCCGGCACGGAACTGCGTGTTCTTCGAAAGGCCGCTGGCGGCGAAGACGCCGCCCTCGTTCTGGCGCATCCGCCGCTCGGCATGGTCGCGCGGCTCGGGTGCGACAGTGACGGGCGCGGGGAAGGCTTCGGCCTCGTGCGCGGGATGGTCGCCCATCAGGTCGTAGCCGGGCGCGATGTCGGCTTCCCCGCGAAACGGGGTCGCGGGGTTGATCTCGTTGAAGTTGCCGATCTTCACCTTGCGCGTCGCGAGCGCGAAGGACTTGCGGAAGGATGTCACGCGCCCCGGGCCGGGGTCGCCGGTGCCGATGTCCACCACGCCGACATTGCTCGGGCGCACGGAGCTGCGCCCACCCAGTGCCAGCACCTCGCGCTGCGCGTTGAGCTCGTGCTCGAAGCGGTAGAAGATCCCGAAGCGGTCGAGCAGGCGATGGACGAAGTTCAGCGTGCTCTCGCCGAATTGCGCACAGTAGGGGATGGGGTTCGGCGCCTCGTCCCGCAGCACGTTGGCGTTGAGCTCGATCTCGGTGTAGGGCGCGAGCACGGAGCGAAGCACGGTCTCGAGCGTCTGTTCCTCGAAGACACGGAAGCGCGTCTCGTAGGCGGTGAGCTTGAAGGCCGGCACCAGGCGCGCGGTGTAGCAGCGGAAGTCGCCGAGCGGACCCACCTCGCCGAAGGTCTCGATCACGCCGTGGCGGTGGACGTGGTCGAAGACATCCTGGTCGGCCTCGTTGATGACGTGCTTGATGCCGACCCGCGCGCGCGAACCGATCAGCCGCGACGGCTCCGGCCGGCGGCCCTTCGGGCCGATCATCGTCAGGTCGAAGGCGTAGGGAAAGGAAATGCCCTCCGCACCGCGCAGCTGGAGCAGGACGAAGTTGTCGTCCTCATCCTCGCCCTCGGGATTGCCGAGGATGGTGTCGATGGTGAGGAAGCGGTTCTTCTGCTTGAGCGCCATGGAGCGTCTCCGCGCCGCTCACGGCACGTTGGCTGTCTGCTGGCCGGCATCCATGACGGTGATCACCCCGCCCCAGGTGCAGGCGAGGGTCGAGGTGTCGTTGAGGATCGGCGCGCCGGCGAGGGTGTTGGCGGGCACGCCCGGCGTCCAGGGCGTCACCGTGCAGGGGATGCAGGGCTGCGGCGTCAGCACGCCGAGGGCCGCCGTGGTGGCGGCGGCGACCTGCGGGTTGGAGGGGCTCATGCACATGCCGAAGGGCCGGATGTTCGCCGTCGGCACATGGTCGAGGATGGTCGCGCAGGGCGTCGTGCTCCAGGCGCGGTTCTTCGGCGGCACGCCCAGGGCCGAAGGCGTGGTTCCGAAGCTGCACTTGAGCTGAGCACCCTCGACGACATGGCGGGGCATGTCCGCCGCTCCCGTCCGCGCCGCCCGATGGGCCGGCCGGCGCCGAAACGAAATGCTACGCCCAGGGTGCGCAGCGCCGCTATCGCTATCAGGCGGCGAGCTTCGCAAAGATAGCGGGCGCGAGCGCGTGGCGCGGAATCCGCACATGGCAGCAACCGGCGGTTGCCGCCATGTCCGGCATGCGTCGCGCCGCGCCGGGCCGGCGGGGCGAGCTTGCGCGGGGCGTTGGCGCGCTACGGCGGGAAGGCGGCGTTGCTGTCGGCCGGCGCCTGGTCGCGCCGCTCGGTCATCCCGTAATCCCGCAGCACGGCGGCGACGCGCAGCCGGTAGCCGGCGAAGACGCCGCCACGCCCGGCCGCCTGCGCGCCGCGATGCCCGGCATGACAACGCCAGTTCCGCACGGCCTCTTCATCCTCCCAGAAGGAAAGCGACAGCAGCTTCCCCGGATGGGTCAGGCTGCGGAAGCGTTCCACCGAGACGAAGCCGGGCTGCTTCACCAGGTCCTCCCGCATCGCCGCGGCGATGGCGAGGTAGTCCGCCTCCCGCCCCTCGGCCGGTTCCACTTCGAAGATCACGGCAATCATGCCCGGCCTCCCTTGCCAGGGGACTTGTCGCACGAAAGACTGCCCGACACTTCGCCATGGACCGAAGCACCGGCGGGCAAGGGCGGCTAGTGTCCAGGCAGCGAGGTTCGCCGGGTCTCCGGCGAACGGAGCGGACACACACGCCACGGAAGACAAGGGCTGGAGGCCTGGGATCCAAGTCCGCAGGACTTCGGAGGCAGGACACCTGGATCGCGCGATGACCGACCCGACCGCCCCCGGCCCGCTCGCCGCCATCGCCGCGCTGATCGCCGACCCGGCGCGCGCGCGCATGCTCGCCGCGCTGATGGGCGGCGAGGCGCTGACCGCCGGCGAGCTCGCCCGCATCGCCGGGGTGGCGGCGGCGACGGCCAGCGGGCACCTCGCGCGGCTGACGGAAGGCCGGCTGCTGCTCGTGCATGTGCAGGGGCGGCACCGCTACCACCGCCTGGCGTCGGAGGAAGTCGCGGCGGCGATCGAGACGCTCGGCGGCCTCGCCGCGCGCATCGCCCCGGTGCGCCACTGGAAGCACGGGGAGGACGCGCGCCAGGCGCGGCTGTGCTGGAACCACCTGGCCGGGCGGCTCGGCGTCCGGCTGCATGCGCGGCTGACCGGGGAAGGCTGGCTGACGCCAGTGCCGGGCGGCTGGGATGCCTCGCGGGACGGCCGCGCGCGGCTGGCGGCAACCGGGGTGGATCTTGCCCGCGCCGAGACCGCGCCGCGCTTCGCCTGCGACTGTATGGACTGGTCGGAGCGCCGGCCGCACCTCGCTGGCGGCCTCGGGCGGGAGATCGCCAGCGCCTGGATCGCGCGAGGCTGGCTGCGCCGGCTGCCGGCATCGGGCGAGGACGACATCCTCGCGCGTCGCCGCCTCGCACTGACGCCCGAGGGCGCGCGCGGGCTGAAGGATGGCCTCGGCCTCGACCTCGCGGCATGAGTGCCGCCGCTGCGTTGATGGCCGCCCTCGCGGCGATGACGGGGCTGAGCCAGTTCCATCGCGCCGCGCTCGGCGTGGTGGCGCCGGATCTTGCGGCCGAGCTCGCTCTGACGCCGGCGGTGCTGGGGGCGGCGAACGGGATGTTCTTCGCCGCGCTGCTGGTGGCGCAGGTGCCGGTCGGCATCGCGCTCGATCGCGCGGGGCCGCGGCGGACGGTGGCGGCGCTGACCGGGCTCGCGGTGGTGGGGGCGGCGTGCCAGGCCTTCGCGACGGATGGGGCGACGCTGCTCGCGGCGCGCTTCCTGCTCGGCCTCGGCTCGGCCGCGTCCTTCATGGCGGCGGTGGTGCTCTGCGCGCGCTGGCATTCGGGGGCGGCGATGACGCTGGCGCTGAGCCGGGTCTTCGCCGTCTCGCAGATGGGCATCCTGCTGGCGGGGGCGCCGCTGGCGGGGCTTGCGGGGCTGCTCGGGTGGCGCGGGGCGCTCGGCGCCTCGGCGCTGCTGACGGCGGGTTGCGGGCTGCTGTGGTGGCGCCTGGTGCGGGATGACCCGCCGGACCGGCCGCCCCCCATCCGCAAGCCGGAGACGCTGAAGCAGGCGCTGCTCGGCCAGGTCTCGATCTGGCGGCTGCCGGGGCTGGCGCGGGTGCTGTCGATGCACCTCGTCGCCTATGCCGCGGCGGCGACGGTGATCGGGCTCTGGGCCGGGCCGTATCTGGCCGACGTGCACGGTCTGGATGCGGCGGGGCGGGGCTGGGCGCTGGCGGCGATGGGCGTCGCGATGCCCGTCGGGCTGCTGCTGGTCGGGCCGCTGGAACGGCTGGTGGACAGCCGGCGGCCGATCGTCACGGCGGGGGCCGGGCTCTCGGCGGCGACGCTCGCGGCCCTCGCCCTGTGGCCGGCGGCGCCCTTGCCGGCGGCGCTGGCGCTGCTCGTGCTGCTGGTGCTGTTCTCCTCCTATCCCGTGCTGGTGGTGGCGGAAGGGCGGTCGCTGTTCCCGGACCATCTCGTCGGCCGCGGGGCGACGACGGTGAACCTCGCGCAGGTGCTCGGCTCGGCGCTGCTGCCGATGCTGGTGGGCGCGGTGGTCGGGCTCTTCCCCGAGGCCGGCGGGCTGCGACCGGAAGCGGCCTACCGCGCCGGTTTCGGGGTGCTGGCGGCGGCGCTCCTCGCGGGGCTGGCGGGTTGGTTGCTGCTGCCACGGCCGGCGCGCTGAGGCTCGGCGGCCGCGGCGGGTCTCGCCCCACGACCCACCGCCTCGCGGGTCCGGGCGCGATGCCGGCATGGCCCGCCATCGCGGCCTGCCGCCCCTCGGTGGTCGGTGACGCGCTCCATCGGCGCTGACGGGATCCCCGATGCCAGCCCGGCGGTTGCCAACGGCCGCCGGCGGTCCACCCCGCCGACGCAACCTCCCCCTGGATCACGCAGCCCGCGCCCCGATATCAGCGGGGCGGGGGAGGCAAGCGCATCCGCCGGGCGGCGGTTCGCATCCCCCCAACAAGGGAGGACCACGGCGTGCGTGCCATAGCATCACTCGCGGCGGCGTCTGCGCTCATGGGGCTTGGCCTGGCGGCATCCGCACAGCAGCAGCCGGGCGCGGGGCCGGCGGGCATGACCTTCTTCGTCACCAGCGCAGGGCCCGGTCAGGGCGCGAATCTCGGCGGCCTGGAGGGCGCCGACCGGCACTGCCAGGCCCTGGCGCAGGCGGCCGGCGCCGGCGGGCGGAGCTGGCGCGCCTATCTCAGCACCATGGCGACGGCCGGCCAGCCGGCGGTGAACGCGCGCGACCGCATCGGCCGCGGGCCCTGGCGGAACGCATCGGGCGTGGTCATCGCGCAGGGCGTGGACGACCTGCATGGCGAAACCAACAACCTCACCAAGCAGACCGCGCTGACCGAGCGCGGCGCGATGGTCAACGGCCGCGGCGACACGCCGAACACGCACGACATCCTGACCGGGTCGCAGGCCGATGGCCGCGCCTTCCAGGGCGGCCAGGACATGACCTGCGGCAACTGGACGCTCGGCGGGTCCGAGGGATCGGCCATGCTCGGGCATCACGACCGCGTCGGCCTGCGCGACGATGCCGCCTCGCGGTCGTGGAATGCCTCCCACGCCTCGCGCGGCTGCAGCGCCGAGGGCCTGCGCAGCACCGGCGGGGCCGGGCTGTTCTACTGTTTCGCGGTGGACTGACGCAGCGGAGGGGGGCCAGCGCGCAAGCCGGAGCGGGCTCCGTCGGCGTGCTCTCATCATGGCCGATCGGACGCTTCGTCCCTCGCGAGCATCTCCACCCGCCCGACCGGGATCGGATCGGGCGGGTTCGGTTCCGACTTCGCCGCTGCCATGCGCGACCACCGGCAGCCGCCATGTCGCGCCCTCCGACGCCGGATGCGCACCTCCGGCTCGCGCGGCTTCCCCGGACGCCCGGCGGGCCGCGTTCGCGGCCTCGGCTGGAGTGCATGACGGGTGCCGCTGGTATAAGGGCCCCGCATGCGGCGCAGGCGACCCGATTTCGAGCTGGAGAGAGGCCAGGGCCGCGTCGCCGGCGTGGACGAGGTGGGGCGCGGCCCGCTGGCCGGGCCGGTCGTCGCCGCGGCGGTGGTCTTCCTCGCGCCGCCGCCCGATGCGCTCACGGCGCTGATCGACGATTCCAAGCGGCTCGACGCCGCGAAGCGGAACACCGCCTTCGCCGCCCTGCGTGCCGCGGCCGAAGGCGGCATGCTGCGCTTCGGCCTCGGCGCGGCCTCGGCGGCCGAGATCGGCGCGCGCAACATCCTCGGCGCGACGCATCTCGCGATGGGCCGCGCCGTGGCGCGGCTCGGGATGGTGCCGGATCTCGCGCTGGTCGACGGCAACCGGCCGCCGCCGCTGCCCTGCCCGGTGCGCTGCATCGTCGGCGGCGATGCGCTGTCATTGTCGATCGCGGCGGCGTCGATCCTCGCGAAGGTCGTTCGTGACCGCGCAATGACGCGGCTCGATCCGCGCTGGCCGGGCTACGGCTTCGCGCGGCATGCGGGGTATCCGACCGCGGCGCATCGCGCGGCGCTGGCGCGGCTCGGGCCTTCGCCGCATCACCGCCGCGGTTTCGGTCCGGTCGACCGGGCGGTGCTCGCACTCGGCTGACGCGCCGCGGCGCGCCTTCGATGCGCAACATCGAAAGCCATGCTTGACCCGCCGAGTCGCACAAGCGATTCTGCGGAACTGCGTTGGGGAACGGGGTTTTCGCGAGTGGGCACGTCTATCGATCTGCCTCTCGACCAGGTGCTGGTCGGGGACTGCGTCGCATGGCTGCGGCATCTGCCGCCCGCCAGCGTGCATACGATCTTCGCCGACCCGCCCTACAACCTGCAGCTCAAGGGAACGCTGCGGCGGCCCGATGACAGCGTCGTCGATGGCGTCGACGACGAGTGGGACCGCTTCGCCGACCTCGGCGCCTACGACGCTTTCACGCGCGAATGGCTGAACGAGTGCCGCCGCGTGCTGCGCAAGGACGGCACCATCTGGGTGATGGGCGCCTATCACAACATCTTCCGCCTCGGCTCGGCGCTGCAGGATCTCGGCTACTGGATCCTCAACGACGTGATCTGGCGGAAGTCGAACCCGATGCCGAACTTCCGCGGCCGCCGCTTCACCAACGCGCATGAGACGCTGGTCTGGGCGGCGCGCGGGCCGGAATCGCGCTACCGCTTCAACTACGCCGCCATGAAGGCGCTCAACGACGACCTGCAGATGCGCAGCGACTGGCTGATCCCGCTCTGCACCGGCGGCGAGCGGTTGCGCGACGACAAGGGCTCCAAGCTGCACCCGACCCAGAAGCCCGAGGCGCTGCTGCATCGCGTGATCCTGTCCTGCACCTCGCCGGGGGATGTGGTGCTCGATCCCTTCCTCGGCTCGGGCACGACGGCGGCGGTCGCGAAGCGGCTCGGCCGGCGCTTCATCGGCATCGAGCGGGAACAGGCCTACGCCAACGCCGCGCTCGAACGCATCGCCGCTGTCGAACCCGCGCCGGAGGAGGCCGCCGCCGCCCTGCCCTCGAAGAAGGAGCAGCCGCGCATCCCCTTCGGCACGCTGGTCGAGCGCGGGCTGGTGCCCGCCGGGGCGAAGCTGTTCGACCGCCAGAAGCGCTGGGAAGCGCAGGTCGGTGCCGACGGCACGCTGCGCTGCGGTCTTGCCAGCGGTTCGATCCACAAGGTCGGCGCGGCGGTGCAGGAAGCGCCGTCCTGCAATGGCTGGCTGTTCTGGCATGTCGAGCAGCGCGACGGCCGGCTGCGCGTGCTCGACGAGCTGCGCGCGGAAGTGCTGCGCGAGGCGTGACGCAGCCGCAACGGCGGAAGGAGGCCGCGACGGGATGGGCGAAAGCATGACGGGCGGCGCGGCACCCGATCCGGCCGCGCAGGCGCCGATGCCCATGCCGGCCGCAGCGGCGCCTGCGGCCAGGGCCGGCACCGGCCATGCGCTGTTCAGCCAGGCGCCCTACATCCTGATGCTGCTCGCAGCCTTCGGCGGCGTCGCCTATGCCGGCTTCTCCTCGCAGCCGAACACGCTCTACTGGACGATCGTCACGCCGGTCTTCGGGCTGCTCTGCATCGTCGCCGGCTGGGCGGGCGCGCCGGAGCGCGGCGGGCGGATGCGGCTGGTGTGGACCCAGGCGCTGCACTGGGCGGGCTTCCTTCTCGCCATGCTGGTGCTGTTCCGGCCGGAAGTGCAGGCCGCCTTGCAGGGGCGCGGGGCGGAGATCGGGCTGCTGATGCTGCTCGCGCTCGGCACCTTCGTCGCCGGCGTGCATGCGGGCTCGTGGCGGATCATGGCGGTGGGCGCGGTGCTCGGCGTGTCGGTGCCGCTGCTCGCGCTGGTGCAGCAATCGGTGCTGCTGGTGCTGGCGGCGGCGGCACTGGCCGGCGTGGCCGGGGCGTCCTTCGTGCTGCTCGCGGCGCGCGGGCGGGCGTAGGCGCCTTCCGCTTCAGCCGGCGCGGATCCGCCGCAGCACCACGGCGAGCAGCGCCGCCGCGACCGGCGCGGTGACGGAAACGCCCGCGCCGAGCCCCGCTGCCAGCGCCAGCCCCGGCACCAACAGGGCAAGGAGCAGCACGGTCTTCTCCCATGGCAGGAAGCCGGTGCGACGCGCCTCGGCCAGCACCCAGGCCATCGGCACCAGCAGGATGACCAGATCGTACATGAGGATGTAGGGCGTCACGAGCGGCAGGCCGGCGGCGATCGCGGCGGCTTCCGCGCGGCCGCCAGGCCGGCGGCGCAACACCGCCATCACCGCGACGACGACGGCGACCGCCACCACCGCCTGCAGCATCGCCGCCGTCATGCCGCCGAGACCGGCCGTGGTCGCGAAGGCGGCGACCGATTGCAGCTTCCACGGCTCGAGCGCGCCGCCGCGCACCACGTCCTGATAGGCGAGGGCGAGAGCGAGGAAGTCCCGCCACGCTTCCGGCCCGAAGGACGCGAGCGAGACGACGGCGAACAGGCCGAGGAAGCCCGCGCCCCAGCCGATCTCGGGCCAGCGCCGCGCCGCCAGCAGCGCGGGCAGGACCAGCACGCCAAGCTGCGGCTTGGTCGCCAGCAGCGCGAAGGCGAGCCCGGCAAGCCAGGGCCGCGCGCCGATCCCGAGCCCCGCC
Organism: Neoroseomonas eburnea; assembly: GCF_018129005.1. Classification (GTDB taxonomy): domain Bacteria; phylum Pseudomonadota; class Alphaproteobacteria; order Acetobacterales; family Acetobacteraceae; genus Neoroseomonas; species Neoroseomonas eburnea. The sequence goes on from NZ_JAAEDL010000003.1 coordinate 10,724, forward strand.
AGCCCCAGCAGCGCCGCCGTCAGGTAGCCGGTCTGCCCGTGCGCGGCGTTGATGATCGAGGCCGGCGAGAGCAGCGCCGCCACCAGCACCGCCCGCCCCGCCCCCCAGGCACGCAGCACCGCGAGGAAGGCGATCCCCGTCGTCGCCACCCAGCTTGCCATGGCCGCGAAGTAGGGCAGCAGCCCGAAGGGCAGGACCAGCAGCAGGAAGCTCGGTGGGTGGAGGAAAGTATAGACCCGCGTCGGCGCGCCGAGCAGCGCCTCGCGCATGGCGATCTGCAGGCCGGTGTTCCAGACGCCCGCGCCCGCCCCTTCCAGCGCAAGCCGGGCCGCGGTGTAGAAGGCGATGAAATCGACATCGCCGGGCACCGAGCCGTCCCATCCGAGGACCGTGCGCAGGAAGCCGGCAGCGAGCAGCAGCGACAGGAGGGCGCCCGCCAGGCCATAGAGGCGCGTGCGCTCGGGCGTCATCCACGCCGCGTCGCGCAGCCAGGCGATCACGGGGCGGCCGCCCGCAGCCGCCGCAGCGCCAGCGCGAACAGCACCAGCCCGGCCAGCACGGCGAGCGGCAGCCGCGTCGCCTCCACCGCCATCCGCGCCGCGAGCGGCCAGATGTAGAGCAGCACCAGCAGCAGCTTCTCCCACGGCAGGAACCCCGCGCAGATGCCGGCCAGCAGCAGCCAGGCGAGCGGCACCGCCGTCACCACCAGGTCGTAGTCGAGCAGGAAGGGCGAGACGAGCATCGCCGCCGCGGCGATGACGGCGACCTCCGCCGTGCCGCCCGGCCGGCGCCGCGCCGCCAGCATCGCCAGCACCAGCACGGACGCCGTCAGCACGCCCTGCAGCCCCCAGGCCAGCGCGAGCGATCCGCCCATCAGCCGGACGCCGGCGAAGAGGCTGATCATCTTCTCCGGCGAGACCCAGCCTTCCTCCAAGGCCCGCCGGGCAAGTGCGGAACCTTCGCGGAATGCTGCCCAGGTGTCGCTCCCGAGCACCGCCCAGGACAGCGCCGCCAGCGCTGCCGCCGTGGCTCCGCAGGCGAAGAACGCCCGCCAGCGCCCCGCGGCCGCCAGCACGAAGGGCACCGCGATGGCGAGGTGCGGCTTGTAGGCGAGCCCGCCCAGCGCGATTCCGGCCAGCACCGGCCGCTTCTCCAGCAGCGCCGCCGCGGCGGCGAAGAGCGCGGCGCTGAGGAACCCGTTCTGCCCGTAGCGGATGTTGATCAGCCCCGCGGGGAAGGCGAGCACCGGCAGCCAGCCCCAGCGCGGCAGCAGCGCCCGCGTCGCCGCGGCATAGGCCCCGCCCGTCACCGCCAGCCAGGCGGCGACCGAGGCACCGTAGGGCAGCAGCGCCAGCGGCGCGCAGAGCAGCAGGAAGACCGGCGGGTAGAAGAAGGCGAAATAGCCCGCGATGCCCGGGAACAGCGCCGCCTGCACGGCGATGTGCGGCTCCGGCCGGTAGGCATCCGCGGGCCGCCCCGCCAGCAGCAGGTCCGAGGCCGCCCAGAAGGACAGGAAATCGCCCGCCACCGGCATGCCGTTCATGGCGATGCCGCCGCGCGTGGTGCCGACCAGGATCGCCACCCCCGCCAGCATCGCGACGCCGAGCGCCGTGCACCACAGCCGCGCCCGCTCGGCCGTCAGCCAGGGCGCGTCGCGCAAGGTGGCGAGGATCGTCGTCAGGGCGCGAATCGGGGCGGCTCCCGCCTGCTGCGGGGTCCGTTATCGCGGGGGTGAATCGGCCGGGACAAGGGCGAGCAGGCGGCGCATCACGCTCGGCAGGGCGCGGGCGGCGTCCGGCGCGGCGAGCCATTCGCCGTCGGGCGCCGCGGCGCGCGGCGACAGGGCGGCAAGGTAGAGCACCATCTCCAGCTCGAAATGGGTGAAGCCGTGGCGGGCGATACCGGGCAGGCGGCGCCAGGGGGCGGCGAGCGGGGCATGCGGCAGGGCCTCGGCCTCGGCCCAGGGGGCGTCGCGCCAGGGCGTGCCGGGCACTTCCAGCATGCCGCCGAGCAGGCCCTTCGCCGGCCGGCGGCGCAGCAGCAGGCGGCCGGCGGCATCGCGCAGCAGGAAATGGGCACCGTGGCGCAGCGGGCGGGCGCGCCTGGGTGCCTTGCGCGGCAGGGTCTCGGCGATGCCGGCGCGGCGGGCGACGCAGGGCCCGCGCCAGGGGCAGAGGCCGCAGGCCGGGTTGCGGGGCGTGCAGACGGTCGCACCCAGGTCGAACAGCGCCTGGGCGAAATCCCCCGGCCGGGCGCGCGCCGCCGGGTCCGCCATGAAGCCGGCGGCGAGCGCGGTCAGGCGGGGCTTGGCGGCGGGCAGCGGCTCCTCGACCGCATGCAGGCGGGCGGTGACGCGCTCGACATTGCCGTCCACCGGCACCACCGGCGCGTCGAAGGCGATCGCGGCGACGGCCGAGGCGGTATAGGGCCCGATGCCCGGCAGCGCGGCGAGCCCCTCCCTTTCGCCCGGGAACCCTCCCGCCGCCGCGACCGCCTGGGCGCAGGCATGCAGGTTGCGGGCGCGGGCGTAGTAGCCGAGGCCCGCCCATTCCTCCGCCACCTCGGCCCAATCGGCGGCGGCCAGCGCGCCGACCGTCGGGAAGCGGGCGAGGAAGCGCGCATAGCGCGGCCCCACCGCGGCCACCGTGGTCTGCTGGAGCATGACCTCGGACAGCCAGACGCGGTATGGGTCGCGCGCCTCGCCCGGGGCCGCGCGCCAGGGCAGGACGCGCCGGTGGCGGTCGTACCAGGCAAGCAGCTCGGCGGCGGAAGGGGTCATGGATGGCACGGGACGAGGGGAATAGGCGGTTCCTGGGCGGGCCGAGGCCGGTCGGCGCTCTGGTCCCAGCCCTGACGCGCCCGGCCTTCAAGCGCAAGAGCCCCGCCGGGGCGCAGATCATGGCCGACTGGCCGGAACTGGTCGGGCCGGCGCTCGCCGCCGTGACCCGGCCGCTGCGGTTGGCCTCCGGCACGCTGACGCTCGCCTGTTCCGGGCCCGTGGCGATGGAATTGCAGCACCTGGCGCCGCAACTGGCCGGGCGGATCAACGCCGCCCTCGGTCGGGTGGCGGTGGAGCGCTTCCGCTTCGTCCAGCAGGCCCCCGCCGGGGCGGCACCCCCGCGAAAGCCGCCCGCCCGGCCCGTCGCCCTGCCGGAACGGGTCGAATCGGCGCTCGAGGGGGTGGCCTCCCCCGAGCTGCGCGCGGCGCTGGAAAGATTGGGCCGCGGCGTCTATCGGAACAGGGGGTAGGGCTGCCCGAGTCCCTGACACGCAGCCCCCGCCGCCCATATGAGGCCGGGACGCCTCCCTGTCCTTCGGGGTGGCCGCACCTTGGGAGACCATGACCGCATGTTCGATCGCCGCACCCTGCTTGCCGCCGCCGGCGCCATGACCGCCACGCCGGCGCTGGCGCAGACGACCGATCCGCGCCTCGGCGAGCGCGCCATGGGCCGCGACGATGCGCCGATGACGGTGATCGAGTTCTTCTCCCTCACCTGCAGCCATTGCGGATCCTTCCACCGCGACACCTGGCCGCAGGTGAAGTCGCAGCTCGTCGACACCGGCAGGGTGCGGATGGTGTGGCGCGACTTCCCGCTCGACCAGGTCGCGCTGCGCGCCGCGGCGGTCGCCCGCAGCTTCCCGGCGGAACGCTACGAGCCCTTCCTCTCCGCCCTGTTCTCCACCCAGGACCGCTGGGCCTTCGCCCGGGGGGTCGATCACAAGGCCGAGATCGGCAAGATCGCGGCGCTCGCCGGCATGGCGCCGGCCGCCTTCGAGGCCGCCTGGGCCGATGACGACCTGGCCCGCGCCATCCTCGCCCAGCGCCAGCAGGCGGAACGCGAGTTCAACATCCAGGCGACGCCGAGCTTCGTCTTCGGCCGCCGCCTCGTCTCCGGGGCCATCGCCTTCGACCGCTTCGCCCGCGAGGCCCAGACCCCGTGACGGCGGATGGCCACGTCTCCCCGGCGCCCCCCGAGCCGGAGGACGAGGACGGCGGCCCGCGCAGCGAGGCCCAGCGCATCGCCTCCCTGCGCGCGACGCTCGCGCGCATCCGCATCGCCGGCTTCAAGTCCTTCGCCGAGGCCACCACGGTCGAGGTGCTGCCCGGCCTGACCGGCATCGTCGGGCCGAATGGCTGCGGCAAGTCGAACGTGGTGGAAGCCCTCCGCTGGGCGATGGGCGAGACCTCCGCCAAGGCGATGCGCGGCGGGGAGATGGACGACGTCATCTTCGCCGGCACCGCGACCCGGCCGGGGCGCAACCTCGCCGAGGTCACGCTCCAGCTCGAGGAGGCGGAGGGCCTCGCGCCGCCGCCCAACCACGACCAGCCGGAACTCGAGATCGTCCGCCGCATCACCCGCGGCCAGGGCAGCGCCTTCCGGCTGAACGGCAAGGAGGTGCGGGCGCGCGACGTGCAGACCATGTTCGCCGACATCGGCTCCGGTGCGCGGGCCTCGGCGATGGTCAGCCAGGGGCGCGTCTCGACCCTGATCCAGGCCAAGCCGGAGGACCGGCGCCAGGTGCTGGAGGAGGCCGCCGGCATCGCCGGCCTGCGCGCCCGCCGGCACGAAGCCGAGCTGAAGCTGCGCCAGGCGGAGACCAACCTCTCCCGCGCCGAGGACACGCTCAGTCAGCTCGACACCCAGCGGCAGAGCCTGCAGCGCCAGGCGCGGCAGGCCAATCGCTACCGGAACCTCTCGGGACTGGTGCGGCAGGCGGAGGGCGAATGGCTGGCGATCCTCGCCGCCCGCGCCGAGGCCGCCGCGCGCCATGCGACCGAGGCGCTGACCCAGGCGAAATCCGCGGTGCGGGCCGCCGAGGCCGAGGCCGAACGCGCCGCCATCGCCGCCTTCGAGGCCGAGCAGGCCCTGCCCGCCCCCCGCGCCGCCGAGGCCGCCGCCCGCACCGCCCTGGAACGCCGCCGCGTCGAGACCGAGGGCCTGGAAGCCGAGGAGCGCCGTGCCCGCGAGGCCCTCGAAGGCGCCGAGGCGCGCCTGAAGCAGATCCGTCGCGACCTGGCCCATGCCGAGGACGTGCTGCGCGACGCCGAGGCCGCGCGCGAACGCCTGACCCGGGAAGCCGAGGCGCTGCGGGCAGTCGAGACCTCCCTGCCTGCCCGGCAGGCCGCCGCCGAAGCGGCGCTTGCAGCCGCGGAACAGGCCGCGCGGGAGGCCGAGCGCGCCGCCGAGGCCGCCACCGAACAGGCCGCCGAAGCCGCCGCCCGCGTGCAATCCGCCACTGAGGCCCGCGCTGCCGCCGAGACCCGACTGAAGCGCGCGCAGGAAGGCCATGCCCGCCTCGCCGCCGAACGCGACGCCGCGGCCCGCGCCCGTGTGCCGCAGGAAGCCCGCGCCGAGGCCGCCGCCGAGGTCGCCGCCGCCGACGCCGCGCTGGAAGCCGCTCGCCTCGCGCTGGAGGAGGCCGAGGCCGCCCGCGCCGCCGCCGCCGAGCAGCACGCCGCCGCCCGCCGTGCCGCCGCCGAGGCCGCGACCCTCGCCCAGCGCGTCGAAGCCGAGCGCAACGCGGCGCAGGACCGGCTCAACCGCATCACCGCCCAGCACGCGGCGATGGCGAAGGATCGCGACGCCGCCGCCGCCGAGCATATCCCGCCGGCCGAGCGCGAGGCCGCCGCCGCCGCGCTGGAGGCCGCAGCCGCCGCGGTGGAGGAAGCCCGCGCGGCGCTGGAGAAGGCCGAGGCGATGCGCGCCTGGGCCGCCGCCGCCCATGCCGAGGCCGGTCGTGCCGCCACCGCCGCCGCCGGCGACCGCGCCCGCGCCGCTGCCGAGGTGGATGCGCTGAAGGCCGTGCTGTCCTCCCGCGAGCCGGGGGCGGCGGCGCCGATCCTCGACCAGGTGGGCGTGCCCGCCGGCCTGGAGGCGGCGCTCGGCGCCGCGCTGGGCGAGACGCTGGAAAGCCCCTCGGACGAATCCGCGCCACGCCATTGGCGCAACCTGCCGCCGCTGGAGACCCTGGCGCCGCTGCCGGGCGGGGCGGTGCCGCTGTCGCGCCTGGTGGAGGCCCCCTCGGCCCTGGGCCGCGCCCTGTCCCAGATCGGCCTGCTGCCGCGCGGCACCGACGGCGCGGCCTTGCAGGCGGCGTTGAAGCCCGGCCAGTCGCTGGTGTCGGAGGAAGGCGCGCTGTGGCGCTGGGACGGCCACACGGCCCGCGCCGGCGCGCCGACGCCCGGCGCGGTGCGGCTCGCCCAGCGCAATGCCTTGCGCGCTGCCGAGGCGCGGCTCGATCAGGCCGAGGCCGAAGCTGCGGCCACCGAGGCCGCTCGCGCCGCCGCCGCCGCGCAGGAGGACGACGCCCGCAAGGCCGAGGCCGCCGCGCGCGACGCCCGCGGCCGCGCCGAGTCCGCGCTCGGGGAAGCGCGTCAGGCCGAGGCGGCGCTCGCCGCCCGCCATGCGCGCGCGGAAAGCCGGCTCGCCGCGATCGAGCCGCAGCTCGCCCGGCTGGCCGCTGACCGGGCGGAGGCCGAGGCGCTGTTGGAAGCCGCCTGGCAAGCGGTGGCGGCGCTGCCGGACCTCGCCGGGCTGCGCGCCGCGGCGGAGGAGGCCGGCCGCGCCGAATCCCGCGCCCAGGCGGCCGAGCACGCCGCACGCGAGGCCCGCCGCAATGCCGAGGCCACCGCCAAGGGGGCGCGGCAGCACGAATCCACCCTCGCCGCCCGCGCGGCCGAGGCGGAAAGCCGGCTGGCGGCACTCGAGCCGCAGCTCGCGCGCCTCGCCGCGGAGCTCGCGGAGGCCGAGGCCGCGCATGGTGAAGCCGTGGCCGCGGAGGCCGCCCTGCCCGACCTCGATGCCCTGCGCGCGGCGGTGAGCACGGCGCGCGACGCCCTCGCCGCGTCCCGTGCGGGCGAACTCCAGGCACGGAGCGACATCGCCGCGCTCTCCGCCGAGGCCGGACGCGTTGCCGCGCGGCTCGCCGCGGTGGCCGAGGAAGCGACCCTGTGGACCACGCGCGGGGAGGATGCCGAGGCGCGCGTGGTGGAACTGCGCCGCCGCAGCGCGGAGGCGCAGGCCGAGCGCGACGGACTCGCCGAAGCGCCCGAGGAGGCCACCGCCCGCCGGCGGGCAGCCTCCGGCCTGCTGGCCGAATGCGAGGCGGCCCACGCCGCCGCCGCCAGGGCATTGACCGAGGCCGAGGACCGCCTGCGCGCCACCGGCGAGGCCCGCCGCAAGGCCGACGCCATCTTTGCCGCCGCGCGCGAGGGCCAGGTCCGCGCCGAGGGCGCCGCCGAGGCTGCCGTGACCGCGGAGGAAGCCGTCGCCGCCCGCATCGAGGAACGCCTCGGCGAAGGCGCCGAACTGCCGCCGCCGGCCGACGAGCTCTCCGACGCCGCCGAGGAAAAGGCCCGCCGCAAGGTCGAGCGCCTGGCGCGCGAGCGCGAGGAGATGGGCCCGGTCAACCTGCGCGCCGAGATCGAGGTCACCGAGATCGAGGACCGCATCAGGCAGATCACGGCCGACCGCGAGGAGGTGCAGGCGGCGATCGCCAAGCTGCGCGGTTCGATCGGCCACCTGAACCGCGAGGGGCGGGAGCGGCTGCGCGAGGTCTTCGACCGCGTGGATGCCGAGTTCCGCCAGTTGTTCAGCCGCCTCTTCGGCGGCGGGCGTGCTCATCTGGCGCTGGTGGGGTCGGACGACCCGCTGGAAGCCGGGCTCGAGATCTATGCCGAGCCGCCGGGCAAGAAGCTCTCGACGCTGTCGCTGCTGTCGGGCGGCGAGCAGGCGTTGACGGCGCTGTCGCTGATCTTCGCGGTGTTCCGCTGCCAGCCTGCGCCGGTCTGCGTGCTGGACGAGGTCGACGCGCCGCTCGACGACGCCAATGTGGAACGGCTCTGCGACATGCTGGACGCCATGGCAGCCGACGCCGGCACGCGCTTCCTCGTCGTCACCCACCATCCGCTGACCATGGCGCGGATGCATCGGCTCTATGGCGTCACGATGCAGGAACGCGGGGTGTCGCGGCTGCTGAGCGTGGATCTCGGCCAGGCGGTGCAGATGGCGGAAGGGCCGGTCGCCGCATAGGGTCCTGCGCGCTGAGTTCGCTGGCTCTCCAGCGAACCGAGCGGACGAGTTGGCCACTGAAGATGGTGGCTGGCAGCCCGGGAAGCAGGTCCGCAGCACCGGCGGCGAGGCTCCGCCTCGCGCTCCGCCCGGGGGCACCGCCCCCGCGACCCCCGCGACATGGCCGGGCCACTTGGACCGCCATGCCCTGAGGACCTCCAGAGGCGTGCCTGAAGATGCACAGGTAAAGTTCCTGCCATGTTCTCGTTTTCCATGCGTAGCCGTGCCAGTCTGGCGGTCCCGCAGAGGAGGACACCATGGCAGTTCAGCCCATCCCGCCCGGCTACCGCTCCGTCACGCCCTATCTCTGCGTCGGCGGCGCCGCCCGGGCCATCGCGTTCTACGTCCAGGCCTTCGGCGCGAAGGAACGGATGCGCCTGGTCACGCCGGCAGGCACCGTCGGCCATGCCGAGATCGAGATCGGCGACTCGCTGGTCATGCTCGGCGATCCCTGGCCGGAAGGCGGATTCGTGCCGCCGCAGGAGGAAACGGCGGGCGTCATGGTCCATCTCTATGTCGAGGATGCGGATGCCGTCTTCGCGGCCGCGGTCGCCGCCGGGGCCTCGGTGGTGCAACCGATGGAAACGCGCTTCTACGGCGATCGCGGCGGCACCATCCGCGATCCCTTCGGCCAGCGCTGGCACGTCTCCAGCCATGTCGAGGACGTATCGGAGGAAGAGGTCCGCCGTCGCCTCGCGGCGATGTCCGCCGCCGACGCATAATGCCTGAAAATCCGCGATATGCGGCACTGCACGCGCTTGACAGGTCAAGGACCCACCCGTAAAGCGCGGCCTGCCTTCCGGCGGGGTTGCGCCAGGGAGCAAAGGTGGACGAACGCAACGGTTTCGAGGAGCGGTTGCGGCAGGCAAGGGCCCGGGAGGGCCTGGACAAGCGCCCGGATGGGCGCGGAGCACTGCCGCAAGGCCCCTGGGGTATCGGTCTGCGCGCGGGGGTCGAGGTGTTCTCGGCCCTGGTCGTCGGCATCGGTCTGGGCTTCGCGCTCGACCGCTGGCTCGGGACCTGGCCTTGGCTCTTCCTGGTGTTCTTCGTCCTGGGCAGCGCGGCCGGGGTCATGAACGTGTATCGCCTGTTCAACCCACGGAGACACCCGCGCGGGAAGTGATGGACGGACGGGGGATCTGCCGGTGGCCGCCGAAGGCAAGACGATCGACGCTCTCAGCCAGTTCGAGCTCTCTCCCGTGCTGGGCATCTTTGGCGATGCCGTCAGCTTCAGCCAGTCGAACCTCTTCATGGTCATCGCCGTCGCGCTGACGGTCGGGCTGATGACCGCCACGGCGAACCGCGCCGCGCTGATCCCGGGCCGGCTGCAGGCGCTGGGCGAAGCGGCCTACGAATTCATCGCCGGCATGGTGCGCGACCAGGTGGGCGACGAGGGCAAGAAGTACTTCCCCTTCGTCTTCTCCATCTTCATGTTCGTGCTGTTCGGCAACCTGCTGGGCATGCTGCCCTACGCCTTCACCTTCACCTCCCACATCGTCGTCACGCTGACGCTCGCGATCGTGGTGTTCCTGGTGGTGACGGGCATCGCGCTCGCGCGCCACGGCATGCACTTCTTCTCCTACTTCTTCCCCGAGGGCGCGCCGGTGTGGCTGGCGCCGATCATCATCCCGGTCGAGATCATCTCCTACTTCTCCCGCGTGGTGAGCCTCTCGGTGCGTCTCTTCGCGAACATGGTCGCGGGCCACGTCATGCTGAAGGTGTTCGCCACCTTCGTCGTGCTGCTCGGCGGCCTCGGCGCGGTGGGGCCCTTCGTGGCCGCCATGCCGCTCGCGGTGAACATCGCCCTGGTGGGTTTCGAATTCCTGGTGGCCTTCCTGCAGGCCTATGTCTTCGCGATCCTGACCAGCATCTACCTGCACGACGCGGTGCACCTGCACTGACCCGCCATGTGACCGGGGTGCTCTTGCCACCGAGTACGTACAGAACCTCCATGTAAAGACGGAAGGACGAGTATCATGGAAGTCGCCGCTGCGAAGGCCCTCGGGGCCGGTATCGCCGTGATCGCGCTGTTCGGCGTGGGTCTCGGCATCGGCAACATCTTCTCCTCGCTGATCACCAGCGTGGCGCGCAACCCGGGCGCCCGCGACGCGGTCTTCCCGATCGGCATCCTGGGCTTCGCGCTGACGGAAGCCGTCGCGCTCTTCGCCCTGCTGATCGCCTTCCTCATCCTGTTCGCCTGATCGCCGCACCCGCCGCGCGCCCCGATGGGGCCGCGGCGGGGCGAGCGGACCCGCCCGGGGCGCGTTCCAGCCCGGGCCTGACGGCGAGGAGATGACGGCGATGCGCCGAGTGATGATGCTGGCGGCCCTTGCCGCCACCCTGCCCACCATCGCGATGGCCGCGGGTTCGTCGGCGGTGCCCGTCGAGGGCATGCCGCAGCTCGCCTTCGGCCACCCCACCCAGGGGCGGCTGCTGATCGGCCAGGTGGTCTGGCAGCTGCTGATCTTCATCGCGCTCGTCTACCTGATGGCGAAGGTCGCGCTGCCGCGCGTCGGCGCCGTGATCGAGGAGCGCCACAACCGAATCGCCGCCGATCTCGAGGCCGCCCAGGCCGCGAAGGCGGAGGCCGATGCCGCCATGGCCGCTCACCGCGCGTCGACCGAGGCGGCACGGGCCGAGGCACGGTCCGCGGTGGCCGGTGCGGTGCAGGCCGCGCAGGCAGATGCCGACGCCAAGTCGGCGGCGGTGAACGCCCGCCTCAACGCCCAGATCGCCGAAGCCGAGGCGCGTATCGACGCCGCCCGCAGCTCGGCCATGGGCGCGCTGCGCGGCGTTGCCACCGATGCGGCCGAGGCGCTGGTCACCCGTCTGGTCGGCCGGGCCGACCGCGCGGCCATCGAGGCGGCGGTCGGGCGCGAGCTCGCTGCGCGCGGGAGGGCGTGATGCACCACTACGAGCACTTCTGGCTCGATCCGAAATTCTGGGTCGCGGTTTCCTTCGTCCTGTTCTTCGCGCTGCTCGGCAAGAAGCTGTGGGGCGTGCTGACCGGCGCGCTCGACGGCCGGGCCGAGCGCATCCGCCGCCAGCTCGCCGAGGCCGCCGACCTGCGCGCCCAGGCCGAGCAGATGCTGAAGGCCGCCGAGGCCGAGCGCGCCGCCGCGGCGAAGGAAGCCGAGGACCTGCTGGCCCGCGCGCGTGAGGAGGCCGAACGCCTCGCCGCCGCCGCCGCCGCGGAGGCCGAGGCCGCCGCCAAGCGCCGCGAGCGCATGGCGATGGACCGCATCGCCGCCGCCGAGGCGAGCGCCGTCGCGGATGTCCGCCACGCCGCCGCCGAAGTCGCCGGTGCCGCCGCCCGCACCGTGCTGGCGGAGACTGTCGATGCCGCCGCCGATGCGGCGCTGGTGGACCGCAGCCTCGCCGACCTGCCGAAGGCGCTGCGCGCGGCCTGACGCCTCGAAAACCTGCGCCTCCAGGGAGGGCGTCGTCCGCAAGGACGGCGCCCTTTTCGTTTGGCCGGAGGAACGGCACTCCCTGCGACGGCTGGCGGCCTTTTCGTTTGGCATGAGTGCGACTAACGGTAGATTCACGCTGTTCTCACGGAGAATCCCGATGCCGCGCCCCTTCGTCCTCGCCGCTGCCCTGTTGGCAGGCACAACCTGGGCCGCCCAGGCGAATGTCTTCCGCTGGGCGAACGACGGCGACACCAATTCGATGGACCCCTACACGCGGCAGGAGACCTTCCTGCTGTCGTTCAACGCCAACATCTATGAGCCGCTGGTCCGCCGCGATGCGCAGATGCGCGTCGAGCCGGCGCTGGCCGAGCGCTGGGAGAACCCCTCCCCCACCGTCTGGCGCTTCCATCTGCGCCGCAATGTGCGCTTCACCGATGGCACGCCCTTCACCGCCGACGACGTGGTGTTCAGCGCCCAGCGCGCACGCGCGCAGGGCTCCAACATCCAGGGCGTGCTCGCCTCGGTGAAGGAGGTCCGCCGCGTAGATGACCACACGGTGGAATTCGAGACGACGGTGCCGAACCCGATTCTGCTCCAGGAAATCACCAACTGGGGCATCCTCAGCCGCGCCTGGGCGGAGCGGAACAACGCCACGCGGCCGGCCGACCTGACCTCGCGCGAGGAGAACTTCGCCACCCGCAATGCGATGGGCACGGGGCCGTTCCTGTTGCAGTCGCGTGAACCCGACCGCCGTACCGTGCTGGTGCCGAACCCCAACTGGTGGGACACGCCGCGCCACAACGTCACGCGCGCCGAGTTCAACGTCATCTCCAACGACGCGACGCGCGTCGCCGCCCTGCTCTCGGGCGAGATGGACTTCGTCTACACCGTGCCGCCGCAGGATGTGGAGCGCATCCGCCGGTCGCCGGGCGTGAGCATCATGCAGGGGCCGGAGCTGCGCACCATCTTCCTCGGCATGGACCAGATGCGGCCGCAACTGCTGAAGTCCGACGTGCAGGGGAAGAACCCGTTCCAGGACGTGCGCGTGCGGCGCGCCATGCTGCTCGCGATCGACGTCAACGCCATCCAGCGCACGGTGATGCGCGGCCAGTCGCGGCCGTCCAACCTGCTCTACGGGCCGGGCGTGAACGGGTTCCGCGAGGCCGACGACGTCCGCCCCGCGGTGAACATCGAGGAAGGGCGCCGGCTGCTGCGGGAGGCTGGCTATCCGAACGGCTTCGGCGTCACGCTCGACTGCCCCAACGACCGCTACGTGAACGACGAGGCGATCTGCACCGCGGTGACCGCGATGCTCGCGCGCGTCGGCATCCGCGTGACGCTCGCGGCGCAGACCCGGGCGCGCTACTTCGCGGAGATCAACGCGCCGCGCTTCAACACCTCCTTCTACCTGCTGGGGTGGACGCCTTCGACGTCCGACGCGCACAACGCCTTCTACAACCTGGCCGGTACGCGTGACGGGGCGCGCGGCGTGTTCAACAGCGCGGGTTACTCCAACCCGCGCTTCGACACGCTGCTGGACCGCATCGCGGTGGAGACGAACCCGGACCAGCGCCAGGAACTGATCTCCGAGGCGAGCCAGGTGCTGCGCGACGATGTCGCCTTCATCCCGCTGCACCAGCAGCAGATCGTCTGGGCGGTGCGCCAGGGCTGGACGGTGGTGCAGACCGCCGACAACTACTTCCAGCTGCGGCACGTGCGCTTCGGGCAGTGACGAAGGCCGGAGGGGCACTGCCCCTCCGGACCACCCCGCCAAAGGCCGAAAGGCCTTTGGGAACCGTTTTCCCCTGCCGGGCATTGCGTCGGTGTCCATCCTGCCGCGGCGCTCCGGTGCACCACGGCAGGCTTCGGCCAACCCCTCTGCACAGCGCCAGGTTGTGGTTGCCAAAGGCCTTTCGGCCTTTGGCAGGAGGGGTTCGGGGAGGGCAGCGCCCTCCCCGCGGCGCCTTCAGCGCGGCTGCACCTGCGCCATCGAGTTGGCGAAGCTGTCCTCCACCACGCGGAACCAGGTCTGCTGGTCCTGGCGGAAGCGGTCCCACTGCGCGTGGATCTCCTTGAACCGCGCGTTGCGCGCCCCGAGTTCCGCATAGAGTTCCTGCGTCGCCCGGAAGCAGGCGGCGATGACGTCGCGCGGGTACTGCCGAAGCTGCGTGCCGCTAGCGATCAGCCGCCGCAGGGCCGGCGGGTTCTGCGCGTCGTAGCGGCCGGTCATGTAGATGTAGCCCTCGTGGCAGGCGGTCTCGAGCGCCGCCCTGAAGGGCGCCGGCAGGCCTTCCCAGGCGCGCTCGTTCACCACCATGGCGATCGAGGGACCGGGCTCCCACCAGCCCGGGAAGTAGTAGTATTGCGCGACGCGCTGGAAGCCGAGCTTCTCGTCGTCATAGGGTCCGACCCATTCGGCGCCGTCCACCACGCCGCGCTCCAGCGCGGGGTAGATGTCCGGCCCCGCAAGCTGCTGCGCGACGGCGCCGAGCTTCTGCAGCACGTCGCCGGCATAGCCCGCGATGCGGAACTTGAGCCCGCGCAGGTCGTCGACGCTCCTGATCTCCTTGCGGAACCAGCCGCCCATCTGGGCGCCGGTATTGCCGGCCAGGAGGCAATGGACACCCTGGTCGCGGAAGACCGGCGCCATGGCCTGCGCCCCGCCGCCATTGTGCCACCAGGCGAATTGCTGGCGCGCATTCAGCCCGAAGGGCACGCAGGAGCCGAAGGCGAGAGAGGGATCCTTGCCCGTGTAGTAATAGGGCGCGGTGTAGCCGCACTCGACCGAGCCCTGCCCCGCGGCATCGAGGACCTGCAGCGCGGGCACCACCTCGCCCGGTGCGAAGGGCTGGATCTGGAAGGCGCCCTCGGTGATCTCGCCGACCCGGCGGCAGATGTGTTCCTGGGTGCCGTAGAGCGTATCGAGCGACTTGGGGAAGCTGCCCGGGCAGCGCCAGCGGATGCGCGGCTGCGCGTGGGCGAGTTGCGGCGCGGCAAGGGTCGCGGCGACGGTGCCCGCGGCCCCGCCCGCCATGAAGCGGCGACGGTCCATTCCTGTTGTATCCTCCCGTGCGGGCAGGCGTGCCCGACCCGAGGGAGCATGGCGGCCGCCGCGGCGGCGCGCAACGCGCCGTCAGGAGGCCGGGCGGCCGGCGATCCCGGTGCCCGATGCGGCACCCTTCCCGTGGGCACGATGGCGCTGGCCATTGCGGCAGCGCCGCATCCGGCGTCTGCCGGTCAAGCCGCGGTCTCCCCGCCCTCGGGCCCGTAGAAGATGACCCAGACGCCGAGGTCGTCGGAACAATCCTCGAAGCGGTGTTCGGCGCCTGCGGGGACCCAGAGCAGGTCGCCCGGCCCGAAGGGCCTTCGCGTACCGGCGCAGGAGAAGGTGCCGCGGCCGCTGACGACGACCTAGGCCTCATCGCGCGTATGCGGCGCCTGCGGGTCGGTGCCGCGCGGGGCGTACCAGCGGGCTTCGAAAGTGCCGTGCGTGAAGATGCGGGCGGAGGCGCGGCCCGGCTCGTTCGGCGCGGCCGTGGCCTCGGCGGCGGGGAAGACGAAGCGCGTCATGCGGCGATGCTGCGTTCGGGCGGTGCCGCCGTGCCGCGATCGCATGATGCGCGCCCGTCAGAGGTTTCGCCGTCGGCCGCCGGCATGGCGCGCGGGCTGATGAGGCGACCGCGCGCGAAACCAGGACCCTGATACCGAGTCATACCGGCGGCACGAGTCATTCACTCGTGCCGCCGGTAAACCTCGACTCTGCTGAAATCTGCTTGCGGCGACGCGGGGCGGTCTGATTCGCTGGGGTTATGTCTGGCGTTGTGCTGAGCGGTGAGGATCGAGCCTACTTTCTGAGGGCGATGCGCCGTCAGGGGAACAGCGCAGTGCATCGGCGGATGAACGCGCTGCTGCTTCTGGACGATGGCTGGACGACCGAGAGGGTGGCCGAAGCCTTGTTTATCGACGCCGAGACGGTGCGGGCGCACCGGCGGCTGTATGGGGCGGCAGGGCGGGCCGGTGTGGAGCGGCTGGCCTATGTCGGCCACGCTCCGGTGCTGAGCGGGGCGCAGGCGGCGGAGCTCTCGGCCGAACTCTCGGGGCGGGTCTACCTGACAGCCAAAGCGGTGTGCGGCTTCGTCGCGGCGCGCTTCGGCCTGGCCTACACGCCGCACGCGATGGCGCGCCTGCTGGGGCGGATCGGCTATGTCTGGAAGCGGCCGAAGGTGGTGCCGGCGAAGGCCGATGCGCAGGCGCAGCGCGCCTTTCTCGACGGCACGCTGCTGCCGCTGATGGCGCAAGCCGAGGCCGATCCGGCCAGCGCCCTGCTGTTCGTCGACGCGACCCACCCTGCCTACGACGCCCACCCGGCCTCGGGCTGGATCCGCCGGGGCCAGACGGCGACGCTCAAGAGCAACCATGGCCGGGTGAACGTCACCCTCAATGGCGCACTCTCCTGGCCTGCGCGTGAGGTGATCACGCGCGAGGCGACCAGGATCACCGGCCCCGAGATGGTCGCCTTCTTCGCCCAGATCGAGGCACGCTACCCGGCCGCGCGCACCATCACCCTGATCGCCGACAACGCCACCTACAACCGCGCGGCCGTCGTGCGCGAATGGCTCACCCAGCCCGATTGCCGGGTGCGCATCGTCTACCTGCCGCCCTATGCGCCGAACCTCAACCTCATCGAGCGGCTGTGGTGGTTCTTCAAGAAGAAGGTACTGTGGAACACCCGCTACCCGAGCCTGGCCGAGTTCCGCACCGCCATCCGCGCCTTCTTCGCCAACCTCGGACAGTGGAACAGCGAACTCGCCTCCCTCCTGACCAGCCGCTTCCACCTCATCGCGCACACGCCAGCACAGATTTCAGCGGCGTAGAGGTTTATCAGAAGGACACGCGGCCCGCCGCGGCCAGCGCCAGCAGCAGGGAGGCGACATGCGTCGACTGCTGCACCTCCCCTTCGCGGATGACCCGCAGCACCTCGGGCACGGGGATGAGCTCGACGGTGATCTCCTCCCCGTTGTCGAAGGACTGCACGCCTTCGGGCGCGGCGCCGAGCGCGAGCACGGTGTGGACGCGATTGGTGTGCGTCGCCGGATTGGGACGCAGGCTGACGACATGGCGGAATTCCCGCGCGCCGTAGCCGGTTTCCTCGCGGAACTCGCGGGCGCCGCCGGCCACGGGGTCGGCATCGGCGGCGTCCAGCACGCCGCCGGGGAGTTCGAGATGCACCTCCTGTGCGCCGTGCCGGTACTGGCGGTTCATCACCAGGCGGTCGTCGTCGGTCAGGGCGACGACATGCACCCAGTCCGCGTATTCCAGCACGTAGAAGGGATCCACCACGTCGCCCGAGGGGGCGACGCAGCTATCCGCGCGGACGCGGATCCAGCGATCCGCCAGCACGATACGGCTGGCGGTCACCGTCCACGGCTTCAGCGCGCTCATTCGGCGGCGATCTGGTGCGCCTGCGCATAGGCCTCGAGAGGTGCGCAGGAGCAGACCAGGTTGCGGTCGCCATAGACGTTGTCGACGCGCTTCACCGGCGGCCAGTACTTGCGCGCCTTGACAAAGGGCAGCGGGAAGGCCGCCTGCTCGCGCGAATACGGGTGCGACCAGGTCTCCGCCGCGATCTCGGCCGCGGTGTGCGGCGCGTTCTTCAGCGGGTTGTCGGCCTTGTCCATGCGGCCCTGTTCGACGGCGCGGATCTCGGCGCGGATCGCGATCATCGCATCGATGAAGCGGTCGAGCTCGGCCTTCGGCTCGCTCTCGGTCGGTTCGACCATCAGCGTGCCGGCGACCGGCCAGGACATGGTGGGCGCATGGAAGCCGTAGTCCTGAAGGCGCTTGGCGATGTCCTCGACCAGCACGCCGCCGCCCTGCTGGAAGCCGCGGCAGTCGAGGATGCATTCATGCGCGACCATGCCGTTCATGCCGCGATAGAGCACCGGATAATGCGCTTCCAGCCGCTTCGCGACGTAGTTGGCGGCGAGGATCGCAACCTGGGTCGCGCGCTTCAGCCCATCCGCGCCCATCATGCGGATGTACGCGTAGGAGATCGGCAGGATCGAGGCCGAGCCCCAGGGGGCGGCGCTGACCGTGATATCCTTCGACCCGCCGCAATCGACCACCGGATGACCCGGCAGGAACGGCGCGAGTTCCGCCGTGACGCCGATCGGCCCGACACCCGGCCCGCCGCCGCCGTGCGGGATGCAGAAGGTCTTGTGCAGGTTCAGGTGGCAGACATCCGCACCGATCGTCGCCGGCGAGGTCAGCCCCACCTGCGCGTTCATGTTGGCGCCGTCCATGTAGACCTTGCCGCCATGCGCGTGGATCAGCGCGCAGATCTCGCGGATCGAGGCTTCGAAGACGCCGTGCGTGGAGGGATAGGTGATCATCAGCGCGGCAAGGTTCGCCGCATGCTGTTTCGCCTTCGCCTTCAGGTCATCGAGGTCCACGCTGCCGTCGCGATCGGTGCCGACGACGACCACGCGCATCCCCGCCATCGCGGCCGAGGCCGGGTTGGTGCCATGCGCCGAGGCCGGGATCAGGCAGATGTCCCGATGCGTGTCGCCGCGCGAATGGTGCCAGCCGCGGATGGCGAGCAGCCCCGCATATTCGCCCTGGCTGCCGGCATTGGGCTGCAGCGACACGGCGGCGAAGCCGGTGATGCGGCAGAGCCAGTCGGACAGGCGATCGGTCAGCTCGCGATAGCCCTTCGCCTGGTCCGCCGGCGCGAAGGGATGGATCACGCTGAAGCCGGGCAGCGTGACCGGCACCATCTCGGCCGTCGCGTTCAGCTTCATCGTGCAGGATCCCAGCGGGATCATGCTGCGATTCAGCGCGACGTCCTTGTCCTCCAGCATCTTCAGGTAGCGGAGCATCGCGTGCTCCGAGTGATGCGTGTTGAAGACAGTCGCGGTGCAGAAGGCCGATCGGCGTTCCAGCGCGGCGGGAATGCCGCCTTCGGTGGCGCCGATGGCGACGGGCCTGCCCGCGGCCTCGGCGATCACCTGGATCAGGAGGTCGAGTTCCTCGCGCGTGACGGTCTCGTCGAGCGCGATGCCGACAGTGGCCGCGTCGATGCGGGCGAAGTTGAAGCCACGCTTCAGCCCGACTTCCATCAGCGTCTGCGCCTTCCCGCCGCACTCCAGCGCAACGGTGTCGAAGAAGGCATCGTGCCTCGGCGCGAATCCGGCCGCCCTGGCGGCGCCGGCGACCAGCCTCGCGAGCAGGTTCACCCGCGCCGCGATGCGCTTCAGCCCCTCCGGGCCATGCCAGACCGCATACATGCCGGCCATGACGGCGAGCAGCACCTGCGCGGTGCAGATGTTGGAGGTCGCCTTCTCGCGGCGGATGTGCTGCTCGCGCGTCTGCAGCGCGAGGCGCATCGCAGGCGCCCCTGCGGCATCGACGGACACGCCAACGAGCCGCCCCGGCATCAGCCGCTTGTGCGCGTCCTTCACCGCCATGTAGCCGGCATGCGGCCCGCCATAGCCCATCGGCACGCCGAAGCGCTGGGCGGAGCCCACCACGACATCGGCGCCCATTTCGCCCGGCGGCGTCAGCAGGCAAAGCGACAGCGGATCGGCCGCGACGATGGCAAGGCCGCCGCCAGCCTGTACTGCCGCGATCTCGCCCGTCAGGTCGCGCACCTCGCCGGTGGTGCCGGGGTATTGCAGCACCAGCGCGAAGGGCTTCGTGGCCGCGACCTCGGCGACGATCGCGTCCACCGCGACGAAGCGCACCTCGATGCCGAGAGGTGCGGCGCGCGTCGTGAGCACGGCCTTGGACTGCGGATGCAGGTCGCCGGCGGCGAGCAGCAGGTGCGACCTGCCGCGGGTCGCGGCGTGCGCCAGGTGCATCGCCTCGGCGACCGCCGTCGCCTCGTCCAGCAGCGAGGCATTCGCCACGTCGAGGCCGGTGAGATCGGTGATCATGGTCTGGAAATTGACCAGGGCTTCCAGCCGGCCCTGCGCGATCTCGGCCTGATACGGCGTATAGGCCGTGTACCAGCCGGGGTTCTCCAGCACGTTGCGGCGGATCACCAGCGGGGTGTGCGTGCCGTGATAGCCCATGCCGATCAGCGACTTGATGTCGGCGCGGTTGCGCAGCGCCATGGCGCGCAGTTCGGCGAGAAGTTCCAGTTCCGTCGCCGGTTCCGGCAGCCCCGCCATGTCCATGCCGAGGATCGCCGCCGGCACGGTCCTGGCGGCCAGGTCATCGAGGCTCGACGCGCCGACGGCGCGGAGCATCTCGGCGATCTCGGCTTCGCCCGGGCCGATGTGGCGCGGCGCGAAGGCGTCGCCCGCCTCCAGCGCCGCCAGCGTGTCGAGCGCGCTGCTCATGCCAGCGTGTCCACGTAGGCGGCGTAGGCGGCCTCGTCCATCAGCGTCGCGATCTCGGCCGCGTCGGCCGGCTCGATCCTGAAGAACCAGCCATCGGTCGTCGGCGCGGAATTGATCGTGCCGGGATTGTCGGCGAGCGCGGCGTTCACCTCGACGATCTTTCCCGCGATCGGCGCATAGACGTCGGAGGCGGCCTTCACGCTCTCGACCACCGCGACGGCCTCGCCGGCGGCGACCATGCGGCCGGCCTCGGGCAGGTCCACGAAGACCACGTCGCCCAGAGCGTTCTGCGCATGGTCGGTGATGCCGACGGTGGCGATGCCGCCGTCCAGGCGCACCCATTCATGATCCTTGGTGAATTTGGTGTCGGACATCGGTGCGGATCCTTCAGCGGGCGTAGCGGTGGGGAACGAAGGGGGTGGGCGCGACGCGGGCCGGCAGGGCCTTGCCACGCACCATGAGCTCCAGGGCGGTACCATCGGCGGCGTGTTCCCGCGCGACGTAGCCCATGGCCATCGGGCCGTTCAGGGAGGGGCCGAAGCCGCCCGAGGTGATCTCCCCGATCGCGGCGCCGCCCGGCGCGTGCACCGGCGTGTGGCCGCGCGCGGGCTGGCGGCCTTCGGGGCGGATGCCGACGCGCAGGCGGCGCGTGCCGTTGGCGAGTTCCTCGCGCACGCGGTCCGCGCCGGGGAAGTTCCATTCGGTGCGGCGGCGCTTGCCGATGGTCCAGGTCAGCGCGGCCTCGACCGGGCTCGTCGTCTCGTCGATGTCGTTGCCGTAGAGGCAGAGCCCCGCCTCCAGCCGCAGCGAATCGCGCGCGCCGAGGCCGGCGGCCTGCACGCCCGGCAGGGCCAGCAGGGCGCGGGCGAAGGCTTCGGCCCGCTCGGCCGGCACCGAGACCTCGACGCCGTCCTCGCCCGTGTAGCCGCTGCGCGAGACCAGCGCGGGCACGCCGGCGATCTCGAAGGACCCGACTCCCATGAACGACAGCCCGGCGATGCCTGGCGCCAGCGTCGCGATGGCGGCCACCGCACCCGGCCCCTGCAGCGCGATCAGCGCGCGGTCGGGCAGCGGCTTCAGCGCCACGCCGGCGGGCAGCACGGCGGCGATGCGCGGCAGGTCGAGATGCTTGCGGCTGGCATTCACCACCAGGAACAGCCGGTCGCCCAGATTGGCGACCATGAAGTCGTCGAGGATGCCGCCATCCTCCATCGTCAGCAGGCCGTAGCGCTGGCGCCCGGGCTTCAGCCCCTGCACGTCGGCCGGCGTCACGCGCTCCAGCGCGGCGGCGGCACCCTCGCCGACGAGTTCCGCCTGCCCCATGTGGGAGACGTCGAACAGCGCCGCGGAGGCGCGGCACTGCAGGTGCTCCGCCATGATGCCCGCGGGGTACTGGACCGGCATGGAATAGCCCGCGAAGGGCACCATGCGGCCGCCGAGCTCGCGATGCAGCGCGGCGAGCGGGGTTTCGAGAAGAGCCTCTGACGAATCGGCCACGGTGCCTCCCGCCGCTCAGCGGCGAATGGGGTTCAGTCCGTGGCCCCCCTCTGTCGGATGGACCTGAGAGATTCGGCAGAGGGGTTTGCCTCGCCTTACTCCGTCGGTGCCGAGGCTTGCGCCTCGGGCTTTCCAGAGGCCCCTTCCCCGCGCGGCCCTTCTGCCTGAGCGTTTCCGGGGGCCGGTTGCGCCTTCGGCGGGGGCGTCGCCGCCCCTCTCTCCCGCGCGGGATCTGCGGGGTGCGCCTTCCTGACAGATCGGCCGCGGCGGCGCAACGGCGGAGGTCAGGGAATCGGCCGCCAGGCCTCCGTGACGCGCGGCGGGCGCAGCGCGAAGCGCCAGGTGCAGCCCGGCGCCGGCTGGTCGTGCGACCGGGCGATCGGCAGCCCCGCCCAGGCGCACATCAGAAGCGTGCCGGTGCCGCCATGGCCGACAAGCGCGAGGCCGCCCGCGCCATGCCCGGCGAGGATGTCCCGTGCCGCTGCGACGATGCGGCGCTGCGCGTCGACCGCACGCTCCCAGCCTTCGGCGCTCTCCTCCGGCCGGGCGAAGAAGGCGTCGGCGAGTCGCTCGAATTCCTCCCGCGGGCGGTATCCCGTGCTGCTGCGGTCCATCTCCCGCAGCCCCGGATGGACCAGGACCGGCAGGCCGAAGCGCGCCGCCAGGATGCCTGCCGCCTCGATCGCCTTGGTCTCGTCGCTCGCCCAGACGGCGGCGAGGCCGCCGGGTCGCGGCTCGGCCGCGAGCCGCCGCATGCGCTGGATGCCCTCCGGCGCCAGGTGCCAGCGCGGCACCGGGACGGCCGGGTCGATCGTGACCTCGGGGTGGGAGACGAAGATCCCGCCTGCCGTCACCGCGGCCCGCGGCGCCGGTTCAGCGCCAGTTCCTCCGGCGTGAGCTGGAAGGAGAGCCGGATGTTGTGGTTCTCCACCAGGCGCTCATCCGCCGGGAAGCTGAAGGTGACCGGGCGGCTCTGCACCCGGATGCGGTTCACGTTCACGTCGAAGGCTGCCGGGGTGACGTATTCCTGCCGGTCGATCACCTGGGTGTCGTCCAGGTCGGTCACGGCGATGAACCAGGGCAGGTTGACGTCGCGGCCCGTGGCGGCGGGGCCGCGTTCCACATCGAAGACGGCACTGATCGCCACCGAGACGCCTTCCCGGCGGCGCGTGTAGTCGCAGCGCGCCTGGAAGCCGATCAGGCGGGCATCGGTCGTCATCGACGCCAGGTCCTGCCCGCCGCCCGGGCGGAACCGCGTCAGGTCCGCCCCGTCGGCCAGCACGGTGACGCGCGGGCACGGTGCCGGCGGACTCGTCGAGGAGACCCCCGAACCCCCGCAGCCGGCGAGCATCGCCGCCCCCGCCAGACCCATCCCCGCCTTGCGCCACATGAACCGCACTCTTCCGTCCCCCTTTGACCCCGGGCGCCCCATCTATAGTTTGTGGCCCGCCCTGGACAGGCCGCAACCTGCCCGCCCCCGAACACCGCGCGAAGACATGACCGCCGAAAAGCCCCGCCTCCACGTCCTGCTCGCCGGCCCGCGCGGCTTCTGCGCCGGGGTGGACCGCGCCATCAGGATCGTCGAGGAGGCGCTGAAGCGCCACGGCGCACCCGTCTACGTCCGGCACGAGATCGTGCACAACCGCTTCGTCGTCGAGGCGCTCGAGCGCCAGGGCGCCGTCTTCGTCGAGGAACTTTCCGAGATCCCCGATGACGGGCGGCCGGTGGTCTTCTCCGCCCATGGCGTGCCGAAGACCGTCCCGGCCGAGGCCGCACGCCGGCAGATGTATTTCCTCGACGCCACCTGCCCGCTGGTCAGCAAGGTCCACCGGGCCGCCGAACAGGACCACGCGCGCGGCCGCCACCTGCTGCTGATCGGCCATGCCGGACACCCGGAGGTGGTCGGCACCATGGGCCAGCTGCCCGAGGGCGCGATGACGCTGGTCGAGGACGCCGAGGCCGCCCGCCGCGTCGCCCCGCCGCCCGGCGCCGCCCTCACCTACACGACGCAGACGACGCTCTCGGTGGACGACACGGCGGAGATCGTCGCCATCCTGCGCGAGCGCTTCCCCGGCATCGCCGAGCCCGCCAAGGAAAGCATCTGCTACGCCACCACCAACCGCCAGGCGGCGGTGAAGGCGGTGGCGGCGCGCAGCGAGCTCGTCATCGTGGTCGGTGCGCCGAATTCCTCCAACTCCGTCCGGCTGCGCGAGGTGGCGGAGCGCGCCGGCGCGCAGCGCGCGATCATGGTGCAGCGCGGCGCCGAGCTCGACCCGGCATTCGCCGATGGCTGCGCCACGGTCGGCATCACCGCCGGCGCCTCCGCGCCCGAGGTGCTGGTGCGCGAGGTCGTCGACCGCCTCCGCGAACGCTTCGAGATCACGGTCGAGGAAGTGACCGTCGCCGTCGAGGATGTCGTCTTCCGCACCCCGCCGATGCGCGCTGTCGCCTGATGGCCGTCTACACCGAAGTGACCGACGAGGCGCTGCGCGCCTTCCTCGCGGACTACGCCCTCGGCGAACTGATCGCCTTCCGCGGCATCGCCGAAGGCGTGGAGAACTCCAACTACGCGCTGAAGACGGAGGCGGGGGACTTCATCCTCACCCTCTACGAGAAGCGGGTGAACCCGGCGGAGCTGCCCTATTTCCTCGGGCTGATGGACCACATGGCCGGGCGGGGCCTTGCCTGCCCGACGCCGGTGCATGGGCGGGACGGGGTGGCGCTGCGCTACCTGGCAGGGCGGCCCGCGGCGATCGTCACCTTCCTGCCTGGCGTCTGGCCGCGGAAGGTGCGGCCCGAGCATTGCGCACCGCTCGGCCGCGCGCTGGCGGAGATGCACCGCGCCGGCGAGGGCTTCGCCCTCGTGCGGCCGAACGCGCTCGGGCCGGACGGATGGGCGCCGCTGCTCGACGGCTGCCGCGCGCGCGGAGACGAGGTGCAACCAGGGCTGATCGCGGAGCTCGACGCGGCACTGGCCGGCATCCTCGCCGCCTGGCCGGGGGAAGGCGCGCTGCCGCGCGGGCAGATCCACGCGGATCTCTTCCCCGACAACGTCTTCTTCCTGCCGGGCGAGGACGGCAGGCCGCGCGTGTCCGGCCTGATCGACTTCTACTTCGCCTGCACGGATCTGCTCGCCTACGACGTCGCGGTGTGCCTCAACGCCTGGTGCTTCGAGCCCGACTACTCCTTCAACGTCACCAAGGCGCGGGCATTGCTGTCGGCCTACGACGCGGTGCGGCACTTCTCTGTGGCGGAACGCGAGGCGCTGCCGGTGCTCTGCCGCGGCGCGGCGCTGCGCTTCCTGCTGACGCGGCTCTATGACTGGACGCATACGCCGGCGGGCGCGCTGGTCACGCGGAAGGACCCGCTGGAATACCTGCGGAAGCTGCGCTTCTTCGCGCGGGCGGAAAGCGCGGGGGCATTGGGACTGTGATCGTGAGGAAGAAAGGTCGGGGGAGGATGAACCTCCCCCGAACCCCCTCCCGTTTTTGGCACTTGGGGACTGACAGCCGAAGTCAGTTCCCAGGTACCAAAGAAGGCTGGGGGGTTCGGGGGGAAGTTCTCTTCCCCCCGTCTTCATGACCGACCCGCGCCCCCTCGTGGAGATCTGGACCGACGGCGGCTGCAAGCCGAATCCGGGCCCGGGCGGCTGGGCGGCGATCCTCCGTTTCGGCGAACACGAGCGCGAACTCTCCGGCGGCGAGCCGGAGACGACGAACAACCGCATGGAGCTGACCGCGGCGATCATGGCGCTGGAGGCGCTGAAGAAACCGTGCCGCGTCGCGCTGCACACCGACAGCGAATACGTGAAGAACGGCATCAGCCGCTGGATCCATGGCTGGGTGCGCAGCAACTGGCGCAACGCGGCAAGGGAGCCGGTGAAGAACCTCGACCTCTGGCAGCGGCTGCTGGCGGCGGCGAAGCCGCACCAGATGGAGTGGCGCTGGGTGCGGGGACATGCCGGCGATGCGATGAATGAGCGGGCGGACGCGCTGGCGACGGCGGCGCGGGACGCTGCGGCAGGCGGCTGATATGGCAACTCCCCTCGGCCGATCGGGCGACATCCTCCCATCCTGACGCGCCCCCATACCGCTTCGTCCCTCCCGACGCCTGAATGCGGACACGCCGCCAGCGGCCGGATCGGTCAGTCGGCCCTGCGCCGAACGCGCTCATCGCGCGTGGGCAACAGCATTGCAGAAGCAGATCCGGCACGGCCAGTCGCGGCAGGCCGAGGCGGGTGGACAACGGACGGTTGCGCACGCATCTGAACGCGATGCTCTGGCTCGACCACCTTACCGTCATCGCTCCGACCCTGGCGGAAGGTGTCGACCACGTACGAGCATGCCTGGATCTCGATGTCCCCTTCGGCCAGCGCCACGCGTACATGGGTACGTACAACCACCTCATGCAGCTCGGCGACACGGCGTATCTGGAGATCGTCGCGCTGGACCCGGACGCGGATCGTCCCGGGCGTCGTCGGTGGTTCGGCCTCGATGATCGGCAGAAGGTCCGCCGGGATTGGGATGCTGGCTATCGCCTTCGAGGCTGGGTAGCCAGGACCGACGACATCGACCGGGTCATCAATGGCCGTGAAGCCATCTTCGGCCGGAAGGTTGCGCTACCGCCGGTCGAGTCATCCTTCGATTTTGCGATCCCGGACGATGGCTCCCTGCCATTGGACGGCGCCGCGCCTTCGATCATCGACAGGCGAGGAAAGCCGCGTTCGATGGCAAGCATGGCTGACCTCGGCGCACGCCTCCGACGCTTCTCTCTCGAGCACCCGGATCCGGAAGTGGTCGTGTCCCTATTGCGGAAGCTGGCCGTCGACCGGCCACCGGTCGTCACTCAAGGCGCCGAGCAACGCTATCGCGCACAGGTCGATACGCCAGGCGGCCTCAGGGAGCTCTTCTGAAGGTCGCCCATGCGGGGTGCGGGCAGTCAGGAGCCATGCGCGCCTGATGCCGGGCTCCATTGACCGTGGTGAAGATTCGGACAGGCGGCCGCCCGTCATGCCGCGCCGACCGGGGCTCGCGCCGACGGGACGGTGCGATCGCGCGTGCGAGGACCGCCGGCGATTCGCATCCCACCCGTCCCGCAAGGCAGAGGCCAAGCGCCGCACACACCATATATAGTTGCCTGGATCCCCCATTAGCACGATATATGGTTCCGGCATCGCGCTTCCCTTGAGTAACCCAGACCGGCGGACACCCGCCGGCCGTGGGGCGGCATGGCCGATTCCACTGGGGGCTTCGTGCTCCGCCGCATCTTCGAAGGGGCCCTTCATGGCTGAATCGCTTTCGCACCCGCTTTCGCCCGCCATGACCTCGGTGGCCGAGGCCATCTCATTTCAGGTGATCCGGCGGGACGGCCAGCCGACGCCCTTCATGCCGGGCAAGATCAGCGTAGCGATGACCAAGGCCTTCCTCGCCGTCGAGGGCAGCACCGCCGCGGCCTCCAGCCGCATCCACGACATCGTCGCCGAGCTGACCGAGCAGATCGTCGCCGCCCTGACGCGCCATCCCGGCCGAGGCCGCGCACTGCATGTCGAGGATGTGCAGGACCAGGTGGAACTCGCCCTGATGCGCGGTGGCCATCACAAGGTCGCCCGCGCCTATGTCCTGTATCGCGAGGAACGGGCGCGCGAGCGCGCGGCGGCCGCGGCCCCGCCAGCGGAGCCCGCGCTCATGGTCACGCTGCGCGACGGGCGCAGCGTGCCGCTGAACCGCCAGGCGATGGCGCAGGCCGTGACCGAGGCCTGCGAGGGCCTGGCCGATGTCGAGGCCGCGCCCGTGCTGAGCGAAATCCAGCGCAACCTCTATGACGGCATCACCGAGGATGAGCTCGGCCAGGTGCCGATCCTCGCCGCGCGGACGCTGATCGAGCAGGAGCCGAACTACAGCCAGGTCAGCGCGCGGCTGCTGCTGAGCGTCCTGCGCAAGGAGGCGACGTCCTTCGTCGAAGGCAGTGCCGCCGCCGGCCAGACGGAGATGGCCGGCCGCTACCCTGCCTATTTCGATGCCTATGTCGCGCGCGGGATCGAGGTTGGCCTGCTCGACCCGGAACTCGGCCGCTTCGACCTCGCTCGCCTCGGTGCCGCGCTGAAGCCCGAACGCGACCTGCAGTTCCAGTATCTCGGCCTGCAGACGCTGTATGACCGCTACCTGCTGCAGACCGGCGGGACGCGCTTCGAGATGCCGCAGGCCTTCTTCATGCGCGTCGCCATGGGTCTCGCGCTGCGCGAGATCGATCGCGAGGAGCGGGCGATCGAGTTCTACGACCTGATCTCCTCCTTCGACTTCATGTGCTCGACGCCGACGCTGTTCAATTCCGGCACGCGGCACTCGCAGCTTTCCTCCTGCTTCCTCACCTCGGTGCCCGACGATCTGGAAGGAATCTTCGGGGCGATCCGCGACAACGCCATGCTGGCCAAGTACTCCGGCGGCATCGGCAATTCCTGGACGCGGGTGCGCGGGCTTGGGGCGCATATCCGCGGCACCAACGGCGCATCTCAGGGCGTGGTGCCCTTCCTCAAGGTGGCGAACGACACCGCCATCGCGGTGAACCAGGGCGGCAAGCGCAAGGGTGCAGTCTGCGCCTACCTCGAGACCTGGCACATCGACATCGAGGAGTTCCTCGACCTGCGGAAGAATACCGGCGACGACCGCCGCCGCACGCATGACATGAACACGGCGAACTGGATCCCGGACCTGTTCATGCAGCGCGTCGAGCAGGATGGCGACTGGACGCTGTTCTCGCCCGACGAGGTGCCGGACCTGCACGACCTCTACGGCAAGCCCTTCGAGGACGCGTATCTGCGGTATGAGGCGAAGGTCGCCGCTGGCGAGATCAAGGTCCACAAGCGCGTTCGCGCCGTCGATCTGTGGCGCCGCATGCTGACCATGCTTTTCGAGACCGGCCATCCCTGGATGGTCTTCAAGGACCCGTGCAACCTGCGCTCCCCGCAGCGCCATGCCGGCGTGGTGCATTCCTCCAATCTCTGCACCGAGATCACGCTGAACACCTCGGACAGCGAGGTGGCGGTGTGCAACCTGGGTTCGATCAACCTGGCGCGGCATGTGACGCCCGAAGGCATCGACCGCGACCGGCTGGCGCGCACCGTGCGCATCGCGATGCGCATGCTCGACAACGTGATCGACGTGAACTTCTACACCATCCCGCAGGCGCGGCGATCGAACCTGCGGCACCGACCGATCGGACTCGGGCTGATGGGCTTCCAGGATGCGCTGCACATCCTGCGCCTGCCCATCGCGTCGGAGGAAGCGGTGCGCTTCGCCGACGAAAGCATGGAGGAGATCAGCTACCACGCCATCGCGGCGTCGGTCGATCTCGCGGCCGAGCGTGGCGCCTATGCGAGCTTCGAGGGCTCGTTGTGGAGCCGAGGGGTGCTGCCGATCGATTCCGTCGAGTATGTGGCGGAGGCACGCGGGGGCCTCGATCTCGACCGCTCGTCGCGGCTCGACTGGGCCTCGCTGCGCGAGCGGGTGAAGCGCATCGGCATGCGCAACTCCAACACCATGGCCATCGCGCCGACGGCGACGATCTCGAACATCGTCGGTGCGACGCAGTCGATCGAACCGTCCTTCCGCAACCTGTTCGTCAAGGCGAACATGTCGGGCGACTTCACCGTGGTGAATCCCTTCCTGGTGCGCGACCTGAAGCGGCTTGGCCTGTGGGATGCCGCGATGGTCAGCGACCTGAAGTACTACGATGGCAGCCTAGGCCCAATCGACCGCATTCCCGAGGACCTGAAGGCGCTCTACGCGACGGCCTTCGAGGTCGACCCGACCTGGCTGGTGGAAGCCGCGGCGCGCCGGCAGAAGTGGATCGACCAGGCGCAGTCGCTGAACCTGTATCTCGCCAATCCGAATGGACGGAAGCTCGATGCGCTGTACCGGCTCGCGTGGAAGCGTGGGCTGAAGACCACCTACTACCTGCGCACGCAAAGCGCGACGCATGTCGAGAAATCCACGCTCCGCACCTCCGACGGCAAGCTGAATGCGGTACGGATCGATGCCGCGCCGGCGGTCTGCTCGCTCGACGATCCGACCTGCGAAGCCTGCCAGTAAGGAATGAACACGATGGACACGCCCATCCTGAGTTGGTCCGAAGGGGCCGCCGGCCCCGCCAACGGCCCCGCCACCGGCCTCGAGGCGATCGAGCAGGGCGCCGCCCGCGTCACGGTCGACGACAAGGCGATGATCAACTGCCGGGCTGACGTCAACCAGCTCCTGCCGCTCAAGTACCATTGGGCGTGGGAGAAGTACCTCGCCGGCTGCAACAACCACTGGATGCCGACCGAGGTCTCCATGCAGTCCGACATCGCGCTGTGGAAGTCGCGCGATGGGCTGACGGCCGATGAGCGTCACACGGTGAAGCGCAATCTCGGATTCTTCGCGACCTCGGAATCGCTGGTCGCAAACAACATCGTGCTCGCCGTCTACCGCCACCTGACCAATCCGGAATGCCGGCAGTACCTGCTCCGCCAGGCCTTCGAGGAGGCGGTGCACACCCACACCTTCCAGTACATCGTCGAAAGCCTCGGCCTGGATGAGGGCGAGTTGTTCAACATGTACCGCGAGGTGCCCTCCATCACCGGCAAGGCCGCCTGGGCGCTGAAATACACGCAGAACCTGTCCGACCCGGGCTTCGTCACCGGCACGCCGGAGAAGGACCAGGCCTTCCTGCGCGACCTCGTCGCCTTCTACGTCGTCTTCGAGGGGATGTGGTTCTACACGGGCTTCGCGCAGATCCTCTCGCTGGGGCGGCGCGGCAAGATGGTCGGCATCGCCGAGCAGTACCAGTACATCCTGCGCGACGAATCCATCCACCTGAACTTCGGCATCGACGTGATCAACCAGATCCGCCTGGAGAATCCGCATCTCTGGACGCCGGCCTTCGTCGCCGAGATCCGGCAGATGCTGCACGATGCCTGCATGCTGGAAGTGGCCTATGGCCGCGACACCATGCCGCGCGGCTTCCTCGGGCTGAATGCGGGGCTGTGCGAGCAATACATGCACTTCATCACCAATCGCCGCTGCGCGCAGCTCGGGCTGCAGCCGCTTTTCGCCGAAACGGAGAATCCCTTCCCCTGGATGTCGGAGGTCATGGACCTCAAGAAGGAGAAGAACTTCTTCGAGACGCGCGTCATCGAATACCAGAACGGCGGCGCCCTGAACTGGGATTAGCGCGGTTGCCGTTCGCCCCGGCCCACCGCAGCCACTCCGGGCCCGTGTCTCGGCGAGCATCTTCACCCGGCCAGGCGATTCCACTGATCGGGATCGGGTCTTGCACGGCGCCCGGCCATCCATGACGCGGCCGGGGAAGCGCCGGTCCGAGGCAGAGGCGGGCGGACGCCTCCCTGGGCAGGGACATGATCAGGTCATATTGCGGGCGTCCAGTTGCGAATGCGACTGCATTGCAGAATATGGGCACCGCCATGCGGCCGGCCCGAATGGGATCGGCTCCGCGCGGTCCCCGGTACCGGGCCGGGGGCGACGTGCCTCGAACGGGAGAATGACGCGTGACTGAAGAGTTGATGACCTCCGCGCAGCCTGCCGAGGCGCAGGCCCAGCAGAGATTCGGCACCGAAGGCGTCGCGCCGATGCAACGTCCCGGTTTCGTCACCCGCTTCTTCATGGCGGTGGTGGCCTGGGCGGAAAAACTGAACCTGCGCTTCACCAGGGTCGGCAATCCGCCCGTCCATGACAACGCGACCTTCCCCTGGGCCCGCGAGATCGAGAAGGACTGGCACCTGATCCGCGCGGAACTGGACCCGCTGCTGCAGCGCCAGCAGGACCTGCCGAGCTTCCACGAGCTCTCCGGCGACGTGAAGACGATCAGCGCCGACAGCGCCTGGAAGACCTTCTTCCTGACGGGCTATGGGCTCTCCTCTGAACGCAATATCCGTCAATGCCCCGAGACCTGGCGCATCGTGCAGCGCATCCCGGGCCTGAAGACGGCGATGTTCTCGATCTTCGAGCCAGGAAAGCATCTGCCGCCGCATCGCGGCCCCTACAACGGTGTGCTGCGGCTGCATCTGGGGCTGATCGTGCCGGACGCCGCGGCAGACAAGCTCGCCATTCGCGTCGATCGGCAGATCTGCCGCTGGCAGGAAGGCAAGGCCCTGATCTTCGACGACGCCTTCGAGCACGAGGCGTGGAACCACACCGACAGGACGCGCGTGGTGCTGTTCGTGGATTTCGTGAAGCCGCTGCGCTTCCCGGCTCGCCAGGTGAACTGGCTGCTCCTGAACCTCGCCGTCTTCACGCCCTTCATCCGAGAGGGGCTCGACAACCAGAAAGCCTGGGAGAAGCGCTTCTACGCCGAGGCCGAGGCGCTGCGGAACCGGCGCGCCTGACGGGGGGCGCATGGCGAGGTGAATCGCTGAAGGTCAGGCTGACGGATCGGCGCCTTCCCGAGCCGGGCCGCGAAGATCGCCCGCTTCACGCCGCGACCTCCGCGGCACACTGCGGGCGCACGCCGAGGATATGCGCGATCGCATAGGTCAGCTCCGGCCGGTTCAGCGTGTAGAAGTGGAACTCGTCGACGCCGTTGGCCTGGAGCGTCCGCACCTGCTCCGCGGCGACGATGGCCGCGACGATGCGGCGGATGTCCGGGTCGTCCTCGGTTCCCTCGAACAGATGGCCGAGCCATTCGGGTACCTTCGTGCCGCACATGGCCGAGAAGCGCACGGCCTGCGCGAAATTCGATACCGGCATGATGCCGGGCACGATCGGTGCGGTGATCCCGGCGGCCAGGCAGCGCTCGAGGAAGCGCAGATAGGTCGCCGTGTCGAAGAAGTACTGCGTGATGGCGCGCGTCGCCCCCGCATCCAGCTTGCGCTTGAGGTTGTCGAGGTCGCATTCCGGGCTCGGCGCGGCCGGATGGGTCTCGGGATAGGCGGCGACCGAGATCTCGAAATCGCCGATGCGCCGCAGCCCCGCCACCAGGTCGCTCGCGAAGGCATAGCCGCCCGGATGCGGGGCATACTCCGTGCCGGGCGGCGGATCGCCGCGCAGTGCCACGATGTGGCGCACCCCGGCGTCCCAATAGCCGCGGGCGACCTCGTCCACCTCCCCGCGCGTCGCACCGACGCAGGTCAGGTGCGCGGCAGGCACGAGATCCGTCTCCCGCGCGAGGCGCGCGACGGTGGCATGGGTCCGCGCATGGGTGCTGCCGCCCGCGCCGTAGGTGACGGAGACGAAGCGCGGCCGCAGCGGCGCCAGGCGCCGGATGCAGGCCCAGAGCTGCTGTTCCAACGCCTCCGTCTTCGGCGGGAAGAACTCGAATGAGAGCAGCGGCGGCGGTTGCTCCGCGCCGCGCATCGGCAATGGACCGATCCGTTCGCCGGCGAGCCATCGCCGCAGGGTCGGAGGCTCGGGCCCATCGATGTCATGCGCGGATGCGCCATTGGCGGCGACGGCGGAATTCTTCATGTCTGTTCCATGGGCATGGACGCACCGGCGCGACGACGCGTCATGGTGATGCCGACATCGGCAAAGACGCCGCCGATCGGCGCCTCGGGCTTGTGGACCGTGACCGTCACGATCGCCATGGCCGGAAACCGCGCGAGCAAGGTCAGCGCGAGGCAATCGGCCAGCGTCTCGATCAGGCGCCATGGCTCGCCTGCGGTGACCGCGACCACGCAATCGTAGAGCTGCTTGTAGCAGACCGTGGCGTCGAGCCGATCCGCCGCCACGGCATTCCCCGTATCCAGCCACCAGTCGACGTCGACAACGAAGCGCTGTCCGGTCCGGCGCTCGAAATCGAACACGCCATGCCGGCCGCGGACCTCGACCCCATGCAGGAACATGCGGTCGAGCGTCGGCGCGTCCAGCGGTACGGGGCGCGACCCGCGGTCGCGCTCCGTCTTCACGGCCTCAAGCAACGGCGGCACGCGCTGCCTCGGCTGCAGCGACCATGTTCTCGATGGCCGGCTTCACTTCCGGCCACTTGCGCGTCTTGAGGCCGCAATCCGGATTGACCCAGAGCTGGTCGGCCGGCAGGCGCCGCGCGGCAGCGCGCAGCAGCGTCGCCATCTCGCCCACCGCCGGCACGCGCGGGGAGTGGATGTCATAGACGCCCGGCCCGATCTCCGCCGGATAGCGGTATCCCGCGAAGGCGTCGAGCAGTTCCATCTGCGACCGCGCCGTCTCGATGGAGATCACGTCGGCATCCATCGCGCCGATCGAGGCGATGATGTCGTTGAACTCCGAGTAGCACATATGCGTGTGGATCTGGGTCGCGTCCGCCACGCCCGAGGCGGTGATGCGGAAGCATTCCACCGCCCAGTCGAGGTAGTGCTGCCAGTCGGCCTTGCGCAGCGGCAGGCCCTCGCGCAGCGCGGCCTCGTCGATCTGGATGATGGCGGCGCCTGCCCTCTCCAGATCCACAACCTCGTCGCGGATGGCGAAGGCGATCTGGCGGCAGGTGACGCTGCGCGGTTGGTCGTCGCGCACGAAGGACCAGTTGAGGATCGTCACCGGCCCGGTCAGCATGCCCTTCATCGGCTTCTTCGTCAGCGACTGGGCGTATGTCCACCACTCCACCGTCATCGGCTTCGGCCGCGACACGTCGCCGTAGATGATCGGCGGGCGCACGCAGCGCGAGCCATAGGACTGCACCCAGGCGTGTTTCGTGAAGGCGAAGCCGGCAAGCTGCTCGCCGAAATACTGCACCATGTCGTTGCGCTCGAACTCGCCATGCACCAGCACGTCGAGGCCGACTTCCTCCTGCCACTTCACGGTGCGCGCCGTCTCTTCGCGCAGGAACTGCTCATAGGCGGCGTCGTCGATCACGCCCTTGTCGTGATCCGCGCGCGCCTTGCGCACCTCGGGCGTCTGCGGGAAGGAGCCGATGGTCGTGGTCGGGTAGGCCGGCAGGCCGAGCTTCTCGTGCTGCACGGCGCGGCGCACCGCGAAGGCCGAGTTGCGCTGTGCGAGAGACGGGTCCTTCTGCGCGGCGCGCTGCTGCACGGCGGGGTTGTTGATCCGCGGCGAGGTGCGGCGCGACGCCACGGCCGCCGTGGCCGCGTCCAGCGTGGCGCGCACGCTGTAGCGTCCTTCGTTCAGCGCCTTCGCCATGGTTGCGAGCTCGGCCACCTTCTGGACCGCGAAGGCAAGCCAGTTGCGGATCTCGGGGTCCAACGCCGTTTCGCGATCGAGGTCGATCGGCGTGTGCAGCAGCGAGCAGGACGGTGCCAGGATCACGCTGCGCCCCCGGGCGACCACAGGCTCCACGCGATCGAGGATCGCCGCGAGATCGGCCTTCCAGATGTTGCGCCCGTCAATGACGCCGAGCGACAGCACCAGGTCCTCCCGCGCGCCGGCGACCACGGCGTCGAGCTGCCCGGGCGCGCGCACCAGATCGACGTGCAGCCCATGAATGGGCAGCGACAGCGCCGTGCCGAGGTTGTCCCCGAGCCCGCCGAAATAGGTGGCGAGCATCAGCTTCAGCCCCGGCGCGGCACCGGACAGCATGGCATAGGCCTCGCGCAGCATCTCGCGGTCGCGCGCATCGAGGTCGAGCACCAGGCAGGGCTCGTCGATCTGCACCCATTCCGCGCCGGCGGCGGCGAGGCGCTTCAGCACCTCCGCATAGACGGGCAGCAGCGCCGGCAGCAGGTCGCGCGGGTCGAAGCCCTCGGTGCGGCTCTTGCCGAGCTTGAGGAAGGTCACCGGCCCGATCAGCACCGGGCGCGTGACGATGCCCTGCGCCTTGGCTTCGAGGAACTCGTCGACCGCCTTGGTCGAGGACAGGGCGAAGCGCTGCCCTTCGGAGAACTCCGGCACCAGGTAGTGGTAGTTGGTGTCGAACCACTTCGTCATCTCGGACGCCGGGGCGCCTTCGCCTTCATGGGCATGACCATGGGTGCAGCCGTCATGGTGCGCGTGCCCGCCCTGCGAGCCGCGCGCCATGGCGAAGTAGGTCGCCAGATCCACCGGCCCGCCCTTCCAGCCATGGATCGCCGGGATGGCGCCGACCATGACGCTGGTGTCGAGCATCTGGTCGTAGAGCGAGAAATCGTTGGAGGGGATGATGTCCGCACCGAGGTCGCGCTGCCGCGCCCAGGCCCTGGCACGCAGGTCCGCAGCGGTGGCGAGCAGCGTGGCGACGTCGGATTTCCCGGACCAATGACTTTCCAGCGCAGTCTTCAATTCCCGCCGAGGGCCGATACGGGGAAAGCCCAGCGTGGCGACAGTGACGGTCATGGCAGCCTCTAACCCTTGCTGTGGCCGGGCTGCGGACAGGCGCACGGGCTTGGACGCGCGGCGAGGCCTGCGCGTGCGCACGAGCGACCCGCCCGGACACCCCGCCGGAGGACGTTATGTGTCGGGGCAGGTCTCCTGGCTCGCGGGTCAGTGCAGCCGCCCGGCCTTCCCGGGGCCGGGAGCCCCAGTGACCATGATGGGCAGCCGCTCACCGCTGACAGTTGCGGGGGCAGCTCCGGCGTCGCACCGGATTCCCTCTTAGCTCCACCCCGCTGCAAGGCGGGCGGAGAACCACGACAAAATCAGGATGCCCACAGAGCGACATGATGTCAAATCAATTCAAGATATCTTTATATGATCATGCCGATGCGTCATCGTCATGAGATTGTCGCTAACGCCGCGCGGCAGAGATCTCCGGCCCGCCAGCAAGCTCGGCAATGAAGGAGATGCTCCAGGTGGCGACGGTGTTGGACCGAGCGGCATGCACACGGAGCCAGCCGATCGCCGGGGGCCGGCCATCCGTGGTCCAGCGGCGTCTCTGCTGGTTGCTTGTGTGCAGCGCGTGCTCCGCCCCTGCGGCGCCGGAGCGGCCATCATGCACGCAGCGCCACTCCAGCCCATGCCTCCTGGCCGGCATCCTCATGCGGGTGTCCGAATCCAGCCGCCTGCCACCCGCTCTACCGCGTGGACGGACCGGCCTCGATATCCGATGTGATGACCGCCGTGTTCGGCCGGCCATCCGTCCGGTTGGCAGCGGAGGCCACCACGTTCGCCGCCGTTGGCGGCTCCACCCCAGACCCGCCCGGCTTGCCGGCGGGCGGCAGGGTGCTGGCGTAGCGGGTGCGCAGATAGGTGAGCAGCCCGAAGGGGCGTTGCGCGGCGCTCTGCTGCGGCTCGCCCTGCCGCGCCCAGCCGGGAAACCTGTCCTGCCGAAGCATCAGTTGCCGGGCCTGCGCGAGGAACGTCTCCGGCGCGACACCTTCGGCAAAGATGGCGCATTGCGTGCCGGGTTCGAGCATCACCACGCTGAACCGACCGTGGCGGCCCTGCACCCGCCAGGCGGCGGTCTCGCGAACCGGGCCGCTGGCGCGCAGACGCTCGGCCGGCACCCGCGTCGCGCCGGCGAGTTCGGCTGCCGCGACCGCCAGCGGCGCCTCGCGCCGCGCCAGCGCGGCGATGCAGATGCGCTCGAACAGCGCGAGCGCCTCTGCACCCACCGCCTGCGCCGCGCCGGCCGCGTCGATGGGCGGCTTCGTAGTGGCCGGCTGGGCCAGGACCGGTGTTGGCGCCCCGGCTGCAACGAGGAGCATGGAGGCGCCAATGGCCGCAAGCTGCTGCAATCTCGTCATCGCGAACTCCCGGATCGGTCCGGCGGCTTCAGCATAGTGTCCTGATTCCGAAGTCCTGCCGACTTCGTTTTCAGGCCACTGAAGCAGATCCCGATCAGGTGGAACCACCCGATCGGTCGGGGATGCGCAGCGGGCGCCGCCGTGCGGACCCGGGCGATGGCGTCAGTAGTAGGTCAGCTCCCTCGCCTTCCCGCCGAACACGCGCCAGGCCAGCACCGTGTAGGCGAGGATCACCGGCAGAACGAGCATCGCGCCGGCGAGGATGATGCTCAGGCTCTCCGGCGCGCTCGCCGCCTGCCAGATCGTCAGGCGTTCCGGCACCACATAGGGGAAGAAGGACCAGGCGAGGCCAGCGAAGAACAGCGCGAACAACGCCACCGCGCCCCAGAAGGGCAGCCGCCGCAATGCGTCGCCGGGCAGCGGCATGTGCCGCAGCAGGCTGCCGAGTCCGAGCAGCAATCCCGCCGTCGCAGCCGGCAGCGGCGCGAGCAGCAGCATCTCGGGCAAGGCGAACCAGCGCTCAAAGATGCGCGCGCTGACCAGCGGCGTGACGACGGAGACGAGCAGGATGCCAACCGCCATCGGCCAGATGGCGGAGCGCGCCCAGCGGATGGCGCGGCGCTGCAACGCGCCCTCGGCGCGCCAGATCAGCCAGGTGGCGCCGATGAAGGCGTAGGCGATGGCAAGCCCGACCGCGGCCATCGCGGCGAAGGCGAGCGCCGCCGGGCCTTCCGCAAAGCCCAGCACGTAGCGCCCGAGCATCCAGCCCTGCGACAGCGATGCGGCAAGCGACCCCGCGACGAAGGCATGGTCCCAGCGGCGCTTGCGGCGAGGCTCGTCGGCCTTGGCGCGGAACTCGAAGGCGACGCCGCGCAGCGTGAGCCCGGCCAGCATGATCGCGACGGCGAGGTAGAGCTCGGTCAGGATGATGCCATGCGCGGCGGGGAAGGCCACGAGCAGCAGCCCGATGCCGAGCACGAGCCAGGTCTCGTTGGCATCCCAGAAGGGGCCGATGGCGGCGATCATGCGGTCGCGATCGGCTTCCTCGGCGACGCGCGGCAGCAGGATGCCGACGCCGAGGTCGAAGCCGTCGAGCACGACATAGGCGAGGATGGAGATGGCCATCAGCGCGGCGAAGACCACCGGCAGCCATTCGGGCGGGAGGAAGGGTGTCATGCCGGCGCGCCTTTCGTGGCCATCGCGGGTTCGACCGCCGCGCCGCCCTTGGCGGCAAGCCGGTAGAGCGTGCCGACATAGGCCGCAAGCAGCAGCACATAGAGGGTGAGGTACATCGCCAGCGTCGTGCCGACGCTGCCCGCCGGCACCGGGCCCGCAGCCTGCGCGGTGGTGAGCACGCCGGTCACCAGCCAGGGCTGGCGGCCGATCTCGGTGACATACCAGCCGGCGAGCGTCGCCACCCAGCCGGAGAAGGTCATGGCGACCAGCCCGCGCAGCAGCCAGCGCGGCAGCGTGCCGCGGCGCCACAGCAGGAAGGCGGCCGCCAGCCCGGCGGCGATCATCAGCAGGCCGAGCCCGACCATGACGCGGAAGGCGTAGAAGACCGGCGCGACGGGCGGGTGCGCGCCGCGGTGC
This sequence comes from Neoroseomonas eburnea, assembly GCF_018129005.1. Taxonomy (GTDB): domain Bacteria; phylum Pseudomonadota; class Alphaproteobacteria; order Acetobacterales; family Acetobacteraceae; genus Neoroseomonas; species Neoroseomonas eburnea. The sequence continues at coordinate 49,221 of NZ_JAAEDL010000003.1, forward strand.
TCGTTCAGCCCCGGCACCACGCCGCCCGGCTCGTGGCGCAGGATCAGGCTGGCGCCGGAGGGGATGGCGATCTCGAAGCGGTTCTCGCGCGCGGCCTCGTCCGGCACGGCGAAGAGCACGAGCGGGACATTGCCGCGCGTGTCCCAGTTCGCTTCCATCGCCGCGACCTTGGCGGGCTGGTGCTCCAGCGTGTTCAGCCCGTGCATGTCGCCGAGCAGGAGCTGCGTCGGCGCCAGCACCGCCGCCATCACGACACCCGTGCGCAGCGCCGCCGCGACCGACGGCGCGCGGTCCCCGCGCAGCCAGCGCCAGGCCGACATGCCGGCGACCAGGAAGGCGACCGTCAGCGCCGAGGCCGTCAGCATGTGCGCGAGGCGATAGGGGAAGGACGGGTTGAAGACGATCGCCCACCAGTCGGTCGCATGCGCCACGCCGTCGCGCATCTCGAAGCCCTGCGGCGTCTGCATCCAGGAATTCAGCGCGAGGATCCAGAAGGCGCTCATCGTCGTGCCGAAGGCGACGAGGAAGGTCGCGCCGGTGTGCAGCCAGCCCGGCACCCGGCGGTAGCCGAACAGCATGATCGAGAGGAAGGTCGCCTCGAGGAAGAAGGCGGTGATGATCTCATAGGCGAGCAGCGGCCCGGCGATGTTGCCGACATGCTGCATGTAGCCCGGCCAGTTGGTGCCGAACTGGAAGGACATGGTGATGCCGGAGACCACGCCCATCGCGAAGGAGAGCGCGAAGACCTTCACCCAGAAGCGATAGGCCTCCATCCATTTCCCGTCGCCGGTCGCGCCGAAGCGCAGCTTGAAGAACAGCAGCACCCAGCCGAGCGCGATGGTGATGGTGGGGAACATGATGTGGAAGGAGATGTTCGCCGCGAACTGGATGCGGGCGAGGATCACGGGGTCCATGGCTCAGCTCTCCTTCCTGCCGCGGACCAGGCCGACGACCTTGTCCTTGGCTTCGAGCAGGCGCGTCACCCTGGCGCCGAGGGCCAGCAGCGCCGCGAGGCGTTCGGTCTCCAGCCGCTTCACGTCCTCGTACCAGGTGGTGAGGCGATCGATCAGGCCGTGCATCTCGGCCATGCGCGCCTGGGCGTGGCGTTCCTCCTCGCTGCCGGGGGTCTGCATGAGCAGCTCGCGCAGAACGGAGAGGGTCGGGTCGACCTCGCGCTTCTTCCGCTCCTCCGCCAGCACGCGGAGGATCTGCCAGACGTCGTCGGGCGTGGTGAAATGGTCGCGCCGGTCGTCCGGGATGTGCTTCGGCAGCACCAGGTTCCAGGCCTGCAACTCCCGCAGGCCCATCGAGACGTTGGAGCGGGACACGCCGAGCGCGTCCACGATATCGTCCGCGCAGAGCGGCCGGGGGGAGACGTAGAGCAGCGCATAGATCTGCCCGACGGTGCGGTTGATGCCCCAGCGGGACCCCATTTCACCGAAATGGAGCACGAAGGACTGGACGAGCGGCGGAAGGTTCATGACGGACCGTGATTTCAGAACTTTCTGAAATCTATGTCCGTATTTGATTCAGATCAAGGCCGCCCCGTGACCGCTGCAACGCCCTCCCCTCCCCCGCAGACGCGAAGGTCAGGCGGTGGCGACGCTCGTGCATGGCGCTTGCCGCGCCAGATGCGGCGCGTGACGTGCCGAGGGGGCTTTGCCCCCTCGAACTCCCCCAGCAGGGGACACGGTCCCCTGCACCCGCGGGTACGCAATACCAAGGGCACGAGCCATTGACTCGTGCCGAGGCCGCGAATGTGGTCCGACGAAGCCAAGCAAACCGGAGGTTTGCGCCCGGCGCCTGAGGGCACGAAACGGCCGATGCCAGCGGTCGCGAATGGCGGCCGTTGGTACAGGTCGTGGTTTCCAAAGGCCCAGCGGCCTTGGCGGGGAGGCCCGAGAGAGCCGGAACCCCATTCGGCACGCCCCCAGGGAAGCCTTCTAGGCCAGCCCCTCGCCCTTCAGGTTGCGCCGCACGCGCTGGCGCGCGGGTCGCAGCGCCGCTGCCGCCACCGCGGCCGGCTCGGCGCCACGGGCGATCGCAAAGCCCGCGGCCAGCGCACCCTGCGCGAAGGCGTGCTGCTTCTCCACCACCATGCGCGCGAGCGCCGGCCCTGCATTGTGCGGCTCCGCCCACAGCGCGAAGCTGCGGCGAAGCATCACGGTCTGCGCTTCCGCGAAGAAGCGCCAGGTGCCGTAGACCGTCAAAGCGCCGCCAGCACTGCCTGGCCGCTGCTGACCTCGAAGGCGCCGGGGGCTTCGATGGCGATGTGCGTCACCTTGCCGTCCTTCGCCACCAGCGCGAAGCGCTGACAACGGACGCCGAGGCCGCGCGCCGTCAGGTCGAATTCGAGGCCCATCGCCTTGGTGAACATCGCCGAACCATCCGCGATCATCGCGATCTGGTCGGTGATGCCCTGGTCCTTTGCCCAGGCGCCCATGACGAAGGCGTCGTTCACCGCCATGCAGGCGATGGCATCGACGCCCTTGGCCTTCAGCGCCGCGGCGTTGTCGACAAAGCTCGGCAGATGCTTCGCCGAGCAGGTCGGGGTGAAGGCGCCTGGCACGCCGAACAGCGCGACGGTACGGCCCTTGAAGAACTCGCCCGTGTCCACTTCCTTCGGGCCCTCGACGGTGGCCTGCATGACCTTCATCGCCGGGATCGCGTCGCCCACACTGATCGGCATGTCTTCCTCCTCGCTGCCCCTTCGCATGTAGCCTGTGCCGGGGAACCTGTCATCGGGGCGGCCGAGCCTTGCGGGAGGAGCCTTGCTGCTCCAAGTGAGGGGCATGGCCACCTCGTCCAGCCCCCTGCCGGAACCTGCCGGCGGCTACCTCGCCGGTCACCTGCTGATCGCGATGCCGGGCATGCAGGACCCGCGCTTCGACCACAGCGTCGTCTGCCTCTGCGCCCATTCGGCGGACGGGGCGATGGGGCTGATCGTGAACCGGCCGCTCTCGGGCATGGCCTTCGATGACCTTCTGCGGCAGCTCAAGCTCGAACCGGTGCCGCCCCAGCGGCGCATCCGCATGGTCTCGGGCGGCCCGGTCGAGGCCGGCCGCGGCTTCGTGCTGCACACCGACGACTGGTCGACCGAGGGCAGCATGCCCGTCGTGCCCGGCCTGACGCTGACCGCGAGTCTCGACATCCTGAAGGCGGTCGCGACCGGCGGCGGCCCGCGGGAGGGCGTGCTGGCGCTCGGCTATGCCGGCTGGGCGCCGGGGCAGCTCGAGGACGAGATCCAGCGCAATGCCTGGCTCAGCGTGCCGGCGGATGAGGCGCTGGTGTTCAATGCCGATACCGGCCGCACCTGGGAAGCGGCGCTCGCCAAGCTGCGCGTCGATCCCGCACTGCTGTCCGGCGCCGCCGGCCACGCCTGAAGGACCCCATCCAGCATGCAGATGTCTTCCATCGCCTTCGACACCACCGACTGGTCGAAGGTCGAACCGACGCACCACGCCGGCGAGCAGGGCGAGGCGCTGTGGCGCACCCGCCATGTCGGCCCGGAGGGGAACCAGATCCGCGTGCGCATGGTCGAGTATTCGCCCGGCTACGTCTCCGACCACTGGTGCCGGAAGGGGCATGTGCTGCTGGTACTGGACGGAGAGCTGGAGACGACGCTCGCCGACGGCCGTGTCTTCACGCTGAAGCCGGGCATGTCCTACCAGGTGGCGGACGGGGCGGAGCCGCACCGCTCGCGCACCGCGACGGGCGCGCGGCTGTTCATCGTGGATTAGCGGATGGCCCGCCGGCGCCTCCGATAGGGGCGCCGCCGTTGCCGGCTCCAGGACCGCGCTACTGCCTGGCACTTTGGCGCGTCACGCCCGTCGCCCAGGCGATGCCGACGACCGCGCCCTTCATGAAGGGCAAGGTGGCGATGGTGACCACCGTGATCAGCGGCAGCCAGATCGCGAACTGCACCCACATCGCCGGCGCCCAGGCCTTGTCCAGCCAGAACATGAACGGAAGGATGAAGTGGCCGACGAGCAGCAGCGTCAGGTAGGGCGGCGCATCGTCGGACGGATAGATGGTGTTGTCCGCGCCGCAGACCTCGCACCGCGGGCTCACCTTCAGGAAGCGGGTGAAGAGCCGCCCTTCGCCGCAATGCGGGCAGCGCAGGCGCAGCCCCCGGCCTAGGCCTTCGGCAACCCTGGACCTCTCGGTCATCTGCGTCTCCGTTCCGGCGGCTCTTCCGGGTGAGCCGCCATTGCCATACAATTATCGTCGATATACATACAATTTGCCCGGTTTCCAGGGCATTTATATGGATTGCATGGCTTGATCGCAAGATGACCCGCACGATGAATGCACCGCCCTGGACGCGTCGGATCGACGATCAGGAAGGGCCGATCTACCTCGCCATCGCCGAGGCGATCGGCGCCGCCATCGCGGCCGGCGAGATCCGCGGCGGCGAAAGGCTGCCGACCCATCGCGCGCTGGCCGAGGCGCTCGGCGTCGACCTGACCACCGTCACGCGCGCCTATGCCGAGGCGCGGCGGCGCGGCCTGCTGCAGGCCACGGTCGGCCGCGGCACCTTCGTGCGGCAGGAGACGGCGGTGCCATCGCCGCGCGCCGGGGCGCAGGACGGCCCCGTCGACCTCGGCATGAACCTGCCGCCGCTTCCGGCCGAGCTCGCCCTGCCCGACCTGTTGCAGCGGGGCCTGGCTCGTCTTCTGGCCGGGCCCGACACGGCGGATCTCCTGACCTACCGCACCGGCGCCGGCGCCACGGCGGAGCGGGCGGCGGGAGCGACCTGGCTGCGGCCGACGCTCGGCGAGGTGGCGGCGGAGCGCGTGCTGGTCTCCCCGGGGGCGCAGCCGGCGTTGCTGGCCGTGCTCGGCGCCGTCGCCGGGGCCGGCGAGACCGTGCTGACCGATGCGCTGACCTATCCGGGCATCCGCGGAGCGGCGGCGCAGCTCGGGGTCCGGCTGCTCGGCGTGGCCGGGGACGCCGAGGGGCTGCTGCCCGAGGCCGTCGAGGCAGCATGCCGGATGGGGTCCAGGTCCAAGGCGCTCTACTGCGTGCCGACCATGCACAACCCGACCGCCGTCACCATGACCCTGGCGCGACGCCGGGCCATCGCCGAGGTGGCACGCCGGCACGGGCTGCGCGTGATCGAGGATGACGCCTACGGGTTGTTGCCCGCCTCGCCGCTGCCGGCGATCGCCTCCCTCGCGCCGGAGATCTGCTTCCACGTCGCGACGGTGTCGAAGGTGCTCTCGCCGGCGCTGCGCGTCGCGTATCTGGCGGTGCCCGATGCGCGCAGCGCGGCGCAGATCGCGGCGGTGCTGCGCGCCAATGTGCTGATGGCCTCGCCGCTGCTGACAGGGCTGATGGCGGCCTGGGTGCGGGACGGCACGGCGGGCACGATCCTCGCCGCGATCCGGCGCGAATGCGTCGCGCGCCAGAGGATCGCACGGGACATCCTGGAGGCTGGCAGCTTCGACGCCCATCCCGAAGGGCTGCACCTGTGGCTCCGGCTGCCGGAGCGATGGGATCGCCTGCACTTCGCGGCGCATCTCCGGCGCCAGGGGCTGGCGGTCGTGCCGAGCGACGCCTTCGCGGTCGATCCGTCCGCGCCGCCGGTGGGCGCGGTGCGGCTTTCGCTCGGTGCGGCGCCGAGCCGCGAGGCGCTGCGGGGCGCCCTGCGCTCCGTCGCCGAGGCGCTGCGGTCGGAGGCAGCGCTGCCTTTCGCGGAGGTCGTCTGACGGAGACGGACCGCCAGGGGGGCGGCAGGCTCCGTTCAGCCTTGTCGGCGCGCCGCCTATTCGGGCAGCGTCGCCGCGACACGCTTCGGTGCCGTCATCCGCCAGGACCGGCGCACCAGCGCGGCGACGTCCTCCCAGTCCACCCGGCCGGTCAGCCGCAGCCCGATCCAGCCCTTGTGGCCGACATAGGGCGGGCGGAAGAAGCGGTCGGGGTTGGCTTCCACCAGCATCTCCTGCACGCCGCGCGGCGCCTTGCACCAGAGGGCGGCGGCACCGTCCTCCATCGGGTTCCACATGCAGAAGATGCGGCCGCGGATGCGCCAGGTGGGGACCGTCCAGGTCTCCTGCTCCGCGGCCTCGGGCAGCGCGAGACAGATCGCGCGCAGGCGGGCCAGCGCGCGGGCGCTCACCAGCGCAGCGCGCGCACCGCGGCGATCGGGCGCACGCCCTCCTCATGCGCGACGGCGGCGAGGCGGTCGGGATCGGGATTCTCGCCATGCGCATCCGCGGCGAGGCCGGTCAGCGCCCAGAGCGCGTCGAGCCCCGCCGCCTGCGCGCCCGCGAGATCGGTATGCGGCGTGTCGCCGATCGCCAGCACGCGATGTCGCGCCGGCTGGCCGAGCAGGTCGAGCACCGGCTCGTAGATGGCGGGGTCGGGCTTGCCGATCTCCATCACCGCGCCGCCGAGTTCGAGATAGATGTCGGCCAGCGCGCCGGCGCAGATCAGCTTGTCGCCGCCGACCATCACCGCGCGGTCGGGATTGACGCAGAGCATCGGCAGTCCGGCCGCGGCGCAGGCTTCCAGTGCCGGGCGATAGGGATCGGGGGAATGCGGCCCGCGCGCCGGATCCGGCCCGGTGTTGAGCAGGAAATCGGCGTCCTTCGGGTCGTCCACGATCTCTGCCGCGCCGTCCTCGACGACGGAGAGGTCGCGCTCCGGCCCGATATGCACGCAGCGCGGCCCGAGCTTGGCGAACCAGGGATCGGTGCGGTGCTTGAGGTGCATCCAGGATGCCTCGCCCGAGGACATGATGCCGTCATAGAGCGCGCGATCGAGGCCCATGCGGTCCAGCATGCCCTGGATGAACCAGGCCCGGCGCGGCGCATTGGTGAGGAACACCACCGCCTTGCCGCGCGCCTTCAGCTCCGCGAGCGCCCCCGGCACGCCCGGATAGGGCTTCCTGCCGTCATGCACCACGCCCCAGAGATCGAGCACGAAACCGTCATAGCGATCGGCGACCGGGGCGATGCCGTCGAGAATTTCCATCACGCATCCTTGCCGACGGCGTCGGCGACATGGGTGAAGCCGTCGCGCTTCAGCAGCGCGGCGAGGCCGTCGGCGAGGCGCCGCGGCAGCACGGGGCCGGCATAGGCGAAGCCCGTGTAGGTCTGCACCAGCGAGGCGCCGGCGCGGATCTTCGCATAGGCCCCTTCCGGCGTCGCGATGCCGCCGACGCCGATCAGCGCGAGCCGCCCGCGCGCGAGGCGGAACACCTTGCGCAGCACCTCCGTGGAGGGCGCGAACAGCGGCGCACCGGACAGCCCGCCCGCTTCCTTCGCGAAGGGCGAACGCAGCGTCGCCGGCCGGGCGATGGTGGTGTTGGAGACGATCAGCCCCGCCACGCCGCGCGCGGCGCAGGCTTCGACGATGGGGCCCAGCGCGTCCTCGGCAAGGTCAGGCGCGATCTTCACCAGCAGCGGCGGCTGCTCCGCAAGGCCCGCGCGCTTCGCGGCGATGGCATCGAGGATGGCGGCGAGCCGTTCCTCCCCCTGCAGGTCGCGCAGGCCAGGCGTGTTCGGCGACGACACGTTCATCGTCACATAGTCGGCATACGGCGCAACGGCAGCGTAGAGCGCGGGGTAGTCGCGCTCGGGATCGGCGCCTTCCTTGTTGATGCCGACATTGGCGCCGAACACCGCCGGCAGCGGCCGCGGCAGGGACCGCAGCCGCGCGGTGTAGCCGTCGAGCCCGCCATTGTTGAAGCCCATGCGGTTGATCACGGCCGCGTCTTCCGTCAGGCGGAACAGCCGCGGGCGCGGATTGCCGGGCTGCGGGCGCGGCGTGACGGTGCCGGCCTCGACGAAGCCGAAGCCGAGCCGCATCAGCGGCAGCACCGCCACCGCATCCTTGTCGAAGCCGGCGGCGAGGCCGATCGGGTTGCGGAAGCGCAGGCCGAAGGCCTCGGTCGCCAGCACGGGGTCGTCGGCGCCCGAATCGCGCCCGGCCAGGCCGGCGGCAAGCGCCTTCAGCGCGATCCCGTGCGCGGTCTCGGCATCGAGGCCGCGCATCAGCGGCATGAAGGCAGAAGCAAGGGCGGGGGTCATGTCCGGCGTCTTGTGCCCCGGTCCGGCGCGGCGGGAAAGCCCGGTTGACGGGGTGGGGCAGCCCGGCGAGAAGCCCGCCGTCACACGGTGAAAGAATGAGCGTGCGGGGGCCGGTCTTCCTGGTCGCGGCGATGGCGCTGTTCGCGCTGCTCGACGCCAATTCGAAGCTGCTGTCCGGGCGGTATCCGGCCGAGCAGGTGATCCTGGTGCGCTACGCCGCGCTGCTGCTGGCGTTGTTCGCCGCGCGCGCCGCGGTGCCAGGCGCCGGCGGAACCTTGAGGACGGGGCATCCCTTCCTGCATCTGGCCCGCGCATTGACGATGATCGGCTCCGCCTTCGGCTTCTTCCTGGCGCTGAAGCGGATCCCGCTCGCCGAGGGCTACCTCGTCTATTTCACCGCGCCCTTCATGACGCTGGGGCTCGCCGCGCTGGTGCTGCGGGAACGCACGGGGCCGGCGGTGTGGGGGTGGTCGGTGCTCGGCTTCGCCGGGGTCGCGCTGGCGATGTGGCCGGGGCTGTCCGCCGAGGGACCATGGGGCGCCTATCTCTGGGCGCTGTTCGGGACGGTCTGCTATGCGACGGTGCTGACCATCAACCGGCTGCTGCGGCACGAGACCGGCGCGGCAGTGCTGATCCTGTGGTCGTCCCTGCCCGGGTTGATCGTGATCGCGCCCTTCGCGGCGCTCACTTGGGTGCCGCCGACCGCCTTCGACCTGGCGGCGCTGGCAGCGAACGGGCTGTTCGCGGGGGGCGCGACGCTGTGCCTCGCCATCGCATTCCGGCACGATTCGGCGGCGCGGCTGGCGCCGCTCGAATTCAGCGCGCTGCTGTTCGCGGTGAGCTTCGACCTGGTGCTGTGGGGCGTCTGGCCGCGCGCATGGACGCTTGGCGGCGCTGTGATCGTCGTCTTCGCCTGCCTGATGAGCCAGCGGGCGGCAATGGCGCCTCAGGCAAAGCCTTCGGGGAAGGTGTGAAGCCCCTCCGCATCGAGCGGCAGGGCAACCACGCGCGTCACGGCCGCGAGCGGCAGCGCCGCGTAGAGATGCGGGAAAAGCCCGGGACGCTTGCCGCCCGCGGCCGGTTCCCACTTCAGCGCCACACCCAACGCGGCGGCGTCCACTTCCACCAGCAGCAGGTCGGGGACGCCGGCCCGGTGCTTGGCCGCGCTGGCGCGCACCTGGCCGGCGGCCGAGAAATGCAGGAAGCCGTCCCGCGCATCGTCGGCGCTGCCGGCATAGGCGCCGGCGGCCTCGGCGGCGCGCCAGTCGGCTGTCCGCACCAGGGTGTAAATGAAGCGTTCCATGCCGCGCGCTGTAGCGCGGCGCGGCGCCGCCGTCAGGCGAGATCCTCGGCCCGGTAGAAGCAGAGCCCTCCGATCTCGGCCACCGCCGGGCGGCCGAGCGCCCATACCGGCAGCCCCGCCGCATCGTGGAAATGCGTCGCGCCGCCGGTCGGGTCCCGCAGCGCGCCCGCCAGGGCGCGCGCCGCGACACGCCGGCAGATGGCGAGCGCCGCGTCGCCCGGCGGCACCTCCCGCAGCGCGGCGTGGCGCGGGTGGTTGCGGTTCCAGCACGGGAACTGGAACGGCGCGCGGCAGACCCCGGCGACCCCCCTTCCCCAATGCGCGGGTCCATAAGGCTCCGCCGTGCGCCGGACGCGGTTCATCACCAGCGCGGCCAGCGCCTCGATGGCGCGGACGGGGCGGTCCGCGGCCTCCCCCCACAGGGTCAAGGCGAGGATCTCGGCCGCGGCCTCGCGCGGGCCGATGTGCAGGGCGGCGCTCATTCCCGTTCCTCCGCGCGGCGGGCAGCCTGGGCGGCGGCGATGCCGGCGCGGGAGACCTCCTCCAGCTTCTCCTCGATGCGGACCAGGTGGTCGGAGATGCGGCGGTCGAGGTCGCGGATCAGCGACAGCGGCACATAGGTGCGCGCCACCTCGACCTTGAACTGTGCGAGTTCGTCCCGCGTGCGGTTGAGCGCATCCGAATCGCGCTGGTCGCCGCGATCGATGCGGTCGTGCGTGTCCTTGCGCAGGCCGTGAATCATCCAGAAGAGGGCCGCGACGATGGGCGCCTCGATGGCGGTGATCCACCACTGGGGTTCGATCTGGATCGGCATTCTCTCGTCTGCCTTCTGCTGGAGCCTTGAAGGGAAGCGAACGGCGGCCCACCCTTTGGGCACCGCCCCGGGAGTGACCGCGCCGCGATGTGGAACGAGCCGTATCTCGAAACATGCTGCCGCTCGGCCCTGCACCGGCTGACGCTGGTGGGGCCGCACGGGCGCCCGCCGGGGCTCAAGGACGGACCGTGCCTGATGCGGCTGACGACGATGGGCCTGGCCCGGCCGCGCGAGGATGGGCGGTTCGAGATCACTGACGCCGGGCGCGCCAGGCACCGGAGCGAGATCCTGAAGCGGCAGGCGGCGTGAGGCGCCGCGGAGAGGGGCCTTGCCCCCCTCCGCACCTCCCCCCACCAAAGGCCCAATACCAACGGCGCGAGTCATGGACTCGTGCCGACGCCGCGAGTGCGGCCCGCCGGCAGTCCGGCGAAGCCAAGCAAACCGGAGGTTTGCGCCCGGCGTCTGAGGGCAGGAAACGCCTCATGCCAGCGGTCGCGAACAGCGGCCGATGGTATGAGGGCCCTTGGAACCCTTGAGATTCATCGGAGTTTGCGGAGAGAGGCGGGGCACGCGCCCGACGCCGGGCGCGCCAGTGCCCCCCTCCAAGCCCCGATCAAGTCATGGTTTCCAAAGGCCTTTGGCGGGCCTGGCGGCACTGCCGCCAAGGTCCGGGGAGGGCGGCGCCCTCCCCGTCACCCGCCGCGCCAGCTCGGCCTCGCCCGCGGCGGCACCCCGCGCACGAGCCGCACCGGCTCCGCGAGCAGGCACCCCGCCACCGCGTCCAGCGCGTCGTCGCGAGCGCCGGCTGCGCCAGGCCGCCATTCCGCCATCTCGCTCGCGAAGGGCGTACGGAACACGCTCTCATGGGCCGACAGGCGCCGTGCCGCGAGCGCGGGTTCGAGCGCCGCGAGGATGCGGTCTTCCTTGGCCCGCGTGCTCGCATGCTCGATGACGGTGCAGGCAACGCCGGCATTGGCGAGTGCCTGCCGCAGCAGCGCCGGCAGGAACTTGCCGAGCCCGTTGGTCTCCACCCGCACCGCCGGCAGCAGCAGCTCGCCGAGGATGGCTGCGACGGCGCGGCATTGCTGCGTTGCCGGGTCCTCGGCCGCGTCCGGGTCGTGCGTCAGATAGGCCAGGCGGTGCAGGAAGTGGTGCCCTTCCCCGTCCGCGTAGGTGCAGGCGAGCACCGAGGCGTCGCCTGCGCCAGGCCTTCCATAGGCCGGGTCCCAGAAGGCGCTGCCGGAGACGAGCCGCCGCCCGAGCAGCATCAGCACGCCCCTGCCCTGCGCCTCCCGGTAGTCGGGCTCCGCCACGTAGCGGACCAGCGCCGCGGGATCGAGCCGCACGGCAGAGGCCGCGACCGGCTGCAGCATCATCTGCCGCTGGAACTGCAGCGGCCCGACGCGGTCGCGCAGCGCCGCGATCGCATCCCGCGGGAAGCGTTCCGGCCAGGCGCTGGCGCCCGCCGCGTTCATCACCGGCACCACCAGCCGCCGGTAGCCCTTGAGAAACACGCCCTCCTCGCGCGGGTTGCGGTAGAGGCTGTCCTCGCAATGCGGCGTGCCGACGAACAGGATGGTGCCGCCGGGGGTCAGGATGAACTCGGTCTCGGCCAGGCGCTCGCGCAGCTCGGCGCGCTTGCCGGGCGTGTCGCAATTGCCGGCGACCTCGACATCGTCGCAGACGATGACCTCCGCACGGCTGCCGGTGACGTTGCCGCCGATGCCCTGCGCGAGCATGGAAGGATCGCGCAAGGCACCCTCCCGCGCCACGGTGAAGCGGTCGGACGCCCAGGACTCGGCGGTGTCGGGCAGCAGATGGCGACAGAGCGGATGGCGCTCGACGATGCGCCGCACGCTCGCCACCATCTTCACGGCAAGCGGCGCATCGGCGGCGATGACCAGGATGCGCGTCTCCGGCCGCCGCGCCAGCAGCCAGGCGCACCACAGCCCCACCAGGGTGGACTTGCCGCAGCCGCGGAAGGCCATCAGCAGCAGGCGGCGGTCGCCCGCCGCCTGGCGGGCTTCCAGCCAGCGGGCGATGCGGCGGTGGACGGCGGGCGTGTCGTGGCTGTGACGCCGGTTCCACACCCAGGCGAATTCGAGGAAACCAGGCTCAGCCACGGTCCTCTGCGGCATCGGGGGATACCTCCTCCTCCTCGAACTGCGCGAGCGCCTCGCGCGCCTCGACCAGGATCGTGGTCGCCTCCTCGACCTCCGCGCCGTCCGCACCCATGGCGCGCGCCACCTTGATCAGGTGCTCGAGATGCGCGAGTGCCGCGCGGCAGGCCGCGTGGTGCGCCGCGAAGGCCTTGGTGTCGTCGTCCGTGCCCGGCTCGGGCCCGGCATCGAGGAAGCGGAGATAGCCTTCCGCGACGCGCTCCATGGCGATGCGCAGGTCGGTCTCCCGCATCGCCGGCACGCGGCGGTCCGTCATGCCTTCACCACGCGTGCCCGCACCGTGCCGGCGCCGAGGTCGATCGCGATGCCGCTGCGGTTCCAGGCGGTGACGGTCACCACGTCCGTGGCACCCACCTGCGCGAGGAAGACAAGGCCCGAGGTCGCGAGCGAGAAGGCCGCCGAGGCGAAATCCCCCGCCCGCGCGCCAGGCAGGGGCACATTGATCTGCGCCGAAGCGCCGGCGGCGATCGAGGCCGGGTCCCAGGCCGCCTCCGCGACCAGTTCCCGTACCCCGTGCGGCAGGCCCGGCTGCCCGTAGACCAGCGGCGGCGCGAACAGCGGATCGCAGCCGAGGCGCATGGCACGCACCTCGTAGTCCGCCCCGATCCGCACGATGCCGACGATGGCGAAGGCCACTTGCGGCGCGAGGCGCACCACCTGCGGCCGCGTCAGCGTCGCATCCGCCATGTCGGCCGAGCCCTGCCACCAGCGCGCCTCCGCGTTCCACACCAGCGACTGGCCGGAGGCGCGCACCAGCGGCATGCCGGTGTCGGTGAGCAGTGCCTTGTTCGCGTCGAAGCACATCACCGCGAGGCGCGGCGCATCGGCATCGACCGCGAGGGCGAATTCGCGGCAGCCCCGCGCATCGACGACGAAGCCAAGGCCGCGCCCGCCGGTCAGCACCGCGCCCTGGTCGGTGAAGCCGAAGGAGTCCAGCGCCGGGAAGGCGAAGTCGGCGAGCGTCGTCGGCGTGCCCCCGACATTCGAGGACAGGCAGGCGAGCTTCTCGAACCCCCATTCCGTGTTGGACCAGCGGATGCGGGCGGCGCGCAGGTTCGGCACGGCGGCGATCTCGCGGGAGGCTTCGCGGAAGGCGCCCGCCTGGTGCGAAGCCCGCACCACCGCCCCGACGCGCGTCGCCGTCGCCGCGTAGTCCACGTCCACCAGATAGGCCTGGCTTGCCCAGGCGACCTCGTAGACATGGTCCTGCGCCGCGCCGGTGTGGCGCGCGACATAGGGGCTGCAGCCTTCCATCCGCAGCGCGCGGGCCCAGACGGACCGGCTGTTCACCTCGACCAGGAAGGGGATGCCGCTGATCGGCCGGCCTTCCGCCTGCAGCTCGAAGCCCGGCCCGTCGAACAGATGCCGGTTGTGCGCGACATAGGCGCCAGGCGCGGCCGAGAGCCGGATGCCGAAGCGGTCCTTGTCCGTGTGCACCGCGCTGCCGATGGCGAAGTGCCCGCCATAGTAGCGGACGGAGGTGTTCCACGCCGCCGCCGTCTCGGTGCGGACATCGAGGCCGATCCTGTTGTTGACGATGCGGCCGAGGATCAGCGTCGTGTCCTCGAAGCCGCGCTCGACGCCCTGGGTGCGGATGCCGATGGTGAAGCCCTCGACCTGGCGGATCTCGACCAGCGAGGCATCGAGGTTGCGCAGCACCAGGCCGATGTCGCCTTCATCCTCCCAGTCGGAGAGGGTGGCGCGCACCACCCGCAGCCCCTCGTAGCGCTTGGCGGCGTTGCGCACCGCGGCGCCGTCGCCGAGCGTCAGCGCCGCCTGCCCGGCGGGGCCGGCGTAGAGGATGGAACCGTGCATGATCAGCCCCGCCGCACCGCCGCCGAGCGTCAGCGGCTGGGTCGTGCGGAAGGCGCCCTCCCCGATCTCCAGCGCGCGGCCGGAGGCGGCGGCGGCGGCCATGGCGGCGGCGAGCGCCGGCCCGTCATCGGTCACGCCGTCGCCAGTGGCGCCGAAGTCGCGCGCGGTCAGGCGCTCAGCGAGCTTGTCCTCCACCGTGCGCGGCACGCCGCCGGCGAAGGGCACGCCGAGCGTCGCGGTGCCGCGGTCGAACACGGTCACGTTGCCGTTGGAATCAAAGCCGAGCACGCGATTGGCGCGTGCCGCGCGCAGCGGCAGAACCAGCTCCCCGCCATCGGCGGGATCGAGCCGGACCGCGCCCGTCACCTCGTCGGCGACCTGCTGGATGGCGGCGACCTGGTAGTCGAGCTCGTCGTTCAGCGAATTGGCGCGCAGCACACCGTTGCTCTGGAAGTCGGTGGCGCGGGCGATCCTCAGCCGGCGGCGCAGCGTGACACGCGTACCCGCCGCCGGCGGCTCGGCGAGCAGCACGCTGCCGCCCTCCGACGACCCGGCGCCGCTGATGCTGGCCCCGCCCACGAGCACCGTGCCGTCGAGGCGGATCTCGAGATCGGCCTCCTCGAAGATCGGGAAGGGGAAGGTGAACTCGGCCAGGAGGCCGTCCGCGACATACTGCACGCGCGGCGCGACATCGCCGATCGTGATGTGTTCGGCCATGGGTGGTCCTCGGTGTCTGGGGTGTGAGGCGGAGGCGCCGCCGATCAGTCGAGCAGGCTGCGGACCGCACCGCCGAGGCTCTGGCCCGCCCGCAGGAAGGAGTTGAGGCTGCCATCCGGCGCGAGCAGCGACCGCCGCCCGGCGGCAAGGCGCGCACTGGTCACGGCGGCATCCTCCGCCGCGTCCTGTGCCGCGTCGCGCTTCAGCCCGGTGGTGAGCGCGGCGGCGGAGCCCTCGTCGGGCGCGACGCCGCCGGCGGCGAGCCGGGCGCGGGTGGAGGCGACGGTGCGCGCCAGGCGATCCTGGCGCTCGCGCTCGTTGGCGGCCGACTGCGCCGCGAGTTGCTGCTGCTGCGCCGCCTGCTGCTGGCGCAGGTTCTCCTGCTGCACACGGGTGCTGACCTGCTGCTGCTGGCCCTGCCGGACCTGGCCGTAGACGGCAAGCCCCGTACCGGCGAGCGAGGCGATGGAAGCGAGCTGGGCCATCAGTCGGTCATCCTGATCTCGGAGGTGACGGAGAGCAGCGTCATCGGCAGCGGCGCGTCGCCTTCGATGCGCCACACCGGCTTCAGGCGATCCCGCCGCCAGCCGAGGCCGCGCAGCCTGACGTCGCCCGTGAAAGGCGCAGGCGGCGCATCGAGCAGTGCGGTATCGAGCCGGCGGAACGGCACCGGCTCCGCGCCGCGGCCGAAATCGACGGACAGCGCCGCCGTCTCGAGCAGCCGGAAGGTCACGGCCACCAGCCGCAGCGGCCCCGTCGCGGCGCCGCTCGCCGAGATCAGGTCGGGCGGCAGCGGTTCGATCTCATGCCGGAAGGCGAGGCCGATCTGCACCTGCGCCGCCGGCGGGTCGATCGTGACGGCGCCGCCCACAACGCTCGTCGCCGCGCGCGGTGCGCCATCGGCCAGCACGCCGACCGTCCGGCCTTCGAGATGCGCGAGCCCGCTCCACTCATCCTGCGGCATGGCGGTGGCACCGGTCAGCGCGGCATCGAGCGCGAGGCCGGCCTCGAACCGTTCCAGCCCGAAGACGCCATAGCGCTCGGTCACCGCCCACACCACGCCTTCGGATTCCGCCACGGCACGGAAGGCGCCCTCGGTCTCCTGCCGCGTCCAAGCGGTCACCTGCTCGGCGCGGTAGAGCGTCAGCGTGCCGAGGCTGCCATCCGCCATCACCATGTGCAGCAGCCGCATCCCCTGGTCGTAGGCCATGGAGACCGGCGCCTTCACGAGGTGCCGCGCCAGGACAGCGAGGTCGTTCGCCTGGTAGGTGTCGCTGACATCCGTGTAGGCGAATTCGTGGACACCCTGCCCGCGCCCGACGAAGACGGTGGAGCCGTCGACATCGACCGGCGGGATCAACCGGTCGACCGGCGAGCCGACGCGCGTCTGCCGGTTGAGCTGGATGCTCGCCGGCGTCAGTGGATCGCCGGAGACCATCCACTCCGCACCCGAGGTGAAGACCTGCAGGTGCCGCCCGGAAAACAGTCCGCGGATCGCGTTCACCTGGTCGGAGACGAGGCCGAACTCGATCGCCTCGTCATCCAGCCCGGTGCCGGCATCGAAGTTGAACAGATCGCCGGTGCGCGACAGCCACAGCCGGTTCGGCAGATCGCGGGATCCGCCGATCACCAGGCGGTCCTGGTGGAAGCAGCAGGTCGCGGGCCAGCCGCGCGCCATGCCGAAGGCGGCCTCGTCCCAGTCGGTGGTGGGGCCGGTGGTGGTCAGTTCCTCCTGGACCGTCGCGGTCGCCAGGATCGCACTGGTCACGGAGGTGACGAGCACGCGCCGGTCGGCGACGCGCAGCCGCACGCCGACATGGTTCGGGTGGAAGAAGTCGGAACTCGCCTGAAGGGTCACCACCCCGGCCGTGCCGCTCGCCGTCATGGCCAACGCAGGATCGGCGAAGCGGAAGAAGGGCTCGTTCAGGAAGGCCCAGGGCGCGATGGTCCAGCCGGAGGGCGTCCGCGTCACGCGCTGCGGTTGCATGTCCGGATGCACCAGCAGCAGCGTGTCGGCATTCTGCGTGAAGCCGATCTGCGGCAACATCGCCGTGCTCCAGGGACCTGCGAGCGTCGCGATCACCGCATCGCCCAGGAACACCTGCAGCGTGCCGTGCGTCAGCACCATCAGATAGGTCTGCTCGGTGTTGAACTCGAAGGGGATCAGCCGCGCCGGGCCGGGCAGCGGAGTGACATGGCGCAGCCCCGGGCGGCGCGTCACGCCGCCGGTCGGCTGGATGAAGACGTTGCGCAGGCGCCGCGCGCCGTTCTCGAATGCGCGCAGGTCGCCACGGCCGAGCAGCTCGGGCGCGAGCTCGCCCGCGGCGAAGCTCGTCTTGGCACGCTTGATCGCGGGCATGGATCAGCCCCGCACGCTGATCAGCGGGAAGTCCTCGAGCACGCGCGCGCTCGCCTGCTGGCTGTCGGCCTGGCGCGCGACGCGCAGCTCGGCTTCGGCGAGGCGGAACAGCATCTCGGCGCGGCTGGCATTCTCGGTCAGCGGAATGCAGAACTCGGCGGCGAGCCGCGCCACCAGCGCCGACGCGAAGTACGGCGGGAAGGTGCTCTCGTCAGGGCGGAAGACGTAGGTCAGCGCGACCTGGTCGGCGTCGGTGAACAGCCGGTCCTCCTGCAGGCGATAGACGATGCCGCGCGCGCGGCCCGCAGTGCCGGCCGAGAGCGCGCGCAGGAAACCCGCGGGAAGCTGGAACGCGTACGCGAAATCCGCACGCGGCACGGCGGCCAGGCGCGCCAGCGCCGCCTGCGCGGTCGCGAAGGACCACGGATGCGCGGACAGCAGAGCGTCGCGGATGCCCGGATAGAGATTGGCCGCGACTTCGGCCTCGGCCGTGCCTTCGTCGAGCGAGGCGACAGGCTGCGCGCCGATCTTGAGCAGCGCGCGCGAGCAGAGCGCGAGGGCGGAGAGCGCCATCGGTGGGGGACTCCTGGTTGTCGCGGAAGAAAGGGCGGGGGGAGAAGGGAACTTCTCCCCCCGGCCCCCCCTCAACCTTCTTTGTCACCCGGGACCTGACCTTCGAGGTCAGGTCCCAAGGGACAAAGAAGGGAGGGGGTGCCGGGGGAGGTTCCCCTCCCCCGGCGTCTCACATCATTCCTTGGCGCGCATCCGCACCTATTCCTTGGCGCGCATCCGCACGACGCCCGTCGGGTCGATCATCACCGCCCCCTGGGACATCATGTTGTTCACGAAATGCGCGGCGCGATCGCCGTGCCAGGTGATGTCGGTCACCACCTCGCTCGCCACCGCGTGGCCGACCGCGGTCTTGTGGAAGAAGTAGCAGTAGCGCAGCGTGCCGGCCTTGGTCAGGCCGGAATGCGGCATCCACAGCGCGCCGAGCCAGCGCTTCGCCTGCGTGCCCTTCCACGGCAGCGCGTCGTCGCCGACATAGTCGGACTTCGCGAACTCCTCGATCTGCAGCAGATCGCTCCACTGCTTCCAACCGACGACGGCGAAGCGGTTGCCGTCATCCGGCACGTCGGCCGCGCCCAGCATCTCGAAGGCCATCAGCACCTTCTGCTTGGTCAGGCCATCGGTGTCGGTCAGGCCGGTGCCGGTGCCGGTCGCCTCGGAGGTCGCGGTGTCGAGGGCGGCGACGATCAGCTCATCCGTCTTGCGCCCCAGCGCATAGGCGCCGGCATTGGCGATGACGGTGCGCTCGTCGATGTTGGTCTTGATCTCGTCGAGCCGGTCGATCCACTCGCCGGCGTAGTAGTCCTGCAGGAAGCACTCGGCGTTGGAGTATTCGAGGTTCATCACCGGCACGACGCCGTTGCGCGCCTTGGCCGCCGCCGTGCCCTTGCCGACGCGCGGGAAGATCGTGCTCGCGCCCTTCACGCCCGTCTTACTGCGCACCGTGGGGCGCAGCTTGCTGCCCTGGCGCTGATAGGCCTCGGCGACCTCGGCCTCGAACTGCTTCACGAAGGCCTGTTCGATGGTGCCCGACATGCGGGATCCCTTTCATGTCCGGATGGAGGGAAATGCGCCGCTCGCCCGGTTGGCCACGTGGGGCCGGGCGGTGGCGCGGCCCGCGCGCCCCGTTCGGGGTTGTGCGCGGGCAGAAGCGGACGGGGCGGGTGGCGCGGCCAGGCATCGGCGCGCCGCCCGCCCCCGGGCCACCGCGCGGCATCGCGCGGGGCCGCCGACGGGGCGAGCGGAGGGAGGGGGCCGCTCGAGCCCCGACGGAATGCGGGGCCTCAGCCGGCGCCGTTCACCAGGCGGCGGAAGCCATCCGTCACGCGGCGAACGAATTCCGGCTCCCGCGTGCGCCAGTAGCGGGGGTCGCGCATCATGGAGCGGAGCTCCGTCTCGTCGGCCGGGCCCGGCGCCTCGCCGCGCCGTGCCAGGCCCGGCTCGTTGCCCTCCATCATGCGGTGCAGGGCGATGACGCCCTCCGCCGTGGTGGAGAGTGCCTCCATCACCGGCGCCGGCAGGTTGGACCGGGCCCAGGCGGCGATCTGCCCGGCAATGCGGCGGAAGCGTTCCTCACCGCCGAAATGCTCGCGCAGCCGCTCGATCTGGCGTTCGGCCTCGAACTGGCCGGCGGCCTCGGCGATCAGCGGCAGCAGGCGCTCGGCCGCCAGGTCGTAGACGAGCTGCGCCTGCGCCGTGGTGAAGCCGGCCTCGTGCAGGCGGCGGTTGATGTCGTCATCCGCGCAGCAGAGCTCGTGCTTCGGCGTGATCTCGTAGCCCTCGGGACCGTCGGGCACGCCGATGGCGCGGCGGAAGCGGATGCGCTCCTCCTCCGGCGCGTCCTCGGCCGGCGGCGCAACGCGCTGCGACAGGCGCTTCTCCAGTTCGCGATAGGATTTCAGCAGCGCCTCGACGCGCAGCGTGCCGGCCTCCTCGTCCCAGAACTTCTCCGGCACGTCCTCCGGACGCGCGCCCTTCTTCGGCGCGCCCGCCTCGGCGAGGGCGGTCTCCAGCAGATCCTCGGGCATCAGGCGCTCACTCCTTGTCGGTTTGCGCGGGGGGAAGCAGCACTTCGGCGGGCGCGGAGAGCGTCCGGCCGAGCCAGCGTGCGGCAGCGGGCAGGTCGATCTGCGCCTGGGCCTCCGGCCCCATGGCGCGCACCGCCTGCAGGAAGAGCAGCGTGTTCGCCGCATCGGCGCGGCCCTGCACCTGCGCGAGCGGGCTGCGGTAGCGCAGCACCGCCTCCCGCCCGTCGAGCACCAGCGGCGGGATCTCCCCGCGCCGTCGCAGGATGGCCATGCAGCGCGCGATCAACGGCGTCAGCAGCTCCGCCTGCAGGCGGCCGTAGGTGGCGCCGAGCAGCCGCGCCGTCTGCGCCGCGCGCTCGAGCACCTCGGTCGCCGTCATGCGATCGTCGCGCTGCGGCCCGAGCCGGTCGGCGAGCAGAGCGCCGCGGATGCGCGCCCTGAGATCGGTCAGCACGAGCTGCGAGACGTCGAAATTCCCCGGCGCCTTGAGTGGCGTCAGGCCGGAGGAACCCGGTGCCTTCGGGATGATCGCACCGGGTTCGAGCCGCACCGTCGCCGGGTTCAGCACGCCGTCGTCATCGGCCTGCCAGATGCCGGTGGCGGCGATGGAGGCGTTCTTGAGAACGAGCTCCACCACCTTGTTGGCGGTGCGGATGTCCGGCAGCGCCTTGGCGACCGGGCCGCGGCCATAGACTTCACCTGGTGCCTTCAGCCAGCGGAAGGCGATGAAGGGGCTCTCGGCGAAGCGGCCCTCGGCGAGCACGACCGGCCCCGAATCGGTGACGAGAATGGCGAGGAAGCGATGGCCGCTGCGAGCGGGCCAGACCGCTTCGACCACGCGATGGCGCGGCGCCTCCGCATCCTCCTCGCCCGCGACCGGCGGAAGCTGCGCCACAGGAAAACGTGCACGCAGCGCCGCTTCGCTCAGCCGCGCCGCGCGGAAGACGGTGTCGAGGCGTCCGGACGGGCCTTCCTCCAGCACCGCCTCGCGCAGCGGCACGGCGGTGAAGCGCAGCGCCGAGGCCTCGCCGAGCTGGGCCTCCTCCACCAGCAGCAGGCCGGTGCCGGCGACGACGAGGTCGAGAAAGGCCTGGTGCATCTCGAGGGCGAAGTTCGAGCGGTCGAGATGCCCCTGCAGCGTCTCCGCCGCGTCCTCCAACGCCGCGGCGGCCTGGCCGTCGCCTTCCACCGGGCGGGCCGGCGCCAGGCCGAACCAGCGCGACCAGGGCGGCGTGAGCTCCGCCAGCAGCGAGGCGGCGAGCTGTTCCGCCGCATCCGCCGCGGTCGCGTCGTAGATCGCCACGCGCCCGCCGGCGACCGGCGGCAACACGTGGTCGTAGCAATCCTGCCACAGCGCCTCATGGGCGCGGCGGCGGTCGAGGGCACGGGCGTGCCGCGCCAGGATCTCCTCGGGGGTCATCGCCTCACTCCCCGAGCAACGACTTGCGCGTCGCGGCGAAGTCGGCGCGGGCGCCGAGCACGCCGCGGGCGGAGGTCGCGATGGTGCCGGCGAGGCCGCGGCGGGTCCGCTCGCGCGCCTCGGCACGGGCGGCGGCGGCGGTCTCCTCGGCGGCCTGGGCCGTGGCGGGGGCCGTCTCGGCCGGTGCCTCGGCGGGCGCGATGACGACAGGCTTCGGGGCGCGGAACAGGCCACCCATGCGCGCGCGGCTCCTCTCGGTCAGTGGGGGATCGGGCCTCCCGCGCGCACCCCGAAACGCCGCGGGCCCGCCCCTCGGTGAGGAAGGGCGGGCCCGCGTCAGGATCTCGGGGGGAACGGGAGGAAGCCGAAGGACGCACTTCGCCCCTTGGCGAGGAGGTTGATATCCTAGGCAGACCCCGTCGTCAAGACATTTTTCCTATCATTCTTCAGGATCTTCACCAGCCGACGGAACAGCCCCCACGGCGTCAGCGCGAAGGGCGCGCCGGCGCCAAGCACCGCGCGGCAGAGGCCGACGCAGGTGAAGGGCAGCAGCGTGGGCAGGGTGCGCGCGCGCACCGGCCCCGGGGCGAAGGGCCCGAGCACCGCGAGCCCCGCGCGCGCATAGAAGCCAGGCAGGTCGAATTCCATCGGCACCGCCAGGCGCGCGACGAGCAGCCGGCCTGTCAGCGGTTCCACCACCGTCCAGCCGGCTTCGTCGCGCAGCGCGGCGAAGCAATGGCGAAAGCCGCGGCGGAGCGGACGCAGCCAGAGCTGGTCGGCCTCTCCGCCGAAGGCGATCCAGACCTGCTGCTGGGCATCACGCGCGGCACGGAGGCGCGGCGCCTGCCGCGCCCGATTCAGATCTACGGGCCCTTCGGCGCTCCGATCGTCATGCGCGATCACGCCACGATCCCCTTCACCCGCAGCGGCCATTCCAGGCGGTTCATCGCTTCCCGCCACTGCGCGGCATCGGCGCGCTCGGCCGGGTAGCGCGGATCCGGCGCCGCACCGCGCTCGCCCCAGATGCGCAGGATGCGCGCATGGATCAGGTCGATGCGCCGCTGCCGATACAGCCGGTCGAGGCACTTGATCACATCGTCCGGCTCGCAGGGACGCAGCTTCTCGCCCTTGCCGGCGGAAATGCGGGCGCCGTCGCGGCGGGCGATCAGCGCCGCCATGGTCCAGAACCAGGCCTCCTCGGCCGAGCGGAACGGCTCGGCGGCAAGGAGGCTGGCATAGCGGGGCGCATGGGCGGCACGGGGGGCAGGGCGCATGGGGGGTCTCGCCTGTGGAGGGAACAATACGAGAACATTAACCGCCAGAGTTGTGCGCGACAAGCCAGAAAAAGGAAGATTGACCTATTGCGTTACGACACCAAACCTAGGATAGGTTCCCCAAGGGCGCCCACCGCATCTGGATTCGCGTCCTGGGATCGACGCGACGGAACCGACACACCCCATGCGCCACGACGACATCTGGCGCGCCCTCGATGCCCTGGCGGCGGAGCACGGCCTCTCCGCCTCGGGCCTGGCGCGCAAGGCGGGGCTCGACCCCACCGCCTTCAACCCTTCCAAGCGCATCGGCGCCGATGGCCGCGCGCGCTGGCCCTCCACCGAGAGCATCGCCAAGGTGCTGGCGGCCACCGGCCGCGGCATGGAGGATTTCGCCTCCCTGGTCTCCGGCATGCCGGCCCTGCCACGCGGCGGCGGGCGCGGCGGCTCGGGCCGGCGCATCCCGCTGATCGGCCTCGCCCAGGCCGGCGGCGAGGGATATTTCGACGATGGCGGCTACCCGGTCGGGGGGTCGTGGGACGAGATCTCCCTCCCCGACATCGGTGACCCCAACGCCTATGCGCTCGAGATTTCCGGCGAGTCCATGGAGCCGGTCTTCCGCGACGGCGATGTGGTCATCGTCTCCCCCGCCGCGCCGGTGCGGCGCGGCGACCGCGTGGTGGTGCGCACCCAGAAGGGCGAGGTGATGGCGAAGGAACTGCGCCGCCAATCCGCCAAGCGCATCGAGCTCGCCAGCCTCAACCCGGCGCATCCGAACTACAGCTTCGAACTGCCGGAGATCGCCTGGATGCACAGGATCGTCTGGGCGAGCCAGTAGTTCTTTCGCCTCAAGCGCCGGTGCGGCCATCCGGCCGCCTGGCTTGCACGCCGTGCGCCGGAACGCGGGGCGTCGCTGTCCGTCTGGGCGCGGTCGCGCCGTGCGCCCCCGAACCGCGCAGATGCACGGTCCGCAGGTTGCCCATCCGCTGGATGCGTCAGGCCATGCCGCCGCGGGCCGCGATCGGCCAGAGGCACTCCACACGGCCCTTCCTGACGCCGACATACCAGTCGTAGCGATCCACCGTCGGGTCGCAGTGCCCCGGCACCAGGCGCAGCTTCTCCCCCAGCACCGGCGCGGCGCCATCCTCGATCAGGATCTTGCCGTGTTCGTCGGAGGCCCCCGCGTAGCGCAGCCCCGGCCGCTCCCACACCCCTGGCATGCCGGAATCCACCGCCACGCCCTTGTGGCCGCAATCCACCACCGCGACGCCCGGCGTCGCGCGGCTCATCACCGTGCTCAGCACGAACAGCGCATGCCGGAACGGCGGCGCCTCCTCGTTCTTCGCGTAGTCCACGTCCATGAAGGCGTAGGACCCGGCCTGGATCTCGGTATAGACGCCGCTCGCCGCCTCGTGCCGGAAGGTCCCCGTGCCGGCGCCGCCGACGATCGGACAGTCGAGCCCGCGCTGCGCCAGTTGCTCCACCGTGCGGCGGGATCGCGCCGCGGCCTCGCCGATCGCCGCGGCGCGCTGCTCCGGCGTGCGCATGTGCTGCGCGCTGCCATGGTAGGCCTGCAGCCCGCCGAAGATCAGGTGCCTGCTGGCCGCGATGCGCTCCGCCAGCGCGACGGCGGGCGGGCCATGCTCCACCCCGGCGCGGCCCATGCCGACATCGATCTCGACCAGCACCGGCAGGCGGATGCCGGCGGCCTCGGCGGCCTGCTCGGCGAGCGCGATCTGCGCCGCATCATCCACGCACAAGCCGACCTTGCAGATGCGCGCCAGCGCGGCGAGCCGCGCCAGCTTCTTCGGCGAGACCACCTGGTTCGTCACCAGCACGTCGGGAATGCCGCCCCAGGCCAGTGCCTCGGCTTCCGCCACCTTCTGCACGCATTGTCCGACGGCGCCGCGCGCCATCTGCAGCTTCGCCACCACCGGCGACTTGTGCGTCTTGGCATGCGCCCGCAGCTTCGCCCCGGTCGGCGCCAGCAGCGCCGCCATGGTGTCGAGATTGTGCTCGAAGGCATCGAGGTCGATCAGCAGCGCCGGCGTATCGACCTCGTCCTCACGCATGCCGGGTTCGGCGGGCGGCGGCTGCAGCATGGTTCATCCCTTCGCGTTGGCGCGGCATGATGCGGCGATGTTCCCCTCCGATCCAGACGTGCTCGTCATCGGCGCCGGCTGCGCCGGCATTGCTGCCGCCCGCGAACTCATCGCGCGCGGCCGGTCCTGCATCGTGCTGGAGGGTGGCACCCGCGTCGGCGGGCGGGCATACACGGAGAGCGCGAGCCTCGGCGCCCCCTTCGACCACGGCGCCTCCTGGCTGCACCAGGCCGACCAGAATGCCCTGACGCCCCTCGCCCGCGCCCTGGGCTGCGAGATGCTCGACCACGACACGCTGCGCGACCGTCGCCTCTTCGCTGATGGCCGTTTCGCGACTCGCGAGGAACGTGCAGCCTTCGCCGCCGCCGAGGACGCCTTCTGGCAGGCGATCGAGGCGGCGGCGCGCGACGGCGGACCTGACCGCCCCGCCGCCGAAGCCGCCCCGCACGGCGGCCGCTGGGATGCGACCGTGGCGCATTGGGAAGGGGCGCAGATCTGCGCCGCCGAACTCTCCCGCATGAGCCTGCACGATTTCGCCGCGACCGCCCTGGACGGCCCCAACATGGTGCTGCGGAACGGCGTCGGCGCGCTTGTCGCGCGGCTGGCCGAGGGCCTGCCGGTGCGGCTCCAGGCGTGCGTGGAAAGGCTGCGCTGGGGCGCCGGCGGCGTGGCGGCGGAAGGCGGCTTCGGCGCCGTGACGGCGCGTGCGGCGATCGTCACCGCCTCGACCGGCGTGCTGGCAGCAGGCGCCATCGCCTTCGACCCGCCGCTGCCGGCGCAGACGCAGGCCGCGATCCACGCCCTCCCGCTCGGCCTGCTCACCAAGATAGCCTTCCGCGCCGACCATCCGGACGCACCGGACCTGCCCCCCTTCGCCGTCCTGCGCCGCGCGGTGGAGCACGAGGGCGACCGCCCGATGGCCCTGCTCTCCCGCCCCTATGCGCATCCCTACCTGGTCGCCTTCTGCGGCGGCGCGCGGGCCTGGGAAATGTGCGGCGACACGGCACGCGCGGAAGCCGAAGCGCGCGCCGAGGTCGCCGCGATCTTCGGCGCCCGGGCCGCCGTTGCGCTGGGCCCGGCCACGGTCACGCGCTGGGGCGAGGATCCGCTCTTCCGCGGTGCCTACAGCCACGCCGTCCCGGGGCGGATGGATGCGCGCCGCGTGCTCGCGACGCCCCTCGCCGAAGGTCGCCTGTGCTTCGCCGGCGAGGCCTGTCATCCGCGCTTCGCCGCGACCGTCGCCGGCGCCTGGGAGAGCGGCATCGCCGCCGCCCGTGCCGTGGCCTGATCAGGGCCAGGGCCGCGCCGCATCCGCCCGCCAGGCCGGCGCGATCCAGGCCCGCGCACGCAACGTTCCGCGCGCCGTCGTGACCGTCAGGGGCGCGAGGGCATAGGCGCTGCCCTCATAGGCGGCGAGCCGCGCCAGCGCCGCCGGCCCGGCGCGCAGAACCGCCCCCTCCACCACGGATGCCGCGTCCTCGACGAGGGTCGGATAGGGCGTGCCCCGGAGGAATACACGCCGCCAGCCGTCCAGTCGCGCCGGGCGAAGCCGCCGCGGCAGGGAAGGCTCGCCCGAAATGCGCGCGAGCACCGCCGGCTCGAGAAGCGTGCCGTAGAAAAAGAGGATCACCGGGGCGCGGCGCGCCTCAATGCCCGGCGTTCTCGCCCGAGAAGTCCGGCGCCTCCAGCCCGCTGGCCACGAGCTGCTTCACGAGCTGCGCCTTCAGCCGATCGAGCCCGGCCTCGGAGGTCGCCTCGCAGCGCGCCACCAGCACCGCCTGGGTGTTGGACGCGCGCAGCAGCCACCAGCCATCCTCGGTCAGCACGCGCACGCCATCCACGTCCTGCACGCGGGCGCCATCGGCGGCGAGGCGGTCCTTGACCTCCTGCACCACCGCGAACTTGCGGGCTTCCTCGCAGTTGAAGCGGAGCTCCGGGGTGTTGATCACCTGCGGCAGCGCGGCGCGCACCTCGGACAGCGAGCCGTTCATGCGCGCGACGATGCCGAGCAGCCGCACCGCGGAATAGGGCGCATCGTCGAAGCCGTACCATTTGTCGGCGAAGAAGATGTGGCCGGACATCTCGCCGGCGAGCGGGCTGCCGGTCTCGGCCATCTTCGCCTTGATCAGCGAATGGCCGGTCTT
Source organism: Neoroseomonas eburnea (assembly GCF_018129005.1). Lineage (GTDB taxonomy): Bacteria > Pseudomonadota > Alphaproteobacteria > Acetobacterales > Acetobacteraceae > Neoroseomonas > Neoroseomonas eburnea. The sequence goes on from NZ_JAAEDL010000003.1 coordinate 75,979, forward strand.
CCACATCAGCGGATTGCCGCCGGCCTTCGCCACCTCGTCGAACAGCACCTGGGATGCCTTCACGTCGGCGATGATGGTGCCGCCCGGCTTGGCCTTCAGGACGTCCCGCGCCAGCACGATCAGAAGCTGGTCGCCGAACAGGACGTGGCCCTCATTGTCCACCACGCCGATGCGGTCGCCGTCGCCGTCGAAGGCGATGCCGAGATCGGCCTTCTCGCGGGCCACTTCGGCGATGATCTGCTCGAGGTTCTTCGCCACCGTCGGGTCGGGATGGTGGTTGGGGAAGGTGCCGTCCACGTCGCCGTTGATGACGAAATGCGTCCCCGGCAGGCGGGCGGCGAGCGCCTTCACGATCGGCCCTGCGGAACCGTTGCCGGGGTCCCAGACGACCTTGAGCTTGCGGTCGCCGCCGTCCCAATCCTGCAGCACGCGGTCGGCGTAGCGGCCGGCGATGTCCACCTGGCGATCGCTGCCGGCGCGCTCCGGCACCACGTCGCCCTCCGCGGCCATGCGGCCGATCTCCTGGATCGCCGCGCCGAAGAACGGCTTCTTGCCGATCATCATCTTGAAGCCGTTGTAGTCGGGCGGGTTGTGGCTGCCCGTCACCATCGCCGCGCCGTCGGCCTGCTGGTCGTAGGCGGCGAAATACAGCATCGGCGTCGCGCAGAGGCCGATGCGCACCACCTCCAGCCCGCAGGCACGCAGGCCGGCGACGAGCTGCGCCTCGAGCTCCGGCGAATGCAGGCGCCCGTCATAGCCGACGGCCACGCGCCTGCCGCCCCCGCGCACCACGACCGAACCGAAGCAGCGGCCGATCGCGAAGGCGTCCTCGGGCTTCAGCGTTTTCCCGACGATGCCGCGGATGTCGTATTCGCGCAGGACCGTGGAGTCGAAGCGATGGCGGAAGGCGGTCATGTCCACTCCGTTACGGGCGGCCGATGGAGGAATAGGTGAACCCGGCCGCGCGCATCGCCGCCGGGTCCCACACATTGCGGAGATCCAGAACAATGCCGCCCTTCATGGCGGCCTTGAGGCGATCCGGCGCCAGCGCGCGGAACTCGTTCCACTCGGTCAGCACGACCACGGCATCGGCACCTTCGGCCGCGCCGAGCGCGCTCTCGGCGAAGGACACCGCCGCCGGCAGCGCCTGGCGCGCATGGGCGGGCTGCGGGTCGAAGGCGCGCACCTCCACCCCGGCCGCCACCAGCTTCGGCAGGATCACGAGCGACGGCGCATCGCGCATGTCGTCCGTCTCGGGCTTGAAGGTGACGCCGAGCACGCCGACGCGCCGGCCGGCCGGGTTCGGGCCGAGCGCCGCCAGGATGCGCTCCGCCATCTGCGCCTTGCGCGCCTCGTTCACCGCGATGGTGGTCTCGACCAGGCGCACCGGGCTGCCGGCATCCTGGGCGGTGCGGGCCAGCGCCAGCGTGTCCTTCGGAAAGCAGGACCCGCCATAACCCGGGCCGGGATGGAGGAACTTGCGCCCGATGCGGCCATCGAGCCCCATGCCGCGCGCGACGTCGTGGACGTCGGCGCCGACCTTCTCGCAGAGATCGGCGATCTCGTTGATGAAGGTGATCTTGGTGGCGAGGAAGGCGTTGGCCGCGTACTTGATCAGTTCCGCGCTCTCGAGGCTGACCGCCAGCACCGGCGTCTCGATCAGGTAGAGCGGGCGGTAGAGCCGCTTCAGCGCCGTCAGCGCCCGCTCGTCGTCGACGCCGATCACCACGCGGTCCGGCCGCATGAAGTCGCCGATGGCGCTGCCCTCGCGCAGGAATTCCGGGTTGGAGGCGACGCTGATCGGCAGGTCCGGCCGCACGCGGCGCACGATCGCCTGCACTTCCCGCCCGGTGCCGACCGGCACGGTGGACTTCGTCACCAGCACCAGAGGCCCCTGGGCGGCGCGCGCCACCTGCTCGGCGGCGGCGTAGACATAGGTGAGATCGGCATGGCCGTCGCCGCGGCGCGTCGGCGTGCCGACGGCGAGGAAGACGGCATCGGCGCCGCGCACCGCCTCCGCGAGGTCGGTGGTGAAGTTCAGCCGCCCGTCGCGCGCGTTCTCCTCCACCAGCTTGTCGAGGCCGGGCTCGTAGATCGGCATGCGGCCCGCGCGCAGCCCTTCGATCCTGTCAGGATCGACGTCCATCACCGTCACGTCGACACCGAACTCGGCGAAGCACGCGCCGGAGACGAGGCCGACATAGCCGGCGCCGATCATGGCGATGCGCATGGGGGTCCCTCTTGGCTCGGCAAGGCAGCGCTGGAATGGCCTGTCGGGGCCGGTCTGGCAAGCCGGTCAGCCGGCATCGTCGGCCTCGGGCAGCAGCGGCAGCAGGGCCTCGAGGTCGCGCTCCGCGCGGCAGACCAGATAGCGTTGCGCCTTGCCCTCCGCCGCCAGCGCGAAGGGCGTCAGGCCGATATCGGCATAGACGCGCAGCAGTCCGGGCCCGACGCGCCAGAAGGCCGGCCGGACGCGCGCCTGGTCGCAGATGTCACGAAAGCGCCAGATGGCGGAAACGCGATCGCGCTCCTCGCCCGCCGGGTCGCCGAGGGCGAGCCAGATCCCCTCCCGCCGGACGAAGGCGAAGCCGGCGCGCCCGGCCTCTCCGAAGACCGCGCCGTCAGCGCCACAGGCGAGCGGGGCCATGGCACCGAGGGCGCGCAGCCTCTCGCGCACCTCCGCATCGTAGGGCAGCACGGGCGGGCGCGCCGGGCGGAGCAGGCGCGCCGCCGCCACCAGCAGCAGCACCGCCGCGAGCCCGACGGCGAAGCGCAGGGAGGGCGGCGCCTCGGCCGAGAGAACGACGCCCCACCAGGACATCTCCGCATAGCGGCCGCTATAGGCCACCATCGCCAGCGTCAGCCCGCAGATGGCGCCGGCGGCGATGGCGCCGAGCGCCTCGCCCGAGAGCGGCTCCGCCAGCAGCCGCGCGCGGCGATAGAAGGCGGGGCGGAAGGCGGTGAACAGCGCCGCCTGCAGCAGGAACAGGCCGATGAGCCACCAGGGTTCCCCGCGCAGCCAGGTGATCGCGGCGCCGTTCAGCAGCAGCAGCAGCGCCGCCCACCAGGCGATGGTCAGCCGCCGCACCAGCCCATAGGCCGAGACCAGCAGCAGCGAGCCGACCACCGAGGCGGCCAGGTGGCTGCCCGCCTCGTCGAGCAGGTCGAAGACGCCGTCGAGCACGTTCGGCTTGGGCGGCAGCGCGCCGATGAAGATCAGCGTGATCGCGGCGATCGCGGCGAGGCCGGCCATCGCCGGCACCTCGAAGGAGATCGCGACGCCGCGCTCCGGCGCGATGCGCTCGAGGATGTGGCGGCGCTGGCTCACCTCGAAGCCGGCGAACATCAGCCCCGCGAGGAAGAGCGGCACGATGTAGTAGAACAGCCGGAACAGCAGAAGTGCGCCGATCGCCTCCGATGCCGGCATGTGGCCGGACAGGCCGAACAGGATGGCGCCGTCAAAGACGCCGATGCCTCCCGGCACGTTGGCGGCGATGCCGGCCGACAACGCGGCGATGTAGATGCCGAGGAAGTGGAGGAAGGTGAGCCCATCGGCCGGCGGCAGCAGCGCCCAGAAGATCAGCGCCGTGACCCCGACATCGGCGCTCGCCAGCGCCGTCTGCGCCAGCGCCATGCGGAAGCCGGGCAGGTCGATCTGGTGCCCGAACATGCGGAAATGCGGCACGAAGCGCGCCAGCAGCACATAGGCGCCGACGATGCACCACAGCAGCGCGCCCACCGCCTGCATCGCCCAGCGCGGCGCGCCGTCCCCGAAGAAGGGCAGCACGTCCGGCTCGAACATCAGCACCGCGCCGCCCAGCGCGAAGCCGCCCAGCCCGAAGGTCAGCGACGTGAAGGCCACGACCTTCGCGATCGCCAGCGGCGGCAGCCCCCAGGTGGCGTAGAAGCGGTAGCGTACGGCGGCACCCGACACCGTCGCGAAGCCGAGGTTGTTCGCCAGCGAATAGGCGCAGAAGGAGGCGAGCGAGGTGCGCAGGTAGGAGACCGGATACCCCGCATAGACCGAGCCCAGCCGGTCATAGGCCGTCAGGATGATGTAGGCGAGCAGGGTGAAGCCCGAGGCGCCCCACAGCGCCGCCGACGGCATCGCACGCAGCGAGCCGAGGACATCGTGCCAGGAGATGCTGCGGAACTCCCGCTGCACCACATAGAGCGCGCCGACCAGGAGCAGCAGCCCGAAGACGGTCGGGCCGTGCCGCTTGACCTGCGCGAGGACGCGCGCGCCGATGCTCACGCCGCCGGCGTCTCCTCGCGCGCCAGCGCCGCCTCGATCAGCCCGATCGTGCCGGCGATGCCGTAGAGGGCGACGAAGCCGCCGAAGCGCGGGCCTTCCTCCTGCCCCAGCAGCACCTGGTAGAGCGCGTTGAACCAGGCGCGCGAGACGCCTGTCGAGCCGTCCTTGTTCGGCTGCAGGAAGGGCTCGCGGCGGCCGGCGTCATAGACGAGATCCTGGATCGCGCGGGCGCGCTCCTCGGCCGGCATGGCGTCGAGGTCGGCGGCGCGGTCGCGCAGCGCGGCCATCAGCGCGTGCAGCGCCTCCCGCTCGGCGTCTGTCGGCGTGCGGAAGCGCTTCGTCGGCGCCACGAAGTCGCGGTAGTAGTGCACCGCGTGCTCGACCAGCTTGGCGAGCAGCGGCTGGCTCGCCGGCGTCGCGCCGGGCGCGTAGCGCGCGAGGAAACCCCACAGGATCTCCGGGTCGTCGGCGTTCACCACGCTCGCGAGGTTCAGCAGCATGGTGAAGGAAACCGGCGGCTCCGGATCGTTCGGTACCGCCCCGCCATGGATGTGCCAGGCCGGGTTCGCCGGATCGGCCGCCATGCGCAGGCGGGCGCGGTGCTGGATGTACTCGTCCACCGCGCGCGGGATCTGGTCGAAATACAGCCGCTTGGCCCGCTGCGGCTGGTTGTACATGAACTGGGAGAGGCTTTCCGCCGGCGCGTAGCGCAGCCACTCGTCGATGGTGAGCCCGTTGCCCTTCGACTTGCTGATCTTCTGGCCCTGCTCGTCGAGGAAGTGCTCGTAGGTGAAGGCCTCCGGCGGCTCCGCCCGGAGCACGCGGCAGATCGCCGAGGACAGCCGCACGGAATCGATCAGGTCCTTGCCCGACATCTCGTAGTCGACGCCGAGGGCATACCAGCGCAGCGCCCAATCCGCCTTCCACTGCGCCTTGCAATGGCCGCCGGTGATGCGGGTGGCGTGGCGCTCACCGGTGGCGGGATCGCGCCAGATCAGCAGGTCCTCGGCCGGGCGGACCTCCTCCATCGGCACCTGCATGACCACGCCGGTCTTCGGGTGGATCGGCAGGAAGGGCGAGTAGGTGGCACGGCGATCGGGACCGAGGGTCGGCAGGATCACGCCGCGCACCTCCTCGTGCCTTTCTGCCATGCGGATCAGCGCGTCGTCGAAGACGCCCGACCGGTAGTATGCGCTGGAGCTCGCGAACTCGTAGTCGAAGCCGAAGGCGTCCAGGAACGCCCGCAGCCTGGCGTTGTTGTGGTGCCCGAAGCTCTCATGCGTCCCGAACGGGTCGGGGATGGCGGTGACCGGCCGGCCGAGATGCTGCGCCAGCATCTCCTTGTTCGGTACGTTGTCCGGCACCTTGCGCAGCCCGTCCATGTCGTCGCTGAAGGCGATCAGGCGGGATGGCAGCCCGGTCAGCAGGGTGAAGGCGCGCCGCACCCAGGAGGTGCGCGCGACTTCCCCGAAGGTACCGATATGCGGCAGGCCGGAGGGGCCGTAGCCGGTTTCGAACAGTGCCGAGCCCTTGCCCGATTTCTCCAGGCGGGCGGCCACCTTGCGCGCTTCCTCGAAGGGCCAGGCCTTCACGGCGGAGAAGTCGGGGTTCGGCTGCTTCGTCACGATATCGAAACTCACACGGCAATCGGACGGGCGTTATAGGTGGCCGCGGCGGCCGGCGCGACCCCGGGGCTTCGCTCCGCCCGCGAATGCGTGGTGCCGGAGGCACGCCTCAGCAGGGCGGCTGCCGAGGGCACGCCTGAGCATGCCGCCCGCCGAAGGCACCCCGGGGCAAGGCCCTGCCGAAGACCCGCCGGCGGCGCGACACGGCGGCCATCCGCGCTCCCGGCAGGAACCGACGCCAGATGCCGCCCGGCCATGCCCCTGCCGAGGGTCCGCCCCGCCCAGGCATCCGGGCCGGAACGGTGCAGAACCATTGGTCCGGCCGCGGCTTTGCTGTAAGCATCGCGCCCCTTCAACCGTCGAAAGGACCATGACGGACATGCGTGTCGGTATTGTCGGCGCCACCGGTGCGGTGGGCCGCGAGCTGGTGGACGTTCTGGGGCGCCGGGCCTTCCCGGTCACCTCGCTGAGGCTGTTCGCCTCCGCCCGCAGCGCCGGCACGAAAACGAAAACGCCCTTCGGCGAGACGGAGATCGAGGAATTCTCCGACGCCGCGGTGCGCAACCTCGACCTCGCGCTGCTCGCCGTCTCGGGCGACTTCGCCAAGGCGCATGCCCCGAAGATGGTCGAGGCCGGCGTGACCGTGGTCGACAATTCCTCGGCCTTCCGCCTGCAGGACAACGTCCCGCTGGTGGTCCCCGAGGTGAACGCGAATGCGATCGGCGGCGCGCGGCTGATCGCCAACCCGAACTGCACCACGGCCATCCTGGTGGTGGCGCTGGAGCCGCTGCGCCAGGCCTTCGGTCTCAAGCGCGTCATCGTCTCCACCTACCAGGCGGCCTCCGGCGCCGGCGCCGAAGGCATGGCGGAACTCGAACGCGAATCCCGCCGCGTGCTGGTCGAGGGCATGAAGCCGGAGGCCGAGGTCTTCCGCTGGCCGCTCGCCTTCAACGTCATCCCGCAGATCGATAGCTTCCAGCCCAACGGCTACACGCGGGAGGAAATGAAGGTCGTGTGGGAAAGCCGGAAGATCATGGGCTTGCCCGATCTTCCCATCTCCTGCACCGCGGTGCGCATCCCGACCATGCGGGTGCATGCGGAGGCGGTCACCATCGAGACCGAACGGCCCGTCACGCCCAATGAGGCACGCGAGGTTCTGCGGCGCGCGGCGGGCGTGAAGGTTGTGGACGACCCCGAGCACGGCCTCTACCCGATGCCGATCAACGCGACCGGCCAGGACGACGTCGAGGCCGGGCGGATCCGGGCGAACCCGGTCTTCGGCGACCGGGGGCTCGACCTCTTCCTGTGCGGCGACCAGCTGCTGAAGGGCGCGGCGCTGAACGCGGTGCAGATCGCGGAACGGCTGAAGGCGGCGTGAGAGCGGGGCCGGGGGGAGGCAACTCTTCCCCGGTTTTCTCGTTCGCCGGAGCCCGCGGGTCCGGGTCGGGCGCGCCGCTCGAACCATGGTGATCCCGTGGCCCGGGCTGGCTGCTGACGAACGTGAATTGAGGGGGCCTTGCCCCCTCAAGCTCCCCCACCAGGGGACAGGGTCCCCTGGACCCGCGACGACTTCAAGTCACGGCTTCCGCAGGCCGTTCGGCCGAATGGACGCCCGTGGCGAGGAGAGTTGGAGAAGGGCAGCGGCCCCCTCAAAGCGCCGCTGGCGATCGACCGCCTGCTACCGGCGCGCCTTGCCCTTCGCGATTTCGCGCTCGATCGCGCCGCGCTCCGTCGCTCCGGACCGGCGGATGATCTCACGCACGATCGCCGGCGAGATGCGGTGCCGCTTCGCCAGATAGGCGATCTCCTGCTCTAGGCCGAGGGCATCATCGGTCGGGGCAGGCGGCCTCATCGCGTCGGGACTTTGCATAGATGGCTCCTGCACAAGGATGGCGCGGTCAGTGACCGCGAGAATGGGCCGCTCGGGTGCGGCGATGGTCGGGCCGCGCAGTCCGAACCGGCGCGACCCGCCTGCACTGCGCATCGCGGGCCGTGCCCTGGTGTCGTCGCGGCCCGATCCGATGGCCGCGCGGCGAAGGATCCGCCCGAGCCATGGGGCCCGGGGAGCCGTCGTTCAGCGCTTGCTGCGCGCCTTGCGCGCGGCGTAGCGGGCGTCGCGCAGGGCCTTCTGCTCCGCCGCAAGGGCCAGGGCCCGCGCCTTCTTCTCGGCATCGAGAAGGGCCGCGCGTTCCTCCTGCTCCATCGCGGCCGCGGCCGCCTCGGCGGCGGCGGCGGCTTCGAGCGCGAGCTGCCGCGCGGCTTCGGCCGCGGCCTCGGCCTCCCGGGCGGCCTGCTCGGCGGCAATCCGCGCGGCTTCCTGCGCCTGGCGCTCGGCCTCGGCGGCGCGGGCCGCCTCGCGCTCCAGACGGCGGGCTTCACGCGCCTCGGCAACCGCCTTCTGCGCGGCGAGGCGCTCCTGCACGACAGGATCGTCGGGCTTCGGAAGCTTGCGGAAGCGATCCACCGCGGCCTTCCGCGCGGCTTCCGCCGCATTGCGTCGATCATTGAAGTTGTCGTGCTTCAGGCTTCGCATCGTGGCTTTCTATGGTCCTGTTTCAGGTCGTCATTGTGCAGGGGGCGGGTTCGCCCCCGGCTTCGTAGCATGGCGGCGGGCGACGCAAAGGTCGCCTCGCCGACGGGCCGTTCAGGCCGCCCGCAGATTGCAGGCCGACATCTTGCCCTGCTGCCCGCGCTGGACGTCATAGGTGATCTTGTCGCCCTCGCGCGGCGTGCCGATGCCGGACTTCTCGACATCGGAAATGTGCAGGAACACGTCCTTGCTGCCGTCATCCGGCTGAATGAAGCCGTAACCCTTGGTCGCGTTGAACCACTTGATGGTACCGCTGGACATCGAACCACTCCGTTCGTGCATGGAATTCCGCCCGCACGGGGTCGTGCGGCGGGCCAATCTTCTGTAGGGAGCGGGCGGCGGGCTCGGCGCGCGAAGCGCTTGGAGAGCGGGCCAGAACCAAACGAACCTGACGGCGTCCGTCTACCGGGCCGGCATCGATTTGGGAAGCAGAATCGCCTGCGGCGGCACCGGAGGCGCCCCGGGCGCCGCCTCCATCCCGGGTACCTGCCAGCGCCGCACGCCGCTGCTACCCTGCGCCATGGCCTCCGCCCCGCGACTCCTGCTTCCCGACGTGCCGGCGCTCGTTGCCGGCTTCGGCCGGGCGGTGCTGCTCACCCCCGAAGGCGAGATCGAGACCCTCACGGCCAGGGACGCCGCATCACGTCTGCGTGGCACGGCGCCGATGCTGGTGCACGCCCCCGCCACCGCGCGCCGCCTTGGCCTGCCCGGCCTTGAGGCCGCCCACGACCTGCTGGAGCTCTTCGCCTTTTGCCGGCCCGCCGAGCCCTGCGCGCCGACGCCGCGCGGCCTGGCACTCGCCCTCGACCTGCCACAGCCGAAGGATGAGGAAGCCGCCGCCGCCCTGCTGCCGGAGATCGCCACCCACCTCCTGCGCCACCTCGCCGAAGGTCGCGACATCGCCCGCAACCGCGACGCCGCCGGCCTCGCCGCGCGCATGGGGGAAGCCGGCTGGTCCTGGGCGCCCTCCGTGCTGGCCGCGCTCGGCGAGCCCACGGCGAAGCCCTCCGCCCACGCCTACAAGGTCTGGCGCCGCCTGCCGGAATGGGAGGAAGCGGCCCCGCCGCCGCCGCCGGCCTCCTTCGCCGTGGAACCCGCGGAGGCCCGCCGCCGTCTGGCCGAGATCCTCGGCGACGGCGCCGAACAGCGCCCGCAGCAGGCCGACTATGCCTCCGCCGCCGCCGGCGCCTTCGTCCCGCGCGAACACCCCGGCGCCCCGGCCCTGGTCCTGGCCGAGGCCGGCACCGGCACGGGCAAGACCCTCGGCTACGTCGCCCCGGCCAGCCTTTGGGCCGAGAAGAACGGCGCGCCGGTGTGGATCTCCACCTTCACCCGCAACCTGCAGCGCCAGATCGACCAGGAGACGGCGCGCCTCTTCCCCGACCCGGAGGAACGCCGCCGCCGCGTCGTGCTGCGCAAGGGGCGGGAGAACTACCTCTGCCTGCTGAACCTCGACGACCTCACCGCCGCCGGTCCGCCGCCCTACCTCGCCATCGCCCTCGGCCTGGTCGCCCGCTGGGCGCTGGCGACGCGCGACGGGGACCTGATGGGCGGCGACTTCCCGGGCTGGATCGCGGAGCTCTTCGGCCCCGGCGCCGTGCTGCCGCTGGCCGACCGGCGGGGCGAATGCATCCACTCCGCCTGCCCGCACTACAAGGCGTGCTTCGTCGAGCACTCGATCCGCCGCGCCAAGACCGCGCATATCGTCATCGCCAACCACGCGCTGGTCATGGTCCAGGCGGCGCTCGGCGGCGGGGAGGACGGCGCGCCGCTGCGTCTCGTCTTCGACGAGGGCCACCACCTGTTCGACGCCGCCGATTCCGCCTTCTCCGCCGATCTGACCGGCGCGGAGATGGCCGAACTCCGCCGCTGGCTGCTCGGCGCCGAGGGCGGCCGGTCCCGCGCCCGCGGCCTGCGGCGACGCCTCGAGGAACTGATCGGCGACCGCCCGGACCTCAACGCGCCGCTCGATGCCGCGCTGCAGGCGGCGCGCGCGCTGCCGGTGCCGGGCTGGCCCTCCCGCCTCGCCGGCGACCCGCGCGCGCATCCGGACGAGACACCCAACGCCGGCGAAGCCTTCCTCCGCGCCGCGCGGGAGCAGGTGCTGGCGCGGACGCAGGACGCCCGAGACGCCGGCCTCTACGATTCCGAATGCGACCTCTTTCCGGTGACGGCGGCGCTACCCCCGACCGCGGAGGCGCTGGACCGCGCGCTGCGGCGCCTCGAGGAACCGTTGACCGCGCTGCGTGACCGCCTCGCCGCACGGCTGGAGGAGGAGGCCGAGGAGCTTGAGGTCGGTGACCGCATCCGCATCGAATCCGCCTGCCGGGCACTCGACCGCCGCGCGCTGATGCCGATCCGCGCCTGGGCCGGCATGCTGGCCACGCTCCAGGGCGACCGGCCCGAGCCCGGCGTCCGCCCCGTCTTCGTCGATTGGCTGAGCCTGGAACGCCGCGGCGGCACCGACACCGATGCCGGCATGCACCGCCACCACCTCGACCCGACGGAGCCCTTCGCCCGCGCCGTCGCCGCCCCGGCGCATGGCGTGCTGATCACCTCCGCCACGCTGCGCGACGAGGCGGAGACCGAGGAGGACGATCCCGAAGCGGTCTGGCGGGAAGCCGAGGCCCGCACCGGCGCCGCCCACCTGCCCAATCCGGCGATCCGCGCCGCCGTCCCCTCCCCCTTCGACTACGCCGCGCGCACGCGCTGCCTGGTCGTGACGGATGTGGCGAAGGAGAACACCGGCCAGGTCGCCGCCGCCTTCCAGGCACTGTTCCTCGCCGCGGGCGGCGGGGGCCTTGGGCTCTTCACCGCGATCCGGCGGCTCAAGGACGTACAGGCCCGCATCGCCGGGCCGCTCGAACAGGCCGGCATCCCGCTCTATGCCCAGCACGTGGACGCGATGGACAACGCCACGCTGGTCGATGTCTTCCGCGCCGAGGAACACGCCTGCCTGCTCGGCACCGACGCGATGCGGGACGGGGTGGACGTGCCGGGGCGGTCGCTCCGCCTGCTGGTCTTCGACCGCGTGCCCTGGCCGCGGCCGACCATCCTGCACCGGGAGCGGCGGCTGCATCTCTCGGGCGGCCGCCCCAAGAACTATGACGACCGGGTCGCCCGCCACCGGCTGCGCCAGGCCTTCGGCCGGCTGATCCGCCGCGCGGACGACAAGGGGGTTTTCGTGATGCTCGACCGGTCCTGTCCTTCCCGGCTGCTGGCGGGGCTGCCCTCGGGGGTGCTGATCCGCCGGCTGGGACTGGCGCAAGCGGTGGCCGAGACCAGGGATTTCCTGGCCTCGCCGTGAGCAGGTCATGAGCGGGCCTTGTCCCGCAGGCGGGAAGGTTGGGTACTGAAGGCCGGAGGGGCCTTGCCCCTCCGGGCCACCCCACCAAAGGCCGAAAGGCCTTTGGAAACCTGAACTTGGTGCCGGGCTAAGCAGGCGGTTCCGGATCGCCACGGCGCGCGCCGTGGCGCGGATGCGGGTTGTGGTGCTGGTCCTGACTGCGGCAGGGCTTCCCGGTCGGTCATGCGCAGCCCCTTCCGTCTGCGCCCCGGCGGGGGCATCCTTTCCCCGGAACTTGGCGGGAGGAGAAATTCCATGCCCATGACGCTCGACAGTTTCGTGCAGCGCGCCCGCGCAGCCCTGAAGGATCACCCCGACACCACGGGCCGCGAGATGGTGTGCGACCTGGTGCGGGAGGCGCTGAAGGACACCGCCTTCGTTGCCGCGCATATCAACGACGGGACGCCGGAACGGCAGGTTCTCTATGAGGATCCGGAACTCGGCTTCACCGTGCTTGCGCACGCCTATACGGGTGCCAAGACCTCCGGCCCGCACGACCACGGCCCGTCCTGGGCGATCTACGGCCAGGCCGCCGGCGAGACGATCATGACCGACTGGGAATGCCTCGCCCGTCCGACCGAGGCGACGCCCGGCAAGGCGAAGCGCATCCGCGACTACGCGATGAAGCCCGGCGACGCCTACCTCTACGAGCCCGGCGTGCTGCATTCGCCGCGCCGCGACGGCCCGACGCGCCTGCTGCGCATCGAGGGGCTGAACATGGACCGCGTGAAGCGCCTGCCCTACCAGCCGGTCGACGCGGCGGCATAGGGTCCGCGATCAGGGGAGGGCTCTGCCCTCCCCCGAACCCCCTCCTGCCAGAGGCCGAAGGGCCTCTGGACACCGGGACCTGATCGGGGATGACCGGGGCGCGTCGCGCCGGGCGGTGCGGCGATGCGCCGTCCCTGCCCCCAATGAATCTCATGGTTTCCAAAGGCCTTTCGGCCTTTGGCGGGGAGGCCCGGAGGGGCGGCGCCCCTCCGGCTGCTATCTTCGCGCCGCCGTCACCCGTGCCCGATAGCTTTCCACCCGCGCCTTCAACCCGGGCCGCGCGACCGATCGCGCAAGCGCGGCAAGGTCGCCGGCATCATCGGCATGGCGCGTCCGCCCGTGCAGCGCCGCGACAGTGGCCGCGTCGAGGCGCGTCGCCGCGGCATGCGCGGCACCGATGGCGCCCTCCGTTGCCTCCTCCTCGATCAGCGCCGTGGCGAGGCCGAGGTCGAGCGCACGCTGCGCCTCGACCGCCCCGCCCGCCAGCAGCAACTGCCGCGCCGCGGTGTCGCCCACCAGCCCGGCCAGCCGCCCGGTGCCGAGCACCAGTCCGAAGGCCGGCCCCGGAAAGGCGAAGGACGATCCGCGCAGCGCGACACGATGGTCGCACACGGCAAAGAGGTCTGCGCCCGCACCGAAGACGCGCCCGCCGGCGATCGCCACGGTCGTCACCGGCAGCGCGTGGATCTTCTGCAGCAGCATCTCGATGCGCAGGATGCGCAGCGCGAGGTCGCCATCGCCGATGGTATCGAGATCCGCGAGATCGAGCCCCGTGCAGAAATTCCGGCCACGCCCTCGCAGGACGATCAGCCGCGCGCCCTCGGCCAGCGCGCGGTCAATCTCGGCATCCAGCGCCTCGACCATGTCCGGCCCGAGAGCATTGCCGCGCTCGGGCCGCGACAGCCATAGCGTCGCCGTGTCCTCATGGGGTTCCGCCACGACCGGCGCCGCGCTCACCTCACTCATCACATCCTGTCCCAGCCCGTGGGCGACGAAGGCCCCTCACGCCACCAGCGCCCCGTCGCGCGCCGCCACGCGCCCGGCGGAGACCACGAGCCGCCGGACCGGCCGCGCCACCACCGCTTCCGCGAGGCTGCGCGCTTCCACCAGCACCAGGTCGGCCCGGGCGCCAGGTGCCAGACCGTGGTCGCCGAAGCCGCATCCCCTCGCCCCCGCGCCGGCGACGCACTCGAAGGCCAGCGCAACCTCGTCGTCGCGGCGGAAGTTGTTGCGCAGGCCGATGAGCATGGCGCGCTCCAGCATGTCGGGCGAGCCATAGGGCGTCCAGGTGTCGCGGATGCCGTCATTGCCGCCGAAGATCGTCACCCCCGCCGCGCGGCAGGGGCCGACCAGCGGCACCGGCCGCGATGCCGGCGCGGTGGTGGCGATCGCCACGCCGAGCGCGGCCATGCGCGCCAGCAGCGCATCGCGCTCGCGTTCCGCGAGGTCGCCGAGGCAGAAGGCGTGGCTCACCACCACCTTGCCCTCCATGCCGAGCGCCCGCGTGCGTTCGAGGATGAGGTCGAGCGAGAAGGCGCCCATGCTCCCCGGCTCGTGCAGGTGGATATCCACCGGCTTGCCGTGCTTCTGCGCCAGGCCGAAGACGATATCGAGGTGCCGCACCGGATCGCGCTCGATCGCGCAGGGATCAAGGCCGCCGACGATGTCCGCCCCCATCGCCAGCGCGGCATCGAGCAGCCTGTCCGTCCCCTGGCGCGCCAGCATGCCGGATTGCGGGAAGGCGACGATCTGGATCTCCTGCACCGGCGCCATCGTCGCGCGCGTTTCCAGCACGCGCTCGACATGACGGGTGCCGGCGGCGGTGTCCACATCGACATGGCTGCGGATGCGCGTCGTGCCGGCGGCGAGGAAGGCCTTCGCCATGGCGAGAGACGCCGCCCCCGCATCATGCCCGGTGCGCGCGCGCCATTCGCGCTCGGTGTCGATCTTGTCCTCGATGCGCGGGCCGACCTCGTTCACCAGCCAGTCCGGCAGGTGGAAGGTGGTCTTGTCGAGATGCGTGTGGCCTTCGACGAAGCCCGGCAGCAGCAGCATGCCGCGCCCGTCCTCCACTGCCACGCCCGGCGGTGCCGCCAGCCCCGGCGCCAGGGCGGCGATGCGCCCGCCCTGCACCAGCACGTCGAGCGGCGCGCCGCCCAGCGGACGGACGTCGCGCAGCAGCAGATCGGTCATGACGCCCCCAGTATCCAGTCACGGAACAGGTCGAGGTCGATGTTGCCGCCGCTGAGCACGACGCCGACGCGGCGGCCGGCCATGCGCGCGCCTTCCTGCGCGAGCGCGGCGAGCGGCGCGGCACCCGCGCCTTCCGCGAGGTTGTGCGTGTCCTGCCAATAGGCGCGAACGGCCGTCGCGACCTCGTCGTCGGTGACCGTCACGATGCGCGTCGCGCCGCGCCGGATGATGTCGAGCGCCACCGCATCCGGCACGCGCGTCGCCATCCCGTCCGCCTGCGTCTCGGCCTTCGGCGTCGTCACCACATGGCCTGCGGCAAAGGACAATGCGTAAGAGGGCGCCCCCACGCTCTGCACACCGATGATCTCGGTGGACAGGCCGAGGAGGTCGCGCGCCAGGATGCAGCCGCAGATGCCCGAGCCCATGCCGATCGGAACATACAGCGCATCGAGCGGCGGGCTGGCGCGGAAGAATTCCAGCGCATAGGTCGCGACGCCGAGCACCAGGTCGCGCGCGAAGGACGGCGCGAATTCCAGCCCCTCGGCCGCGGCGAGGCGCATCGCCTCCTCCCGCGCCGCGTCGAAATCCTCTCCATGCTCGATCAGCCGTGCGCCGAAGGCGCGCATCGCGGCGTTCTTCTCGCGGCTGTTGCCATGCGGCACGAGGATCGTCACCGGTACGCCGTGCCGCTTCCCGGCATAGGCGAGCGATTGCCCGTGGTTGCCGCGTGTCGCGCTGACCACGCCGCGTACCTCCGGGCGTTCGCGCGCGAGCCGTTCCATGTAGACCAGCCCGCCCCGCACCTTGAACGCACCGGTCGGCGTGTGGTTCTCGTGCTTGACCCAGACCTCGGCGCCGGTGCGCGCCGCCAGCAGCGGCCAGGCGATGGTCGTCGTCGGCGCGAAGGTGCGGTGCACCAGCGCCGCGGCCTGTTCGAGTTCGGTCAGTGTGAACATCTGCCCCCGCCGGCGGTCATCGCCCTGCCATGGGGCGCGCTGCGCCGCGCGGCGCGTCTCCCCCGTGCGTCAGGATGCATCCCTGCACGTCATCCGCAAGGCAGCGGACGATGCGTGGCGCGCGTGGCGGCTCCGCGGATTGGCCACCGCATTTCGGGAGCGCCCGCCCGTCGGGCATCGTGCAGGCCGATGGTCCCGGCTGTTCCATCGGCCGCAGGAGCGGGGCGGGCCGATGCCCGCCAACCCGCTGGTCAGATCGGCTTGAGGTTGATGGCCGCGGCCTTTCCGCGTTCCGTCGCCACGTCGTAGCTGACCTTCTGGTTCTCGTTCAGCCCGGTCAGGCCCGCCTTCTGCACGGCGGTGATGTGGACGAACACGTCCTTGCCGCCATCCTGGGGGACGATGAAGCCGAAGCCCTTCGTCGCATTGAACCACTTCACGGTGCCGATCGCCATGCGATCCGTCTCCTTCGCCGCCGCCGGCTCGAATCCCGGACCGGCTGTGTCCCAGCCGGCCCCGGATCGGCTTGGTTGCGACCGGGCATCCGGAGGCACGGCAAGGCGAGGCCAGGATCGGTTGGCCTCGCGATCAGACACGGATCGCGCCGGCAGCGTCAACCAAAGCGTGCGGTGTGCGCCGCAGCGGAAAAATCATTCCACGCGGATGCCGAGTTCGGGGATGGTGCGTGCCCAGAAGGCGTGCTCGTCGCGCACCTGCGCGGCGAAGGCCTCGGCGCCGACCGGCGTGGCGAGCGGTTCGAGCCCGTCGCGGCCGAGCTTCTCGTGGAAGGCCGGCATGGCGGCGATCTCGCCGGCCAGCGCGCGCAGCGCCGCGATCGGGGCCTCCGGCGTGCCGGGGGGATAGAACAGCCCGTGCCACCCCGTCACCGCATAGCCGGCGAGGCCCTGTTCGGCGACCGTCGGCACGTCGGGGAAGGCGGGTGACCGCCGCGCGCCGGTGACGGCGATCGCGCGCAACTGCCCCTCGCGCACCAGCGGGATCGCCGGCGGCGGGGAGGAGATGTTGAACTGCACCGTGCCGTTCACCGCATCCATCAGCGCCGGCGCCGTGCCGCGATAGGCGACGTCGGACAGCTCGATCCCCGCCATGCGCGCGAGCAGCTTGCCGGCGAGGTGATTGTTCCCGCCATTGCCCGAATGGCTGAAGGTGATCTCGCCCGGCTTCTGCCGGGCAAGCGCGATCAGTTCCTGCAGGTTGGTCGCCGGGAAGCGCGGATTGGCCACGAGGATGTACTGGTAGTTCGCGAGGATCCCCACCGGCACCAGTGCGCGTGCCGGGTCCTGCGCCGCCTCGGTGCGGTAGACATGCGGGTTGATGACGATGTTCGAGGAGACGGCATAGAGGAAGGTGTAGCCGTCGGCCCGTGCGCGCACCGCCTGCGTCGTGCCGATGTTGCCGCCCGCGCCGCCTCGGTTCTCCACCACCACCGGCTGGCCGAGCTTCTGCGACAGGAGCTGCGCGAATTCGCGCCCGACGATGTCGGTGCCACCGCCCGCCGCGTAGGGGACGATCATCGTCACCGCACGGTTGGGTCGCCAGGCTGCGCCCTGCGCAAGCGCCAGCGTCGGCGCGAAGAGGGTGGGAGCAAGGAGGAGGCTGCGGCGCTTCATGGACGTTCCCGACGTTGCGAGGATCCGCCTTCCATAGCACCTCCCGGCGGCCGGGCGCCAAGCGGCATCCGCGGCACGCCGGGCCTCAGCGCGGCAGGGGCGGATCGCCGGCGGCGAAGATCAGCCAGTCGCTGCCGATACGGCGGCCGGCGACATCCTCCGGCGTCACGACCGGCAGGGTGTCGTCATGCTCGATGCTGCGCAGCACGGGGTAGCGTTCCGCGAGCCGCCGCAGCAGGGCCGCGGCGTCGTAGCCTCGTGCGGCGTTGATCTCGATGACCAGGTGCGGCCGCCAGCGGGCGAGGACGGCCTGCATGCCCTGCAGGATCTCCGCCTCGGCGCCCTCCGCGTCGATCTTGACGAGATCGAGTCGCGGCCATCCCTCCAGCCGCGCGTCGAGCGTCGTCACCCGAACGGCATGGCCGCCCTCCGCGGCGCGGGGCATCAGCGCGGCGTTCATCGGTGCGCCGCCGGGGACCGCAAGCCGCCGTCCGTCCTCGGCGGCGGCGCCGAGCGCCGCTTCCTCGACCGCGACGCGCGCGGCGAATCCCCCCATCAGGAGGTTGGCCCGCAGCAGCGGCGCCACGGCGGGGTTCGGCTCGACGGCGAGGACCTGGCCCGCCTCTCCCACCATCTCCGCCATCAGCAGGCTGTAGTAGCCGACATTGGCGCCGACATCGGCGACGTGCATCCCGACGCGCAGCGTGCGCAGGAAGAACCGCGTCAGCCAGAGTTCCCAGTAGCCATCGAGGATGAGATGCGGCGTGAGGGTGCGATCCTCGGCCGGCAGGTACATCTTGTAGCGGCCGAGCACCCGGCACAGCACGGTCCCGTCCGCCAGGCCCGTCGCCTGGCACCGCGCGCGGATGGCATGCTTCGCGCGGTCCGGCCGCATGTGGCGAATGAGGTGCAGTGGCAGCGGCCCCCCGGCGGGCACGCCGAACAGGTGCTCGCGCCAGGACGCGAATGGCGGCAGCAGGCGCAAGTCGAACCCTCCTGGCCGGATCCTGCGGCGCAGCGGCCACGAACGACAAGGGCGCGGGCCTTTCGACCCGCGCCCCGCCTTCCGTCCGGAAGATCCGGATCAGAAGTCCATGTCGCCCATGCCGCCGCCCGGGCCGCCGGCCGGAGCCGACTTCTTCTCCGGACGCTCGGCCACCATCGCCTCGGTGGTGATCAGCAGGGAGGCCACCGAAGCGGCATCCTGCAGCGCCGTGCGCACGACCTTGGTCGGGTCGATGATGCCGGCGGCCACCAGGTTCTTGTACTCGTCCGACTGCGCGTCGTAGCCGTACTCGTAGGTGTCGGAACGCAGCACCTCGCCCGCGACCACGGCGCCGTCCTTGCCGGCGTTCTCCGAGATCTGGCGGATCGGCGCCTGGATCGCGCGGCGCACGATCTCGATGCCGACCTGCTGGTCGTTGTTGTCGGCCTTGAGGCCGGCCAGCTTCTGGGAAGCGCGCAGCAGGGCCACGCCGCCGCCCGGGACGATGCCTTCCTCGACCGCGGCGCGGGTCGCATGCAGCGCGTCGTCGACGCGGTCCTTGCGCTCCTTCACCTCGACCTCGGTCGAGCCGCCGACGCGGATCACGGCCACGCCACCGGCGAGCTTCGCCAGGCGCTCCTGCAGCTTCTCGCGGTCGTAGTCCGAGGTGGTCTCCTCGATCTGCGCCTTGATCTGCTCGCAGCGGCCGGAGATGTCCTCCTTCTTGCCGGCGCCCTCGACGATCGTGGTGTTCTCCTTCTCGATCCGCACCTTCTTCGCGCGGCCGAGCATCTGGAGCGTCACGTTCTCGAGCTTGATGCCGAGGTCTTCGCTGATGACCTCACCACCGGTCAGGATGGCGATGTCCTCGAGCATCGCCTTGCGGCGGTCGCCGAAGCCCGGGGCCTTCACGGCGGCGATCTTGAGGCCGCCACGCAGCTTGTTGACGACCAGGGTGGCCAGCGCCTCGCCCTCGACGTCCTCGGCCACGATCACCAGCGGCCGGCCGGACTGCACGACGGACTCGAGCAGCGGCAGCATCGGCTGAAGCTGGGACAGCTTCTTCTCGTGGATCAGGATGTACGGGTCATCCATCTCCGCGATCATCTTCTCCGCATTCGTGATGAAGTACGGGGAGACGTAGCCGCGGTCGAACTGCATGCCCTCGACGACGTCGAGCTCGGTCTGGATGCTCTTCGCTTCCTCGACCGTGATGACGCCCTCGTTGCCGACCTTCTCCATCGCCTGGGCGATCATCTCGCCGATCTCGGTCTCGCCGTTGGCGGAGATGGAGCCGACCTGCGCCACTTCGGCGGAGGTGGTGATCTTCTTGGTCTTGGACTCGAGTTCCTTGACCACCTCGGAGACCGCACGGTCGATGCCGCGCTTGAGGTCCATCGGGTTCATGCCGGCGGCGACCGCCTTCGCACCCTCGCGCACGATGGCCTGGGCCAGCACGGTCGCGGTGGTGGTGCCGTCACCGGCCAGGTCGTTGGTCTTCGAGGCCACTTCGCGCACCATCTGGGCGCCCATGTTCTCGAACTTGTCGGCCAGCTCGATCTCCTTGGCGACGGTCACGCCGTCCTTGGTGATCCGCGGCGCGCCGAAGCTCTTGTCGAGCACGACGTTGCGACCCTTCGGGCCCAGCGTCACCTTCACGGCGTCGGCCAGGATGTCCACGCCGCGCAGCATCTTGTCGCGGGCGGTGGCGCCGAACTTCACGTCCTTTGCAGCCATTGCTCTCTACCTCTGGAATCTCGGTTGATCGGGAAGGCGGAAACGGCGCCTCAGGCGGCCTTCTTCGCCTCGGACGTGCCCTCGAGGATGCCCATGATGTCGGACTCCTTCATGATGAGGAGCTCCTCGCCATCGAGCTTCACCTCGGTGCCCGACCACTTGCCGAACAGGATGCGGTCGCCGGCCTTCACGTCGAGCGGGCGAACCTCGCCCTTCTCGTTGATGGTGCCCGCGCCGACGGCGACGACTTCGCCTTCCTGCGGCTTTTCCTTCGCGGTGTCGGGGATGATGATGCCGCCGCGGGTCTTCTCTTCGGCCTCGATGCGGCGAACGAGAACGCGGTCGTGCAGGGGACGGAACTTCATACTGGAATCCTCTCCTGAGCCTCGGGTTGATGACGGCTCGCCCTGGGAAGCCTGGCCGGTTGCCGGAACACCCCGGCCGTTAGCACTCCCCCCAGAGGAGTGCCAGCGATCTAAGCCCGACCTGCCGGCCCGTCAAGCGTTCGGCAGCACTCGTCGAAGGCGAGTGCTAATAATCTGATTATAAACAATTTTTCTTGGCCTTCGCTGCACCGCACATGTCATCCTGATGACGGCAACCCGCCCCGAGACGGCGGGGCCACGACAGAAACCGCACGGCTCACCACCCCCAAGGGAAAGGAAAGACCACGGTGCTGCAGGGACTGGAACCGATCCTCCGAATCCCCGACTGGCGCATGACGACGGCGGAGCTGCTCTACCACCTGCCGGATCACCCGCACGTCCTGCAGTCCTATGTCTGGCAGAAGATCGACCACGCGCCGGATTTCCCGGAGCTGTCCCGCTTCCTGGAGTTCTGGCGGCGGGAGATCGAAGGCCCGCTCCATTCCGTCCGGGTCGCCTGCACCGCGCTGACCCGCCCGGCGGAGCTGCGCTACACGAACGGGGTCTTCACGCTGCACTGACACGGTCGGCGAGAGGACTGTAGGCTTCCCCACCGCCACGCGAAGCGGCGGAGGGAGGAAACCGGCGTGGACCTGCTGCGCAGCATCCTGGAGGGCTCGCCCATGCTGGCCCTCTTCATCGCGATCGGCCTCGGCTATGCGCTCGGCCAACTGCCGGTGCTCGGCGTGACCTTCGGCGCCGGCGCCGTGCTCTTCTCGGGCCTCGCCATCGGTGCGGTCGCGCCACGGGCGGCACCGCCCGGCCTGGTCGGCACCCTCGGCCTGCTGATGTTCCTCTACGGCACCGGCATCCAGTATGGGCCGCAATGCGTCGCCGGCCTCAAGGGCCCCGGGCTGCGCTGGATCCTCCTGGCGCTCCTCGCCGTCGTCGCCGCGCTGTTCGCCGCCCAGGCCGTGGGGGGGCTGCTGGGGCTGCCGGTTGCCATGTCGGCCGGCATGTTCGCCGGCGCCGGCACCAGCACATCGGCGCTGCAGGCCGCCATCACCGCCGCGGATGGCAGCCCCCAGCCGACCATCGGGTACGCGGTCGCCTATCCGGTCGGCGTCATCGGCCCGATCCTGCTGATGGGCTTCATGCTCCGCCTCTTCCGGCTGGAGATCCCGGCCCCTGCCCCCGCGCTGCGCCATGCGGAGGTCACGCTGCGACCCGACATGCCGTCGCGCACGGTCGCCGAGATCGCGGCGGATCTGCCCGAGGGCGTCATGGTCCTCGCCATGCGGCACGAACACCAGAACGCGCCGGCCGAGCCCGGCGCCCGCCTTGCCGGCGGCGACGGCCTGTTGATCCTGGGCCCGCCCGAGGCGGTGGACCAGGCCGTCCACCGGCTCGGGGAGGAGGAGGAAGGCCGCCTCGGCAAGGATCGCGCCGCCTACGACATGGTGCGCGTCATCGTCTCCAGGCCGGCCTTCCGCGGGCGCACCCTCGCGACCATGCCGATGCCGCCCTTCCCGATCCGCGTCGCCCAGGTCAGGCGCGGGGATGCGGTGATGCTGCCGGGGCCGGAGCTCGAACTGGAATACGGCGACGTCCTGGTGCTGCTGGCCGAGAGCGGCCGCCGACCCGAACTCGCCGCGCATTTCGGCGACAGCGTGAAGGGCAATGCCGAACTCTCCTTCGTCTCGATCGGCATCGGCATGGCGTTCGGGCTGCTGGTGGGCATGGTCAGCATCCCGCTGCCTGGCGGGGGCGGCTTCAGCCTCGGCGTCGCGGGCGGGCCGCTCGTGGTCGCGCTGATCCTCGGATGGCGCGGCAGCACCTTCGGCATCGGCTGGCGCATGCCGGTCGCCGCCAACATGGTGCTGCGCAACTTCGGGCTGTCGATCTTCCTCGGCCAGGTGGCGATCGCCTCCGGCCGGCCGTTCGTGGAGACGGTGGCGGCGCAGGGCCCGGCAGTGCTGGCCGGCGCCGCGCTGGTGCTCGCGACCATCGTCCTGACGGTGCTGCTGATAGGCCACTTCATCCTGCGCATCCGCGTCGACGACCTGTTCGGCGTCTGTGCCGGCGCAACGGGAAACCCGGCGATCCTCGCCGGCGCCAACCGGCTGCTCGGCAGCGACCGCGCCGATGTGGGCTACGCCATCGTCTTCCCCACCATGACCATCGCCAAGATCGTCGCCGTGCAGTTCCTGCTCGGCTGACCGACGCGGAGGCCACCATGCGTATCGCCATGTTCAGCACCAAGCCCTACGACCGCCGCAGCTTCGAGGCCGCGCCGGGCGCGGCGGCGCACGAGATCCTGTTCCTCGAGCCTCGGCTCGCCCCGCTCACCGCGCCGCTCGCGGCCGGGGCGGAGGCGGTCTGCGCCTTCGTCAACGACGACCTCTCGGCGCCGGTGCTGGAGACCCTCGCGGCCGGCGGCACGAAGCTCGTGCTGCTGCGCTGCGCCGGGTTCAACCATGTGGACCTGGCGGCAGCGGAGCGGCTCGGCATGGCCGTGGCGCGCGTGCCGGCCTATTCGCCGCATGCGGTCGCGGAATTCACCATCGGGCTGATGCTGTCCCTGGTGCGCGGCATCCACCGCGCCTACCAGCGCACGCGGGACGGCAATTTCGCGCTGGAAGGGCTGCTCGGCTTCGACCTGCACGGCAAGACGGCCGGCGTGATCGGCACCGGCAAGATCGGCGCGCTGGTCGCCCGTACCCTCGCCGCCGGCTTCGGCTGCCGCGTCCTCGCCCATGACGTGCATCCGGACCCGGCGCTCGAGGCGATCGGCGTCGTCTACACCGACCCGCGCAGCATCGCCGCCCAGGCCGACATCCTGACGCTGCATTGCCCGCTGACGCCCGAGACGCGCCACGTGGTGCGCGCGGAGACCCTGGCGCTGGCGCGCCCGGGCCTGGTGCTGATCAACACCAGCCGCGGCGGGCTGGTGGACACCGAAGCGGCGATCGAGGCGCTGAAGTCAGGCCGGCTCGGCGGCCTGGCGATGGATGTCTACGAGCAGGAGGCCGATCTCTTCTTCGAGGACCTCTCGAACGAGATCCTGGCCGACGACGTGATCGCGCGGCTGCTGACCTTCCCGAACGTGCTGGTGACCGGCCACCAGGCCTTCTTCACGGCCGAGGCGCTGGGCGCCATCGCCGAGGTGACGCTGGCGAACGCGAGACGCTTCGCGGCCGGAGAGCCGCTCGGCGCGGCGGAGGTCACCTTCGCGGCGAACGCGCCACGTCACGGCTGATGCCCGGCCCGCGGCCGGATCGCCGGCGCCGTGATCACCGCGCGCCGGCGGGGGCGAGCGCCTTGTCGGCCGGTCGCGCATCCATCAGCCCGGCGACGATCGCCCGGCGCACCGGCGCGAACGCCGCCCCGGCGCCGATCAGCGCCGCCCGCGCCAGCCGCGCCGGCGCCCGGTCGTCGGAATAGAGCCGTGCCACCGCATTGGTCGCCAGGAACAGCGGCAGCGTCGCGCGGCGATGCGCCGAAGCATAGCGCGCCAGCGCCCCGCCCTCACCCGGATCCCTGCCCGACCCGCGGATCCCAGCCGCCAGCACCTCGGCGCCCGAGAGGCCGAAATTGAAGCCATGCGCGGTGACCGGGTGCATCCCGACCGCGGCATCGCCCAGCAGCGCCAGGCGCCGCCCCGCGAAGCGATGCGCATAGACCGCGACCAGCGGATAGGCATGCCGCGTCGCCACCGGCCGCATGGCGCCGAGCCGCCCTTCGTAGCGCCGCGTCACCTCGTCGCCGAACGCCTCTGCGTCCAGCGCCATCACCCGCTCCGCCTCATGCGGCGGCAGGGTGAGCACGACCGAGGACACATCCCCGTTCAGCGGCAGCATGGCGATGGTCTGGCCGTGGCCGAACCATTCCGTCGCGATGCCCTCATGCGGGCGTTCATGCGCCACGCGGGCGACGATCATGGTCCGCCCGAAATCCAGCATGGCGGCGCCGATGCCCGCCCGCCGCCGCGTCTCGGAGAACCGGGAATCGGCGGCGACGACCAGCGCGGCCCGCACGTCCTCGCCGCCATCGAGCGCGACCCGCGCGCCCGCGGGCAGCAGCGCCAGGCCCGTGACGGAGCGCCCCGCCACCAGCCGCGCATCCCGCCCGGCGGCGGCCATATCGAACAGGGCGCGCCGAATCAGGTGATTGGGCACCAGCCGCCCGAGCGGCTCCTCTTCACCGCCCGGCGCGAAGCGCAGCGCGAAGGGCGTCGCGCCGTTGATCACCCTCGCCTCGCGTAGCGGCGCCGTCTCCGCCGCCGGGATTCGCTCCCAGGCGCCCAACGCACGCAGGATGGCCTGCGAGCGATGGGTCAGCGCGATCTCCCGCCCATCGAAGGCCGGTTCGGCGATGGATGCCTCGGGCGATCGCTCGAGCAGCGTCACCCGCAGCCCGCTGCCCTCCAGCGCGCAGGCAAGGGCGAGCCCGGCCGGTCCCGCCCCGATGATCGCGACATCCGTTTCCATGACCCTGTCTCTCCCGGACGCCCCGCGGCGTCCCTGATCCGGCGCAACGGGCGCGTCAGCCCTCCGCGTCTTCCTCCAGCGCGCGGCCGGCCCGGTGCCGTCGCAGCAGCATGTAGCCGAGCGCCGCCGAAACCGCGAACAGCCCCGCCGCCAGGCCGAGCTGCCACGCCCCGTCCACCCGGATACCCTTGCCGAGCAGGGCGAAGATCACCGTCTGCGGCAGGTAGCCGATGGCCGAGGCCGCCAGGAACGGCACGAAGGGGATCGCCGCCATCCCGGCCAGCAGGTTCAGCGCCAGGTTGTTGCCCACCGGCAGCAGCCGCAGCGCCAGTGTCGCGTTGAAGGGGCTTCCGGCCAGCACGTCGCGCAGCGGCCGCAGCCGGTGGCCGAAGCGCCCGGCCAGCCGCCGTTCCGCCCAGCCCCGCCCGACCGCCCGCGCCCAGGCATAGGAGACGGCGCAGCCGACCGCCTGGGCGACCAGCGACAGCGCCGTCCCCTCCACCGTGCCGAAGGCATAGCCGGCGAGGAAGGCCACCCCCTGTCGCGGCGCCCCCGCCGCGGTCGCCGCCGCCCCCATGGCCACGAAGACCACATCGCCGAGCAGCCCCTGCCCGAGCACCCATTGATCCACCCAGCCGGTGCCGGGCGCGAAGCCGACGCTGCGCAGCAGCAGCCCCGCCGCCGCCAGCCCGATCGCGAGGATCGCCAGCTTCAGCAGCGCCCTGCGCCGCCGCGCCGCCGCGGCTTCGGCGGTCATGGCCCCTCGTCGCGCTCGATCGCCGGCCGCCGGCCGCGCCGCTGCAGCCAGGCCACCCCCACCAGGTCGAACAGCCCGACCAGCAACCGGTCGAGCGTCCCGTAGTTGGAGGTGCCGCGCACCCGCGGCCGATGGTTGACCGGCTCGCTCACCACCGTCCCGCCCTGGCGCAGCGTCAGCGCCGGCAGGTAGCGGTGCATGTGGTCGAAATGGGGAAGTTCGAGGAACAGGTCGCGCGGAAACACCTTGAGGCCGCAGCCGGTATCCGGCGTCGCATCCCGCAGCAGGCGGGACCGCACCGCATTGGCGATGCGGCTGGTGTAGCGCTTCACCCCGCTGTCCTTGCGGTTCACCCGGTGGCCGGCGACCAGGGTGCGCCGGCCGGCGGCGTGCTCGGCCTCGGCGCGGGCGAGCAGGCGCGGAATATCGGCCGGGTCGTTCTGCCCGTCCCCGTCCAGGGTGGCGATCCAGGTGCCGCGCGCCGCCTTCACGCCGGTGACGATCGCGGCCGACTGGCCGCAGGAGTCGCGATGACGGATCGCCCGCAGCGGCGCGCCGGCGGCGCGCGCCTCGCGCAGCGCCTCGGGGGTCGCGTCGGTCGATCCGTCGTCGACATAGACGATCTCGTGCGGCACGGCGGCGAGCGCGGCCTCGATCTCCGCCACGAGGGGCGCGATGTTCGGCGCCTCGTTGCGGACGGGGATGACGACGGAGAGCTTCGGGGGCGCGGCGGCATCCGGCGCCGCCGCGGCGGGCCCGGACCCGGCGCGGGGCGCGGGAACCATGCGGCGGGCGGTAGCAGCCCGGCCCTTCCCGGGCAAGCAGCCGCCGCCCCCCGTGCGCAGCGCGGGCGGCTCCCCTATATCGCGCCGATGCCTTTCGATCCCCGCGCCCAGGCCGTTCCACCCGCCGAAGACTCCGCCGACCGCCGCCGCGCCGTGGCGCGATGGCTGCTGTTCGTGGCCGCCCTGGTCTGGATCATGGTCGCGATCGGCGGTGCCACGCGGCTGACCGGATCCGGCCTTTCGATCATGGAATGGGCGCCGGTCACGGGTATGCTGCCGCCGCTCTCGGATGCGGAGTGGCAGCGCCTTTACGATCTCTACCGGACCATCCCGCAGTATCAGCTCGTCAACCGCGGCTTCGGTATGGAAGGCTTCAAGGAGATCTTCTGGCTGGAGTGGACCCACCGCTTCTGGGGGCGGCTGATCGGCATCGCCTATGTCGCCGGCCTCGCCTGGTTCTGGCTGCGCGGGCGGGTCCCCGCGGGCCTCAAGCCGCGCCTGCTGCTGCTGCTGGCGCTCGGCGGGCTGCAGGGGGCGGTGGGCTGGTTCATGGTCGCCTCCGGCTTCGAGGCCGACCGCACCGCCGTCTCTCCCTACCGTCTCGTGATCCATCTCGGCATGGCGCTGCTGCTCTATGCCATGCTCCTCTGGACCGCGATGACACTGCTGCGCCCGATGCCCGAGCCGAGGCCCGCGCCGCCGGCCCTGCGCCGCTGGACCCATGCCGCAGCGGGGCTGGCGCTGCTCGCCATGCTCGCCGGCGGCTTTGTTGCGGGCATCCGGGCCGGCTTCGACTACAATACCTTTCCTCTGATGGAGGGACGCCTGGTGCCCGAGGGCTATTGGCGCCTGGAACCGGCCTGGAAGAATCTCACCGCGAATATCCCGGCGGTCCAGTTCAACCACCGGCTGCTCGCGACCGCGGCGCTGGCCGCTTCGGCGTGGGCGGCGCTGCTCGCATGGCGCAGCCTGCCGCGCGGGCGCGTGCGCGGCGCGATCATCGGTCTCGGCATCGCCGTCGCCCTGCAATACGCACTCGGCGTTGCGACCCTGCTCGCGGTGGTCCCGGCTTGGCTCGGCACGCTGCACCAGGCCGTCGCCGTGCTGGTGCTGACCGGGGCCATGCTCGCCATGCACGCGCTGCGTCGCCCCGCCGCATCGGTCACGCCCGGGTGACGGCGGAGAGCGCCACGTTTCTGGCCCTCGGGGCCCTGCCCCACCCTGTCATGGTTGTGGACGGGGAGGATCGGCTGGTCTTCGCCAATGCGGCGCTATGTCACGCGACAGGCGCCGATCCGGCGCGCCTCCCGCCCGGGACCGCGCTGCGCGACATCTTCCTGCTGCTCGCCGCGCGGGGCCTGCTCGGCCCCGGCGACCCGGCCGCCCTGGCTGAGGCGGCGCTGGCGGAGGACCGCAATGCGCCCCGCCAGCGCCACCAGCGCAGCGCCGACGGGCGCCAGGTGGCGGAGATCATGACCGCGCCGCTGCCCGGGGGCGGCTTCGTGCTCTGCGCGCCGGACGTCACGGCGCTCTTCCGCGCCGAAGGCGAGGCACGCGAGAAGGCGATGCTGCTCGAGCGCGTGCTCGACACCCAGCGCGGCGGCGTGGCGCTGTTCGACGAGGCACAGCGCCTGGTCCTCCACAACCTCGCCTACCGGCGCCATGCCGGCGCGACACCGGAGATGCTGGCCGGCCGACCGACGCTGCAGGAGGTGATGGAGAGCCTCGATCGGGCCGGCGAATTCCTCACCACCCGCGAGCGCGCGCATCTCGACGAGGCCATCGCCGCCGACCGCCGCAAGCCGCGCATTGCCGCGCGCGAGCGCAGCGACGGCTCGGTCGTGCGCTTCATCAGTTCGCCGCAGCCCGGTGGCGGCTTCCTGATCGAGACCGACGACGTCACCGACCTGAGCCGGGCCGAGGATGAGGCCCGCCGCCGTGCTGCCATCCTCGACGGCGTGCTGGAGGCCCTGCCGCACGGCATTTGCGTCTGGACGCCCGACCGCCGCGTGGCGATGTTCAACGCGGCCTATGTGCGCCTGATGGAAGGTGCGCCGCTGCAGGTGGGCGACACGCTGGAGGCGGTGATCCGGCGCCGCGCCGAG
Source organism: Neoroseomonas eburnea (assembly GCF_018129005.1). Lineage (GTDB taxonomy): Bacteria > Pseudomonadota > Alphaproteobacteria > Acetobacterales > Acetobacteraceae > Neoroseomonas > Neoroseomonas eburnea. The sequence goes on from NZ_JAAEDL010000003.1 coordinate 104,567, forward strand.
GCCGGCGAATACGGTCCGGGCGAAGCCGAGGAAGTCTATGCGCGGGAGATGGCGCGCGACACGAGCCGCCCCCAGCAGCGGCTTCGCCAGCGTGCGAACGGCACCGCGCTCGACGTCCGCACCGCGCCGCTGCCCGATGGCGGCTATGTCTCGGTCGTCACCGACATCACCGCGGTGTGGCGGGCGGAGGAGGAGGCACGGCACCGCGCCGCCGTGCTCGAAGCCGCCATGGGCGCGATGCGCCATGGCCTCGTGGTCTATGGCCCGGACCGCAAGGTGATCACGGCGAACGCCCTGGCCGGCGTGCTGGCCGGCCACGCGCCGGGGGAGATCCGTCCCGGCCGCAGCCTCGACGAGCTGGTCGGCATGCTGCACGCATCGGGGCGCCTCGGCCCCGATGCGGACCGGCTGGCGCGCGCCGCATTGGAACTCGACCGCAGCAAGCCTTACCGCGGCGTGCGCGAGACGCCCGAGGGCCGGGTGCTCGAGGTCTCCTCCGACCCGACACCGGATGGCGGCTTCGTCGTCACCCATGTCGACATCACCGCGCTCGCACACGCGCAGACCGAGGCCGAGCACCGCGCCAGCATCCTGCAGGTGATGCTCGAGAACATGCGCCACGGCATCTGCCTGTTCGACGCGGAGGGCCGCGTGGTGGCGGCAAACGCGCTCGCCGCGGCGATGACCGGCCTTTCGCCCGAGGCATTCCGGCCCGGCCGCCATATCCTGGACCTGCGCGAGGAGCAGATCCGCATGGGCGAATACGGCGTGTCCGGAGATTCGCTCGCGACGCTCGGCACGCGCAGGGAGGAGCCGCTGCGCGCCCCCGACCGCTACATCCGCCGTCGCCCCAGCGGCCTCATCGTCGAGGTGACCACGGACCGCACGCCGGATGGCGGTTACGTGCGCACCTACAGCGACGTCAGCGAGGACCACCGCATCCGCGACGAGCTCGAGCATGCGCGCAGCGCCGCCGAAGCCGCGAGCGAAGCGAAGTCGCGCTTCCTCGCGACCATGAGCCACGAGCTCCGCACGCCGCTCTCGGCCGTCATCGGCTTCGCGGAGGCGCTGATGGTCGATCCCGACCCCGAGCGCGTGGTGGACTACGCCGGGGCCGTGCGCGACGCCGGGCGGCAGCTGCTCGCGCTGATCGAGGACATCCTGGAAGTCTCCCGCGCCGGCAGGGCCGAGGACGAGGCGTCGTTCGGCCTGATCGACATCCCCGCGCTCGCCGCCGCGCTCGGCCAGACCGCGGCGGCGAAGGCGCAGGCGGCAGGCCTTGCCTTCGAGATCGATGCGCCGCCCGGCCTGCCCCATGCGCGCTGCGACGAGCGCCGGCTGCGCCGCATCCTGCGCGTGCTGCTCGACAATGCGATGAAGTTCACCCCGCTGGGCGGGCAGGTGCGGCTCGCAGTCGCGCGGGATGCTTCGGGCGGCCTGACCTTCCGGGTGGCCGACACCGGCATCGGCATGCCGCGGGAGGATATCGCCCGCGCCTTCGAGCCCTTCACCCAGCTCGAATCCTCCCATGCGCGGCGGTTCTCCGGCTCCGGCCTCGGCCTGCACCTGGCGAAGGTGCTGGCGGAATCCATGGGCGCGACGCTGACGCTCGACAGCGCCCCGGGCGCCGGCACCACCGCCACCCTTCGCCTGCCGCCGCGGATCACCATCTCTGCGGAAGCGGCGACCCAGGAGATGACATGACCGCCCTTGCCACCACCGATGCCCTGTTCTTCGGCCTGCTCGACCGCGACGCGGCCGAGCGCCGCCTGCGCGAGGCAACGGCGGGATGCGAGGACGGCGAACTCTTCCTCGAGTACCGGGAAAGCGAGGCGATCTCGCTGGAGGACGGGCGCATCCGCGCGGCCTCCTACGACGCGACGCGCGGCTTCGGCCTGCGGGCGGTGGCCGGCGAGGCGGCCGGCTATGCCCATGCGGGCGAACTCTCCGACGCCGCGCTGGCGCGCGCCGCGGAGACGGTGGCGACCGTGCGCCAGGGCCGCTCCGGCAGGCTGGAGGCCGGGCCGCGGGCGACCAATGCCCGGCTCTATTCCGATGCCAACCCGCTGGCGGCAATGGATTTCGCCGCCAAGACCGCCCTGCTGCAGGAGATCGACGCCTTCGCCCGCGCCCGCGACCCGCGCGTGGTGCAGGTGATGGCCTCGATCACCGGCGAGTGGCAGGCGGTGCAGATCCTGCGGCCCGATGGCCAGCGCGTGGCGGACCTCCGCCCGCTGGTGCGCATGAACGTCGCCGTGGTGGTGGAGGTGGACGGGCGCCGCGAGACCGGGTCCTTCGGCACGGGCGGGCGCTTCGACTATGGCCGCATCCTCACGGAGGCGCAGTGGAAGGCTGCGGTGGACGAAGCGCTGCGCCAGGCGCTGGTGAACCTCGACAGCGTCCCCGCCCCGGCCGGCGAGATGGAAGTGGTGCTCGGCCCCGGCTGGCCCGGCATCCTGCTGCACGAGGCGATCGGCCACGGGCTGGAGGGCGACTTCAACCGCAAGAAGACCTCGGCCTTCGCGGGGCTGCTCGGCCAGCGCATCGCCGCCCCCGGCGTGACGGTGGTGGATGACGGCACCCTGCCCGACCGCCGCGGCTCGCTCACGGTCGATGACGAAGGCACGCCCACCAACCGCACCGTGCTGATCGAGGATGGCATCCTCACGGGGTTCCTGCAGGACCGTCAGAACGCCCGGCTGATGGGGGTCGCGCCGACCGGCAACGGCCGCCGCCAGTCCTTCGCGCACATCCCGATGCCGCGCATGACCAACACGGTGATGCTGGGCGGGGCGCATGCGCCGGAGGAGGTGCTGGCGAGCGTGAAGCGCGGCCTCTACGCCGTGAATTTCGGCGGCGGGCAGGTCGACATCACCTCGGGCAAGTTCGTCTTCAGCGCTTCCGAGGCCTACCTGATCGAGGACGGCAGGATCGGCCCGCCGGTGAAGGGCGCCACGCTGATCGGCAACGGCGCCGATGCCCTGACCAAGGTGACGATGGTCGGCAACGACATGGCGCTCGATCCCGGCATCGGCACCTGCGGCAAGCAGGGACAGGGCGTGCCGGTGGGCGTCGGCCAGCCGACGCTGAAGATGGCCGGGCTGACGGTGGGCGGCACGGCGGTCTGATACCGACGGCGGCTATTCGCGACCGCTGGCATCCGCCGTTTCGTGCCCTCGGACGCCGGGCGCAGACCTCGGGTTTGCTTGGCTTCGCCGGACCACCGGCGGGCCGCTTTCGCGGCCTCGGCACGCGTCAAGAACCCGTGCCGCTGGTATGACGCAGGCAGCCGGGGCGCTGGGCCGGATCCAGTCGCCCCGGCGGGCCAAGAGCAGACCCCGATCAGTCGGAATCACCCGATCGGGCGAAGATGATCGCGGAAAGAACTGGCTGAAGTGGTTGCCGCAAGCCGAGGCGAGCGGAAGCCGCTCAGGCGCGTGCCGCCTCCGCCTCGATCAGCCGGACCATCGCCTCGGCGAGCAGGCGCGGCGTCGCTTCGTCATGGATCCCGAACGGCCCGGGATCCACGAGCATCATATTGTTCAGCGTTCCGAACAGGATCTGGAACGCGAAGCGCACCGCATCCGCCGCCGCCGGCGAAGCCGTGGGGCCGAGCAGGCCGAGGATGACCGGCAGCGTCCGCTCCACCCGCACCTGGCCAAGGTCGCGCAGCGGCGACCAGGCTCCCTCATCCACCCTTGCGGCGCGGAGCGAGGCACGGATCAGTCCCTCGTACCGACGCCGCCAGCGCACCGAATTCGCCACCAGCGGGCCGAGGTAGTCGCGCAGCGACGCCGGCGGCACGTGCTCCGGCGCCGGCGCGGCCTCCATGTCGCGCATCGCCTCGGTCACGACCACCTGCTGCACCGCGCGCAGATAGGCCTCCTTGCTCTCGAAGCGCGCGTAGAACGAACCGGTGGTCACCCCTGCCGCCGCGCAGAGATCCGCGATCGACAGCGCATCGAAGCTGCGGTCGCGCAGCAGTTCCAGGCCCGCCTCGATCAGCGCCAGCATGACGGTGCGGCTGCGCTCCTGCCGGGCGGGATGCACGCCCGGGAGGTCAAGGCCGTCGAGCACAGAGGCGTCCATCGTGAAATCTCCGGCTTGACTAGAATTAGAATTCTAGTTTTCTTTACACCGAGGAACAACCAGAAGGAAGCCGCCGATGCGCAGCAATGCCCTTAGGGTCGAGCCCGTTTCCGGCCCCGTCGGTGCCGTGATCCATGGCATCGACCTCGCCGCCGACCTGGCCGAGACGGATGTTGCGCTGATCCGCGACACGCTGTTCGACCGCGGCGTGGTGTTCTTCCGCGACCAGTCGATCACCCCGGAGCAGCACATCGCCTTCGCCGAGCGCTTCGCGCCCATCAACGTCAACCGCTTCTTCGCCCATGCCGACGGCTATCCTTCCATCGCCGAGGTGCGGAAGGAGCCCGACCAGAAGAAGAACATCGGCGGCGGCTGGCACACCGACCACAGCTACGATCAGCAGCCCGCCATGGGTTCCATCCTGCTCGCGCGCGAATTGCCGCCGGTGGGCGGGGATACGCTGTTCGCCAGCATGTTCGCCGCCTATGACGCGCTGTCGGACGGGCTGAAGGCGACGCTCGAAGGGCTGCGGGCAGTCCATTCCAGCCGTCATGTCTTCGGCACCGACGCCAAGCGGCAGTCCGATCCGGCCGACGACCTCAAGGGCCGGTTGCGCAATGCCGAGCTCGCGACCCAGGACGCCGTGCATCCTGTGGTGATCCGCCACCCGGGCAGCGGCCGCAAGGCGCTCTATGTGAATCCCGGCTTCACCCTGCGCTTCGAAGGCTGGACGGATGAGGAGAGCCGGCCGCTGCTCGACTGGCTCTATCGTCACGCGGCACGGCCGGAATTCCAGTGCCGCTTCCGCTGGCGGGAAGGTTCCGTCGCCTTCTGGGACAATCGCGCGACCTGGCACTATGCGGTCAACGACTACCACGGCGAGCGGCGCCTGCTGCACCGCATCACGCTGGAGGGCGAGGCGCTCGCGTGAACGCCCGTCCGGGACGCCGCGGGCCGGCCGGCCTGCGAACGGCAAGCGGGCACGGCGGGCGGGTGAAGCCGTTCATGGCGGGGCAGCGCGGGCGGCGCCACGCTGCCGGCACACCCCAGGAGGTCCCGATGATCCCCGCGCCGCCCCTGCCGCCCGAGGCCGCGCTCGATGAACAGGAGCGCGACGACCTCCGCCGCCAGACCCGGGGCAGCGGCGTCGAAGCGGTCGCGGATGGCGCGGATCTCGCCCTCGGCGTCGTGGACCTCGCGACGAGCGGCGCGGCCGACATGGCCGCACAGGCCGCCGGTGCCGTCGCCGATGCCGCGGGCGCCGTGCTTGGCGCCACGGCGGAGGTGGCGAAGGTTTCGCTGGAGGTGGTGGGCGGCATCCTGGGCGGTCTCGCCGATCCTTGATCCCGCCCTGCCTCCCTCAGCGGATCGCGACCGGGTTGATGATCGCCTGCACCGCACCGCGATAGAGCGGCTGGCCGAGCACGAACATGAATTCGGTGACGCCGTCGGCGACGAGCTGGCGCGTGTCCAGGGTTTCCAGGATGTAGATGCCGTTCCGTGCCAGCAGCACCTGATGTCCCTGCCAGAGCACGTCCGGATCCTTGAACGGCACCGCCTCGACCCCCCAGGTGTCGGCGCCGACCGCAAGCGGCTGCAGCGAGGCGAGATACTCCGCGCCCGGCCCGTCGATGCCAGGTTCCTGGGTGCCGAAGAGCTGCGCATTCTCGCCGAGCACCGAAAGCCAGCCGGTGTGCAGCACGATCACGTCGCCCGGCGTGACGCGGACATTCTGCTGCGTCATCGCCTGGCGCAGCTCCTCGGCCGTGACCAATTCCCCGCCGTCGAGCCGCGGCTTGTTCCGGAACTTCGCGAGGTCCACCAGCACGCCGCGGGTCACGAAGGGCGGTATCTTCTCGATGCCGAGCTTCGTCACGCCCGTGGTGCGCACGAAGTCCTGCACCCGGTTGCCGTTGTAGAAAACGTTGTTGATGCCGAGATGCGCCAGGCTGTCGATCTGCGTGCCAACGCCGAGCCAGCCGGTCACCATGTCGTCCACGTAGTTCATGCCGTTGCGGCCGAAGGACTGCCCGCCCTCCTGGCCCGGCATGAAGACGGTGACGGCGAAGTTGCGCGGCGGGAAGGCCGGCGTCCCGCGGTCCACCACGATGCCGAGGCGGTAGGTCTTGCCGTCCCGCACCAGCCGCGTTGCCTCCTGCACCTTCTGCGGCGTCAGCAGGTTGGCGGCGCCGATCTCGTCATTGGGGCCCCAGCGGGAGGGAAACCAGTTCGCCGCCGCGCCACCCGCGGCAGGCGCCTGGGCCTGGGCGAGCGTCACGCCGAATCCCTGCTGCACCGCGACACAGCCCGCGCAGGCCGCCCCGAACAGGCCGCGCCGCGAGAGCCCCGGCTCCGCCGGCCGCGCGCCGCCCTGCAAACGCCGCATCATCTGCATGTCGTTCCACTCCCTGCCCACCGGTCGTTGCGCCGGCGGGCCGGAGAGTGGCGAAAAGCGGCGGTGTTATACAATCACCGCGGGTGGCGAATCGCACCGTTGAGCCCTGGCGATGACCTGATCGGCCATGCTCAGCGGCATGGCGCGCGGCGCAGGCGGGGTGGCCACGCGCGAAACAGGGATTCAGGGACCGAGCCGGCCTAAGGGTTGGCCGGCGTCAGACGGCCGCTTCCGGGAAGATGCGCGCGACATCCCCACCCCACACTGTGGCGCAGCGTTCGAGCCAGCGGTCGGCCTGGGTCTGCCCGGCAGCGACGATGGCATCGAGCGGATCGAGGTGCATCTCCTCGCCCAGCCCGCGCGCCCTGAGCCCGTCCCGCGCAATGGCGAGCACGTCGCGCGCCACCTCCCGCAGCCTGCGCCCGCCGATCGTCGCATCCAGGGCCTGCGCCGGCACCGCTTCGCGCAGGGCACGGATCTCCTGCACCGACCAGCCCTTCGTCAGGGCGCGCGCGGCCTTCTGCGCCGCATCGTCGTACAGCAACCCGACCCAGAAGGCGGGCAGCGCGGTGAGGTAGACCGGCGCGCCGGCGTCCGCCCCGCGCATCTCGAGGAAGCGCTTCAGCCGCACATCGGTGAAGACGGTGGTGACGTGATCCGCCCAGTCGCCCATCGTCGCCGTCTCGCCGTCCAGGCGATCCGCCGCCTTGCCGGACAGGAAATCGCGGAAGGGAATCCCTGCCGCGTCGATCCAGCGCCCTTCGCGCATGATGAAGTACATCGGCACGTCGAGCACCCAGTCGGCGAAGCGCTCGAAGCCGAAGCCATCCTCGAACACCACGGAAGGGATGCCGGTGCGGTCGGGGTCGGTGTCGGTCCACACCTTGCCGCGCAGCGTGCGGTAGCCGTTCGGCTTGCCCTCGGCGAAGGGCGAATTGGCGAACAGCGCGGTGGCGAGCGGCTGCAGCGCGAGCGAGACGCGCAGCTTCTCCACCATGTCGGCTTCCTCGCCGAAGTCGAGATTCACCTGCACCGTGCAGGTGCGCAGCATCATGTCGAGGCCCATCGAGCCGACGCGCGGCATGTATTGCCGCATGATCGCATAGCGGCCCTTCGGCATCCACGGCATCTGGTCCCGCGTCGCCAGCGGGTGGAAGCCGAGCGGCGCGAAGCCCAGGCCGAGCGGCCCGGCGACCTTGCGCACCTCCTCCAGATGGTCGGCGATCTCGTCGCGCGTCTCATGCAGGGACACCAGCGGCGCGCCCGACAGCTCGAACTGCCCGCCCGGCTCGAGGCTGACCGAGGCCTCCCCGCGCTTCAGCCCGATCGGGTTGCCGCGGTCGAGGATCGGCTCCCAGCCGAATGCCGTCAGCCCTTCCAGCATGGCGCGGATGCCGCCCGGCTCGTAGGGCGGCGGGGAGAGGTCGTCGCGCCGGAAGCCGAACTTCTCGTGCTCGGTGCCGATGCGCCAGGCGTCGCGCGGCTTGGACCCGGCGGCGAACCACCCGGCAAGCTGACGCGCCGAGGTGATCGGCGTGGGATCCGACTCGCCAGGATTCGACATGCAGCCCTTCCGACGGCGCCGCAGGACGCGGCACGTTCAAGTCGCGGTCCAGTCCCCCGCCAGTGCCTGGAGCACTGCAAGGCCTGCAACCGCCGCCGTCTCCGCCCGCAGGATGCGGGGGCCGAGGGCGACGGCAGTAACAAAGGGACGCCTGCCCGCATCGTCAAGCTCACCCCCCTCGAACCCCCCCTCCGGTCCGACCAGCCAGCCACAGGGCAGGCGCAGCCCGGCCGCGGCCTGGCCGATCGGTGCCGCCCCCCGCCTTTCGGCCGCGACCAGCAGCGGCGCGCCGTCCCAGGCGTCGAGCGCCGCATGCAGCGGCAGGGCCGGGCGGACCTCCGGCACGGAGAGCCGCTCGCATTGTTCGGCCGCGCCGCGCGCGATGGCGGCCAGGCGTTCCCCGTTCACCCGGTCCACCACCGTCCGCCGCGTGGTCACCGGCTGGATCACGCTGACGCCGAGCTCCGTCGCCTTTTCCACCACCCAGTCGAGCGCATCCCGCTTCAGCGCGGCGACCACCAGGCGCAGATCGGGCTCCGCCGCCGGCGGGCGGGTGCGGGTGCCGAGCACGTAGGCGCAACGATCCTTGCGCAGCGCGACGATGCGCGCGGCGAATTCCCCGTCCCGCGCGTTGAACACCGCCACCGCATCGCCCGCCCCGCGCCGCAGCACGGTGCCAAGGTGATGCGCCTGGGCCGGCGTGCCGGGGATCTCGGCACCTTCGGAAAGACTGTCGTCGATGAAGAGTCGCGGGGTGGACATGCGGGGGCTCCCCACCCCTTATACGGCCCGTGAGTGGATACACCGACATCCGCGCCGGCGGCTGGGTCGCGCACCTGCCCGAAGCCTGGCGCCCCTATGCGCTGCTGATGCGGCTCGACCGGCCGATCGGGTCCTGGCTGCTGTTCCTGCCGGGGCTCTGGGCCTTCGCCCTGGTCGCACCCTCCTGGGGCCGGGGGCTGTGGCTGACGGTGCTGTTCGGCCTCGGCGCGGTGTTGATGCGCGGCGCGGGCTGCGTGGTGAACGACCTCTGGGACCGCGACCTGGACCGCCAGGTGGAACGCACGGCCGGGCGGCCGCTCGCCTCCGGCGCGGTGCGGCCGAGGCAGGCGCTGGCCTTCCTGGCCGCGCTGCTGGTGGTCTCCTGCGTCATTCTGCTGATGCTGCCGCCGGCGGCGATCCTGCTCGGCGTGCTGTCGCTGGTGCCGATCGCGCTGTATCCGCTGGCCAAGCGCGTGACGGATTTCCCGCAGGCGGTACTGGGGCTGGTCTTCTCCTGGGCGGCGCCGACCGGCTATGCCGCCGCGACGGGCGGGCTGGATGCGGCGGCCTTGGCGCTCTGGGCGGCGGGGTTCTTCTGGATCCTCGGCTACGACACGATCTACGCGCACCAGGACCGCGAAGACGACGCGCTGGTCGGCATCCGCTCCACCGCGCTGCATTTCGGCGAGAGGACACGGCCCTTCCTGGTCGCCTGCTACGCCGCGACGATCGCGCTGCTGGCGTCGTCGGGCTGGCTTGCCGGGCTGTCGGCTTGGTTCCTGCCCGCGCTGCTGCTGCCGGCGGCGCTGCTGGCGCGGCAGGTCGTCGCCCTCGACATCCGCGACCCGGCGCTCTGCCTGCGCCTGTTCAAGGCGAACCGCGAGGTCGGCCTCGCCATCGCCCTCGCCTTCCTGATCGGCCGGCTGTGACGCCGGAGGAGTTCGTCCGCGCCCACACCGCCATCGGCCGCGCTCCGCTGGTACCGGAGATCGCGCTGCACCTCGCCAGCGAGATCACGCCGATCTGGCAGGCGACCGAGACCTGGCTCGCCGAGCGCAACATCGAACCACCCTTCTGGGCCTTCGCCTGGCCGGGCGGCCAGGCCACCGCGCGGTTGCTGCTGGATGAACCAGCCCGCGTCGCCGGCAAGCGCGTACTGGACTTCGCCGCCGGCTGCGGCATCGCTGCCATCGCCGCCGCGCGCGCCGGAGCGACCCTCGTCGAAGCCGCCGAGATCGACCCTCTCGCCCTCGCCGCCGTGCGCGCCAATGCGGTGCTGAACGGCGTCGAGGTGGCGACCCCCGAGGGCGACATCGTCGGCGCACCGAACCGCTGGGATGTCGTGCTCGCCGGCGACGTCTGCTACGAGGCGCCGATGACGGCGCATATCCTGCCCTGGCTGCGCCGCCTGGCCGCCGCGGGGGTGGAAGTGCTGCTGGCCGATCCCGGCCGCGCCTACCTGCCACGGGAAGGGCTGGAGCCGCTGGCACGCCACGCCGTGCCGACGACGCTGGAACTGGAAGACCGCACACTGCGCGAGGTGACGATCCACCGCCTGCTTCCCTGAGCGGCCCCCGGCATGCGAATATCCACGCGTGCCAGAGGACCGCCGCCATGCGCCGCCCCGTCCTGCTGCTCCTGCCTCTGATGCTGCTCGCCGCGCCCGCCTCGGCGCAGCGCCAGAACCACTACGACGCCCAGGGCCGCTACATGGGCTATTCGGACCGCAGCGGCGACCGCGTCACACGCTACGACGCCGAGGGGCGCATCACCGGCCACAGCGAGCGCAGCGGCGGCACGGTGCGCCACTACGACGCGCAGGGACGCATCCGCGGGTCGAGCGAGCGCGGGCTCGGCGGCGCGACGCAGCACTATGACGCGCAGGGCCGCATCACCGGCCGCACCGAGCGGAACGGCATCGTGACGCGGCGCTATGACGCGCAGGGGCGGATCACCGGCAGCAGCGAGCGCAGCGGCAGCACCACCCGTTCCTACGACGACAAGGGTCGGCTGACCGGCAGCGCGACGCGCTGACCGTCGCTACCGCGTCGCCTGCTCCAGGAAGCGCAGCAGCGCCGCCATGTCCTCGGCGTTCTCCAGGCGCTGCACCGGCATCTTCGTCCCCGGCGTCACCACGTCCGGCCCGCGGGTGAAGAGGTCCGCCACCGTCTCCCGCGTCCAGACGATGTCCCCGCGCGCCAGGCGTTCCGAATAGGCATAGCCGGCGACGCTCCCCATGCGCCGGCCGAACAGGCCGGCGAGGTGCGGCCCGGCCATGTTGCCGGCCTCGGCCGTCAGGGCATGGCAGGCCGAGCAGGCGCGGAACACCCTCGCGCCCTGCGCATCGAGGCCGGCGCGCGGCGCCGCCTCCGCCGCTTCCCCCACCGGACCGATCGCCCGCCCCGCCACCGCGTCCCACCGCCGCACGCGCCGATCCGCGCCGCCGGTCCACAGTGTCCGCCCATCCGTCGCGAAGGCCGCCGACCAGACCGGCGTACCCGGCCCATCCAAGGTGTGCAGCAGCCGTCCCTCCGGCAGGCGGAGGATGGCGATGCTGCCGCCCAGGGATGCCGCGGCCAGCAGTGTCCCATCGGCATTGGCGGCCAGCGCCACCACCGGCCGGCTGCCGGCAAGCAGGTCACGCACCTCGCCGTTGCGCGCCACCAGCCGCACGGCGCCATCCACCCCCGCCACCGCCAGCCCGCCGTCCGGCAGGGGCGCGAGGGCATTCTGCGGCAGGCCGAAGGCTGCGAGCACCTCCGACGTGCCATCCGCACCCCAGGCGCGCACAGTGCCGTCGAAGCCGGCGCTGACCGGCACGCCATCCGCACGGAACGCCACGGCATTCACATTGCCCTGCTGTCCCGCCAGGACGCGCGGCGCGCCGGCCTCGGGCCACAGCCGCACCGTCCCGTCCCAGGCCGCGGAGGCCAGCACCCCGTCGCGCCAGGCCAGCGACGCGACAGGTCCCTCGTGCCCTTCGAGCACGCGCAGCGGCGCCCCGCCGCGCGGATCGGCGCCCCAGACCGCGATGCGCCCGTCCTCCCCGCCCGAGGCCACGCCGCCGCCCGGCAGGGGTGTGAGCGCATTCACCGCCCCGGCATGCCAGCGCACCACCGCCCGCGCCCGCCCCGCCGCCAGATCCCAGAAGATCACCGACTGGTCGAAGCCGGCCGAGGCCAGCGCCCCGCCCTCCGGCGCCACCGCGAGCGCCCGCACCGGCCCGCCATGCACCGCGGCCTGGTCCTGCGCCACCGCCGGCAGCGCGACCAGGGCAAGCAGGATGGCGAGCCGCCGGATCACATCACGACCCCGCCGCTCACATGGATGACCTGGCCGGTGACATAGCCGGCCGCCGGCGAGGCCAGGAACGCGATCGCCGCCGCCACGTCCTCCGGCGTGCCGAGCCGCCTCAGCGGAATGCGCGCGGCGATCTCGTCCCACTGCGCCTGGGTCAGCGCCGCATGCGCGCCCGGATCCTTGCGCGTGTAGCCCGGCACCACCGCATTCACCGTCACCGCCGGCGACCATTCCAGCGCCAGCGCCTTCACCAGCGCCTCCACCGCCGCCTTCGCCGCGGCCGAGGCCGGGAACGCGGTCACGTCGTTGCGGAACAGATGCGCGACGAAGGAGGAGACGGCGATCAGGCGCGGATCCGTCCCTTGCTGCAGGATCGGCCCCGCCGCGCGCGCGAGGCGCAGGAAGGCGAGCGCGATGGCATCGTGGCTCTTCGCGAAGGCGGCGTCGCTCAGCGCCGCGACCGGCGTGCGGTCGGCGAAGCCGGCATTGGAGACGACGACATCGAGGCCGCCGAGCAGCCCCGCCGCCTCCTCCACCGCATGCTCCGGCGCGCCGGCTTCGGAGAGGTCGCAGAAGATCTCGAAGGCCTCGCCGCCGCGGGCGCGCACCGCCTCCGCCGTTCGGGCGGAACCTTCGCGGTTGCCGCGCGTGTGCACGGCGATCGCGACGCCGGGTGCGGCCAGCGCCCGGCATGCCGCGGCGCCGATGCCGCTCGCCGCGCCGGTCACGAGAATTCTCCGCTTCGTCATCGCCATCCACTCCGCGCCGCGCGCCAGCATGTCCCGGCGACGGACGTCGCCGCGCCGCACTATAGCGATGGGAGGGTGCGCTTGAAGACGCTGCCGCGACGCTGGCCGCGTGCCCGGCTGATGCAGATCAACGCCGCCGGGGCATGGCGGTGTAGGACGGCACGCGATCCCCGAGGGATCGCCTGCTCCGCGCCGGATGGTCGGAACGGAAGCACACCGGACCGAGGGACCCGATGACGAAGGTCAAGCTGGGCTTCTGGGGCCTGCTGCTCGTGCTCGCTGCATTGTGGGCCGCGGCCGATCCCTTCGCGCTCGCGCCCGCCGGCTTCTTCGCCTTCCGCGGCGGAATGGTGCAGGGCACCGGCATCCTCGCCATGGGCTGCATGAGCGCCGCGATGATCCTCGCGCTGCGGTCGCGCTGGCCCGAGCGGTGGTTCGGCGGGCTCGACAAGATGTACCGGCTGCACAAGTGGCTCGGCATCGGCGGGCTGGCGTTCGCCGTCGCGCATTGGCTGTGGTCGCAGGGCCCCAAATGGGCGGTCGGCCAGGGCTGGCTCGCGCGGCCGGCGCGCGGCCCCCGGCCGATGCCGGAGACTGCGGTGGAGGCGTTCCTCCTGACGCAGCGCGGCGCCGCGGAGGGTCTCGGCGAATGGGCCTTCTACGCCGCCGTGGCGCTGATCGCCGTCGCGCTGATCCAGCTCATCCCGTACCGGCTGTTCTACAAGACGCACCGCTGGCTGGCGGCGGCCTATCTGGTGCTGGTGTTCCACTCGCTGGTGCTGACGAACTTCGGCTACTGGACCACGCCCCTCGGCGTGGTGATGGCGGCGCTGCTAACCTACGGCTCGTTCGCCGCGGTCGTCGTGCTGCTGCGGCGCGTCGGCGCGGGCCGGCAGGTCCGGGGCACGATCTCCGGCCTCGGCTACTATCCGGAACTCCGCGTGCTGGAAGGCGAGGTCGCCGTGCCGGAGGGCTGGCCCGGCCACCGCGCCGGGCAGTTCGCCTTCGTGACCTCGGATCCCGCCGAAGGCGCCCATCCCTACACCATCGCCTCGGCCTGGAGCGATGCCGATCGGCGCGTCACCTTCATCGCCAAGGAACTCGGCGACCACACGCGCACGCTGCGGCAGAAGCTGCGGGTCGGCCAGGCGGTGAAGATCGAAGGCCCGTATGGCTGCTTCACCTTCGACGACGACCGCCCGCGCCAGATCTGGATCGGCGCCGGCATCGGCATCACACCCTTCATCGCGCGGATGAAGCAGATCGCGCTGGAACCGCCCGCCACCCGGCAGGAGATCGACCTGTTCCACCCGACCGCCGAGCTCAGCGCCGAGGCCATCGCCAGGCTGACCGCAGATGCGCAGCGCGCGGGGGTCCGCCTGCATGTGCTGCACGATGCGCGCGACGGCCGCCTGAGCGGCGACCGCATCCGCGCCGAGGTGCCGGGCTGGCGCGATGCCGGGATCTGGTTCTGCGGTCCGGCCGCCTTCGGCCAGGCGCTTCGCCGGGATTTCGCCGCCCACGGCCTGCCGGTGGGCAGGCAGTTCCACCAGGAACTCTTCGCCATGCGCTGAGGCGCCAGGCGAAGGCTTCCAGCTTTCCCCGGCCCCGCGTCCCCGGGGCGGCCATGGCGCGGCCGCCGGGACGCGCGTGACGGGGAGAGGCGCCGCCCCTCCCCGGACCCCTTTCCGCCGGGGTGACCGGGTCACCCCGGACCCCGCCGGAACCGGCTTCGGCCACGGCGCCTTGTGCCGGGGGAGATCCGCTCGCATCCTTGGCGCCGAGGAACCGCCGAAGGAAAGATCCAGGTGACGCTGACCGTGCTCGAGCCCGAGGGGCTCTATCCCGACACCTCGCTCGAGCAGCGGATCATGGGCCCCTCGGTCCGCATCCTTCAGGGCGCCTGCAAGGCCTCCCTCGCCGAATTGCCCGACGAGCTGTGCCAGCAGGCGGAAGGGCTGATGACGCTGCGCATGGCCGTGCCGGCGGAGCAGATCGCGCGCTTCCCGAAGCTCAAGGTCGTGGTGCGCATGGGCGTCGGCTACGACCGGGTGGACCGCGCCGCCTGCGCCGCGCGCGGCATCAAGGTGTGCAACGTACCCGACTACGGCACGCAGGAAGTGGCGGAATTCGCGGTGCTGATGGCGCTGGCGCTGCGGCGAGGGCTGACCCTGTACCACGACACCCAGCGCGGCCCGAACCCGGCGCCCTGGGCGGTGCTGCGCCACCCGGCGGTGCGGCGGCAGGAAGTGCAGACCTTCGGCATCCTCGGCCTGGGGCGCATCGGCACGGCGGCGGCGCTGCGGGCCAAGGCGCTCGGCTATCGCGTGGTGTTCTACGATCCGGGCCTGCCCAACGGCGCGGACCGCGCGATCGGCGTCACCCGCTGCCGCACGATGGATGAGATGCTGGCCCAGGCCGACGTGCTCTCCATCCATTGCCCGCTGACGCGCAACACCCGCGGCCTGGTCGGCGAGCGCGAGCTGCGCCTGCTGCCGAAGAACGCCGTCGTCATCAACACCGCACGCGGCCCGATCCTCGACATCGATGCGCTGGAACGCGTGCTGCGCGATGGCCACGTCGCCGCCGCCGGCCTCGACGTCATCCCGGTGGAGCCGCCGGCGGAACCCATCCCCGCCCTGCTGCGCGCCTATCGCGACCGGGAGGAATGGCTGACCGGACGCCTCATCATCTGCCCCCACATCGCCTTCCACACGCCCGAGGCGTGGGACGACATCCGCCTCAAGGGCGCCGAGACCATGCGCGACGTGCTGGTCGAGGGGCTGGACACCAACGTCGTCCCGCCCGGGAGCGACTGAGCCGATGATCCGCGACACCGCGGCGCAGGGGGCGCGGCTCGCCGCCGCGCGCGCCCTGGTGCAGGACATCCTGATCCCGGCCGAGGCGCGCATGGACGCCGAGGATCGCATGCCCGAGGCCGCGCGCGCCGCGATCCGCGCCCATGGCCTGTTCGGCATCTCCATCCCCGAGGCGCATGGCGGCCTCGGCCTGACGATGGAGGAGGAGGCCGAGCTGATGCTCATCCTCGGCCGCGCGGCGCCGGCCTATCGCGCCGTCTTCGCGCTCAACAGCGGCGGCGCGGCGCAGATCCTGCTGCGCGCGGGGACGGAGCCGCAGAAGGCGCGTTGGCTGCCGGGCCTCGCGCGCGGCGACCTCATCGCCTGCTTCTGCCTCTCCGAGCCCGAGGCCGGCAGCGACGCCGCCTCCCTGCGCACCACGGCGCGGCGGGACGGCGACGGCTGGCGCATCGACGGCCGCAAGCGCTGGGTGACCAACGCGCCCGAGGCAGGGATGCTGATGGTGATGGCCCGCACGGGTGGCGAAGGTGCGCGCGGCATCTCCGCCTTCGCCATCGATCCCGCCACCCGCGGGGTCCGGATCCAGCCCGCGCAGGCCAAGATGGGCATGCGCGGCGCGCAGGTCGCCGACATCGTCTTCGAGGATTGCCGCGTGCCCGCCGATGCCCTCATCGGCGCCGAGGGCGAAGGGCTGAAGCTGGCCTTGGCCGGGCTCGACAAGGTGCGGCTGCATCTCGCCGCGCTCTGCGCCGGGCTGATGGAGCGGCTGGTCGATGAGGGCCGCCGCCACGCCCTGGCGCGCCAGCAGTTCGGCAAGCCGATCGCCGAGCAGCCCGCCGTCGCCGCCCTGCTCGCCGACAGCGCGGCGGAGGCGCTCGCCGCGCGCTGCATGGCGCTGGAACTCGCCCGCGCGCGCGATGCCGGCACGCTGCGTCCGGCCGATGCCGCCGCGGCCAAGCTGTTCGCCACCGAAGCGGCCGGCCGCGTCGCCGACCGCGTGCTGCAGGTCCATGGCGGCGAGGGCTACATGACCGGCAGCGCGGCAGAACGGCTCTATCGCGACGTGCGGCTGCTGCGCATCCTCGACGGCACCTCGGAGATCCAGCGCCTGGTGGTGGCGCGCGGCCTGTTCTCAGGGACCGTTTGAGCATGCGCCGTTCGGCGCATTCCCTGGGGCGGCACCGGCATTCTCAAACCTGCTTTCTGGCTGACCCGCGCCGGGACAGCCGCTGCCAGCGGCGCAGCATCAGCGCCGCCACGATGGCGAGCCCGACGCCGAGCCCCATCCAGATGCCCGTGGGCCCGAACCCGCCAAACCGGGCCATGAACAGGCCGAAGGGCAGCCCGATCCCCCAGTAGCCCAATGCTGCGAACAGCATCGGCACGCGCGTATCCTTCACCCCCCGCAGCGCACCCGCGGCCACCACCTGGATGCCGTCGCCGAGCTGGAAGAAGCCCGCCACGACCAGCAGGGTCGCGCCCAGCGCCGCGACCTCCGCCGCACCCGGTGCGGCGCGGTCGAGGAACAGCCAAGCGATCTCCGGCGACATGCTGACGAGCAGCACCGCCATGGCGGACATGAAGGCGGTGCCGAGCGCCACCGCCACCCAGCCCGCCCGCGCCGCGGCGGCCGCATCGCCGGCGCCGGCCGCGAGCCCGACCCGCGCCGTCGCCGCCTGCCCGATGCCCATCGGCACCATGAAGGTGGCCGAGGCCGTCTGGATGGCGATCGCATGCGCGGCCACGGCCGCCGCGCCGAACCACCCCATGGCGAGCGCCGCCGCGCTGAACACCCCGATCTCGAGCAGCATCGCCGCCGCGATCGGCATGCCGACGAAGAAGACCTCCCGCAGCCGCGCCCCATCCGGGCGCCAGACGCGGCCAAGCAGCCGGAAGCGTCGGAACACCCGGTCGCGCCGGATCAGCACCAGCGTCGCCAGCAGCATCGCCATGTTGGCCAGCGTGATCGACAGCCCCGCACCGAACACGCCGAGGCCCGCCGGGAAGATCAGCGCCCAGGCCACCGGCAGGTTGAGCACGACGACGCAGAGCGAGACCCACATCGCCGCGCCCGGCCGCTCCATCGCCGCGAGGAAGCCGCGCAGCACGATGAAGCCGCTGAAGGCCGGCATGCCGAACATCGCCGCCCTGGTGTAGTCCTGCGCGAGTTCCGCAAGCTCGGGCGCCTGCCCCAGGGCGCGCAGCACCGCGGCGGCCTCCCACAGCAGCGCCCAGGATGGCAGCAGCACCAGCGCCACGGCCCAGAGCGCCGCGCGCGTGGCCCGCCGCACCGCCCGCACCCAGCCGCGCCCGGCACCGCCGGCCAGCCGTCCCGCCCCGCGCGCCTGCGCCTGCAGGGGTGCGGCCGCCAGCGCCAGGCCGAGGCCCGGCGCGAGCAGGGCGAAATGCAGGCTGACCGCCAGCATGCCGGCGGCGAGCGCCTCCGTCCCCAGATGCCCGAGCAGCGCCGTCTCTGTCAGCGCGAGCGCCATCTGCGACAGGTTGGTCAGCACGATCGGCGCGGAGAGGGCGAGCGTCGCCCGAGCCTCCATGCCCCAATCGGACGATGCGGGCCTTCCCGTCACCGCCATGTTTCCGGCGTCCATCGCGCCCGTCTATCCCGGGACGGTGCGCGCCGCCACCGGGCAGGCTATCAACAACGCAAACCCGCTCCGAGGACGTCATGCACCGACGCGCGCTGATCGCCACTTCCCTCGCCGCCCCCCTCCTGCTGGCGCGGCCGGCCGCCGCCCAGGGCGTCGATCTGGTGACCGAGGAATACATGGTCCCCTCCGGCGACCCGGGGATCGAGATCTTCGTGCGCAACAAGCGGCCGCAGGGGATGACATCCCACTCCCCGGCGCGGACGGTGCTGTTCGTGCACGGCGCGACCTTTCCGGCGCACACCACCTTCGACCTGCCGCTCGGCGGCCTGTCCTGGATGGACTACATGGCCGCGCGCGGCTTCGACGTGTGGTGCATGGACATCCGCGGCTACGGCCGCAGCACGCGCCCGCAGGAGATGAGCCAGCCGCCGGAGGCCAACCCGCCCCTGGTGCGCGGCGACACGGCGCTGGCCGACATCGCGGCAGCGGCGGGCTTCGTCCGCCAGCACCGCAACATCCCGCGCCTGGTGATGATGGGCTGGTCCTGGGGCAGCACGCTGATGGCGCGCTTCGCCGCGGACAGCCCCAATCTGGTGGACCGCCTGGTGCTGGTGGCGCCGCCCTGGACTCCGGCCGGCGTCGCCGCCCCCGTGGCCGGCACGGAGGGGCCGCTCGGCGCCTACCGGTTGGTGACGCAGGCGGAAGCGCGCCGGCAATGGATCGCCGGCGTGCCGGAACCACGCCGCGCCGCGCTGATCCCGCCCGGCTGGTTCGAGCATTGGGCCGGCGTCACCTGGGCCACCGACCCCGAAGGGCTGCGCCGCAACCCGCAGGTCCTGCGGGTGCCGAACGGCGGCCTGCATGACCTGCGCGAGAACGAACAGGCCGGCCGCGCGAGCTGGGACCCGGCGAAGCTCCGCGCCCCGACCTTGCTGGTGGTGGCGGAATGGGACCGCGAGACGCCGCCCGCCATGGCCGCGGCGATCTTCCCATTGCTGGTCAACAGTTCCGGCAAGCGCCTGGTGGTGCTCGGCGAAGGCACCCATACCATGCCGCTGGAGCGCAACCGTGGCGTCCTCTTCGCGACGGTCCAGGCCTTCCTGGAGGAAGCGCCGCCCGCCTGAACGCCTTCATCGCCAATCAACCGCGCGTGACGGAGAATGACACCGTCGCCAATCAGGCGACGGATCACGGACACATCACATGACATCTCGCCGCGCCCTTCCCGCGTTCGCCGCCGCTGCCCTCGCCCTTGGCTTCGCGGGCGCCGTGCAGGCCCAGACGACCGACCCGTCCTTCCGGCTGAACAACCGGTCGAACCAGACGATCATGGAGGTCTATGTGTCTTCCTCCTCGGTCAGCAACTGGGGACAGGACCGGCTTGGCGCCAATGTGCTTGCCCCGGGCCAGAGCTTCATCGTCCGCCTGCCCGACGGCCAGTGCGTGAACGACATCCGCATCGTGGTGGAAGGCGGCCGCGCCATCGAACGCATGCAGATCAACACCTGCACCCTGACCGACATCAACTACCCCTGAACAGCCCCTCCCGCCGGGATGATTGACAGTCCCGGCGGCACCGACCCACGCTTCCCCCGAACCGACCAGGGGGAAGCGCGATGGCGGAGAACGACCAGACCAAACGGCCCTTCCGGCTGCGCAGCCAACGCTGGTTCGACGACCCGTCCGACCCGGGCATGACTTCGCTCTACATCGAGCGGCAACTGAACTTCGGCATGACGCGCGGAGAGCTGCAGTCGGGCCGGCCGATCATCGGCATCGCCCAGACCGGCTCGGACATCGCGCCGTGCAACCGCCACCACATCGCGCTGGCCGAGCGGGTGAAGGCCGGCATCCGCGATGCCGGCGGCGTGCCGCTGGAATTCCCCGTCCACCCCATCCAGGAAACGCTGAAGCGGCCGACCGCGGCGCTCGATCGCAACCTGCAATACCTCAGCCTGGTCGAGGTGCTGCACGGCTATCCGATCGACGGCGTCGTGCTGACCACGGGCTGCGACAAGACGACACCGGCGCAGCTCATGGGCGCCGCCACGGTGAACATTCCGGCCATCGCCCTGTCCGGCGGACCGATGCTGGACGGCTACTGGCAGGGGCGGCTCGCCGGTTCCGGCACCATCGTGTGGGAGGCGCGCAAGAAGCTCGCCGCCGGCGAGATCGACAACGACACCTTCATCGAGATGGTGGCGGCGAGTTCGACCTCGGTCGGCCATTGCTCCACCATGGGCACCGCACTGTCGATGAACTCGCTGGCCGAGGCGGTGGGCATGTCGCTCACCGGCTGCGCCGCCATTCCCGGGCCCTATCGGCAGCGGGCGCAGATCGCCTACGAGACCGGCCGGCGCATCGTGCGCATGGTGGAGGAGAATCTCCGCCCCTCCGACATCATGACGAAGAAGGCGTTCGAGAACGCCGTCGCCGTGGCCTCGGCCATCGGCGCGTCGAGCAACTGCCCGGTCCACATGGTCGCCATCGCGCGGCACATGGGCGTCGATCACACCGTCGAGGACTGGCAGCGGGTCGGCGCCGACATCCCGCTGCTGGTGGATTGCCAGCCCGCCGGCCGCTTCCTGGGCGAGGCCTTCTACCGAGCCGGCGGCATCCCGGCGGTGATGAAGCAGCTTCTGGACGCCGGGCTGATCCATGGCGAGGTGATGACCGTCACGGGCAGGACCGTGGCCGAGAACCTCGCCGCCGTCCCCGCCCCCGATCCCGAGGTGATCCGCCCGCTGTCGAAACCGATGAAGGAACGCGCGGGCTTCGTCGTGCTGTCCGGCAATCTCTTCGACAATGCGGTGATGAAGATCAGCGTCATCGACAAGGCCTTCCGCGAGCGCTTCCTCTCCGACCCGCCCGACGTCTTCGAGGGCAGGGTCGCCGTCTTCGAGGGGCCGGAGGACTACCATGCGCGCATCGAAGACCCCACGCTCGGCATCGACGAGAAGACGGTGCTGGTGATCCGCAATTGCGGCCCGGTCGGCTATCCCGGCGCGGCGGAGGTGGTGAACATGCAGCCGCCGGCCGCACTGATCAGACGCGGCATCGGCGCGCTGCCGACCATGGGCGACGGCCGGCAGTCGGGCACCTCGGGTTCTCCGTCCATCCTCAATGTCTCCCCGGAGGCCGCTGTCGGCGGCGGGCTCGCGTTGCTGAAGGATGGCGACCCGATTCGCATCGACCTCAACACGCGCAAGGTCGATGTGCTGATCCCCGCGGAGGAGCTCGCCGCCCGGCGTGCCGCCTGGAAGGCGCCGGACCTGCCGAACAGGACGCCCTGGGAGGAGATCTACCGGAGCATGGTCGGCAGCCTCGGCACCGGCGGCTGCCTGGAACCGGCGACGCTCTTCCTCAACATCCTCGAGACGCGCGGCGAATCGCGCCACAACCACTGAAGGACGCGCCCATGACAGGACGCCTCGCCGGCAAACGCTGCTTCGTCACCGCCGCGGGCCAGGGCATCGGCCGCGCCGCCGCGCTGGCCATGGCGGCGGAAGGTGCGACCGTGATCGCCACCGACCGCGACGCGCACAAGGTCGGTGGCCTTGGTGCCCGCGGCATCACCCACCTGCCGCTCGACGTGCTGGACGATGCGGCGGTCGAGCGCGCGGCGAAGGAAGCCGGCCCGATCGACGTGCTGTTCAACTGCGCGGGCTTCGTCCATCAGAACACCATCCTCACTTGCACGGACGAGGAGTGGGATTTCGGCTTCGCGCTGAATGTCCGGGCGATGTGGAAGGTGGCGCGCGCCGTCCTGCCGGGCATGCTGGACCGTGGACGCGGATCCGTCGTCAACATGTCGAGCGCGTGCTCATCGGTGAAGGGCGCGCCGAACCGCTTCCTCTACGGCACCACCAAGGCGGCGGTGATCGGGCTGACCAAGTCGATCGCGACGGAGTACGTGGCGCGGGGCATCCGCTGCAACTGCCTGTGCCCGGGCACGGTCGAGACACCCTCCCTGCACGAGCGCATCGCGGCCAATGCGGCCGCGGCGGGTTCGGTGGAGGCCGCGCAGGCTGCCTTCGTCGCGCGCCAGGCGATGGGGCGGCTCGCCACGGCGGAGGAGATCGCCGCGCTCGTCGTCTATCTCGCCGGAGATGAGAGTGCGTTCGTCACCGGCCAGGCGATCGTCATCGACGGCGGCTGGACGCTGTAGGCCGCCCCCGGCCCGCGCCGCTTCCGGCCCCGGCCATTCCCTGGCATTCTGCCGGCACCAACGAACAGGTCAGGAACACGCCGATGAAGCTTCTGCGCTACGGACCCGCCGGGCAGGAAAAGCCTGGCCTGCTGGATTCGGACGGTGCCATCCGCGACCTGTCCGGCGTGATCCCGGACCTTGCGGGCGATGCGCTCTCGCCGGCCGTGCTGTCGAAGATCGCCGCCATGGATATGGCCTCGCTGCCCAAGGTCGATGGCAATCCGCGCCTCGGTCCGCCGGTGACGGGGATGAAGAACCTCGTCTGCATCGGCCTGAACTACGCCGACCACGCGGCCGAGACCGGCTCTCCCATCCCCAAGGAGCCGATCGTCTTCCTCAAGTCGCTCAACGCGCTGAACGGGCCGAACGATGACGTCGTCATCCCGCGCAACAGCGTGAAGACGGATTGGGAAGTCGAGCTCGCCGTCATCATCGGCACGCGCGCGAAATACGTCAGCGAGGAGAACGCCCTCGACCACGTCGCCGGCTATGCCGTCGGCAACGACGTCTCGGAGCGCGAATGGCAGGCCGAGCGCGGCGGTACCTGGGACAAGGGCAAGGGCTTCGACACCTTCGGCCCCCTCGGCCCCTGGCTGGTCACCAAGGACGAGATCCCCGATCCGCAGAACCTCGCGATGTTCTGCGACGTGGACGGCGTGCGCCAGCAGGACGGCTCCACGCGCACCATGATCTTCGGCGTGAAGCAGCTCATCGCCTATGTCAGCCAGTGCATCACGCTGAACCCCGGCGACGTCATCTTCACCGGCACGCCGCCTGGCGTCGGGCTCGGCAAGAAGCCGTCGCCGGTGTTCCTGAAGGCGGGGCAGGTGATGAAGCTCGGCATCGCCGGCCTCGGGGAGCAGCAGCAGAAGCTGCTGGCATCGCCGTGAAGCGCGCGGCTGCGCTAGCCCTGGCGCTGCTCGCGCCGGGCGCCGCCATGGCCCAGCAGCGCCAGCAGCCGCCGCGCCAGGACGACCTGGCGCAGCAGGTGGAGCGCAACATGCGCACCTGCATGGGCAACGCGCAGGATACCGCCCTCGCCGCCCGCTGCATGGATGGGCAGCGCGCGGTCGTCGCGCCGCGGCTCGAACATGCCGTGGAACGCCTGTTGGCGACCCAGCAGGACCCGGCGCGCCGCGCCGCGCTGGCGGAGGTGCAGGCGGCCTGGGTCACCTATCGCGACAGGCGCTGCGACTTCGCCGGCACCAACCCGGAGCGCGGTGCGGACGCGGCTGCGGACCGCGCGGCATGCCTGCTGCAGTTCGACCTCGGCCGGACGGTGGAGATCGAGCGCCTGCTCGAGCCGCCGCCGCCCCCACCGGCACGCCAGCAACAGCGCCGATGACCGACGGCCCCATCCTGCTGACCTTCGACTTCCCGGCCCGCCCGCCCGGCGGGCCGGAGCAGGAGGCCGCGTTGCGCGCCCTCGCGGAGGACATCGCGCAGGAGACCGGCCTGCTGTGGAAGATCTGGACCGCCAGCGCGGAGGAAAAGCGCGCCGGCGGCGTGTATCTCTTCGCCGACCGTGCATCGGCCGAGGCCTACCGCCAGAAGCACGCCGCGCGGCTGGGCGCGATGGGCGTCACCGGCATCGAGGCCAGCTACCGCGAGATCATGGGTCCTCTCACCGAGATCACCCGCGGCCCGGTCCGCTGATTTCCCACCCGGCCGCGGGTCTGACAGCGTAAGGTTCCGCCGCTTCCAGCGCGGAGGTTCGTCCATGGTCATGTACCATCAGGGCAGCCGGGAACTGCAGGATGCCTTCGGCACGCGCCGCCTCGCCGACCGGATGGAGGAGCGCATCCGCCGTCCTGCCTTCACCGAGGAGGACGCGGCCTATATCGCCTCGGTCCGCTTCTTCTTCCTGGCGACCGCGGATGCGGAGGGCCGCCCTGACTGCTCCTTCAAGGGCGGCGATCCCGGCTTCGTGCGGGTGGTCGCGCCCGATCTGCTCGCCTTCCCCGACTATGACGGCAACGGGATGTTCAAGAGCCTTGGGAACATCCGCGCCAACCCGCATGTCGGGCTGCTCTTCATCGCCATGGAGGGCGCACCCCGCCGGCTGCGCGTGAACGGCACCGCGCGCGTCATGCTGGAGGATCCGCTGATGGCGGAATTCGAAGGTGCCCAGGCGTTGGTGCGGGTGACGCCGGAGGACATCTTCCCCAATTGCCCGCGCAACATCCCGCGCTTCCAGATGCTCGACGCCTCCCCCCATGTGCCGCGCTGCGGCGAGCCACGGGTGGAGCCGGCCTGGAAGACCTATGAGATCTTCGCCGACGTGGTGCCGCCTCGGCGCGCGTGACGGGCGCTTCTCAGCCGCCGCGCCCGTAGCCGGCGAACTGCGCCGCGGCCTCGGCGAGGTCGCGCTTCCTCAGCAGCACCGGCTTCAGCCCGGCGGCGAGCAGATCGAGGTACTGCCCC
The DNA here is from genome assembly GCF_018129005.1 of Neoroseomonas eburnea. Taxonomy (GTDB): domain Bacteria; phylum Pseudomonadota; class Alphaproteobacteria; order Acetobacterales; family Acetobacteraceae; genus Neoroseomonas; species Neoroseomonas eburnea. Next base: position 129,485 of record NZ_JAAEDL010000003.1, read on the forward strand.
GCCAGGTTCTCGATCTCCATCGCCAGCGTGACCGCGGCGGCGAGCGTCGCGCCGATCGTGACCACGCCGTGATTCGCCAGCAGCACGGCGCGGCGGCCGGCGAGCGCGGCGACGCAGTTCGCGGCCAGCGCCTGGGTGCCGAAGGTCGCGTGCTCGGCGCAGCGCACCGGCCCGCCGGCCAGCAGCACCATGTAGTGGAAGGGCGGGATGCCGCGGCGCGCGCAGGACAGCGCGGTCGCGCGCGGGCTGTGCGTATGCACCACGGCGCCCGCCTCGGGCCGCGCCGCGTAGATGGCGGCATGCAGCCGCCATTCGGAGGACGGCCGGTGCCGTGCGCCGGGCGCTGCCGAACCATCCGGGCCGACGCGCACGAGGTCGCCCCCGGTCATGCCCGCGTAAGGCAGGGCGGCGGGCGTGACGACGAAGCCATCCCCGTCGCGCAGCGAGAGATTGCCCGATTTCGACGGCATGAACCCCGCGGCATCGAGCCGCTGCGCGGCGGCGACGAGCGCGGCGGCGCTCACGACGCCACCTCCGACAGGATCGCGGCGATGCCCGCCAGCACCATCGTTCCCATCGCAAGCAACCAGCGCCGCAGCGCCGTCCGCATGTGCGGCCGGGCGGCCTCCGGCACCCGCGCGGAGGGCAGGAACCAGTCGATGCCGTTGAACAAGAGCCGCGCGCCGCCGATGCGCACGGCCCTCGCCCCGGCCGCCAGCGCCGAGACGGCGAGCGCCACGACCGCGACGCCGAGCGCCGCCGCCACCCCCTGCAATGCCGCCGCGAGCAGCCCGCTCACATCGTCGCCCCGAGCACCCAGGGCGCGAATTCCTGCGCGCCGAAGCCCATCGCCTCGCTCTTCGTGCGCTCGCCCGAGGCAGTGCGCAGCATCAGTTCGAAGATGCGCTGGCCGCACTGCTCCACGCCCTCCTCGCCGCTGACGATGGTGCCGCAGTTGATGTCCATGTCCTCGCTCAGCCGCTCGTACATCGCGGAATTGGTCGCGAGCTTGATCGACGGCGCCGGCTTCATTCCGAACACGCTGCCGCGGCCTGTGGTGAAGCAGACCAGGTTCGCCCCGCCCGCCACCTGGCCTGTCGCGCCGACCGGGTCGTAGCCGGGCGTGTCCATGAAGACGAAGCCCTTGGCGGCGACGGGCTCGGCGTAGCGATAGACCTCGACGAGGTTGGTCGTGCCGGCCTTCGCCATGGCGCCGAGCGACTTCTCGAGAATGGTGGTCAGCCCGCCCGCCTTGTTGCCGGGGGAGGGGTTGGCGTTCATCTCCGCTCCTTCGCGGGCGGTGTAGCCCTCCCACCACGTCATCACGTCGACCAGCTTCTGCCCGACCTCGCGCGACACCGCGCGGCGGGTCAACAGGTGTTCCGCGCCGTAGGTTTCCGGGCTCTCGGACAGGATCACCGTGCCGCCATGCCGCACCACCAGGTCGGAAGCCGCGCCCAGCGCCGGGTTCGCCGTGATGCCCGAATACCCGTCCGACCCGCCGCATTGCAGCGCGACGCACAGCTCGGAAGCAGGCACGGGCACGCGCGTGACGGCGTTGGCCTCGGCCAGCACCTCCTTCACGAACTCCATGCCCTTGATGACGGTGGCGCGTGACCCGCCGCTGTCCTGGATGTCCATCGAGCGCAGCCGCCCGGTCAGCTTCTGCTCCTCCAGCATCGGGCCAAGCTGGTTCACCTCGCAGCCCAGGCCGATGGCGATGACGTGAGAGAAGTTCGCATGCCGCGCGAAGCCGGCAAGCGTGCGGCGGAGCACGCGCAGGGGTTCGTCCATCGTCATGCCGCAGCCGGTCTTGTGCGTCAGCGCCACCACGCCATCGACATTGCCCCAGGCTTCGAGCGGGTCATGCCCGGTGATCGGGTTGCGCTCGAACTGCCGCGCGATGAGTTCCGCCACATGCGCCGAGCAGTTCACGCTGGTGACGATGCCGATGTAGTTGCGCGTCGCTGTGCGCCCGTCCGCGCGGCGGATGCCCATGAAGGTGGCCGGCGCCTCGACATAGGCCGTCGGCTTCGCGTCCACGCCCCAGGCGTAGTCGCGGGCGAAGTCGCCCATCTCGCAATTATGGGTGTGGACCCAGGCGCCGGGCTCGATCGCGTCGGTCGCGAAGCCGATGATCTGGCCGTAGCGGCGGATCGGTTCCCCCTTCGCATGCGGGCGCACGGCCACCTTGTGCCCGGCGGGGATGCGCCGCGCGCCCACCGTGACGCCCGGCGCGACGGCGGTGCCCGGCAGCAGCACGGTGCGGGCGATCACCACCCCGTCCTCGGGGTGCAGGCGGATCACGGGCGGCAGCGTCGTGGTGTCCATGCGTGGTTCCTCCCTCGGTCGCGGCCATCCTAGCGAAACCCCGCCCCTGCGCGACCCCGCCCTTGCGCGCCGCGCCGGCCGGGCGCATGAAGGCGCTGGACACCTTGGGGAGCCCCATCGGGGGCTGAGAGGCGGGCTTCACCCGCGACCCATGGAACCTGATCCGGTTCGGACCGGCGAAGGGAACGGTGCCACCCGTTCGTCCGCGCCCGGAGTCCATGCGCCGCCATGCGCCTGGCCGCGGCGCGGTCACGCCCGGGTCCCGTCCCTCATGCCGCCATGGAGGGACGAAGAATGCATCGCCGCACGCTGCTCGCCACCGCCATCGCCGCGCCCTTCGCGCGCCCGGCCGGGGCGCAGCCATCCCGCGCCCGCACCCTGCGCTTCATGCCGCAGGCCGCGCTGGCCGCGCTCGATCCGGTGTTCAATCCGACCACCATCGTCACCACGCACGGCTTCTGCGTCTTCGACACGCTCTATGGCGCCGACCGCGCGCTGCGGCCGCGGCCGCAGATGGCGCAGGGGCATGACGTCTCGGCCGACGGCCTGACCTGGACCATCCGCCTGCGCGACGGGCTGATGTTCCACGATGGCGAACCCGTGCGCGCCAGGGACTGCGTCGCCTCCATCCGCCGCTGGGCGGTACGCGACGGCTTCGGCCAGGTGATGATGGGCGCCGTCGCCGGGATCGCCGCGACCGACGACCGCACCCTCACCATCCGCCTGCGCCGCCCCTTCCCCGCGCTGCTCGACGCGCTGGCGAAGCCGGCTTCCTCCCCCTGCTTCATGATGCCGGAGCGCATCGCCGCCACCCCGGCCGACCGCCCGATCACCGAGATGATCGGCTCCGGCCCCTGGCGCTTCCTGGCGGACGAGTTCGTCCAGGGCAGCCGCGCCGCCTATGCCCGCAACGAACGCTACGTCCCGCGCGACGAGCCCGCGGAGGCCGCCTCGGGGGGCAAGCGCGTGCATTTCGACCGGCTGGAGCTGGTGTGGATCCCGGATGGCGGCACCGCCGTCGCCGCCCTGCGCACCGGGGAGATCGACTGGATCGAATACCCGCTGCCCGACCTGGTGCCGGTGCTGCAGCGGGAACGCGGCATCACCACGCAGGTCTACGATCCGAACGGCTTCCTCGGCTTCCTGCGCTTCAACCACCTGCATCCGCCGTTCAACGACGTGCGGGTGCGCCGTGCCATCCGCGACGTGCTGGTGCAGCCCGACTTCATGTCGGCGGTCGCGCTGGAAGGCGACTGGCAGGAATGCCACGCCATGTTCCCTTGCGGCCTGCCCGGCGTGATGGAATTCCCGCCCGCCCCGCGCGGGGCGGCAGCGATGGACCGCGCCCGCGCCGCCCTGCGGGAGGCCGGCTACAACGGCGAGCCGATCGTCCATGTGAACCCGACCGACTTCGCCGCCGTGACGCAGCAGGGCCGCGTCACCGCGGACCTGATGCGGCGCCTCGGCGTGAACATCCAGCTCATCGAAAGCGACTGGGCCACCACCATCGCCCGCCGCGCCAACCGCAACCCGCCGGCGCAGGGCGGCTGGAACCTGCACAACACCAACTTCCCGGCCGCCGGCATCGCCAACCCCGCCTTCTCCCCCATCATCCGCATGCACGGGGAGCGCGCCTGGTTCGGCTGGCCGACCGATGCGGGCGTCGAGGAACAGGTGCAGGCCTGGATCGAGGCCCCGAACGCCGAAGCGCAGGCCACCGCCATGCGCCGCGTGCAGGAACTGGCCTGGGATGCCGTGCCTTTCGCCCCGACCGGCCTGTTCCGCCTGCGCACGGCCTTCCGCAGCGACCTGACCGGCGTGCTGCAGGGGCCGAACCCCTTCGTGTGGAACCTCAGGCGGGGCTGATTGGCGGAGGTCGCGTTCAGCGACCGCTGATGTGTGTGTTGTGCCCCATACCGTTGAGCCTTGCCGATGATCTCATCGTCGGGGCCCAGCGGTCTGGCGCGCGGGGCCGGTGGGGAGGCTGGGCGCGAAACCGGGACCCCGATGCCAAGTCACCCGAAGGGCTGGCCGGCATCAGACCTCGGCGGGTGCATCCGCGCGCCCGGCCCAGGCCGGGCGCATCAGTGAGCCGCCGACTTCGAGAAGGCATTCAACACGATCACGCCCACCACGATCAGCCCCATCCCGATGATCGCCGGCAGGTCAAGTTCCTGGCGGAACCAGATCCAGCCCACCACCGAGATCAGCACGATGCCGACCCCCGACCAGATCGCATAGGCGATGCCGGTCGGGATCGTCCGCAGCGTCAGGGACAGGAAATAGAAGGCAATGCCGTAGCCGATCACGGTCACGACGCTCGGCCAGAGCCGCGAGAAGCCGTCCGAGGCCTTCAGCGCCGAGGTGGCGACGATCTCGGCGACGATCGCTATGGCGAGGTGAAGATAGGCCATGGCCGGCGCATCAGCACCCGCCGGGCACATCCTCGAGCTTCACCATCTGCCCTTCCACGACGAATTCGCGGAAGTCCATCAGCATCTGGTCGGCGACGCCGTTCTCCCAGTAGCGCAGGGAAACCTCGTAGGACGGCGTCGTCGCTCCACCGCCCTGCTGCTGCGCGTCGCGATCGAAGAAGGCGATGCGCATGCGCACCGAACCGAGCGGCGAAAGGCTCGGGAAGCCGGCCACCTCGCGCGGCGCGTCCCAGGCGGAGAGCACGGTGGTGGTGTCCTGCGCCCCGTCGGGCGAGGTCCCGTCGAACAGCGGCGCGACCACCAGCCGCTGCCCGCCGCGCGCCGCGTTCAGGGTGACGATGGTGTGGATGTTGGGCAGCAGCGTGCCGGGCGGCAGCCGCTCCTCCTTCGTCTCCGGCTCGGAGTAGCGCACGACGCCGGTGCCGTCGGCGGTGAGTTCCGCCTCCCCGGCGATGCGGCTGGTCACCGCACCCTGGGTCATCTGCGTCAGGGTGAAGCGCAGGCGCCGCCCGTCCTTGGTCTCGAAGGTCGAGTAGTCGGAGGCGGTCTCGATCTCGGTGCCGTCGCGGTCGGTCAGGGTCAGCGAAAACCGCTGGCGGGAAGCCCAGCCGTCGCAGGCGTCCACCACCTCGTACAGCATCGCGCCCTGGGCGTTGGCGATGTTGCCCGGATCCCGCGCGCGGGACAGGCTCAGCCGATAGGCCGCGCGATGCGCGGCGAGGTGGCGCGCCTCCAGCGCCTGGCCGAGCGGCACGGAGGCCACGGGCGCGACCGGAGCGGGCGCCTGGGCCTGGCCGGCGGGAGCGGCCAGCAGGCCGGCGACGACCAGGACGGAAAGGTGGCTCAGCCGCATCAGGGGCTCCCGAGTCGAGGACCAGACCTGCAACTTAGGGTGTCTTGGGCGCGGCCGCACCCTTCGCCGGCGGCAGATCGAGCTTGATGTGCAGTTCCTTGAGCCGCTCGGGCGGCACCCGGGCCGGCGCCTGCATCATCAGGTCCTCGCCCTGCTGGTTCAGCGGGAAGAGGATGACCTCGCGGATGTTGGGCTCATCGGCCAGCAGCATGACGATGCGGTCGATGCCCGGCGCCGAGCCGCCATGCGGCGGCGCGCCGTATCGGAAGGCGTTCAGCATGCCGCCGAAGCGCGCCTCGACCTCGTCCGCCGTGTAGCCGGCGATCTCGAAGGCGCGGATCATGATGTCCGGGCGATGGTTGCGGATCGCGCCCGACGACAGCTCCACGCCGTTGCACACGATGTCGTACTGGAACGCCTTGATATCGAGCGGGTTCATCGAGTTCAGCGCGTCCAGCCCCCCCTGCGGCATCGAGAAGGGGTTGTGGCTGAAGTCGATCTGCCCGGTTTCCTCGTTCAGCTCGTACATCGGGAAATCGACGATCCAGCAGAAGCGGAACTCGTCCCTGGCGATCAGGTCGAGCTCCTCGCCGAGCCGCGTGCGCACCTTGCCGGAGAATTTCGGCGCCTCGTCCTTCTTGCCGGCGGCGAAGAAGACGGCGTCGCCGGGGTTCAGCCCGCAGGCGACGCGGATCGCCTCGACGCGATCGGCCTCCAGGTTCTTGGCGATCGGGCCCTTCGGCCCGTCGGCGGCGAACTGGATGTAGCCGAGCCCGCCCGCGCCTTCCGCCCGCGCCCATTCGTTCAGCTTGTCGAAGAAGCCGCGCGGCCTGTCGGCCGCCCCCGGCGCGGGCACCGCGCGCACCACGCCGCCCGAGGCCGCGATCTTGGCGAACAGCCCGAAGCCCGACCCGGCGAACTGCGCCGTCACGTCGGTGATCTTCAGCGGGTTGCGCAGGTCCGGCTTGTCCGAGCCGTAGTCCAGCATCGCCGTGTCGTAGGCGATGCGCGGAAAGGGCGCGCCGAACACCTTCCGTTCGCCGGCGAATTCCTCGAACACGCCGGCGATCACCGGCTCGATCGCGGCGAAGACGTCCTCCTGCGTGACGAAGCTCATTTCGAAGTCGAGCTGGTAGAACTCGCCGGGGGAACGATCGGCGCGCGACGCCTCGTCGCGGAAGCAGGGCGCGATCTGGAAGTAGCGGTCGAAGCCCGCGACCATGGCGAGCTGCTTGAACTGCTGCGGCGCCTGCGGCAGGGCGTAGAACTTGCCGGGGTGGTTGCGCGCCGGCACCAGGAAGTCACGCGCGCCTTCCGGGGAGGACGCGGTGAGGATCGGCGTCTGGAACTCGGTGAAGCCCTGCTCGATCATGCGGCGGCGGATCGAGGCGATGACGCCCGCGCGCAGCATGATGTTGCGGTGCTGGCGCTCCCGCCGCAGGTCGAGGAAGCGGTAGCGCAGGCGCAGATCCTCGGGGAATTCCTGTTCGCCCGCGACCTGGATCGGCAGCATCTCGGCGGCGGACTGGATCGCCACCTCGCGCACGCGGATCTCGACCTCGCCGGTGGGCAACTTGGCGTTCACCGTGCCGGGCTCGCGCAGCACCACCTCGCCGGTGACGGTGATGACGCTCTCGGGGCGCACATGCTCGAGCGTCTCGAGCATCGGCGAGCCGGCCGCGACCACGCATTGCGTCATGCCGTAGTGGTCGCGCAGGTCGACGAACAGCAGCCCGCCATGGTCGCGCTTGCGGTGCACCCAGCCGGACAGGCGGACGGTCGTGCCGGCATCGGAGGCGCGCAGCGCGGCGCAGGTATGGGTGCGGTAGGCGTGCATGTCGGAAACCGTGCTCGATGCGAAGGGAAGCCGCGCAAAGGGACCGACCGGCCGGGCGCTGTCAAGCGGCGGGCGGAGCCGGAGAGGGGCAGTGCCGACTGCGGCGCGGGTGTCCCGCCCGCGAGGATCGCTGCACCAAGGGCTGTCGCCCGCTGCGGAACCTCGGAGTCGGGACACCGGTTGCCCATGCCACCGCGCAGCCCGAATTCCCCTAAGACTCCTGGTTTCCGAAGGCCCTTCGGCCTTTGGGGGTGGGGGCCTGGGGGGAGGCCGGCGCCCTCCCCCGCCGCCATCACGCGCTGGCAGCGTCGAGTTCGGCCATCTCCGCCGCGCTGAGCGCCAGCGTCGCCGCCTTGACCAACTCGGCCAATTGTTCCGGGCTCGTGGCGCTGGCGATCGGCGCCGTGATGCCCGGCCGCGCGATCTGCCAGGCGAGCGCCACCGCTGCAGGGGTCACCCCCCGCGCCTTCGCGACCGCATCGAGCATTGCCAGCACCCGGTCGCCCCGCGCGCCCATGTGCTTCGCCACGCTGCGCGGCCCGCGCACGGATTTGGAAAGATCCGCTTCCGCCCGGTACTTGCCGGTCAGGAACCCCGATGCCAGCGCGGAATAGGTGATCACCCCCACCTCTTCCGTCCGGCACAGCGGCAGCAGGTCCGCCTCGATCCCCCGGTCCATCAGGTTGTAGACCGGCTGGTGGCTCTCGAAGCGCGGCAATCCTTGCGCCGCGCTCAGGTCGAGCGCCGCCTTCAGCCGCGCCGCCGTGTAGTTGGACGACCCGATCGCCCGCACCTTCCCGGCCCGGATCAGCGTCTGGAAGGCGCCCAGCGTGTCCGCCAGCGGCACGGTCTCGTCGTCCTTGTGCGCCTGGTAGAGGTCGATCCGTTCTATCCCGAGCCGCGTGAGGGAGGCCTCGCAGGCCGTCGCGATCCAGGCCGGCGAGAGCCCCTTCCCCTGCCCCGGCATCTCCATGCCGCACTTGGTCAGGATCAGCACCTTCTCCCGCGCGCCGGGGCGCGCCTTCAGCCATTCGCCGATGACGGTCTCGGATTCGCCGCCGCGGTGGCCCTCCGCCCAGGCCGAATAGACGTCGGCCGTGTCGATGGCGACCAGGCCATGGTCCAGGCAGGCATCGAGCAACCGGAAGGACGCCGCCCTGTCCGCCGTCCAGCCGAAGACGTTGCCGCCGAAGACCACCGGCGGGACCGAGAGGCCGGACCGGCCGAGCGCGCGCATCTGCATGTGGGGAACACTCCTGTCCAGGCCCGGGAGCATGCCCCCGGCCGTCCCCCTCGGCCAGCCCCGGCCGGCTTTGCCTTTCCCTGGCCCGCCACGGGGTCTAGAAGCGCCGGCGATGAGCCGCCGTCCCGCCGTTGCCGCCGAGTCCGCCCCCGTCCTGATCACCGAGACCGAGGCCCTTGCCGCCCTTTGCGCGCGGCTCCGGACCGAGACCTTCGTCACGGTGGACACCGAATTCATGCGGGAACGCACCTATTGGCCCGAGCTCTGCCTGGTGCAACTCGCCAGCGACACCGAGGTCGCCCTGGTGGATACGCTGGCGCCGGGCCTCGACCTGGCCCCCCTTGGCGAGCTGCTCGCCGACCCGGCCGTGACCAAGGTCTTCCACGCCGCCCGCCAGGATGTGGAGATCTTCCTGCTGAAGTTCGACGCGGTGCCGACGCCGCTCTTCGACACCCAGGTCGCGGCGATGGTCGCGGGCTACGGCGACCAGGTCTCCTATGACGGGCTCTGCCGCTCGCTCGCCGGCACGCAGATCGACAAGGCGCACCGCTTCAGCGACTGGTCGGCCCGCCCGCTCTCCGCCGCCCAGATGGCCTATGCCGCGGCGGACGTGACGCATCTGCGCAAGATCTACCGCGCCCTCGACGCCAAGCTGCGGCGCGAGGGCCGCCTCGCCTGGGTGGCCGAGGAGATGGCGGCGCTGGCCGAGCCGGCGACCTACCGCCTCGACCCCGAAAGCGCCTGGGAACGCCTGCGCCCGCGCACCGGCAACCGGCGCTTCCTCGGCGTGCTGAAATGCCTCGCGGCATGGCGCGAGCGCGAGGCACAGCGCATCAACATCCCCCGCCAGCGCCTGGTGAAGGACGAGACGCTGCTGGAGATCGCCGCCACCATGCCGGAGACGATCGCCGACCTCTCGCGCGCCCGCGGCATCTCGGAAGGCTTCGCCAAGGGGCGTTCCGGCACTGGGCTGCTCGCGGCGGTGAAGGCCGGCAAGGACCTGCCGGACGAGGCATTGCCCGAGGCGCCGAAGGACCGCGCCGGCCCGCCGGCCTCCCCCGCGCTGGTGGCGCTGCTCAAGGTGCTGCTCGCTGCCAAGAGCGAGGAACACCACGTCGCCCCGCGCCTGCTTGCCAGCAGCGACGATCTCGACCGGCTGGCGGCGGGCGACGGCGCCGAGGTGCCGGCGATGCACGGCTGGCGGCGCGACGTGTTCGGCGAGGCGGCGCTGGCGTTGAAGACGGGGCGGCTGGCGCTGGGGGTGGACGGCAAGCGGGTGAAGCTGATCCCGGCCGGGTGACGCGGCGACGGGGAGGGCCCCGCCCTCCCCGAACCCCGCCCGCCAGAGGCCGAAAGGCCTCTGGACACCAGGACTTGATCAGGGAGGAGCATGGCACGCGCGCAGTGCCGGGCGCGTTCACGATGCCTCCCGAAATCCCCGCTGGATCAAACGGTTATCAAAGGCCTTGCGGCCTTTGGTGGGCTTGGCGGCGCTGACGCCGAGGCCCGGGGAAGAGCAAAGCCCCTCCCCGGCGCCCCCATCATCCCGCGACTTCCACCGACGCTTCCATCCCCATCACGGCCGCAAGCGCCTCCACGCGCCGCATCACGCTCTCCCCGGCGAAGACACCGCTGCCTTCCACCAGCCGCAGCACCAGCCGCCCGCCGCTGCGTTCGAGCGAGGTCCCGGCCAGCAGTTCCGGCGTGCCGCCCGACAGCGTGTAGGCAAGCCGCAGGGCCGCCCCAAGCACTTCCGCCCGCCGCACCGCCGCGACGTCGAGCAGCACGCGTGCCGCCTGCAGGAAGGCGGCGTCGGGCAGGGCCTCGTAGCGCAGCGCCACCGCGAGGGCGAGGAAGGCGCGCGCATGGTGGTCGAGCCCCACCCCCGGCTGGCGCAGCACCCGGAAATAGGCGTGCTCCGCGCGGTAATCCGGGTGGTCGTGGCTGCCGACGTCGCTGGCCCAGCAGGCCGCGACGCGCAGCGCGGCATCGCCCAGGGATTCGCGCTCGAAGAGCCCGGCGGTCCATTGCGCCAGCGCCGGCGGCAGGCGCGGATCGCGCCCGAAGCGCTCGGCGAGGTCCTGCGCCGCGGCGATCAGCGGGTCGCGGCGGCGTTCCTCGCCCTCGAGGTGGCGGGCGTACCAGCCCTCCCGCAACCCGTTGGCGCTGAAGACGACGCGGCGCGCGCCGGAGGCGCGCAGCAGCCGCCGCATCACCATCGCCGCCCAGGGCAGGTCCTGCAGCCGCTTGGTCGGCGCGCCGGGCATGCGTTCCAGCGTGCGCCGCGTCGCCGCCATCACCACGCCGGAAAGGTCGCGCGCCTCCTCCCGCGACAGCACATAGTGATGCACGATCGACAGCGGATAGGCGGTCTGCGCGATGTGCATCCGCGCCAGCGCGCGCCAGGCGCCGCCGACCAGGTACAGGTCGCGCCCCGCCCCTTCGTCGAGCCAGGTGACGCGGCCGAACTCCTCGGTCGCGAAGGCGCGGCCACGCTGAATCTCGCCGCTCGAGCGTTCCGCCAGGCGGATGGCGCCGAGCGGCAGGCTGACCGCCCTGCCCGACCTGCCATGCGCGAGTTCCACGAGTTCGAGCGAGCCCCCGCCGATGTCGCCCAGCACGCCGTCCGCGCCCGGGAAGCCCAGCAGCACGCCATCGGCCGAGAGCAGGCCTTCCTCCTGCCCCGTCAGGACGCGGATGCGCATGTCGGGCAGGCGTTCGGCCAGTGTCGCGACGAAGGCCGCGCCGTTGGTCGCATCGCGCACCGCCGCGGTGGCCAGCACCTCGACCGGGTCGGCGCCCATGGCGCGGGCGACGGTGTGGTAGCGCACCATCACCGTGATCGCCTGCTCGACCGCTTCCTCGTTCAGCCGGCCGGTCGTGACCAGCCCGCGGCCGAGGCCGAGCACCGCCTTCTCGTTGAAGATGGTGAGAGGGTTGCGGCCCCGCCCCTCGAACACCACGAGGCGGACGGAATTCGAGCCGAGATCGACCACGGCCGAACGGGCCCGGCCCGGCCCGCCCGTCCAGGGCGGGCCGTCGCGCAGAAGCGTATCCAATGTCCTAGTCCTGCATCACCCGGTCCTGCCGCTGGCGGCGCGGCGCGCCCTTCAGCGCGCTGCCCCGGCCGGACAGGGAAGGGTTGGTCATGAAGTATTCGTGGGCCGAGACGCCCTTCTCGCCCGCCGCCAGGCGGATCCATTCGCCGTCCGCGCCGAGTTGCCAGGACTGCATGGTGTCCTTCAGGTTCACCACCATGATCTGGTCGAGCACCTGGGCGTGCACGGTCGGGTTCTCCACCGGCACCATGGTCTCGACCCGCCAGTCCATGTTGCGCGCCATCCAGTCCGCGCTGCTGATGAAGACGCGCGCGCGGCGCGACGGCAGCCGGTGCCCGTTGCCGAAGACGCAGACGCGGGAATGTTCGAGGAAACGCCCGACGATCGACTTCACCCGGATGTTCTCGGACAGCCCCTTCACGCCCGGGCGCAGGCAGCAGATGCCGCGCACCACGGCATCCACCTTCACTCCGGCGCGGGAGGCGGCGTAGAGCGCATCGATCAGCGTCTCGTCGACCAGCGAGTTCATCTTGATCCAGATCGCCGCCGGCTTGCCTTCGCGGGCGAAGGCGATCTCCTGCTCGATCAGCGCGAGCAGCGTCGGGCGTATCGTCAGCGGCGAGAAGGCGAGCTTCTCCATCGTCTCCGGCCGCGCATAGCCGGTCATGAAGTTGAACAGCTTGGCGGCATCGCGCGTCAGCGCCGGATCGGCGGTGAAGTAGGACAGGTCGGTGTAGATGCGCGCCGTGACCGGGTGGTAGTTGCCGGTCCCGAAATGCGCGTAGGACCGGAGTTGCGCCCCTTCCCGCCGCACCACCAGCGAGACCTTCGCGTGGGTCTTCAGCTCGACGAAGCCGTACACCACCTGCACGCCGGCGGCTTCCAGCTCGCGTGCGAGGGCGATGTTGCGCTCCTCGTCGAAGCGCGCCTTGAGCTCGACGATGCCGGTGACGGACTTGCCGGCTTCCGCCGCCTCGATCAGCGCCTTGGCGATCGGGCTGTCGCGCGTGGTGCGGTACAGCGTCTGCTTGATGGCGACGACGTTGGGGTCGCGCGCCGCCTGGCGCAGGAACTGCACCACCACGTCGAAGGATTCGTAGGGGTGGTGGACGACGATGTCCTTCGCCTTGATCGCCGCGAAGCAATCCCCGGCATAGTCGAGGATGCGTTCCGGGAAGCGCGGCGTGTAGGGCGTGAACAGCAGGTCCGGCCGGTCGTCGACGATGAGCTGCGTGAGATCCGACAGGCCGAGCAGCCCCTCGACGGTGAACAGCTCCGACCGCGGCGCCTCCAGCTCCTCGGCGACGAAATCGACCATATCGGGCGGCGTCGCGGCGGTCACCGACAGGCGGATGGGGCGGCCGCGCCGGCGGCGCTTCAGCGCGCTCTCGTAGGAGCGCACGAGATCCTCGGCCTCCTCCTCGAACTCCACGTCGGTATCGCGGATCACGCGGAACAGGCCCGTCTCGGCCGGGATGAAGCCGGGGAAGAGCCGGTCGAGGAAGAGCAGGATCAGGTCCTCGAGCAGGACGAAGCGGATGTCCTGCGCCCCGTCCCGCGCCGGCAGGCGGATGAAGCGCTGCACTTGCGGGGAGAGCGGCAGCAGCGCGCGCATCGTGCCGCCATCCTCCTCCCGCACCAGCTTCAGCACCATGCAGAGCGCGAGGTTGGCGATGAACGGGAAGGGATGCGCCGGATCGACCGCGAGCGGCGTCAGCACCGGGAAGACCCGGTCCATGAACCAGTCCTGCAGCCAATCCCGGTCGGCGGCATCGAGCTCGGCCGGCTCGCAGAGCGTCACCCCGGCTGCCCGCAGCAGACCGCGGAGCTCCTGCCAGGCTTCCTGCTGGCCGCCGATCAGCGCCTGGGCGCGGGCGTGGATCGCCGCGAGCTGCTGCGCCGGCGTCTTGCCGTCGTGGGAGAGCTTGCCGATCCCGGCCCTCTCCTGCCCCACCAGCCCCGCGACGCGCACGGAATAGAACTCGTCGAGGTTGGAGGCGGAGATGGCGACGAAACGCAGCCGCTCCAGCAGCGGATGGCGCGGATTCGCCGCTTCCTCCAGCACGCGCTGGTTGAAGGCGAGCCAGGACAATTCGCGGTTGATGAAGCGCGCGGGGCTGGTGAGGAGCGCCTCTTCCGGCGCCAGGGTCGGCGCGTCGTTCATGTGGGCGTGCCTGCGACAATCATGAACGGAACCCTACAGCAGCGCGGGGGCGGCGGGCGAGGCCGGGTTCGCGGATGTCTCGGAAGCATCATCGTCCGGCGCTTCTCCGAACCCTTCCCAGCCGGCCAGCGTCGCGCGCGCGAGGGCACGGGTGACCGGCGCCGCGGCGACGAGGGCGGCGCGGTCGAGCCGCGCCACCGCCTCGGCCAGCGCCGCCGCTTCCCGCGGCAGGCGGGCGAGCAGCCAGGCCCGCACCTCAGCCGCCACGCGCAACTGCCGGTCGGCAAACAGCTTGGCGAGCAGCGCCGCGAGCAGCGCATCCCCGGGCCGGCCGATCCCGACCGCGGCCGTCGCCCGCAGCCGGCTGGCGAGGTCCGGCAGCGCCACGCGCCAGCGCGCCGGCGCCTCTCGCCCGACCAGCAGCAGCCCTTCCCGGCGCTCGGCACAGAGGTTGACCAGGTGCAGCAGGGCCGTTTCCTCGGCGACGGCGTCGGCATCGTCCAGCACCGTGCCGCCGGCCGCCGGCGGCGGCAGGCCGCGCAGGCAGGGACCCTCCAGCAGGCGCCAGCTCTGTTCCGCGGCGAAGGCGCGCGCCATGTGGGACTTGCCCACCCCCTCCGGCCCGAACAGCGCGAGCCGTCCGCCGGGCCAGGTCTCGGGACGGTCAAGCCAGGCCAGGGCCTCGGCGTTGGAGGCATCCTCCAGCAGGTCTGCCCGCGCGGAGGACACGGCAAGCGGCAGCGGCAGCGCGAATTGCCGCGCCCTGCCGGGCGCGGAGGTCCGCGGGCCGGTCATCACATCCCCGTCCGCGGCGGGTCGAGGTAGAGTGGGCTTTCCAGATAGCGCCGCAGCCAGTACCGCGCGACCACGCCGAGCGCGGCCGCCATCGGCACCGCCAGCAGCACGCCGAGGAAGCCGAAGGCCACGCCGCCGGCGAAGAGCGCGAAGATCACCCACACCGCATGAAGCTCGACGCGGTCGCCGAGCAGGTAGGGGTAGATGACGTAGCCCTCGATGGTCTGGCCGACGAAGAAGATGCCGACCACCATCAGCACCTCGTTCCAGGTGCCGAACTGGCCCATCGCCAGCAGCACCGCCGCGACGAAGCCGGTCAGCGAGCCGACATAGGGAATGAAGGTCAGGATGCCGGCCATCAGCCCGATGGTGATGCCGAGCTCGAGCCCCACCAGTTGCAGCGCCACGGCGTAGAACACGCCGAGCGCCGCGCAGCACAGCAACTGCCCCCGCAGCCAGGCCGAGAGCACGCGGTCGGTGTCCCGCGCCAGTTGCCGCAGCACCGCGGCATTGCGCCGCGGCAGCCAGGATTCGATGCGTGCCAGCATCCCCGGCCAGTCGCGCAGCAGGTAGAAGGCGACGACCGGCACCACCACCAGCAGCGTGAAGACCTGGAACAGCGCGAAGCCGCCGCCGATCAGCCGCGTCGCCGCCGTGCCGAGCCAGGAGAGCATGGTGCCCGCCTGGTTGATCGCAAGGTCGCGCAGGCGCTGGTCCATCATCTCCGGGCCCAGCGCTTCCTCGAGCCGCAACAGCCCTTCCTGGAGCAGGGCGGCGACGCCGGCGACATAGGCCGGCAGCCGCTGCACCAGGATGCCGATCTGCGAGAGGATGATCGGGTACAGCAGCAGCCCCGCGACCAGCGCGAGCGCCATCAGCAGGAAGATCAGCAGGACGGCGGCGAGGCTCCGCCGCACGCCGATGCGCGTCAGACGCGTCGCGACCGGATCGAGGAAATAGGCGATCACGGCGGCGAGCACGAAGGGCGTCAGGATCCCCTGGAACAGCCAGAGGCTGAACAGCAGCGTACCGCCGAAGCCGATGAGCAGCCCCAGCCGCTGCCGCGGCGTCGCGGTGCGTGGCGCGGCGGGCGGCGGAAAGCGCCCGCCTGCCGGCGCGGGCGGACGGGCCGGCGCCTCGCTCATGGCCGGCCGTCGCCGGTGAGCCGCGCCGCCTGCCGCACATAGGCCGCGCCCGAGGCGAAGGTGGTGACGGCGACGAGCCAGATCGCCGCCTCCAGCAGCAGCGGCGCGGACAGGCCGAAGCCCGCCAGCAGCAGGGCCAGCGCCGCCAGCGCGATCTGCGCGAAGGTGTTCGCCTTGGAGATCATCAGCGGCTTGATCCGCGCCGGCACGCCGAGCACCCAGAGGAAGATGACGCCGCCGACGATCAGCAGGTCGCGGAACACCACCAGGATGGCGAGCCAGTCCGGCAGCACCCCGATCGCCGCCAGCGTGACATAGACCGAAACCAGCAGCGCCTTGTCCGCGATCGGGTCGAGCAGCGCGCCGAGCGCCGAGCGCGCGTTGCGCACCCGTGCCAGCCAGCCGTCGATCGCATCCGAGATGCCGGCGCCGACGAAGACCATGAAGGCGATGTCGAGCCTGTGCTGCAGCATCAGCCACACCGCCGCCGGCACGGCGAACAGGCGCCCCAGGGTGATGAGGTTCGGCAGGGTGAAGAGCCCCGCCTCCACATCCGCCGAGGCCGGCTGCCCCGGCCGCCGCACGCGGTCAGGAGCGTCCGCCAAGGCCCACGCGCCAGGCGTCGCCGGGCGCCCCCGAACCCGGGGCGAGGATGATGCCCTGCCGTCCGAGTTCTTCCGCCGCCAGGGCCGGCGCGGTGCGCAGGCCGAGGCGCAGCCGCGCCCGGTCGGTGGAGATCGCCACCACCTCGACCCGTGCCGCGCCGCGCAGGCGCCGCCGCAGTTCGAGCCATTCGTTGAGCGAGCCGTAGAGCGCGACCGCATCGACCGTCGACGCCACCGCCACGGGGGGGCCTGGCCGCGGCACCGCGTCGCCCTCCGTGGCGCCGGAGGATACCGTGCCGCCCTCCGCCGTGCCGGCGCTGCCAAGATAGCTGCGGGCGCGCGCCGGGTTGAAGTTGACCGTGATCCGCCCGGCGTAGCGCGTAGGGGAGGTGCGTTCCTCCTCGATGATGATGGAGCTCACCATCGCCTCGATCTGCGCGTCGGAGAGCTGGCGCGTCACGCCGGCGGCGCCCGCGATCCGTTCCCAGGCCGCGCGGCGGCCCGCCACGAAGGCGCGTTCGCGCGCGATCACGCCGTTCTCCGCCGTCGCCTCGGCCGGGACGCCGCGCTGGGTGAAGGACAGGGCGGCCGGCGCGGCCGGCGCGGCCGGTGCGGCCGGTGCCTCCTGGGCCCGAGCGATGCCGGGCACGGCCAGGGAAAGCAGGGCGGTTGCGATGAGCGCCGCCGCATGGTTCTTTCCGCGCGCCGGCGCGAGACGACCCTTGAGCGGCATAGCCTTCCCCATTTCCTGACAGCGGCCGAGAGCGGCCGCCCCGCGGCGCCGGATCCGTGCCGCCTCAGCCCTAGCCCATAGCCGATCGGAGGCCGCCCTGACCAGTTCCCCGTCTCCCTCCCTCACCTATCGCGCGGCGGGCGTGGACATCGAGGCCGGCGATGCGCTGGTCGAGGCGATCAAGCCGCTCGCCCGCGCCACCGACCGCGCCGGCACCATGGGCGGATTGGGCGGCTTCGGCGCGCTGTTCGACCTCAAGGCGGCGGGGTTCAAGGACCCGGTGCTCGTCTCCTCCACCGACGGCGTCGGCACCAAGCTGCGCGTCGCCATCGAGGCCGGGATCCACGCCACCGTCGGCATCGACCTCGTCGCCATGTGCGTGAACGACCTGGTGGTGCAGGGCGCCGAGCCGCTCTTCTTCCTCGATTATTTCGCCACCGGGAAGCTTGAGGTCGCGGCCGCGAAGGATGTCATCGCGGGCATCGCCGAAGGCTGCCGGCAGGCCGGCTGCGCCCTGGTGGGCGGCGAGACGGCCGAGATGCCCGGCATGTACGCCAAGGGCGACTACGACCTTGCCGGATTCTCGGTCGGCGCGGCGGAACGCACCGCATTGCTGCCGGCAGGCGTCGCGGCGGGGGACGTGCTGCTCGGACTCGCCTCCTCCGGCGTGCATTCCAACGGCTTCTCCCTGGTACGGCGGGTGCTGGAGGCGCGCGGCCTGACGCTCGCCGACGCCGCGCCCTTCGCCCCCGGCAGGACGCTGGGCGAGGCGCTGCTGGAGCCGACCCGCGTCTATGTGAAGCCGCTGCTGGCGCTGCACCGCGCCGGGCTGCTCAAGGCGGCGGCGCACATCACCGGCGGCGGCCTGCCCGGCAACCTGCCGCGCGTGCTGCCGGCGGGCCTCACCGCCGTGCTCGACGGGACGTCCTGGCCGGTGCCGCCGGTCTTCGCCTTCCTCGCCGAGGCCGGGAACGTCACGGCGGAGGAGATGCTGCGCGTCTTCAACTGCGGCCTCGGCATGGTGATCGCCGTCCCGGCGGCACGCGCCGGCGAGGCCGCCTCCATGCTCGAAGCCGCCGGCGAGCGCGTTTTCCGCATCGGCGCGCTGGAAGCCTCCGAAGGCGCGGCCGCCATCCGCATCGACGCCCTCCCCGCCGCCTGGCCGCGCGGGGCATGAGCCCGGCGCGCCGCCGCGTCGCGGTGCTGATCTCGGGGCGCGGATCGAACATGGCGGCGCTGCTCGCCGCCGCGTCCGATCCAGCCTATCCGGCCGAGATCGCGCTGGTGCTGTCGAACCGCGCCGATGCCGCCGGGCTCGCGCATGCCGCCGCGCGCGGCGTGCCGACGGCGGTGGTGGAAAGCCGCGCCTTCCGGGGCGACCGCCCCGGATTCGAGGCGGCGATGGAAGCCGAGCTCGCCCGCCACGGCGCCGAGATCATCGCCCTCGCCGGCTTCATGCGCGTGCTGACGGAAGGCTTCGTCTCGCGATGGGAAGGACGGATGATCAACGTCCACCCCTCCCTGCTGCCGGCCTTCCCGGGACTCGACACCCATGCCCGCGCGCTCGCCGCCGGGGTGCGGCTGCATGGCTGCACCGTGCACCTGGTCAATGCCGGGGTGGATGAGGGGCCGATCCTCGCCCAGGCCGCCGTCCCGGTGCTGCCGGGCGACACCGAGGCGAGCCTCGCCGCGCGCGTGCTGGCGCAGGAGCACCGGCTGTATCCGGCCGCGCTCGCCTGGCTCGCCGCCGGCCGGGTGAGCGTGCAGGACGGCTGCGCCAGGCTGAGGGATTGCGCGCCGGCGGAGGGCGTTCTCGCCAACCCCTTGCCGATCCCGTCCGGGCTTTCTAAAGGCTGAGGCCAGCAAGCGAGGTTGGGGGCGTATCGTGGCCGAACAGCAGACCTACGAATTCGTGGAAGTGAAGGCCGGCGACATCCTCGCCGAGCGCCAGCAGAGCTGGGCCGGATTCACGAGTTTCGTGACCTACTCGGTCGTCGCCATCGCCGTGCTTCTGGTGGGCATCTACGTCTTCTGGGGTTGAGAGGCCGCTTGAGAATGCGCCGAGCGGCGCATTCTCAAGTGGTCCCCCGAGGCCGCCGCGGGCGCTCAGGTCGCCGGACCCGGGCGTCCGAGCAGCCAGCCCTGCAGGGCATCGCAGCCCGCATCGCGCAACGCGCTCATCTGCCCGGCGGTTTCCACCGCCTCGGCGATGGCGGTGGCGCCCATGGCGTGCGCCATTTCCACCACTGCGGTGACCATCGCGCGGGCGCGGCCTGCCGCCGGGCCGCCGCCTTCGAGCCCCCCGGTCAGTTCGGGATCGATCTTGACCGCCGCGAAGGCGATGTCGCGCAGGATGCGCGCCGAGCCGTGGGTGCCGCCGAAATCATCGAGCGCCGCCGCGATGCCGAGCCGCCGGATCGCACCCGTCAGGTCCAGCGCCGCCGGGATATCCCGTGCCACCGCGGCCTCGGGCAGTTCCACGAGAATCCCGCGCGGCTCGACGCCAGTAGCGCCCAGCGCCGCCCGGATCATCGGTGCCGCATGCCCCTCGAGGATGCCGGCGGCCGAGACGTTCACCGCCAGGTAGGGCCCGCCTGACGGCCAGCTCGCGCGCAGCCGGAAAGCGGTGACCAGGGTCCAGGCTTCGAGAGCGACGATCCGCCCCCCGGCCTCCGCGGCGGCCAGGGTATCGAGCGCCGATACGGCGCCGAGGACCGGGTGCTCCCAGCGCAGCAGCGCCTCGTAGCCGACGGGCGTCAGGCTGCTCGCCGCGCAGATCGGCTGCAGATCGAGCCGCAGGCCGACGCCGCCGGCGGCGAGCGCCGCCGCGAGGTCCGCCGCCGGATCCACCTGCCCTTCCATCTGCGCGGCGCGCGTCACCGTGCGATCCATGCGACCAAGCCTCCTCGACCGGAGCGGTCATGAGGCACCGCGCGGCCTTAACGTGGCGTCAGCGTCGGCCGCGATCGGCCTGCCGAGGAACCGCGCCCCTGCCCCGGTGCGCCGCGCCGCACGCAAAGGCGGTGGCCATCGGGACGGATGCCGGACCGCGCCGTGACCACGGTCATCGCGCCCGCGCACGCGTCGGCCATGCTGCGCCCGGTTCGGCATGAGGCGTAGCATTCGGGGAGGCGGCTCGCACGGCCGCCGCGATCTGCGCAAGGCTGCCGTGGAGCGAAGCGAAGGAGGGCCACATGGCCGCGATCAACGGTTTGGCGCGCGGGATCGTCACCGACACCGCGGATCCCTCGGGCGCGGGCCGGGTCCGCATCCAGTTGCCGGCCCTGGCGGGCTCGGGCGGGATCTGGGCCGCGGTCTGCACGCCCTTCGGCGCAACCCCCGGCACCGCTGTCGGCCTCGGGTCCGAGGTCTGGGTCGCCTTCGAGCACGGCGACGCCGATCATCCGGTGGTGCTGGGCCTCAGCCGCTGAGAAACCGTTCGGGAATGCGGGCACCGGCCCGGCCACCCATCGGCGAGACCGTCTCTGGGTCGCCGCATGGGGGGGGTGCGGGCCGGACCCCGGAATGCGCCGTACGGCACATTCTCCAGCGATCCCTCGAACCGGGCGCGGCGGGATGAACATCCCGGCCGCATCTGATCCGCCGGCGGCGGCCCTGCGCCGTTCCGCGCGGTGCGGGCCGGCGCCGGGGCGCATCGGCGCCCGCCCCTGAGATTCAGCCGGCGCCGAGGCGCCTCGGTGTCAGCCGACGATCTCGTAGCCGGCAAAGAAGTAGGCGATTTCGATCGCCGCATTCTCGACGCTGTCGGACCCGTGCACGGAATTCGCCTCGATGCTCTCGGCGAACAGCTTGCGGATGGTACCCTCGGCGGCATTGGCCGGGTTGGTCGCGCCCATCAGCTCGCGGTTCTTCGCCACGGCGTTCTCGCCTTCCAGCACCTGCACCACCACCGGGCCGGAGACCATGAAGTCCACCAGGTCGTTGTAGAAGGGGCGCTCGGCGTGCACTTCGTAGAACTTCTTGGCGTGCGCGCGGGACATCCAGATGCGCTTCTGCGCGACGATGGCGAGGCCGTTCTTCTCGAAGATGGCGTTGATGGCGCCCGTCAGGTTGCGGCGGGTCGCGTCCGGCTTGATGATGGAAAAGGTGCGTTCGATGGCCATGGGGCTGTCCTCGGTCTTTTCAGAGTCGGGGCGCCCGATAGGCGGGATGCGGCTGCCGCGCAACCCCCGCGGCATGACCGATGCCGGCCCGCCTTTCGGCTGACGCCGTCCCGGCCTCCCCGTCTCCTGCGCAGCCGCCGCGCCAGCCCTGCGCGCCATGCCGCCGGGCCTTCCGGCGTCCTGACCATCGGAAGGGCCTGCCGGTATGACAGCGGCGCCCAGGCCCGCTAGAACCGCGACCCCATGACCGTCCTGACCATCCGCGACCTGACCATCCGCATCGCCGGCCGGCCGCTGCTGGAGGGTGCGAACCTGCAGATCGACGATGGCCGCAAGGTTGGCCTCGTCGGCCGTAACGGCGCCGGCAAGTCCACCCTGCTGAAGGCGGTCACCGGCGACCTCCAGCCCGATGGCGGGGAGATCCGCCTCGCCGCCCGCGCCCGCATGGCGCATGTGGCGCAGGAAGCTCCGGGCGGCGACGAGGCCCTGCTCGACGTCGTCCTCGCCGCCGACACCGAACGCGCCGCCCTGCTCGCCGAGGCCGACAGCCATCCCGACCCGGCGCGCCTCGCCGAGATCCATGACCGGCTGATCGCCATCCGCGCCGACAGCGCCCCGGCCCGCGCGGGCGCGATCCTCTCCGGACTCGGTTTCGACGCGACGGCGCAGGCGCGACCCTCGCGCGAATTCTCCGGTGGCTGGCGCATGCGCGTCGCCCTCGCCCGCGCACTCTTCCTCGAACCCGAGTTGCTGCTGCTCGACGAACCGACCAACCACCTCGACCTCGAAGCGACGATGTGGCTGGAATCCTGGCTGCAGCGCTTTTCCGGCGCGGCCATCGTGGTCAGCCACGATCGCGGCCTGCTGGAACGCTGCGTCGATTCCATCGCGCATCTCGATCAGCAGAAGATCACCCTCTACCAGGGCAACTTCGCCGATTTCGTGCGGATGCGCGCCGAACGCCAGGCCCAGCAGGCCGCCGCCAACGAACGCATCGCCGCCGAGCGCGCCCATATCCAGTCCTTCATCGACCGCTTTCGCTACAAGGCCTCCAAGGCTCGCCAGGCGCAGTCCCGCATCAAGGCGCTGGAACGCATGCCGCCGATCGAGGCGGTGGTCGAGGACACCCCCGTCCGCTTCGCCTTCCCTTCGCCGGACGAGCTGCCGCCGCCGATCCTCTCCCTCAACGGCTGTTCGGTCGGCTATGGTGGCACGCCCATCCTGCGCAACCTCCACCTGCGCCTCGATCAGGACGATCGCATCGCGCTGCTGGGGGCCAATGGAAACGGCAAGTCGACGCTCGCCAAGTTGCTCGCCGGGCGGTTGCAGCCCGAAGGCGGTACGCATTTCCGCAATGCGCGCCTGCGCGTCGGGTATTTCGCGCAGCACCAGGCGGAAGAACTCGACCTCGCCGGGACGCCGCTGACCCACATGCAGGCAGCCCTGCCCAAGGCGACCGAGACGCAGTGCCGATCGCAACTGGCCCGCTTCGGCCTCGATGCCGACCGCGCCGACAATCGCATCACCGCATTGTCCGGCGGCGAGAAGGCCCGCCTGCTGCTCGCCCTGACGACCCGCGACGCGCCGCAACTGCTGATCCTCGACGAACCAACCAACCACCTCGACATCGATGCGCGCGAGGCGCTGGTGAAGGCGCTGGCCGACTACGCCGGCGCCGTGGTGCTGATCACCCACGACCCGCATCTGGTCGAACTCGCCGCCGACCGGCTCTGGCTGGTGGCGAACGGGGCGGTTACCGACTTCGACGGCGACCTCGACGACTACCGCGCGCTGCTCGCCGAACGCGCGCGCGGCGGCGCGAGGACTGAGAATGGCGATGCCCGCGCCGAGGCCCGCCGTGAACGTGCCGGCACGCGCGTTGCCACCGCCCCCCTGCGCGCCCGGCTGAAGGAGGTCGAAGCAGCGCTCGACAAGCTCGCCCGCGAGGACGCGCTGATCGAGAAGCGCCTTTCCGATCCCGCGACCTATGCCCGCTTCAAGCCGGAGGATATCGCCTGGGCCAATACCCGCCGCGCCGCGATCGCGAAGGAGATCGCGACGCTCGAGGAGGAATGGCTCGACCTCTCGGCCCGGCTCGACGCCGCCTGATGCCAACGGATCCTGCCGATGGCGGGTCATCGGCAGGGCGAACGTCACCCCCGCGCCGGGTTGGTGCGGCAGTCGCGCGGGAAATCGCATCAGATCCCGCCCAGGCGGATTCACCCGGTCGGCCGAAAATGCTCACGACGACGGGCGGCCTGGCCGGTTGCCGCGACCCGATGCGAACGCCAGCCGTTCCGCGAACCCCCATGCCGGGCCGGCGGAGAGCCCCGCCCGCATGGCGCGGCGCCGCGGCAGCTCAACCGGCCTTCGCCACCCGCGGCGGCGACGGCGGCTGGCAGCGCCGGAGGTCTTCCTCATCCAGGGTGCGTCGCATGAAGGTGGGCCAGAGGGCGCGCCCGGTCGGCGGCTCCTGCAGTTTCGCAACCTGCGGGCGAGGCTTCTTGGCAGCTTCACCCGTCCGAAGCGAGTCGATGACGTCCATCACGTCCCTCCCTTCGTACCGAGCTTCGAGGCTAGTCCCTGCGCGCGATGGAAAACAACGAAAGGATGCGTGACAGCCGGCGCGCGCGTCTGGACCGCCGGCGCGGGATCGGCTTACAGGGCCGCGAAGACCGGCGCGTTCGCGCCGTCGGGAGGAGACCGCCATGATCCGCCGCCGCGCGCTGCTCGCCACCCCTGTGCTCGCCCTGCCCGCCGCCGTGCGCGCCCAGGCTTGGCCGTCCCGCCCGGTGCGCATTGTCGTCGCCTATCCGCCGGGGGGATCGACCGACGTGCTGGCGCGTGGCCTCGCCGCCGCGCTGCAGGAAGCGATCCCGGGCAGCACCTTCGTGGTGGACAATCGCCCCGGCGGTGCGGCGGTGGTCGGCACCCAGGCCGTCGCACAGGCCGCGGCGGACGGCTACACGCTCTCGCTCGGCAACAACCAGACGCATGCGGCCAATGCCGCGATGCTGCCCTCCCTGCCCTTCGACCCGGTGGCCGATTTCGCACCGATCGCGCGCCTCGCCGCCGTGCACCACGCGATCGTCGTGCCGGCCAACGGCGCGCGGACCCTGGCGGAACTGGCAGCGAAGGGACGCGACGGCGGGCGGGTGACCTATGCCTCCTCCGGCGCCGGCTCGGCCAGCCACGTGATCGCCGAGACCTTCGTCCGGCGCGAACGGATGGAAGCGACGCACGTGCCCTATCGCGGCGGCGCGCAGGCGACGACGGACACGGTCTCAGGCACTGTGGACTTCTTCGTCTCCACCTGGCCCCAGGTGGTCGCGCTGGTGCGCGACGGGCGGCTGCGCGCCCTCGGCATCGGGGCACCCGCACGCCTGCCGGAAACGCCGGACGTGCCGACCTTCGCCGAGCTGAACGCGCAGGATCTCGCCGTCGATGCCTGGTTCGGCCTCTGGGCCCCGGCGCGCACCCCGGCGGAGGTCGTCACCCGCCTGTCCGATGCGCTGATGGGCATCCTGGCGGCGCCGGCGATGCGGGAGAGGCTGAACGGCCAGGGCTTCGTGGCGGCTCCCCTGCCGTCCGACGCCTTCGCCGCCTTCCAGCGGGACGAAGTGGCCCGCTGGCGGCGCCTGGTGGAGCTGACCGGGATCCGTCTGCAGGGCTGACCGGACCGGCAGGCGCGCCATCCGCCTGGGCGGCAGCCCGGGCGGTCGATGCTCTCTCGCGCCGACCGGGCAGGCGCAGGGGCCGAGGCCCCCGTCCGGCCGCGCCGCCCCCCCCCGCGCGGCTGTCACGCCGCGATGACGCTCCGCGCGGCAATGGTCAGGCGCGCATTCTCGAGCGTCGGGCCCTCGGTCGCGCGCGGACAGCAGCCGTCGACCGCGTGGCCGGCCACGGGACGGAGATCGGCGTGCAGCATCCGCAGCACCCCGGCATTCGCGAATGCCGCGCGGTTGCCCATGTCGAGGCAGGATTCCGCGGGGGCGCCGTTCGCCACCATGACGTCGTGCTGGTCCAGTTCGACATGGAACTAGGTGACGGAGCCGCGCGGCGGCTGGCGGATGACGCGAACGCCGTCGACCAGCAATTCGGCAGGCACCAGCACCTCGTCCACCAGCATCGCGTGGTCGGGCGAAACCGCGAGCGGCCGGCCACCTGCGGCCGGCATGCGGGATGGGCGGGCGGCCGGCGGCGCGGGCCGGTGCCGGCATCGAGACTGCGCCTTTCGGCGCATCCTCAAGCCGTCCCTCAGGTCTTCCTCTCCCAGCCGCCGGCGCCCTGTTGCCAGTAGGCGAGCGCATGCCCACCCGCCTTGGCCGCGGCCCAGCGACGACGCGCGGCGGCGACCGCTGCCTCGTCCCCACCGTCGAAAAGGTCGAACACCCGGTCGTAGTCGCCGAGCCGCGCGCTCTCCGCCCCATCCACCAGGAAGAGGAAGCGCGCCCCGTTGCCCGGCGGGACATCGGCGGTGCCGAGCAGGATCGGCTGCAGCGGGTCGTTTTCCCCGCCCGCCAGGCCGTGCGGCAGCCAATCCGGGTCCGCCACCGTCCACAGCGCGGCATCGAGCGCCTTGGCGCGCTCGCCTTCCCCGCACAGCACGAAGGCGCGGCCGCCGGATTGCAGCACGCGGCCGAGCAGCTTCGGCAGCGCCTGCTCCAGCCTGGTCCGCGTCAGGTGGTAGAAGCCGATCTCCGCCATGCGGCTACTTGGTCGCGCCGCCCAACGGGCAGCGCAGGCGGTAGAAGTTGTGCGCCGGCGCCGCATCCCCGGCCTGGCGCAGCCAGGTCTCGACCAGCACGGTGCCGTCCGGGCTGACGACCGCGCGGTTGAACACGGCGGTCACGCGCGTCGCATCGCGCGGATCGGGGAAGGTGATGAGGCGGACCGACACCCCGCCCGACATCGGCATGAATTCGGTGGTCGAGCGCTGGCCGTTCGCCAGCGTCAGCACCATCCGGCGCAGCGTGCCGCCCTCGATCTCCACGGCATAGGCCCTGGTGGGCATGATGCCTGGGCGGGACGTCGCCTCCAGCGGTTCGCAGGCGACGAGCGCTTGGCCCTGCGCGGCCACCGGCAGGGCGAGCAGCGCGAAGGCCGGCCAGAGAATTCGCATCCGCATGCTCATGTCTCCTGCTCGAAGCGCATCGCCACCAGACGGTCCAGCAGCCGCGCGCCGAAGCCGGTGGGCCCGGCCGGTCCGAGCGCATGCGGCGCCTCCGCCGTGTCCACGCCGGCGATGTCGAGATGCGCCCAGGGCACCTCGCCGGCGAACTCGCGCAGGAAGGCCGCGGCGTGGCAGGCGTCGGGCACCAGCCGCCCGCCGAAGGCGCCGCTGCTCGCCGGCGCGCATTGCCGCAGGTCGGCGATGCCGGAGGCCAGGTCCTCGCGATGCCGCGCGCCGATCGGCAGCGGCCAGAGCCTCTCGCCCACCGCCTCCCCGGCCGCTGCTGCCGCGGCCATCAGCGCCGCCTCGGTACCGAACAGCCCGGCGCGATGGTGGCCCAGCGCGGTGACGACCGATCCGGTCAGCGTCGCCAGGTCGATCACCGCGCGCGGGCGGAAGCGCGTGATGGCATGGTGCAGCGCATCGGCGAGCACCAGCCGTCCTTCGGCATCGGTGTCGATCACCTCCACCGTGCGGCGGGAGGCGGTACGGATCACGTCGCCGGGGCGATAGGATCGCGCACCGGTCGCGTTCTCCGCGATCGCCAGCACGGCGACCGCGGGCGCGGGGGATCCCCGCCGCGCCAATGCCAGCATCGCGCCCGCGCAGGCGGCCGCGCCCGCCATGTCGGCGCGCATCGCCTCCATCCCCGCCGCGGGCTTGATCGAGACGCCGCCGGTGTCGAAGACGATCCCCTTGCCGACAAGGGCGACGGGCGGCACGGGCAGCACGCCGCGCCAGCGCAGCACGACGAGGCGCGGCGGGCTGTCGCTGCCGCCGCCCACCGCGAGCAGCGCGCCGAAGCCATGCTGCTCCAGCCATTTGCGGCCGTGGATCTCGACGTCGATACCCTCCTCGGCGAGCCCCTCCAGCCGTTCGGCGAAGGCGCGCGTGGTCAGCCGGTTGGCGGGCTCCACGGTCAGTTCGCGCGCGAGCAGGCAACCGGCGACACCGGGGGCGAGCCGCGCGAAGGCCGCCTCCGCCGCCTCCGGCTGCCCGGTGCGGACTGTCAGGCGCCGCAGCCGCTTCGGCACGTCCCTCGTGCGCAGGGCATCGAAGTGCCAGGCGCCGAGGGCGATGCCGGCAGCGAGCGACGCCGCATCCTCCGGCGCGACACCTTCCGCCGCCACGGAAAGCTCCGTCGCCTCCCCCGCGGCCAGCGCGGCCGCGGCGCCGGCGGTCTCGTGCGCGAGCGGCGTCGGCGCGGTGCCGAGGCCGACGAGCAGCCGGCGCGGCGGTCCCGTCAGGTCCAGCACCGCATCGGCCCGGCCGGTGAAGCGTGCCGCCGCGGCAGCCGCGGCCAGCCCGGACGGGACCGCCGCGCCCTCCGCGACGGGCACGACACAGGGCGGTTCGGCCCCTGGCGCGCCGCGGCGGAAATGGACGGCGATCATGGCGTCACGCTCAGCCCTCGTAGTACTCCGCGACCAGGCGGTCGAGCATCCGCACGCCGTAGGCGGTCGCCCCCTTCGGCGCGGTCGGCAGGTCCTTGTTGCTCCAGGCCGTCCCGGCGATGTCGAGATGCGCCCAGGGCCGCCCCTGCACGAAGCGCTGGATGAATTGCGCCGCGGTGATCGAACCGCCCGGCCGGCCGCCGACATTCTTCATGTCGGCGATGTCGGACTTGATCTGCTTGTCATAGGCCTCGCCGAGCGGCATGCGCCAGGCTGCCTCGCCGACCGCCTTGCCGGCGGCCTCGATGCGCTGGGCCAGCGTGTCGTCGTTCGAGAACAGGCCGGCGTGCTCATGGCCGAGAGCGATGATGATGGCGCCGGTCAGCGTGGCGAGATCGACCATGAAGCGCGGGTCGTGCTTCTCGATGCAGTAGTGGATCACGTCGGCGAGGACGAGCCGCCCCTCGGCGTCGGTATTGATCACTTCCACCGTCTGGCCCGAGGCGGTCGTCACCACGTCGCCCGGCCGCTGCGCGGTGCCGGAGGGCATGTTCTCCACCAGCCCGACGAGGCCGACCACGTCCGCCTTCGCCTTGCGCCCGGCGAGCGCCGCCATCAGCCCGATCACCGTGCCGGCGCCGGCCATGTCCCACTTCATGTCCTCCATGCCGCCGGCGGGCTTGATGGAGATGCCGCCGGTGTCGAAGGTCACGCCCTTGCCGATGAAGGCGACCGGCTTGCCCGGCTTCTTGCCCTTGGCCGCGCCGTTCCACTTCATCACCACCATGCGCGGTTCGTTCGCGCTGCCCTGCGCGACGCCGAGCAGCGCGCCGAAGCCGAGCTTCCGCATCTCCTTCGGGCCGAGGATCTCGACCTCGACGCCGAGCTTGGTCAGCGCCTTGCAACGTTCGGCGCATTCGGCCGGCGTCAGCACGTTGGGCGGTTCGGACACCAGGTCGCGCGTCACGAACACCCCGTCCGCCACTGCCTGCATCGGGGCGAAGGCGGCCTTCGCCTTGGTCGCGTCGGAGGTCGCGACGGCGACGCGCTCGAGCTTCGGCTTGTCCTCCTCCTTCTCCGTCGTGCGGTAGCGGTCGAAGCGGTAGGACTTCAGCAGCACGCCCAATGCGAGCGAGGCGGCAAGCGCCGGCGCCAGCCCGTCCGCCGCGACCACGGCCTCGCGTTCCTGCGCGAGCGGGCCGGCGATGGCCCCGCCGCCCGCCTCGGCGCCGGTGGCGGCAAGGTCTGCCGCCTTGCCGAGCCCGATCGCCACCACCTTGCTCAGCCCGGCGCCCGGTGCCCAGAGGGTCGCGGTCTGGCCCTTGCGGCCCTTGAACTTCGCGGCCTCCAGCCCGCGCGCAATCGCCCCGCCCGCCGCCTCGTCCGCCTGCTTCGCGAGACCGGCGAGCGGCGCCTCCTCGGTCAGCGGCAGCACCAGGGCGCCGCTGCGCGGCAGGGCGGGCTTCACGAAGGCGATGTCTGGCATGGGGACTCCGGACCGGCGATGTCTTGTGACGGTCACCTTACGCAGCGCGCCCCGGGCCGGCCAGGGGCGCGGCCCGCGAGCCCGGCCGGGCGGGGCTTGCGGGCCGCGCCGCCTGACGCCACACGGGGCGCATGGATCACGATGCCCTGCTCGCCCTTGCCGTCCGCCTGGCCGCGGAGGCCGCCGCCGCCATCAATGCGGTGCGCGCCGCCGGCTTCGCGGTGGAGCGCAAGACCGACCGATCCCCGGTCACCGAGGCGGACCGCATCGCCGAGGCGCTGATCGTCGAGGGCCTGCGCGCCGCCGCCCCCGCCATCCCGGTTATCGCCGAGGAGGAGATCGAGGCCGGCACCGCGCCCACCGATCCCGGCCATCGCTTCTGGCTGGTCGACCCGCTGGACGGCACGCGGGAATTCGCCGCCGGACGGGACAATTTCACCGTCAACATCGGGCTGGTCGAGGACGGGCGGCCGGTACTCGGCGCCGTCGCCATCCCGGCCACCGGCGAGGTGTTCTGGGGCCGCCTCGGCGCCGGCGCCTGGAAGCGCGACGCCACGGGGGAGCGGCCGATCTCCGCCCGCGCCGTGCCGCCCGAGGGGCTGACCGTGATGGGCAGCCACCACTACCGGGACGACCCCCGCATGGACCGCTTCCTCGCGGGCCGGCAGGTGGCGCGCATCGTCAACATCGGCTCGGCGGAGAAGTTCTGCCGGGTCGCCGAGGGCAGCGCCGACCTCTATCCGCGCTTCGGGCGGACCATGGAATGGGACACCGCGGCGCCGCACGCCGTGCTGGAAGCCGCCGGCGGCACGCTGCGGCTGCTCGAAGGCGGCAATCCCCTGCGCTATGGCAAGCCCGGCTGGGCGAACCCCGGCTTCGTCTGCGAGGGGCTGCGCCCGTGACGCTGATGCTGGGGCCGGACGACGTGGCCCGCGCGGCGGAATTGCTGCGCGCAGGCGAACTCGTCGCCTTCCCGACCGAGACGGTCTACGGCCTGGGCGCCGATGCACGGAACGGAAAGGCCGTCGCCGCCGTCTTCGAGGCCAAGGGCCGGCCGCATTTCAACCCGCTGATCTGCCACTTCCCCGACGCCGAGGCGGCCTGCGCCGAGGTGGTGGCGGATGACCGTGCGCGGGCGCTGGCGGAACGCTTCTGGCCGGGGCCGCTGACCCTGGTGCTGCCGCGCCGGCCGGAATGCGACGTCGACCTGCTGGCGGGCGCGGGGCTCGACACGCTGGCGGTGCGGGTGCCGGGGCATCCGCTCGCGCTCGCGCTGCTGCGCGCGGCGGGCATGCCGGTGGTGGGGCCGTCGGCCAACCGCTCCGGCCAGGTCAGCCCGACCACGGCGCAGCACGTGCTGGACGGGCTCGGCGGCCGGATCGCGGCGGTGCTGGACGGCGGCCCCTGCGAGGTCGGGGTGGAAAGCACCGTGCTGCACCTCGCCGCCGGCGGCGCGGCGCTGCTGCGGCCCGGCGGGGTGCCGGCGGAGGCGATCGAGGCGGTGATCGGCCCGGTGGCGCGGCCGCTGCCTTTGTCGGCCGCCGAGAAGACGCGCACGCTGCGCTCCCCGGGGATGATGCTGTCGCACTACGCGCCGTCCCTGCCGGTGCGGCTCAACGCGACGGAGGCGGCACCGGAGGAGGCGCTGCTCGCCTTCGGGCCCGCCCTGCCTGGGGCAGGCGCCGTGTGGCAGATGTCCGAGGCGCGCGACCTGAAGGAAGCCGCCGCGCGGCTCTTTGCCGGGCTGCGCTGGCTGGACGCGGAGGGCGGGCGGCGCGGGCTTGCGCGGATCGCGGTGATGCCGGTGCCGATGGAGGGGCTGGGGGCAGCGATCAACGACCGGCTCGAACGGGCTGCGGCACCGAGGTGACGGGCGGCTTCGGCCTGCAGGGTTTGCGGCCGGGAGGGGGCTCTGCCCCCTCCACCCCCGCCAAGGGCCGAAAGGCCTTTGGAAACCGGAACTTGGTCCGATCGCCGGGGCCGAGGACGAGGTCCGGCGGAGTTCGGAGGCAGGACCCTAAAGGAAATCCGCCGGGGTCAGGGCCGACGGCAGCAGGTCGAGCAGGAGGACACTGTCGGCGCCCCGCGCCAGCAGCGTGCCGCCATCCTGCTCCACGGCGCCGGCCAGGATCGCCTCGATCTCGCCGGGGTCGAGATCCCGGAACAGCAACCTGTCCTCGCCGGGCGCGAAGTCGACGATCACATCCTGGCCGTCGCCGCGGGCGAAGAAGAAGATGTCCGCCTCCTCACCGCCCGCGAGCGTGTCCGCGCCGCCGCCGGCATCGATGATGTCCCCGCCGGCCCCGCCGAGGACGTGATCGCGGCTCTCGCCCCGTGCCACGAACCGGTCATCGCCACCGCCCAGATCGGCGATGACGAGCGTTCCCGCGGCATTGCCGGTGAAGTCGCCCGCCCCGTGGGTCGTGGCGGCGAAGGTGCTGTCGAAGGCGGCCGCGGCGGCGATGTCGAGCGCGCCGAGGATGACCGTGTCGCCGCCTTCGCCGGTCGCGAGGCGGAACTCGTTCACCCACTCGGCGCCGTTGGTCGCGACCTGGATGTTCACGACGTCATCGCCTGCGCCGGTGACGACATTGCCGCGCTTCGCGCCCAGCAGCAGCACGGAGGAATTGCCCTCCCCGCCCAGCATCACGTCGGCATGGACGAAGCCGGACATGACGAGGCTCTCGGCCCCTTCGGAGACGAAGGTGCCGTTCTTCACGCTGTTCCAGGCGCCGAGCACGTCCACCGTGATGCGCTCGCTCGTCTCGATGACCTGCACGAGGCCGCCGAAGAGCGGATCGGAAGGAACGGGCGAGGTGTTGGTCTCGACGATGGCGTGCAGCAGAGGCGGCGCATCATCCGCGGGCGGCGGAGGCAGGGCCCCCGTGTCGGTGCCCGGAAGGTACCACTGCCTGGCGTGGCCGAGGAGGCCGAGGCCGATCGTGTAGGTCATGCGTCGAGATCCCGTGAGGAGAGCGGCCGGAGGCTAGCCGGAGCAGCACTCGCGCGAATGTGGAAATTTATGCTGGCTCCGCACGTTTCACGTGCATGAAAGACAAACCACGGCCACACGCGTGCAAGGCCGTCGCTGGCGAGCGAAGTCGCAGGGCTGCGCGGAAATGATGCAGTGCGGCGGCCCGCGGCTCTGCGAAACGCTTCATCCATCGTTGCGGGCACCTGGCACGCCCCTTGCGTCGCCCATGACCTCGGTGCCGCGGAGGCATGCCATGCCCATCCTCGTCCAGGCGGAACCTTCGGCGATCGCGCTCGATCCCGCGCGCACGGCCGTCATCGTCATCGACATGCAGCGCGACTTCCTGGAGCCAGGCGGCTTCGGGGAGACGCTGGGCAACGACGTGTCGCTGCTCGCCGCGGCCATCGCGCCGTGCCGGATGCTGCTGGAGGCGGCGCGGGCCGCCGGAATGCTGGTCATCCACACGCGGGAGGGGCATCGGCCGGATCTTTCCGATGCGCCGCCCGCCAAGGTCGGCCGCGGCGCACCGTCCAGGCGCATCGGCGACCCGGGGCCGATGGGGCGCATCCTGATCCGCGGCGAGCCGGGGCATGACATCGTCCCTGCCCTCGTCCCGCTGGACGGCGAGCCGGTGATCGACAAGCCCGGCAAGGGCGCCTTCTACGCCACCGAGCTCGAGCCGATGCTCCGCCATCGCGGCATCGAGGCGCTGCTCCTCGCCGGCGTCACCACCGAGGTCTGCGTCCACACCACCCTGCGCGAGGCCAATGACCGCGGCTTCCGCTGCCTCGTCATGGGCGATGCCTGCGCCTCCTACTTCCCGGAGTTCCACCGCGCGGCCCTCGCCATGGTCAGCGCGCAGGGCGGGATCTTCGGCTGGGTGTCGGACACCACGCGCCTTCTGGCCGCCATGGGCGGCGCTACCGCGGAGCTGGAAAGGACTGGGGCATGACGACGGCCACGACGACGCGCCCGGCGCTGTGGACGCCGGGCGACTGGAACGCGCTGTTCGGCTTCGGCACGAACATCCTGGTCAACCTGCTGGTGCTGACCGGGCTGTTGCGCTTCGTGCTGAACATCCCGCCCGAGATCGTCTTCGGCCGCATCCTGCCGGCCGCCGGGCTGATGATGGCGCTGTCGACCTGGTACTACGCGTTCCTGGCGTACCGGCTGGCGGCGCGGACGGGGCGCGAGGATGTCTGCGCGCTGCCCTCCGGCATCTCGGTGCCGCACATGTTCGTCGTCGTGCTGGTGATCATGCTGCCGATCGCGCAGCGCACGGGCGACCCGATCAAGGGGTGGGAAGCCGGGCTCACCTGGGTCTTCATCCAGTCCTTCATCCTGATGGCGGGCGGCTTCGTCGCGCCCTACATCCGGAAGATCACGCCGCGCGCGGCGCTGCTCGGCACGCTGGCGGGGGTGTCGATCACCTTCATCTCCATGCGCCCGGCGCTCGAGATGTTCATGACGCCCGCGATCGGCCTCGCCTGCTTCGCCATCGTGCTGGCCTCGTGGTTCGGGGGCTTGCGCTATCCGCGCGGCACGCCAGCGGGGCTGGTCGCGATCGCCTTCGGCATGGCGGTGGGCTGGCTCGCGGCGCTGTTCGGGCTCGGCACAGGCGGGCGCAGCGTGGATGCGCTGTTCTCCGCCCTGGCGAATATCGGCTTCTCGGTGCCGCTGCCGGCGGTCGGGCATGTCTTCGGCGGCTTCGAGTTCCTCGGTATCATCCTGGTGACCGCGATCCCCTTCGGCATCTACGACCTGGTCGAGGCGATGGACAACGTCGAGAGCGCGGAAGCCGCGGGCGACGCCTTCCCGACCACGCGCGTGCTGACGGCGGACGGCGTCGTCAGCCTGATCGGCTGCCTGATGGGCAACCCCTTCATCAACGCGGTCTACATCGGCCATCCGGGCTGGAAGGCGATGGGCGGGCGGATCGGATATTCCGCCGCGACGGGGCTGGCCGTGCTGGTGGTGACCTGGCTCGGCGTCGTCTCGCTGCTGCTCGACCTGATCCCGGTCGTCGCGATCTCGCCCATCCTGCTCTACATCGGCATGCTGATCGGCGCGCAGGCCTTCCAGGAAACGCCGAAATCGCACGCGCCGGCCGTGGTGCTGGGGCTGGTGCCGCACCTTGCCGCCTGGGCGAAGACGCTGATCGACGGGGCGCTCGGCGCGGCGGGGACCAACGCGCATGCGGTGGGCATGGACAAGCTCGCGGGGCTCGGCGTGCTCTATCCGGGGCTCGAAGTGCTGGGCGAGGGCGCGATCCTGTCGGGGTTGATCCTCGCCGCCATCGCGGCCTTCGTCATCGAGAAGGACTGGATCCACGCTGCGGGCTTCGCCGGTGCCGGCGCGGTGCTGACCTTCTTCGGTTTCATGCACGGGCCGGCGGTGGGCTTCGCGGTCACGCCGGGGGTGGCGCTGGCCTATGCGATGATGGCGGGGTTCCTGTTCGCCTGCGCGCGGTGGCCGGTGCTGACGGCAGGACTCGAGCCAAAGCCGGCAGCGGCCGAATAATACCCGCGGCATGAGTCACCGACTCATGCCGAGGCCGCGACTGCGGCCCGCCGGCGATCCGGCGAAGCCAGGCAAACCGGAGGTTTGCGCCCGGCGTCTGAGGGCAGGAAGAGCTTCATACCAGCGGTCGCGAATAGCGGCCGCTGGTATGAGGCCGGGGGCGCCGCCCCCGGGCCCCCGCCGGGGGGCATGCGTGCCCCCCGGACCCTGCGGTGAATGGAGGCGTCCGGTGGACGGGGCGGATGGCCTCCGCCCCGTCCGCTCAATCCTTGAAGGGATCGAACTCGCCGGGTCCTGCCATCGCCACCGCGAAGGGGCGCAGGCGATGCAGCACGCGGACCGTGCCGGCGTGGTGGTCCAGCACCTCGGGCAGGCGGCGATAGGCCATCGGGCTCTCGTCGAGGTCGCCGCCGGAGAGCAGCACGCCGCGATCGCGCAGCCAGTCGCGCATCTGCTCGCGCGTGAAGCGGCGATGCGCCTCCTTGCGGCTGGTGACGCGGCCGGCGCCATGGATGGTGGAGAAGAGCGCGGCGCGCGACGCCTCGCTCTCCACCCCTTCCAGGATCACCGCATCGTCGCCCATCGAGCCGCCGACGAAGCCGCGCTGGCCCGGGAAGGCCGGCGTCGCGCCCTTGCGCACGACCCACAGCTCGCGCCCGCCATGCGTCTCCTTCCAGGCGTAGTTGTGGTGGTTGTGCACGCTGTCGGTGACGGCGCCACCGATGATCGCGCGCACGCGCTCCACCACCCATTCGCGCCCGGCATAGGCGTAGCGGCCGGCGAGTTCCATCGCGGCCAGGTAGCGCTGGCCGAGTTCCGAACCCTCATCCACCACGGTCGGCGGCACGTGCATGCCGTCGCGCCCGCCGGCGGCCTTCAGGTAGCGCGTGGCGCTGGTGTGACCCAGGCCGCGGCTGCCGAAATGCACGCCGATCCAGACCAGGCCGGCCTCGTCCTCGAACAGGTCCACATAGTGGTTGCCCGAGCCGACGGTGCCGAGCTGCGCCGCCGCCTTGCCGCGATAGTCGCGCATGTCGGCGGCATGCCAGGCCTCGTCGTCGTCCAGCACCTCGTGCTCGACGCGCGCGGCGTTGGCGCGGCCGATGCCGAAGGAGATGGTGCGGCGGATGCCGGCGAGGATGTCCGGCACTTCGTCGCGGATCCGCGCGACGGGCATGTCGAGCCGCACCGCGAGGTTGCCGCAGCCGATGTCGAAGCCGACGCCGCTGATGCTGACCTGGCCCTCATAGGCGATCACGCCGCCGACCGGCTGCGCGTAGCCGAGATGCCCGTCGGCGCAGAGCGCGGCCGCCACCGTGTTGCCGACGCGCAGGCAGTTGCGCATCTGCTCGATGGTGCCGGGCTCGTGCGATCCGAAGATCTGCAGCGGCGCGTCGCGATACGCCTCGGGCTGCGCGGCCATGATCTCGGCCTCGCGTGCGCGGGCCGCGTCGCGGCGTGCCGTACGCGCGGCATCGCGGAACTGCGTCCAGGCCGGCATGGTCTTGCCGGGCTTGTCGGGGTTGGGGATGCGCGCCTCCGGGTCGAGACCGGCCGCCATGGCCAGTTCGCGCGCAGGCGCCTCCAGCGGGTCGGAGCGACGCATGGGTGTACTCCAGATCTTGCGTAGTCTTGGGGAGGTGAACGGCGCGGAATGCGCGCCGCGGTGTGTCAGGCGAGGACGGGGTGCGACTTCGCTGGGCCGATCAGGCGGTCGCGCAGCCGCACCTGCCGTCCGGGCATAAACCCAGCCGGATTGCAGGCGACGACGATGCGATACGCGATCGGCGACATGGGTGACACACGAAACCTCGGCGGAAGGAGTTCCGCCGAGGGCGCGGCGAATACGCGAAACGATCGCGGCAATGCAAGCACAATCGGCGAGACGCGCCGGATCGGCCCGATGCCTGGCGTCGGGCCGGGAGCGCAAGGCGCGACCGCGCCCGGACCATCAGTGGACGGCGGCACGACAGCCAATACCAGCGGCACGAGTTCCTGAATCGCGCCGAGGCCGCGACGGGCACCCGGTCACCTTGCCTTGCAACGTGACCGGGGATCGGGAATGCGGCCCGCCGGTGGTCCGGCGAAGCCAGGCAAACCGGAGGTTTGCGCCCGGCATCTGAGGGCACGCAAAGGCGGATGCCGAAGGTCGCGAATAGCGGCCGTTGGCATAGGGCGCGCAAGCCAGGCGCGCGCCGGCGCCCGAGGCACGCGAAGACTCAGGCGGTCGCTGTCGGCGGCCGCCGACTCAGATCATCGCCATCCCGCCATTCACATGGATGGTCTGGCCGGTGACCCAGCCCGCCTCGTTCGAGGCCAGGTACACCACCGCCGCCGCGATATCTTCCGGCGTCCCCATGCGCTGCGTCGGGATGCGCGACAGCAGCGCGGCCTTCTGCTGCTCGCCCAGCACGTCCGTCATCGCCGTCTTCACGAAGCCCGGGGCGACGACGTTCACCGTCACGCCGCGCGTGGCGACTTCCTGCGCGAGCGATTTCGACATGCCGATCAGCCCCGCCTTCGCCGCGGCGTAGTTCGCCTGGCCCGCATTGCCGGTGACGCCGACGATCGAGGCGATCGAGACGATGCGCCCGTGGCGCTTCTTCATCATCCCGCGCAGCGCCGCGCGTGCCAGGCGGAAGGGCGCCGTCAGGTCCACTTCCAGCACCGCGTTCCAGTCGGCGTCACCCATGCGCAGCGCCAGCATGTCGCGGGTGAAGCCGGCATTGTTCACGAGGATGTCGAGGCCGCCGGCCTCGCCCTCGATCTTCTCCACCAGCGCGGCCGGCGCCGCCGGGTCGGCAAGGTCGGCGGGTGCCACGATGACGCGGCTGCCGAGCTCGGCGGCCAGCGCCTCCAGTTCCGCCGCGCGGCGGCCGGTGATCGCGACGGTCGCGCCCTGCGCGTGCAGTGCGCGCGCGACGCCCGCGCCGATGCCGCCGGTGGCGCCGGTGACGAGCGCGGTCTTGCCGGTGAGGTCGAACATCAATCTCTCTCCTGTCAGGCGCGGTCCGGGCGCTTGGCCATGGACCACCGCGTTTCGCCCGGCGGGCAATCCTCGATCACGCCGGCGAGGGAATGGCCCAGGCGCGCATTCAAGCCGCGCGCCTGGAAGGAATAGCTGCCGAAGGGCGCACCGCCGCTTCATCGGCGGCAGTCGGCGCGTCCGTCGGCTCGGGCCGGAGGCTCACAGGCTCTTCAGGAAGGCTTCGACATCGGCGGGGGTGCCGATGGCGAGCGCGGTGGCCTCGGGCGCGTTGCGCTTCATCAGCCCGGTCAGCACCTTGCCCGCGCCCACTTCCACGAAGCGGTCGCAGCCCATCGCGGCCATGGCGGCGACGCATTCGCGCCAGCGCACCGTGCCGGTCACCTGCTTGACCAGAAGGTCGCGGATCTCGACCGGGTCGATCGCCTTGGCGGCGGTGACGTTCGCCACCACGGGCACGATCGGGGCACGCAGATCGGCCTTGGCGAGGGCCTCGGCCATCACGTCCGCCGCCGGGGCCATCAGCGCGCAATGGAAGGGGGCGGAGACCGGCAGCAGCATGGCGCGCTTCACGCCTTCCGCCCTGGCGATCTCGATGGCGCGCTCGACGGCGGCGCGGGCGCCGGAGATCACCACCTGGCCGCCGCCATTGTCGTTGGCGGCCTCGACCACCTCGGCCTTGCCGGTCTCGGGATTGGTCGCGGCCTTGGTGCAGATGGATTGCGCGAGGTCGATCTCGGCCCCCAGCAGCGCGGCCATCGCGCCGGTGCCGGACGGGGTCGCCTTCTGCATCGCCTCCCCGCGCAGGCGAAGCAGCCGGGCGGCGGTGGCGATGTCGAAGGCGCCGGCCGCGGTGAGGGCGCTGTACTCACCGAGCGAATGGCCGGCCACCAGGGCAACGCGCTCGGCCAGCACGAAGCCGCCTTCCGCTTCCAGCGCACGCACGACGGCAAGCGAATGGGCCATCAGGGCGGGCTGGGTATTGGCGGTGAGGGTCAGTTCCTCCTGCGGCCCTTCCCACATCAGCCTGGACAGCTTCTGGGACAGCGCGTCGTCCACTTCCTGGAAGACGTGGCGGGCGGCGGGAAAGGCCTCTGCGAGGTCGCGGCCCATGCCGACGGCCTGGCTGCCCTGGCCGGGGAAGACGAAGGCGGTAGCCATGTTGCGCGCGTTTCCGTGTTGTGTCGGTCGATACGGCCGCGCGGGATGCGGCGCGGGGCGGCGGTTGTCAACGCCTGATCGCGCCGCGGCCCTGTCGGGGCCGCGCCGCCCTCAGGCGAGCACGGCGCCGGCCGCCAGCCGGGCTGGCGCCTGAGGGTCATGCGCCGGCAGCAGGATGGTGGGTTCCCGGGCGGCGAACTGTCGGATCGCCCGCAGCGTCGCGAGCGCCGTCGCCGGGTCGTTGGTCACGCCATCCGTCTGCCCGGCCAGCAGGTTGGCCTGGGAATAGGTCGCATCCCCGGCGAGGAACCAGGTCACCCCCTCCCCGCGCACGATCACCGCGACATGGCCATCGACATGCCCCGGCGTCGGAACGAGCAGGATCCGCCCATCCCTGGTGACGGGGCGGGAGGCTGGGAACGGCCCGACCGCCGGCCCGTCCATCGCCACGAGTTCGGGACTGAGCCAGACCGGCCAGCGCTGCGGCAGGCAGCCTGTCAGCATCCCGCGCAGCCCGCGCGAGACGGCGAAGTTCGCGCGTGGCCCGATGATCCGGCTGCGCGGGAAGTGATCGAGCCCGCCGGTATGGTCGTGGTGGAAATGCGTCAGGATCACCGCGTCGATCTCCGTCGCGGGATCGATGCCGCGGGCGAGCAGCCTGGGGCCGACCTCCTCATGCGGCGCCACGCGGATCTGCACCTGGCGGTAGAAGGGGTGCCAGCCGGGCAGGTAGCCGGGCACCGAATTGCGCCAGGTGTCGCCGGTATCGACCAGGAAGCGGCCCTCGGGGTGTTCGATCAGGAAGCAGAGGATCGGCAGCGGCTCGACCCAATGCCGGTCGCGGAAGATGTCGATCTTGCGCCCGATGGCGCCACGCCCCTCGGCGCCGACGCGCTGGGCCGTTTTCATGCGCGCCTTGCCGGTCTCGATGGCGCTGACGGTGATCATGGCGGGCTCCGGTAAAAACGAACGGACATTCGCTTTACATAACCGGCCGCCGTTGTAAAGAAGGAACGTTCGTTTTAGATCAGGGCGATGCCGAAGATCTCCGACGAGAGACGCGCCGCGCGGCGCATGCAGATCCTCGAAGCCGCCTGGCGCTGCTTCCAGGACAAGGGCCTCCACGCCGCGACGATGGACGACATCATCCGCGCCTCCGGCCTCTCGGCGGGCGCCGTCTATTCCTATTTCCGCAGCAAGGACGCGCTGATCCTGGCGGCGGTCACGACCTCGCTGTCCGGGCTGCGGGACCTGGTCGCCCCCATCCTGTCGGCCGAGCCGCCATTGCCGCCGACCGCACTGCTGGGGCGGATCGCGGCGGCGATCGACGGCTTCACGGCGCGCGAGGGCTACGACCTCCGGCGCATCGCCCTGCTCGGCTGGAGCGAGGCACAGCGCAACCCGACCCTGCGCCTGGCGATGCAGGGATTCTACGCCGCCTTCCGCGACCGGCTGGCCGAGGCGCTGCGGCGTCCGGGGGCGGGCGACGGGCGCGATGCGGCGGCGGCGCTGCTTGCCCTCATCCTCGGCTATGTCGTCCAGGCCGCGATCATGGGCGATGTCGATCCGGACGCGATGGCCTCGGGCCTCGCGGGGCTCGCCGCCGTGGGCTGAGAGCCTGTCCTGAAAGTCCGGCACCGGCCCGCCCCCCCGCGCACGGCGCTTGATTTCGGCCAGCCCCTGTGCTTAACGCCCCGCTCCCCTGCCGGGCGCAAGGCAAGCGCCCGGCTATGCCCGTTTGCGCGCCCCGTCCCGGGGCCAGGGCTGAGCCAGCCACAGGGAGATCACATGCCGCTCTACGAATGCGTGTTCATCGCGCGCAACGACGTCACCCAGCAGCAGGTCGAAGCGATCGCCGAGCAGGTCGCGGCCACCATCGCCGAAGGCGGTGGCGAGGTGAAGAAGCGCGAATACTGGGGCCTGCGCGGCCTCGCCTACAAGGTGAAGAAGAACCGCAAGGGGCACTACATGCTCCTCGGCATCGACGCCCCGGCCGGCGCGCTGCCCGAGGTCGAGCGCCAGCTCGGCCTCAACGAGGACGTGCTGCGCTCCCTGACGATCCGCGTCGAGGCGATCGACGAGGCGCCGTCGGCGGTGCTCGCCAAGCGTGGCGACGACCGTGAGCGCGACCGCGGCTTCCGCGGCCCCCGCCCGGCCGGTCGCTTCGGTTCCGGCCGCGGCCGCGAGCGCGGCGACGACCGCGAGGAGTTCCGCGCCCGTCCCCGCGACGACATGGAAGGCCCCGGCGGGGTTGAGGAGTAAGCCACGATGTCCGAATCCACCGACCTGACGCCCGCCGCCCGCCGCCCGGCCGTCGGCGCCCGCCGTCCCTTCTACCGGCGCAAGAAGTCCTGCCCCTTCTCCGGCCCGCAGGCGCCGAAGATCGACTACAAGGACGTCCGGCTGCTGTCCCGCTTCCTGAGCGAGCGCGGCAAGATCGTCCCGTCCCGCATCACGGCGGTGTCCGGCAAGAAGCAGCGCGAGCTGGCCCAGGCCATCAAGCGCGCCCGCTTCCTGGCGCTGCTGCCCTACGTCATCAACGACTGAGGACGGGGCCCCGGGCAGGAAGGCATGGCCGAGGCGATGTCAGGGCAGGGCATCCTGCGTGACCCGCGCTGGCTCGCGGCGACGGCGGGCGGCCTGCTGGCCGCGACGCTGTCGCTGTGGGCGATGCGCGGCCTGCCGCTCGGCTTCGCCGCCTTCTGGCTGACGCCGCTGCCGTTGTTCGCCGCCGGCCTCGGCTTCGGGCCGGGGGCGGTGGCGGGCGCGGCGGGGCTCGCCGCGGCGATCCACGTGGCCGTCGCCGGCACGCTTCCGATGCTGGTCTTCCTCGTCGCCTTCGGGATCCCGGCGGCGGCGATGGTGGCCGCGGGGTTCCGCGGCGGCCGGATCGAACCCGGCCTGCCGCTGGCGCTGCTCGGCATCTGGCCGGCCATCGTCATCCTGGCCGTGGCGGCGCATTTCGCCGGCACGCCGGGCGGGCTCGACGGCGTGCTGCGCGGCACGGTGGAACACGGCCTCGCCCGCATGGGCGGCAGTGCCGGCGCCTCCCTGGTGGAGGAACTGGTGCGGGTGATGCCCGCGGCGCTCGGCTTCTGGGCGGCGGTCTCGCTGTCGGTGAACGGGGCGGCGGCGCAGTCCGCGCTGGCGCGCACCGGCCATGCCATGGCGCCGACGCCGCGCTGGAGCGAGGTGCGGCTGCCCTCCTGGTACCCGGTGCTGCCGGGCGTCGGGGCCGCGGCCTGGCTGGTCTTCGGCGGGGAGGCGGATGCCGCCCTGCTCTCCGTGCTGCTGGTGCTGCTGCTGCCGGTCTTCCTGCAGGGCATCGCCGCGGTCCACCGGCGCTCGGTCGGCCGCCCGGGGCGCAACTTCATGCTCGGCGCCTTCTACGCCGGGCTCGTCATCCTCAGCGTGCCGGCCGCGATCGCGGTGACGGCCTTCGGTTTCTTCGAGCAATGGGGGCGGCGCTCCGGCCCGCCCGGAGGTGCAACATGATCGAACTCATCCTGATGCAGCGCGTCGACAAGCTCGGCCAGATGGGCGAGCTGGTGAAGGTCCGCCCCGGCTACGCGCGCAACCACCTGATCCCCTCGGGCAAGGCGATCCGCGCGAGCAAGGACAACCTCGCCCGCTTCGAGCGCGAGCGCGCCCAGCTTGAGGCGCAGAACCTCAAGCGCCGCGAGGAGGCCGAGCGCGTCGCCGAGCGCGTCTCCGGGCTGTCCATCACCGTGATCCGCCAGGCGGGCGAGAGCGGCGCGCTCTACGGCTCCGTCTCCACGCGCGACATCGCGGAGGGCTGCACCGCCGCCGGCCTCACCGTGGGCCGCGACCAGGTGCTGCTGCCGCACGCCATCAAGTCGGTCGGCCTGACCACCGTGCGGGTCGCCCTGCACCCGGAGGTTTCGATCCCGGTGGTGGTGAACGTCGCCCGTTCCCCGGAAGAGGCCGAGAAGCAGGCGCGCGGCGAGCGCGTCGAGGCCGAGGCGGAAGCCGAGCAGGCCTCCCTCGAGGCCGAGCTCGCCGCCGAGCTCGCGGCCGGCCAGGCCGAGGCCGAGCGCTGAGACGGCCGGCGCGGAGGCCCATCGCCTCCGCGCCGCCCCCCCTGCGGGACCCCGCCGCAGGGATTGATGCCGCGCCGCGGCACGTGACGCTTCCCTGCAACATGCGCGATCTGCAAATCTGGTTTCCCCTTGGCCGGGAGAAACCTGGATGCTGTTTCACCTCGCCCTCAAGCGGCTGATCCGCCACGGTACGCTCCGCGTCCGCTATCCCGACGGCACGCAGCAGACCTACCAGGGCGCGCCGGGGCCGGATGCCGGCATGCACATCGCCACCCCGCGCGCGCTGCGCGGCATGACCTTCAATCCGGCGCTGGCCCTCGGCGAGGGCTACATGGACGACGAGATCCGCCCCGAGGGCTGCTCGCTTTACGAACTCCTCGAGCTCCTGCTGCTCAACCTGATGGCCGGCGGGACGCATCCGGCGGAACGCGCGATGGAGGTCTGGCGCAAGCTGCGCCGGCGCATCGACCAGCTCAATCCTGCCCACCGCGCGCAGCGCAACGTCGCCCACCACTACGACCTCAACGGGCGGCTCTATTCGCTCTTCCTCGACCGCGACCGGCAGTATTCCTGCGCCTATTTCCCCACCGGGAAGGAGACGCTCGAGGACGCGCAGGCGGCCAAGAAGCGCCACATCGCGGCCAAGCTGAAGCTCGACCGGCCAGGACTGGAAGTGCTCGACATCGGCTCCGGCTGGGGCGGAACGGCGATCACGCTGGCACAGGAATACGGCGCGCGCGTCACCGGCATC
This sequence comes from Neoroseomonas eburnea, assembly GCF_018129005.1. Lineage (GTDB taxonomy): Bacteria > Pseudomonadota > Alphaproteobacteria > Acetobacterales > Acetobacteraceae > Neoroseomonas > Neoroseomonas eburnea. Next base: position 173,315 of record NZ_JAAEDL010000003.1, read on the forward strand.
ACCCTGTCCACCGAGCAGCTCGCGGTGGCGCGGGCGCGCGCCGCCGAGGCCGGGCTCGCCGACCGCGTGACCTTCGAGCTGATGGACTATCGCGCCTGGACGCGCCCGGTGGACCGCGTCGTCTCGGTCGGCATGTTCGAGCATGTCGGCATCGACCACTACCGCCGCTTCTTCCGCGTGATCCGGGACGCGCTGAAGGAGGACGGCGTGGCGCTGATCCACGCCATCGGGCGCTACGAGGGGCCTGCCTCCACCAATCCCTGGCTCGCGAAATACATCTTCCCCGGCGGATATTCGCCGGCGCTGTCCGAGGTGCTCCCGGCCGTGGAGAAGAACCTGCTGCACGTGACGGACATCGAGATCCTGCGCATGCACTATGCCGAGACCATCGCGCATTGGCGGGCGCGCTTCGCCGGCAACCGGGACGCGATCGCGAGCCTCCTCGACGAGCGTTTCTGCCGCATGTTCGAATTCTACCTCGCCGGCTGCGAGCTGACCTTCCGCCATGGCGGCCACTTCGTCTGGCAGATGCAGGTCGCGCGGAAGCCCGACGCGGTGCCGCTGACGCGCGACTACATGTTCGAGGCGGAACGCCAGGCGGCGGAGCGGGCGCGGCAATCGGCCTGAGGCCGGCCAGGCTCCCGGCTGACCCGGAATCGGGATCCTGGCTTCGCGCCCAGCCGCCCCGCCAGCCCTGCGACCCATGCCGCCGAGCCTTGCCGATGAGGTCATCGGCAAGGCTCGGCGGCATGAGGCGGCTGCGCTGGCCGCCCCCCTTCAGCCGGCCGCGCATCCGCCCTATCGTCGCGTCTCGCCAGCACCGGACCCCATGCGCCTGATCGCAGTCTCGATGATCCGCAACGAGGCGGACATCCTTCCTGACTTCCTCGGCCACTGCGCCGCGCTGTTCGACGAGGTGCTGGCGGTGGATCATTCCTCCACCGACGGCACCGCCGAGATGCTGGCCGCGGCGGCGCGTCGCATGCCCCTGCGGGTCTGGCGCTTCGCGTGCCAGGGCAAGCTGATGAGCCTCGTCACCACCAGCCTGGCCCGGGAAGCCTTCGCACGGGGCGCCGACTGGGTCTTCCCGCTCGATGCCGACGAGTTCCCGCTGCTGCCGAACCGCGAGGCGCTGGAAGGACTGCTGACCGCGGCGCCTCCGCTGGTCGCCTGGCGATGGCGCAACCTTTGGCCGGCGGATCGGGGGAGCTTCGGGCGCTTCGCCGCAGCCGGCCGGCACGAGACGACCGCCCAGCAGACGGTCAAGATCGCCCTGTCGCGAAGGCTCGCCGAAGTCGCGCCGCGCTTCGTGATCGGACACGGCAGTCACGCTTGCGGCAGGCGCGCGGCCTGGCCGCATGCGCCGGAGCCCATCGGCGAGCTCTTGCACATCCCGATCCGCCATCCCGAACGCTTCGCGCTGAAGATCGGCATCAACCGGACCGCCACCGCGGCGCGACCCGACAGGCAGGCACGACAGTCGATCCAGTACGGCATCGAGGACGACCGGCTCGCCGCGATGATGACACCGGCGGGCGAAGCGGATCTGCGGCGCTTCGCGCTCGCCTACCCGATGCGGCCCAGGCGCGAAGAGGGCGTCGGGACCACCATGCCGCTCCCATGGGCGCCGATCGGCCGGCTGGAAGGCCTGCCTTCGCCATGCCGTTCGCCCGCCGAGGTGGCCGCACAGGAGGCGCTGCTCTCCTGGCGGGAGCCGCCCGATGCCCCGCACGAGACATGGGCCATCCGATTCGCCGGCGACGAGGCCGCGCTCGAGGCCGCGACGCCGGAGCGCGCGGCCCTGCGCCGCGCCGGCGGCGCGGGCGGTTCCTGATCGGGACGGATCACCCGTTCGGGTGACAATGCGCGCGGACCGGACGATCGGGAGCATGTGCCGCACCCCGGCGCCAGCGGAAGATGCTCCGGCGGCGGCACCGTCTTCGCCGTCATCCCCGTCATCCCCGCGATACACAGGGGGCGCGACGCGGTGGCCGGGTCTAGACTGGCGCCATGAATGAAATCGACCCCGCGGCGGGGGGCCTGCTCGGCCTCTCGCAGCGCCTGCCGCCGTCGAACCTGTCGGCGGAGCAGGCGCTGCTCGGCGCGCTGCTCGCCAACAACAAGGCCTATGAGCGCGTCTCGGAATTCCTCGCGCCGGAACATTTCGCCGATCCGATCCATGGCCGGATCTACCAGGCCATCCAGCGACGGGTGGAGGCGGGCCAGCTCGCCGACGTCGTCACCCTGCGCGCGGAGTTCGAGCATTCCGGCCTGCTGGACGAGGTCGGCGGCCCGGCCTATCTCGCGCAGCTCCTCTCGGCCATGGTCGGCATCATCAATGCCGGCGAATATGGCCGTGTCGTCTACGACGCCTATCTGCGGCGGCAGTTGATCGACCTCGGCGAGGTGGTGGTGAACCGCGCCTTCGGCGCGGAACCGGAACTCGACGCCAAGGGGCAGCTCGAAGCCGCCGAACAGGCGCTGTTCGAACTGTCGAAGGAAGGCGGCGCGGGGGATGGCGGTTTCGTCTCCTTCGAACGCGCGCTGACCATCGCCGTGCAGCATGCGGAGAAGGCCTTCAGCACGCCCGGCGGCGTCTCGGGCCTGACGACGGGGCTGCGTGACCTCGACGCCAAGATGGGCGGCCTGCACCCGTCGGACCTGCTGATCGTCGCGGGGCGGCCCGGCATGGGCAAGACCGCCTTCGCGACCAAGGTCGCCTTCGGCGCCGCGAAGTCGCTGCTGCGCGAAGCGCGGGAGAACGACCCCAACGCCGTGCCCAAGGCCGGCGTCGCGATCTTCTCGCTGGAAATGAGCGCGGACCAGCTCGCGACCCGCCTTCTGTCGGAGGAAGCGCGCATTTCCGGCGACCGCATCCGCCGCGGCGAGATCGGCCAGCGCGACTTCGACCGCTTCGTGGAAGTCAGCCGCGAGATCGCCGCCCTGCCGCTGTGGATCGACGACACGCCGGCCATCACCATCTCCGCGCTGCGGACGCGCTGCCGCAGGCTCAAGCGCACCAAGGGGCTCGACCTCGTGGTGGTGGATTATCTCCAGCTCATGCGGCCTGCCGCCGGCACGCGGCCGGAGAACCGCGTGCTGGAAATCTCGATGATCACCCAGGGGTTGAAGGCGATCGCGAAGGAACTGGCCGTGCCGGTGATCGCGCTGTCGCAGCTCTCGCGCCAGGTGGAATCGCGCGAGGACAAGCGGCCGCAGCTTTCCGACCTGCGTGAATCTGGCTCGATCGAGCAGGACGCCGACGTGGTGATGTTCGTCTACCGCGACGACTACTACCTGCAGCAGCGCCAGCCCAAGGAACTGAACTTCGACAATCCGGAGAAGTTCCACGAGGCGATGGAGAAGTGGCAGAAGGACATGGAACTGGCGCACAACAAGGCGGAGCTGATCATCGCCAAGCAGCGCCACGGCCCGACCGGCACCATCCGCCTGTTCTTCGAGGCCGAGTTCACCCGCTTCGGCGACCTCGACACCCATCACGACGAGCCGATGCGTGAGTGAGGCCCGCCTGTCCGAGCTGCTGGTCCGCCCGGCGCGGCCGGAGGACTACGATGCCTGGCTGCCGCTCTGGCTCGGCTACAACGCCTTCTACGGGCGGGAGGGCGCGACGGCGCCGGCGGAGTCGATCACGCGGCTGACCTGGTCCCGCTTCTTCGACGCGCTGGAGCCGATGGAATGCCTGGTGGCGGAGGCCGATGGTCGCCTGATCGGCCTTGCGCACATCATCTTCCACCGCAACACGATGCTCGAAGGGTCCACCTGCTACCTGCAGGATCTTTTCGCGGCGCCGGATATCCGCGGCCGCGGCATCGGGCGGGCCTTGATCGAGGCGCTCTATGCGCGGGCGCGCGCCGCCGGGGCGCAGCGCGTCTACTGGCATACCCACGAGACCAATGCCCGCGCCCGCGGGCTCTACGACCAGGTCGCCGCGCATGGCGGCTTCCTGCTCTATCGCAAGGACCTGTGATGCCGCGCGTTGCCTCGACCGAAGCCGTCCTCACCATCGACCTGCCCGCCATCGTCGCCAACTGGCGGGACCTGGCCGCGCGTGGCGCGCCGGGCGCCGTGGCCGGGGTGGTGAAGGCGGATGGCTACGGGCTCGGCGCGGCGGAGGTCGGGCGGGCCCTGCGTGCGGCAGGGTGCCGGCACTTCTTCGTCGCACAGCTCGCCGAGGGCCTGGCGCTGCGAGCGGCGATCGGCCCGGGGCCGATGATCGCGGTGTTGGGGGGCTTCGCGCCGGGGGAGGACGGCGACGCGGCGCTGGTGCCGGTGCTGAACACGCTCGGCGAGGTGGCGGCGCATGCGGCGGCGGGGCGGGCCTCCGGCGTGGCGCGGCGGGCGATCCTGCACGTCGATACGGGCATGGCACGGCTCGGGCTGGATGCGGCGGAGCTCGAGCGGCTCTCGGCGGACAACTCCCTGCTGGCCGGTGTCGATCTCCTCTATGTGATGACGCATCTCGCCTGCGCCGACGAGCGGACGCATCCGATGAACGCGGCGCAGGCGGCCCGCTTCGCGGCGGCCTGCGCGGGGCTGCCGGCGGTGCGGCGCTGCTTCGCCAATTCCTCCGGCATGTTCCTCGGCCCGGATTTCGCCTCGGACCTGTCGCGGCCGGGCTGCGCGCTCTACGGCATCAATCCGACGCCGGACCGGCCGAACCCGATGCGACAGGTGGTTCGGCTCGATGCGCCGGTGCTCCAGACGCGGGAAATCGCGCCCGGGACCAGCGTCGGCTACGGCGCGTCCTGGACGGCCGAACGGCCGACGCGGGTGGCCACGGTTGCGGTGGGCTATGCGGATGGCTACCTGAGAAGCCTCTCCGGGCGTGCCGTGGCGGATTTCCGCGGCCGGACGGTGCCCCTCATCGGCCGGGTGTCCATGGACCTGACGACCTTCGACGTGACCGACCTGCCGGAGATCGCCTCCGGCGACCGCCTGACGCTGATCGGCGGCCCCGGCTGCACGCCCGACGAGATCGCCGCGCAGGCGGGGACCATCGGCTACGAGGTGCTGACCTCCCTCGGCGCGCGCTACGTCCGCGACTACATCAGGGACTGAGGGATTGGACCTGGTGCTGAACCCCGTCGCCGCGGTCGGGCGGGCCGTCCTCTCGGCCTGCCGCGAGGTCGGCGCGCTGGCGCTGTTCGCGCTGGAGGCGCTGTCGCACCTGCTGCGGCCACCCTTCTACGGGCGGCTGTTCCTTCGGCATCTCGTCGAGATCGCCTATTTCTCCCTGCCCGTGGTGGCACTGACGGCGATCTTCACCGGCATGGTGCTGGCGCTGCAGTCCTACACCGGCTTCGCGCGGTTCAATGCGGAAGGGGCGGTGGCGAATGTGGTGGTGCTGTCCATCACCCGCGAACTCGGCCCCGTGATCGCGAGCCTGATGGTGGCCGGCCGCATCGGCGCCTCCTTCGCCGCCGAGATCGGCACCATGCGCGTGACCGACCAGATCGACGCGCTGACCACGCTGTCCACCAACCCGATGAAGTACCTGGTGGCGCCAAGGCTGCTGGCGGGGGTCCTCGCCCTGCCCTTCCTGGTGCTGGTGGCCGACATCCTCGGCGTCATGGGCGGCTGGCTGATCGGCACGACCAAGCTCGGCTTCGGGTCGACGGGCTATCTCAAGGCGACGATGGACTTCCTCGAGGTGATGGACGTCGTCTCCGGCCTCGTGAAGGCGGCCGCCTTCGGCTTCGTCATCACCCTGATGGGCTGCTGGTGCGGCTACAACAGCAAGGGTGGCGCGCAGGGCGTGGGCGCGGCGACGACGACGGCGGTGGTCGCCTCCTCCATCCTCATCCTCGCCCTCGACTACATCCTGACCGAGATGTTCTTCGCGCAATGAAGGACGACGTTCCGAAGATCCGCCTGCGCGGCCTCAGCAAGGCCTTCGGCGAGAAGCGAGTGCTCGACGGCGTCGATCTCGACATCCGCGCCGGGCACGGCATGGTGATCCTGGGCGGCTCGGGCTCCGGCAAGTCGGTCACGATCAAGTGCGTGCTCGGACTGATCGCGCCGGATGCCGGCACGATCGAGATCGACGGCCGCGACGTGCTGGCGATGAACCGGCGCGAACGCGAGGAGTTGAACGACCGCATCGGCATGCTGTTCCAGAACGGCGCGCTGTTCGATTCGCTCCCCGTTTGGGAAAATGTCTGCTTCAAGCTGCTGGCGCAGAAGCGCATCACGCGGCGCGCCGCCCGCGACAAGGCGGCGGAGGTGCTGGCGCAGGTCGGGCTCGCGGCATCCGTCGGTGATCTCTCGCCGGCCGAGCTCTCGGGCGGCATGCAGAAGCGCGTGGGCCTCGCGCGCGCCATCGCCGCCCAGCCGGACATCATCTTCTTCGACGAGCCGACCACGGGGCTCGACCCCATCATGGGGGCGGTGATCGACGGGCTGATCGTGGACGTGGTGAAGCGACTGGGCGCAACGGCGGTGTCGATCACCCACGACATGGCGAGCGCGCGGCGGATCGGCGACGACGCGGCGATGCTGCACAAGGGCAGGATCGTCTGGACAGGGGCGGCGGCGGCGCTGGGCAACACCGGCAATGCGCTGGTGGACCAGTTCGCCCGCGGGGAACGCGAAGGGCCGATCCAGATGGAGCTGCGCCGTTAGCCTGTCGCGCGCCGGTTGTCCTTGCGCCTGATCAAACCGATCAAATCGAATTCATCGATCGAATTCTTCGAAGAAATCCGTTGGACAGAATCCGGGGGCGCCGGCAATTGCTGCGTCGCACAAGGTGCACTGCACAAGGGCCCCATGGCCCGCAACCCCGAGGAGCGTGACCGCATGCTGACCGTTGGCGACAAGTTCCCCGCCTTTGCCCTGACCGCCGTGAAGGGCGGCAAGGAGGGCCTCGGCGGCCCCGGCGTGTCCTTCACCGAGATCACCTCGGACACCGATGCCGGCAAGTGGAAGATCGTCTTCTTCTGGCCGAAGGACTTCACCTTCGTCTGCCCGACCGAGATCGCCGCCTTCGGCAAGCTCGCCGGCGAGTTCGCCGACCGTGACGCGGTGGTCTACGGCGTGTCGACCGACAGCGAGTTCGTCCACCTGAACTGGCGCGTCCATAACGACGACATCCGCGACCTGCCGATCCCGATGCTGGCGGACATCAAGCGCGAGTTGTCCTCGGCGCTCGGCATCCTCGACAAGGCCGCCGGCGTGCCGCTGCGCGCGACCTTCATCGTCGATCCGGACGGCACCATCCAGTGGGCCTCGGTGAACGGCCTCAACGTCGGCCGCAATCCGCAGGAAGTGCTGCGCGTGCTGGACGCGCTGCAGACCGACGAGCTCTGCCCCTGCAACTGGGAGAAGGGCAAGGACGTGCTGAAGCCCGAGGAGCTGTTCAACAAGGCGGCCTGACGGCCGCGCGGATCGCGCACGCGGCCGGCCGCCAGGCCGCCCCCCCTCGCGGCTCGCCGCGGCGGGTGCCCGGCGGCCCTGACCGGGTGCGCGACTGGGGCCTTCGCCCCTCACAGAACCCTGGTCCCGCGCGCCCGGCCGGCGTGCGGGACATGTCCGTCCCGGAGGCACCGATGTCCCTCGAATCCCTGCGCGCCCGCCTGCCCGAACACGCCAAGGACCTGAAGCTGAACCTCGGTTCGCTGGCCGCCGAGCCGGTGCTGACCCAGCAGCAGCTCGCCGGCACCTTCGTCGCCAGCGCCATCGCCGCGCGCAACGCCGAGGTGACGCGCGCGATCCTCGCCGAGTTCGGGCCGAAGCTCTCCCCCGAGGCGCTCGCCGCCGCCAAGGCCGCGGCCGCCATCATGGGCATGAACAACGTCTACTACCGCTTCACCCACCTGGTCGGCGGCGACTACGCCAACCTGCCCGCCAAGCTGCGCATGAACGTCATGGCGAAGCCGGGCGTGGAGAAGGTGGATTTCGAGCTCTGGTCGCTCGCCGTCTCCGCCATCAACGGCTGCGGCATGTGCATGGAGGCGCATGAGAAGGTCGTCCTCCATGGCGGCCTGTCGAAGGAAGCGGTGCAGGCCGCGGTGCGCATCGCCGCCGTGGTGCATGCGGTGGCCGGCGTGCTGGACGCCGAGGACGCGCTCGCGAGCGCGGCCTGACCCAGCCATGCGGGAATGCGCCGAACGGTGCATTCCCGGCTCGGCCCCGGCACGATTCCGGATGGCGGCCCCGTGGCCGCCATTCGTCGTTCGCGCACCCGCCCTCAACTGCCAGGGTCGGCCGGATCCGGCACAGCCGCCTGCTCACGCAATCGCTGCCGCATGGCGCGCACGCGCGCGCGGCTCTCCGCCGGCCAGACATCGGCGGTATCGTAGAATTCCGGCACCGCCTTCGCACCCGGCGGCAGCACCACCCAGGGCAATTTGGTGGAGGTGTAGATGTGGATGTCCGGCGGGCAGCGTTCGGGCGTGTCCAGCGTGCCGACCCGTACGAAGCGGACCGCCGCACCGGCCTCCGGATAGTTGCTCCAGATCGCGACCCTGCAGGTCGGGCAGCGCGCGATGAGCTGGCCCCGGCCGCTGGCCGAGGGCGTGTAGACGATCTCGGGCTCGCCGGCCGTATGGATCACATGGTCGGCCTCGTAGAGGGCGTTGAGCGCATGCACCGTGCCCGTCTCCCGCTGGCACCAGGTGCAATGGCAGGCATGGACGATCAGCGGCGCGCCCTCGACCCGGTAGCGCAGCTGCCGACAGGTGCATCCGCCTTCCATGGGCGACCTCCCGTCACGTTTCCGGTGCCCGGTCCGTTCCGGGCAGGCCGATTGTCGCGCAGAGCAGGTCGGCGGCGCCACGACGACATGCGGCACCGGAGGCGGGGCCCGTCCTGAATCGACGGCCCGGCGCCGCCCATCTTGACCATCCTCCCCTGGCGGGGTGACGCTTCGTCCCAAGAGCCCGGCCGACCGGGACCGGGACGGTTGGAGGAAGCCGCCCATGCCGCTCTCGCTCAGGCCCCTGCATCCCCTCTTCGTCGCGGAGGCGACAGGGGTGGACCTCCGCCAGCCCCCGTCACCGGGCCTGGCGGATGAGATCCACCGCGCCATGGACAGCTACGCCGTGCTGGTGTTCCCCGGCCAGGAACTCGACGACGAACAGCAGATGGCCGTCGGCCGTGCCCTCGGGAAGCTGGAGCCGACGCGCGGCGTGGTCGACGCGCACAAGCACCGCCTGAAGCACCAGGAGATGAACGACATCTCCAACCTCGACACCGACGGCAAGCTGCTCGCGGCCGATGACCGGCGGCGGATGTTCGCCCTGGGCAACCGGCTCTGGCACAGCGATTCCTCCTTCAAGCCGATCCCGGCGAAGTATTCGATGCTGCATGCGCGGGTGATCCCGCCCGAGGGCGGCGACACCGAGTTCGCCGACATGCGCGCCGCCTGGGATGCACTGCCCGAAAAGGACAAGGCGAAGGTGAAGGGCCTCACCACCTGGCATTCGCTGATCTATTCGCGCGCGCAGCTCGGCTTCGACGAGTACACGGAGGAGGAGAAGAGGGTCTTCGCCCCCGTGCCGCAGCGCCTGGTCCGCCGGCATCCGGGCTCGGGGCGGGTCTCGCTCTACCTCTCGGCCCATATCGGGCGCGTCGAGGGGATGCCGGTGCCCGAAGGCATGGCGATGATCCGCGACCTGACCGAGCACGCGACCCAGCGGGAGTTCGTCTATCGCCACAGGTGGCGGCAATTCGACCTGGTGATGTGGGACAACCGCTGCACGCTGCACCGTGCCCGGCCCTTCGAGGACAGCACCTACCCCCGCGACATGCGGCGGGTCACGCTGGAGGATGCGGCGCCGACGCTGGAACAGCAGGCGGCTTGAAGGCCGGGGGGAGAGAACTCCCCCCGATCCCCCCTCCTTCCTTGATCACCTGGATGGGCGCACCCGGCGCGCCGGGCACTCCCGGCTGACCGACAGACAAGGGAGGGGGTCCGGGGGAGTTCCCTCCCCCGGCCTTCCGCTACTCCGCCGCCGCCTCCGCCGGTGCCAGCCACCGTTCCGCCGCCTCCCGCCCAGCATCCGCGAGCCGCGTCAGGAACGGCCAGGTGAGGTTGGCCGCATTGGCCTGCCCGGCATCCTCGAACCCATCCCACAGCGACAGGCGGTGCAGCCGCAGGCGATCGAGCTTGCGGCATAGGCGCGGGCGCAGCAGCGGCGTCTCCCGGCACAGTGCCCGCAGGTCCCGGATCGCCTGGAGTTCCCGCTTGAGCGGGGCGGAGAAGGCGATCTCCAGCGAACGGTGGCGGATGTCCTGGCGCAGGCGCGGGCTGCCCTCCCTCTCGTCCGGGGCAAGCTGCACCAGCAGAAGGTCCTCGGCGCTGCTGGCCTGGATCAGCTCGCGCAATGGCGGGTTGGAACTGTATCCGCCATCCCAATAGGGTTCGCCGTCGATCTCCACCGCCTCCCGCAACAGGGGCAGGCAGGCGGAGGCGAGCACGGCGTCGAGCGAAACCTCATGCTCGCGGAAGATGCGGGCCTCGCCGTCGCGGACGCGGGTCGCGGCGATCAGCAGCGGCAGGGGCCGTTCCGTCCGCAGCCGCGAGAAATCCACCAGGTCGCCGAGCAGCTCCCGCAACGGGTCCGACCCGGGCAGGGTCAGGGCGAAGGGCAGCGCCGGCAGATCCGCCGCGGCGAAGACGGAGCCGACGATCGGCAGGCCGGCGAGCCCGGCCCGGTCGGACAGCAGGCGCCAGAACCGCGCCAGGCGGGCGCGCGCCTCCTCCCGCCCGCCGGCGAGCAGGCCGTCGGCCATCAGCACGGCGTTCACCGCGCCCGCGCTCGCACCGCTCGCCGCGTCGAGCGGCAGGGAAGGCTCGGCGAGCAGCCGGTCCAGCACGCCCCAGGTGAAGGCGCCGAAGGATCCGCCACCCTGGAGCGCCAGGGCGAGCGGCCGGATCGCCGGATCTGAATCTTGTTGCATTGCAGCATGCCATTTGGGTGGCGAGCCGACCCGTGGCAAGGCGTGGCCAGGACTTCCGGGCGGCGTGTCCCGGTGCGACAAGGGCGCCCGGACCAGTGAGGAGCCTGCCCATGACCACCGAACGCTTCGATCTTCTTCTCCGCGGCGGGCAGGTCGTGATGCCCTGGGGGGTGGAACAGGCCGACCTCGCCATCCGTGCCGGCCGCATCGCCGCGATCGGCGACCTGCGGACGGCGGAGGCCTCGCAGGTGGTCGACTGCAAGGGCCTGCACGTGCTGCCCGGCCTGATCGACCCGCATGTGCATTTGCGCGACCCGGGCGACCCGAAGGTCGAGACCATCGGCACCGGCACGAAGGCCGCGGTGCTCGGCGGCCTGACGGCGGTGTTCGACATGCCGAACACATCCCCCGCCATCACCGACAGGGCGCGGCTCGATGCCAAGCGGGATGGGCTGGCGGGCGTCGCCCATTGCGATGTCGGGCTCTATGTCGGCGCCACCAAGACGAACATCGCGACGCTCGCCGAGCTGGAGCACCAGCCCAATGTCTGCGCCATCAAGGTCTTCGCCGGCTCCTCCACCGGCGACATGATGGTGGAGGACGACGAGAACCTCGAACGCGTGATGCGCGCCGGCCGCCGCCGCATCGCCTACCATTCCGAGGACGAGTACCGCCTGCAGGCGCGCAAGCCGATGTTCACGCCGGGCATGCCGCACCGCAACCACATGGTCTGGCGCGACGTGGAATGCGCCCTGCTCGGCACCAGGCGGCTGATGGCGCTGGCGCGCAAGACCGGGCGGCCGGCGCATATCCTGCACGTCTCGACGGCGGAGGAGCTCGACTACCTCTCCGGCTTCCGCGACATCGCGACCTGCGAGGTGCTGCTCAACCACCTGACGCAGACGGACGAGGCCTATGACCGGCTCGGCGGCTATGCGGTGATGAACCCGCCGATCCGCGACGCGCGGCACCTGGAAGCCGCCTGGGCGGCGGTGCGCGACGGGCGGGTGGACTGCGTCGGGTCCGACCACGCGCCGCATTCCCGCGAGGCCAAGGAACGCCCCTGGCCGACCACGGCGGCGGGGCTGACCGGCGTGCAGACCATCGTGCCGCTGATGCTCGACCATGTCAGCGCCGGGCGGCTGACGCTGCCGCGCCTCGCCGACCTGATGGGCACCGGCCCCGCGCGCGTCTATGGCGCGCTGAACAAGGGGCGGCTCGCGGTGGGCTACGACGGCGACGTCACCGTGGTGGACATGAAGCGGCAGCGCACCATCGAGGAATCCTGGATCGTCTCCCCCTGCGGCTGGACGCCCTTCGCGGGCCATCGCTGCACCGGCTGGCCGATGATGACGATCGTGCGCGGCAACCTGGTGATGCGGGAGGACGAGGTGCTCGGCACGCCGGTCGGCCGCCCGGTCGCCTTCTCCGACACGGCGCGCGCCTGATGCACGGCACCGCGGAGCCGGTGGCGGCGGCGATCACCTCCCGCCGCTCCATCCGCGCCTTCCTGCCGACACCCGTGCCGCGCGAGACGGTGGAGCGATTGCTCGACATCGCCGCGCGGGCGCCGTCGGGGACCAACATGCAGCCCTGGCGCGCCTATGCGCTGGCCGGGGATGCGCTGAAGCGGCTCTCCGCCGCGCTGGTCGCCGAGCACATGGAGGGCCATGGTGGCGAGGGCGAGTACCGCTACTACCCGGACGCCTTCTTCGAGCCCTACCTCTCCCGCCGCCGCAAGGTAGGTTGGGATCTCTACGGGCTGCTCGGCATCGCCAAGGGCGAGACGGAGAAGATGAAGCGCCAGCACGCGAAGAACTTCGAGTTCTTCGGCGCACCGGTGGGGCTGATCTTCACCATCGACCGACGGCTCGAGATCGGCTCCTGGCTCGACTACGGCATGTTCCTCGGCAACCTGACGGTCGCGGCACGGGGGATGGGTCTCGACACCTGCCCGCAGGCGGCCTTCGCCTCCCACCACCGCACCATCCGCGCGCATCTGCCGATCCCCGAGGAGGAGGTGGTGATCTGCGGCATGGCGCTCGGCCATGCCGATCCGGAGGCGCCGGAGAACGGCCTGGTGACGGAGCGCGCCCCGGCACGGGAATTCTGCCGCTTCCTCGGCTGGGACGACTGATCTGCCCGCCCGGCATGCCGTCGCGCCGACGCAGTCGGTGCGACCCGGACACGGAAGGGAGGGGGTTCGGGGGAGGTTCCCCTCCCCCGACCTTTCCCCATGCCCCCGCTGACCGGCCCTGCCCTCTGGACGCGGCTCGTCGTCATCGGCGCGCTCTGGGGCGCGGCCTTTCCGCTCATCCGCTGGCTCGCCTTCCATCTGCCGCCCTTCGCGCTGGCCGGCGTGCGCGGCGCGCTCGCCGCGACGGCGGTACTGGTCTTCCTGTGGTTCCGACGTGAACTGCCCGGCATCGGCCGCTCCGTCGTGGTCGCGGCGCTGCTGCTCGGCACGCTGAACGGCGTGCTGCCGAACACGCTGATGCCGATGGCCCTGCAGCGGATCGAGGCGGCACCGGCCTCCCTGGTCCAGGCGGCGGGGCCGCTGGTGGTGACGCTGCTCGCCGCCGCCTTCCTCCCGGGCGAGGTGCCGACGCGGCGCATGCTGCTCGGCGTCGCGGTGGGATTCTGCGGCATCGCGCTGGTGATCGGTCCGGATGGGCTCGGAGGCGGGACATTGCTGGGCGCGGCGCTGGTCTTCGGCGCGACCTTCTCCTACGCCGTCGGCACCATCTGGCTGCGGCGCGCGGATCGGGGACCGGCAGCGGCGCTCGCGCTGGCGCAGCAGGCGGTCTCGGCGGTGCTTTCCGGCAGCCTGGCCCTGGCGGTGGACGGGCCCGGCGCGCTGGTGCAGCCGCCGCAGGTCTGGGTGGTGGCGGTGGTGCTCGCCATCTTCGCGACCGCCGTGCCGCTCACGCTGTTCCTCGGCCTGGTGACGCGGGCGCGGGCGGCGGATGCGGCGATGGTGGGCTACCTGCAGCCCGTCTTCGCGACGGCCATCGCCGCGGCCTGGCTGGGGGAGGTGCCGTCCTGGCGCGTCCTTGCCGGCGGCGCGGTGGTGCTGGCGGCGATCTGGCTGGTGACGGGGCGACGGTAGCCGGCGGCGGGCGCCTCATGCCGCATCGCCGGAAACCCCGGCTTCGGCGTGGAGCACGGAGCCGGCGAGCCGCCCTCGCGCAAGTGCGGATGCGGTTCCCGGCGTCGCAGGCATCACGACGTCCGTCGCCGGCATCAGAGGGCGAGGATGCGCGCGACGCCGTATCGCCGGGCGAGTTCCGCCGCGATGACCGGCGCGCCGACGCCCACCGCCACCAGGATGATGAGGATATCCGGGTCGGAGACCCCGAATCCCTTCACCAGCACGATCCGCGTGCCGGCGAGCGCGAGGATATGCAGGAGGTAGATCGCCATGCTCCGCCGCCCGAGATAGGCGAAGGCTGCCCGGAGCCGGCCGCGCATCGCCGCGGCGACGGCGACGACGGCGGCAATGCCCGTGACGGCGGCGGGAATCGCGGCCTGCGACCAGGCGAGCATCGCGATGTCGATGGTGCGCAGGTCATCGAACCTCGCCGCGCCGACCGCCGCGACCGAATGCCCGAAGGTGGGCCAGGTCACGGCCGCCGCGACGCCGATGGCACCAGCCGCCTGCGCGCGTGAGAGAGGCGCCGGGGAAGCGAGCCATCCGCGCGCTCCGACAAAGCCACCAAGAGCGAAAAAGGGCAGCATCGTCAGCCCCATCGAGAAGACCAGCGGCAGACCCTCCGGCTTCGCGAGGCACAGCGCGAGCGACACCGCCAGCAGACCGGTCGCGCCGATGACCGGCAGGGCCAGCGCCGCCACCACCTGCACGACGAACAGGACGTAGAGGAACCAGAACTGCCCCGGCGGCCAGGTGAACAGCATGCCGACGAAGGCGCCGCCGAGGTCGGTCCCGGGCGCATTCACGAGGTCCGCGGCCGCATACACGACGAGAATCTGGACCGAGCACCACAGGAAATAGGGCCAGACGATGCCGGTCATGGCGCGCCTTGCGACATCCGCCCCGCCGGCGCCGAGCCGATGCGGGAAGAACAGCCCGGAGAGGAAGAAGAACAGCGGCATGTGGAAGAAGTAGAGCACCAGCAGCAGCGGCCTGAACCAGCCGGTCTTGGGCTCGATCCCGCCCTCCATCAGGCCGCCGATCGCGTGACCGACCACCACGAGCAGGATGCCGACACCCTTCGCGGCATCGACCCAGTCGAGCCTCGCCCCGACGGCCAGGTCCGCAGCCTGGCGCGCGGGCGCCAGGCTGGCAATCGGGGACAGCTTGAGCACCTGGGCCATGCCGCGCTTGTCCCGCGGGCCTGCCGCCCGGCTCAACGAGAGGCCGGGAAAACTTATGAATCGATAACGAAATAGTTACCCTGGACCGGCCCGGTCCTTTGCCGGCATGCGGGTGAAGATCCGGTTGCGCAGCGTCGGCGGCAGCGCCCCCACGAAACGCGCCATCGCATAGGTCGGCCAGGGATAGGCGATGCGCAGGCGGCCGCGCGCGATGCCGGCGAGCGTCCTCCGCGCCGCTTCCTCGGCATCCATCAGGAAGGGCATGGGGAAGGCGTTCGTCGCCGTCATCGGCGTGCGGACATAGCCGGGGCAGACGGCGTGCAGGCGGATGCCGCGGCGGCGCTCGGTGCCGTCCAGCGCCTCCGTCCAGCGCTGCACCGCTGCCTTGGTGGCGCAATAGGCAGGCGCGCCCGGCGCCGCGACGAAGGCGGCGAGCGAGGCGATCACCGCGATCCGCCCCCTCACCCCATCCGCCCCCGGCGGCTGAGCCGCCATCGCCCCGATCGCCGGCAGGGCGGTGTTCAGCACGCCGGTCACGTTGGTCTCGAAGATGCGGCGGGATTGGTCCGGGGGCTCCGTGTCGTCGCCCGTCCCGGCCGAGATGCCGGCATTGGCGATCACCAGGTCGAGCCGCCCGGCGCCTGCGATCCATTCGGCCATGCCGGCGGCATCCGTCACGCTCAGGACCACGGGGCGCACCTCCGCGCCCTTGGCGCGGCAGGCGGCGGCAGCCTGCTCCAGCCGGTCCGCGTCGCGGCCGGACAGGTGCAGCACCGCGCCCGGCCGGGCGCAGGCCTCGGCCAGCGCGCGCCCCAGGCCGGAGGAGGCGCCGGTGATCAGCACATGGGTCCAGGCGGCTTGCATCGGCTTCCTCCGCGGGGGAGAAGCGGCGCCATGGCCAGATCCCCCCTCTCCTCCATGACCGGCTTCGCCCGCGAGGGCGGCACGCTGCCGGACGGTTCCTCCTTCCTGTGGGAAGTGCGCAGCGTCAACGGCCGCGGCCTCGATATCCGCCTGCGCCTGCCCAACGGCTTCGACGCGCTGGAATCCGGCCTGAAGGAGGCGGCGGGGCGGGTGCTGAAGCGCGGCAACGTCTCCGCCACCCTGACGGTGAAGCGCGAGGAACGCACCGCCGCGCGGCTGACGCCCGATCCGGCCGCGCTGGAGCAGGCGCTGAAGATCGCCCTCGACCTCGCCGCCCGCATCCCAGGCTGCCCGCCGCCGCGCGCCGAGGCGCTGCTGACCCTGCCCGGCGTGCTGCGCGCCGAGGCCACCGAACCCGACGAGGCGGAGGAGGAGGCGAAGCGCGCCGCCATCGCCGTCGCCTTCACCCGCGCGCTGGACGGGCTGGTGGCGTCCCGCCGGACGGAGGGCGCGAAGCTCGCCGACATCCTCACCGTGCTGCTGGATGAGGTCGCCGCGCTGCGCGAGCTCGCCGGCAAGGAAGCCGCCGACCAGCCCGCCCTGCACCGGCAGCGGCTGCTGGAAGCCCTCGCCGCCCTGCTGGAAGGCGAGCGCCGCGTGCCGGAAGACCGGCTCGCGCAGGAGGTCGCGCTGCTGGCGACGAAGTCCGATGTGCGGGAAGAACTGGACCGGCTGTCGGCGCACATCGCCGAGGCGCGCCGGCTGCTGACTTCCGGCGAGGCGATCGGCCGCAAGCTCGACTTCCTGACGCAGGAATTCGTGCGCGAGGCCAATACGCTGTGCAGCAAGTCGTCCAGCACGGCGCTGACCCGCATCGGGCTGGAGCTGAAGGCGGCGATCGAACGGCTCAAGGAGCAGTCCGCGAATGTCGAATGACGGCATCGCGCGGCGCGGCCTCTGCCTGGTGCTCGCCGCGGCGCCGGGGGCGGGCAAGACCTCCGTCTCCCGCGCGCTGCTGGAAACCGAGCCGGAGCTCTCCCTGTCCATCAGCGCCACCACGCGCGCCCCGCGCCCCGCCGAGCAGGAGGGCGTGCACTACTTCTTCAAGACCCAGGACGCCTTCGACGCCATGGCCGCGCGCGGCGAGTTCCTGGAACATGCGCGCTTCCTCGGCCGGTCCTACGGCACGCCGCGCGGGCCGGTGGAAGCGGCGCTCGCCGCCGGGCGGGACGTGCTGTTCGACATCGAATGGCAGGGCCATCGCCAGATGAAGGCCGGGCTGCCGGAGGACGTGGTCGGCATTTTCCTGCTGCCCCCTTCCCTGCCGGACCTCGAAGCCCGGCTGCGCAACCGTGGCCAGGACGGGCCGGAGGAGATCGCCAAGCGCATGGCGGCGGCGCGCGAGGAGATCACCCATTGGGACGAGTTCGACCATGTGGTGGTGAACCGGGACTTCGCCGCGACGGTCGCGCAGGTGCGCGCCATCCTGCATGCGGCGCGCAGCGAGCGGCGGCGGCAGCCGGGGATGGCGGGGTTCATCGCGCGGCTGCTGGCCGGATGATCGGCGCAGGCGCACCGGAGAGGGGCGCCGCCCCTCTCCGAACCTCTCCCCGCCGAGGGCCGAAGGGCCCTCGGAACCCATGACTCCGGTTCCGGTTTCCAAAGGCCCTTCGGCCTTTGGTGGGGTGGTTCGGAGGGGCAAGGCCCCTCCGGCGCACGCCTGACCCATGGGCGTCATCCTCGACATCGTCGCGCCGGTCTTCGCCATCGTCGGCCTCGGCTACCTGGCGGCGGTCCGGGGCCTGGTGGACCAGGCCGGCTTCCGCGGCCTCAACGACTTCGCCTTCTCCCTTGCCGCGCCGGCGCTGCTCTTCGTCGGCGGCACCTCGGGCCATGTCGGCGGAGGGCCAGCGGCCGTCGCCTTCTTCGTCCCGGCCGTCATCCTCTATGGCGGCGCGCTGCTGCTGGCGGCGCGGCGGATGGCGATGCCGCTCGGGGAAGCCGGGCTCTTCGCGCTGAACTGCACCTTCGGCAACACGGTGATGATGGGCATCCCGCTGATCGCGGCCACCTTCGGCCAGGCCGGGCTGCCCATCCTGATCACCATCATCGCGCTGCATTCCATGGTGCTGCTGACGCTCGGCACGGTGGTCGCCGAGGTCGGGCTGCATCGCCACGCGCCCTGGCGGCGGATCGTCGTCGCGACCTTCGCCGGCATCGCGCGCAACCCGGTGGTCGCCACGGTCTTCGTCGCACTGGCCTGGAGCACGATCGGCCTGCCGGTGCCCGGCGTGATGCGGCGGACGCTGGAAATGCTCGGCGCCGCGACGCCGCCGGTGGCGCTGTTCTGCCTCGGCGGATCGCTCGCCGCCTTCAGCGCCGGGCAGTCGTGGCGGGAGGTCGCCTGGGCGACGGTGCTGAAGCTCGCCGCGCTGCCGCTGATGGTCTGGGGGGCCTGCACGCTGCTCGCGCTCTCCCCGCTGGAGACCGGCGTGGCGGTGATGACGGCGGCGCTGCCCACCGGGGCCAACGCCTTCCTGCTGGCGCGGCGCTACGCGACCGGGGCGGACCGGTCGGGGGCGACGGTGCTGGTCTCGACGGTGATCTCGGTGTTCACCCTGGCGGCGGTGCTCGCCTGGATCCGCCCGTGACGGCGGCGGGGCCGGATGCCCGGCCCCGCACCGGATCAGGCCCGCAGGGCGGGAAGCATGCGGCGCAGCGTGCCGTCGCGCAGCACGAGGTGGTGCCACAGCGCGGCGGCGACATGCAGCGCGACCAGCGCCAGCAGCAGGTTGGCGATAACCTCATGCGCCTCGCCCCAGACCCTGCCGCCGCCGATCGGAAAGGGCGCCGGGATGACGTTGTCGCCGAAGATCGCGAGGCGACGGCCGCGCGCCCAGCGGTCCAAGGCGCCGGTCAGCGGCAGCGCGACCATCATCGCGTAAAGCGCCCAATGCATCGCTCCAGCGGCGAGACGGGCGGCCAGGCTGCCTTCGAGCGGCGGCTGCGGCAGCAGCAGGCGCCGCAGCAGCCGGATCATCACCAGCCCGAAGACCAGCGTGCCGAGGCTGTAATGCACCATCATCACGGTGTCGCGCTGCGGCCCGCGCGGCCAGTCCTCCAGGGTGAGGCCGAGCGCGAAGGCGGCGACCAGCAGCGCGGCGGCGCCCCAGTGCAGCAGCATCGTCGTCGTGCCGTGGTTGGGTGCCGAAGGCGCGCCGCCCGGCAGCCGGGCTTGGGCAGAGGTGGTCATGGCAGGATCCTCAAGGCGGTCAGGCTGCCCGGCCGATCAGCCGGCCGGGCACGGGGCGCGGCATGCGGTCAGCGGCTGCGGCGGGTGACGGCGCCGGTGGTCGCATCGACGCGGAGCGCGACGCGGCGGCCCTCGGCGTCGGAGGCCTTCACCTCCCACTGGCCGTGCTCCCAGTCGAGTTCGCGGACCGGGCCGTAGCCGGCGGCACGCACCGCCGCCACGGCAGCGGCCGCATCGACGCGGGCGGCGGTGACGGCGCGGTTCTCCTCGGTGCGGCGGTCGTCGCGGTCGGAGGCCATGGCGGGCACGAAGGGCGTCGCTGCGGCGAGTGCGAGGGCCAGCGCGGCGGCAGGGCGGAAACGGCGGATCACGGTGTTCTCCTCGGGATGTCGATTGCGGTGCTTCCGCAACGGGGCGCATCCTCCGTCCCGCCACCTGAACCGGCGCTGAGCCGCCCGTTCAGCCGGGGTTCAGGTGGCCTGCGTCAGCCTTCGCCCATGCGCCGAGCCCTGTTCCTGCTGCCTCTGCTGCCCCTCCTCGCCCAACCGGCGCACGCCTCTGACCGGCGCGACCACGAACGCGCGCGCGCCGCCCTCGCCGCGGGGGAGATCCGCCCCCTCGCGGATCTGCTCGCCGAGGTCGAACGCCGCTACGTCGGCACCGTGATCGAGACCGAGCTCGATCGCGACAACGGCCGCTGGGTCTATGAGTTCAAGCTGCTGCCGCCCTCCGGCCGCGTCTTCGAGATCAAGCTCGACGCGGCGACCGGGGCGCTGATCCGCAGCCGCGGGCCGGTGCAGGAACGCCGCTGATGCGCGCCCTCGTCGTCGAGGACCATGCGGCGCTCGCCGGCCAGCTCCGCGACGCGCTCGCCGAGGCCGGCTTCGTCACCGATGTCGCGGCGGATGGGGAGGAAGCGCTCTTCCTCGGCGAGACCGAGCCCTATGACGCAGTGGTGCTCGACCTCGGCCTGCCGCGGCTCGACGGGCTGTCGGTGCTGAAGCGCTGGCGCGCCGGTGGGCGCGGCATGCCGGTGCTGATCCTGACCGCGCGCGACGCCTGGAGCGAGAAGGTCGCCGGCCTCAATGCCGGCGCCGACGACTACCTCGCCAAGCCCTTCGTGATGCCGGAGCTGGTGGCGCGGCTTCACGCCCTGGTGCGCCGCGCGCATGGCCACAGCAGGCCGGAGATCGCACTCGGCCGGCTGGTGGTGGACACGGCGGCGCGGCGGGTGCTGCTCGACGACGCGCCGGTGCGGCTGACCGGCCTCGAATACCGGCTGCTCGCCTACCTGGCGCTGCGCGCCGGGGAGGTGGTGTCCAAGACCGAGCTCACAGAGCACCTCTACGCGCAGGATTTCGACCGCGACAGCAACACGCTGGAGGTGGTGGTCGGCCGCCTGCGCCGGAAGCTCGGCGAAGGCCTGATCGAGACGCTGCGCGGCCAGGGCTACCGGCTGGCGGCCGGATGAGGCGGCCGCGATCGCTGACGCTGCGCCTCGCCCTGGCGGCGGGGCTGTGGGTGGCGGCCGGGCTGGGCGCGGCGGCCTGGTTCGTGACCGATGTGGCGGTGCGCCAGGTGGAGACCGCCTTCGACGCGCGCCTCGCCGGGCTGCTCGATGGCGCCGCCGCCGCGGTGGCGATCGATGCGGAGGACCGCGCTGTGGTGACGCGCCCCCCGGCCGGGGCCGATTTCGACCGGCCCTTCTCCGGCGCCTATTGGCAGGTGACCGGGCCGGGCGGTGTCGTCACGACCTCCCGCTCGCTGTGGGACCAGTCGCTGCCGGTGGCGATGGAAGGCCATGCCGTGATCCTGCTGCGCGATGCCGCCGGCCCGCGTGGTGAACCGCTCCGCGTCGCCGAGCGCGACCTTCTGCTGCCGGGCGCAACCGGGCCGGTGCACGTCGCCGTGGCGCTGTCCCGCGCGCCGACCCTGGCCGAGATCGCCCGGCTGCGCGGCGTGCTGGCGGGCGTCTTCGCGCTGCTCGGCCTGGGGTTGGTCGGCGGCGTCGTGGCGACCGTGGTGACCGGCCTCGCACCCCTGCGGCAGGCGCGGCGCGCGCTGGCCGAGGTGCGGGAGGGGCGCCGCGACCGGCTGGACCTGATCGCCCCGGCCGAGGTCGCGCCGCTGGTGGCCGAGGTGGATGCGCTGATCGCCGCCAACCGCGCCACGGTGGAGCGGGCGCGCACCCATGTCGGCAACCTCGCCCATGCGCTGAAGACGCCGCTCGCCGTGTTGCGCAACGCGCTGGCGGCGGCACCGCCCGACTTGGCGGCGGCGCGGGCCGAGGCCGTGGCGCTCGACCGCCTGGTGCAGCACCACCTCGCGCGGGCGCGCACCGCGGCGCGGGCGGGCGCCGGTGCCGCGCCCGCCGTCGCTCCGCTCGCCGTCGCCGAGGAGGTGGCGGCGGCGCTGCGACGCCTGTTTGCCGGGCAGGACCGCGTCATCGCGGTGACGGGCGACGCTGCCGCGCGGCTGCGCGTCGATCCGCAGGACCTCACCGAGATGCTCGGCAACCTGATGGAGAATGCCTGCACATGGGCGCGGCGACGCGTCACGGTCGCGGTCGCCGGCGGCGCCATGGTGGAGATCGCCGTCGCCGATGACGGGCCCGGCCTGCCCGAGGGCCAGCGCGGCGCGGCGCTGGAACGCGGCGTCCGGCTGGACGAGGCGACGCCGGGCGCGGGGCTCGGCCTCGCGATCGTCGCCGATCTCGCGGCGCTGCATGGCGGGTCGCTGGAGCTCGGCCGCGCGGCGTCGGGCGGGCTGTGCGCGACGCTGCGCCTGCCGGCGCGCGGGGCGGTGCCCGCAGGGTGAAGGGTCAGCCGGCCGCCGCGTCGCCGCGGTGGCGGGCTCGAACGCCGCGGCCGTCACCGCGGTTCAGCTGCGCGCGGCGACCAGCTGCGCCAGGCGATCGAACTCCGCGACGCTCAACGTCTCCGCCCGCCTTGCGCCGTCGATTCCGGCGGTGGCGAGCAGCGCCTCCGCATTGCCCAGCGACTTCAGCGCCCCGCGCAACATCTTCCGCCGTTGCCCGAAGGCGGCCGCCGTCGTGCGCTCCATGGCGGCGAACAGCGCAGGCCCGGGGTCCTCGGCATGCGGCGTGAAGCCGACCACCGCCGACCACACCTTGGGCGGCGGGCTGAAGGCGCCGGGCGGCAGGCGCAGCAGCATCTCGCAGCGGCAGCGCCACTGCGCGAGCACCGACAGTCTTCCGTAGGCCTCGGTGTCCGGCGCGGCGCAGATGCGCTCGGCGACCTCCTGCTGGAACATCAGCGTCATGCCTTCCAGCGCCGCCGCGCCGCGCAGCCAGCCGACCAGCAGCGGCGTCGCGACGTTGTAGGGCAGGTTGGCGATGATCTTCCTCGGTGCCGGGACCAGCGCGGCGGGATCGACCTTCAGCGCATCGCCCTCGACGATGCGCAGCCGCCCGGGATGCGCGGCGGCGAGGTCCGCCAGCACGGCGACGGCGCGGCGGTCGAGTTCCACCGCCACGACCTCCGCCGCCGGGCTGGCGAGCAGCGCGCGGGTCAGGCCGCCCGGGCCGGGGCCGACCTCGATGACATGACGGCCATCCAGCGCCCCGGCCAGCCCCGCGATCCGCGCACAGACCGCGGGATCGAGCAGGAAGTGCTGGCCGAGCGACTTGCGCGCGTCGAGCCCGTGCCGCGCGACGGTTTCGCGCAGGCTCGGCAGGTCCGCCCCAGTCACGGGTGCTGCGTCAGCCGCGGCGCTGCGGCTGGCCCGCGGCCGGCGCCTCGCGCGGAGCGGCCGGCTCGTTGCGGATGTCGATCTGCGCCCGGCGCTGAAGGTCGCGCAGCACCTGGCGGGAGATCAGCTCCACCCGCTCCCGCAGGAGCCGCTCGCGCGCCTGCTCGGGGGTGATCTCGGCGAGGTTGCGGGTTTCGCGCGCACAGACGGCGATCACCATCACGCCGTCAGGCGAGATGATCGGCTGCGACGGGCGGCCGACCGGCAGGCTGCCGAGCAGATCGCGCAGTTCGGGCGGGTTGACCGTTTCGAGCCGCACCTGGCCGGGATCGGGCGGACGCGGGCCGCCGCGCGCCGCGGTCTCGATCGCCTCGCAGCTTCGTGCGCTTTCGGAGAGCTGCTGCGCGCGGTCCACCTGGCGGAGTTGCTGCGCGGTCGGCGCCGCGGGATTCACCTGCCCCTCGAAGGGGAAGAAGGCCTGACGGAGCGTCAGCAGGGTCGCCATGTCGCGCCCCGCGATCCGCTTCTGGCGCAGCGTCACGATGACGAAGCCACCGGGCACGCGGATCGGGTTGGAGACCGCGCCCTCGGGCATCTGGCGCACGATGGCGGCGACTTCCGGGTCGAGCCGGTCGGGCTGGATCCAGCCGAGGTCGCCGCCGAGCAGCGCGGTCTGCGCCTGGCTGAACTGCGTCGCCACCATCGGGAAGGGTGCGCCCTGGCGCAGCCGGACGATGATGTCGGCGACGAAGCGCTGGACCTCCGGCTCCTGCCCCGGGTTGGAGACGGGGATGTAGATCTCCGAGACGAGGAATTCCGGCTGGCCGGTACGGGCGCGCGCGGCATTCACGTATTCGTCGATCTCGGCTTGGCTGATGTTGGCTTGGCTTCCGAGTTGGGTGCGCAGCAGCCGGTTCCAGCCGATCTGGGCGCGGATCTGGTCGTAGAGCACGCGCGGGTCGATGTTGGCGCGGCGCAGGTTGTCCCGCAGGCCGCCGGGGGGCAGGCCGTTGCGGTTCTCGATGTCGCCCACCGCATTGGCGATGTCCTGGTCGGTGACCGGTATGCGGCGGCGGGCCACTTCCTGGGTGCGCAGCCGCTCATCGATCAGCAGGCGCAGGATCTGGTCGTTGGCGCGTCCGCCGGTATCGCCGGTGATGCCCGCGGTCAGGGCGAGCAGCCGCCGGCGGCTCTCGACCTCCTGCAGGGTGACGACGTCGCCGTTCACCACCGCGGCGACGCGGTTCGCGCGTTGCGCCGCAGCGGGCGGCGCAAGGGCGAGCAGGCCGAGCAGCGCGGCGGCCGGCAGGACCGCGAGGCGCCGAAGGCGCCGGGCGGGGGGAAGCGTCACGGCTGTCATGGCACCGCTCTTTAGGACCTGCGGAGGCCGCGGGGAAGCGCGGAAGGGCGCGCGCGGCGCCGGTCGTGCAGGCGCCGGCACCCGCATCGCGGGGGAATCGCGCCCGCGCGGCCTGCGAGGGCCGGCCGCGCCGGCACCCGGCCGCCGCCGCGGCCCGGCGCCCCTTCCCCGCCCGCCCGGGGTGAAGACCGGCTCGTACGGATCTCAGATCGCCCGGAAACCGACATCGCCCACGGTCTTGAGCCCGATCCGGAACAGCAGGACGGTGTTCGCCGGATAGAGGTTGTTGGTCGCCGGGTCCTCAGCGAAGCGCTTGAAGACGCGCGCTTCGAGCAGGAAGCACTCGTCCTCGTAGGCCGCCGAGGCGCTGATCGCGACCGGGCGGTTGATGTCGATATCGTAACGCCCGTAGGCGCTGAAGCGCCAGTGGCCGAAGCGCTGGGAGACGCCGACCGCGACCTCGTTCCGATCCCGCACCGGCGTCAGGTAGGGCACCGCCGGCGTGTAGAGGTAGCCGCCGGTGACCGTGGTGGCGGTCTCGAAGCTGACGGAGGTCGAGAGGTCGAGGAAGCGAGTCGCGCCGTTCTCCTGGTCGAAGCGGCCGCGGCCGAGGAACTCGAGCCATGGCGTCGGCATCACCCGCGCCCGCGCCACGTAATCCGACGCGCGGTTCTCGAGGCCGCTGCCCTCGTAGAACGGGCCGCCGTCGCGCTGGACCCGGTAGGAGGCGCCGGCCAGGCCCTCAAGCATACCGCCATTGGGGAAGTACCAGGCGCCGCGCAGCGCGTAGTCGACGCGCGTGCCGCCTTCCTGCCGGTCCCGCCCGCTGAAGCGGTTCAGGCTGAACAGGTTGGCGTCGGTGAATTCGAGGTCGATGCTGTCCTCGTTCGGCACCCCGGCCTGGTTGCCGGTCAGCGGGCCGCCGACGAGCTGGATGCGCGGCTCGATCACCTGGTGGCCATACTCGCCGGCGCTGCGCACGAAGGGCATGCGCCAGTCGATCGCGGCGCGGATGTTGGCGGTGCCGGTCGATCCATTGTTGGCGGCGGTCGAGTAGTTCGGCGCGCCCGAAAGGTCGGTGAAGGCGTAGGCGGCGAGGTCCGACTGCGCGCGCAGCGTCCACAGCCCGCCCACGCCGTCGGTGTAGGGCAGGCTGTAGCCGATCCGCACGGCGCCGCGCTGCGTGTCCGTGCCCTGGTCGCGGAACACCGCGAAGTTCCAGGTGTCGACGGTGAAGGTGCCGCCCAGCGCATCCGGCTGCGAGCGCCAGTCGAGGTAGATGTTGGGCAGGACGTAGGGGATCTGGCTGTTGTCGTCGGTCGCGCGCAGCCCCTGGAAGGCGCGGCCTTCGATGCGGGCATAGGCGTCGGTGCCCCAGAAGCCCTCGGTGAAGACCGTCTGGTTCAGGATGCGCCGCGCGCCGTAGCGGTAGATCCGAAGGTAGTCCTCGGAGGTCGCCCAGTTGAAGTCGAAGCCGGTGCGCCAGGTGTCGTCGATGTTGAAGCGGCCGCGCGAGAAGATGTGCCCGGCGGCGCCGCGTTCCGTGTTCGAATCGCCATTCAGGTAGCCGATCGAGCCTTCCGCCTCGACCTCGCCGAAGTTGAAGCGGCGGCGGTATTCGAGGCCGAGGTTCGGCACCTGCCGGGTCGCGATCTGCGGCCGCAGGACGAGCTCCTGGCTCTCGTCGATCGCCCAGTAGTAGGGCGTCTCGACGAAGCCGCCGAGGTAGCCGGTGATGCCGAAGGTGGGGCTGAGGAAGCCCGATTGCCGCGGCGCCGAGCCCGCCGGGTGCTGCAGGTAGGGCGTCCAGAACATCGGCACGCCGCCGAATTCCACCACCGCGTCGCGGTAGCGCGCCTGGCGCCCCGCCTGGTCGAGCGTCGCGGTGCGCGCGCGGAGCTGCCAGACCGGCGGCGCCAGCGGGTCCTCCCGGCAGGGGTCGCAGGAGGAATAGACCACGCGCGACAGGTCGAAGAAGTTGCCGTCGGTGCGCCGCGCGCCGGCGGCGGCGAGGCGCCCGTTCTGCGCCAGCAGCGCGCGCAGGCCTTCCAGCACGCCGTCGCGGAACTGGTTTTCCAGCACGACGCTGTCGGCGAAGACCACCTGGCCGTCCGCCTCGATGAGCTGCACGTTGCCGCGGGCGGTGGCGACGCCGGTGTTGCGGTCGTAGGTGAACTCCTCCGCGCGCAGCACACGGTTGCCCTGCCAGGCCTCCACATTGCCGCGGGCAACCACCAGGGCGCGATTCTGGTCGTATTCGAGTTCCGCCGCCGTGAAGGTGACGGGCTGGTCCGGCGACGTAGGTGCCGCGGGGGCGGGCGCCGCGGCAGCGGGCGGCCCGCCGGGCAGCACCGGGGCGATGTCCGCCGGCTGGGTGATCGGCGGCATCACGTTGGTCTGCGCCAGGGCCGGCGCCGCGCCCAGGGCGAGCAGCGCGGCAATGCGGGGCAGAGTCGGTGTCATGGCCAAGCCCCTTCAGCCGTCCTCAAGGTGCAGCAGCAAGGCGGTCGCCAGCAGGAAGCCGGCGCCCGCCGGCGCCCAGGCAGCGAATACGACGGGCAGCGTGCCCGCCTCCCCGAACTCGCCGGTCACCTTGTCGATCACGAACAATGCGAACCCGGCCGCAACGCCGCCGCCGATCATCTGCGCCACGCCGCCTCGGCGCGACGAGCGCATCGAGAAGCCGGCCGCCAGCAGCGCCATCGCCGCGGCCAGCAGCGGCAGCGCGAGCAGCGACTGGAATTGCAGCTGGTGCCGCACCGCCGAGAAGCCGGCCGATTCGAGTACCTGGATGAAGTCCGGCAGCGCCCAGAAGGACAGCGTGTCCGGGCTGGCGAAGGAATCCTGGATGCGCGTCGGCGTCAGGTCGGTCACCAGTTCCAGCCGCTGCGCCGGCGCCGGCATGCGGTCGGCGCCGAACACCACCGCACCGGTGATCAGCCAGCGGCCGGGAGCGAGCACCGCGGAAGGCGCCTCCAGCCGCGCGAGCGGCCGGTCGTCGGCCGAAAGGCGCCACAGGCTCACGTCATCGAGGCGGAACGCCTCCCCCGGCCGCAGGTCGCGCACCGGCACCGGGCGGCCCGAAAGGATCGCGACGCCGCGCGGGTCGAGCCCCGGATCCGCCTGCCGCAGCCACAGCCGCCCGCCGGCGAGGGCGGAGATGCCGCTGGTGTTGCGCAGGTACTGCGCGTCGAGCCGCTCCGCCCGCGCCAGCATGGCGGAGGAGAGCGGCGAGATGCCGGTCGTCGCCACCGCGCCGAGCAGCACCGCCACGCCGACCGGCCCGGCCAGGAACCCCCAGGCGGAAACGCCGGCCGCCCGCGCCACCACCAGCTCCGAAGACCGCGTCAGCCGCCAGAAGGCGACGATGCCGCCGAGCAGGATGGCGAAGGGCAGGATCTGCATGGCCACGAAGGGCAGGCGCAGCGCGGCGATCTGCGTCACCAGGGCGAAGGTCGCATCCTGGCGCGTCGCCGCGCGGCGCAGCAGCTCGATCAGGTCGAACAGCGCGACGAGGCCGGCCAGCGCCGCGAGCATGGCGAGCGTCATCGCCGCGAAGCGCCGCGCCACGTAGATCATCAGCGTGCGCGCGAAGGTCATGGCGTGGCCGGTACCGCCGGACGGGCACGGCGCAGGCCGGCCCGCCGCCCGACGCCGAGCCACCAGGCGGCGATGACGCCCGGCAGGAGCGTCTGCACCCAGATCAGCGGCACCCAGGTGTTGTCGCGCTGGGCCAGATTGCCTGCCGTCAGCCCGAGCGCCAGCAGCCCGACCACCAGCGAGATCCCGACGGCGATGCGCATGCCCCCGCCATGGCGGCGGAATTCGCCGGTCAGCGCGACCGCCAGCCCGACCAGGGCGAAGGTGAGCGTCGTCAGCGGACCGGACAGGCGCTGGTGCGCTTCCGCCCGGAAGCGGCGGATCTCCCTCTCGCGCAGGCCCTCGGAAGGATCGGGGTTGAGCAGTTCGGCCACCGGCCGCTCGCGCGAATCGCGGCTGCGCGCCTCCTCCCCCCGCGTCGCGCGGGCGAGGTCGACGCTGTTCTCGGAAAAGGTGAGGGTGTTGAGCCGCAGCGGCGGCGTGCCCGGGGCGGCATTCGCCGGCGCGCGCTCGACCTGCTGGCGCACGCCGTTCAGCAGCGTCACGCGCGGGCCGGTGGGGCCGGTGCTGATGCGGCCGGCCTCGGCCAGGATCGTCACCGGCACGCCGGGATCGCGCTGGTCGTGCACCAGGATGCCGCGCAGCGTCCCGTCCGGGTCGCGATAGCGGGCATAGACGGTCAGGTCGTCGCCCACCTGGGAGAAGACGCCTTCCTGCAGCAGCACGCCGACGAGCTGGTTGCGGATCTCGAACTGCCACTGGCGGAAGGCGGTGTGGGAGAGCGGCACCAGCCAGAGGTTGAGCGCGAAGCAGGCGCCGGTCGCGAGCAGCGCCAGCAGCACCGCCGGGCGCGACAGGCTCCATTGCGACAGCCCCGCCGCGCGCATCACCACCAGTTCCCGGTCTGCCGCCAGCCGCACGTAGATGAACAGCACCACGACGAAGGTGGTGATCGGCAGGATGACCGCGAAGAAGGACGGCAGCATCAGGCTGGTCAGCTCGACGAAGACCAGCATGGAGAGGCCGCGGTCGAGCACCAGCTCGATGAACCGGAGCGACTGGGTCAGCCAGACGAGCGCCGCCAGCCCCACCGTCACGGCGATGAGGGCGAGCGAAAGCTGACGGAAGAGGTAGCGGTCGATCCGGGTCATGGGGGATGCGGGCAACCTAGAGGTTTGTCCCCCGCGCCGGAAGTCTTGCGGCAGAGCGGGCGTTACACTGTAACGGATGCAACCGGAGGGCGCGGATCGGGGCAGAATGCGACGAATCGAGGGGCTTTGCCCCCCCACGCCGCCCCACCAAAGGCCCAGGGCCTTTGGAAACCGTCACCTGGCGCCGGGCACGGCAGGCAGCATGGGGCGCCGGGACACGGGTTCGTGCGCGAGGTCAGGGCAGGACCTTGCCCGGGTTCATCAACCCGGAGGGGTCGAGCGCCGCCTTGATTCGCTTCATCGCATCGAGTTCGGCCCCGCCGCGCCAGACCTCCATCATGTCGGTCTTGAGCCGGCCGATTCCGTGCTCGGCGGAGAAGGAGCCGTCGAGATCGCGCACCACCTCGTTCACCGTGTCCATGATGTCGTGGCTGCGGGCGAGGAAGGCCGCCCCATCCATGTCCACCGGCTGTTCGAGGTTCATGTGGATGTTGCCGTCGCCCAGATGACCGAAGGGCACGGGGCGGGTGCCGGGGATCAGCGCGATGCAGGCGGCCGAGGCACGGCGGATCAGCTCCGGCACCTTCGACACCGGCACGGAGACATCGTTCTTCACCGAGGCGCCTTCCTTGCGCTGCGCCTCGGGGTGTTCCTCGCGGATGCGCCAGATCGCCGCGCGCTTCGCCTCGTTGCCGCCGATGACGGCGTCGAGCACCTCGCCCTCCTCCATCGCCGCGCCGAGGACCTGTTCGGCCAGGCCCTGCAGGTCGGCATCGGCGCGCGTCGAGGCGAGGTCGACCAGGATGTAGTGGTCGGCCCGCTCCGCCAGCGGCAGCGTCACGCCGGGGATGTGCTTCACCGCGAACTCGACGCCGGTGCCCGACATGTATTCGAAGGCGCGGATGGCGGTTTCGTCGGCCTCGCGGAAGCGGCGGAAGACGGCGAGCGCGGCGTCCTCGTCGCGCACCGAGCAGAACAGGACCTCATTGGCCCGCGGCCGGGCGAACAGGCGCAGCGTGGCGGCGGTGACGATGCCGAGCGTGCCCTCCGCCCCCACGAACAGGTGGCGCAGCGCGTAGCCGGTATTGTCCTTGCGCAGCCGGCGCAGCCCGTTCCAGACCTGCCCGTCGGGCAGCACCACTTCGAGGCCGAGCATCAGCTCGCGCGCATTGCCGTAGCGGACGGTGGTGTTGCCGCCGGCATTGGTGCTGAGCACGCCGCCGATGGTCGCCGTGCCCTCGGCGCCGAGGCTGAGCGGGAAGAGGCAGCCGCATTCCGCCGCCGCGTCCTGCGCGGTCTTGAGCACGACACCGGCCTCGGCGGTCATGGTCATGTCGACCGGGTCGAGGTCGCGGATGCGGTTCATGCGCGCGAGGGACAGCACGACCGACCGGCCGTCCTCGGTGGGCGTCGCGCCGCCGACCATGGAGGTATTGCCGCCCTGCGGCACGATGGCGATGCCGGCGGCGGCGCAGAGGCGCACGCATTCGGCGACCTGCTCGGTCGAGGCCGGGCGCAGCACCGCCAGCGCCTTGCCCTGGTAGAGGCTGCGCCAGTCGGACAGCGCCGGGGCGATATCCGCGGAATCGGTCAGCACGCCCGCGGGGCCGAGCAGGGAAATCAGGTCGGCCAGCAGGCGATCGGGCGGAAGGGCGTCAGGCATGGCGCGGAGAAAACGCCCGACCGAGGGCCGGGTCAATCGTCCCGCGACGGGACACGCGGCGCTGGCCTCCCCTGCCGTGCTGCCGCGCTTCCCGGCCTGACCCTCACCCCTTGCCGGTCATCCGGGCAAACACCTGGCGGTCACGGTTTTCCTGCATCAGCATCGTCAGGCTCGGGATCTTCCCGAGGCCCAGGCCCTGCGGCGGGCCGCCCTCGGGGTCGGCTTCCACCTTGCCGTAGGGCTCGGAGGCGACCTTCTCCCATTTCCCGGCGGGCTTCTTCACCTCGATGGTGACGACGGTCGCCTTCAGCAGCATGCGCACGATCGCCTCCTTGGGGGAGGACGGCTTGGTCAGGCTCGGATTGCCGCCGATCATCTGCCAGCCATTGGCGAGCGCCCAGGCGGTCAGCGCATCCTTGTCCATGTCGGCGTTCCTTCGCGTTGTGCGGGACCTATGGGCCGTGCGGGCGGCAGGGGCAATGCGCCCGCGCCGTCAGAGGAAGGCGAGGCCGACCACCGCGCCGGCGCCCAGCACCCAGAGCGGCGAATAATCCGTCCGCCAGACGAACAGCGTGGAACACGCCGTCACCACCGCCGGCAGCCACCCGGTCGCTGTGCCGCGCGCCAGAATCAGGCCCGAGGCCGCGATCAGCCCGACCGCGATGGGCACCAGCCCGCGCTCGATGGTCTTGAGCCACAGCCTGCCCGCCAGCCTCGCCCGCAGGCGGGAGAAGCCGAAGGCCATGAAGGAGGTCGGCAGCGTCATCGCCAGCACGGCCGTCAGCATCCCGCCGATGCCGCCGACATGCCAGCCGAACAGCCCCACCACCAGCACGTTCGGCCCCGGCGCCGCCTGTGCGAGGGCGAAGCGCCGGGCGAAATCGGCATCCGACATCCAGCCATGCACCTCGACCACCAGGCGGTGCATCTCCGGCAGCACGGCGATGCCGCCGCCGACCGACACCAGCGAGATCGCCCCGAAGCCGAGCACGAGCTGCCAGAAGACCGTGGCCGTCATCGCGCCCGCATCGCCCGCCGCGCCGCCCAGATGCCGAAGGGGGCGAGCCCCAGCACCACATAGGGCAGCGGCACCCGGAACACCCCCGCGGCGACCAGCGCCGTCAGCCCCACCGCCAGCAGCGCCGGCGGCGGCTTCAGCTTCTGCGTCATCTTGGCCGCGGTGCCGATCACCATCCCGGCCGCCGCCGCGGCGACGCCGGCCAGCACCGCCCTGACGAGCGGGACCTCCCCATAGGCGTCGTAGAAGGTGGCGAGGCCGGCCAGCAGGATCAGCGGCCCGCCGAACATCGCCCCGGGCGCGACGATCGCCCCCGCCGTGCCGTGGAACCGGTCCCCCACCATGATCGCCGCGTTGAGCGCGTTCGGGCCGGGCAGCACCTGGCCGAGGCCGAGCGTCTCCGCATAGTCCTGGTCGGTCAGCCAGCGCTTCTCCTCGACCAGCACGCGCCGCGCCCAGGCATTGATGCCGCCGAAGCCGATCAGCCCGATCTTCCCGTAGGTCAGGAACAGGTCGAGCAGGGTCGGGACGGGGCGCGGCGGCGGATCGGACATGCCGCGACAGGGGACAGCGGGGAGCAGGCGGGATCAATCCCCCCGGCTCGTCGGGGCTGCGCTGTGCGCGGTGCAGACGTGCCAGGCGCGGGGACCTGCCGCGCCGGCGGCTGATGCGGGCCGGGACGCAGCCAGGGCGGCGACAGGACGCGGGGGAGGAGAACCTCCCCCGCCCCCCTCCCTTCTCTGGGCCTTGGGAACCCTCGAAGGGCGGCGTCACACCAGCGGCACGAGTTCTTGACTCGTGCCGAGGCCGCGACGGGCACCCGGCCACCTTGCCTTGCAACGTGACCGGGGATCCGGAATGCGGCCCGCCGGTGGTCCGGCGACGCCAGGCAGGCCGGAGGTTTGCGCCCGGCGCCTGAGGGCACGAAACGGCCGATGCCAGCGGTGGCGAATAGCGGCCGTTGGCATCAGGTCTTGCGGACGTTCCAGAAGAAGGGAACGGGGCTCGGCAGGATGTCCTGCACGTTCCGCCGGAAGGCGGTCGGCTGCCACATCTGGCCGACGGTGATGTAGGGCACGACCTCCATCGCACGGGCCTGCATCAGCCCAGCGATGCGCTTCTGCTCGGCCTCGGTCGGCGCGACGAGGAACTGGTCGCGCAGCGACTCGAGCTCCACATCCGTCGGCCAGCCAGCCCAGGCATTGGCGCCATGCGTGCGCAGCGGCGCATGCAGCGCGGGATTGGCGAGATCGGGCCCCACCCACCAAGTATGGAAGATCGACCAGCCGCCCTGCGCCGGCGGATTGCGGCTGGCGCGGCGGGCCAGCACGCTGCCCCAGTCGGTCGCCACCAGTTCCACATTCATCCCGAGCCGCCGCAGCAGGTCCTGCGTGACGAGGGACTGCGCGTGGTTCGCCGGGATGTCGGTCGGGCTGATGATGATGACAGGCTCATTGGCATACCCGGCCTCCCGCAGCATCTGCCTCGCGCGGTCGAGATTGCCGGCCATGCGGTCGGCGCCTTCGGTGGAGGCGAGCGGCGTGCCGCAGGAGAAGACCGATTTGCATTCCCGGTAGTAGCGGTCGTTGCCGACGACCGCCTGCAGGTAGTCGGCCTGGTTCACCGCCATCTGCACGGCACGGCGGATGGCCGGGTTGTTGAAGGGCGGATGCAGGTGGTTGAAGCGCAGCATCAGGATGCTGCCGACCGGGTCGATCTGCTCGATACGGACCTCGCGGGAGCGCTGCAGCAGCGGCAGCAGGTCGAAGGCCGGCTGTTCGTACCAGTCCACCTCGCCGGTCTGCAGCGCGGCGGCGGCGGTCGCCGGGTCGGGGATGATGCGCCACTCGACGCGTTCGACATGCACCCGCTTGCCGCCCGCGGCGGAGGAGGAGGGTTCGTTGCGCGGCACGTAGCCCGTGAAGCGCTCATAGACCGCCTGGCTGCCCGGCACCCATTCGGCGCGCAGGAAGCGGAAGGGGCCGGAGCCGACCGCCTCGGGCACCGGCGTGTTCGGATCCAGCGTCGCGAACCGCTCGGGCATGATGAACGGCACCTGGGAGGACAGCTTCCCGATGGCGTCGATCAGCAGGGGGAAGGGCCGGCTCAGGCGGATGCGGAAGGTGCGGTCGTCCACCGCCGTCATCTCAGCGACTGCGGCCATCAGGGTCTGGCCGAAGGAATCGCGCGCGCCCCAGCGGCGGAGGGAGGGAATGACGTCCCGCGCCCGGACCGGTTCGTTGTCGTGGAACCTCAGCCCTTCGCGCAGGCGGAAGGTCCAGACCAGGTCGGTGCCCGACCCTTCCCAGGATTCGACCATCTGGGGGCGGATGCGGAACTCGGCATCGGTCGCGAACAGGGTATCGTAGACCATGTAGCCGTGGTTGCGGACGATGTAGCCCGTGGTCCCGACCGGGTCGATCGAGGCCAGGTTGGAATGCGGGATGAAGCGCAGGACATTGCGCCCGGCCCCCTGGGCGAGGGCCGGCGCGGTGAGGCCTGCGGCGGCGGTCGCGGCGCCGGCGGCCAGGATGGAACGGCGGGTGAGCATGGGTTGGGGAAGCCTCCTCACGGTTTTCGTTGTCCGTTACTTGACGCCGCACCCTGTCGGCAGGCAAGGGCGCGGGCCATCTGGCCCTTGACCGGGACCGCCGGGACCGCCTAGGCCCCGCCGCGCTTCCATGTTAAGCGCCGGGTTCCGCGGGGGCCCGGGGCGCGAGTCCGGCCGGCACCGGTCGGAACGCAGTCGGCATATTGGCACGGGTCAGGCCCGGCAGAACGGAGAGAGTCACGCGATGAGCGACACCGCCGAGAAGGTCAAGAAGATCGTCGTCGAGCACCTCGGCGTCGAGGAAGCGAAGGTGACGCCCGAGGCGTCCTTCATCGACGACCTGGGCGCGGACAGCCTCGACACGGTCGAGCTGGTCATGGCCTTCGAGGAAGCCTTCGGCGTGGAGATCCCGGACGACGCGGCCGAGAAGATCACCACCGTCAAGGACGCGATCGAGTACATCGAGAAGCACAAGGGCGAGTAACGCCCGCAATTGACCGGGTTTGGGGGGTAGAGCGCGTGTTCCAGAACGGTTTCTCGCCGCGACGTGTCGTCGTGACCGGCATGGGCATCGCCTGCCCGCTCGGCCTCGGTGTCGAGCATGTGTGGAAACGCATGCTGGCCGGCGAATCCGGCATCGGCAGCATCCAGTCCTTCGACGTCTCCGCCCTGCCGGCCAAGATCGCCGGGCAGATCCCGTCCGGCGTGAAGGCGGACGGCGGGCTCGACATCAACGAATGGATCCCGGTCAAGGACCAGAAGAAGATGGACCGCTTCATCCAGTTCGCGCTCGTCGCGGCTGAGGAAGCGGTCGCCGATTCGGGCTGGACTCCGCAGGATGAGGAGGCGCGCTGCCGCACCGGCGTGATGATCGGCTCGGGCATCGGCGGGCTCGAGACGATCCACGAGGCCGCGCAGCTCGCCGTCTCCGGCAAGGCCAAGCGCATCTCGCCGTTCTTCATCCCCTCCGCGCTGATCAACCTCGCCTCGGGCCAGGTCTCGATCCGCTACGGGTTCAAGGGGCCGAACCACTCGGTCGTCACCGCCTGCGCCACCGGCGTGCATGCGCTGGGCGACGCGGCGCGGCTGATCGCGCTCGGCGATGCGGACGTGATGGTGGCCGGCGGCGCGGAAGCAGCGGTGTGCGAACTCGGCGTCGCCGGCTTCTGCGCCGCGCGCGCGCTGTCCACCGCCTTCAACGACACGCCGCAGGCCGCGTCCCGCCCCTGGGACGAGGGCCGCGACGGCTTCGTCATGGGCGAGGGCGCGGGCGTGGTGGTGCTCGAGGAATACGAGCATGCCAAGGCGCGCGGCGCGAAGATCTATGCCGAGGTCATCGGCTACGGCATGTCGGG
This sequence comes from Neoroseomonas eburnea, assembly GCF_018129005.1. GTDB lineage: Bacteria > Pseudomonadota > Alphaproteobacteria > Acetobacterales > Acetobacteraceae > Neoroseomonas > Neoroseomonas eburnea. The sequence goes on from NZ_JAAEDL010000003.1 coordinate 209,096, forward strand.
CGACGCCTACCACATCACCGCACCGGCCGAGGGCCACGAGGGCGCCTTCCGCGCCATGACCGCGGCGCTGCGCAGCGCCGGCCTGACGCCGGCCGACGTCCAGTACGTCAATGCCCACGGCACCTCGACGCCGCTCGGCGACGACCTGGAGCTGGAAGCGGTGGAGCGCCTCTGGGGCGATGCCGGCAGGGGGCTGGCGATGTCCTCGACCAAGTCGGCGATCGGGCATCTGCTCGGCGCGGCCGGCGCGGTCGAGGGGATCTTCTCCATCCTCGCCATCCGCGACAAGGTCGCCCCGCCGACGCTGAACCTGGAAAAGCCGTCGCGCGAGAGCGCGATCGACCGTGTCGCGCTGCAGGCCCAGCCGCGCAAGATCGATGTCGCCCTGTCCAACTCCTTCGGCTTCGGCGGAACCAACGCCAGCATCGTCTTCCGCGCCGCCCCCTGAGGCGCCGGAGGGCGTGACCAGGCGCACGCCGCCGCTGCGGCGGCGCCTGCGGCGTGCGGGCGTCGCGCTCGTGGTGCTGCTCGGCCTGTTGGCCGGCGGCGGCTGGGCTGCGCGCACCGCGTATCATGGCTGGTCCGCGCCGGGCCCGCTCGCCGAGCCCACGCGTATCGTCATCCCGCGCGGCGGCACCGAAACCATCGCCGCGACGCTGGCCGCGCGCGGGGTCATCCGCGACGCGCGCGCCTTCGCCCTCGCCGCCTGGGTCACCCGCGACCAGGGGCCGCTGCGGGCGGCCGAATTCGCCTTTCCCGCCGGTGCGCCGCTCTCCGAGGTGCTCCGCATCCTGCGCGAGGAACGCCCCGTGCAGCGCCGCCTGACCATCGCCGAAGGGCTGAGCGCCCACCAGATCCGCGCACTCCTCGAACGGACCGATGGCCTGGTCGGCGAAGCCCCGGCGATCGGCGAAGGCGAGCTGCTGCCCGAAACCTACGCCTACGAATGGGGCGAGAGCCGCGCCGCCATCATCCGCCGCGCCGCGGCGGCGATGGAGCGCGCCCTGGCCGCGGCCTGGGCGGCACGCGCGCCCGACCTGCCTCTCAACTCCCCGCGGGAGGCGCTGGTGCTCGCCTCGATCGTCGAGCGCGAAACCGGGCGGGCGGAGGAACGGGCGCAGGTCGCCGGGGTCTTCGTGAACCGCCTGCGGCGCGGCATGCCGCTGCAGTCGGACCCGACCGTGGCCTACGCCGCGACCGGCGGCGAACCGATGGAACGTGCGATCAGCCGCGCGGATCTCGAGCGGGACCACCCGTTCAACACCTACCGCAACCGCGGCCTGCCGCCGGCGCCGATCGCCAGCCCGGGGCGCGCCTCGCTGGAGGCGGCGACCAGGCCGGATGCGACGGACGCGCTGTATTTCGTCGCGGACGGGACCGGCGGGCACGCCTTCGCGCGCACGCTGGAGGAGCACAACAGGAACGTGGCGCGGTGGCGGGAGATCGAACGGCGGAACGCGACGCGGTGATGGAAGGCGGGGGAGAAGGGAACTTCTCCCCCCGGCCCCCCCCCTCAACCTTCTTTGTCACATGGGGACTGACCTCCGATGTCAGTTCCCAAGTGACAAAGAAGGGAGGGGGATCGGGGGAGGTTCCCCTCCCCCGACCTTCACCGCGCCGGCAGCACGCTCTCGGTCCGCCCCATCAGGTAGTACGCCGCCAGCCCGAGCCATTCCCGGAACGCCCATTCGAATTGCCCGAGCCGTTCCGGAAAGGGCGCGTCGTACCAGACCGCCCAGGAGTGCCCGGTGCGGTAGTTGACCGGCCAGGGCACGATGTCGCGCCAGCCCGCCGCGCGGAACACGCCGACCGAGCGCGGCATGTGCGCCGCCGAGGTCACCAGCAGCCACACCTCTCCCGGCTTTGGCTGCACCAGTCGGTGGGTGAGGACCGCGTTCTCATGGGTGTTGCGGGCCGCGTCCTCGTAGATCACGCGCTCCGGCGGGATGCCCATCGCGGTCCAGAGCATGCGCGCGACATCGGCCTCCGTGGTCTGGCCGTGGACGAAGGACCCCTGCCCGCCGGTGAAGACCACCCGCGCCTGCGGGTAACGGTTGGCGAGGACGACGCCCTCCGTCATCCGCTCCGCCGCGCCGTTGAGGGAGGGGATGCCGCGCGCCTCGGTGATGTTCTGGTCGACCGCGCCACCGAGCACGATGATGCCGTCCACGCGTTCGGGCACCTGCGCGGGGCGTGGGAAGCGGTCCTCCAGCGGCAGCATCAGCCACTGGTTGGCCGGCGTGACGACCAGCATCAGGAAGAAGCCGAGGGAAGCGAGCACCAGCCACCGCCCGCCGCGCCGCCCGCGCCAGAGCAGGAACAGGCCGAGGAAGCCCACGATCAGCGCGAAATGCCCCGGCCGCGCCGGGAACCACAGGATCTTGGAGATCGCGAAGAGGATGTCGGTCATGGGCCTCTCTGTCCGGCGCGGAGACGTCGTTTCTGTGGCGGCCGCATAGCATGGCCGCCATCGTCAGCCCGCCGCCGATTCGAGGCTCGCGCGGATGAAGCCGACCAGCGGCTCGACCAGGGCGGAACGGCCCTCCGCATCGCCGAACAGGCACATCTCCGCCGTGCCGCAGGGCGGCAGGCCCGCCAGTTCCACGAGCCCCGGCGGCAGCCCGGTGCGGCCGAGCACGGTCGCCGCGAAACCCGCCTGCGCCGCCGCCGCCACCCCGAGCAGCGAGGCCGAGGTGTAGAGCACCTCGAAGGCGATCCCGGCCCGCGCCAGGGCGGCGAGCGCGCGGTCGCGGAACATGCAGCCCTGCGGCAGCATGGCGATCGGCAGGGGCCGGTCCTGCGGCGGTTCCCATCCGGGGGCCGCGACCCAGACGATGGTTTCGGTGAAGACCGGGCGGCCCTCGGTCTCGCCGTCACGCCGCTTGCCGAGAACCAGGTCGAGCGTGCCCTCGGCCATCGCCGCGCGGAGCTCGTGGCTGCGGCCGACCTCCACTTCCAGCCGGACCTCCGGGTAGGTCTGGGTAAAGCGGGCCAGCACGGGGGCGAGGTTGCGCGGGATGAAATGGTCGGCAACGCCAAGCCGCAGCCGCCCCGCGACCGGCGGGGCGATCATGCGGCGCACGGCCTCGTCGTTCAGAGCCAGCATGCGGCGGGCATAGGCGAGCAGTGTCTCCCCTTCCCGCGTCAGCGCCACGCCGCGGCCGCCGCGGTCGAGCACGCGCTTGCCGAGGATGTCCTCGAGCCGCTTCACCTTCAGGCTGATCGCCGACTGGGTCAGGCCGAGGGCGGTGCCGGCGGCGGTGAAGCCACCGCGCTCGGCCACGGTGACGAAGCCGCGCAGCAGGTCGAGATCGAGATCGGGAACGCGCATGGCATGAGAGATCATCATGCCGGCGGCCGCGTCAATGAGGCATGCAAATGAATATCCGGATGCTGGCGGTGGGGCCGCCGCCAGGCAACCCGGCCCGCGGCCGGAATGGCCCCGATCCGCCACCCGCCCCGCGGCCGCCGGCGCGGGTCCCGATCAGGCGGATTCACCCCGATCAGGTGAAGATGCTCGCGAAACCGCAGGCCTGGAGCGGCTGCCGTGGGCCGATGGGAACGGATGCCGCTCCAGCCCGCGGATTCGGTCCGCAGCAGCGCCCCGGGCCGGCAAGGCCGGCGCTGCGGCCTATCCGCCCCGCCTGCGCGAAGCAGCGGTGGTCCGCTGCCTGCGGCAGGCCATGCCGACGGGACCTCGCCTCCCGCCGCGATCCTCGCCCGCACCGATTCCCGGCGCGGGCACGGGATCGACGAACCGCGGGCGCCATGCGCCCACGGCCCGGCAACGAGGCCCGCCGGGCTTCGGCGGTCAGGACCTCAGATTTCTTCGTCCCCGCCCCAGTCGCCGCCGTCATCCTGGGCGCCCCAGGCGTCCTGGTCGGTGGCGCTGGCATCCTGGGCCGCGGCGGCGTCCTGCTGTCCCCAGCCGGACTCTGCAGGGGCCTTCTCGCCGCCAGTGGCCGAGGCCGGGTCCGTCCAGGGGGAGGAGGTCGGGGTCGCATCCTGCCCGCCGGTGCCGAAGGGGCTCGCCGCCTGCGCCGCGCCATGGCCGCCACCCAGCGCGCCCATCAGCATGTTGCCGATCAGCATGCCACCGGCCACGCCCGCCGCCGCCGCTGCGGCGGTGCCGAGGAAGCCCATGCCGCCGCGCGACTGCTGCTGCAGCGCCTGCGGGCTGTAGCCCGCCGGATATTGCGGCTGCGGCCGGGGCGGCATCGGCGGCGGCATCGGCGCGTTGGAACGCCCGCCGAACAGCCCGCCGAACATGCCCCCGCCGCCGGCCTGCGCCGCCTGGGCCTGGCCCTGGCGGCGGGCGTTCTCGACTTCCCATTCGAGCTGCTGGATGCGGTTGTTCGCCTCGATCAGCGCCGCTTCCTGCACGAAGGCCGACTGGGTGATGCGGTAGCGCGCCTCGGGGTAGCGGGCGAAGAGGTCGGCGATCAGGCGATCGGCCTCCGGGTCCACCGGCGGCAGGTTCGGCCGCTGCGCGGGGCCGGTCGCGCCCCAGGGGCCGCTCGGCGCCTGCGCCACCGGCGCGGCGCCGCTGATCCGCTCCACGAAGGCGGTGATGATCCGCCGTTCCTCATCCGTCATGCGTCTCGTCCTCTCCCGACATGGCTGCGGACGCAGGCCTGACCGGCGCGCCCCCGTCCGGCGGCGAAGTGGCCCGAACCGAGGTGCGTTTCAAGGCACGTCGCGAAGTGTCACACGACGGCGGGAACGCGCGGCGGCAGACCCAGCCGCCGCCATTCGATCGCCGGGCAGCGATCCATCACCACGCTGAGCCCCGCCGCGCGGGCGCGCGCTGCCGCCGCCTGGTCCACCACGCCGAGTTGCAGCCACACCGCCCGCGCCCCGAGTCGGATCGCCTCATCCACCACGGCGCCCGCTTCGGCGCTGCGGCGGAACACGTCCACCAGGTCGAGCGGCGCCGCCGCCTCCAGCTTCGCCACCGAGGCCACGCCATGCACCGGCCGACCGCCCAGCGCCGGGTTCACCGGGATGGCGTCGTAGCCGTGGTCGAGCAGGAAGCGGAACACGCCATGGCTCGGCCGCCCGGGCCGGTCGGAGGCGCCGACCACGGCGATGCGGCGCGTGCGCAACAGCAGGTCGCGGATCTCAGCATCGGTCATCGCGGCGCCCCCGGCGCGTCGAGGAATTTCGGCATGAGCTCCAGATCCAGCCAGCGGCCGAACTTGCGCCCGACCTCGCGCAGCACTGCGCCGCGCGCGAAGCCGAGCCGTTCGTGCATGCGGATCGATCCTTCGTTCGCCGCGTCCACCGCCGCGATCATCACATGCATGCCGAGCGCGCGCGCCGGATCGAACAGCGCCGCGACCAGCGCGGTGCCGAGACCCTTGCCGCGCGCATCCGCCCGCACATGCACCGAATGCTCGACGGTGTGGCGATAGCCGGGAAAGGCGCGGAAGGCGCCGAAGGAGGACAGGCCGAGCACCGCCCCGCCTTCCTCCGCCACCAGCACCGGAAAACCCGCCGCGCGGCGCGACCCGAGCCAGGCGCGGCGGTCGTCGACGGTCAGCGGATCATCGGCGTAGATGGCCGTCGAGGTCGCGATCACCTCGTTGTAGATCGCGGTGATCGCCGGCAGGTCGGCCTCCGTCGCGGGGCGGATCGTCATCAGAACTCCTCGAGCAGCCGGCCGCAGCCTTCGACCCTGTCCGTGATCCCGTTGGCGCGCAGCGCGTGCCAGTAGGTCGCGGCGTTGATAGCGATCACCGGCTTGCCGAGCCACATCTCGGCCATCGCCGCGAGCTTCACCATCGAGAGATTGGTGCCGACCTGCACGATCGCGTCCACGTCGTCGCCGTCGAGGCGCCTGATCGCCTCCGCGCACTGCTTCGGCCGCACCTGCGCGATGCCGGTCCAGGACCGGCACTGCAGCGCGATGTCGCGCACCACCCTGAAGCCCATGTCGCCGAAATACCGCGTGACCTCCGCGTTCATCGTCGGCCAGTAGGGCGAGAACACCGCGATGCGCTTCACCCCGCCATAGGCCTGCAGCGCCGCCGTGCAGGCATGGCTGCCGACCGAGACATCGAGGCCCGAGACCTCCTTCACCTGCCGGATGAAGCGGTCCGCGCCCTTGGCGCCGTCGAAGAAGGTCACGGCGGACATGCCCATCACCAGGTAGTCGGGCCGGCAGGTCATCACGCTGCGCACGGCATCAAGCGTATTGCCGCCGATCACCTCGATGCCGGCGCGGAAGGTCTCGTTGGAGACGGCATCGGCATTCGGCGTGTAGATGCGCGAATAGTGGTTGGTCACGCCGGGCGGGCGCATCATGTCGTAGTCCGGCTGCACGACGGTGTTGGTGGACGGGCCCATCACGCCGAACAGCCTGCGCCAGCCCAGAACGTCCCTGTCCATCGCCGCCTCCTGTCCCCTCGCCGAGGGTGCGCAGCCTGCCACAGGGGCGATGCAGCACCAGCCCCGGCCATCGGGAAGGGCGGGGGAGGAGAACCTCCCCTGCTCCCCCTCCCTTCCTTGTCCTTTGGGAAATGATACCAGCGGCCGCCATGCGCGGCCGCTGGTATCCGGCTTTTCCTGCCCTCGGACGCCGGGCGCGAACCTCCGGTTTGCCTGGCTTCGCCGGACCGCATTCGCGGCCTCGGCACGAGTCAATGACTCGTGCCGTTGGCATGACTGCCGAGATCAGTCTCCAAGTCCCAAGGAAGGTTGGGGGGTTCGGGGGGAAGTTCCCTTCCCCCCGAACGCATCCCGCAGCGCCAGCCCGACCGGCACCATCCCGGGGATCACCTCCCGCGTGAACAGCGCAAGCCTCGGCTCGAAGGCAGCAAGCGCCACCGGCGGCGGCGGCGCGGCGCCAAGGCCCGCGATCAGGCCGGGGGCCTCAGCCTCCGCCGCCGCCACGGCGGCATCGCGCGACGCCGCCAGCACGCCGCCGTCGAACAGCGGCGCCAGCAGGCCAGGAAGCGCCGAGAGGACCTCGGGCCACTGCGCGAGGTGGAGATACAGGCTCGGCACCACCGAGGGATCCGACAGGCCATGCCGCGCCGCCAGCGCGCGCGCCACCGCAGCCGAGGCCGGCGGCAATTCCGCCAGGCGCGCCAAAGGCGGTGGCGGCGGCAGCATCGCCCCAACCTCGGCCGCGGCACCCTGCGCGCCGGGCGCAAGTCCCGCGGCACGCAGCCGGATCGCCGTCAGCACCGCGAGGTTGGTCAGGTTGCCGCGGCTGTAGGTTTCGACCAGCGCGACGGCATCGGGCGGGGCCTCGGCGCGCGGCAACCGCGGCAGCGTCATGCGCGCAGCGATGCGGTCCCGCGCCCCGGCCGCCGCGCCGCTTTCCAGCACCGGCCGCGCCTGCGCCCACAGCCAGTCGAGCACCCCAGGCAAGGCCGCCGCGTGCCGCCAGATCAGGTTGACCTGGGCGACGCCCACACCGGCCCGCAGCCCGGCATAGACCACGGCGACGGCGGGGGTGGCCTCGGCCTCGCGGACCTCCGCCAGGCTCACGGCCGCGCCATCCAGGCGGCTTCGAGTTCGGCCCGCGTCATCAGGTCCGCGTATTTCTGGCCGATGTCGAAGAGGTTCGCCTCATGCGGCGCCAGCGCGCGGTCTCCGACGCAATCCATCACGCAGACGGTGCGGAAATTGTGCTGCATGGAATCGACGACCGTCGCCCGCACGCAGCCCGAGGTGGTGCAGCCCGCCACCGCCACCGTGTCCACCCGCCGGAAGGCCAGCCAGGCCGCAAGGCTGGTGTCGAAGAAGCCGGAGGCGCCCTGCTTGCGGACAATCAGCTCGCCCGCCCGCGGCGCGAGCTCCGGCACGATCTGCGACAGCGGGCTGGTCTCCGTCAGCTTGCGCAGGCTCGGTGCCTTCAGCGTGAAGACGCCGGCATCCGATCCGTCCTCCGCATAGACCACGCGGGTATGCGCGACCGGCCAGTGCTGCCGGCGGGCGAAGGCGAGCAGGCCGACCGTCTCCGCGATGGCGGGGCCGATGTTGCCGCCGCCGAAATGCGCCGGGTCCGCGAAGCCCTCGACGAAATCGACGATCACCAGCGCCGGCCTGTCGCCGATCCCGGACGGATTGCCCATGCCCTGGCGGTGGTAGATGTCGGCTTCGGGGTGCCCGCTCATCGGGAATGTCCTGGCTGCTGGACGTCCAAGGGCCACGCCCCATCCTGCCAAGCTTCCGCCGGGGCGCGCTGCCCTGCAAGCCGGGCCGTACGCCCGCCTCCATGCCGCCCGCCGGGGGCGGGAGCCGTGCAACCCCCTCGGGCGGGCACGGAAAGCCCTTTCCGCGGCGGCGCGGCCATGCAATCGTTTGGTATGCGGATTGTTCTCGCAGGCGACGCGCGCAGGACAGCGGGAGTTGACGCCATGCCACTGTTCCAGCATGACCAGAACGGCATCACGCAGTCGCAGCAGAATCTCGGCATCAATGGCGACAAGGCCTGCGGCGCATCCTGCATCCTGTGCACGGCGGCGGAGTTCGGCACCTATGCCGGCCAGCCGAATGATTCCGACGCGAAGGATGTCTATCAGCGCATCTGGCGCGGCCAGAACGACGAATCCGAGGTTTCCAAGATCGTCGCCATCCTCTCCAGCGACTTCAATCTGAAGGCGTCGATCATCGAGGACCGCGCGAAGACCGGGAAAGCCGGGCTGCGTGCGCATTCGCCGGATTTCGAGGTCGCCTACGCCGGCTACAAGGCCGACATCCAGGGCCTGCCGCGTGAGAAGCGCGACGTGGCCGATCCCTTCAAGGAATCGGATTTCGACGGCGATGCGCGGCTCATGCTCGTCGTCGTGCTGCCATCGGGGCTGACCCACTGGGTGCTGGCGCGCCGGTGGAACGGCAGCTTCAGCGTCATGAACCCCGATGGCGGCACCGAGGATACCCTGCCCGGCATCGTCGCATGGATGAACGCGCCCTTCGGAACGACGCAGCAGGTCGGCACGGTGACCTACAATTTCGCCGGGATCGTGCTGCGCGTCACGCCGTAGGCAGCCGGGGCCGCGCGCGAGGCCGCTTGATGCCGGGCGGCAAGGCGGCATCTATGGCGCATGGCCTTTTCCCTCCTCCACCGCGCGCCGCGCGTGGCGCTGCTGCGCCTCGCCGGCCTGATCGCCGCCCGCCCCGACCCGCTCGGCGGGGGGCTGAACGCGGCCGCCATCGGCCCGCTGCTGGACCGCGCCTTCGGCATCCGGCGGCTCTCGGCGGTGATGCTGGTGGTGAATTCGCCCGGTGGGTCGCCGGTGCAGTCCTCCCTCATCGCACAGCGCATCCGGCGCCTGGCGGAGGAGAAGAAGATCCCGGCCATCGCCGTGGTCGAGGACGCGGCGGCCTCCGGCGGCTACTGGATCGCCTGCGCGGCCGACGAGATCATCGCCGATCCGGCCTCGATCCTCGGCTCGATCGGCGTCATCAGCGCCGGCTTCGGCTTCGACCAGGCGATCGCGCGGCTCGGCGTGGAGCGGCGGCTGCGCACCGCGGGGGCGGAAAAATCCTTCCTCGACCCCTTCCGGCCGGAACGGGAGCAGGACGTCGCTCGCCTTGAGGATCTGCTCGCGAAGCTGCACGAGGAGTTCAAGGCCTGGGTCCGCGCCCGCCGCGGGGAAAAGCTCAAGGCGCCCGAGGACAGCCTCTTCACCGGCCGCTTCTGGACCGGGCGGGAGGCGGTGGAGCTTGGCCTCGCCGATGCGCTCGGCGATGCGGAAGCCGAGGCGAAGCGCCGCTTCGGGGAGAAGGTGAAGATCATCCGCCTCGGCCAGCGCCGGCGGCCGTTCCCCTGGCGGCTGATCCCCGGCGCGCGGGAGGGCGTCGAGGCCATCGCCCAGGCCGCCGAGGAACGCGCGGCCTGGGCGAGGCTGGGATTGTAGAAGGAGGGGGGCCCTGCCCCCCTCCACCCCCCGCCGAGGGCCGAAAGGCCCTCGGAACCCGTTACGTGGTCGGGAAGGGCCTCGGGCGGCCGTGCGATGGCGTGAGGGCGTTCAAAGCCCTGCCGTTCCCGGACCGAGCGTCTCGAAGATCCGCGCCAGAAGCCGCGTGCGCGGCACCAGGCAGGCGATGTCGAGATATTCCTCGGTGGTGTGCGGGCCGCCACCGATCACGCCGAGCCCGTCCAGCGTCGGTACGCCGAGCGCGCCGGTGAAGTTGCCGTCGCTGCCGCCGCCGGCGATGCGTTCACCCGCCACCTCGAAGCCGATCTCCCGCGCCAGCGCCGCGGCATGGTCGTAGAGCGCCTGGATCGCCGGCGTCTTCACGAAGGGCGGGCGACCGAGGCCCGGCGTCACCTCGGTCCGCACATCGGGGTCGTGCTGCGGCAAGGCATGGATGGCGTCGCGCAGCTCGGCTTCCTCCTGCGCCGTCGGCACCAGCGCGTAGCAGATGGCGCGGCATTCGGCGGGGACCATGTTCTCATGCGTGCCGCCCTGCACGATGCCGATGTTCACGTAGAAATTTCGCGGGTGGTCGGTCAGCGACTCGAGCGCCAGGATGTGGTGCGCCATCTCCCGCACCGCGCTGCGGCCTTCCGCATGGTAGGCGCCGGCATGCGCGCTGCGGCCGAGGGTGCGCAAATGCCACCGTGCGATGCCGTGGCGCGCGATGGTCAGCCGCCCGCCCTGCCCCGACGGTTCCACCACCAGGGCGGCGCGGTGCTTCACCGCCTCGGCCTCGATGGCGGGGCGGGAGGAGGGGCTGCCCATCTCCTCGTCCGGGATCATCATGAAGCTGACCGGCAGGCGCGGGCGGCGGCCGGTGGCGTGCAGGTGCTGCAGCGCGGCCAGCGCGATCGCATTGCCCCCCTTCATGTCGTAGATGCCAGGGCCGTAGGCACGGCCGCCGTCGCGCCGGAAGGCGAAGCTGCCGGGCTGGTGCACCGTGTCCATGTGGCCGAGCAGCAGCAGGCCAGGCCCGGCCTCCTGGCCCGGCACGCGGCCGATCAGGATGTCGCCGAAGCCGTCGCGGCCGGGGGTGCGCTCGATGGCGGCGCCGAGGCCGCGCAACAGGGCCTCCGCATGGTCGGCGACGCGATTGACGCCCGGGACGTGCTGGGTGGGGCTTTCGATGTCCACCCAGGCGCGGACGGCGGAGAGGAGGGTGTCGGAGGTCAGGTCGAACATCGCCGTCATTTCAGGAGCGCTGATGAGCGCCGAAGCCTTACCTCTTGAATCCCCGCTCATCCGGCCCTGCCACGCGAGACGCTTGCACGCGATGTTGGGGATGCCGTGCCGCCCGCGCTGCGGTCACGAGGCGGGCTTTCCTTGGCATCCGCGATGCACTGGCGAAGCGTGTCCATTTGCAGGTCGTCGAGGCGATGGAGCATCCGATGGCAGTTCGAGCAGACGGCCATGAGATCGCTGGGCTTCACTTTGCGGCCTGCGCCGGCCTTGGCCAGCGGCACGGCGTGATGCGCCTCAATGAAGCCCTTGCCGATGTCCCCATACTGCGCGGCGAAGTCGAACCCGCACACAGTGCAGGACCAAGACCGAAGACTCTGCTTGAAAGCGCGGATCAGTGCCGGGCTGCGCTCTCGCATGACATGTTCGACGACGCGCGGTGTTCCTTCGAAGGCCTCGATGAAATCATCGAGGTCGGCAATCCCTGCGCCCCGAAGTGACTGCCGGGATGCTTTTTCAGTCGATATCGCAAGCCGCCGCAGCCCCCATACTCCACTTCCTTTTGGCTTCTTATTGTAAAAGATATCCTCTTTTTTTCCGTACGCCTCTGAATCGCTTGACCTATACTGTATAAATCCTTGCAATGTTTTTCTTGGAAATTTATATTTTATTTTTATCTGTGGGTATTTTGTCATCAGATTTTCCATTAAATCTTCTATTCTTATTTCTCCGCCAGCTAAATTCATTTCTTCTTTAATAATTTCAACTGTATAATGAAACTTTTTTGGATCTTTTTTTGCATTCATGCGGATTTTCCTTTCCATCGTCCCGAATGTGCACGTGCTGATTTTGCCACGATGTCCACGGGTTGCATTGCGGTGGTGACATTTGAACCAGGCCGGCACTCGGCGCATAGGCCCCCCCTGCCGGATCGGCCCCGGGGCGAGCAAAGGACCTCGGTGGAACTCCTCAGCGCACCTCCACCTGCCTGACCCAATCCGGCAAATTGTAGAACATCGTCACCCGCGCGATCCGCCCGTCCCGGACCTCGTAGAAGGCCCCGGCCGGCAGTCGATACGTCTGGCCCTTGGCCTCGGGCAGGCCTTCGTCGGTCGCGAGGTATTCCCCCTCCACCACGAATTCCGCCGCCGCGCGGGTACCGCCAGGTTCGGCCATGACCACGATATCCGTGAGTCGTTCCCGGTAGCAGCGGTCCATCCGCGCCATGAAGGCGGCGAAGGCGTCGCGGCCCGTCTCCCGGCCGCCTTGGTTGATGTCGTGGGCGACATCCTCGGTCAGCAGGGTCAGCATCGCGGGCCGGTCGCCCCGGTTGAAGGCATCCAGATAGGAACGGATCAGGTCTGCGGCGGCGTTCAAGGTGGTTTCCTTGCCGGGGAAAGGTCTGGCCCGTATAGGTGCAGCGCATCAAAGACCAACGCCAGCCTGGACCATCCATGCCGCAGAAGCCCCCGAGCTTCCAGGACATCATCCTGCGCCTGCACCGTTTCTGGTCGGAGCAGGGCTGCGTGATCCTCCAGCCCTACGACATGGAAGTCGGCGCGGGCACCTTCCACCCGGCGACGACGCTGCGCGCGCTCGGGCCGAAGCCCTGGAAGGCGGCCTATGTGCAGCCTTCGCGCCGGCCGGCCGATGGCCGCTATGGTGAGAACCCGAACCGGCTGCAGCACTACTACCAGTACCAGGTCATCCTGAAGCCGAGCCCGGCCGACCCGCAGGCGCTGCTGATCGAGTCCTACCGCGCCCTCGGCATCGACCCGGCGCTGCACGACATCCGTTTCGTCGAGGACGACTGGGAAAGCCCGACGCTGGGCGCCTGGGGCCTGGGCTGGGAGGTCTGGTGCGACGGGATGGAGGTGACGCAGTTCACCTATTTCCAGCAGGTCGGCGGCATCGCCTGCGAGAAGCCGAGCGCGGAGCTGACCTACGGCCTCGAACGCCTGGCGATGTACATCCAGGGCGTCGAGAACGTGTACGACCTCGACTTCAATGGCGACGGAGTGACCTACGGCGAGGTCTTCCTGCGCGCCGAGAAGGAATACTCCGCGCATAATTTCGAGCATGCCGACGTCGCCATGCTGTTCCGCCACTTCGAGGATGCGGAGAACGAATGCGCCGCGCTGCTGGAACGCGGCCTGGCGCTGCCGGCCTACGACCAGTGCATCAAGGCGTCGCACCGCTTCAATCTGCTCGATGCGCGCGGGGCGATCAGCGTGACGGAGCGCGCGGCCTATATCGGCCGCGTGCGCAACCTGGCGAAGGGCTGCTGCGAGGCCTGGCTCGCGGGGGAGACGGCCGGTGCCTGAACTGCTGCTCGAACTCTTTTCGGAAGAGATCCCGGCGCGCATGCAGGCGCGCGCGGCGGAGGATCTCGGCCGCCTGTTCGCCGATCGTTGCGCCGCGCTGCTGGAAGCCCAGCCGAAGCTGTTCTTCGGCCCGCGCCGCATCGGCCTGACCGCCACGCTGCGCGTCGCCGTCACGACCGAGGGCAAGGAGGAACGTGGCCCGCGTATCGGCGCGCCCGACCAGGCGCTGGACGGTTTCCTGCGCAAGCACGGCGCGACGCGCGACGCGCTGAAGCAGGAAGGCCAGTTCTGGGTGCTGGCGAAGCCGGGCGAGACGATGGAGGCGCGCACCCTGGTCGCGGAAGCGGTGCCGGCCGTGATCCGTGCCTTCCCGTGGCCCAAGTCGATGCGCTGGGGCGGGTCGTCCTCCATGGTGTGGGTGCGGCCGCTGAAGCGCATCCTCTGCGTTCTCGACGGCGCCGTGGTGCCCTTCGACCTGCGCGCGGGCGAGGATGACGGGCATGGCCTGTCCAGCGCCGACCTGACCGAGGGCCACCGCATCATGGCGCCCGGCGGCTTCGCGGTGCGCGGCTTCGCCGAGTACGAGGCCGGGCTGCGGGAACGGCGCGTCGTGCTGGACGCGGCGGAGCGCGCTTCGCTGATCCGCGATGGCATCGCCGCTTTGGCCGGCGCCGAGGGCCTGACGGTGGTGCCGGATGACGGCCTGGTGGCCGAGGTCGCCGGCCTGGTCGAATGGCCGGTGCCGCTGCTCGGGCGCATCGACGACGCCTTCATGGACCTGCCGCCCGAGGTCATGCGCACGACGATGCGCGTGAACCAGCGCTATTTCGCGCTGCGGCGCGCGAACGGTTCCGCCGCGCCGCGCTTCGCGCTGGTGGCGAACATCGTGGCGCCGGATGGCGGTGCAGCCATTGTCGCAGGCAATGAGCGCGTGCTGCGCGCGCGGCTCGCGGATGCGCGGTTCTTCTGGGATCTCGACCGTAAGCAGACGCTGGAGAGCTTCCTGCCGAAGCTCGATTCCGTGGTGTTCCACGCCAAGCTCGGCACGCAGGGGCAGCGCGTCGCACGGCTGGAGCGGCTGGCGCGGCTGATCGCCGAGAAGGTGGGCGCCGAGCCGGCGCTTGCCGCGCGCGCGGCGAAGCTGGCGAAGGCCGACCTCGCTTCCGGCATGGTCGGGGAATTCCCGGAACTGCAGGGCGTGATGGGGCGCTACTACGCGCTCGGCCAGGGCGAGGATCCGCGCGTCGCCGAGGCCATCGCCGCGCATTACCGCCCGCTCGGGCCGGGGGATGAAGCGCCGTCCGAACCCGTCGCCATCGCCGTCGCGCTGGCGGACAAGCTCGACCAGCTCGCCGGGTTCTTCGCGGTGGGGGAGAAGCCGACCGGGTCGGGGGATCCCTTCGCGCTGCGGCGCGCGGCGCTGGGGGTGATCCGCATCGTGCGGGAGAATGGGCTGCGGCTGGGGCTGTTCGATATCTTCGAAGCCGCGCTGGATTCCGCCTTCCGCGATGCACACGCCGCAGAAGCCGCGGCTGCGCGAGCCCAGAGCGGCTCCTTCGCGATCGGCGCCCTTCGCGCGACCAGGCGGGTACAGGGCAGAGACCGTCCCGTCGATGTGGTGGCGCCTGAGATCCTCGACTTCCTCACCGACCGCCTCCGCGTCCAGCTCCGCGCCGAGGGCACCCGCCACGACGTCGTCACCGCCGTGCTCGGCGCCGCTCCCGACGACGACCTCAACCGCCTGCTCCGCCGTGCCGATGCCGTACGCGCCTTCGTCGAATCCGAGGCCGGCGCCAACCTCCTCGCCGCCCATCGCCGTGCCGCGAACATCCTGCGCATCGAGGAAAAGCGCGACGGCCACACCTACGACACCGGCTATGAGCGCCACCTGCTCAAGGCGCATGAGGAAGAAGCCCTCGCCGTCACGCTGGAAGAGGCCGCCGCCCGCATCGAGCTCGACCTCTCGGCAGAGGATTTCGAGCGCGCGATGGAGGCCATGGCCACCCTCCGCGCGCCCGTTGACGCTTTCTTCGACAAGGTCATCGTCAACGATCCCGCGCCGGAACTCCGCCGCAATCGCCTGAAACTACTCGCCCGGCTCCGCGCCACGATGGACGCGGTGGCTGATTTCTCGAAGATCGAAGCCTGAGGGGGAGCCCCCGATGACGCAGTGGGTCTACAGCTTTGGCGCCGGCCGCAACGAAGGGCGCGCAGACATGCGCAACCTGCTCGGCGGAAAGGGCGCGAACCTCGCGGAGATGGCCTCCATCGGCCTGCCCGTGCCCCCCGGCTTCACCATCACGACGGAGGTCTGCACCTGGTACTACCAGCATGAGCGGCAGTACCCGACGGACCTGGAAGCGCAGGTGCAGCAGGGCCTCGCCCGCATCGAGGAAGCCGTCGGCAACAGGTTCGGCGACCATCACAAGCCGCTGCTGGTCTCCGTCCGCTCCGGCGCGCGGGTGTCGATGCCGGGCATGATGGACACGGTCCTCAACCTCGGCCTGAACGACGCGACGGTGGAAGGGCTGGTGACCGCCTCCGGCGACGCCCGCTTCGCCTGGGACAGCTACCGCCGCTTCATCCAGATGTACGGCTCGGTCGTGCTCGGCGTGGACCACCACCGCTTCGAGGAGATCATCGAGCATGTGAAGCTCGATACCGGCAAGATCGAGGACACCGAGCTCACCGCCTCCGAGTGGCACCGCGTGGTGGACGGCTACAAGGAAATGGTCCGCGAGGTCACGGGCAAGCCCTTCCCGCAGGATCCCTGGGAACAGCTCTGGGGCGCGGTCGGCGCGGTGTTCGGGTCCTGGATGAACCAGCGCGCCGTCACCTATCGCCGCCTGCACGACATCCCGGCCGAATGGGGCACGGCGGTGAACGTCCAGGCGATGGTCTTCGGCAACATGGGCGAGGATTGCGCGACCGGCGTGTGCTTCACCCGCGACCCCTCGACCGGCGAGGACATCTTCTACGGCGAGTACCTGATCAACGCGCAGGGCGAGGACGTCGTCGCCGGCATCCGCACCCCGCAGCCGATGTCCGAGGCGCGCGCCAAGCCGGGCGAGCGCAGCATGGAAAAGGCCATGCCCGCCGCCTATGCCGAACTGGTGAAGGTGCGCGAGACGCTCGAGCGCCACTACCGTGACATGCAGGACATCGAGTTCACGGTCCAGTCGAACAAGCTCTACATGCTGCAGACGCGCAACGGGAAGCGCACGGCTGCAGCGTCGCTCAAGATCGCCGTCGACATGGCGCGCGAGGGGCTGATCGATCATTCGGAAGCCGTGAAGCGCGTGAATCCGGCGGCGCTCGACCAGCTCCTGCATCCCACGCTCGACCCCAAGGCGCCGCGCAAGCTGCTCGCCAAGGGCCTGCCGGCCTCCCCGGGCGCGGCTTCCGGCATCGTCGTGTTCTCGGCGGATGAGGCCGAGGCGCGCGCGCAGAAGGGTGAATCCGTCATCCTCGTGCGCATCGAGACCAGCCCCGAGGACATCCACGGCATGCACGCCGCCAAGGGCATCCTGACCACGCGCGGCGGCATGACCAGCCACGCCGCCGTGGTCGCCCGCGGCATGGGCCGGCCCTGCGTCGCCGGCTGCGGCGGCGTCTCGGTGGACTACAACAACCAGGTGCTCTCCTCCGGCGGCGTGCAGGTGCGCGGCGGCGAGGTGCTGACCATCGACGGCGGCACCGGCGAGGTCTTCGTCGGCCCCGTCGCCATGGTCGAGCCGCAGCTCTCCGGCGACTTCGCGACGCTGATGGGCTGGGCGGACCAGGTCCGGCGCCTGAAGGTGCGCGCCAACGCGGAGACGCCGCTCGATGCCGAGACCGCGCGCAAGTTCGGCGCCGAGGGCATCGGCCTCTGCCGCACCGAGCACATGTTCTTCGACCCGGAGCGCATCGGCGCCGTCCGCCAGATGATCATGGCCGAGACGGAAGCCGGCCGGCGCATCGCGCTCGCGCGCCTGCTGCCCTTCCAGCGGCAGGACTTCATCGACCTGTTCCGCATCATGGCGGGGCTGCCGGTCACCATCCGTCTGCTCGACCCGCCGCTGCACGAATTCCTGCCGCACACGGACTATGAGATCGCGGAGGTCGCGACCTCCCTCGGCGCCAATGTGGACGAGATGCGCCGCCGGGCGCAGGAGCTGTCCGAAGCCAACCCGATGCTCGGGCATCGTGGCTGCCGGCTCGGCATCTCCTTCCCCGAGATCTACGAGATGCAGGCGCGCGCGATCTTCGAGGCCGCCTGCGCCATCGGCAAGGAAACCCACAAGGCGCCGCATCCGGAGATCATGATCCCGCTCGTCGCCACGCGCCGCGAGCTGGAGATCACCCGCGCGCAGATCGACCGCGTGGCACAGGAGGTCTTCGCCGAGACCGGCTACCACGTGGACTACAGCGTCGGCACCATGATCGAGCTGCCGCGCGCCGCCCTCACCGCCGATGCCATCGCCGAGAGCGCGGACTTCTTCTCCTTCGGCACCAACGACCTGACGCAGACCACCTTCGGCCTGTCGCGCGACGATGCCGGCAAGTTCCTGCCGCTCTATGTCGAGAAGGGGATCTTCCCGAAGGACCCCTTCGTCTCGATCGACCCGGACGGCGTCGGCGCGCTGGTGCAGATCGCCTCCGAAAAGGGGCGGCGGGTGAAGCCGGCGCTGAAGCTCGGCATCTGCGGCGAACATGGTGGCGACCCGTCGTCCATCGCATTCTGCGAGAGCGTGGGGCTCGACTACGTCTCCTGCTCGCCCTACCGCGTGCCCGTCGCGCGGCTCGCCGCGGCACAGGCGGCGCTGGCAGGTGGCGGGACGGACCGGACGGCGTAGGCAGGCGGGGGGGCGGTGCTTAAGCTCGATCGAAGCGCGCGGTTTCTCCATCCGGTCGCCAGGCGCACTCTCGGGGAGGCTGGCCTTCGGGAGCGCGCTGACCTTCAGGCGCTGATTCGGCGCTCTGCGAAGGAGGTTTTCGCCGAGATCGGCGAGGACCTGTTGATCATCGGAGAAGAGATTCGCCCCTCCGACATCGTTGCGGACAGGATTGACCTGCTCGCCATCGGGCCGGATGGCGCGAGCGTGATCCTCGAACTCAAGCGCGGCAGCCATCGCATGCACCTGCTACAGGCGGCGTCGTATGCGGGCATGGTGCAGCGATGGGCATCCGAGCGCTTCGCCGAAGAGTTTGCCACTACCCTTGGCCGGGCGCCGAGCGAAGCGCAGGCGATCATCGACGAATACCTCGAGGACGCGACGGGATCGCTGAACCGACGGCAACGCCTCGTCCTGGTGGCCGAGGGTTTCGATGCGGCCCTTCTGGCTGCTGCGGAATGGTTGCACGAGAAGCACCGCGTTGATCTCACATGCGTTCGCGTGGAGGCCTTCGTCGACGGCGACGATGAGTACCTGGCATTCAACAGGGTCTATCCGCCGCCGCGAACCGAGCCCGCCGAGCGCCCCCGTTCCGAGAGCGGCCCCGGCGATTGGGACGAGGCGCTGACGAACATCCGTAACACCGCGCTCGCCGACTTCGTGCGCGAGGAGTTGCGACGGCCTGGCCGTACCTCCTCACCCGAACGGCGGAGCGTCCGCTTCTGGCGCGATGGCCGACGAATTTTCTGGATGGTGGTGAAGCCCGATTTCGCCACGGTGGGCCAGCACGGCCGATTCGATGGCGACGTCGAGTTCTGGCGCGAGCGTCTTTCGCTCCCGGGACGTATTCGCCCGAGGATTCATGATCGAGAAGTCGGCTTCCGACTGATCACCGCGGAAGACTGCCAGCGTTTCCGAACCGCCTTCGAGACTGATCTTCGCGACGTCCAGTTCCGCTACGCAACCGAAGTTGCGGCACCGGAAGACGAAGGCCCCGAGCAGGAGATGAGTTGATCACGCCGCTGGCCCTGCCCGCCGCGCCAACATCCGGTTCCCCGGCCGTTCGCTGACATAGGCCACGTCCGCGAAGCCGCGCAGGCGGTGTTCCACGCTCTCGAAGGCGGCCCGCTGGGCCGCGGTGAGCGGCGCATCCGGCGTCTGGGTGCGATGCGTCAGGTAGCGGGCCAGCGTCCCGGCCCCGCGCCGGTGGGCCGCGGCGACCATGGCGCCCTCGGTCAGGGTGATCGCCGTGCCGTCCAGTGCGGTGATGGTCGCGCCGGCGGAGGCCAGCGCCCCACCACGGTCGAGGATCGTCTCCTGCCGCGCCAGGAAGGCAGAGAAGGCAGCCTCCTGCGCGGCAGGGCTGGCGAGGAAGCCGGCCTCGTCGCTGACGCCGTGGCGCGCGGCCGCCTCGGTCCAGCCGCCCTCCGCGTCGACCCAGCCGATGTCGCGCAGCGCGACGGGGACGAACTGGTAGCGGCCGAGCGCGCCGGACACCGGGTTGCGCAGGGCGTAGCCGTCCTGAACGTGTTCGGCACTGCGCTCCGCCTCGGCGATGCGCTGGCGGAAGGCGGCATTGGCCTGGGCCTCCCAGGGGCGCAAGGCGGCGGCCTGAGTCTGCCCGGCCGGAACGGCCCGTGCCACGGCGGGGATGGCCGCCGGCGTCACGCCGCGGGCGATTGCCGGCTGCGCAGCGACGCGCGCCGGGCCGGGCACCGCCGGGGGTGTCGCCCGCGCCAGGGCCTGCTTGAAGTCCCGGTGCTTCGGCGCGCGGCTGGGCGCGGCGACCTGGGCGGGCGGGCCGGCCTGGCGCGGGGCGGTCGGGCTGGTCATGACCGGCACATTCTGCCGGCCAGAGGTCAATCCGGAATGAACGGCCGGCTCATACCAGCGGCCGCTATTCGCGACCGCTGGTATCCGCCTTTTCGTGCCCTCAGGCGCCGGGCGCAAACCTCCGGTTTGCTTGGCTTCGCCGGACTGCCGGCGGGCCGCATTCGCGGCCTCGGCACGAGTCAATGACTCGTGCCGCTGGTATCCGCCTTTTCGTGCCCTCAGGCGCCGGGCGCAAACCTCCGGTTTGCTGGGCTTCGCCGGACCACCGGCGGGACGCATTCGCGGCCTCGGCACGAGTCAAGAACTCGTGTCGCTCGCATCACACCCAGCGGCGCACCCGGCGGCGATACGCCTCGTAGGCGCTGCCGAAGCGGGCCGCCAGATAGACTTCCTCCTTCGCCACCACCAGGCGGTCGAGCATGAGATGGCTGGCGACGACCGCCAGCCATCCCCAGAGATCCCCCCAGCGCAGCGCGAATCCCGCCGTCGCCACCAGGAAGCCGAGGTAGATCGGGTTGCGGCTGAAGCCGAACGGCCCGGCTTCGACGAAGGCGGCATCGGGCCTGTCGGGCCGCGGGTCGTTGCCCGCCCGGACCAGCGCCAGCACCGCCCAGCCGATCAGTGCCAGCGCCGCGAAGATGACCAGCGCGCCGAACTCCGGCAGCGGTGGGCCGAGCGGCACCGGCAGCACGCGCTGCATCCCCCAGGCGAGGGCCAGTGCGCCGGCGACCATGACCGGCGGCGGAACGCGCACGCCCGGGCCATGGTCGCGCGCGCTCACGCCTCCTCGCGCGCCGGCAGGCGCATCCAGGCGGGGATGCGGGGGGTCAGCCTGGTCTCTCCGGCCCGGAAGGGACCGCGGTCCAGCGCCCCGATCCGCAGCAGCGCGAGGCCCAGGCCGTCGCGGCCGGAGCGCATCTCGCCCACCTCCGCGCCGGCCGGATCGGTCAGGGGAGTGCCGCGCGGGGGCAGCGGGCCCTCCACCGCCACCGGCACCAGCCGGCGCTTCACCAGGCCCCGGTAACGCGTTCGCGCGGTCAGCTCCTGGCCCATGTAGCAGCCCTTGGACCAGGAGACGCCGTGCAGCTCATCAAAGCCGGCTTCGAGCAGGACGGACTTCTCCGCCTCCATGTCCTTAGACCCGTCGGGCAGGCCGAGGGTGAGGCGGTGGCGGTCGTAGTCCTCCGGCGTGGCGTCGCCGGCCAGCGGGGCGGGGGCAAGGACCCGCCAGCCGGCATCGGGCAGCCGCGGATCGCGGGCAACGATGCCTTCGTCCGGCGCCTCGCCACCCCAGGCCGCATGGACGTGCCATTCTGCGGAGGCATCGCGCAGCGTCACCTTGGAGCGCAGGCGGAAGCGCGCGAGCCGCTGCGCCAGGCCGGGGATCTGCGCGCGCTCGGCGTCGATCAGCAGGACCTCGCCGGCCGGGACGACGAAGAAATCCGCCAGCCACTTGCCCTGCGGCGTCAGCAGCGCCGTCCAGACCGCCTCGCCGGGGCGGGCCGCGGATACGTCGTTGGACACGAGGCCCTGCAGGAAGGCGACCCGGTCCGGGCCCGCCACCTCCAGCACGCCCCGTTCGGGAAGGGTCGCCAGACTCATGCCATGACAGGTGTGCCGGACCGGGCCTCCGCGCAACCTCCCCCCCGGGTGCGGGGCGTGGTAAGCGCGGCGCGTGCGCATCCTGTTCATCACCTCGACCCGGATCGGCGACGCCGTGCTGTCCACCGGGCTGCTCGACCACCTGATGCGCGCCCATCCGGACGCCCGCTTCACCATCGCCGTCGGCCGCGTGGCGGAAGGCGTGTTCCGCCGCATGCCGGGGCTGGAGCGGATCATCCCGATCGAGAAGAAGCGCTTCGGCCTGCATTGGCTGGGCCTGTGGTCGCAGGTGGCGTTCCGGCGATGGGACCTTGTGGTGGACCTGCGAGGGTCCGCGATCGCCTGGCTGCTGCTGGCGAAGCGGCGCGCGGTGATGCGCGGCGGCCGGCGGCCGGGACACCGGCTGCTGCACATCGCGCAGACCCTGGGCGTGAGCCCGGCACCACGGCCGGTCGCCTGGTTCGGGGCAGAGGAAGCCGCTCGGGCCGAGGCGCTGCTGCCGTCCGGCGCGCCGGTGCTGGCGCTCGGGCCGACGGCGAACTGGGTGCGGAAGGTGTGGCCGGCGGACCGCTTCCTGCATCTCGCGCGGCTGCTGACCGGGCCGGGCGGGGCGCTGGAGGGCGCGCGCATCGTGGTGCTCGGCGGGCCGGGGGAGCAGGAACGCGCCATGGCCGCGCCGGTGCTGGCAGGACTGCCGGGCGCGGTGGATCTGGTTGGCGCGCTGGACCTGCCGGAGGCCGCGGCGGTGCTTGCCCGCTGCGCGCTGTTCGTGGGCAATGATTCGGGGCTGATGCACCTCTCCGCCGCCACGGGCACGCCGACGATCGGGCTGTTCGGGCCGACGCCGGCCTCGGAATACGCGCCGGTCGGCGCGCGGGCGCTGGCGGTGCTGGCCAAGGGGCCGCCCGGCGCGGCGCCGATGGGGGCGCTGTCGGCGACGCGCGTCGCGGAACAGGCGGCGGCGCTGCTGGCGCGGCGGGATCCGGTGCCGGTGGGGGAGGTGGCGGCGTGAGGGCGATGGCCGCACCGGAGGGGCGCCGCCCCTCCGGACCACCCCGCCAAAGGCCGAAAGGCCTTTGGGAACCGTTACCTGCCATTGGGCGAGACGGACCGGCACCTTCTGTCCAGGGGGCTCTGGTGCACCGAGGGCGGTTGGGTGCGACTGCGCCGCGAGGCACCAAGTCCCGGTTTCCAAAGGCCTTTCGGCCTTTGGCGGGAGGGGCCCGGGGAGGGCAGCGCCCTCCCCGGCGTGCCCTGCCATGACCGCCCCCCGCCTCTCCGCCCTGATCGTCGCCCGCAACGAGCAGGAGCGCCTGCCCGACTGCCTCGCCTCCGTCGCCTTCGCCGACGAGGTGGTGGTGGTGCTCGACCGCAGCACCGATGCCAGCGCCGAGATCGCCCGTGCCGCCGGCGCCCGCGTCATCGAGGGCGCCTGGGAGCTCGAGGGCGAGCGCCGCAACACCGGCATCGCGGCCTGCACCGGCGACTGGATCCTGGAAGTCGATGCGGATGAACGGGTGAACGAGACGCTGGCCGCGGCGATCCGCGCCACCATCGCGACCAGCACCCATGCCTGGCACCAGGTGCCGGTGGACAACTACGTCGGCGACCGGCTGATCCGCCATGGCTGGGCAGGGTCCTTCGGCACCACCTCCGTCCCCCGCCTGTTCCGCCGCGGCGCAAAGATGTGGCGGGCGCAACGCGTGCATCCGGGCCTCGACTGGACGGGGCAGGAAGGGCCGAAGATCACCGAAGGCGCACTGGTCCACCTGGTGGACCGCGACATCTCCGACATGCTGCGGCGGCTCGACAAGTATTCCTCCGCCAAGGCGGCGGACCTGATCGCCAGCGGCGATATCGGCACGCTGCGCGCCAATGTGCGGCGCTTCGTCTCGCGCGGCTTCAAGTCCTACGTGTCGCGCAAGGGATATCGCGAGGGCGGCTGGGGCGTGCTGCTCGCGCTCTGCACCGGGGCCTTCCCGCTGCTGTCCTATCTCAAGGCGAAGCTGGAACCCGAGAAACACGGGGGGCCGCGGTGAAGCTGGCGCAGGTCATGGCGGGCGCGCATCACGGCGGCGCGGAGGGCTTCTACGAACGGCTCTGCCTCGCCCTGCACGCGGCGGGCGAGGAGGTGCTGCCGGTGATCCGCCGCGATGCCGAACGCGCCGCGCGGCTTCGCGCGGGCGGGCTCGATCCGGTGCAGCTCGGCTTCGGCGGCGCGCTCGACCTGCTGACCGGCCCGCGGCTTCGCGCCGCGCTGGCAGCCTTCGCGCCCGCCGTGACCGTCGCCTGGATGAACCGCGCCGCGCGCTTCGCGCCGAAGGGGCCGTGGACGCTGGTGGGGCGGCTCGGCGGCTACTACGACCTGAAATACTACCGGCGCTGCGACCACCTGGTGGGCAACACACGCGACCTCGTGCGCTGGATCGCGGAGCAAGGCTGGCCAGCGGCACGGGTGCACCACGTGCCGAATTTCGTCGATGACCTCGCCGGCGCCGTCCCCGCCGCGCTGCCCGCGCCGGCCGGTTCGGCGCGCCTGCTGGCGATGGGGCGGCTGCATCGCAACAAGGGCTTCGACGTCGCGCTGCGCGCGCTCGCGCTGCTGCCGGGCGCGCATCTGTCGATCGCTGGCGAAGGGCCCGAACGCGCGGCGCTGGAAACCCTCGCGCGGGAGCTCGGCGTGGCGGACCGCGTCGCCTTCCTGGGCTGGCGGAGGGATGTCGGCGCGCTGCTGGCGGGCTGCGACATCTTCGTGTGTTCCTCCCGCCACGAACCCTTAGGCAATATCGTGCTCGAAGCCTGGTCGGCGTCGCGTCCGGTGGTTGCCGCCGCGGCGCAGGGGCCGCGCGAGCTGATCGAGGAAGGAGAGACCGGCCTGCTGGTTCCGACCGAGGATTCCGAGGCGCTGGCGCGCGGCATAAGCACATTGCTGGACGACCCGCAGCGCGCCGCCCGCCTCGCGCAATGCGGCCGCGCGGCCTTCGGGCGCGACTTCACGGAAGCCGCCGTCGTCGCGCGCTGGCGGGATTTCCTCGCCTCCGTCGCGCCGCGGCGGCAGGCGGCCTGACGCCATGTGCGGCATCGCCGGCCTCGCGCTGAAGCCCGGGGAGAGGCCCCCGGTCGAGGTGCTCGACGCGCTGACGCGCGCCCTCGCCCATCGCGGCCCGGACGGGCACGGGCACCACGTGCAGGGCAATGTCGCGCTGTCGCACACGCGGCTCGCCATCATCGACCTCGTCACCGGCGACCAGCCGCTGCATGCCGGCCCCGCCAGCCTGGTCGGCAATGGGGAGGTCTACAACTACCGCGAACTGCGCGCGGAGAACGCGCTGAGCTGCGTCACGCAGTCGGATTGCGAGCCGCCGCTGCACCTCTTCCGCCGCGACGGCAACGGCTTCGCCGAGACGCTGCGCGGCATGTACGCCATCGCCATCCACGACCGCGCCTCGCATCACGTCGTGCTGGCGCGCGATCCCTTCGGCATCAAGCCGCTCTACATCACCGAGACGAAGCAGGGCATCGCCTTCGCCTCCGAACCGCAGGCGCTGATCGCCGCCGGCCTGGTCGCCCCGCGCCTGCGCGCCGCCGCGCTGCACGAATTGCTGCAGCTCCAGTTCACCACCGGCGCCGAGACGATCTTCGAGGGCATCACCCGCCTGCTGCCTGGCGAGACCCTCGTCATCTCAGACGGCGCGATCGTCGCCCGCCGCCGCCGCGCCGCCCTGCCCGAGGGCGGGCCGGAGACCATTACGGAGGAAGCCGCCCTCGCCCGCCTCGACACCGCGCTGGAACAGAGCGTGGACCTGCACCAGCGCAGCGACGTGCCCTACGGCATGTTCCTCTCGGGCGGAACCGATTCCGCCGCGGTGCTGGCGATGATGGCGCGGCTGAACGAGAAGCCGGTGCTCGCCTTCACCGCCGGCTTCGACATCCCCGGCGCCGCCGATGAGCGCGAGGCCGCCGCCCGCGCCGCCGAGGTCGCCGGCGCGAGGCACGTCACGCTGAACGTCACCCGGCAGGAAGTGTTCCGCCACCTGCCTGAGATCGTCGCCTGCATGGACGACCCGGCGGCCGACTACGCCATCATCCCCACCTGGTTCCTGGCGCGCCGCGCGCGGCAGGAGGTCAAGGTCGTGCTCTCCGGCGAGGGCGGCGACGAGATCTTCGGCGGCTACGGCCGCTACCGCTCGGCGATGAAGCCATGGTGGATGGGCGGCAAGGCGATGCGCGCCCATGGCGCCTTCGACCGGCTCGACGTGCTGCGGGAACCGCCGCGCTACTGGAGGGACGGGATCGAGGCCGCCTCGGCCGCCGCCGCCATGCCCGGCCGCACGCGGCTGCAGGCGGCGCAGGCGCTCGACGTCGCGGACTGGCTGCCCAATGACCTGCTGACCAAGCTCGACCGCTGCCTGATGGCCCATGCGGTGGAGGGGCGCACGCCCTTTCTCGATGCCGGCGTCGCGGCAGCCGCCTTCCGCCTGCCGGATGCGATGAAGGTGCGCGACGGGCAGGGCAAGTGGATCCTGCGGCAATGGCTGGCGAAGCATTTCCCGGCCTCCGAGCCGTTCCGGAAGAAGCAGGGCTTCACCGTGCCGGTCGGCGCCTGGATCGCCGAGGAAGCCGAGCGCCTGGCGCCGCTGGTGGCCGCCCAGCCGGGGGTGGCGGAGATCGCCAGGCCCGACCGCATCCTGCCGCTGTTCCGCGCCGCCGCCGGCAAGCGGGAAGGCTTCGCCGCCTGGCACCTGCTGTTCCATGCCCTGTGGCACCGGCGGCATGTCGAGGGCATGCCGGCGCAGGGCGACGTCTTCGCCTATCTGGCGGAACGCTGATACCAACGGACGCTATTCGCGACCGCCGGTATCCGGCTTTTCCTGCCCTCAGGCGCCGGGCGCCAACCTCCGGTTCGCTTGGCTTCGCCGGACCACAGGCAGGCCGCGTTCGCGGCCTCGGCACGAGTCAAGAACCCGTGCCGCTGGTATGAGATGGCCGGCGGGCTGGGACGGGCGGCAGCTTAGCCTTGAGCCATGCGATCGCGCCGGGCGTCAGCATCCAGCCGGCTCCGATCTCCTCCAGGACGACCGCCGCTTCATTGGCATCGCCCCAGCCGTACATGGCCGGCGGGCGCTTCGGGCGCCGCTTGGTCCCGGCCAGCAGCGGCGCGACATGCGAGTTGGCCTCGATCGCCGAAGCGAGGGCGGCATCCGCCGCCGGGCCTGCGCCCTCCCGCCGGAAGGCCAGCAACGTGCGCGCCCAGGGCCAGACAGCCATGCCTTCCTCCGGATAGGTGTCGATCAGCGCCGCCACCTCGTCGTCGCGTCCCTCCGCCAGCAGCCAGCCGAGCAACTCGTAGCGCACGCCCTGGTTGTCGTTCGGGTTGAGACGCAGCATCTCGCGCGCCTGCGCAATGGCGTCCTCCGCCTGGCCGGCGGCCCACAGCGCACCGGCCAGGCCGTGCAGGGCGCGCATGTAGGGGCGCGTCTCGAGCCACCCCCAGAATTCCCCTTCCATCTCCCTGAACCCGGCCGGGCCGAGCGCCGCGGCCCCGGCTGCCACCGCCCGCTGCCAGTGCGCGAGCGCCTCCGCCGACCCCGCCGGCTCCTCCATGGCCAGGATCACATGCGCGTCGGCGCATAGCGGGCTGGTGGCCAGGGCCTTCTCGGCCAGCGCCCGGCGCTTCGCCTTCGGCGCCTCCCAGGCGCGGTAGGCGATGTCCTGCGCGGCTTCGAGGGCATGGAGGTCACGGGCGGTCGGCTTGCGTGCCATGGCGGACTCCGGTTGCGGCGACCCGAGGCTTGTTCCTCGCGGGCCATCTCCTCTACTGCCACCAGTCTAACCGCCAGGATGGAGTCGCGATGGCGCGCGGCGACAAGACCCGCTTCGTCTGCCAGGCCTGCGGCACCGTCCACCCCAAGTGGCAGGGGCGCTGCGAGGGCTGCGGGGAATGGAACACCCTCGCCGAGGAAGCCCCCGCCCCGGCTCGCGGCCCCGGCCCCGCCGCCAAGGCCGGGGGCGGGCGGCGGGTCGAATTCGTCGGGCTGAAGGGCGAGAGCGCTCCGCCGCCGCGCATCCCGACCGGCATCGCGGAACTCGACCGCGTGCTCGGCGGCGGGCTGGTCGCGGCCTCGGCGGTGCTGGTGGGCGGCGATCCGGGCATCGGCAAGTCCACCATCCTGTTGCAGGCGGCCGCGCGCGTCGCCTCCTCCGGCCGCCGCGTTCTCTATGTCAGCGGGGAGGAGGCGGTCGAGCAGGTGCGGCTGCGCGCCGCCCGGCTCGGCCTGACCGAAAGCCCCATGGCGCTCGCCGCCGCCACCGCCCTGCGCGACATCGTCGCCAGCCTGGAAGGCGAGAGCGACGCCGCCCTGGTGGTGATCGATTCGATCCAGACCGTCTGGCTCGACGCGCTGGAATCGGCGCCGGGCACGGTCGCGCAGGTGCGCGCCTGCGCGGCCGAGCTGATCCGCCTCGCCAAGGCGCGCGGCTTCGCCATCGTGCTGGTCGGGCACGTGACCAAGGAAGGCACCCTCGCCGGGCCCCGGGTGCTCGAGCACATGGTGGACGCGACGCTCTATTTCGAAGGCGACCGCGGCCACCAGTTCCGCATCCTGCGCGCGGTGAAGAACCGCTTCGGCGCCACCGACGAGATCGGCGTCTTCGAGATGACCGGCACCGGGCTGGTCGAGGTCGCCAACCCCTCCGCCCTGTTCCTCGCCGAGCGGCGGGGCAATGTCTCCGGTTCTGCGGTCTTCGCCGGCATCGAGGGCACCCGGCCGGTGCTGGTGGAAGTCCAGGCGTTGCTCTCGCCTTCCTCGGGCGGGTCCCCCCGCCGGCAGGTGGTGGGCTGGGATTCCGGGCGGCTGTCCATGCTGCTGGCGGTGCTGGAGGCGCGCTGCGGCATGTCGCTCGGGCAGAACGACGTCTACCTGAACATCGCCGGCGGGCTGCGCATCAACGAACCCGCGGCGGACCTCGCGGTGGCGGCCGCCCTGGTTTCCGCGGCGACGGATCGGCCGACCGACGCCGGCGCGGTCTATTTCGGGGAGGTCGGCCTCTCGGGCGAGGTCCGCCAGGTTTCGCAACCCGAACCACGCCTGCGGGAGGCGGCGAAGCTGGGCTTTTCCGCCGCCACCCTGCCCCGCCGGGTGGCGCGCGGGGGCAAGGCGCCGGCGCCGCCCCAGGGCCTCGTGCTGCACGAGACGGGGCACCTCGCGGACCTCGTCGCGGTCTTTGCCGAAAAGACCGTCAAACCCCGCCGCGCCGGCCCGTGACGCAGGCGGCGGCGGTCGCTATAGGGTCGCGACATGACATGGGTTGATGGCGCCCTCGCGGCGGTGGTGCTGATCTCGGCGGCCGTTGCGTTCTTCCGCGGGCTGGTGCGGGAAGTGTTGAGCCTGGGCGCCTGGATCGGCGCCGCGGCGGCGGCCTTCCTCGCCCGGCCGCATCTGCTGCCGATCACCTCCGGCTGGATCGACCCCCCCTGGGTCGCCGATGCCGTCGGCGCCGGCACCGTCTTCCTGGTCGTGCTGGTGATCCTGAAGGTGATCACCAACATGATCGCCGACCGCGTGCAGGATTCGGCCCTTGGCGGGCTCGATCGCGTTCTGGGTCTTGCTTTCGGCGCCGCGCGGGGTGCGGTCCTGGTGGTGGCGGCCTATATCCTCGCCGGGATGTTCGCCCCGGAAACCAACGCCTGGCCCGCCGCCGTGAAGGAGGCGCGAAGCCTGCCATTCGTCGCCGAGGCGTCCCGCCGCGTGGTCGAGCAGGTGCCCGAAGCCTACCGCCCACGCCTTGTCGAGCCGCCGGAATCCGGCGGGCCGACCGTCGATGACCTGCTGCGCCCCCCCGCGCGCAGCCGAAACTGAGGACCGCCGATGCTCGCCACCATCGACCAGGACGACGACAAGCCGCATGAGGAATGCGGCGTGTTCGGCGTGTGGAACGGCGGCGACGCCGCGGCGCTGACGGCGCTCGGCCTGCACGCCCTGCAGCACCGCGGCCAGGAGGCCGCCGGCATCGTCACCCTCGATGAGAAGGGCATCTTCCACGCCCACAAGGGCCTCGGCCTGGTGGGCGACAATTTCGGCGAGGCCAAGGTCATCGCCTCCCTGCGCGGCGCCGCCGCGGTCGGCCACAACCGCTACGCCACCACCGGCGAGACGGCGCTGCGCAACGTCCAGCCGCTCTATGCCGATTTCGAGTTCGGCGGCTTCGCGGTGGGACACAACGGCAACCTGACCAACGCCCAGGCGCTGAAGCGCGCGCTGGTGCGCCGCGGCTGCCTGTTCCAGTCCACCACCGATTCCGAGGTGTTCATCCACCTCATCGCCATCAGCCTCTATTCGACCGTGCTGGACCGGCTGATCGACGCGCTGAAGCAGGTCCAGGGCGCCTATTCGCTGGTCGCGCTGCACAACGGCGCGCTGATCGGCGCGCGGGACCCGCTCGGCGTGCGGCCGCTGGTGCTCGGGCGGCTGGCCAATGGCGGCTGGGCGCTGGCGTCGGAGACCTGCGCCCTCGACATCGTCGGCGCCGAATTCGTGCGCGACATCGAGGCCGGCGAGATCGTCGTCGTCGACGATTCCGGCGTGCGCAGCGTGAAGCCCTTCGGCCGCCACGAGAGCCGGTTCTGCATCTTCGAATACATCTATTTCGCGCGGCCGGACTCGGTGATGGAAGGCACGCCGGTCTACGAGACGCGCAAGCGCATCGGTGCCGAGCTCGCCCGCGAATCAGGCGTGCCCGCCGATGTCGTGGTGCCGGTGCCGGATTCGGGCGTCCCCTCGGCCATGGGCTACGCGGCGGAGGCGGGGATCCCCTTCGAGCTCGGCATCATCCGCAACCACTATGTCGGCCGCACCTTCATCGAGCCGACCGACCAGATCCGCAACCTCGGCGTGAAGCTGAAGCATTCGGCGAACCGGCCGATGCTCGAGGGCAAGCGCGTCATCCTGGTCGATGATTCGATCGTGCGCGGCACCACCTCCCGCAAGATCGTCGAGATGGTGCGCGCCGCGGGGGCGAAGGAGGTGCATATGCGCATCTCCTCCCCGCCCACCACGCACTCCTGCTACTACGGCATCGACACGCCGGAACGGGCGCAGCTCATGGCCGCGAAGCATGACGTCGCCGAGATGGCGCGCATCATCGGGGCGGACAGCCTGGCCTTCATCTCGCTCGATGGGCTGTACCGCGCGCTGGGGCGGCCGGCGCGGGACCCGTCGAAGCCCGAATTCTGCGATGCGTGCTTCACCGGGGACTACGCCATCCCGCTGACGGACTGGCAGGACAATTCGGACCGGCAGCTGTCGCTGCTGGCGCCCGCAGGGCAGTGAAGCCGGCGGCGAGGGGCGCCGCCCCTTTCCGCACCTCTCCCCGCCAAGGGCCGGAAGGCCCTTGGACCCCATAACCCAAGTCCCGGTTTCCAAAGGCCCTGCGGCCTTTGGCGGGTGGGGTCCGGGGAGGGCAGAGCCCTCCCCGCCCTGACTGCATGAGGCCCTGCATGACATCCCTCTCCGGCAAGGTCGCCCTGATCACCGGCGCGTCCCGCGGCATCGGCGCCGCCCTCGCCGTCGAGCTCGCCCGCCGTGGCGCCCAATGCGTGCTGGTGGCGCGCACCCAGGGCGGACTCGAGGAAACCGACGACGCCATCCGCGCCGCCGGCGGCCTGCCCGCGACGCTGCTGCCTTTCGACCTCGTGCGGCAGGCCGACAAGATCGACATGATCGGCCCGTCGATCGTCGAACGCTTCGGGCGGCTCGACATCCTGGTCCACAATGCGGGCGCGCTGGGCACGCTGACGCCGGTGTCCCACGTCACGCCGAAGGACTGGGCGGACGTGGTCGGCGTGAACCTGACCGCGGCCTGGCGCCTGATCCGCACCGCGGAGCCGCCGCTGCGCGCCGCGCCGGCGGGCCGCGCGGTCTTCCTCACCACCGGCCGCGTTCAGCGCCCCAAGCCCTACTGGGGTGCCTATGGTGCCGCCAAGGCCGGGATGGAGCACCTGGTGCAGACCTGGGCCGCGGAACTCGCCAACACCGCCGTCCGCGTGAACCTGTTCGATCCCGACATCGTCGCCACCCAGATGCGGGCCACCGCCATGCCGGGCGAGGATCAGTCGAGGCTCTGGCAGCCGAAGGATGTCGCCCCGGCCATCGCAGCGCTGTGCGAGGCGGAGGAGACCCGCAACGGCGAGACCGTGCGGCTACCGCCCCTCGGCTGATCGCGGCGCGATCAGCGCCTCGGCGGCGACCTGGGCGGCCACCGCGGCGGAAGGCTCGCCCGACCCCGGCACGATCACGGGCGGCGCCGGGGGCGGCGGAGGCTCCGCCGGCGCGGCGGCAGCGGCGGCGCGTTCGAGGCTACGGGCAATGCGCCCGGTCCAGCCGATGCGGTTGTTCTCCTGTGCCTCGTTCAGCGTCGCCGGCCCGTCGGCGACGCCGCGATAGGCCGGCCAGGCCGCGGGCGGCACGGTCCAGCAATCCACCGCGCCGAGGCTGCGGGTGCAGACCGGCGGCGGCGCGGGCGGGTCGTCGCGGCCGCAATAGGCCTCCCCCCGGCCGATCCGGGCGATCGAACAATCCTCCCCGGTCACCAGGGAGACCAGCGCATCGCCGGTGGTACGGCCGAAGGCGCGCAGCGACACGCCCTCCACCGCCGCAGGGATGGCGAGCAGCGGCGCCCCCGGCGCGCCGACCGCCTGGCAGCCACCCAGCAGCATGAGGATCGGGATCATGGCGCGACGCATCGGCCGATGTGACCCTGCCTGGGCTTAACGCCCCGCCAACGGGACTGTATGGTCCGCCGCTTTCCGGGCCGGGACCGCGCCGGCCGGCAATCAGGGGTGCTGCACTTGCCCGACATCTTCGACGAGGTGGAAGAGGACCTCCGCGCCGAGCGCGCCCAGCGGCTGTGGCGGCGCTTGGCCACACCTGTGCTCGGCGCGCTGGTCCTGACGGTGGCGGGCGTGGGCGCCTGGCAGGGCTGGCAGTGGTACGAGAATCGCCAGCGGGAAGCCGCCGCGACCACCTTCATGGCCATCCACCGGGCCGCCGAGGCCGAGGGTGCCGACCTGCCCGCCATCGCCGCGCGCTTCGAGGCGCTCGCGCCCACCAGCCCCGCCGGGTACCGCACCCTGGCCCTGCTGCGCGCGGCCGCGCTGCGCGCCGAGACCGGGGACCGCGACGCGGCGCTGGCGCTCTATGACCGGGTCGCCGCCGACGGCTCGGCCGACCAGCTCTACCGGGACCTTGCCTCGCTGATGTGGGTGCTGCGCTCGCTCGACACCGCGGATCCGGCGCTGCTCGCCGCCCGCATCGCGCCGCTGGCGCGGCCGGACCAGCCGTGGAACGCCTCGGCGCGGGAACTCTCGGCCCTGGTGGCGCTGCGCGCCGGCCAGCGGGAGGAAGCGAAGCGCTCGCTCGAGGCGCTGGCCGCCGACGTCACGGCGCCGCGCGGCATCCGCGAACGCGCCCAACGCATCGCTGCCGGGATCGCCGGCTGATGCGCGGGACGATGACGCGCCGCGGGGCGCTGCTCGGTGCCGCCGCCCTGCTCGGCGGCTGCGAGACCATCGATTCGATCTTCGGCGAGCGCCGCGAAGCCTTTCCCGGCGAACGCCGCGCCGTCGTGACCACGCCCGAGCGCACGCTCGAAGCCGATTCCGCCGCCCAGGGGACCGGCATCGTGCTGCCCCCGCCGGCGCCGCGTGCGGACTGGCCGCAAATGGGTGGAGACGCCGCCCATGCCGGCGGCCACCCGGCCCTCGGCCGCACCCTCGGCCGCGCCTGGAGCAGCAGCTTCGGCAGCGGCACCGCCTATCGCCGCCGGCTCGTGGCCGGGCCGGTCGCGGGCGGCGGCAGCGCCTTTGTCGCCGATGCCTTCGGTCAGGTTTCCGCCTTCGACCTCACCACCGGCGGGCGCCGCTGGCGCCGCGACAGCCGGCGGGAAAACGACGACGTGGGCACCCTCGGCGCCGGCGTGGCGCTGGAGGGGGAGACGCTCTACGTCGCCACCGGCCTGGCCGAGCTGCTGGCGCTCAACGTCGCCGACGGCGCGGTGCGCTGGCGGATCGACCTGCCGGCGCCGGCGCGCGGGGCGCCGACCGTCTCCGGCGGCCGCATCTTCGTGCCGACCGTCGCGAGCCAGCTCGTCTGCCTCTCGACCGAGAATGGCAGCCGGGTCTGGCAGCACCGGGCGACGCCAACCACGACCATCCCGCTCGGCCTGCCCGCCCCGGCGGTGGAAGGCGACACGGTGGTGGCCGGCTTCCCCTCCGGCGAGCTCTTCGCGCTCCGCGCCAGCGACGGGCGGGTGATGTGGAGCGAAAGCCTCGCCGCGGCGGGCACCGGCGCGCTGTCCGACATCGCCGGCGTGCGCGCGAGCCCGGTCCTCAGCGGCGGGCGTGCCATTGCCGTCGGCGTGGGCGGGCTGTCGATCTGCGTCGACCTGCGCTCCGGCCGCCGCCTGTGGGAACAGGAGGCGGGCGGCACGGAAGCCCCCTGGGCGGCCGGCGACTGGGTGTTCATGACCACCGATGCCGGCCAGGTGGCGGCGATCGGGCGCGACAGCGGGCAGGTCCGCTGGGCGGTCTCGCTGCGCCCCGAGGCGCGCGGCAACCGGCCGCAGGAGCGGATCAACCTGTCCTCCCCCGTGCTCGCGGGCGGCCGCCTGCTGGTCGGCACCAGCCGGGAGGAGCTGGTGGCGCTCGACCCCGCCAGCGGGGCCGTGCAGGGCCGCACACCCCTGCCCGGGGGACTGTCGCTGCAGCCCGCCATCGCGGGCAACCTGCTGCTGGCGGCCACCGACGACGCGACGCTGCTCGCCCTGGCCGGCGGCGGCTGAGCCCGGCCCCGTGACTCCCACCGTCGTCATCCTCGGCCGGCCGAATGTCGGCAAGTCCACGCTGTTCAACCGCCTGGCGCAGCGCAGGATCGCCATCGTGGACGACACGCCCGGGGTGACCCGCGACCGCAAGGAAGCGCCGGCGTGCATCGGCGGGCGGGACGTGACGCTGGTGGACACGGCGGGGCTCGAGGAAGCGCCGCCCGACACCGTGGCGGGCCGCATGAGGTCGAGCTCCGAGGCCGCGCTGCGCGCCGCGGACCTGGTGCTCTTCGTGGTCGATGCGCGGTCGGGGCTGACGCCGGCCGATCGCGCCTTCGCCGCCTGGCTGCGCCGCGCCTCGCTGCCCGTGCTGCTGGTGGCGAACAAGGCCGAGGGCCGTGGCGGCGCGGCGGCGGCGATGGAGGCCTTCGAACTCGGCCTCGGCGACCCCATCGCCATCAGCTCCGAGCACAATGAGGGCCTCGGCGCGCTGCACGAAGCGGTGGCGGAGGCGCTCGGAGAGCCGCCGGACGAAGCGGGGGAGAAGGCGGACGACCCCGACCGCCCGCTGCGGCTCGCCATCGTCGGCCGGCCCAATGCCGGCAAGTCCACGCTGCTCAATACGCTGCTGGGCGAGGAGCGCATGATCACCGGGCCGGAACCCGGCCTGACACGCGATTCCGTCGCGGTGGAATGGCGCGACGGCACGGGCGGGCGGGTGCGGCTGGTGGACACTGCCGGCATGCGCAAGAAGGCGCGCGTGCAGGACCGGCTGGAGCAGATGTCGGTAGCCTCGACCCTCGGCGCGCTGAAGGAGGCCGAGGTCGTCGTCCTTGTGGTCGATGCGCTGCTCGGCATGGATGAGCAGGACCTGCGCATCGCCCGCCTGGCGGAGCGCGAAGGCCGGGCCGTCGTCATCGCCTTCAACAAATGGGATGCGGTCGAGGACCGTGCCGCGACGCGCAGGCAGCTTGACGACGTGCTGACCGCCTCGCTGGCGCAGATGAAGGGCATTTCCGTCGTGCCGCTCTCGGCCGCGACGGGGCGCGGGGTGGACCGGCTGATGCCGACGGTGCGGGCCACCTACGCGCTGTGGAACAAGCGCATCGGCACGGGCGAGTTGAACCGCTGGCTCGAATCGGCGCTGACGCGCCACCCGCCGCCGGCGGTCGACGGGCGGCGGGTGAAGCTGCGCTACGCCACCATGCCCAAGGCGCGGCCGCCTACCATCGCGGTCTTCGGCACGCGTGCGGAGGAGCTGCCGGAGGACTACCGCCGCTATCTGGTGAACACCTTCCGCGAGGCCTTCGCCATGCCGGGCGTGCCGATCCGGCTGCAGTTGCGCGGGACGCGGAACCCCTACGCGGAGGAGTGATGCCGCCGAGCCTTGCTGGTGGCGTCGTCATCGGCAAGGCGGACGGCATCGCGCGCAGGGCTGGTGTGGCGGCCGCGCGGCAGATCGGGGCTCTCACACTGCGTCAGCCGAAAGGCTGGCCGATATCTGGCCCTCGGGTACCGATTGAGAATGCCGGCACCGGCCCGCATCGTCACCCCGCCATCCAACGACTGCATCCCGGCCAGGTGGTCGGTCGGCGGTGCGGGCCGGTGCCGGCATCAGTCATGCGCCGCCCGGCGCATCCTCCGACGGCCCTTCCGTCCGGGCTCGCCTGTTTCCTGCGGGCGGGCCGCCGCCGCGCGGTGGCTTGCCCTGTCGCCCGGGTTGAAAGAAAACGGCAGCAGACTCGGGCTGGCCGGGCTGCGCGCAGCGCGACGGCGGCGATGGTCCGGGCAAGACGGGAAGCCGCTGCGATGATCTGGTCGCCGAGCCGGAAGTTCTGCTTCATCCACATCTCGAAGACCGGCGGCACCTCCGTCGAGGAAGCCTACGCGCCGCATCTGCGCTTCGGCGACATCATCCTCTCGGCCCACCAGCACGGCATGAACCACTGGTACGGAAAGCACCTCGCGATCGGCAAGCACACTCCTGCGCGGCGTATCCGGCTGATGGCCGGGCGGCAGAACTTCGATCGCGTGCTCTCGGTGGCCGTGGTCCGCGATCCGATCGATCGCATGGTGTCCTACTATCGCTGGATCCACACCGGCACGCATGGCGGCCAGCGCGAGCGCGAACTCAGTGAGATCAAGGAATTCGAGCCATTCGCCGAGAAGGTCTGCACCTTCTTCCTGCGCCAGGTGGACATGGTGACGGACCCGCAGACCGGCGCGGTGATCGTCAGCCACCTGATCCCCTTCCGCCGCCTGGCGGAAGGCTGGGCGGGCGTCGCCGCGCGGATCGGGCTCGATGCGGCGCTGCCGCATGTCAACGCCTCCTCCCGCAAGGTCGGGGTGCAGGTGCCGGACAGCGCGCGGGCAATGCTGCGCGAGACCTTCGCCAGGGACGCCGCGCTGGTGGAGGCGGCGGAACGGGATTTCGTGCCCCTCTCCGCCGGGCAGCCGGCGCAGCCCGCGACGGCATCGCAGCCGGGCGCGGGGCAGGCCGCCTGATGATCTGGTCGCCGAGCCGCAACTTCTGCTTCGTGCATGTGCCCAAGACCGGCGGCACGGCGATCGAGCAGGCCTACAAGCCGAACCTGCGCTTCGGCGACGTTGTGCTGGCGGCGTGGCGGGTGAGCCTCGACAACTGGTACGAGGAGCACCTGCACATGGGCAAGCACTCCTCGGCCGCGCACATCGCCGCGCATATGGGCCAGGACCGCTTCCGCCAGGTGCTGTCCTTCGCGATCCTGCGCGATCCGCTCGACCGGATGGTGTCCTACTATCGCTGGATCCGCAGCTACGAGCATCCCGGCAAGGCCGAGCGGCGGCTCGCCGTGCACGACAGCTTCGACGCCTTCGTGGAGGAGGCCTGCGAAAGCCTCGCGCCGCAGGCCGAGCTGGTCTGCGACCATGGGACGGGGCTGCCGATGGTCACCGTGCTCGCCCCCTACACGCGGCTTGCGGAGGCCTGGCGGCTGGTCTGCCTGCGGCTCGGGATCGTGGCGCCGCTGCCGATCGCCAATGTCTCCGGCGAGGTGAAGGCGAAGGTGACGGACCACGCACGGGCGGTCGTCGCCGGCCGATATGCCCGCGACGTGGAACTCTACCGCCAGGCGCAGGCCCGCTGGGCCGCCGAACACGCGCGCGACCCGGCGCGGGCGTGAACGGCGCCGGCGCCGCGGCGCGGATCAGCGCAGCGCGACCGGGATCGGATCGACGCGCTTCTGGTTGGTCGTGTCGGCGCGCAGGAAGACGCTGGCCGGGATCGAGAAATCCGACTTGCCCGCATGGCTGATCACATGGTCGCCGGCATTGCCGAGGGGCGCGCCCTTGTTGCCGTCCCCGTGGTGCTCGATCCAGTCGTTCACCATCATGTCGCAGGCCCCGCCATTGACGCCGAATTCGACGAAGACGCCCTGCGCACCGGGCCGGCCGTAGGAGAGATCGTAGCAGCGCGCCGGCCCGTCGAAACGCAGCTCGCCGGCGATGGCGCCGATCTCGGCGACGAATTCCTGCATGCCCGGCATGCCCATGGAATAGGTGCCGCCGGCACCGAGCTTGGCGCCGACATAGAGATTGAGCCCGGTGCCCACGCCGGCCGAATGGCCATTGACGAAATTGGCGAATTTCTTCGCGTCGCGGTCGATCTTCATCGGCCCGTAGCCGGTCGCCTGGTGGAAGCCGAACAGGCCGGTGGTGGTCTGGTAGAGGATGGCACGGCAGGCGCTGATGCTCGGGAAGCCGATGCGCGTCGTCGAGAAGCCGAATTCATACTCGCCGAGAAGAATGAGGCCGGTGGCAAAGGGCATGCATGTCTCTCCTGCTGTTGCACCCGGATGGCGCGCGGGCGGCGCGGCCCGGCGCCATCGACTCTACCGCTGCGACCAGGGCGTGCGCTGCCACAGTGTGCGATAGTTTTCCTGCAGCCCGCCGAGGCGGGTGAACCAGGCGGCCCCTTCCTCG
The DNA here is from genome assembly GCF_018129005.1 of Neoroseomonas eburnea. GTDB lineage: Bacteria > Pseudomonadota > Alphaproteobacteria > Acetobacterales > Acetobacteraceae > Neoroseomonas > Neoroseomonas eburnea. The sequence continues at coordinate 247,622 of NZ_JAAEDL010000003.1, forward strand.
TAGCGCGGCTCGGTGAAGCGGCTTTGCAGGATGCGGACGAATTCCGGGTCCTTCACCACCTCGGCCATCGCCTCGCGCAGCTTCTGCAGCACGGCGGGCGGCGTCGCGGCGGGGGCGACGAGGCCGCGTTCGGAGGCCATCTCGACCGGATGGCCGAGCTCGCGCAGGGTCGGCACGTCCGGGCGGAAATGGCTGCGCGCCGCCCCGGCCATGGCGAGCGTCCGCAGCTTGTCGCGGTTTGCCGAGACCGGCCCGAGATTGAGGCCCATCGCATCCACCTGCCGGCCGAGCACAGCCGCCATCAGTTGCGGGTCGCCCTGGAAGACGACATGGGTGAAGCGGGTGCCGGTCTGCGCCTGCAGCAGCACGAGCTGCAGGTGGTCGTCGGTGCCGACGCCCGGCGAGGCGTAGGTGATCGCCTCCGGCCGCGCCCGCGCCGCGGCGATCAGATCGGCCAGCGTGCGGTAGGGGCTGTCCTCATGCACGGTGATCGCTGTCGGGTCGGTGACCATGTTGGCGATGCCGGCGAAATCGTCGAGCTTAAACTGCGCCTGGCGCTCGATCGGGATGGTGAGCAGCCCCGGCATGTTGGTGGTGCCGAGCACATGCCCGTCGGGTCGCGCGCGCGCGACCGAGGCGAGCGCCACCTCGCCGCCGGCGCCGGGGCGGTTCACCACCACGACGGACCCGCCGATGCGCTTTTCCAGCAGCGGTGCCACGGCGCGCGCGTCGAGGTCGGTGGCGCCGCCGGGCACGAAGCCGACGACGATCTCGACCGGCCGTTCCGGCCAGCGGTTCGTCTGGGCAAGCGCCGGCGCGAGGCCGGGTGCGGCGAGTGCCGCGCCCGCGCCGGCCAGCAGCGTCCTTCTGGTCGTTGTCATGTTGTCCTCCCCTCGTTGCTGTCGATCCACGCCATCAGGCGGCGCAGGCCGTCCTCCATCCCGACCAGCGGCTTCCAGCCGATGGCCTTGAAGGCTTCCTCATGGGCGATGCGGAAGGCGCCGCCGGAGGTGAGGCGCACCTTGCCCGGCGTGTCGCCGATGAATTCGGGCTGCAGATCGCTGCCGGCGAGCCTGGTGACCATCTGCACCAGTTCCAGCGTGGTGACGGGCCTGGGACCGGAGGTGTTCACCGCCACGTCGGTCGCATCCGCCTCGAAGGCCATGCGGTTGGCGCGCGCGAGGTCGCCGACATAGACGAAGTGCTTCGTCTCGGAGCCGTCGCCGTAGACCTGCGGGCGCTCGCCCTTCTTCAGCCTGTCCCAGGTCTCGATGATGTAGAGCGCATTGGCGGCGCGGTAGTGCTGCCGCTCGCCATAGACGGTCGAGTAGCGCAGCACGACGTAGTCGAGGCCGAAGCGACGCCTGGCGTCGCGGCAGAGCTGCTCGCCGATGATCTTGGTCGCGCCGTAGAGGATGGCGGCCGGCGGCGCGCCGACGGAATGGAAGGGCGTGTCCTCGACCAGGTCGCCCTTCACGCCCGGGCCGTAGCCATAGACGGCGTTCGACGACGCGAAGACGACCTTCCTCACCTTGTTGGCGCGGGCGGCCTCCAGCGCGTTCTGCACGCCGCGGATGTTCACGTCCAGACCGCCCCAGGGGTCGCGGTCCATGTTCAGCGTCATGTAGGCGGCGAGCAGCAGCGCGCCGTCGCAGCCTTCCATCGCGCGCAGCAGGTCCGGCAGGCGCATCACGTCGCCGCGCACGGTCCTGAGGCGCGGATTGTCCTTGATGTGCGCGATGGCCTGTTCGGAGCCCATCGAGAAATTGTCGAACAGCACCACTTCCGACGCGCCGGCATCGAGCAGCTCGGCGGCGGTGGCGGAGCCGACGAGGCTCGCGCCGCCGATGATGATGAACTTGTGGCCAGCGACTTGCACGGCGGCAGTCATGCGCTTGCGATCCCTCTCGGACGTGTTCCCCGGGAAATGATCGCGCGGGATCGCGCTGGTGGCTAGAGCGGCTTCCCTTCGCCCCGGCTCACGGCAACCACACTGGCCTCCTGATTTCACGAGCGTCTTCACCCGATCGGGCGATTCCACCCGATCGGGTTCTGCTCCAGCGCGCCGCCCGCGGAATCCGCCCCGATCATCGGGAAGAGGGCGGACGGGCAGGCCGCCGAAGCCACGGACCTGCGACCCGGGAACGACATCCGGGACACCGCGGAACCGGCCTCCGGACGGCCCGGCGGCCCCATGCCGCCGAGGCTGGCCGGCATCAGGCCGTCAGTCGCAGCAAGGCCCGGGCGTTGCCGCCGCCGACGCGGCCGCGCACATCCTCGGCGATGTCCGCGGTGGCGATGAACTGCCCCGCGACCTCGGAGGATTCATAGGGGTAGTCGATCGAGAACATCACCCGTTCCGGTCCCATGGCCGCGAGCGCCGCCTTCAGCGGGACCTCCGAGCGCTGGCCCGAGGTGGTGACGCGGAAATTGCCGCGAATGTCGTCGGACGGCTTGCGCCGCACCCGCCGGTCCGTGGCGGTCAGCGCATAGCGGCTGTCGAGCCGCCACAGCACGTAGGGCAGGGTCTCGCCCATGTGACCCAGGATCACCTGCGCGCGCGGGAAACGGTCGAAGACGCCCGAGACGATGAGACGCAGCGCGTGGGTGGAGGTTTCCGTCGTCCACTCCCAGGTCGCCTTGGTCAGTTCGGGCGCGCCCTGCAGGACATGGGGCGTGACGAAGCCGTCGTCCGGATGCAGGTAGAGCGGCACGTCGAGCGCCTGCAGCCGTTCCCAGAACACGTCGTAGCGCGGGTCGTCGAGATAGAGGCCATTGGTGTGGTGGTTCACCATGGCGCCGCGGAAGCCGAGCTGGCGGACGCAGCGTTCCAGCTCATCGGCCGCGGCGCGCGGCTGCTGCATGGCGAGATGGGCGAAGCCGGCATAGCGGTCGGGCCGCCTCGCGACCTCTCGCGCCAGCATGTCGTTCGCTCCCGCCGCCAGCCGGATGGCGGTCGCGGTGTCGCGCTCGATCTGCACCCCGGGACCGGAGATGGAGAGCACCGAAATCCGCACGCCGGCACTGTCCATCGCCGCCAGCCGTTCCTCGCCGAAATCGGAGAGCTGGCGGATCAGCGCATCATGCACCTCGCGCGAGACGGGCGGCATGGCATGCGCCAGGTAGTCGAGAAAGGAGGGGACGATGAAGTGTTCCTCCAGCGCGACCCGGCCGGCGCAGCGGCGACGGCGGAGGCGGCGGCGATCAGACCACGGCGCGGAAGGGGGGGCGAGGACATCACGGCGGCAGCAATCTCCGGGAGCCATGGCGGCCGCGAGGATAGGGACGACCCTTCCGCGGCGACAACCCAGGGTGCATGAACGACCGGGGATGCTCGCGGCGCCGCGACCCTCGGAAACCGCCCCCGGGAATGCGCCGAATGGCGCGTTCCCGATGCCGGCACCGCCCCGCAATTCCCACGCGGCTTCTCGGAGTCTGTTTGGAACGGCGCCGTGCGGCGCGTTTCCGGGTCGGACACCGGCCCGCACCCCTACCCGGCCACCCACGTCGCTATCCGGGAATGGTTGGCCGGGTTGGGGTGCGGGCCGGTGCCGGACTTCTCAAACGCCCTCTCACACGCCTGCCCGCGCCTGGAGCGCCGTCAGTTCCTCGAGGAAGCGCGCCGCCGCCACGTCCGGCGCCCAGGGCCGCCAGGGCGGGTCCCCGTAGCGCACGGCGAGCGGATCCTCCGCCATCACCGCGGCGCGGATGCCGAGCGTCTCGCGCACCTCCTGCGCGGTCCAGCCGACGACGTGCACGGCCTCGCCCGCCGCCACCGCGACATCGACGGATTTGTGGGCGCGCTTCTCCTCCGGCGTCCAGGCCGGCAGGCGGTAGCGCGCCGCGATCACCGCCAGAAGACGCGCCTGGAGCTCCGCGAATCGCGGCCCGAGGAAAGGCTTGAGCGGCGAGATGCAATCGAAGTTGATCAGCCCTTCATCGGCGTCGTGCAGCAGTTCGCGCAGCTCCTGGATGGGCGTCAGGCGATGGCGCGTGCGGCGGCGGCGCAACGCGAGCACCGTGAGCGAATGCTGCGCGACCGACAGCGGCTCCGGCCAGGCGGAATGGCCGCCCCAGCGGAAGGTGCGGGCGAGTCCCGCGGCAAGATCCTTGTCCGTCCAGTCGAAGGGCGTCGGCGACAGCAGGTCGAGCCTTCGGCCGGAGGGCAGGCGCACCCAGGCGCGGTCAGCCATCAGCGGGACCGGTCGGTTGCGCCGACATCGCTCGCCCTCCCTCTCCGGGACCGGATGGGACCTCGAAGGCCATGCGCGCCTCTGCCGAATGCCTGTCTCAAGCCGATACCCCACCCCGGCATGACGACCGGAAGCCCGGTGTCGTGTCCACCCCCCTTCGTCGCACCGGCGGCGAAGGCGGCGGGCGGGCTAGAGGAAGAAGGGCCGCTCGCCCGGAAATGACGTCCGCGGGACAGCGGGCCGGGGGCGACCGGGCGGATCCCGCCGGCGGGTATCAGCCGACGGGGCGATGACGGCCGCGAAAGCGGGCGAGCGGCGCGGCTGCCACGAACCGGGCCGAGCGGAAGCAGCCCCGGCGTGCCGCGCCGGGACCCGCGCGGCGCGACGGATCAAGCGCCATCGGAGGGGATCACCGCATTCGCCAGCACCAGCAGCACAACCGCCAGCGGCAGGCAGGCGGCGAGGCCGATCCAGGCAAAGCACACCGCACCGACCAGCCCCCCGAGGGCAAAGCAGCCGAGCAGCCCGCCCAGGAGGCGCATCTTCGCCCGATCCGCGCGCACCAGCGGCCCCGGCAGGGCATCGCCGGCACGGTTCCAGTAGAACAGCTTGCCGATCTCGATCCCGAGGTCGGTGACGATGCCGGTGACATGCGTCGTCCGCATCCGCGCCCCCGAGATCTTGGTGATGGACGCGTTCTGCAGCCCCATCAGGAAGCACAGCAGCGGCACGACCGGGATGGCGACGACCTGGCTGTCGAGCAGCGCCCCCATCAGGCCGAAGCACAGCAGCAGCGCCGCCTCGACCAGCAGCGGCAGAGCGAAGCGGCTGCGCCAGCCAAGGCGCCGGCCGAAATTGATCAGCCAGGCGGAATGGGCCGCGCCGGCCATGAAGGAGAGCAGCGCGACCAGCCCGGCCGCGGCGAGGGTTCCCATCCCGAGCGCCAGGTGGTCCGCCATCGCCGAGACGATGCCGGACATGTGGGAGGTGTATTGCCCGACGACCAGGAAGCCGCCGGCATTGATGGCGCCGGCGACGAAGCAGAGCGTGAGGCCGAGCTGCGCTTCCGTCGCCTCCGCGTGCAACATGCGCCGCGCGGCGGCCCGCCAACGCGCCGCCTCTCCGATTGCAGTCTTCTGCATGGTCTCCATTAGACGCGATCAGCCCCCGCTCGTTGAGATGCGGCGGATGCATGGCCGCATCCGGCGGTGAGGATGGCAGCCCGGGTGTGATGGCGCGGCGGAACGCAGGGGGTGGTCCCCCTGCCCTGTGCGGCCGCGCCGGCCAGGCCCGGTCAGTAGGTCGCGAACACGCGGTCGAGGTCCGTCGCGCCTGCGGCGAGCGCGAGCGACAGCAGGATGCGCGCCTTCTGGGGCGTGAGGTTGTCCGCCGTCACGAAGCCCGCCCTCGCGCCCCTGGTCGTCCTGGCGGCGCGGCCCGACCCGGCGCGGCTCGACGTCACCACCGCGACGCCCTGCCGCACCGCCGCTTCCATCGCCTCCGCCATGGCCGGCGTGACGAAGCCCGGCGCGAAACCGGCGCTGACGATGCCCCTGGCGCCGGCGGCGACGAAGGCGTCGATCGCCGCGCCATCCGCCCCGGCATAGGCATAGGCGATGTCCACGCGCGGCAGGGCATCGAGCCCGCGCACGTCGAATTCCGTGTCCGGCGCCAGCCGCCGCAGCGGCTTGCGGTACCAGCAGATCTCATCGGCATCGGCGTGGCCGAGGCAGCCGAAATCCGGCGTGCGGAAGGTCTGCAGGCGCAGGGTGGAGGTCTTGGTCACCTCGCGCGCCGCCTGGATCTCGTCGTTCAGCAGCACCAGCGCGCCGAGGCCCCGTGCGCGCGGATCGGCGGCGACGCGCACGGCGTTGACCAGGTTCATCGGCCCGTCGCCGGCCAGCGCGCTCGCCGGCCGCTGCGCGCCCACCAGCACCACCGGCACCGGGATCTTCAGCGTGAGCGAGAGGAAATACGCCGTCTCCTCAAGTGTCGCCGTCCCGTGCGTCACGGCGATGCCGGCGAGGTCGGGGTGCTCCGCCACCAGCCGGTCGCAGATCAGCAGCAACTCCTTCCATTCCGGCCAGCCGAGCGCGGTGGAGGCGATGGCGCGGAAGGGAACGGGCAGCACATCGGCCACCAGCGCGAGTTCCGGCACGCGGGCGATGACGGCATCGACGTCGAGCACCTGCCCCGCCGCGCCGTAGTCGATGAGGTCGAGCGGCCCGCGCCCGACGGAGGAGATGGTGCCGCCCGTGCCGATGACGGCGACCTTCGGCTTCGCGCTCATGCCGCCTTGTCCGCCGCGCCGATGCGCAGCCGCTCGATCACATGTTCCACGGTCATCACGTCCCCGAAGATGTTCCAGAAGGAGGCGAGCGAGGCGTTGTGCTCCGCATCGCTGTTCGCCGCATTGCAGTCCGCCACCATGACGGTGCGGAAATCGAGCATCATGGCGTCGCGCGCGCTGCTTTCGCAGCAGACGTTCGTCACCGTGCCGCCGATCAGCACGGTGTCGAAACCGCGCGCGCGCAGGCGCGCTGCGAGGTCGGAAGACCCCTGGATGAAGGCGCTGAAGCGGTACTTCAGCACCTTCTCGTCCTCGGCCCGCACATCGAGCGCGGGCCACAGCGCGTGGCCGGGGCTGCCTTCGGTCATCGCCGCGACGCGGCGCGCGCGGGCCGCGGGCGTCGCCATCCGCTGCATCACGCTCCATTCGGTGTCGCAACGCGCATCGTGGGTGTTCTGGATCCAGAACACGCCGCCGCCCGTCTCGCGCACCGCCGCGGCCAGGCGGTTGACCGCAGCAACGATATGTTCAGCCATCGGGCAGTAGGCATGGCTGATGGCGGGATCCATGAAGCCGACCTGCAGGTCGATCACCACGAAGGCCGTGCGGCGCGGGTCGAGGTCGTCGAAGGGATGCGCGCGTCCGCAGCGCGCCTCGACGCGGGCGACGATCTCGGGCGGGATGTTCAAAGGATGCATGCGGGCGGTCTCCCCCGGGTTCAGCGGGCCGCCGGCGACGTTCTGCGTTTCCGCGCGGCACGCTATCGGCAGCCCACCGCCACCGCAACCGGCGGCCTGTTCAGCCGCGGCGATCGACGATCGCGGTCGTCAGGCGGGAGACGCAGGCAAGCTTGCCATCGGCGCGGCGGATCTCGGTCTGCCAGACCTGCGTCGAACGCCCGACATGCAGCGCACGGCAGATGGCACTCACCGTCTCGCCCTTCGGCACGGAAGCGACATGGTTGGCGTTGACCTCGAGACCGACGGCCATGCGGCCCTCGGGCAGGGTCAGGGCGCTCGCCATGCTGCCGAGCGTCTCCGCCAGCACGACCGAGGCGCCGCCGTGCAGGATGCCGAAGGGCTGCGCGTGGCGTTCGTCCACCGGCATCTCGGCGCGGATGAAATCGGGCCCCACCTCGATGATGCGGATGCCGAAGAGACCCGGCAGGCTGCCCGCGAATCGCGCCTCCATCGCCGCTGCCTCGGCTGGGCGTTGCCAGATGCTCATGTGTCTCCCCTCGGGTGTCCGCGCGCTGCCTGGCTGCCTGTCACGCCAACGTGCGAGCGGCAAGGGCGGTTGGCGCGAAAGGGTGACCTTCGCATGCGCAGCACAGGCGCTAGGGTTGACCTTGGCAGCCAATTCAAGAACCATTAAGTTGATCATTGCGTAGCTGCAATTCGCGTAATGATCTCCAAAATCTTGTCACAAGAATAATCTATTTGACGAGAATTAAGATCATCCGCATCCCTCTCGGCGGGGGCCGATCTCCGGATCATCGCCCCGCTCCGGCACCGGGAGTGCGGCACGACGAAGCCCAGGGCGGAACAGCGTGCCGGTTGGCCGTGATCGGGAATGGATGGTGATGCTATGCACGTAGTGCTGGACGTCTCCCGGTTTCTTGCCTGCGGGCGCCGTCGCGCGCCATCGGGAATCGATCGCGTCGAGGCTGCCTATGTGCGGCATTGGCTGGCCGCGCCGCCCGCACGGGTGACCTTCGCGGCGCGCGGGCCGCGCGGCAGTTACGCGTCGGTGCCGCGGCGGCTGGTCCTGGCCCTGGCGGAGCAGCTCGGCGCCGCCTGGGCGGGCGGGCCGGATGCCGCGGCCGCCTGCAGGGCTGCCCGGCGCACTGGCCTGGTCGCCCTTGCCAGCCTCACCTTCGGCCGTGGCCGCGGCCGCCTGGCGGAGGTGATGGAGCGGGAACGCCGTACACTTTTCCTGCTCGTGTCGCACCGGCTGATGGAGCAGCCCGAGCCGATCGAAGCACTGCGCCGCGCCGGTGCCGCCTTCATCCCGCTGGTCCACGACCTGATCCCGGCGACGCATCCGGAATACGCCCGCCCAGGTGTTGCGATGCAGCATCTGCAGCGGCTCGCGACGGTCGCCTCGCTCGCGGATGGCATCATCGTGAACTCCGCCGCCACCGCCGCGGTGCTGCGGCCGCACCTGGTCCAACAGGCGGCGACGCCGCCCATGCTCGTCGCCCCGCTCGGGATCGAGCGCATCCTGCCCGGCCCGCTGCCGCAGGATGGCACCGCCTCGCCCTACTTCGTCTCGATCGGCACCATCGAGCCGCGCAAGAACCACCTGCTGCTGCTGCATCTGTGGCGCGACTTCGCGGCCAAGTGGGGCCCGGCCGCGCCGCGGCTCATCCTGGTCGGCCGACGCGGGTGGGAGAACGAAAACGTGCTCGACCTGCTCGAGCGCTGCACCCTCCTGCGCGGCCTGGTGGAGGAAGCTGGCTCGCTGCCCGACCCGCAGGTGGCGTCCCTGCTCGCCGGCAGCCGCGCGCTGCTCTTTCCGTCCTTCGCGGAAGGCTATGGCCTGCCGCTGGCCGAAGCACTCGCCGCCGGCACGCCGGTGATCGGTTCCGACCTTCCAGCGCTGCGGGAATTGGGGGGCGATGTACCGGAATATCTCGACCCGCTCGACGGGGCGGGCTGGCGTCGCATGATCCTCGACTATGCCGCGCCGGACAGCCGCGCCCGCGCCGCCCAGCTCGCCCGCCTGCGAAGCTGGTCGCCGCCCTCCTGGGAGGACCACTTCGCCGCCGTGGAGGGGCTGCTGCAGGATGTCGCCGCGCGCATGGTCCCGGCATCGGTCGCCGTCACCGCGCGGGCGCGGCGGCCTCAGCCTGTGCCCTCGCGGGCGCCCGAACCCGTGATCGCCGGACGGTTTGGCCTGCGATGAAGGTGCCGCACCCCGCGTCCGGCCGGATTGCAGCATGACCACGCCTCGGCGGCCGGGCCGGCGACCGGATCGGCCGAAGCGCCTCGCCGGCGATGGAATCGCCATCATCGGTGCCGCCTGCCGCCTGCCGGGCGCGCCGGACCTCGACGCCTTCTGGACGCTGCTCGCGGAAGGGCGGGACGCCGTCACCGCCATCCCGCCGGACCGCTTCGACCAGGCGCGCTGGCTGCATCCGCGCAAATCCGAGGCCGGCCGCGCCTACACCTTCGCCGCAGGCACCATCGGCGACGCGGCGGGCTTCGACGCCCAGGCCTTCGGCCTGTCCCCGCGCGAGGCCGCCGAGATGGACCCGCAGCAGCGCGTGCTGCTGGAAGTCGCCGCCGAAGCCTTCGAGGATGCGGGCTGGCCGGCCGAGAAGCTGGCCGGGCGCGACCTCGCCGTCTTCATCGGCGGGTCGTCCACCGACTATGCGGAGCTGCGGCTGTCGGACCCCTCGGCGGCCGACCGCTTCTTCATGACCGGCAATGCGCTGTCGATCCTGTCGAACAGGATCGGCAACGTCTTCGACCTGCGCGGGCCGGCGCAGACGGTGGACACCGCCTGCTCCTCCTCCCTCGTGGCGCTGCACCTAGCGATCCGCGCGCTGGAGGACGACCCGGCGCTGGAGGCGGCGGTGGTGGGCGGCGTCTCCATGCTGCTCTCGCCTTATTCCTTCATCGGCTTCTCGCAGGCGGGGATGCTCTCCCCCACCGGGCGCTGCCGGGCCTTCGACGCGGCGGCGGACGGCTATGTGCGCGCGGAAGGCGCGGGCGTGGTGGTGCTGAAGCGGCTCAAGGATGCGGTCGCGGCGGGCGATGCGATCCGTGCCGTCGTGCTCGGCAGCGGGGCCAATGCGGCCGGGCGGACAATCGGCCTGTCGCTGCCCAACCGCATGGCGCAGGCGACGCTGATGGAGCGCGTCATCGGCCGCGCCGGCATCGCGCCCGACCGCTTCCTCGCCTTCGAGGCGCATGGCACCGGCACGCGCGTCGGTGACCCGGCCGAGACCTGGGCGATCGGCACCACCATCGCCCAGCGTCGTGCGGCGCTGCTGCCGATCGGCTCGGTGAAGACGAATATCGGCCATCTGGAGGCGGCCTCCGGCATGGCCGGGCTGCTCAAATCCTTGCTGATGCTGGAGAAGGGCGCGATCCCGCCCTCGCTCCATTTCCGCGAACCCAACCCCGAGATCGATTTCGCCGAGCTGAACATCGCGGTGCAGACGCGGTTCTCGCCGGCACCGGTCGCCGCGGACAGCGTCGTCGGCATCAATTCCTTCGGCTTCGGCGGGACCAATGCCACGGTGCTGGTCGGCCGCGCGCCGGCGGCGAAGCCGCGCGTGGAACCACGTGGGCGCGCTACGCCGCCGCTCGTGCTCTCGGCGCGTTCGGAAGCGGCGCTCGGCCTGCTGGCGCAACGCTGGCGCGACCGGCTGGACGGCGCCGAGGCCGGGGAAACCGCCGCGCTCGCGCGCGGCGTGGCGCGGCATCGCGACCTCGCGACCCATCGCCTGGTGCTGCGCGGCGAGGACGGCGACACGCTGGCCGCGAAGATCGACGCCTGGGCCGCCGGCGAGAAGCCCGCCGGCGCGGAGCAGGGCCAGGCCGTGCGCGGCGCGCTCGCCTTCGTCTTCTCCGGCAATGGCGCGCAATACGCCGGCATGGCGAAGGGGGCGCTCGCCGCCTCCGCCTCCTTCCGCGCGGCGGTGAAGCAGGCCGATGCGGCGCTCGCGCCGGTGCTCGGCTGGTCGCCGCTCGCGGCGCTGGCGCGTGGCGTGACGGCCGAGGCACTGGCCGGCACCGATGTCGCGCAGCCCTTGCTCTTCGCGGTGCAGGTCGGCGTGGTCGGCGCGCTGGCCGCGCAGGGCATCCGCCCGGCCATGGTGCTCGGCCATTCGGTGGGCGAGGTCGCCGCCGCCTGGTGCGCCGGCATCCTGCCGCTCGACGAGGCGGCGCGGCTGATCGTCGCGCGCAGCGCCCACCAGCACGCCACCAGGGGCGCCGGGCGCATGGCGGCGATCGGCGCCTCGCCCGAGGCGGCGGCGGCGCTGCTCGGAGCCTGCGGGCCGGGGCTCGAGATCGCCGCGGTGAACGGGCCTTCCGCCATCACCGTGGCCGGGCCCGCCGAGGCCATCGCGCGGCTCTGCCCGGCGGCGGAGCAGGCACGTTTCTCCGCCGTGCCGCTCGACCTCGACTACGCCTTCCACGCCGCGGCGATGGAGCCGGTGCGGGAGGGGCTGCTCGCCGACCTCGCGACGCTGGCGCCGCGGGCCGGCACGATCCCGATGGTCTCGACCGTCACCGGCGCGGCGCTGCCGGGCGAGGAGGCCGCCGCCGCCTACTGGTGGCGCAACCTGCGCGAGCCCGTCCGTTTCCGCGATGCGGCGCGCGAGGCGGGGCGCATGGGCGCGCGGCTGTTCCTGGAGATCGGCCCCTCCCCCGTCCTGCAATCCTACCTGCGCGAAAGCCTGCGGGAGGACACCGGCGAGGCGGCGGTGCTCGCCAGCCTGTCGCGCCGCGACCCACCGGGCGACCCCTTCCCCGCCGTCGCCGACCGCGCCGTGGCGCGCGGCGCCGACCCGCGCGGCGGCGCGGGCTTTGCCGGTCCCGCCGCGCGCGCCCTGCCGCCGACGCCCTTCGCCCGCATCCCGACCTGGTTCCCCCGCACGGTCGAGAGCGCCCGCCTGACCGACCCGGTGCGGGAGCATCCGCTGCTCGGCATCCGCGCCGGCGCGGAGCCCGGCATCTGGTCGGCCTTCCTTGACACCGAATTGCAGCCCTGGCTCGCCGACCATCGGCTGATGGGGGAAGCGGTGCTGCCCGCCGCCGGCATGGCCGAGATGGCGCTCGCGGCCGCCGCCGCGCTGCATCCGGAGGCGCCGGCGCTGGAAGTGTCGGATCTTGCCATCCTCCGCCCGCTCGCGCTCGAAGCCGAGCGCGGCCGCGAGCTGCGCACCACCGCTGACGCCGAGGGCGGCTTCGCGCTGGAAAGCCGCCGCCGGCTGGCCGAGGAGCCCTGGAGCCTCTCGGCCCGGGCCCGCATCGCTGCCCTGCCGCGCCTGCCGGTGCTGCCGGACGCGCCGCAGACCGCCGGCCGGACCGTGGCCGGGGCGGAGGTGGTGGCCGTCGCCGCGCGCTGCGGCCTCGACTACGGGCCGGCCTTCCAGCCGGTCGAACGCGTGCTGGTGGACGACACCGCCGCGCGGGGCCGTGTCGCGCTGCGCCTGCCGGAGGCCGCGCCGCCGGCGGAGGGCTTCCTGCTCCACCCCGTGCTGCTCGACGGCGCGTTGCAGGGGCTGATCGCGCTGCTCTCCGCCGTGGTGCGGCCGGAGGGGCAGTCGCTGGTGCCGGTGCGCATCGGCCGCCTGGCCGTGCGGCGCGGCGCCGAGCCGCCGGTCGCCGCCGATATCGCGCTGACCCGGCGGGGGGAACGCTTCCTCGCCGCCGACCTGGTGCTGCGCGACCCGGCGGGCGCCGTCGTCGCCACCTGCCAGGATGTGTGGCTGCAGCGGGTGCGCCTCGCCGGGCGGCTCGCCGCGGCGGATCATGCCTTCCGGCTGGACCCTGTGCCCGCGCCGGCGCTGCCTGCGGTCCCTGCGCCGGTCGATGCCGAAGCGGCGCTGGAGGCCGCACGCGCCGCGGATGCCGCCGCCGACATGACCGAGGCGGCGCTGCTGCTGGAGGGATTCGCCGCCGCCGTCGCCATTGCCGCCCTGGCCGGCGCGCCGCCGCTCGTCACGCCCTATCGCCGCGCCCTGTGGCGCGGGCTGGCGGAGGCCGGCTTCGCCGAGGAGACCCGGGGCACCTGGCGCTTGGCGGAGGACCAGCCGCTGCCGCCGCCGGAGGAGATCTGGCGTTCCGTGCTGGCCGAGCAGCCGCGGCTCGCCCTCGACATGGCCTGGCTCGCCCGTGCCGCCGAGGCGCTGCCGGCGGCGCTCGCCGGGGAAGCGCGCCCCGCCGCGCCCCCGCCGCCGGAGGCCGGAGCCTTCGCGCGGCTGGCCGGGGTGATGGAGGCTGCGATCGCCGCCATCGCCGCGCGCTGGCCGCAGGGGCGGCCGCTGCGCGTGCTGGAACTCGGCGCCGGCGGGCCGCTGACGCGCCGCGCCGTCGCCGCGCTGGCCGCCAGCGGACGGCAGGTGGATTACCGCGCCGCCGGGGAAGCCCGCGCCGGCGCCGCCCCGCCCACCGCGGAGGGCATCGCCTTCTCCTGGACGCCGTGGGACCCGCTGGCCGCGAGCGGCAGCGTGGAGCCGGCAGACCTCGTCATCGGCCTCGCCGTCGGGGCACGTGGGCGGTCGGGGGCGGCGCTGGCCCGCGCGTTGCGCCGTGCCGCCGCGCCCGGCGCGCTGCTGCTGCTCGCCGAGCCCGCCCCCGGGCGGCTATGGGATTTCGCGCTCGGCCAGGACCCTGCCTGGTGGGAAGGTGGCGACGGCGCGCTGCCCGATGGCGAGGCCTGGCACCACGCCCTCGCCGAGGCCGGCTTCGAGGCACCGGAGGCATTGCCGCTCGCCGCTGCGCCCTGGCCGGCGCTGCTGCTGGCGGCGCGCGCTCCCTCCGTCATCATGCCTGCCGAACCGAAGCCGCGCCGCGTGGCGGTTTTCGCCGCGGAGGGCGCGAAGCGGCTCGCCACGGCGCTGGAAGGCGCGCTGCGGGCCGAGGGGCACGCGGTCCAGGCCCGCCCGCTCTCGCCGCCACCGGCGCCGCGGGAGCTGAAGGGCGCGCAGGTCGTCGCGCTGCTTGGCGATGACAGCTTGGCCGAGGCGCTGGCCCAGGCGACGCGTTTGGCGGAGGCCGCCCAGGGAGCCGCCGCAGGCTTCGCGCTGGTCGGCGCCGGGCCGGCCGCGCAGGCGGCGGCGCTGACCGGCCTCGGCCGCGTGCTGGCGAACGAGATGCCGGACCTCAGGCCGCGCCGCATCACGCTGGACGCCTCGCTCGCGCCCGAATCGGCGGCGCGGCGGCTGGCTGCGGAACTCGGCGCCGACGCGCCCGAAGTCACGATCGCCGCGACAGGGCGGATGACCCCGCGCCTCTCCGCCGGCCTGCCCGCCCCGGCCGGCGGCGGCGCGCGCCGTCTCGCGGTCGGCCAGCCGGGGCAGATCGGCTCGCTGGCCTGGGAAGCGGAGCCGGCCCTCCCGCCCCCCGGCCCCGGCGAGGTGCGGCTGCGCATCGACGCCGCCGGGCTGAACTTCCGTGACCTGATGTGGGCCCAGGGGCTGCTGCCCGAGGATGCGCTGATGGACGGCTTCGCCGGCCCGACCCTCGGCATGGAATGCGCCGGCGTGGTCGAGGCCGTCGGCCCCGGCGTCGCGCTCCGCCCCGGTCAGCCTGTGTTCGGCTTCGCGCCATCGGCCTTCTCCACCCATGCCCTGACGCGGGCCGAGGCGCTGGCGCCGCTGCCCGCCGGCATGGCGCCGGAAGCGGCCGCCACCGTGCCGGTCGCCTTCATCACCGCCTCCTATGCGCTGGAGACGCTGGCGCGCATCCGGCCCGGGGAGCGCGTGCTGATCCATGGCGGGGCGGGCGGCGTCGGCCTCGCGGCGCTGCAGATCGCGCAGGCTGCCGGGGCGGTGGTCGCGACCACCGCCGGCACCGCGGAGAAGCGCGCCTTCCTGCGCCTCGCCGGCGCCGACCTCGTGCTGGACAGCCGCGATGCCGGCTTCGCCGACGCCCTGCGCGCTGTCTGGCCGGACGGCGTCGACGTGGTGCTGAACTCGTTGGCCGGCGAGGCGATGGAACGCAGCCTCGGCCTCCTCGCGCCCTTCGGGCGGTTCATCGAGCTCGGCAAGCGGGACTTCGTCGAGAACCGCCGCGCGCCGCTCAGGCCGTTCCGGCGCAACGTGTCCTACTTCGCGGTGGATGCGGATGCGCTGCCGCGGGCGAAGCCCGAGCTCGCGCAGGCGCTGCTCGCCGACATCACCGCGCGGCTCGCGGAAGGCGCGCTGCTGCCATTGCCGCACGCGGCCTTCGCGCCCGAGGAAGCGGAGATGGCGTTCCGCACGCTCCAGGCCTCGACGCATATCGGCAAGCTGGTGATCCGACCACCGGCGGCGTTGGGCGGCACGGCACCGGCCGAATGGCGGCCGGATGCGGACGGCACCTACCTGGTGCTCGGCGGCGTGCAGGGCTTCGGGCTGGAATGCGCGAAGTGGCTG
Source organism: Neoroseomonas eburnea (assembly GCF_018129005.1). Lineage (GTDB taxonomy): Bacteria > Pseudomonadota > Alphaproteobacteria > Acetobacterales > Acetobacteraceae > Neoroseomonas > Neoroseomonas eburnea. The sequence continues at coordinate 263,202 of NZ_JAAEDL010000003.1, forward strand.
GCGGCCAACGGGGCGACGCATCTCGCGCTGGTCTCCCGCCGCGGCGGAGAAACACCGGGGGCGGGCGCGGCGCTGCGCACGGTCGCCGCGCTCGGCGCCCGCGCGCGCATCGAGGCCTGCGACGCGACGGATGCCGCGGCGCTTGGCGCGCTGCTCACGCGGCTGCGGCGCGAGGAGCCGCCGATCCGCGGCGTGGTGCATGCTGCCGCGGCCTTCGCGGACGGCGCCGCCCCCACCATGGATGCGGCACGCTTCGCCGCCGTGCTGGCGCCCAAGGTGACCGCTGCGGAGAATCTCGACCGTCTGACGGCGAACGACCCGCTGCACCTGTTCCTGATGTTCTCCTCGGCGACCACGGCCTTCGGCAATCCGGGCCAGGCCAACTACGTCGCGGCGAACATGGCGCTGGAGGCGATCGCGCGGCGACGCCAGGCCGAGGGCCGGCCCGCGCTCGCCGTGGGATGGGGCCCGATCGCCGATACCGGCGTGCTGGCGCGCGACGCCGTCACCGCCGGGACACTGGAACGCCGCACCGGCGTCGCGCCGATGCCGGCGCAGGAGGCGCTTTCGGCGCTGCCCGCGCTGCTCAGGGCGGGCGTGCCGGTGGCGCATCTTGCGCGGGTCACCTGGTCGAGCCTGTCCTCCGCCCTGCCGGTGCTCGCCGAACCCGCCTATGCCGCCGTGCGCACGGCGCGCGAGGGCGGCGCGGAGGGCGCCGACCTGCGCGCCGAGCTGCGCGCCCTGCCGCCAGAGGAAGCGCGCGACAGGCTCGTGCGCCTGGCGCAGGAGGAGATCGCCCGCATCCTCCGCCTGCCGATCGCGGCCATCGCGGCGGATGCGCCCGTGGCGGGGCTGGGGCTCGATTCCCTCGGCGGGCTGGAGCTGCGCATGGCGCTGGAACGCCGCCTCGGCGTTCAGGTGCCGCTGGCGGCGGTAACGGAGGACCTGACCATCGCCATGCTTGCCGGCCGCATCGCCGGCGTGGTGCTGGAGGACCGGGCGGAGCAGGCCTTGCAGTCGCTGATGGATGCCTACGAGCCAGCCCCGGCGGTGGTGGGGGCAGAGCCATGACCCAGGGCTTCGGGCTTTCGGCGACGGCGCGCCTCGCCCTTCTGCAGCGCCTGTCGAAGCGCAGGGAGGAGAAGGGGCCAGCCCCCCGCACGGCGCGCGCTTTCCGCGAGCTGCCGGGCCAGCGCGACATGGAGCTGATCCGCGAGGCCGCCGGCGCGCTGGGCCTCGAAAACCCGTTCTTCCGCCCGCACGAGGGCATCGCCGGGGCGACGACCCGCATCGGCAACCGGGAGGTCGTGAATTTCGGTTCCTACAACTATCTCGGGCTGAACGGGGATCGGCGCGTGCTGGCAGCGGCGCATGCGGCGATCGAGCGTTACGGCGTCTCGGCCTCGGCGTCGCGCATGGTGTCCGGCGAAAGGCCCGTGCATGCGGCGCTGGAGGAGGCTCTGGCGGCGCATTACGGCGTCGATGCCGCGCTCGCGCTGGTGTCGGGCCATGCCACGAACGTCACGGTGCTCGGCCATCTGATGGGGCCGCGCGACCTGATCCTGCACGATGCCGCCATCCACAATTCCTGCGCCGAGGGAGCGCGGCTGTCGGGGGCGCGACGCATCGCCTTCGCCCACAATGACTGGCGCGCGGCGGAGAAGGAGCTCGCCGCCGCCCGTCGCGGGGCGCGCCGCGCGCTGATCGTCATCGAGGGGCACTATTCCATGGATGGCGACATCCCGGAACTGCCGCGCTTCGTCGAGATGGCGCGCCGCCACGACGCCTGGCTGATGGTCGACGAGGCGCACGGCATGGGCGTGGTCGGCGCCACCGGCCGCGGCATCCACGAGCATTGGGGCGTGGATGCGAAGGATGTCGACATCTGGATGGGCACGCTGTCCAAGACGCTGTCGGGCTGCGGCGGCTACATCGCGGGCAATGCCGACCTGATAGCGTGGCTCAAGCACTCCGCGCCGGGTTTCGTCTATTCGGTCGGCATGGCGCCGGCGCTCGCCGCCGCCGCGCTGGAATCGCTGCGCATCCTGCATGCGGAACCGGAGCGCGTCGCGCGTCTGCAGGCCAATGCGTCGATGTTCCTGCGCCTCGCGAAGGAAGCGGGGCTCGACACGGGCACATCGAACGGCCTGGCGATCGTGCCGGTCATCGTCGGGTCCTCGGTCGGCGCGGCGCGCCTGTCGCAGGCGCTGTTCGATCGCGGCGTCAACGTGCAGCCCATCCTCTATCCGGCGGTCCCCGACAGTTCCGCCCGCCTGCGCTTCTTCCTCTCATGCGAGCACAGCGAGGCGCAGCTTCGCGGCACCATCGCCGCCGTCCGCTCTGCCATGGCCGGCGCCCAGCCCGCCGAGATCGACGGCTAGAGTGGTTTCCGTTCGCCTTGGCTCACGGCAACCGCTCCGGCCTCTTGTTTTCGCGAGCATCTTTGCCCGATCAGGTGATTCCACCTGATCGGGATCTGCTCTAGCGCGCCCCTCATGCGAGGGCGGAGCCGCAAGGAAGGAAGGGGGTGCCGGGGGAGGTTCCCCTCCCCCGGCGCTCCGTGACCATGCGCATCGCCCTGCTGACCCTGGAGAGCACCGCCAGCGCCGCCGCCGCCGCGCATGTGCTGCGCGAGACCTCGCAGGAGGTGGTCTTCCTCGGCATCTCCGACCCCTTCCGTGGCGGCGTGGCGCGCACGCGGGAGATCGTCGCCCGCTGCGGGCCGCGCATCCTCCCCTGGCTGTTCGTGGAGTTCGCCGCGCCGCGCCTGCTGCGTCCGCGCGGCGCCGGCCCGCTCGCCGCCGCGGCCGCCGCGCGGGGCCTGCGGCCGGTGGTGATCCACGACATCAACGGCGCGGGGCAGGCGGCTCTCGAAGCCGCGCGGCCGGATCTCATCGTCACCTGTCATTTCGACCAGATCCTGTCGCCGGAGACGATCGCGCTGGCGACGCGGGGCGGGGTGAACCTGCACCCTTCCCTGCTGCCGCTGCATCGCGGGCCGATGCCGTGCTTCTGGGCCGCCGTTGACGGCGATGGGTACTTCGGCGTGACGGTGCATCGCCTGGCGCCGCGCATCGACGCCGGCGCGGTGCTGGCGCAGCGCGCGGTGGCATTGCCGGCGGGCGCCACCGTCTCGGGCATCGCGCGGGCGCTGCACCATGCGGGCGCCGAGATGCTGCTGCAGGTGATCGACGACATCGCGGCGGGGCGCGAGCGCGGGCGGGAGGTGGCGGCGCTGCCCTATCGGCCCTTCCCGGACCGGGCGGCGCTGAAGGCGGCGGCGAAGGCCGGGGTCGGGCTGGCCGGATTCGGCGATTATCGCGTGGCGCGGGAGTTGGGCGGCGTCGCGGCGTAGAGACCGGGGGAGACGCCGTCTCCCCCGTCCCGCTCTGCCAGGGGCCGAAAGGCCCCTGGACCCCGTTACCTGGACTGCATGCCAAGCGCGGCGCGCACCGCACGATGCAGGCCGACGGCGTCGAGATCCTGACGTGCCCCACCGGCCAAGACATCGCTGCGCCAGATCAGGTGGTCGGTGTCGGTGCCGCGGCGCATCGCCGGCAGGGACGGGCGATGATCGCCGAAGGCCGCCAGCACGACAGGGCGGCCACAGGCGCGCGCGGCATCGGCGACGACCCCGAGCATCGCATCCGTCGCCGCCATGCGCGCCGCCCAGCCTGCCGCCGGGTCCGGCCCGGGCCAGGGACCATGCGCGGCAACGGTGATGGCGTAAAGGAACAACGGTCCCTCGGCGGCAGCGATCTCCGCCGCGATCCGCGCGCCGAGCGCGGCATCCGTCACCAGCCCGTTCTCGCGCGGCGCGCCGGCGAAGGCGTCCGCGGCCTCGAAGCGACGGAAGCCGAGCGCCGGCAGCACGCGGTCGCGCCCGAAGAAGCGCGGATCATACGGATGCAGGCAGGCCGTCCCGTAGCCGGCCCCGCCGAGCGCCCAGGCGAGCGACGCCACCGGCGCCCGCGCGAAGCGGAAATAGGGATTCAGCCGGTCGAGCCCGAGCGCCGCATCGTCGAGCCCGGTCAGCACCACGAATTCCGTCCGCATGGTGTTGGCGCCGAAACCCGGCACCGCGAGCCGCCCGTGCGACAGCGCCATCCCGGCCAGCGCATCCCAGCACGGCATCGCCTGCGCCAGCCCGAAGCGGCGCGGATCGCAGAAGGATTCGAGTTGCAGCAGCACGAGATGCGGCGACACCTCATCCGCCCGCAGCACGGCCGGCGCGGGCGGATGCGCGGCGCGGCGCGCGGGCCGCTCTGTCCCCGCAAGCCGCGCATGCAGCGCGAAGGTGGCAAGCGGGCCGAACCGCGCCGCATCCCGCGCCGGGTCCCGCGCCAGGGCCGCGCCGCGCAGCAGCGGCAACGGCCGCAGCACCAGCCCGGCCAGCGCCAGCGCCGCCGCCAGCAGGGCCGCGCGCCCGGTCAGGCCGAGTGCCACCGCCGGCTCCAGCACCAGCACCGCGACGAAGGCCAGCACCCCCGCGCCGATCCCGCCGACCAGCACCGCCCGCGGCACGAAGGGCAGGTAGAAGCGCGGATGCGCCGGCACCTGCCAGAGCAGCCCGCCATCGGTGAAGGCCAGCGGCTCGTCGAGCGTCGCGCGCTTGGCGCGGTCGGCGACGGCGAGGAACACGCAGGCGCCGGCTGCCAGCCCGCCCGCCAGCACCGGCCGTTCGGTGACCGCCAGGAGTGCCAGGAACAGCGCCGCCACCGGCGCCGCGTCCAGCAGCATCCAGGCCGAGGCCCTCGCCCGCGCTCCGTGCCGCAGCCAGGCCCAGGCAGGCAGCGGCAGCAGGGCACCGGCCAGGAGGTGGAACTCCGGGATCACGCCTCGGGCGCGATGCTGAAGCGCATCCGCCGCACCGCCCAGTCGGACAGCCCCGCCGGCAGCGCGTCCACCACGCGCAGCAGCGCGGCGAGCGGCAGCGGGAAGGCGCAGCGCCGCGCCCCGCGCAGGATGGCGCGGTGGGTGATGTCCGCGGCGCGATCGAGCCCCATGGCCAGCGGCCTCGGCCCATTCCAGCGGGCACCCATGGCGCTGTCGAAGAAACCCGGCAGCACCACCGTCACACACAGGCCGCTTGGGGCGAGCGCCGCGCGCAGCCCCTCCCCATAGACGCGCAGCCCGGCCTTGGAGGCGGCATAGCCCGGCGCATCCGGCAGCCCGCGATAGGCGGCGACGGAGGCGACCAGCGCGATGCGCCCGGCACGGCGCTCGCGCATCGCGGGCAGCAGCGGCTCGACCAGGTGCATGGCGCCGAGCAGGTTCACCGCTGCCTGGGCGGTCGCACCGTCCAGCCCCTCCCAGGCGCCGTCGGGGCCGACGCCGCGGGAGATGCCGGCATTGGCGATGACGCAATCGACCGGCCGCGCCGCCTCCCACGCCAGCAGCCGCGCGGCGAGGGCGGCGCCGTCGCGCACGTCGATCGCGGCGGTCTCGACCTCGGCCCCCTGCGCGGCGCAGCGCGCGGCGGTGGCGGCGAGGCCCTCCGCGCCGCGCGCGACCAGGCGGAGCACGACGCCGGGGGCTGCCAGCCGCTCGGCCAGCGCGGCACCAAGGCCACGGGAGGCGCCTGAGACGACGATGCAGCGGGGCGGCGGCAGCGGCGCGCTCATTCCGCCGCCTTCAGCGCGGCGAGGCTGACCGGCGCGTCCATGCGCGCCACCGCGTTGCGCACCGCCTCGTCGATGCCGGCGTCGTCGAAGAAGCCGCCGCGGATCAGGGCATGCGCGGCAAGCACGCGGCGCAGCGCATCGACCAGCGCCATGTCCGGCGGCGTGGCCTCGGTCCAGAAGCGGTCGAGCCCGCCCTGGAAGGTCAGGCCGGGAATGTCGTAGAGCGCGCTGCCGAGCACCACCACCGGCTTGCCTTCCCGCAGGGATTGCAGCCCCGCTGTGCTGTTGACCGTGACGACCCCGGCGGCCGGCGCCAGCACCGGGCCGAAGGGCAGTTCCGGCAGCCACACGACACGGTTGCCGACACCCGCGCGACGCGCCTCATCGAGCGCGATGCGGCCCCAGGCTGTCAGGCCGTTGTCGAGCGGATGGCCCTTCACCGCCAGCAGCGCGTCGCGCGGCGCATGCGCGGCGAAGGAGGCGACGATTCGCGCGATGGCGTCACGCAGGCTGGCGAAGGGCGAATGCAGCCGAAGCTGGTAGTCCCCTTCGAGCTGCAGCGGCAGGACGAAGACCGGCCCGGACCAGGCCAGCAGGCGCGCGAGCCGCCGCCGCGCCATGGCGCGCCGCGCGGGACGCAGCGCCCCGCGCGCGATCCAGCCCGCATATTCGTGGAAGGCGTTCCATTGCCGATGCGTCCGCCAGTGCGGGAAGCGGCGCCGGCCGAGCTGATTGGCGACGTTGTAGCGGACGTCATCGGTGGCGCGGCGCAGGAAGGAGCCGGCGGAGGCCGTCTCCGGCGCCGCCGGCGGTAGGCCCCGCGCCAGCGCCAGGATGGCGCCGGCGTTCCGCGGCAGCGGCGAATTGGCGTTCACGCCCCCGTTCTCCAGCGTGATGTAGCCGGGGCGCAGATAGGCTTCCTCCAGCACCCAGCAGGTGACGCCGCGGCTGCGCGCGAGGTCCAGCGCCGCGACATGCATCGGCCGGCAATCGCTGAACATCACCAGGTCGGTGACCTCGTGCGCCTCGATCAGCGCGGCCAGCGCCGCGGGCCAGTCCTCCGGGCGTCCGGTGAAGTCGGTGGCGTTGGGACGGCGCCAGAACAGGCGGTCGCCGGGGCTGAGGTTCACCCGGTGCACCGCATGGCCACGCGCGGCGAGCGCATCCCCCAGGCGCACGAAGAAGTGCGTCGCGAGGCCCTGCAGGAAGAGGAAGGAACGTCGCGGCATCAGCCGCGCCCCGGCAGCAGGCGCGCCATCGCAAGTCCCTGCCAGCGCCGCAGCCGCGCGATCGGCCCACCCCTCCAGGGGGCGGCATCCGCCAGGCGGTCGAGCAGCGCTTCGGGCGGACAAGGGAGTTCCGACACGGGGTCCTGATAGCGGGGAAACAGGATGAGCGCACCCGCGACAAGTGCATCGACACTGAGGCGACGCACGCGGCGCGCGAGCGGCGCACGGTCCTCGGTGAGCCCCCAGCCGGCGTAGAACGGCCGGCCCCAGCAGGTGACGGCAAGGCCGCGCAGCAGAGCCTCGAAGCCGGTCAGCGAGGTCAGGGTATGGACTTCCTCCACCTGTGCGAGCAGCGGTGCGATCGGCACGCGGGACAGCACGGCGTCGGCGAGCGCGCGGGCCTCGGCATCCGGCACCGCGCCGCGGCGGTAGCCGGCCTCGACATCCGGATGCGGCTTGAAGGCGATGAAGGCATCCGGGTTGGCGGCGCGGACGGCGCGCAGCAGGTCCAGGTTGCCGCGCACTTCAGCCGTCCCGCCGAGTCGCACGGAGAGGTCGTCCTCCACCTGCCCCGGCACCAGGATGCGCCGCCGGCCCGGTGTCGCGGGCAGCATCGGCGCCTCGCCGCCAAGATTGTACTTGGTGATGCCGCGGGCGATCAGCGTCGCCCGCAGCGCCGCGGCCCGGGCGAGCAGCGCCGGCGGGAACTCCGCGGTGGCGAGCAGCACTTCGAGGTCGCTCGGCCCCGAGGGATCGAAACAGGGCCGTCGCGAATCGAGCGTCAGCGAGGCGGCCGGCAGGAAGCCGGCGCCGAGCCCGGCCGAGCGGATGAAGCCGTCCTCCACCCAGACCACCGGCACGCCGGCGGCGCGCGCGCGCGGCAGGAGGTCGGCGGGTGCGCGACTCGGCCAGGCGGCGATCGCCCCGCCGCGGCGCAGGGCCTGGGCGATGGCCGGGCCGGTGCGGCGGACGAAGGCGGGCGGACCGGCGGCGGAGGCGAGCGCGGCCGCCATGCGGCGGCGCTTCCAGAAGGCCATGCCGAGGCAGACGGCGATGCCGCGATTGGCCGCTTCCTCGACACGCCAGGCGCCGAGCAGCGGGATCGCCTCCTCAAGCGCGATCGGGCGGTTGCGCACCGGGTCGGCGCAGCGCGCCGCGGCAGCCAGCGCGGCGAGCAGCGCGAGGCCGTCCGCGTGCGTGCCCGGCACGCCGGCGAGGGCGGCGAGCAGCGCAGTGGGGCCTTGGAGGGCGTGCAACGCCGCGGCCGCATCGATCAGCGTCCAGGGGGAGAACCGCCCTGGCCGCGTCGCCGGCAGGACCGGGCGCGCGTCAGGGGCGGCCTCCGGATCTCGGCAGGCCAGCAGGGGACGGCCGGCGGCGAGCGTCTCGGCCCGGCGCCAGAGCGCCGCCGCCGCCGCGGCACGCGCCGGGTCGCAGGGGTCGATGACCAGCACGGCTTCCCCCGGCCCGCTGCCGATCGCGGTGGGGCCCGGGTCGGGCAGGCCGGCGGGGCCGCCGATCCTTGCCTGCCGCAGCAGGGCACGAAGCGCGGCGGCGCGGGCGAGCGCCTCCGGCGGCGGTGCGCGGGCGAGCGCGGCGGCGACCGGGTCCGGGTCCTCGGCGGCGAACAGCACGGCGGGAACGAGGCGGGCGCCGAAGCGGGGCGGCGCGAAGGGGCCCGCGGCAAGGCGCAGGACGCGCCCGCCCCAGGCGGCCGGCGCCGGGTCCTCGACCGGCAGGGCGAGGCGATCCTCGCCGGCCGCAACCGGCGGCAGCGGCCGCAGCGGCTCCTCCGGGAAGAAGGCGGGCAGGTGTGGCCAGCGCCGGAGCAGGTTCCCCGCCGCAAGGAGGCGTCCGGGGGAGGAATCTGCACGCGCGGGTTGCAAGCCTTCGTTATCCCGATGCGAAAGATTGTATGGCCGGAGCGGTTGCCCCGCACGCGATCGTGGCAGTCAACCGCACCGTCTTGTTTTTGCGTAAGCCGTGGCAAAAGGCTAGGTTCCGGCGCCACAAGCACCAAGGATTGCATGCGGATGGGCGTTGGCCTCAACCGGTTCGGACGCGGCCTGGCGACGGGGGGCCTCGTCGCGCTTCTTCTGGCGGCCTGCGCGGAGACAGGCGGCGGCGCTGCGTCCTCGATCGCGGATGCGCCGGCGCCGATCACCGACCCGGTGGTCGCCTTCGCCGCCTCCGCCTCGCCCGGCGCGGAGGATGGCGTCGTGCTGGCGGGGACAGGGCAGACCGCCCGCGTGCGGATGGTGCGCGCCTATGCCGCCGCGAGCGGACGGGAATGCCGGGAGGTCCTGGTCCGCACCGGCGGCGGAACCGAGACGCGGCTGCTCTGCCGCGCCGGCACCGGCTGGCGCGAGGCGCGCCCGCTGATCCGCAACGCCACGGCTTCTCCGTGAGCCAAAGCGCGTCCCGGCCGCTGCTGATCGACTGCGCGCGGATGCAGTTGCGCGTGATCGGCGCGCTGATCATCCGCGAGATGCACACGCGCTTCGGCCGGCACCGGCTGGGCTACCTGTGGCTGTTCTTCGAACCCCTGCTGCTCGGCACGATGATCGCGGTGATCCACCAGGTCCGCGGCACCGACGGCATCCGCAGCAACTTCGAGTTCTTCGCGATCGGCTACATCCTGTTCTTCAACTTCCGCGGCATCGTCAACCGCGCCTCCGGCACCATCGGGGCCAACCGGGGCCTGCTCTACCATCGCCAGGTCACCCTGCCCGACCTGTTCTATGCCCGCCACCTGATCGAATCGATCGCCTGCACCGGCGTGATGGTGGTCTTCGTCTTCGCCGCCGTGGCGATGGGCGGGGAGTTTCCCGACAGCCCGGTGAAGATGCTGGCCTCGATGGGACTGATGTTCCTGCTGGCCCAGGGCCTGGCGCTGATGATCGGTGCCGCGACCAGCGAGTGGGATGGGCTGGAACGCTTCGTGCACGCCATGTCCTACCTGATGCTGCCCTTCAGCGGCCTGTTCTTCATGGTGGACTGGCTGCCCGAGTGGATGCAGGAGATCGTGCTCTGGGTGCCGACGGTGCACATCTTCGAGCTGCTGCGCGACGGCCAGTTCGGCGACACCTACCGGCCGGTCTACGACCTGTCCTATGTCGCGGGCTGGATCCTGGTGCCGCATCTGCTCGGGCTCGCCGGCCTGCGGCTGGTGCGCAACCGCCTGGGCCTGGAATAGGCGGCGATGGCGCTCGAGCTCATCGGCATCGAGAAGTCCTATCCGATGAATGTCGGGCGCAAGCACGTGCTGCGCGGCGTCAACGCGGTGTTCCGCAAGGGCGAGCGCGTCGGCGTGCTGGGCCGCAACGGCACCGGCAAGTCGACGCTCGTGCGCATCCTCGGCGGCGTCGAGGCGCCGACACGCGGCACCATCCGCCGGTCCATGTCGGTCTCCTGGCCGATCGGCATGGCGGCCGGCTTCCAGCCGGCGCTCTCGGGCGCCGACAATTCGCGCTTCATCGCCCGCATCTACGGACGCCCGGCAAAGGAGACGGTCGAGTTCGTCGAATCCTTCGCCGAGCTCGGCGAATACCTCAACATGCCGGTCCACACCTATTCGAGCGGCATGCGCTCGCGCCTCGGCCTCGCCATCTCGCTCGCGGTCGAGTTCGACTGCTTCCTGGTGGACGAGGCATTGGCGGTGGGCGACACGAAATTCGGCCGGGCCTTCGCGGCAAGGCTGCAGCGGGCCGGTCTCATTCTCGTGACGCACCAGCCTTCCCTCGTCCGCCAGCTCTGCAACCGGGCGGCGGTGCTGGATCAGGGCACCCTCACCTTCTACGAAGACATCGATGAAGCTCTCGCCACCTACAACAGCCTTTGAGGTCGCCCCGGCCGAGCCGGTCGCGACCTGGAGCCCGGCTCCGGACACGCCGCCGCGCAGGCCGGAACGGCGGCTGAGACGCTTCCTGCGCCACCCCTTCACCTGGTGGGTGCTGGCGCCGACCTTGCTCGCCATCATCTACTTCTACGGCATCGCGGCGCCGCAATTCGTCTCCGAGGCGCGCTTCGTCGTCCGCTCGCGCGCCGACGCGCCGCAGCTCTCGCTCGGCACCATGCTCTCCGCGGCGGTGGGCGCGGGCGGCGGGGCCTCCGCCTCGGGCGAGGCGAACAGCGTGCGCGACTTCCTGCTCTCCCACGACGCGGTGATGCGCGCCAACGAGCGGCTGAACCTGATCGACATCTGGCAGCGCGAGGAGGCCGACAGCCTCGCCCGGCTCTGGAACGAGGATCCGGAACGGCTGACCCGCTACTACAACAACATGGTGAGCGCGACCTTCGACGCCGCGACGGGCGTGATGACGCTGCGCGTGCGCAGCTTCCGCCCCGAGGATTCCAAGGCGCTCGCCGAGACGCTGCTGCAGCTCTCCGAAACCCTGGTGAACAGCCTCTCGGAACGCGCGCGCGAGGACGCGCTCCGCGTCGCGCGGGACGAGGTCACCATCGCCGAGCGCCGCGTCGCCAACAGCCGCGAAGCCCTGGCACGCTTCCGCGAGCAGCAGCAGGACCTCGACAGCGCCGGCACGGCGCAGGCGGCGGTGCAGACCATCTCCGCGCTCGAATCCGCGGTCGTCGCGGCGCAGGCGGAACTGCGCGAGCGCATGGCCTTCATGCGGCCCGACAATCCGGCGCTGCAGAACACGCGCAACCGCATCGAGGCGCTGGAGCGCCAGATCGCGGCCGAACGCTCACGCCGCACCCGCGGCGACGGCGCCCTCGCCCAGCAGCTCGGCACCTTCGAACGCCTGATGCTGGAACGCGAATTCGCCGACCGGCAGCTCGCCTCGGCCACCGCCAGCCTCGAGACGGCGCGGATGGAAGCGCAGCGGCAGCAGATGTACCTCTCGCGCGTCGTCGAGCCGAACCTTGCCGTCTACCCCCTCTATCCGCGGAAGCTGATCAGTGTCGCGAGCATCTTCATGGGACTCTGCGTGGCCTTCGGGATCGGGTGGCTGCTCGTGGCGGGGATGCGCGAACATGCGGTTTGACTTGCGGCGCTGCCTCGCGCTGCTGCTGGCGCTGGCGATCGGGGCCATGGCGGCCGGTCAGGCGGTGGCGCAATCCTCCTCCCGCTCGCTGGCCACCGGCATCGGCGGCGTGCCGGGCCAGTTGCCGGGCTTCCCGCTGCTCGGGCAGTCCGGCACGCAGCAGCAGGGCGTGGTGACGACGCCCTCCGGCACGCCTGCCGCGCAGCCGCCGCCCATCTTCGACCAGCGCAGCCTGGCCGACATCCCCGGCCAGCAGCGCGGCACCGAACGCATGGGCAGCCCGACCCAGGCGGAGGGCGGCGCCTCCCTCGTCGCGCCGCTCGGCGACCAGGCGCGTCTGTCGGGCCCCGCCACCACGGTCTTCGGCGCGTCCCTCTTCACCGGCCAGGCGCAGAGTTCCTCGGAGGCGCCGAACCCGAACTACGTGCTGGCGCCGGGCGACCGCGTCTCGGTGCGCGCCTGGGGCGCCGTCGATTCCGAGCTGGTCGGCGTGATCGACCCGGCGGGCAACCTGTTCCTGCCGAATATCGGGCCGATCCGCGTCGCCGGCGTGCGCGTCGGCGACCTGCAGGCCGTGGTCGAATCCGAGGTGCGCAAGGTCTACACTTCCCAGGTGCAGGTCTATGCAACGACGCTTTCGACCCAGCGCATCGGCGTCTTCGTCACCGGGTTCGTGCGCGCGCCGGGCCGCTATGCCGGCGTCGCCTCGGACAGCATCCTCGATTTCCTCGTCCGCGCGGGGGGCGTGGATCCGGGCCGCGGCTCCTTTCGCGAGATCGCGCTGACCCGCGGCGGCGGCATCATCGCGAACGTCGATCTCTACCGCTTCCTGCTCGACGGCAGGCTGCCGCAGCTCCGCCTGCAGGAAGGCGACACCATCGTGGTCGGCCGCCAGCGCGCGATGGTCGGCGCCGACGGGGCGGTGCGCAACAACTACCTGTTCGAGAGCACGAGCCGCGGCTCGCTCTCGGGGCGGGACCTGGTCGAGCTCGCCCGGCCGCTGCCCGCCGCGACCAACGCGGTGGTGCGCGGCGTGCGCAACGCGCAACCCTTCTCCCGCTACATGACGATCCGCGAGCTCGCGCAGCAGACGCTGCAGGACCAGGACACCGTCACCTTCGTCGCCGACGTCGCGACGCGGACCATCCGCGTCAACATCGAGGGCAGCCGGCTCTACCCCTCCGTGCTGGTGGCCGACCGCGACATGACCGTCTGCCAGATCCTCGACCACATCGCGGTGGATGCAGGGCTCGCGAACACCGAGGGCGTCTTCATCCTGCGCCCTTCGCTCGCGCTGCAGCAGAAGCGCGCGATCGACGAGGCGCTGGACCGGCTGGAGCGGCAGCTCTTCCTCTCCCCCGCGCCCACGGGCTCGGTCGCGGAGGCGCGCACGGCGGAGGCGAACCTCGTCTCCCAGTACATCTCCCGCGCGCGGCGCGTGCAGCCGGAAGGGCGGCTCGTGGTGATGGGGCAGGACGGCGCCTGCGCGCCGCTGCGGCTCGAGAACGGCGACATCATCGTCATCCCCGAGCGATCCCAGACCGTGATGGTGCAAGGCGAGGTCAACATGCCGCAGGCGGTCGTCTGGCGCGATGGCTGGTCGACGCAGCAGTTCATCGATGCCGCCGGCGGGCTGACCGAGCGCGGCCGCATGTCCACGCTGATGCTGCGCCGGCCGTCCGGCCAGGCGATCCTGAACCCGCAGGTGGCGCCCCGTCCCGGGGACGAGCTGATCGCCCTGCCCTATCTCGATCCGAAGTACTGGCTGTTCGGGCGGGACCTGGTCACGGCGCTGTTCCAGGTGGCGCTCGCAGCCCGCGTCTTCACCAACAACTGATCGCCGGATGCGCCTCGCCATCCTCGCCGACGTCCACGGCAACCTGGAGGCGTTCCGCGCCTGCCTGGCCCATGCGAAGGAACGCGGCGCGGAGCGCATCGTGCTGCTCGGCGACCTGGTGGGCTACGGCGCAGATCCCGAGGCCGTGCTCGAACTGGCGATCACGCTGGTCGCCGCCGGCGCGATCGCACTGCTCGGCAACCACGACGAGGCCGCGATCGGCACCGGCGGCAGCGGCATGAACGAGATGGCCGCCGCCGCCATCGCCTGGACACGGCCCCGGCTGCGCGAGTCGCATCGCCGCTTCCTCGGCACCCTGCCGCTGACGGCGGAGGAGGAGGGCTGCCTCTTCGTCCACGCCGATGCCTCCGCGCCCGAGCGCTGGCGCTACGTGACCGACGGGGAAGCCGCCCGGCGCAGCATGGAGGCGACGGCGGCGCATGTGACCATCTGCGGCCATGTGCACCGCCCGGCGCTCTACAGCCTGGGCGAGACGGGAAAGCTCACGCCTTTCGTGCCGGTGGGCGGGGCGCCCATCCCGCTCGCGCGCGGGCGGCGCTGGCTCGCGGTGCTCGGCGCCGTCGGCCAGCCGCGGGACGGCAACCCGGCCGCCTGCTACCTGATGCTCGACACCGTGCCGATGCAGGCGACCTGGCACCGCGTGCCCTACGATATCGCCGCCGCGGCGACGAAGATCCGCGCCGCCGGCCTGCCGGTCGGCCTCGCCGAACGGCTGTTCCTGGGACGCTGAGAGAGGGGACGCATCCTGCCGCGCAAGATCGACGGCTTCGAAGTCGGCGAGGTGCTGCACGAGGGCGGCATGGCCGTTCTGATGACCGTCACGCGGCAGGGCGAGGATCTTCCGCTGCTGATGAAGGTGCCGCGGCTGCGCGAGGGCGAGGACCCCGCGGCGATCGTCTCCTTCGAGATGGAGCAGATGATCATGCCGCGGCTGTCCGGGCCGCATGTGCCGCGCTTCGTCGCGCAGGCCGGCTTCGAAACCGAGCCCTACATCGTGATGGAGCGCATCCAGGGCGCGCCGCTGTCGATCCGGCTGCGCGACCTGCCGCTGCCGGCCGAGGAAGTGGCCTCCATCGGCGCCGCCGTGGCCGACGCGCTCGACGCCCTGCACCACCAGCACGTCGTCCACCTCGACGTGAAGCCGGCCAACATCCTGTTCCGCGAAACCGGCGAGGCGGTGCTGGTCGATTTCGGCCTGGCACATCACGAGCTGCTGCCCGACCTGATGGCGGAAGAGTTCCGGCTGCCCTACGGCACCGTCCCCTACATGGCGCCGGAACAGGCGCTCGGCATCCGCAACGACCCGCGCAGCGACCTCTTCTCCCTCGGCGCGCTGATGTACCAGCTCGCCACCGCCGACCTGCCCTTCGGCGAGCCCCAGCACCTCAAGGGCGTCAAGCGCCGGCTCTGGCGGGACCCGGTGCCGCCGCGTCGCAGGCGCGCCGGCATCCCGCCCTGGCTGCAGGAGGCGATCCTGCGCTGTCTCGAAGTCGATCCCGAACGGCGTCACCCGACCGCGGCGCAGCTCGCCTTCGACCTGCGTCACCCCGGCCAGGTCGCGCTGACGGATCGGGCGGAGAAGATGCGGCGGGACGGCTTCCTGACCGTGCTGCGCCGCCGGCTGCGCCAGCAGGAACCGCGGCGGCGCGCCTTCGCCACCGCGCGGCAGATCCAGGCGGCGCCGATCCTCGCCGTCGCATTGGACTTCGCCGAGACGCCCGAGATTCTCGCCGATGCCCTGCGCAACCAGGTGCAGAAGATGCTTGCCAACCGGCCGGGCGCGCGGCTCGCCTGCGTGAACGTGCTGAAATCGGCGCTGCTCACGATCGACAGCACGCTCGACGACCAGGGGCGGAACCGGCATGTGCAGCGGCTGCTGGAGTTGCGGCATTGGGCCATGCCGCTCGGCCTGCCGGAAGGGCGCGTGACCTTCCACGTGCTGGAGGCGGCGGACGTGGCGGATGCCATCCTCGACTATGCGCGCGCGAACCGGGTGGACCATCTGGTGCTCGGGGCGCGCGCGTCGTCCTTCTCGCGCCGGCTGCTCGGCAGCGTGGCCGGCAAGGTCGCGGCGGAGGCACCATGCAGCGTCACCGTCGTACGCCGGCGCCAGCCGGAGTGAGGGACCGCAGCCAGCCAACATCCGCTTGAAGCGCGGGCATTTCCGGGCCCAAATCGATACCGTGACGAAGCGGCGCCGCCCGGAAAAGGCGGCAGGAGGGCAGGCATGGCGTCGCTGCGCGGGATGGATCTCAACCTCCTGCTGGTCTTCGAGGCGCTGTACGACACGCGTTCGGTGTCGCGCGCCGGCGCGCGGCTCGGGCTGAGCCAGTCGGCCACCAGCCACGCGCTGGCGCGGCTGCGCGAGACCTGCCGCGACGAGCTCTTCCTGCGGGTGGCGAGCGGCATGACGCCGACGCCCGTCGCCAACCGCATCTTCCCCGAGATCCATCGCGCGCTCGAGGCGCTGCGCCATTCGGTCGAGGAGGCGCGCGGCTTCGACCCCGCCACCAGCACGCGCCGTTTCGAGGTCGCCATCCCGCACCCGATGGGGCCGGTCTATGCGCTGCGGCTCCGCGATGCGGCGCTCGCCGTCGCGCCAGGCGTGCGGCTGCGCTTCGACACGCGCACCCTTGCCGACGACGCCCACGGCCTGATGCGGGAGGGCATGCTGGACCTCGCGGTGGACTGGATCCCGGCGGAGGACGAGCGCTTCGTCAACAAGCGCCTGTTCGTCGACAGCCTGGTGATCGCGGCGCGCCGGGCGCACCCGCGCGCGCACAAGGGCATGGGCTGGAAGGAGCTGGCGCAGGAGGAATTCATCCGCTGCCATCGCCGCGCGCCGGAACGCCGGCCGAAGGCACTGTCCGGCCGGCTGTGGGACCTGATGGCAGAGAGCCGCCTGACAGTCAGCGAATACCTCGAGGTGCCCTTCGTCATCTCGCGCACCGACTACCTCGGCGTGCTGCCGAAGAGCATGGCGCGGATCGCGGAAGAGGACTTCCGCATGATCGTCACCGGGGTGCCCGGGCCGCCGATCCACATTCCGATCTGGCTCGTCTGGCACGAGGCCCGACGGCGCGATGCAGGGCATGCCTGGCTGCGCGCGCTGGTGGCGCGGGAGACGCAGGCCGCGGCCGCGGAGGCGGGGTTGGTACCGACGATGGCGACCGCGGCGCAGTAAGGGAAGGTCGGGGGAGGGGAACCTCCCCCGAGCCCCCTCCCTTCTTTGGCACTTGGGAACTGACAGACGAAGTCATGCCAGCGGCACGAGTTCTTGACGCGTGCCGAGGCCGCGAATGCGGCCCGCCGGTGGTCCGGCGAAGCCAAGCGAACCGGAGGTTTGCGCCCGGCGCCTGAGGGCGCGAGAAGGCGGATTCCAGCGGCTGCAAATTGCGGCCGTTGGTATCGGTCTCGGTGCCGAAGAAGGTTGGGGGGTTCGGGGGGAAGTTCCCTTCCCCCCGGCTTCCTACGCGGCCAGCCCGTGCTGTTCGCGCACCGGCAGGAACCGGATCATCGGGTATTCTTCCTCGGCCCGCTTGCGGCGCCAGTCGCTGGTGAAGAAGGCGACCTGCTCCGCGTCGTGGTCCTCGGCCATGTCCATGCGGTTGGATGCGGCGAAGCGCTCGATGGCGGAGCGGTCCTCGCTCGCCATCCAGCGCATCGTCGTCCAGGGCGCGGCCTCGAAGGAGGCCGGCACGCCGTATTCCGCGCGCAGCCGGGACTGCAGCACGTCGAGCTGCAGCAGCCCGACCACGCCGACGATCGGCTGGGAGCCATCGAGCGGGCGGAAGAGCTGCACCACGCCCTCATCGGCGAGCTCGTCCAGCGCCTTGCGCAGCTTCTTGGCGAGCATCGGGTCGTCGAGGCGCACGCGGCGCAGATGCTCCGGGGCGAAGGAGGGCACGCCCTGGAAGTTCAACGCATCGCCCTCGGTCAGCGTGTCGCCGATACGGATGCCGCCATGGGTCGCGATGCCGACCACGTCGCCGGGCCAGGCTTCCTCGGCGACCTGGCGGTCCTTGGCGAAGAAGAACAGCGGCGCGTTGACCGGCACCTGCTTGCCGGTGCGCACCTGCTTCAGCCGCATGCCCTTTTCCAGCCGGCCGGAGCAGATGCGCAGGAAGGCCACGCGATCGCGGTGGTTGGGGTCCATGTTCGCCTGGATCTTGAACACGAAGCCCGAGAGCTTCGGTTCCTCCGGCCGCACGGCGCGCACATCCGCCGAGCGCGGGCGCGGCGGCGGGGCGAAGCGGGCGAGCCCTTCCAGCAGGTGCCCGACGCCGAAATCGCGCAGCGCCGAGCCGAAATAGACCGGTGTCAACGAACCTTCGAGGAAGCGTTCGAGGTCGAATTCCGCGCAGGCGCCGCCGGCGAGTTCGGCCTGTTCGCGCAGCGTCGCCGCACGGTCGCCCGGCACGCGCGCCTCCAGCACGGGATCGTCGAGACCCGTCAGCGGAATCACCTCGTCGGAATCGAGCAGGCGCAGCGAGGGATGCAGGATGTCGTAGACCCCGCGCAGGTCCGCCCCCTGCCCCACCGGCCAGGCGACCGGCGCGGCGTCGAGGGCGAGCGTCTTCTCGATCTCGTCCAGCAGGTCGAAGGGGTCGCGGCCCTCGCGGTCCATCTTGTTGACGAAGGTGATGATCGGGATGTCCCGCATGCGGCACACCTCGAACAGCTTGCGGGTCTGGCTCTCGATGCCCTTGGCGGCGTCGAGCACCATCACCGCGGCGTCCACGGCGGTCAGCGTGCGGTAGGTGTCTTCCGAGAAGTCCTCGTGGCCCGGCGTGTCGAGCAGGTTGAACACCACGCCGTCGCGCTCGAAGGTCATCACCGAGGTGGCGACGGAGATGCCGCGCTCCTGCTCGATCTTCATCCAGTCCGATCGCGTCCGGCGGGCATTGCCCTTCGCGCGCACCTGGCCGGCGAGCTGGATGGCGCCGCCCTTGAGCAGCAGCTTTTCCGTCAGCGTCGTCTTGCCGGCGTCGGGGTGGGCGATGATGGCGAAGGAACGGCGCCGCGCGGCCTCGGCGGCCACGCGGCTATCCGCGGGGATCGGCATGTCCATGGTGGGCGGAACCTAGTGGCGCGGCGCCGCATTCGCCAGCCCGAAGCGATCATGACGGGAATGCAATCGGACCGCGGCTTGTCCGCGATCGGGGTGGCCCGCATAAGGGGCTGCGCCTGCCAATGTAACAATTGCCGGGCCGTGCACGATACCGACGCCAGCCAGCCATGAAGCCAGCCAGCAAGGAGCCCCCGTTCCATGAGTGACGACAAGCCATCCAAGGGGCTCGGCCGACGTCTCCTGATCCTGAACGCGCCGGTTGCCGGCGCCGCTGCCGCTTCCGCCCCGGCGCTGGCGCAGTCCGGCCGCAACGATTCCGACCCCAATGACGCGCCAGGCCGCGGCCGCAGCGGGCTGACGGACTCGGACCCCTCTGACGGGCCAGGGCGCGGGCGGGGCCAGCGTGGCACCGGCGTGACGGATTCCGACCCGAGCGACGGGCCGGGCCGTGGGCGCGGCCGGCCGCCCTCCGGCATCACCGATTCCGACCCGAGCGACGGGCCAGGCCGCGGGCGCGGCCGGCCGCCCTCCGGCATCACCGATTCCGACCCGAGCGACGGGCCAGGCCGCGGGCGCGGCCGCCCGCCGTCGGGCCTGACCGATTCGGATCCGTCGGACGGACCCGGTCGCGGGCGGGGCACGCGCGGCGGGAAGTAGCCGCGCTCATGCCGGCGCGCCGGCCGGCAGCCGGCGCAGCCGCGCCAGGTCCGACACGGCGACGACGAGGAAAGACGCGGCGAAGCCGACCCCGGCCAGCCAGATGCCGGCGGCGGGACCCTGCGCCGCCGCCAGCACCCCGCCCGCCAGCGCACCGAGCGGCCTCACCCCGTAGATCGCCACCTGCAGCACCGCACCGACGCGCCCGAGCATGGCCGCCGGGGTAACGATCTGGCGGATGCCGGTCTGGCAGATCAGCCACATCATCGGCCCGAATCCGACCAGGAACAGCGCCAGGAAGGGCAGCGCCAGGCCACCCGCCGGCGCCGCCAGCAGCAGAGCCGGCGCCAGCACCGACAGTCCCGGCCCGGCCAGCAGCAGCGCATTCGGCCCGAACCGCCGCTGCATCCCGGCCGCCAGCGCGGCGCCGGCGATCATGCCCGAGCCATAGCCCGCCTGCGCCAGGCCGAGCCGCCCCGGATCGAGGCCCAGCGGACCGAGTGCGAAAGGCACCATCACGGCCAGCAGCGCAAAGAAGGAGAAGTTCCAGGCCAGCGCGCAGCCGCCGATGCCACGCAGCAGGGGATGGCCAAGGACGAATCGCGCCCCCTCGGCAAGCTGCGCGCGGATCGGCGGGCGGTTCGCCGCCGCCCGCGCGGGCGCCGCGCCGTTCGACAGGCCGCGCGCCATGCCCCAGGCCAACAGCCCCGCCGCCGCCGCGATGCCGTAGGACGCGACAGGCAAGCCGCCGGCCGCCAGGGCGCCGGCCAGCGGCGGCGCACCGAGGCTCGCCAGCGCACGGGCGAGTTCCAGCCGCGCATTGGTCGCGGCCAGGCGGTCGCGCGGCACCAGCTCCGGCACCAGCGACCCCGCCGCGAGCACGAACAGCACCGTGCCGCAGGAGGCCGTGAAGGTCGCGAGGCCCAGCACCGCCGCCCCGCCGCCCGCCGCCGACGGCAGCGCCAGCGCCGCGCCGGAGGCGGCCAGCAGCGTCGCGCCGGCGAGCAGCCTGCCGCGCGGCATGCGGTCCACCAGGAGCCCGGCGGGCAGGGAAAAGGCGAGCCATGCCGCGGCCTGCGCCGCCAGCAGCACACCCACCAGGCCAGGACCGGCACCGAGGGCGAGCATCGCCGTCAGCGGCAGGGCCGCCATGGCCAACTGATCGGCGGCGTGCAGGCCGAAGGCCGCAAGCGGAAGCTGCAGGGCCGCGGCCCGAGGGCGGCACGGCCGGGCGGGGGTCGACATCGAGGATTCTCCGGAACAAGCTGCGGCTTCAGTGCCACGCCGACCCTGGTCATCGCCTTCCGCCGGTTGCGCCGGCGCGCGAGGCGCCGCCTTATTCGCGTCCCGACTTCCTGCTTCGATCCGATTCGACCATCGCCATCGAGGAATCGCCCATCGTGCCCCTGAAGCCGCTCAAGAAGGCCGTCCTGCCCGTCGCCGGCCTCGGCACCCGCTTCCTGCCCGCCACCAAGGCGATGGCGAAGGAGATGCTGCCCGTCGTCGACAAGCCGCTGATCCAGTACGCGGTGGACGAGGCGCGCGCCGCCGGGATCGAGCAGTTCTGCTTCGTCACCGGCCGCGGCAAGACCGCGATCGTCGAGCATTTCGACGTCGCCTTCGAACTCGAGCGCACCCTGGCCGACCGCAGCAAGACGGCGGAGCTCGAAGCCCTGCGGGCCCAGACGATGACGCCCGGCTCGATCGTGACCGTCCGCCAGCAGGTGCCGATGGGCCTCGGCCACGCCATCTGGTGCGCCCGCGCCTTCGTCGGCGACGACCCCTTCGCCATCCTGCTGCCCGACGACCTGATGATGTGCGAGGTCTCCTGCACCGCGCAGCTCGCCGCCGCCTACAAGGAGACCGAGGGCAACGTCGTCGCCATCGAGGAAGTGCCGCGCGAACGGGTGAACCGCTACGGCGTGCTGGACGTGGAGGAGGACAAGGGCCGCCTCGTCTCGGTGAAGGGCCTGGTGGAGAAGCCGCCGGTCGAGAAGGCGCCGTCCAACCTGACCATCATCGGCCGCTACGTGCTGATGCCGGAGGTGATGACCCACCTGTCCAAGCTCGAGAAGGGCGCCGGCGGGGAGGTCCAGCTCACCGATTCGATGGCCAAGCTGATCGGCACCCAGCCCTTCCACGGGCTGCGCTACGACGGCAGGCGCTTCGACTGCGGCGACAAGGCCGGCTTCCTGGAGGCGCAGGTGGCCTTCGCGCTGAAGCGCCCGGACCTCGCGCCGGCGATGAAGGCGATCCTCAAGGCCTATGGCTGACACCGGCGTGCCGGGCGGGATGCCACCCGCCTCGCGCGACCTGGCCGGCTACGGGCGGTCCCCGCCGGCGGCGCAATGGCCGGGGGGCGCACGACTCGCCCTTTCCCTCGTGGTCAATGTCGAGGAAGGGGCGGAACTCTCGATCGCGAGCGGCGACGCGCGCAACGAGACCATCCCGGAATCGGGGCAGCTCATCGAGGGTGCGCCCGATCCCTGCATGGAGAGCCATTTCGCCTACGGGTCCCGCGTCGCGCTGTGGCGCATGCTTGACGTGCTCGACGCCCATGGGGTGAAGGCGACCTTCTCCTGCTGCGGGCGGGCGGTCGCCGCCACGCCGGCGCTCGCCGCCGAGCCCGCCGCGCGCGGACACGAGATCGGCGCCCATGGCTGGCGCTGGGAAATGCACGCCGGCATGGAGGAGGCGACGGAACGCGCCGTCATCGCGAGGACCGTCGCGACGCTCACGGAACACGCCGGGGCGCGCCCGGTGGGCTGGCACACGAAGTCAGCCGCGTCGGTGAACACCCGACGGCTGCTGATGGAGGAAGGCGGGTTCCTCTACGATTCCGACGCCTATGACGACGACCTGCCGCGGATCGTCGCGGGCCCGCGCGGGCCGCATGTCGTCATCCCCTACGCCTTCGACACCAACGACATGCGCTTCCGCCCCGGCGGCGGCTTCGTCCAGGCCGAGGATTTCTCCCGCTACTGCATCGCCGCCTTCGACCGGCTGATGCAGGAAGGCGGAAGGATGATGTCGGTCGGGCTGCACCTGCGCACGATCGGACGGCCGGGGCGGATCGCGGGGCTGGAGCAGTTTCTCGATCACGTGACGCGGGCGGGAGACGCGGTCTGGGTGGCGCGGCGGGCGGAGATCGCCAGGCACTGGCTGGCGCGATTCGGATGAGGCAGAGAGGGGCGCCGCCCCTCTCCGCACCTCTCCCCGCCGAGGGCCGAAAGGCCCTCGGAACCCGATACCCCGCTGCGTGCCGAGATCGGAGCGCAGCACGGTTTCCCGAGCCAACCGCCCAGCTCATGGTGTCCCGAGGCCTTTCGGCCTCTGGCGGGCGGGTCCGGGAGGGCAGAGCCCTCCCGGTCTCCCACGTCAACCCGTCGCCGAGGCCCGCACCACCGGCGCCCAGCGCGCCGCCTCCCGCGCCACGAACCCCGCGATCTCGGCCGGCGTCGGGCTGCCGAGCGAGACCATCCCGATCCCGGCCCACCGCTCGCGCGCCGCGGGTTCCGCCATCGCCGCCGCCAGGTGCTGGCGCAGGCGCTCGACGATCTCCGCGGGCAGGCCCGCCGGCCCGGCGAGCAGGAACCAGTTGGAGGCGACCGCGCCCGGGAAGCCGGCCTCGACGATGGTCGGGACCTCGGGCACCGCACCCACCCGCGTCTCGCTGGTCACCGCCAGGCCGCGGATTCCGCCGCCGCGGACGCCGCCCGCATGGGCCGCCAGCGTGTCCCAGAGCGAGACCGTGTTGCTGCCCAACACGGATTGCTGCGCATCCGCCGCGCCACGGAACGGCACGTGCAGCAATTCGACCCCGGCTTCCTGGGCCCAGAGCATGCCCGCCAGGTGCCCCACCGAGCCGACACCGGAGGAACCGAAGGTGACCGCATCCCGGCGGACCGCGGCGGCCGCCTTGTAGTCCGCCATGCTGCGGATCGGGCCGTCGCCCTTCACCGCACAGAGGATCGGCGCGCCCCCGAACAGTGTCACGTAGGAGAAGGAGCGCTGCGGGTCGTAGTTCGGCGCCGGCGTCATGCTGACCGAGACGGCCAGCGGCCCGGTGTTGGTGATCAGCAGCGTGTGGCCATCCGGCGCCGCGGCGGCGGCGGCGGCCGTGCCGACCGCACCGCCGGCGCCCGGCCGGTTCTCGACGATGAAGGGCTGGCCGAAGGCGCGCTCCATCCCGGCGGCGAGGTAGCGAATGACGATGTCGGATGTGCCGCCCGGGGCATAGGGGTTGAGGATGCGCACCGGCCGGCTCGGCCAGGCGCCCTGGGCTCGGACGGCGGGCGCGACGAGGATGGCCGGGGCGGCGAGAAGCAGGCGGCGACGCGGCATGGGACTGCCCTTTCCGGTGGCGACGGCCCCGCCGGCGCTGCCCGCGCACCGGGCATCTCCGGCGCACCGGTGGCGACCGGAGGTGCTCGCAACCGAAATGAGCAAGCCTTGTGCCGCGCCGGCGGCCCTGGTGATCAGTGGGCTGCCGGTCCGCTCCGCGCGCCGGGGCGCCCGCGGGCCTCGCGGGCAGGACACCGGCGACGCGGGGCGCTCAGCGGGAGGCACCCCTGGTCGAGGCGCGCGGCACGGGCGGCGGCAGCGTGGCGCGGCTGCCCTGCTCGATGCGGGGCGCGGTGGGCGCGGAGGTGCGCTGGACGCGCGGCGTCGAGGTGCGGGTCGCGGTTCGTGCCGGCGTCG